>JAHHIJ010000016.1 GCA_019358985.1 Tolypothrix brevis GSE-NOS-MK-07-07A | reverse complement strand
ATACATAAATAAAGACGTAGCATACATAAATAAAGACGTAGCATACATAAATAAAGACGTAGCATACATAAATAAAGACGTAGCATACATAAATAAAGACGTAGCATACATAAATAAAGACGTAGCATACATAAATAAAGACGTAGCAATGCTACGTCTCTACAAGGGTTTAGGGCAAGGCATAATTATTTTATACTCCTATGTCTAATAGACATCTCCAGAGTAATACGTAGAGACGTAGCACTGCTACGTCTAATCAAGGTTTTGGGGCAACCCATAATTAAATTAGGTCGATGTCTAATAAATTAATAATTATATAGTGAACACTAACTGGTAAAATTAAGAAAATCTTTTTAATCAGATTTTCTAATCTAAGTGATAATATTTTTTAAAGCTTAACAAAGTCATTATAGCTTCACAAACAAGGTATAAAGAGTTGGACACATTGGGCAAACACAGTCAACAATAGCGATCGCTAAACCAGGAATTTCGCCAACTTATGCAACCAATTCGTACATTTAACGTGTCCCCTTCGCTACCGCCCCGACTCGAACCGCTGCGGAAGCTGGCATATAACCTCCATTGGGATTGGAATGTTGAGACAAAAGACTTATTTCGCCGTTTAGACCCGGATTTATGGGAATCTAGCCACCATAACCCAGTGTTGATGCTTGGTACAATCAGCCAAGGACGGTTGACGGAAGTTGTGGAAGATGAAGGCTTCCTGGCGCAAATGGATCGAGCTGCCCGCCAGTTAGAAGATTATTTACAAGAACGCACTTGGTACCAAAAACAGCGAAGTAGTCATTCTGACCACAAAGGCAAGGAATGCTACGCTTATTTTTCGGCTGAATTTGGACTGGTGGATTGTCTACCTGTATATTCTGGAGGCTTGGGTGTTCTCGCAGGGGATCACCTCAAATCTGCCAGCGATTTAGGATTACCGTTAGTAGGTGTGGGCTTACTGTACCAGCAAGGTTACTTCGCCCAATATCTAAATGCGGATGGTTGGCAGCAAGAACGCTACCCAATCAACGATTTTCATAACATGACCTTGCACCTAGAGCGCAATCCTGATGGCTCAGAATTGCGAATTGCTGTAGATTACCCCGGACGCAAGGTTTACGCTAGGGTATGGCGCGTACAGGTGGGAACTGTGCCGCTTTACATGATGGATACTAACATCGAACCCAACAATCCTTACGACCACAACATTACAGATCAACTGTATGGTGGCGATATCGACATGCGTATCCACCAGGAAATCATGCTGGGTATCGGCGGCGTGCAGATGCTGAAAGCTCTGGGGTATAATGTCACCGCTTACCATATGAATGAAGGTCATGCGGCTTTTTCTGCTCTTGAGCGCATCCGGGTGTTGATTCAAGAAGAAAATTTGAGTTACGATACTGCCAAACAGGTGGTAGGTTCAACTAATATTTTCACCACTCATACGCCAGTACCCGCAGGTATTGACTTGTTTGCCCCAGATAAGATGTTGTATTATCTAGGATATTACGCAGATATCTTTGGTTTGACAAAAGACCAATTTTTAGGATTGGGACGTGAAAATACTGGTGAATTATCTGCACCTTTTAGTATGGCAGTGCTGGCGTTAAAAATGGCAACATTTTGTAACGGTGTAGCGCAACTGCATGGTGTAGTGTCACGAGAAATGTTCCAAGGTTTGTGGCAAAAAGTACCAGTGGAAGAAGTACCCATCGCCGCAATTACAAATGGGGTTCATGCCCGCAGTTGTGTGGCAAAATCAACTCAAGAGTTGTACGATCGCTATCTCGGACCAAATTGGTCATCAGCACCAGCAGATAGCCCATTGTGGGAACGCATGGACGCGATTCCAGATGAAGAATTGTGGCGCAATCACGAACGCTGCCGTTTGGATATGGTATTGTATGTGCGGGATCATTTGGTGAAACATTTACGCGATCGCGGTTCTTCTTCTTCAGATATTGCCCAAGCCCAAGAAGTACTAGATCCAAACGTTTTAACTATCGGTTTCGCTCGTCGCTTTGCAACCTACAAACGCGCAACTTTATGGATGCGCGATATCGAGCGCATTAAGCGGATAATGTTGGCTAACAAACACCGCAAGTTACAATTTGTTATTGCCGGCAAAGCACATCCGAAAGACATCCCCGGTAAAGAACTAATCCGCGACATCAATCACTTTATCAGCGAACAAAATTTACAAAAGCAGGTAGTGTTTGTTCCTAATTACGACATTCACGTATCTCGATTGATGGTAGCTGGTTGCGATGTTTGGTTAAATACACCACGTCGTCCGCGAGAAGCCTCAGGAACGAGCGGGATGAAGGCTTCGATGAACGGATTACCGAATTTAAGTGTATTAGATGGTTGGTGGGATGAAGCTGATTATGTCCGTACAGGTTGGGCAATAGGACATGGTGAGAATTATGAAGACCCCAATTACCAGGATGAAATAGAAGCAAACGCTTTCTATGATTTACTGGAAAAAGAAGTGGTGCCTTTATTTTATGACCGCGATGCCGATAATTTGCCCCGTCATTGGGTAGCAAAAATGAAAGATGCGATTCGGTTAAATTGTCCGTTCTTTAATACAGCGCGGATGGTGGGAGAATATGCACAAAGAGCTTATTTCCCCGCAAGCGATCGCTACTACACTCTAACTGCCGATAAGTATGCACCAGCGAAGGAATTAGCAGCTTGGAAAGGCAAACTCAGAGAAAATTGGTTCAACATGAAAATCAAAGATGTTGACATCTCCTCAGGTGCAGATATCGAGGTGAACCAAACTGTTGCTGTTAAGGCGAAACTTGACTTGGCAACTCTCAGCCCAGATGACGTGCAGGTGGAGCTTTATCAAGGTACAATCAATGCCGATGGCGAGATTGTTGATGCTGTGACAGTGGTGATGGATTACCAAGGTAATGATACGCAAGAGTTAGGTATTTACACTGCGAATATCCTCTACACTGCCTCTGGTTTACAAGGCTTGTCTTTGCGCGTGTTGCCAAAACACAAGCATCTTGCTACACCGTATGAGCCAAGGTTGATTCTTTGGGCGCAGTAAGATTAGGGATTAGGGACTAGGGACTAGGGATTAGGAAGAGTATATTCTTTTCTTGCCAGTCCCCAGTCCCCAGTCACGATTTCTGCGGGATGACAATGTAACCAGTAGTGCGATCGCCTAATACTAGGTTGCGTTGTTCTCCCCAATACCACCAGTGTGCAGCTACATAAGCGCAGATGAGGCTATCTAGTTTATCTTCCAATGCTTTGAGTGCTGCACCTGTTGTGGGAATTTCGGTAGGAAAATAACCGCTGATGTACGCGGATAAACGCAGATGAGGTTCGATGGTGGGTAGGATATGAAGGATGTAATTTTGGAGTTTGAGAAGTTCTAAACGGCGTACGCTTATACGTCCTTTTTTGTATTTGAGGATGCGTTCTAAGTTGAAGAGATGGACGATGGCAGGATGGGGAAAGACTTCTATTTGATATCTACCGGGTTTTTGCGGTTCGATGGTTGGTGCGTGTGTAAAGCCACGGGATTCTAATTGTAAACCGAAGTTGATGGTGCGATCGGCAAAGGGTAAATTCAGGTTTGCTGGGTAGCATCCAGCGTGATATTTGCCAAAGTATTTGTGACTAAGTTTGTCTGGTAAGCGACTCCCGGTAGCGTTGGGGATCAGGGTAGGTGCGTCTACGGCAATGATAGCGCTTTCGTCTGGCTGTACGTGAGTATCAATCCAGGTGAGGATGTCTGCAATAAATTCTTTGCGATCTAAATCAACTAGTTCAAGTTGATTATCTGTCCATTGTAAGCAGCATAATCCGCTTGGTTGCGATTTCCAACCGAAATCAATACCGATAAATTTCATTATCTACCTAATTTCTAGATTATAATTTAGAGATAAATTGATAAGTTAAGAGGATTTGAAAAAATGGCGTTGCTGAATTCAGGTATGAATCCGGATGTAGAGACGTAGCACAGAATAGTCTAATCAAGGGTTTTGACCAGAGCGCAGAATCATTTTCATACATCTAATCAGCAACGCCCAATCTTCACCCAAAGTTAGCAAAGCTGCTTTTCTATCTACTACCAAACGTCGAGTTTCTAACCAAGGCAACCCAATTAAAACATCATTTATAATTAAAAATCCTTGAAAAGACATAGTAATGCACAAAATTTGGCAAATAAATAATTGCTTAACTTGGTTCAATTCTAGGAAAAGGGCAAGGAACAGGCTTTTCTCCTGACCAATCTGTTAAGGTGTTTTCGTCTTTATAATGTCGAGGAGTTTGTAGCAGTAAATCCCATGCTTCCCCAGCATCCAATAAATTCAAGCGTTCCGGATAGTGAACATTTAAAAGCTCTTGAACCATTGGATAATAGTCAGAGTTCATACCTGGAAAAATATGATGTTCGGTATGGTATGAAAAATTTAAATGCAAAACATCAAATATTTTAGGAACTCGGATAGAAAGACTATTTATTAACGGATCATTAATGCCCGTCATTTGGCAAACCATGTGATTTGTATAAATATAAAACATCATTCCAGCATAGCCAATTCCGATAGGTAGAAAATAGCTAAATACGAGTTTTAAAGGGTTAAATTGCAGATACATTAATATGCTCAAATGAATTATTAATATAATCATAAATTCTCCTGCGATCGCCAGACGTTCTTTGGCACTAACCTTAAAAGCGGCTGGAACATAATCGACGGTTTCCCGGTTAAATAACAACACCGAAGTCAGATTGCGAAAAGTATGTACTCCCCATGCTGTTGCCATTCCCACTGTTAACCATAGGGGATTAACTTCAATAGAAGGCACAAATAAATTCTGAATCCATTTTCCCCAAGTCTTAGACTGCTCATATAAGTAATTGCGATCTGGATCTCCTAAGTCATTTGTTTGATTATGATGTACTCGATTATGAACGGCTTTCCACAACGTTGGTGGCATCCACAACATTGTTAACCCTAGCAAGCTAATAATATAGGTCAGCCGTGAGTTTTTTATCACGCTACCATGCATCATATCGTGGGAGCTAAATAGTAAAACAATCACGCTATTGCCCATAATGATTGTTAGTGGTAAATAAAGCCATAAAAGATAAACTGACCAACAATCTAAGTGTTCTGCTATCATCCAGCCTAATATCAAAATTAGCAGATTAATAAACAGGATACCTAACTTACTCGAATCAGGAGCAAACGCTTCAGCAGGAAGGAAGGGACGCAACTTTTTCGCATAGGTTCTCTGAGGAATTAGTACTTGATCGTTATTTATTTTCATAAATTATTGTTACCTTTTGATAAATTATAACCTTGTTTACAAGCTTCAATTTTTATTTGTTTTATCATAAAAATATAAAAACAAGTATTGATTTTAGGAATAAATAACATGAATTATAGCAATCTGCAAGATATCCAAAGGCATATACCTTTAGTAGGAGATGTTAATACTAAAAGCCCCATTGCTTATCAAGCCACCCGGATAAGAAACGCGGCATTCAACGCGATCTCAATGGCAGGAGCAGAAGCTTATATCAATGGATTAGAAACTCCAGACCCTGTACTTAAATCTTTTTTTGATGCCTCCGTGCAAATCTGCTATAAGTATTTTCCTTTTCTCCTGGTTCCCTATGAATGGCTGTCGAAAGAAAGTGATCGCCTCGCAGAAGGATCGCACGAGTTAATGAACATTCAATACAACCTGCCCGAAGAAATGTTCAGTCTCATGTTAGGAGAGGGAGAACTTTTGTATCCTAAATACAGCATGGCTCTGTGGGAAAAAGGAGCAACAAACCTTGAGCAAGCGCAAATAGACATGCTCGATGATTTAATTGAGAAGGCAGATATTCAAGACGGAGAGGAAATCTTAGATTTGGGATGCGGTTGGGGATCTGCGGACAATTACATTCTTTCTAATTTTCCCAATGCTAAGGTTACAGGTCTGAATTTGAGCCACGAGCAATGTGAGTACATCCGTCGGAAAATGCAAGATCCTGAAAGTTATCTCAGTTCAGATAGATTTACTCTCTACGAACAGGACTTTAATGATGCTAAGTTTGAGACAAAATTTGACAAAATTATTACGATAGGGGTTTTTGAGCATGTAGGTAATTTAACAAAATCATTCCAAAAACTGGCTGATCTCCTAAAAGATGATGGCAAGGTCTTAATTCACATAATCACAACCACATTACCTTACAACATAACCCATCCATTTATCAACAAATATATTTTCCCAAATATGCGCGTGTGGAGTTATGATGTAATACCAAAGATTAATCAAGACTTGAAAACCATTAATCGATGGTATTTAAATGGCGCTAACTATTCCAAAACTCTGATAAATTGGTTAAATAATTTTAACCAAAATCAAGCCCAAGTCAAGGATTTAAATTATGGGATGAACTATGCCAAGTTTCGCAGACTCTGGAGATTTTATTTACTCTTGTGTATTCACCACTTTGACGGTTGCGATGGTCAAATTCTTGGTAACGGGCAATACCTGTTGGTTCATTCGTAAATAGGCATCTGTTGGAAAACAATAGACATCTCCAGAAAACAGGGTTTCGGGCAACGCATAATTAAATTCGGTCGATGTCTAATAGACATCTCCAGAAAAGAACTATGCGTTGCCCCAAACCCTTGATTAGACTATTCTGTGCTACGTCTCTACATTGTTTTCTGGAGATGTCTAATAGCTAAACATGCCACCAGGTTAATAAAACTCTCATAAAGCACATATCCCAAGATGTAGAGACGTAGCATTGCTACGTCTCTTGGGTTCAGGCAACGCATAATTAATTACTTGCCAGATTAATCCGATATTTTATAATAAAATATTAAATTAGATTGATTTTTAGCAATAATTGTGAACTCAGATGGAGAGAGGTTATAACCAATTACTAAATCTCTAAAGGGCGAGTTGCCCTAGAAAATGTCAAAATAAAATGAGTTTTGCGATCGCACATTTACTATAGTGCGGATTTGAGATAAATTGAAATTTATGGGCAAGCAACGCGTTCTGTCGGGAGTTCAACCAACTGGCAATTATCATCTCGGTAACTACTTGGGAGCAATTCGCAACTGGGTACAAGGACAGAGCGAGTATGAAAATTATCTCTTTGTGGCTGATTTACATGCCATAACTGTACCGCATAATCCAGCGACACTGGCAGATGATACTTACACCCTTGTGGCTCTTTATCTAGCTTGTGGTCTGGATTTAGAATATTCTACAATTTTTGTCCAATCTCACGTTTCTGCCCACAGTGAGCTTACTTGGCTGCTAAACTGCATCACACCGATGAACTGGTTGGAAGATATGATCCAGTTTAAGGAAAAAGCTGTTAAACAAGGCGAAAATGTGAATGTCGGTTTGCTGGATTATCCGGTACTAATGGCAGCGGATATTTTGCTCTACCAAGCTGATAAAGTACCAGTGGGTGAAGACCAAAAACAACACTTGGAATTGACGCGAGATATTGTCAATAGATTTAATCACCAATTTGCTTCGCCCGATCAACCTGTGCTAAAATTACCTGACCCTTTGATTCGCAAAGAAGGGGCAAGGGTAATGAGTTTGACGGATGGAACGAAGAAAATGTCGAAATCTGATCCGTCAGATTTGAGCCGAATCAATTTGCTAGATCCACCAGATTTAATCACCAAAAAGATTAAGAAGTGTAAAACCGATTTGGTTCGCGGTTTGACTTTTGACGATGCAGAGCGTCCAGAATGTCACAATTTATTGACGCTGTATATGCTGCTTTCTGCTAAAACAAAGGAAGAAGTTGCCGCTGAGTGTCAAGATATGGGTTGGGGACAATTTAAACCCCTATTGACAGAAACGACGATTAATGCCCTTCAACCGATTCAAGATAAATATCAAGCGGTGATGGATGACAAAGGCTATCTAGAGTCGGTGTTGCGCTCTGGACGAGAAAAAGCTCAAGCGATCGCACTTTCTACCCTTACACAAGTAAAAGTCGCTTTGGGTTATTCTCTACCTTTATGAGGTTTCCCTTTTAGATACGTTATGGTATGAGTGTACTTAGGCTATATTCATATCATAGTTATGCTTAATACGTCAAAAACAGCATTCACTTGCTTTCGCAAAGCTGCAAAAGCGGGTGATTTCTTGATTACAGCTGAGGTTACTCCACCAAAGGGGGGTAATCCAGCGCACATGATCAGTATGGCGGCGACTCTTAAGGGGAGGGTTCATGCCGTCAATGTTACTGATGGTAGCAGAGCAGTTCTGCGGATGTCTTCGTTAGTAGCTTCGGCGATTTTGTTGCAAAATGGGATAGAGCCGATTTGTCAGATGGCTTGTCGCGATCGCAATCGAATTGGTTTACAAGCTGATTTAATGGGCGCTCATGCCTTAGGGATACACAACATTTTAGCATTGACTGGCGACCCGGTGAAAGCAGGCGACCACACCGATGCTAAAGCTGTATTTGATTTGGAAGCAGTCCGCTTGCTGCAAGTCATCCAGAAGCTAAATAGCGGCTTTGATTGCAACGAAAAAGCCCTGACTGATGGAGCCACGGATTTATTTGTCGGTGCCGCAGTCGATCCGCAATGTGCAAGTTGGTCGGGTTTGCAAAGTCGATTTGAGCGGAAATTGCAAGCGGGAGCGGAGTTTTTCCAAAGTCAGTTAATTACCGATTTTGAGCGGCTAGAAAAGTTCATGGACAAAATCGCCGCAGGTTGTGATAAACCGATTTTAGCAGGGATTTTCTTGTTAAAGTCGGCGAAAAATGCCCAGTTTATTAATAGGTGCGTTCCGGGTGTGAATATTCCCGACCATATTATTGATAGATTAGCCCAAGCAAAAGATCCCCTGGAAGAAGGGGTGAAAATTGCCGCCGAACAAGTGCAGATTGCGCGTCAACTGTGCCAAGGTGTGCATATGATGTCGGTGAAGCGTGAAGATTTGATTGTGCCAATTTTGGATATGGCTGGAGTGGCACCAATTAAAGAATTGGTGACAGCTTAAGTAGAGTGAGGCGATTTATACGACGGGCTTCTCTATGAGAGGCTCGCGGCTACGCGATCGCATCCTTGTAGAGACGTAGCAGTGCTACGTCTCTACATCCAGATTTATATCTCAATTCAGCAACGCCAAATTAATTAGCTTAGGTAGTTGATAAGCATCTTGTGTAATTTGCTCCGAGTCTGTTGCCCAATGGCTAACAGCGCTGAAGAAAGTTTCGTAAAAGTCTGTTTCGTCTTGCTGTTGGTGATAAATTGCTTTGGGCAGTACTTCTAATTTGACGAATTGGCTCGACATAAATTCCCGATTTCCATCATTGAGAATGCTGTTTGCTCGAATGCTGGTTGACTGAACACCTTGAAAAGCAGTGATGAGAACCCCAGAGTCGATGTAGGTCTTCTTACGACTCACGGTATCCCCCTCGACGTTCAGCAAGCTCTTGTTCAATTTCGGCTTCGTTGAGTAATTGTATTCCAGAAGCGATCGCTCTAGTACGAATTTCCCAAAGTTTCTTAGCTAAGGGTGTTTGTGGAATATATTCGGTAATGATTGGTGTTGCGTCTGAGTCAGATTTCAACGCTTCCACAAACTCGAAAACTTGTTGCTGCTTTTCGGGTGTGAGTTCTCGCCAATGTTGAAGTAATTGTTCTTCTTTACCCATAATCCATCTCATTATAGAGTGATGGTTCTATTTTTGCTTATTTTTTTGGTGGCGATACTTTTAGAGAAACGAGCGATCGGCATTGAACCAGAAGCTTAGGTGCTTAACTACCTTAAAATTTAAAATATCAGCAACGCCAAAAATCACTCTTTAATTATGGCTCAAATCTTAGTTGAAAACTTAGATCCTGTGATTCTAGAAAAGCTAGAAACTATTGCCAAACAACACGGTCGGTCTTTGCAAGAAGAATTAAAGCACATCCTACAAAAAGCATCTGAAGCAGCAACATACCACACTGGCGGCGACATGGAACAAGCCAGACAAGCAGTAGCACAGGCTCAGGTAAGATATGCAGGAAAAACTTTCAGTGATAGTAGTGAACTCATCCGCGAGGACAGAGAACGGTGAGCCGGTATGTTTTAGATGCAAACACGGAAAATTTTATAACGCTCTTGAAAGCAGTAGCTATGCAAGTAATCTTCTATGGGTGGAGAATATTTAGATAGCGATCGCAGCGAATCTTCATGAGCGAAACGAGATAAAGGCGCACCAAGCTTCGCAAAAAATCAAGCAAGAAGCGCGATATTGAATTCGGGCGGTTGTTTCTTGAATTCGGGCGGTTGTTTCTTGAATTCGGGCGGTTGTTTCTTGAATTCGGGCGGTCGTTTCTTGAATTCGGGCGGTTGTTTCTTGAATTCGGGCGGTTGTTTCTTGAATTCGGGCGATCGTTTCTTGAATTCGGGCGATCGTTTAACAGTCAATACGGTTCGGTTAACGTTCTAATATGTCTGAAGATCCCCCCAACTCCCTTAAAAAGAAGGGCTTTTAACCCCTTTTTAAGGGGATCGCCGCAGGCAGGGGGATCTTAACCGAACCGTATTGATTTAAACAGCTACAAAATCTTTTGCCGATTAGCTTCAGATGATAAGGCTATGAATTTGTATAAATCCTATGTCCTAACCATCCCAAACTCAAGCCTAGATTAGAAGTGCCAATCAAAATCAGAAAAGTATGAAAGTTGCTGAAGGATTGTTGTAATTTTCTTTGAGTCGAAGCTACAACCCAAGCCCAAGCCCAAGCCCAAACTCCAGCCCCAGTCGAAGCCACAACCCAAGCCCAAGCCGAAACCGCAACCCAAACCCAAGCCCCAGTCCAAGTCCCAGCAACAGCCACAGTCCAAACAAAAGCCGAAATAAAAGCCCACACAAAAACCCAAATACAAACTACCTGCAATAACGGAGTCTTATAGAGAGCGAGAGCCAAGCAGTAGCCTATAAATATGTAAATAAACAATATACCAACCAACCTAACCCAAGGAATAATTCTAGGTGATTTAGTAGCTGGTTTATGTGGAGTAGACTTTGGCTTGGCTTTGGAACGAACAACTTCTTGTCTATGAACAGGAACAACAGGTGGTGGAGGCGTTGCTTTTTGTGCTTCTAACATTGCCAACCATATCGACTGAGGATGGTCTGGTGATTTAGTAGCTGGTTTATCTGGAGTAGACTTTGGCTTGGTTTTGGGACGAACAACTTCTGTTTTATGAACTGGCTCAACAGGTGGTGGTGGCGTTGGTTTTGGTGCTTCTAGCATATCCAACCAGTCCTGCATTGACTGAGGACGGTCTTTTGCCTCCAGCGCCATCCCCTTGATAATTGCGTAATTTAATTTGTCACTGATACTTGAGGGAATATCTTTCGGTGAGATAAGGGGATCGGTATCCTGGTCATCTTTACTGTACTTGCGAGTCAGAGAAGTTGTAGGGCATTGACCTGTCACCGCATAATATAGTGTGGCAGCCAGACAGTAAACATCGACCGTTGGCTCTCGACTGCCATTGACTAGCTGCTCATAGGGCGCAAATCCCTTATTACCGACATCACCTGTTGAACTCAAAGTTCTAGGCACAAGTTCTTTAGCAATACCAAAGTCAATCAGAACCGCTTTGCCATTACTCCGCAGCATGATGTTTCCGGGGTGGGCATCTCGGTGTACTAACCCTGCCTGATGCACTACTATCAAAGCTTCCCCAATCTGGCGAATACAAGGCACAATCTCTGCTTCTGGTAACGCTCCCCTGCGTTTCACTGCCTGAAACAAGTTTTCTCCCGGCACAAAATCCATCACCAGACAGTGGGTAATACCTTCCTGAAACAGGTCAATTACTCCTACAATGTGAGGATGAGGATCTTCAGATTACTTAATTTGTTTAAAAATTACTGATTATGATGATAGTTTAGCTAATTCTACGGTGTTTTGGTAGATGACGGATTAGGAGACAGTGACGGTGGGCTAGGTGGCTGAGGTTGTTTGAAAATAACAATCAAAGCAGCAATTCCTGAGAGGAAAGTTCCAATAGCTGCGATCGCTGTCCAATTGATTTTTTCCTGCCAATTTGATTTGGGTTCAGGAACTACAGTAGAATCAGGTTGGGGAGTTGCTCCAGTTAATCCTAGAGAATCGAGCCATTCCCGCATGGAGTGCGATCGCTTCTTTGGATCTAGCTTCATCCCCGTCAAAATTGCTTGGTTTGTGCGATCGCTAATCAGATTATTCAAGTCTTTCGGTTCCACTAAACGAGCCTTGTCAATCTTACGTTTCAGCGCACTGACAGGTGTTTGTCCAGTTAAAAGCACATATAAAGTAGCTGCCAGAGAATAAATATCGCTATAAGCCCCAGTTGGTATACTTTGAGCGTAAAGCTCAGGTGGTGTAAATCCCTCAGAAGTTTCCTTTCGCGTTCCTGCTGGGTAAGGGAATTGACCAAGACATCATTTAAGGTTTTAACGACTTGGCGATCGCTATTCCTATTTTTGACCAAATAGGTAATGCCAAAACGTCCGCTTCCCAACTCTCTTTCAATAGTGTATTTTCCACCTTGTAAGCGATCGCCTGCTACCCAAACCACATTTGCAACTCCCAAAATATCTGCATAAATTATCACATAAGAAAGACTTGGCGGCGTTGCTGATTAGATGTATGAAAATGATTCTGCGCTCTGGTCAAAACCCTTGTAGAGACGTAGCACTGCTACGTCTCTACATCCGGATTCATACCTGAATTCAGCAACGCCGTCTTGGCAACTTGAGAGGTGCGATCGCTCTTTTCCTGCCTCTATTGCTAAACTAAAAAACAAACCTCACGAAGAACGCGAGGGTAGTAGCCCTATGACTGCAATTAATCTAGCCACTGACCTTACTCCTTTCCCCGACCATACGCAGCTACCAGAGTCTAATGGTACATTTGTGAAAAATTGGCAAGAGCATCCCCAAAGCATCTTACTGACTGACTCGATTACACCCGTCCTCAAAAAATTACATCCTGATGCTCAATATTGTATAGGTCAGGACTTAGGTATTTACTGGCGCTTGACAGACCCCCCAGAGCGCGGTGCAGAGGCTCCTGATTGGTTTTATGTCCCAAATGTACCACCCTTGCTTGATGGGATAACGCGCCGCTCTTATGTGTTATGGCGAGAATTTATCGCCCCATTGATTGTCTTAGAATTTGTCTCTGGTAATGGGAATGAAGAAAGAGACAAAACCCCTTGGACGGGTAAATTTTGGATTTATGAACAGGTGATTCGTCCTGCCTTTTATGGCATTTATGAAGTGAAGAAATCTTGTGTTGAAGTCTATCACTTGATCGAAGGACAATATCAACTATTAGCCGCAAATGAACGAGGACATTATCTTATCGCACCTTTAGGAGTTGAGCTAGGCATTTGGCATGGAGAATATCAGAATGCAGAATTACCCTGGTTACGCTGGTGGGATTTGCAAGGTAATTTGTTGTTAACTGGTGAGGAAAGAGCCGATCGCTTGGCTGCACAGTTGCGATCGCTTGGCATTGAACCGGAAGCTTAACAACTACTGATTAACATTCAACAAGCGGGAATTTTCTAGCCTATCCATCCACTTTCCTAAATACACTTGATTAGCATTTTGCTCATCTGGATTTTGGCTATCCAAAGGATGAGGCATTAATCCTAAAATCGTTGCTGTAGTCACACAAAACATCGATTTTTGGAAACTTATGCAAATTTGTACCCGCAAATCATCTTCACCTCTAGGACTGCGACGATAAATTTCGTGCAAATACTCTGGCAAAAAGTGGCGCATATCCTGCATTAACAACGTAGGAGGAATACCCGCACCACCAATGGGCAAAGGATCGGCATACAAAGCACCATATTGAAATCGTGCTTGATCTGCCGGAATTTGATAAGCTTGGGCATTATATGAAACTGTCCCCTGAAAAGGCGTTCCTCGAAAAAAGACAGCCTCAACATAAGGAATTGCCGTATCTGCAAGAAAGGTTAAACCAATGCTTTGGGGTATAATTTCATAAACTTGATCCCGAAGTTTCACCGCATAGGTAATTGGCTTATTTGCATTTGCTACCAACTCTCCTTTAATATGATCTACAACTTGGGCAATCGATTTAATTTTGCCTTGGTCGTAAAGGTCTGATAAACTGAGAAACATATCAGCCATGACTCGCCAAAATTGACCCAAACCAGTATAGTAACAACTTACGCGCAACTGTTCTGTTAAGAAGTTAGGAAATAGTTGGTTAACTCCTATCATCAAAGAATTCTTTTGAAATTTGGCATCAATAACAGCTTTGGCTCGTTCTTCAAATTCTGCTGAATCTAAATATTCATCTAAACCACCCCCACCATGCCAAACCATAGCTCTCATGCAATATTCAGCATATTCAAAGTTAATTCTATCATGCCACCAATGACGTAATAATTTATTTAGAGTAACTTCGCCATTAAAGTATTTAAAAAAGGGAAAAAATATTAAAAATTGATTTTCGGCAATGTAAATAAGATTTTTGGAGTAAGCATCTAAAACTACGCCATAACTTTTGAGAATGCCGACTACTTCTAATACGTTTTCCGGATTATCAGGAAGTAATGCTTCTCCTTTTTGCAGAAGTTGAATATATTTAGAAAGAGGGTGGTTGGCAAGCTTGTTTCTAAGAGTTACCATTGCTGTTTTTCCTGGGGATTTAAAATATGTAGTAGGCGTTTTAACGCCTATTTTAAGCACGCTTTGTGCTTACTACGAATGTTTCAATTAGCTTTGATTTTGTCTGAAGATATTGCGACTAGGTTTTGGGCATTAACCATTGCGGTGATGGTTGGTTCAGTCCAGCGTATTAACCAAGCGGGTTGAATACCCAAAATGACAATTAAGATTGCTAATATCACAGATGGGATGCGATCGCTCCAATATACACGAGGTAAATTCATCACTTGCACAGATAAGCGTCCAAAAAAGGCACGGTCTAGCAAAAGTAAAAAGTATACTGCGGTTAAGCCCGTACCAATCATTGACAGCAAAGTTTGCACCGGAAAAACGGGGAAACTGCCACGAAAGATAATAAACTCAGAAATAAACCCGATCATTCCCGGTATACCTGCGCTAGCCATTACACCTAAAACCATTAAGCTACCAATTACGGGCATTCCTCGTTCTGGATTCAAGAGTCCTTTAAGTACGTCTAAATCCCGGCTTCCGGCTTTTTTATACACAACTCCCACCAGCAAAAACAGCAGCGCAGAAATCAAGCCGTGGCTGACCATTTGCATAACTGTTCCCAACACGCTTAGAGGTGTGGCAGCGGCAGCAGCTAGCAGTACGTAGCCCATGTGACCAATGGAACTGTATGCTACCATTTTTTTCATGTCTTTTTGGGCGATCGCACAAGAGGCACCATACAGCACACTCACTACTGCCCAAGTTGCCAACCAAGGAGCCAAATAACTCCAAGCTTCTGGCAACAAGTTCATCCCAAACCTCAGTAAACCGTAAGTTCCCAACTTCAACAACACACCAGCTAACAATACAGATATCGGTGTAGAAGCTTCGACGTGAGCATCTGGCAACCATGTATGGAAAGGAACTAGAGGAATTTTAATCCCAAAACCGATCAAAATTCCAGCTAGCAATAAAATTTGTGTCCCCAACGGTAGCGCTGTAGCATTCAAGTTTGCCAAAGCAAAACTAGGTGCATGACTCAACCAAACCAAACCCAGGAAACTTGCTAAAATCAAAATTCCTGATAAAGCTGTATAAATTAAGAATTTTGTCGCTGCATAACCGCGTCGTTGTCCACCCCAAATCGCAATTAGCAAATACAGAGGAATCAATTCTAACTCGTAAAAGAGGAAAAATAGCAGTAAATCCTGTGCTAAAAAGGCTCCAGTTACCCCAGCATTTAATAGTAGTAGCAAAGAGTAATAAAACCGAGGACGCTGCAAAGATTCATCGCTACTGTAAATGGCTATACAAGTCAAAAGTCCATTCAACAGCAATAAAGGCATAGACAAACCGTCTATTCCCAGGCTATAATTCAAGCCTAAAACATCTACCCAAGGGATGAACTCTGCAAACTGTTGCGTCACTTGTGTGGGATTAAACTGAATAGCTAGTACAATTGTCCACAAGAAAGCGATCGCACTAAAAACCAAAGCCATCCCACGGGAAATTTTCCCATTCATGGTTATGGGCAAAAACCCAATTAAAGTCGCACCTAACAACGGCAGCAAAATTAAAGCACTGAGCATAGACGCAAATTAGTTAAGGGGAGTGGGGGAATGTTGACTATTGACTCTTGACTCTTGACTCTTGACTTTTAAAACGGCAATTTGTCCAATAGACCTAATGACCAGCTAATAAAAAACCCTAGCACGCTGACGACTGCAAGGATAGTTAACATATATCCTTGGGATTGACCAGAAATGCTGTATTTTAAGGTTTGTCCGCTAAAAATTGTGACAATGCCGACTAGGTTAACTAAACCATCAACTATGTAGCGATCGCTCCAATTAGAAATCCTCGAAAGTAGGGCTACTGCACCTACTACTGTCAATCGGTAAACTCGGTCAATATAAAAGTCATAACCCAATAAATCTTGCACAAATCTCCAAGCGAGTACTGTTGATCTTGACCAACCTTTGTGCAGATAAATTGTACATCCTGTACCTACCCCTATTAAGGTGGATGAAACTAATAGTAATACTACATACCAGTTGACACTTTCCCAAGTTGGTAGTAGATACCATTGCTGTAGCATCACAGGCAGTAACAGCGTGAGTATTGTTAAGAATACCATTGGAAATGCCATTGTCCAACCGACTTCTGGGGCGCGACGGGTCTTTTGTTGTGCCTCACCCCAAAACACCAAACGAAAGACTCGTGTCAAATTTAATGTCGTTAAGCCGTTAACTAATAATAATACACCAATCACCCAAGGGCTAATCGCCACAAAGCCATCAGCCCATGACAGCATTGCCCAAAAACTACCTAATGGCAGTAGGGATACCAATCCGGCGGAACCAACGATGTAAGCTGTAGTAGTTGCTGGCATCCGCGACCATAAACCACCCATTTCTGTCAAATCTTGGGTTTGGGTGGTGAATATGACTGAACCCGAACTCATGAATAATAGTGCTTTAGCGATCGCATGAGTCAACAGCAACATTAAGGCTACACCTCCTTGCTGCAAACCTACCGCTAAAAATACTAATCCCATGTAGGCACTGGTAGAATGGGATAATGCCCGTTTAATATCTGTTTGGGCAAGGGACACTAAGCTTGCACCTATTGCTGTCACTGTACCCATAATTATTAAAGCGTTCAAAGCAACGGTTGAGAGCGCTAAAATTGGCTGAAGTTTAAATAGTAGATACGCACCACCAGCTACTACCAATGAGTTCCGCATTACTGAAGCTGGGTTAGGACCTTCCATCGCTTCATCTAACCACAAATGCAAGGGAAATTGAGCGCATTTACCAGCCGGTCCTGCTATTAATGCTAAACCCAGTAAAGCTGATGTTAACGGATTTAAGTTTGCTGTTTGCGCCCATTCATATAAATTGGAAAAGTTTAAACTACCTGCCATTGTGGAAAGGGTAACTACTCCCATCAACAGCAATAAATCTCCTACCCGTTTGGTGAGAAAGGCATCTCGTGCTGCTGTCACTACCAAAGGTTGAGCATACCAAAACCCTACCAGCAAGTAAGTGGAAAGGGTTAAGACTTCTAACAAAGTATAGCTGAGAAACAACGAGTCACTGATGGCTAAACCACTCAACGCTGCTTCAAAGAATCCCATCATGGCGAAAAAACGAGCTAGTGCCCAATCTTTTTCCATGTAACCTAAGGCATAAATCTGTGCTAACAGACTTAATGCCGTGATTAAAAATGATGTCCCAATACTTATTGGTGAAATGTCTAAGGCAAAAGATAAGTCCAAATCTGCAACTTTTAACCAGGCGATCGTAAAAGTTTCCGGTTCTCTATTCCAGATATCTATAAATACAAATAGACTGTGAACAAAAGCGAATACAGTCGTCAATATGTTTAAATAGGCTGCTGGTCTTGGTCCTGTACGCTTAATTATTCCCATTGCCCACGGCAATGTTAAAATTGCGCCTATTAAGCTATAAAGAGGTACACACCAACTTGTTGAGAAGAGAAACTGATTCATTGAAATTTCCTTTTACGACTTCTTGCTGATTAATCTTTCATCAGAAAAATATTTATTTTCATTCTCATATTTTTCTTGTCTTTTACTTTACATTTTTCACCGAACAATTTATTTAACAATCAAAATCTTTCCTTGTTTTTTATATAGGACTCCTATTTTAGATTTTATATCGTCTATTTATATTAGATATTAAATAATTTTATCTATTTTTATTGCCGTACTTTTATATACAACAAAATTCCACAAAAGACGGACGTAGCAAAAGTTTTCGTCTGCTTGTCATTCTCCTTGGACTTGGAATAGCAGTCTTTATGAACTTAGATTTAACAAATGTAATTAAAAAATTATAAAACACAAGTGGTTGCTCTAGCAATCTGTGTATTTTGATTGCTGAGATCGCTACATAAATTTATATTAAGAATTTTAAAACTATATTATCATAAACTATTATAGGAACTTATATTGCCAGAAACGCAAAGCTTTTCTATGCTTAATAACGGAAATGCTTTTACAACTCAAACTGAGTATTCCCGTAAATATTTTCCGATTACAGTACTGATTGCATTAATTTTTGAGGAGTTTTGGGATGCCAATTGCAGTTGGGATGATTGAAACAAAAGGCTTTCCGGCAGTAGTAGAAGCTGCGGACGCGATGGTAAAAGCCGCTCGCGTCACCTTGGTAGGCTATGAGAAAATCGGTAGCGCTCGCGTCACCGTAATTGTGAGGGGAGATGTGTCTGAAGTACAAGCTTCGGTTGCAGCCGGGGTTGAAGCAGCCAGAAGAGTAAATGGTGGTGAAGTGTTATCAACTCACATCATTGCTCGTCCCCACGAAAACCTAGAATATGTATTGCCGATTCGATACACCGAGGCTGTAGAACAGTTTCGCACTTAAAAGCTAGAAGGCAGCTATGCTGAAGTCAGAGGGCAGAAGTCGGAAGGCAGAAGGCAGAAATGCTTATAAAAACTACTTTTTTTTCTGTTTATGGCTGTCTAATTATTTTTGTAGTGCTGCACTAGTTAAACAGGCATCACGCATCTATTGACGAATTGTCAGCCTAGTAGCTGTTTGTGTTCATCGAAATGAAACTTAATTAAGGATTAAAAAAAAATGTCAATCGCAGTAGGAATGGTAGAGACGCTAGGTTTTCCAGCAGTAGTGGAAGCTGCTGACGCAATGGTGAAAGCTGCCCGTGTCACCCTAGTCGGCTATGAGAAAATCGGTAGTGGTCGCGTTACCGTGATTGTCCGGGGAGATGTATCAGAAGTCCAAGCTTCGGTAGGAGCAGGAGTTGAATCAGTCAAGCGAGTTAATGGGGGACAAGTTCTGTCTACTCACATCATTGCTCGTCCCCACGAAAACCTGGAATATGTCCTGCCAATTCGTTATACAGAAGACGTAGAGCAATTCCGGGAGAATGTTAACGCCATTCGTCCCTACGGCAGAAGACCGTAATTTGTAATGCAAATTGCCAAGGTTCGCGGCACAGTAGTTAGTACACAAAAAGATCCAAGTCTTAGAGGTCTCAAACTACTGTTGTTGCAGTTAATAAATGAAGAAGGGCAAATTTTGCCAGAATATGAGGTGGCAGCTGATAGTGTTGGTGCTGGATTCGATGAGTGGGTGCTTATAAGTCGTGGCAATGCTGCTCGTCAAGTTCTGGGCAATGAACAGCGTCCGGTGGATGCAGCTGTAGTGGCGATAATTGATACAGTTTACGTTGAAGATCGCCTTATATATAGCAAAAAAGACCAGTATCGGTAGTCAAAAGTCAAGAGTCAAGAGTCAAGGGTCAAAAATATTGACTATTGACTTTTGTAGAGACGTTCCGGTGGAACGTCTCTACGACTTTTGAGAAAAAGCTTAAGTTAGGAGGAATCTAGAATGGCAGTCCGCAGCACAGCGGCTCCCCCAACCCCGTGGTCAAGAAATTTGGCAGAGCCAAATATCGATCCAACAGCTTATATCCATCCATTTTCTAACGTTATTGGGGACGTGCGGATTGGTGCGAATGTAATCGTCGCTCCGGGAACTTCAATTAGAGCTGATGAAGGTACGCCTTTTCATATCAGTGAGAACACCAATCTTCAAGATGGTGTTGTGATTCACGGGTTAGAGCAAGGCAGAGTAATTGGTGATGATGACAATTCCTACTCGGTATGGATTGGCAAAGATGCTTCCATTACCCACATGGCTTTAATTCATGGACCTGCATACGTAGGGGATGAGTGCTTTATTGGTTTTCGCTCCACGGTGTTTAACGCCAGAGTAGGAAATGGTTGCATCGTGATGATGCACGCTTTGATTCAAGATGTAGAAATTCCACCGGGAAAATATGTCCCTTCGGGAGCGATAATTACTAACCAGCAGCAAGCCGATCGCTTACCAGATGTGCAAGCTCAGGACAAGGAATTTTCTCATCATGTAGTAGGTATAAATCAAGCACTGAGATCAGGTTATCTCTGTGCTGCGGATAACAAATGTATTAGAAACATTCGGAATGAAATGACTAGTTCATATAAAACCAACGGCAGTAATGGCTACACTGGCAACGGATCTGTATCGAGTTCTAACTTGAGTTCCCAGACGGTGCAACAAGTGCGGCATCTTTTAGAGCAAGGGTACCAAATTGGTACAGAACACGTAGATGCGCGGCGGTTCCGTACTGGTTCGTGGACTAGCTGTAGTCCGATCGCAACTAATTCAACCAGTGAAGCGATCGCTGCCTTAGAAGACTGTCTAACCGAACACAGTGGTGAGTTTGTCCGACTATTTGGTATCGATCCCAAAGGCAAGCGTCGCGTATTAGAAACTATCATCCAAAGACCAGATGGTATAGTTCAAAATGGCGGGACACCTAAGTTAAATGTAAAAAGTGCCACTTCTTCCGGTACTAGTAGCTACAGCGGTAGTTCTACTTCATTGAGTGATGAAGCGATCGCTCAAGTCCGCCAGCTCTTAAATGGTGGTTACAAAATTGGCATGGAACACGTAGATGCACGGCGGTTCCGTACCGGTTCTTGGCAAAGTTGCACTCCCATTGCTTCAAGTAATGAAAGAGAAGTAATTTCCGCTTTAGAAGCTTGTGTAGCTGAACACAGCGGCGAGTACGTCCGGTTAGTGGGAATTGAGCCAAAAGCCAGAAAGCGGGTTTTGGAAAGCATCATCCAAAGACCGGATGGCAATGGAACTCAAGGCTTGGGTAATAAGTTTGTCGCAAGTAGCACTTCCACTAAGGCAACCAGCCGGTTAAGTTCAGAAGTGGTAGATCAACTGCGGCAACTAATCAATCAAGGTAGCAAAATCAGCGCGGAACACGTAGACAAGCGCCGATTCCGTACAGGTTCTTGGTCTAGCTGCGGTCCAATTCCGAGTAATTCCCAAACAGAAGCGATCGCTGCTTTGGAAGGATACCTTACAGAATACCAAGGGGAATATGTACGCTTAATTGGCATTGAACCAAAAGCGAAAAAACGAGTTTTAGAAACCATTATTCAAAGACCGGATGACAGTGTAGCACAGCCTAGCGGTAGCGATAACCAGATGGCGGCAAGTAGCTCAAGTAGCACTTCCACCCATGCCAGCAGCCGGTTAAGCTCAGAAGTCATAGACCAACTACGGCAGTTGATGGCTCAAGGTAGCAAAATCAGCATCGAACACGTAGACAAGCGCCGATTCCGCACCGGTTCTTGGACAAGCAGTGGTCAAATTCAGGGCAATTCTGACAGAGAAGCCATCGCTGCTTTGGAAGGACACCTTACAGAATACGAAGGGGAATATGTACGTTTAATTGGCATTAACCCCAAAGACAAGCGTCGGGTATTAGAAACAATTATTCAACGCCCGCAATAAAACAGACAAGGAGACAAGGAGGACAAGGGACAAGGGGACAAGGTAAATTTTCTTCGTTGTCTCCGTGTCTCCCCATCTCCAAAACAGACAAGGAGGACAAGGAGGACAAGGAGGACAAGGTAAATTTTCTTCGTTGTCTCCGTGTCTCCGTGTCTCCCCATCTCCCTGTCTCCCCACTCCGGCTTCTAAGGTTACAATTTTTATGCCTGTGCCGCCACTGCGCCTTCTTGATAGCAACTTTGATTCTTACATTAGTGGCGAGGTAATTGTTCATCCGAGTGCAGTAATCGCACCAGGGGTCATACTCCAAGCAGCTACAAACAGCAAAATCGTCATCGGTCCTGGTGTCTGTATTGGCATGGGGTCAATTCTTCAAGTCAATACAGGAATAATAGAAATAGAAGCAGGAGTAAGTCTGGGAGCCGGTTTTTTAATGGTTGGTGCAGGTAGAATAGGAGTAAATGCTTGCATTGGTTCAGCAACAACAGTTTTTAACTGTTCAGTTGAGCCAGGACAAGTAGTTGCGCCCGGTTCAGTTTTGGGAGACACCACTGTGCGTGCTGCCTTACATTCGACAACTGAAATTGAGACAAAAGAATTAGAACCATCCACAGTAGAGACAAAAATAATCGCGCCTCTACCAAATACGATTGGGAAAGATAAAAATAATTCCGAAAGTCAGATTCCTTCACCGATAAATTCGGGGGAAACAAAGTCAAATCCTCAAGAGCATCCCATCACAGAAGAATCAACACTTAGCAATCAGGACTCAGAAACCTCTTCCACTGACCCGAACATTTTCAGTACGCAAATTTATGGGCAAGGGAGTATACAAAGGCTATTGATCACATTGTTTCCACATCGGCAATCATTAAGTGAACCGAAGTCTGACGATCGCTCTGAGTAAGTGTTAATTGTAAGTTGTCAGAATACGCGATTATCTAGGAAGACTCACATGGAAACATATAATCAACGTGCTAGCACCAGGCAACCCCGTCGTCGAGATAATTTTCAAGACACCGCGTTGGGTTTAGTATCAACCCTCAGCTTTCCAGCAATAGTGGGGACGGCAGATATGATGCTGAAATCGGCTGGAGTGTACTTAGTTGGGTATGAAAAAATCGGTGGTGGTCACTGCACTGCGATCGTTCGAGGTAACATCGCTGATGTGCGTCTTGCCGTAGAAGCAGGTGTGCAAACGGCTAAACAATTTGGTCAACTGGTTTCTAGCTTGGTGATTGCTCGACCTTTCCCCAATTTAGACATAGTGCTTCCCATCGCTAGCCGTCTGAGTCAATTTGCTGGAGACGACTACAGCCGTTTGAGTAACACAGCGATCGGTTTAGTAGAAACACGAGGTTTTCCGGCAATGGTGGGAGCTGCTGATGCCATGCTGAAAGCTGCTAATGTTGACTTAGCCGCATATGAAAAAATTGGTGGGGGTTTGTGTACAGCGATTATTCGCGGTACAGTGGCAAACGTTGCGGTGGCAGTGGAAGCTGGGATGTTCGAGGCAGAACGGATTGGTGAGTTAAACGCTGTGATGGTGATTCCTCGACCACTGGATGAATTAGAGCAAACCTTGCCAATTGCAAGTTGCTGGATAGAAGAACGTGAACCTTTAAGATTGCCAGTGAATATCAAGGAACAAGTTGCTGAAATAGAAGAAGAACGTGAACCTTTAAGATTGCCAGTGAATATCAAGGAACAAGTTGCTGAAATAGAAATGGTAGGCTTACCGGATTTAGCTAAACTCCCTATAAAAATTGTCGAAGAATAGTTACTGCTTAGTGGTTAGTGAGTATTAGTAAATATTACTAACCCGCAAACAACAACTAACAAACAACAAACAATAATAAATACCTCAAGTTGAAAAAAACGTTGTACACACCGATGGTGATGATGTTAGTAGAACATAAGTTACTACCCCTCGCAACATACCTTTAAGGTGTGCAACGTTGGCTGAAAGGCATCTTACGCTTTGCTTGTTATTTTGATAATAACTTCTAACTTCCATAAAGAAAATACAAATATTCTAATACCAATAATAGATAATAATCTATATACTATCGTTGATAACTTTTAGGGGTGCAACACTCTATCATTTCCGAGTGTTACGTGATACTAAATTTATATCGACAAATTGCTATTACAGGAGAATTACCCTTGAACCAAGCGACGCTTCACCAGTTGAAGGTATTCGAGGCTGCGGCACGGCATGGTAGCTTTACTCGTGCCGCAGAAGAACTTTTTCTCACCCAACCGACTGTCTCCATGCAAATCAAGCAACTAACAAAATCGGTGGGTTTGCCATTATTTGAGCAAGTAGGTAAGCGCTTATTTCTAACAGAAGCGGGAAGAGAATTATTTGCAACTTGTCGCCAAATTTTTGAGACAATAGCCCAATTTGAAATGAAAGTTGCAGATTTAAAAGGGCTAAAACAAGGACAATTACGTTTAGCAGTAATTACAACAGCAAAATATTTTATACCGCGTTTGTTGGGTCCATTTTGCCAACTTTATCCTGGCATAGAAATATCTTTGCAAGTAACTAATCACGAACGTATTTTAGAACGGATGATTAACAATTTGGACGACTTGTATATTATGAGTCAAGTCCCAGATCATCTGGATGTGAATTTACAGCCATTTTTAGATAATCCTTTGGTAGTTTTTGCATCAATTAATCATCACCTAGCTAAGGAAACAAATATTCCCATAGAACGTCTTGCGAATGAACCTTTTATTATGCGAGAACCAGGTTCGGGAACCCGACGTGCTGTGCAAAGTCTTTTTGAGGAACATGACATCAAGGTGAAAGTCAAGCTGGAATTGGGAAGTAATGAAGCGATTAAGCAAGCGATCGCTGGTGGTTTAGGTATTTCCGTTTTATCTCGTCATACCTTAATGCCAAACACACCAGAAATAATCATTTTGGATGTAGAACACTTCCCCATCAAGCGAACTTGGTACATGGTGTATCCGAATGGCAAACAGCTATCTATCGTTGCTCGTACTTACTTTGAGTATCTATTAGATGCAGCGAATAAGATGGTAGAAAACAGCGTTCCTGCCGTTTATAGCAGTGTTCAGGGAGGTAATGAAGTTAACTAAAACATCAAATATCAAATAGATATCTCCGGAAAAGATTTAGAAAATGTAAGTTCACGCGCACTCTCTACTACCCTGCTATAGTTATATATTAGACATAGGCGTAGAAATTAAATATGCGTTATCCAGAACCCCTAGAGACGTAGCAATGCTACGTCTCTACATCTTTTCCACTTTAAATAAAATTGGTATTACACCATCTCAAACTCTAATTGATGACTCTTAACAAAATCATGAGTGAACTGATCTACGATATTCGTATCACTCAATTCTAAATTATAAAAATCGACAAACTCATGCTCAAAATGTGGTCCTGCGTGCCAAGTTCCCACATCTAATTTAATAAAACAATTTCCCGGAATGCGGAAAGCCGCAATCTCTTCTAAAGCGGGTTCATCAACATTATTACCAGGAGGACAAACCGCAATAAACCAATCCTTTCCTGACAAAGAACCTAAACATTGAGTGCATTGCATATGACGAGTAATTTTATCAAATTTTCGCCCCCTGCCTGGCAAGCGCATAATATAAAAGCGGGGAATTCCATTTTGCAGGTTTAACACGGCATCTTCATTATCGTAAACTTTCCCGTCCTTACTGGCAAAAATAACTTGTCCATAACGACGAAAATTTTCTGGTGTTACCCATTCTGCCTGCAATTGTTGTACTGTATTTGCTGTACTCATATCAAAGTGAAGTATGAATATTAAAAGCTTTTTCCAATATCATACTTCACGCTTTGGTTTATATTTCATCCAGTTCTTTAGGAATAAGAGACTTGGGAATAATTGAAGCTTGTTTTTCTCCATCGCTCGGTTTTGTATACCACCAAGCCCAAGCGATTAAAACCGCTTGTAAGGGCAGTCTTATGGCTTGCAGTAAGTTTGAATCTGGTATATGGTCAATTTTGATGTGATTAACCGCCATGTTGATATTAGCTGGGTAAACCGCAATAAAAAGAGCAATTAATCCCCAAGCAGCAGGTTGACTTAGAGGGGGAACTAATAAACCGATACCACCTAAAATTTCATAAAAACCACTCAAATAAACTAATCCTAAAGGATTGGGTAGTTGCGGAGGTACAATTTTCACATATTGCTCGGCAACGGTAAAGTGCGTTATTCCGAGTATGATGATACATACTGCAAGGATGACACGCAAGAGTTCTTTGTTCTTTTTTATGTATTCCATCTGACTATCTGCTTTGTGTTCAAAGGAATTCCAATATTAACTATGACTTACTTTGTGCCAAACAAGCGATCGCCTGCGTCTCCCAAACCCGGTATAATATAACCGTGTTCATCCAAATGGTCATCAATGGCTGCCGTATACAAAGGCACATCAGGATGTACCGCGCAAAAATGCTCAATGCCTTCCGGTGCCGCAAGTAAGCAGACAAACCTAATGGACATCGGATTAGTTGATTTCAGTCTTTCCACCGCTGCTACCGCTGAATTACCAGTAGCCAACATCGGATCAAGCACCAGCATATCTCGCTTGTCCACGTCATCGGGAACCTTAAAATAATACTCCACCGGAATCAACGTCTTTGGATCGCGATATAAACCAACATGTCCTACCCTAACCGATGGCATTAACTCCAGCATTCCATCTAAAATGCCCTGTCCTGCCCGCATGATCGAAACTAACACCAGCTTTTTTTCTGGTGCCAGCACTGGTGCATTCATTGGCGCTAATGGCGTTTTTATGAGTTCATATTTCAGGGGAAAATCCCGCGTCACTTCATAAGCCAACAATAAGCTAATTTCTTTCAAGAGAACGCGAAATTTTGCCGTACTAGTTTCAGCTTTACGCATCAGCGTCAATTTGTGCTGAATCAACGGATGATCAATTAGAGTTACTTGTGCCATATTTTTTTAATATATAAAATGGATAATAGCAATACCTTCTTTCAAAATAAAGAGGGCTTTTCTTATTCCCCAATATCACAAACCAACCTTTGAAACAAAGATATAGAAATAATAGTAGTCTTCACTAAAGTTTGAGCTTCCGTAAAATCAAAATCTCCAGTAATCAAAAAATCAGCATCCGCAGCCATAGCACAAGTCAAAAATTTGGTATCCTTCCCATCTCTAGAAAAATTAATCTCCACATTCACATTAATAATAGTCGGAAATGTATCGATAATTTCAAACCATTCGGCTTTTACTTCATCTGTCAATTTAAATTTTTTCCGATTCAAAACCTCCTTGTATTCTGCTAAAATTTCTGTCGATACAATCCACTTCAATTCTGAATTATCAATAATAAACTGTTGGGACTGCTCTTGGTTTTCTACCTCTAAGGACAGCGGAAACTAAAACGCTTGTATCAATTATAACTTTCATTCACCGCGACGGTAAGCTTCAATTTCGGCTGCAATTTCTTCTTCTGTAATCTCTTGTACTCCAGGAATTTCTTGTGTTTTATCAAATAGTTTTTTGACTTTTTGACTAATTTCTGATCTGGGATTCTCTTCTGCCAAAATAATTATTTCCACCCGTTGTCCTGATTTAAAAGGTAAACCTGATAAAACTAGATTATTTGGATCTTCTATAGTAATATATTTTTTGTAAGCATTCATACTTATTTCTCCTGATACCAATTTTGTTCTAAAGCGTTGCTTTTATCAACTATAGATAGCGATCGCTATCTTCATATGACAATTGACACAGTTATGTAAATAATCTTAAGAATAAGGCGATCCTTAATTCAAGCTGACTCTAACTACTTATTGTTAAAATACAGTACCATCACTTTCTATTTGTATAGGGGGGACACCACCTTTTCTGAGTTCTGCGGCAATTTTTCGTCCTGCTGTCCAAGTTCCACCTTGGAGGATTTTCACCAGTGGCAATTCTGAAGCACTCATACCCAACTTTTCCCGTACTCTAACAGCGATGCGATCTAACAAAATCACAGTCATTGCACGCCATTCAACTATAACTTCTGATGATACTGCGTTCTGCGATCGCAAAACCCGTGAATCTTTAACGGTGATAAGTCCCAAATCCAGACACAACCCTCCATTCCGATATTCTGGCAAACCAGTCAGCGCATCTAAATTAGTAATTTCTAAACCGAGTTCCTGTAGTGGTTCCAACAAAGAATACGTAACCCATTGAGACAGTTTATGAAATGGCACCAAACCATCATCAGCAACAGCGGGGTGAAACCAAACATCCCCCAAATTAACTCCAGCAACTTCAACTCGTCCAGACCAAATATCACTCAGTCCTTCCAAAACAGCATCGAAAACTGTAGTTGCAGCGATGCGGAGTACCGCAACCTTACGGAACGCTTGATTCTCAGATTTTCCCATTAAGTAATTTACCATATTTCCGGGACGCGGATTTACTTCGCCAAATAAATCAGGAGAAGCAACCAAAGCTTCTCCTAATTTTTGCAACAACTTTAACCGCCCAGCAAGCCCCACCAAAGGATTTTCGGCATTTACCTGAAACCCATTCGCCAATTCTTCTTCTGTTAATAATTGCAACTTTTGAGCATCAGCTTGTAAAGGACTGCTTTCCTCACTCGAAAAAGCACCTTGACAAAACATCCGGAAACTAGCCACAGCCAAACCTTCACTTCGCCGAAAACCCAAACCACTCTCATGCTCATAATAACCCCAGCTATTCCCCGCTCCCGCATCCAGCAAAACACTAATAATCGCCAAATCAAACTTTGCTGCTGCTTTTTGCAGGGGTGTCATTTCCAGCAACATCTCATCCAACAGAGTTAAACGTTGTACAGATCCAGCTTCAAAATGTCGCCAACGACTGTGAAACGGAATATCCAAATTAGGGTACTCACCCCGCATCACCGAAATCACATAATCTGCTGTCTTATCCAACTGCATCAAATCACAACCAAAATTTGGCAACTTATCTTCAGTTGCCAATACAAACAATTGCTCACAACGTTCCCGAATAGCGATCGCAGAACGAAGATATGCAATCAACTCCTTCCCCTCTTGACTTGGCGTTCTTGGCATCTTGGCGGTTCCTATCTCCGTAAATAATGGGGAGTGGGGCATTAGGCTTGACATCTCCCCCGGCTGGAAGCGCGGGGGATTCTAAACTGATGTTGCGGAGTGGGTCTAAAAGACCCACTCCGCAGAGACGTAGCAGTGCTACGTCTCTACATTCATTTTCACTTCTTGTGTCTATTACCCAATCCAATCTACTCCAAAGTTCGACCCTTCACATCAGCTAAACCATTTGTATCTAACACATCCCCCGTGGTAAAATAGCCAGCAGCTTTTTTTGCTTCCATTTCCACCCGCGCATCTTGAGGAATCAAATCATCCGGTAGAGCGACTCGTTGGACAATCTCAATTCCCGACTGAGTTATGGCATCGAACTTCATATTACTCATCGATACCATGCGGTCAATGCGAGTAATGCCCAACCAGTGTAATACATCCGGCATTAGTTCTTGGAAACGCATATCTTGGACACCTGCCACACATTCAGTACGTTCAAAGTAGGCATCAGCGCGATCGCCTCCAACAGCACGCTTGCGAGCATTGTAAACCAAAAATTTCGTTACCTCACCAAGGGCGCGACCCTCTTTGCGACAATAAACAATTACCCCAGCACCACCTTCTTGTGCTGTTTGCACACACACCTCAATTCCGTGTACGAGATAAGGACGACAAGTGCAGATATCCGAACCGAAGACATCGGAGCCGTTGCACTCATCATGTACCCTGACTGCTAGAGGTTTATTCGGATCGGCGATCGCTTCAAAATCACCGATCATATACACAGTCAAACCTCCAATTGGCGGCAAAAATAGCTCCAAATCAGAACGTGTCACCAATTCTGGAAACATTCCCCCAGTTTGTTCAAATAAAGCGCGACGCAATTCGCCTTCAGTGATATTAAACCGCTTGGCAAGTCCTGGTAAATACCAAACCGGCTCAATTGCGGCTTTAGTCACCACCAAATCGCCACCAGCCTTCATAATTTTACCATCAACTTGCAAGCGTCCTTTGGCGATCGCTTCTTGCAGTTCGGGCATATTGATGTGAGCTTTGGTGATGGCGATGGTCGGACGGATATCATATCCCTGTTCGTAGTAGGATGCAAAGACCTCAGAAGCGATCGCACCATAAGGGTCAAGAGAAACGATTTTTTCCGGGTCAGACCAGCTTGGATATGGTCCAATACGCTCTGTTGGAGACGTGTTGGTTAAATCCGCTATGTGATCTGATTGCAGCGCTCCGCTAGCCACTGCTAAAGCGCGATAAATCGCATAACCACCCGAATGAGTGCCTATGACATTGCGGTGCGCCGACTTTGTTAAAGTAGCAATCACTGGACCTCGTTGCATCGGGTCAGATGCTCCCCAGTTAATCGCGATGGGTTTGGGACCAGAACGACTGGGATGAGAAGTGAGAACAATATGCCCAGAAACGCTGTTTTGTTTTGGCATAGTCAATTTAATTTTTGTTATCTTTTTATCAAGTATTATTTTCTAGGGTTTTGTCAACTGCTAAGACACCCTTTTCCTTTTTATAAAGTTTGTGCTAATGACTTTATATTTTACGTAAACGCACTAACAGTATTACTGAGTACAACAAATAGCATGATAATTGCCTAAATTGCAATTATCCTAATTTAAAGATGCCTTTAAAAGTGACTTAATTAGATAGTTTTGTGCGAAATTACTAATATACAATCCCAAACCTTAAATTCATGGATTCTTTATCAATTAGCTCCTTACTTAAAGATTTGAAAAATCCTGACGAAATAGTGCGAGAACACGCGACTAGGAAACTTTGGCGGATCTGGTTCAAGCAAAAGGGAATTTCTGCCCTAGAAACCATTGATCGCAGTCAAAAGTTACTAGACGCTGGGGAACTAGACGAAGCCGAAACAATGCTGAACCAACTAATCAAAGAACAACCAGATTTTGCTGAAGCTTGGAATCGTCGCGCTTTTCTCTACTACAGCAGTCGTAAATATCACAAGTCCCTAGCAGATTGTCAGAGAGTTGTAGAAATAATACCAGTACATTTTGGCGCACTTCACGGTATGGGCTTGTGTTATGCCGCACTTGGCGAGTACGGTGAAGCAATCAAAGTTTTTCAACGCGCTTTAGAAATTCAACCGTACTCTTTGGTAAACCAAAAGTTAATTTTAGAATGTACACTGCGAATCAGCTAAAAATTTAGGCACTGTAATTTTTCTTTTTGAGTGCCTTATATAACTTTATATTAAATAAATGGCATGAAAGCGCCGATAAAGAATAATTCTGAAGTCAGATTTATTGCCAATTGCCATTTCTATTTTATAGAAGAAGGTTGGAGAGCGATCGCTCCCGAACATCTAAAATTTCCAGTAATCGTCCATCCCTATAGTTTAATTAATTCTGCTAATAGCAAGATGCTGGAATTAAAAATTAGGAACTTACACCAGATTGCGTTGTTATTAAACATACGTAGAGACGTGACCGTGGAACGTCTCTACAGGAATTTGGGTTTTACGAATGTACCTAATTTACCTGAATTTTGGTCTATCAACCTAATCTCACATTTTTCTGGAGAATTAATTATGAGTGCCTTAACTTTACAGTTACCCCCAAATCTGAAATTTACAGATGAACAATTTGAACAAGTTGTTCTTTTTAACAAAGAATTACGACTGGAATTAACGCGATATGGAGAATTAGTTATAATGTCACCCACTGGAGGAGAAACAGGAAACCGCAACTTTGATTTATTAGGTCAAATATGGTTTTGGAACCGTCAAAATAATCTTGGAAAAGCTTTTGATTCTTCCACAGGTTTTAAACTTCCAAATGGTGCAACACGTTCCCCCGATGCGTCTTGGGTAAAGATGGAAAGATGGGATGCACTCACTTCAAGTCAACGAAAGAAATTTTTACCTTTGTGTCCTGATTTTGTAGCCGAATTGGTTTCTGAAAGTGATGATTTAGAAGATACTCAAGCCAAAATGCAGGAATATATAGAAAATGGTTTGCGTTTAGGTTGGTTGATTAATCCGAAAAAGAAACAAGTAGAAATTTATCGACCTTTGGTAGAAGTGGAAGTTTTACAATCTCCTCGTAATTTATCTGGTGAGGATATTCTTCCTGGTTTTGTATTAGATTTACAATTAATTTTTGCATAGCATAATCACCGAATCAATCGTAAAGACGTTCCGGTGGAACGTCTCTGCAATACGTCGAATTTATCGACCTGTATGTATTAGACGTAGCAGTGAAAAATAATGTAGAGACGTAGCACTGCTACGTCTCTAGGGTTCTGGATGACGGATATTTAACTTATACCAGATGTCTATTGTCAAATCATTGCGCTAGTATGCAACGCCAATAATACAAGCGTGCTTAACAGGATGACAAACCATCTTTATACATTGTATTATTGTAGTATTACAAAAATACAAAAGTATTGCACCCCATGATTGAAATTGACGGTTCCTATGGAGAAGGAGGTGGACAAGTTCTCCGTACCTCCTTAAGTCTCGCTGCCATCACAGGTAAACCCATACGCATTTACAACATTCGCGCTGGACGCAAAAAACCGGGGTTAGCAGCACAACACTTGACATCTGTTCGCGCTGCTGCGGCAATTTGTCATGCCAAACTGCGGGGTAAGGGGCGATCGCCTAGGAACGCCGCAGTATAAAAATTATCAGCCTATGTTTGGGCAAATAGCGATCGCTATGAGCATTTGTAATCTCTGTTAGATTAAACAAAAAGTTTATGCCTTCAATCGAGATAGTTTGCATAGATCAAGATATGCCTACTGATTTTTCAGATATGTCTTTCGCAGTTCAAGTAAGCACAGAATTGGAAAGCCATCGCTCTACAATAACAAGCGTGCGATCTGTGCTATTTCACCTGCCTACACATCATTATTATTCCCCCATCCACCGAGAAACGCGGCAACACCCAAAGCTGCAACAGCCAAAGCACCCCACTTAGCCGGTGGGTTCATGTCCAACCAATCTGAGAAACTTGGTACTTCCAGCTTACCAAAGTCTCCTTTCACTTTGTCATAACCTGCAATCGGTTCAAAAACATTGTTTGGTGCGTTTTCTGACTTTGGTTCGTCGGTACGCTGTCCCGGAATACCAATGGCTACCAACACTGAATCCACTAACTCAGGCGAAAATCTTTGTAGCACATCTAACACTCTACCGACATCCCCAACGATATAATCACGGGTGGGATGTTGGGCAACATAAAGAATCGTTTCAGCAACAAGGCTAGGATCGTAATATGGCGGTATCCCTGTCGGCTTCACGCCTAATTTGGTAGCAACTTTATTATAGAACGGTGTGTTAATTACCGAAGGCAAAATTGACGTAACGCTGATGGGCAACTTTTCATACTGCAATTCTACTCGCAGCGCTTCTAAGAAACCTTCTAAACCATGCTTTGCCGCAGAGTAAGGACTTTGCAAAGGTAAAGCACGTCTACCTTCCATTGAAGAAATATGAATTAATGCCCCGCGTCCTTCTTGTTTAAGGTAGGGTAATGCTACCATCGCACCGTGAACCTGTCCCATCAAGTTGACATCAATAACTCGTTGAAACTCTTGCGGTGTAATTTGCTCAAAAGGTGCAATTATACCTGTAGCAGCGGCGTGAACCCAAGTATCAAGCCTTCCGTATTGTGCCACAGTTTGATCGGCGATCGCCTTTACCTGTTCAAAGTCACTTACATCTGCTTGTAGGGCGATCGCTTCACCACCAAAGCTTTGAATATCCTTCACCAACGAATTTAACCCTGATTCACTCCGCGCAGCTACCGCTACCTTTGCCCCACGTCGCGCAAACAACATTGCTGTCTCGCGTCCAATCCCGCTGGAAGCTCCAACGATGGCTACCACTTGCTGATTTATCGGCTTCAATTGCATGATTTATTATCCCTACCCTCTCCCTCCAATTAATAAGTTTTATTAACGCTCGCGACATCTTTCGCAAGACTGAGTAGGGGAGTGGGGGACAAGGGGGATAAATGCCTGATGCCCAAGAACTAACATTGTAGAGACGCGATGTTCCTCGCGTCTCTACCACAAACAATTTTCAATCTTGCCACAAAGCAATTCCACCGAGTAAACCACTAATATTTGGGATAAGTTTCACATTTTCAGGTAGCTGAATTTTTACCCTTGTGGCTTCACCACCGCCGATATAAAGGTAATTATAATTGAATAGATTTTGTAAAGATGCGATCGCATGATCTAAGCGTCGATTCCATTTACTATCACCAACCTTTTCCAAAGCTGCACGTCCCAATTGTTGCTCATACGTCTCTCCTTTTCTAAACTCATGATGCCCCATTTCCAAATTCGGCACTAATTTACCATGTACAAATAAAGCCGAACCAAAGCCTGTACCCAAAGTAATCACCAATTCTACGCCCTTACCTACAATTGCTCCCAAACCTTGCATATCAGCATCATTAATTACCCGCACAGGCTTGTTTAAATGCTGTGACAATTCCTTTGTCAAATCAAGCTTAATCCAATCTGGATGCAAATTTACTGCCGTTTCCGTCACTCCATCGCGCACGACACCGGGGAAACCTACCGAAACGCGATGGAATTCACCTTGAGTTGCTGCTAACTCAACAATTGCATTAATCACAGGTTCGGGTTTCGCTGGCTGTGGTGTTTCTTTTCGCACTTTCTTACTTAATGGATTACCCTTACTATCCAAAAGCAGAACCTTGACACCACTGCCGCCAATATCAACAGATAAAGTGCGGTTTTTATTATCTTCAGTCATTTGCATTTTCCTCCTTATGACGTCACTCACGTTCTTATTTACGCCCCACTATCTTTCTTAACCGGATCAAAAACTCATAACTTTATAAATCTATAACATACGCATTAGACATCGACCGAATTGAACTATGCGTTGCCCCAAACCCTTGTAGAGACTATTCTGTGCTACGTCTCTACATTGTTTTCTGGAGATGTCTATTATACAAAAGTGCATAAGTTAATTTTGCTTACGCCTATTAAGTATACAGAAACAAAGATGTTATCTGATAAACATTCAACCAAGGAAGTGCGATCGCTATGTTATTTAACTACAAAAAATCTTTATTCAATTTTAATTCTTCAACTGTAAGAAACATTGAACGACAAGATTTATCTCAGCAGGTAACAAACAATAATCTCAACTTGCCTTTAAAAAGTTTTCCCAAAAATCCCTTGAGCGCTAAATGGGAAATTGAAGATGGTAAGTTAGTTTGCAAATGGCTAATTAACTAAATACTATGCATATTACAGCAGATTTCAGGTTTAGGAGGTACAGCCGTAAAACCCAAAACCCGCTCACAGACGTAGCACAGAATAGTCTCTACGTGTATTTAATCACAACGCAATCTGCTGTAACGCTTTTGTGCGTGAACTACCTACACGCTCCCTTTCGGTACAGTGTAGGCTTCCCAATTCACGGGGGATTGCCTCAGTCTTCATAGATTTTTTACGTCAAGCTTAATTTTCTCTTTTCTGGTGGGTACTCTGACTTATAAGCCTTTAACAATAAGTCCAGGTATACCATTCATGTTTAAAAAAAATCAACTTTGTCGGTGGTTTCTTTGCACCTCCAAGATGGTGCTATTTTCTTCCTCTGGGTTTTTGCTGCTGATGACATCAACGTTTACTGAGTTACCAGGAAGCAAACTGCTTGCCCAGGAAAATGTTGTCACTCAGGATTTAGAAGCAGCTAGTTATTACCAGCAGGGAGTGACGCGCTATAACCGCAATGATTTACTGAGTGCTGAATATGCCTTTCGTCAAGCGTTGCAGCGAGATCCAAATTTGGGGCTAGCACGTAATTACTTGGGTAATATTTTTTTACAGCAAAATCGCTTGGAAGCAGCAGTGCAAGAGTATGCAGAAGCGATTAGGATGAATCCTGATTTGAGCGAGGCATATTATAACCTAGCTTTAGCCTTACAAAAACAAGGACAAAAAGAAGCGGCAGTTACTGCTTATCGTCAAGCGTTGGTGATAGAGCCAACAATGATAGCAGCCCATTATAACTTGGGATTGGCACTGTATGAACAAGGTCAGCTAAAAGAAGCGATCGCCGAATATCAGCAAGCAATAAATCTTGATGGTAGTAATGCTAATGCATATTTTAACTTAGCCATCGCCTTACAACAGCAAGGTGAAATACCCCAAGCGATTGCTGCTTATCGGCAAGCGATAAAGCTAAATCCTCAAAATGCGATCGCTTATTCTAATCTGGGCAGTTTGTTAGCTAGTCTTGGTCAATCTTCAGAGGCTGTTGTCGCTTACAAGCAAGCACTTAGTCAAAATCCTAAGAATGCCTTAGCTTATTACAACTTGGGAGTAACTTTCTACAATCAAGGCGAAATTAACAAAGCTAATGCAGCATTTAAACGCGCTCGCAATGAATACCGGGAATTGGGAAACCTTCCAGAAGCTTATAAGGTTGAGCAATTAATGTTGCAAATTGCCGAAAAGAAAAGCCAACCTGAAGTTACTCAAACTTCAACTCCCTCCCAAACACCAAATCAACTAGAAACTTCTCCAACCGAAACACAAAGCAATCCTGGGAATGTACCAATTTCAGTTGAACAACAGCCCCTAAATCCGCCAGAAATGCCAAATCTACCAGAAACACCTATAGAAACTCCTGCTGACCTTAGCGGCAAGGGATAATGGGGATTTTAAGAGGGGAAAAGTTGTTTAGACGTTCCAGTGGAACGTCTAAACGACGGTTGCGACGTTTTTATTACTGTTAATTAAAGGGACATGATATTCCCCATTCCCATTTTTTAAATTGGCAAACGATTAATATCTTTGTTGCAACCAATAACTACTATTGCTGAACCGCGCTCTAGATGCTTACTTGAATCAGGATTAATGATAAATTTACCATTGCGACTCATTGCTAGTAAATTCAACCCATAGCGGTTACGAAGTTGAAGTTCGGCGATAGTTTTACCATGAAATTCATCAGGTACAATAATTTCGACAATGCTGTTATCTGGATCAAGGTCAAATCTGTCTAAAATTGAAGGTTGGGTGAGCGATCTCGCTAGGGCAGAACCTGCCTCAAACTCCGGAAATACAACGTGATCTGCCCCCACACGTCGCAGCAGCTTGCAGTGAACTTCACTAGAGGCTTTGGCTACTACGTGAGGTACACCACCCTCCTTGACGTTCAGGGTGGTGATAATACTTTCTTGAACGTAGTTTCCAATTGCGACAATTACTGTATCAAATTCAAAAACTCCAGCTTCTTTCAGTGCTGCTGGTTCCGTTGAGTCTAACTGTAAAGCATGACCAACTAGTTGCTCTGTTAATGCGTCGGATACCCGCTTTTCATTAATATCTGTTGCCAGTACTTGATAGCCTAGTTTATGTAGGGTAGAACATACCGAACGACCAAAGCGACCTAAGCCAATAACGGCAAATTGGCGGTTATCGTGACGTAGACTGCGAAAAAAACCTAACGATGACAGATTCACAGTTGTTTTCCTTATTTTTCCTGTCTGTATCTAAGACAAAAAATAGTTAGATATAAAAACTTTATTTTTTGCCTAATTTAGTGACATTTTATCAGTTTTGTCTACATATATTTAATTAGTCATTAGCTATTATTTGTTTTGTTGATTATTTTCACTAGCCTACGAGTAAATTTTCCTCCGGATAGTGAATTCTGCTAGGACGGGGGTCTCCTATTATAGCTGACATCAGTAGTAAAATACCGACTCTTCCAATATACATTGTAATAATTAAAATTAGCTTCGCTGCTATAGAAACATTTCCCGTGATTCCTGTGGACAGACCAACTGTAGCAAAAGCTGACATTACTTCAAACAGAATTTGAATGAAATCCAATTTTGGATCGGTGAGGCTAATTAAAAGTGTAGAAATAATAACGGTTGCTATTGAACCTACTAACACAGCAACAGCTTTCAAAATTAAAGATGTTGCTATTTTACGTTCATATAATAAAACTTCTTCTTTCCCTTGAAGAATGGTTTTTGTACAACTGGTAAGAACTCGCAAAGTTGTTGTTTTAATTCCGCCTCCAGTACCACCAGGACTTGCACCAATAAACATCAGTGCAATCGTAACAAACAAACCAGCATTTGTCATCTTGCCAATATCAATAGTATTAAAGCCAGCAGTTCGAGGTGTTACTGATTGAAACCAAGCAACTAATAATTGGTCAATAAAACTGAGATTGCCAAAGGTTTGAGGATTTCTGATTTCTATCGCCAAAAACACAATAGTTCCTAAGATTAAAAGTATGATTGTGGTGATTGTAGCGACTTTAAAATCTAGGGATAATACTAATCTTTCTGTTTTTTTGTGAAAGCGATCGCTTAACCAAAGATACATTTCCAAAATTACTTGATAACCAATACCACCAAAGATAATCAAGCCTGTAATAGTAAAGACTACTAAGAAAGATGACTGATACCCAATCAAGTTATCTTTAAACAAACTAAAACCGGCATTATTCCAAGCATTTATACTATGAAAAATCGCTAACCAAAGTCCTTGACTCCATCCATATTTGGGAACAAAAGCTGGTAAAAGTAAAAATGTTCCAGTAATTTCAAAAATCAAAGTTGTAGCAATAATTGAACGAATCACTTGTTTACTACCACTCATTCCCGGTCGGTCTAAAGCTTGTTGAATCGCCATTTTATGTCGCAAATCAAACTTACGTCCAATTAGCAAAATCAGAAAAGTTGTGGTTGTCATGTAACCCAAACCGCCAATTTGAGCTAGTAAAGCAATAAACAACTGTCCCCAAAAGGAAAAATAAGTACCAGGATCAACTACTGATAAACCTGTAACGCAAACTGCGGATGTGGAAGTAAATAATGCCACAATTAAGTCATTCCACGTACCATTGCTGGTAGAAAAAGGCATCATCAGCAAAATCGTTCCCACGGCAATCACAGCCAGAAATCCCAAGCAAATTGTACGAGCAACAGTCATGTCAAGGTAAGATTTATAAATTTAAATTTTTACAACATGGATAAATAAGGCTGAACCTCCTTGAAAATAAAAATACCCTTATCTAATTAAAAACACACATGGTAGCCTATCAGTATGTTTGATTAGAAAGTAGGGAGATGGTAATTGGTAATCGGTCATTACCCATTAGACATCTCCAGGGTCATACGTAAAGACGTAGCATTGCTACGTCTCTACAAGGGTTTAGGACAACGCATAATTAATTTATACCAGATGTTTATTAGACATAAAAAGTGAAAATGAATGTAGAGACGTTACATGTAAAGTCTTTTGGCTTCAGGTAACGCGTCTTTAATTTCCATTCCCCATTCCCCAATAAATTCATGAGTGCAACACTTTACCAACAAATTCAGCAATTTTACGATGCTTCCTCCGGTCTGTGGGAAGAAATTTGGGGCGAACATATGCACCACGGCTATTATGGTGCAGATGGAAAGCTGAAAAAAGACCGTCGTCAAGCGCAAATAGACTTAATCGAAGAAATACTCAAGTGGTCGGGGATGCAGCAAGCAGAGAACATCCTCGATGTGGGTTGTGGAATTGGTGGTAGTTCTCTGTACTTGGCAAACAAATTTAATGCTTCGGCGACAGGGATTACTCTGAGTCCGGTGCAAGCCGCTAGAGCCACGGAACGCGCTCAAGAAGCTGGTTTGAGTGGTAGATGTCATTTCCAGGTGGCAAATGCTCAAGAAATGCCCTTTGCTAACGATTCTTTTGACTTGGTTTGGTCGCTGGAAAGTGGCGAACATATGCCAGATAAAGCCAAGTTTCTGCAAGAGTGTTATCGGGTGCTAAAACCTGGTGGAACTTTGATTATGGTGACTTGGTGTCATCGTCCGATTGATGAGTCACCGCTGAGTGAAGATGAACAAAAGCATTTACAGGATATTTACCGAGTATATTGCTTGCCTTATGTGATTTCTTTACCTCAGTATGAAGCGATCGCTCAAAAACTCCCATTACAAAATATCCGCACTGCTGATTGGTCTATTGCTGTCGCCCCATTTTGGAATATAGTAATTGATTCGGCTTTCACTCCCCAAGCAATTTTTGGATTACTGCGATCGGGTTGGAGTACTATTGTTGGAGCGCTATCCCTGGGGTTAATGAGTCGTGGTTATGAACGTGGTTTAATTCGATTTGGGTTGTTATTTGGAAATAAATGAGGGAATGGGTAGTGGATAGTGGTTAGGAGTAGAGACGCGATTAATCGCGTCTCTACAATGTTAGTGGTTAGTGGGTATCAACTAACAACCATCAACCATCAACTATCAACCAACAAAGTCTTTTCAATCAAAAATTATTATGAGTCAGATTTCTAAACAAGGGTATTTCAATTTTCTGGGTGGCTGGTTGTATGCTTTTTGGAAGTTTTCCCGTCCACATACGATTATTGGCACTACTTTGAGTGTGTTGGGTTTGTATTTGATTGCTAGCGCTACCTCATCTTCTTTTCCTAGTTTAATTCAACTTTTTGCAGCATGGATTGCTTGTCTGTGTGGCAATGTTTATATTGTCGGGTTGAATCAATTAGAAGATGTGGAAATTGACAAAATTAATAAGCCTCATTTACCAATAGCAGCGGGAGAATTTTCGCGTCGCACTGGACAATTAATTGTGGGTATTGCTGGGATTCTCGCACTAGCTATAGCGTGGCTGGGTGGACCGTTTTTATTAGGGTTGGTAACTATTAGTTTGGGAATTGGGACGGCTTATTCTTTACCACCAATTCGCTTAAAACAGTTTCCTTTTTGGGCGGCTTTGTGTATTTTTAGTGTGCGGGGGGCTATTGTAAATTTGGGGCTGTTTTTGCACTTTAATTGGCTGTTGCAACAAAACAAAGGAATTCCGTCTACGGTGTGGGTTTTGACAGTGTTTATTGTGGTATTTAGCTTTGCGATCGCTATCTTTAAAGATATCCCCGATATGGAAGGCGATCGCCTCTATAATATCACTACTTTCACTCTCCAACTCGGTCAAAAAGCCGTGTTTAATTTGGCTCTTTGGGTGTTGACTGTTTGCTATGTTGGTATGATTTTAGTAGCTGTGCTACGAATTGCGGAAGTTAATCCAGTTTTTGTGGTAATTACTCATCTTGCAGCGTTGAGTTTAATGTGGTTTCAAAGTAAGTCGGTAGACTTGCAAGATAAAAGCGCGATCGCCAAATTTTATCAATTCATCTGGAAGCTCTTTTTCGTCGAATATCTAATTTTCCCTGTCGCTTGTCTTTTGGCTTAAAATCATGTTAGAAATTCCCTTAAGTTCAATTTTTGCTATTATTGTAGTCATCCTCGCTATATTCCTTTTGATTTATTTCTCTGTCAAAACTTTGATTACTTCAAATTTGTTTCAAGAAGGAGTAACTCTTTATCAAAAACAAGATTATCCAGAAGCAGAAGCAGTATTTCGCAAAGTTATTTCCATTAACTCTACTAATGATGTGGTTCGCTTGCTGTTGGGAGATGTCTTAACCCAACAAGGTAATTTAGAATCAGCAGCGGAAATTTTTGGTGAAGTGATTAATCGCAGTCCCAAATATGCTGATGCTTACTTGCGTCTATCTAATGTTCTCATGCAGCAAGAAAAGCGAGAAGAAGCGATAAAAAACTTACAATTAGCTAAAGATTTATTGCAAAAACAACGACAAACCGAAAAAGTTGATAAAATCAATAAATTATTAGATAAAATGATAGCTAGATCAAGTAAATTATCGCAATCCGTGGAGGATTTGTGAAAATTATTGTTTAAACTAATCGCTGAGTTGGAACCAAACTTTGCTAAAGCTTATATTGGTTTGGGAAATACTCTTGACGATCAAGGTAAATCAACAGAAGCGATCGCACAATACAAAAAAGCCATCAGCCTCGATCCAAAAAATGCCTACGCTTATTATAACTTAGCAGTAACTTTGGGACGGCAACAACAACTAGAAGATGCGATCGTTGCTTTGAAAAAAGCCAGAGAATTATTTCAAATACAAAGAAACTCCAAAATGCTTGAGCGAGTTGATCGGCTATTCCAAAAAATCAACACGAGACAAATAAACTAAACTTTCTTCATTCGTAGTGAGCACGGAGAGTGCTCAAATCCAAATCTTCGATTTTAAGCACTCTCCGTGCTTACTACATTAGATCGTGTTTATCTGCGATTAATAATCCTCCAGAAGTCATGACTAAACAAAAAGGTAAAGTCTACCTCGTAGGAGCAGGATTAGGAGATGTAGCATACCTCACCGTCAAAGCTTATCATCTTTTAGCTCAGGCAGAAGTTTTAGTTTACGATGCTTTAGTAGATGCTCAATTATTAGAATTAGTACCATCTGATTGTTTCAAATTAGATGTAGGTAAACGCGGTGGTAAACCAAGTACACCGCAAGTTGAAATTAACAATTTACTCGTCAAACATTGTCAGCAAAATAAACAAGTTGTACGCTTAAAATCAGGTGATCCGTTTATTTTTGGACGCTGTACTTCAGAAATTGAAGCTTTAAAAAAAGCAAATTGTCAGTTTGAAGTAGTACCAGGAATTTCCTCAGCTTTAGCAGCACCGTTACTTGCAGGAATTCCCCTGACAGATCCAGTTTTAAGTCGATGTTTTGCAGTATTCACAGCCCATGAAACAGAAGCTTTAGATTGGGAATCGCTATCACGTTTAGAAACCCTGGTAATTTTGATGGGAGGACGAAATCTACCTGAAATTGTACATCAATTGCTGCGATATGGGCGATCGCGTTTAACACCCATTGCCATTATCCGTTGGGCAGGCACTCCCCAAGAAAAAATTATCATAGCTCAACTTGACAATATTCTCGAAGAAACCGCTGGAGAATCTTTATCACCAGTGGTAATAGTCATTGGGGAAGTTGTCGGTTTACGCAGATACCTGCAATCTGAGAATATAGACTAAGACGATTCTTACTAGCCACCCCCTGCTATGTCAAATAACCTCCCCCCATCCCCCCATCCCCCCCTCTCCCCCTCCTCTCCCCCCCTCGTCGGTAAAACAATCTTAGTTACACGTTCAGTTGGACAATCGAGCCAATTTAGCGATCGCCTGACCGAAGTTGGTGCTACTGTGATTGAAATGCCAACATTAGAAATAGTAGCACCTTCAAGTTGGTCAGGTTTAGATAATGCGATCGCGCATTTGTCCGATTTTAATTGGTTAATTCTCACTTCCACCAATGCCATAGATTACTTTTTTGAAAGGCTGAAAACACAAAATATAGATAACCGTGCTTTAGCTAAAATAAAAATTGCCGTTGTTGGTGAAAAAACCGCTCAAAGTCTTAAGCAAAGAAGTTTGCAGCCAGACTTTATTCCCCCTAATTTTATTGCAGATTCCTTAATAGCAAACTTCCCCGAAGAACTGACAGGAAAAAAGATATTATTTCCCAGAGTTGAAAGCGGTGGAAGAGAAGTTTTAGTGAAAGAATTCACTCTTAAAGGTGCACAGGTAACAGAAGTTGCCGCATATCAATCTTGCTGTCCAAATAGCATCCCTCCTGCGGCAGAATTAGCGCTGCAAAATAAAAGCTTGGATGTGATTACTTTTGCTAGTTCTAAAACTGTACAATGTTTCAACAAACTGACAACAAAACTCTTTTCAAAATCACTGGAAAATTCTTTAGAAGGGATTTGTATTGCTTCTATTGGTCCTCAAACCTCTAAAGATTGTCGTTCTTTATTAGGACGGGTAGATGTTGAAGCTGAAGAACATACTTTAGAAGGATTAACCCAAGCCTTGATAAAATGGGTTGTTATCAAATGAGTAAACGTATAATTGGTTTAACTGGAGGTATTGCCACAGGCAAAACAACTGTAGCAAATTATTTAGCTACAGCTTATAGTTTACCGATTTTCGATGCAGATATATATGCTAGAGATGCAGTATCTGTGAATTCACCAATTCTGCAAGCGATCGCTCAACGTTATGGTGAACAAATTTTACTTCCAGATAATAGCCTCAACCGGGTAAAACTCGGCGAAATTATCTTTAATAATCAAGCAGAACGGAGTTGGGTAGAGAATTTGATTCATCCTTACGTGCGCGATCGCTTAATTGTAGAAACGCGATTAATCACGTCTCTACTGGTATTTGTTATACCTTTACTATTTGAAGCGAAAATGACAGATTTAGTTACAGAAATTTGGGTAGTAAGCTGTTTAGAACAACAACAATTAGTAAGATTAATGCAGCGGAATAATCTAACTTTAGAACAAGCACAAGCCAGAATTAAGAGTCAAATGCCAATTGCCGAAAAAGCAGCGCGCGCTGATATTATATTAGATAACAACTCTACTAAAGATGCATTGTTAAAACAGGTAGATTTGGCTTTATTAAGATTGTCGTGACAACCGCTCAACAAAAGCCTGATGTTCTGTTGAATTCAAACCTTGTTGCAGCACCGCTAAAACTTTAGTCATTTTTCCTGTTAATAGCGCTGCCATATCTAACCACAAGCCAGGAAATATCCGACTTTTAATCACACCATTTCCATCCGCTTCTAATGTTACATACTCGTCATTTTGTAAGCTGAACCAATCAACTTTATTTTCCAAAATCTGCCAAACAATATATTCTTGCACACCATTGCGACGGTATGCGCGTTTCTTATCATACAAGTCATTTGATGCACTACTAGCGGCAACTTCTGCCACTAACTCTGGGGCGCCTTCAATGTAGTCATCTTCACTAATTTTTGCCTGTCCACCCAATCTTTCATCTATTAATAATAGAACATCAGGCTGTGGTTCATTATCTAAATCTAGGCGAACTGTAGCATTATCACCTAACTCTACTCCTGGGGTGGAAACTTTGTAAGTCCCCAACCAGATAATTAAATCACCGTGAGGTTGTCCATGACTTTTGAAACGTAATGGTGATGACACGTAGACGACTCCTTCAATTAATTCTGCTTTCTTGAGATGCGGCATTGCTATATAGCGACGCTCAAATTCGTGACGGCTGAGTCTATCGCCACTTTCTAAAGGTGGTATTTTATTTAAGCTACGTTCTATAGAAGCTGTCATTGAAGAAGTCCTTATTTGTTCGATACTTTTTCACTCTAGTTAGTTTTCAGTGTAGCGCGATCGCACTGAAAGACGTAAGGCTTGATGCGAGAAAGAAACTTTTTCGACGGATTAACCAAGAAACTCCCAAAGCACTCTACCTGCATAGTACTTTCACTTTTTAACTAGTATTTTTGCGGAATCGCCATTTTTACATTTGTAGGTTTGATAAGAATCGCGTATATAAGTAACGAATCTGATGGTCTGGTGACTGGTATGATGTCAAATTATATAACTGGAGTTTAGTAAACCGTGCAAACAATCTTAATATTGACAGCAAATCCTAAAGACACTTCACGACTACGTTTAGGGCAGGAGGTGCGAGATATTGAAGAAGGATTACATCGGGCAGAAAACCGCGATCAGTTTGTTGTAAAATCAATGTTTGCAGTGCGACCGAGGGACATACAGAGGGCTATGCTAGATATCAATCCTTCTATTGTTCATTTTTCTGGGCATGGAACAGGGGATGAGGGTTTGGTATTTGAAGATGAAACAGGTTCGACAAAATTAGTCGATGGAGAAGCTTTAGCGGGACTCTTTGAACTGTTTGCAGAGACAGTTGAGTGTGTTGTGCTTAATGGCTGTTATTCCGAAGTGCAAGCAGAAGCGATCGCACAACACATTAATTATGTCATTGGCATGAAACAGGCGATCGGTGATAAAGCAGCAATTGAATTTGCTGTGGGTTTTTACGATGCTTTAGGAGCAGGACGAACTGTCGAATTTGCCCACAAATTAGGTTGTGCTGCAATTCGGTTGGCAGGTATTCCAGAGCAATTAACTCCTGTTCTGAAGAATAAGCCAAATATTGAAAAGACGGTTTCTATTGAAGAACAGCCTCCAGTCACGAACAAACCTGCACCTGAAGAACTAAACGACTCTGACAGAGAAATACTTACAGAACTGCTGATACGTAGTGGACGTGCAGAATATTCAGCACGAAAAGCACTTTGTATAAGAATTGGAATTGAAGCAAATCAACTTGGATTTTTAAGACAATCAACCGATGCTGATTTTGCCGTACAGCTAATTGACTATTTGCATAGTACAGATGATCAGCAAGCTCTTGGGAAAATCTGCAAGGAACTTGAAGTTGTGTTTAAAAGAGGGAAATACGCGGCTGATTTGGAAAGTATTAAATCAAAACTAAATTGGAAGTAGTATGAGAAGTAAAAACTATGTCACAAGAATCAAGCCAAGATGAACTAACCCAAGATGAATTAACCGCATTAGCAGAACTACTGGTTAGTAGCCAGAAAGCCAAAGAACGAGAAGCACTATGTATAAGAATTGGAATATCCGACTACTCTAAACTTGATTTTATATACGAACATTCTTCACCTTCTAACTTCGCTATAAGCCTAATTGACTATTTAAACAAGGTAGGAGATACAGAAGCTATATGTAAACTCTGTTGGAATGAACTAAAACCTTCTATTAAGAAAGCAGAATACAAGGTTTTCATTGAAAAAATAACACTAAAATTTCACTGTAAATGTGGCTCTGAAGCTGATTTATCAGAAGGAGAAACAACAGAAAAAAAGCAAACTTATGCGGGGATAAACCGAAAAAAGTTTTTGCGCTGGGTAGGGTTGGTAGGTGGAAGTTTAGTCACAGCAGTGGTAGGTTATAATATTTTTAAGAATCCATCGTTCATATCGCAAAAAAAACATCCCTCAGATGAACAAATTTATACCATAGTAACTGGTGGTGGTCTGGATTCAGCTTGGCGTATTAGTATGGAGGGAAATTCTGCGGCTTTGGGTACTCGCGCCACTGTAAACTGGACTCAGAGAGTAGAGAGGAATAGTGAATTTAAACTGATTTATAAGCGAACTCATGACGCTTATGAAATTCGTCCTAGAATTGAAATTAATGGTGATGCTTGTCTTACTACTTTTCCTAACGGTCTTCTTAGTCTTAATAAGTGTGATGACACATTGCGCCAAAATTTTGCGATTGACTGCAAGAAAAAAGATATTACTGGTAATCTTTCAGAATGTTTTATCACTAATAAAGGTACCAACAACCCGATTGGTACAGAATGGGAAAATCCAGATAAATCAAATAAACCAAATATAGAAAACAAAAATTACACCTCTGATAATGCTCGTTGGTGGTCGTTTGTAGTTCAGGATAAGCGATAGGACTTTAAATACATAGACTTGCCCCCCACTCGCGACAGGTTAAGGCAAAATTATTTTTGTCAGCAGTGCGATCGCTTTTCTTTCCTGTCATTGCGAGGAGGAACGACGAAGCAATCTCATTGACTTGTTCGTAGTCGGAGATATTGCGATTGCTTCCTCCACTTCGTTACGTTCGCAATGACGATTTTACAATAAATCATCATATAAATCGCACCATTCTGGATTCATTCTATTGACTAAATCGATTTTCTTTTGTCTAGAACCTGCTTTGATTTGTCTTTCTCTTGCGATCGCATTATTGATATCGGTAAAAATTTCGTAATAAACCAATTTATTCACGTTGTACTTGCTTGTAAAACCAGCAATTAATTTTTCTTTGTGTTCATAAACCCTTTTGATTAAATCATTCGTAACACCTGTATAAAGCACAGTATTATCTTTGTTTGTCATTAAATAGATGTAGTATTGTTCGCTCATCGGTAAATGCGATGTCTTACGACAAGCTGCGTTGCGTTTACGCTCTTGATTCTTTTTATGGTAATTATTCCAACATCAATGATCATATTTCAGTATTTATATCGTAACGAGAAAACAAGACTTTGAGATTGCTTCCTTGCGTCGCAATGACGTAACTGCGTAGTCCTTGCGTAAGTCCTGTCAGCGATATAATCAATTATGTTCTCAATATCCCGACTTGCAGCAGCAGTAAATCTACAAATATTAATCATTTCCCTGCTTACTGACGACGCTGTTGTAATTTCTGCTCTAATTGACGAAAAACTATCTCCCCATCAATTACTTCCCCACGTTCGAGTTGTTCTACTCCGATCGCAATTTCCCGTTTTAATTCCTCAAACCTACCCTTATAAATCCTTTCCCTTTCCTCCAGGAGTTTAATACCTGCAATAATCACGTCCTCAGTCGAAGCATATTTACCGCTAGCAATTTGACTTTGGATAAATTGCTCTAATTCAGGAGTCAAAGAAATGCTCATATATTATCTACGCTACTGTTTTTCTATATTCTCATTATAAGTAAATTGATATCGGTAAAAATATTGTTCGCTCATCATCATGTTTCTGCGATATACCGTTGAGTTTCCTTATGTCCAACCAAGCAATCATATCAGGCGATGACCTCCGGTTGGTCGCAGGCGATCGCACTCACAACTAGATTAAGAATCTGAAAACAATGACTTCAAATCTCGCTTTCCACTAACAACACGGACAACTGTGATTTCCTCGTCAATTACTTTGTACAAAATTATATGACCGTCGATAGGTAATCCTCGTAAAAAGGGAGCGATATCTTCGTAACTACGCCCCATATTCGGAAAATTTACCATGTTTTTGCACTTTTTCTCAAACTCCTGTATAAAACGTTCCCCAGCATCAATATTAATATTTGTAAAATAATCTAAAATCTCAACCAAATCTCTGCTTGCCGTTTGAGAGATAGTGGAACGACTCATGTTTGAGCCTCGCGTTTTTGAAGCAATTTCTCTTTGAGTTGGTTGATGACAACTTCGGTATCTAGAACATCACCTCGTTCAATTTCTTCCAAACCAACTGCTACTTTCTGACGAGTATCATTTAACCAAAGAATATATTGTTCCTGTTCTTCCAACAATTGCAATGCAGCAGCAATTACTTCATCTGCGTTCGCGTATTTTCCGCTTTCAATTTTAGATATAACAAATTGCTCATGAGTAGGATCAAGCGATATATTCATTTGCTCATCATACATTTTTACTATCAGCGTTTTATTATAGCAATTTCCTAGATGTTATACCAATTTGAATTTGCTGCTTCCTGGATCAATGTTTTTTATTTCTATATCGAGAAAATAAATATACAAGTATGAGGTAGAAATCTAGTTAATTGGGGAGTGCGATCGCTGTTATAATTACCCAATTAATAATCTATAACATTGGAGATGGTATTTTTTCTACAGTCCAAAAAATAGCCTGCATAATTAATTACACCTGTTTTTCGTTTAATGTTTTTCTATATTCTCATTATAGGAGTGAATAATTGAGCGATCGCTTAGGTTGTTTATCCAATTTTTTTTTATTGAAACTCCTTTTTTGATGATTTTTTTGGAGTCTCCCAAGGAACAAGGGCAGACCTTTTGCCTACCCTTGTATAAACCTGATTTCCTATGCCTCTATATCTGTTTAAAGATTTTTAGCATCAATCAATCCAAAGCCCCATTTCCTATCAAAGGTTCCCGCTGCTTTTTTGGGTATGGAACTATTTTTACGTAACAATTCTTTAACACCAGCGGGGTCAAGTTTGGGATTCCGTTGCAACAACAGTGCCACCAAACCAGTAACAAAAGGTGTTGCCATACTAGTGCCAGCTGAAACCACAAACTTAGAATTAATCATTGACGATCGCCCAAAACTTTGAGCAGTAGATGATAGTGTAGAAACAATCATCGCTCCTGGTGCTGCCACATCCGGCTTGTGAGCATCATTCCGCAGGGGACCTTCACTGCTAAAATCAGAAATACTATGCAATTCCAAGCCTATTTCTTGAGGTTTGGCATCAATATCTGTATATTTCACCTTAGTAGTGTAAGAAGCCACCGTAACTGCATTCTTGCAAGCTCCTGGGGAACCAATTTTCACAGCATCCTGCACACTTTTACCCGTGAAAAATACCGCCGATTGGTCATCTAACGTCCACACATCCAAACGTGTTTCACTCGAACCTGTATTGCGTACCCGCAGCTGCCAAATGCCTTCCATAACTGCCGTTGTACCATTACCGCGAATTTGTACAAAGAAATTATGGTCGCCATTCATCGGATCTGGTCCTGGTGTGGCTATTTGCACCTGTGCATCTGCCAATTTGTAATCTTGGGTGGGATTGTCTTTGGTAATGATTTTTTGGAAGGGGGTAACAAAACCGTTGGGAGTCCGCACAGATACTTCTAACTGACCTTTGCCAGAATACCAACCATTTAACCAAGCAATGCCTACTTGGTTTTGGGGAACATTAAAACGGATAGTAGATATGGCAGTGGTAGAGATTTTCGCTTGAGCATGAATGTTGCTGTTACCCTCATTACCTGCGGCACAGCAGACAATTCTTCCAGGACCAGTTTCGGCATCAATGACTTTTGATAAGGAGTCGCTGCCATCATGAGCATCAGCGTGTCCACCCAAGCTTAAGTTTACCACTGCTGGGCGGTTCATTTCACCAGCAACGCGGAAAATGTAACGAACTGCATCGGCAATGTGAGCATCTTGTAAATCGCTTTTGACGATGACTAATTCTGCTTTTGGTGCGACACCACTATAAGTGCTGTCAGCAGATGAGGCAATGCCAGCAACGTGGGTGCCGTGTCCTTCTGTGTCTTGAGAAATTGTTAGTTGGTCTTTGCTTAATTCTGCTCCGTAGGCGCCTTCTTTGACACCGGGACCAGGTAGAGTTTGATCCCAAATGCGTAAAATGCGACCTTTAAAAGCGGGGTGTTTCGGATCGATACCGGTGTCTACAATGCCGATAACGACTTTTTCTCCTGTGAGTCCGGTTTTGTTTTGAAACTCTGTCAAATGTACGTCTTTTTTCGCGACATCCATCCGCAGGTGCATTTTGCGTGATGGCTTGATGCGATGAACGGCATTTTCATCAGATAAATGGTCTAAAGTACTGAGGGGTAAATAAGCTGTCCGCACACTTCCGGTGTTTTGGTTGACTTCGATACCTTGTTGTAATAAGTGACTTAAGTCAGCGTCTTCGTCGCAGTAGATAAAAACGATGCTCTTAGTTTGCTGTATAGTGTTTCTGGGTGCCAAGATACCAAGCGATCGCATTTGTGGAGCTAAAGCTTGCGCTCCGTAGCGTTGGTAATCTTCATACGCTAACAGCAGACCAGGTGAAAGTTTATCGTGTCTCATTTTTACCTCAAATTCTATTGAATTTTTGTAAGCAAAGTCAAGAGTCAATAGTCAAGAGTCAACAGTTAATAGTCAAGAGTCAATAGTCAAGAGTCAATAGTCAAGAGTCAAGAGTCAATAGTCAAGAGTCAAGATTAGATTAACCTTTAAGCCTTAAGGTTTGAGCATTAAGCCTTAAGGTTTGAGCATTAAGCCTTAAGGTTAGAACATTAAGCCTTAAGGTTAGAACATTAAGCCTTAAAGTTTGAGCATTAAGCCTTAAAGTTTGAGCATTAAGCCTTAAGGTTTGACCCTTGACTCTTGACCCTTGACTCTTGACCCTTGACCCTTGACCCTTGACCCTTGACCCTTGACCCTTGACCCTTGACCTTTAACCCTTGACCCTTGACCCTTAACTCTTAACCCTTGACTGATTATCTATCAGAAGTGTGAGTCACAAATATGTAAGTATTTGTAACGATGTCTGTAAAGGTATATAGCAGCGATTCATGGATATAAAAACACCAGACTGGGTTAAAGATGCAGTTTTCTATCAAATCTTTCCAGATCGCTTTGCCAAAAGCAAACAGCCACGCAAACGGCTTTTGCATGAAGCACGTTGGGAAGATTGGGAAGCAATGCCCACACTCCAAGGTTACAAAGGTGGAGATTTGTGGGGTATTCTAGAGCAGCTAGACTATATACAGGATTTGGGCATTAACGCTATTTACTTTACGCCCATATTTCAATCGGCTAGCAATCACCGCTATCATACCCACGATTATTATCAGGTAGATCCGATGCTGGGGGGCAATGGGGCTTTTAGGGAATTGCTAGACGCAGCACACGATCGCAATATCAAAGTTGTGTTAGATGGAGTTTTCAATCACTCCAGTCGCGGCTTTTTCTTTTTCCACGACGTTTTAGAAAATGGTCCTCATTCACCTTGGCTAAATTGGTTTAAAATTGAAGACTGGCCCCTTTCTGCTTACAACGGTGAGTATCCTGCTAACTATGAAGGTTGGGGTGGAAATCGAGCCTTGCCAGTATTTAACCACGATAACCCGGAAGTTCGGGAATACATCATGGAAATTGCCGAATATTGGATTAAATTCGGTATTGACGGATGGCGGTTAGATGTGCCATTTGAAATAAAAACTCCTGGTTTTTGGCAGGAATTTCGCGATCGCATTAAAGCTATCAATCCTGATGCCTACATTGTCGGGGAAGTTTGGGGAGATTCCCGCGAGTGGTTGGATGGTACTCAATTCGACGGGGTGATGAATTACTTATTTGCAGGACCTACAATCGCTTTTGCGGCAGGCGATCGCGTAGACTTAGAACAAGTGCAAAGTCGCGATTACAAACCCTATCCACCCTTATTTGCGGCTGAGTACGCTGAAAAAATCCAAGAACTACTGCAACTTTATCCTTGGGAAATTCAGCTAACTCAACTAAATTTGCTAGCGAGTCACGATACGGCAAGATTGATCTCAATTGCTGGTGGTGATGTTGCGAGTGTAGATTTAGCAACTTTACTAGTATTAACCTTTCCTGGTGCGCCCAGCATTTACTATGGTGATGAAGTGGGTTTACCTGGTGCGATCGACCCAGACTCCCGTCGTGGATTTCCTTTAGATGCTAATTGGAATCGAGAAATTCTCAATACTCACCGTCAATTAATTGCTTTACGCCATTCTTACCCATGCTTGCGTACAGGCGATTACCGAGTCTTGTACGCTCAAGGAGCAGTTTACGTCTTTGCGCGAACTTTGGCAACCGAGGAATTGATAATTGCAGTTAACGTTGGTACTGCCGAAGCACTCATCAACTTAGAATCTGTAAATCTGCAATCTCAACCCGACAAACTTTTATTTGGCACCGCTGAATTTGAGTGGAGTAAACGTGTCGATAAGCAACTTTCTTTAACTCTTCCCCCACGCAGTAGCTGCATTTTGGGTGTAGGTTAAAGAATAGACATAGGAGTGAAAAAGAATGTAGAGACGCGTTAGCGAAGCGGGACGAAGTTCAATTTCGCGTCTCTACAAGGGTTTTGGATGACGCACATTTAATTTCTGGAGATGTCTAATAGACACAAAGGAAGTGTAAATTAATTATGCGTTCCCCCGAAATCCTTGTAGAGACGTAGCAATGCTACGTCTTTGAGCGGGTTTTGCATATACACATACCCTAATAAAATTGACAGACTAATAGAGACGTTACATGTAACGTCTCTACAATTACTTAAATATCGGCGTTGCTGAATCTTAATATGAAATTCCTAATTATTGCTAAAGACGTTCCGGCGGAACGTCTCTACAAAGGCGGGTTTTAATGTTACAATCACCCGTCAAAATTTAAAATTCATATATCAAATCAGCAACGCCTAAATATCTAACCTAATGAACTACCTGCTTTTTTCAGCAGAGAACCTAACTCTTCAGCTTGTGCGTTACCAGCACCAGCAGATGAAGTCTTTTCACCAAGGCTGTTTAACAGTTGACTTAATGAGTCAGGAGTAGCAGTACCATTTACTAAAGCTGCTTTAAGTTGACCTAAAGCACTAGCAATTTCCGGTGCAGCATCCTTAAGGTCTTTTTCCCAGCTTTCGATATTGCTTACCGCAGCATCAGCAGGAATAGAAGTTAAACCACTCTTTAAGGCTGAAATAGTTGCATTTAAATCGGCTGCCATGAGTAGATTCTCCATTAGTTAGTTTACGCTGTATTGCTTGTTAAAAAAACAGAGTATTTGCAGCAACAATTACCGCTTTTTGAGCAGCTATAATGTCTTCGTTAGGAAGATGCCATATAATGTTGACAACCTTCATCTAAAGACCAAGCTTGATTAGCAGTATTTGCAATGCGAACTCATGAATTTTCATAACAAACTGCATTGATAATATTAATTTTTGTGAGCTAGTTACATCTATCTTTGGGTGAAGTTATAGCATCCATCGATACAATTTGCTTTGAAATTTCTGCATTCAACGTAAAATACTCTCTTGACTGGTAGTGAGCGGTTTACCGCTCAAAGCAAAGATTTTAACGGCTGAAGCCGTTAAAACCTTAAGGATGCAATATCTACCAAGCCATGAGAAAATATTCTAGGAACCAGCAACCATACCAGGCATTAGCACTTGGTCAATAACATGAATTACGCCATTGTCGGTGAGGATGTCAGTTTTCACGACATTGGCATCATTGACTTTTATTTTGCCGTCAGCAAACTCGATCGCCAAAACAGAACCCTCAACCGTCTCCGCTTCTTGAATTTGCCCTAAGTCGTCAGACCTAACATCGCCAAAACTGACATGATATGCCACAATCTTTTTTAGCTTGGGGATATCTTGCAGTAACGCTTCTATTGTTCCTTTGGGTAGCTTGGCAAAAGCTTCATCAGTTGGTGCAAAGACTGTATAGGAGCCAGGAGTATTGAGAATTTCTTCATCGAGTTTGGTAGCTTTAACAGCCTTTAGCAGCGTGTTGAAGTTCCCAGCTTTGACAGCAGTTTCTACAAGATTAGCCATGCGATCGCTTTAATTTATTAATTTGGTGTTACAAGTTACTTATAAATAGACAATCATCCTATTAACCTCTATCAATAGAGCAATATATCGATTAGTGCTGCTAAACTAGGTAAGACCCCAAGAACCACCGATTATGCTAAAGCGTTCTAAATTCGAGACAACTCAGTCCCAAATTATGCACCGTGCTGAAGATTTGATTGGTGCAGCTTCAAATCGCTACCGCATCACGGTTCAGGTGGCAAATCGTGCCAAGCGTCGGCGTTATGAAGACTTTGAAAATAATGAAGATGTGATAATGAAGCCAGTACTCCGGGCAATTATTGAGATGTCTGATGAACTTACTCAACCAGAAATTATCGGCGAATTATAAAAAACGGCTCTGCAAAGTTAGGATGAGCAAAAAATCATCATTCCTTCAACCCTACTTGCAAGCACTCACTGCCTTAATGGTAGTGGGTTTGCTTGTTTTGGGTTCCGGGGTGAGCAAATTAATTCACACAAATTTCTTTGGTATCCAACCCGCTATAGCCCAAAGAATTAGTCCGGGTGAAGTTTGGCAACAAGTATATCAACAATTGCCCAACTTTCCACGAGAAAATAAGTACATAAATAAAGAAACTGGCAAAGTTGCCGAAAACAATACCCTAGCAAGTCGCCTACTCAGGTATCATGTTTACGTAAAAGAACGTGCGCCAAATTATCGATTCGATTGGAAGTTAACTTTGGCTGATTATCTGGGTGCCAATGAAGTTATGTATGTGACGACATATCCAGGTAATGATACTTTACGGCAAAATCCTTTAGAAGGCGATCGCGCTGCCATTTCTCGTCTTAACATTAGTCAACGAAACGCCTTAGTGCAAGTCTTAGTCAACATCTTTACCCGCAAGAATTAGGGAGTTGTTGATAGTTGTTAGTTGTTAGTTCTTAGTTGCTCCACTATCCACTATCAACTATCCAATAACCATTGACATTATGCAACGTTTAGTGAAAAGTGGATCTGGCTGGTGTATTGGCTGGAATCCTAACGCACCTGAATTTAAAGGTTTAGTGGGTACAGATGATTGGGCGATCGAGTTAACCGAAGCCGAATTAAATGGCTTTTGTCGGCTACTCGCGCAACTAGCAGACACCATGAAGCAACTCGAAAGCGAATTGATGGATGAAGAGAAAATCGCCTGCGAAGCCGAAAGCGATTTATTATGGATGGAAGTTGAAGGCTATCCCCACGCCTATATCTTGCGGTTTATCCTCAATACAGGGCGTTGTGTAGAAGGTAAATGGAATGCTGACGCTGTTGCTGGTTTGCTGCAAGCCGCTGCAACGCTGAAAGTATTTTAAATCAATCAAAGTTATTTTTTTTATTTGAACTTGTGCTAATATAGTCAAGTTGAGTGGATTGATTTTAGATTCAAAACTGGAAAAGTTTCAAATCTATAATCTAATAAACGGGGCGTAGCGCAGCTTGGTAGCGCGCCACTTTGGGGTAGTGGAGGTCTTGGGTTCAAATCCCAACGTTCCGATTTAATGATTTTTTCAAGTTTTTATTGTTAGCGTCACAATGCTAACAACTCAAGAAATAATCTTGGTTATTCATCAAGTTTTTAGTTTATTTCTTCTACAGTTTCGCACTCCTGACTAGTCTAAACTCCAGATACTACCTGTTCAAATTTTATATTTTTGAACCGGGAAACAGAAGTGATGTCCGACAAATCACATATATTGTAAAGACGTTCCAGCGGAACGTCTCTACTACGACGATTAGCAATTATTTTCGGTCAGTGTGGTAAATGCAAAACATTTAAAGCCACAGAAATCAGCGATAAAAAGGTTAAAAAGCCAATTGTATCGAGCATTGTTGTGACTAATGGACCACTAATTAAGGCTGGATCGAGCTTCAACCGTTTCAAAGCCATTGGTAGCAAAGTTCCGAGAGCGACAGCAACAATTGTATTAGTTGCCATCACCATTCCCGCAATTAGCGCTACCCAGCGTTCTTGTGGACGTGCCCAAATTAACGAAAGCAACGTCATAGTCGTGGCTAAAGCTAAAGCCATGCCTAACCCTGCTAAAAGCTCTTTGCGGAGAATTTTGAAAGTGTCTTTTGGTGTGACTTCACCGACACCCAAACTGCGAATTGTTACCGTTAATGATTGAATACCCACAGTACCACCAGTGTTGGAGAATAGCGGCATAATTACCGCAAGGACTGGCACCATTGATATCGTAGATTGAAACGGCGCGATCGCACTTGATGCACCGATATATAACAACATAATTCCCAGCAACCACGGTAAACGGTTGCGAATGGTGGTTAGGGGAGATGATAAAGCAGTTTCATCACCACTTGCACCGGCTAATTTTTGAATATCTTCTGTCGCTTCTTCTTCTAAAATATCGATGACATCATCAATGGTGACAATGCCGACTAATCGATCTTCCCTGTCAACTACGGGTATAGCGATTAAATCGTAGCGCTTCATCACTTGGGCAACTTCTTCTTGGGGAGTTTCCGTTTTGACTTTGACGACGCGATCGCTAGAAATTTCGCGAATATAAACTTCAGGAAAAGTAAACAGCAATTGCCGCAAAGAAACTACACTAACCAAGGTGCGGTTATCGTCTGTGACGTAAGCGTAGTAAATCGTCTCTTTATCTTCATCTTGACGCCGAATTTTGCTCAGCGCTTCCCCGACAGTCAAACCTTGACGCAACCGGACATACTCGGTTGTCATAACCCGTCCAGCGGTGCCTTCTGGATAGCCGAGAATTGTCGCTGTAGCTTGACGTTCTTCAGGACTAAGTTCTTGTAAAAGCCGTTTGATTACTCCCGCTGGCAATTCGTCAAATAATTCTGCCCGTTCATCCGGACTCATTGCCTCGACAATTTGCGCTACTTGGACATCATGAAGCGAGTTTATCAGTTCTTCCTGTACGTCGAGGGGTAGATATTCAAATACATCAATTGCCTGAGATTTATTGAGTAAACGGAAAGCGATCGCTCGCTGTTTTTTCGGCAATTGTGCAATATATTCCCCGACATCAACCGGTTGTGAATGATTCAAATCCAATTTCAACTGGTTCAAGTCAGCAACATCAGCGTCAACTAGTGAATTGCGAACATCGTGTATAAGCATGATAAATACCTCTAAATGTCTCCCCCTCGCTGGGAGACGCTTCTCACCAGCTAGAGGAGGTTGATACTGCCATCTTGTGGACTGTGGTCCATAAAATCTCAAAAGTTGAACATCGATATCCGATTCCCGGCATCGCTAAGTCATAATACTAACCCGGAAAGTGGTTATCCGGTAGATACAAGCATATCAGTGTGGTCAATCTGCGATCTTTCACACTATCTTTGTCAAATTCCCTGATTTTTGTTTACTTTGTGTAGATTTTACTACTGCGAGGAATTGTGTCAAGCACCTAGACGAATTAAATTTCAAACTTCACATAGTAATAATATTGACAATACCAGAAGTAGTCTTTATTTTGCAACAAAAGCATCACTTGTGTAATCGTACTTAAGACTGATGGTTATTCTACCGCTTTTATCAAAAACCCGCTTCAGCGGTATGATACTCTTATCAGCAAGGCAACATTCAATTCATCGCCGCTAGATCGAATTTCCACTCTCTGGGAAGAATCCGACTATGAAAACAATTACTGAATTACTATCTCGCCTTGATTATTACTATGAGCAAATCAAGACAATTATTCTAGTACGTCAAAATGCAATTACGGGGTTACTTCCAGCGAGTACGGCGATAAATGCTCACGGTGATTATACTGATGCTTGGGTGCGAGATAATGTATACAGTATTCTCGCGGTTTGGGGTTTAGGACTAGCATACCGCAAAGTGGATGAAGATAATGGACGCACCTATGAATTAGAACACAGCGTGGTCAAGCTGATGCGCGGATTGTTGTTTGCTATGATGCGACAATCACGAAAGGTAGAGCAATTTAAGCACACTCAGTCGCCATTAGATGCGTTACACGCTAAGTATAATACCGAGACAGGAGATATTGTTGTCGGTGATGACGAATGGGGACATTTACAACTTGATGCAACATCAATATTTATCCTGATGTTGGCACAAATGACCGCTTCCGGATTGCAGATTATTTTTACCATTGATGAAGTCAATTTCGTCCAAAATTTAGTTTACTATATAGGACGAGCTTACCGTACTCCAGATTATGGTATTTGGGAACGTGGAAATAAAATTAATCACGGTAACGCCGAATTAAATGCTAGTTCCATCGGCATGGCAAAAGCTGCTTTAGAAGCGATTAATGGAGTAGATTTATTTGGTGTATGTGGTAGTCAAACATCGGTGATTCATGCGTTGCCAGATGAAATTGCCCGCGCTCGAATTACGTTAGAATCATTATTGCCGAGAGAATCAGGCTCGAAAGAAATTGATGCAGCACTGTTGAGTGTAATTAGCTTTCCTGCCTTTGCAGTGGAAGATGTGGAGTTACGCGATCGCACCTTTAATGATATCATCAATAAACTCGAAGGAAAATACGGTTGCAAACGCTTTTTACGCGATGGACATCAAACCGTTTTAGAAGACTCTCATCGCTTACATTACGAACCTTGGGAACTCAAACAATTTGAGCATATTGAGTGTGAATGGCCCTTATTTTTCACTTATTTACTTTTAGATGGATTATTTCGTCGCGATCAAGAACAAGTTAATAAGTATCAAGCAAGTTTAGAATCGTTACTTTTTGAACGCGATGGATTACTGTTATTACCAGAAGTTTATTATGTTCCAGAAGCAGACGTAGAAGCCGAAAGATTAACACCCCAAAGTCAGCCACGCTTACCTAACGATAATATACCCTTAGTTTGGGCGCAGAGTTTATATTTTCTCGGTCAAATGTTAAGTGATGGATTATTAGCCGTTGGTGATATTGACCCCTTGGGAAGACATTTGTGTATAGGAAAAGAACGTCAAGCTTTGGTACAAATAGCTTTGCTAGCAGAAGATGAAGAATTACAAGCAAAGCTAGAAGTTCGTGGAATTGAAACACAAACACCCGCACAAGTAGAACCGATTCAAGTTAGAGAAGCCGGTGATCTGATTTCTATCTATAAACAAATTGGACGTTGTGATAAACTAGGTTTAACTGGGCGCCCACCACGCAGTCCCCGCAGTTTGACAACATCAAGAATTTTCCGTTTTGGCAACGAGTCAGTAGTATTTTTGCCTTCATTTTTAGACTCAGAACAGTTCTACTTAACTCTCGATTATCATTTTTTAGTAGATCAACTCAGAAGCGAACTTGGTTACATCCAAAAGTATTGGAGCGATTTAGGACGTCCGACATTAACATTAATGTTGACTCACACCATGTTGGAAACAGGTTCAGAAGCTTTGCTAGAACTGATGCAAGAATTAAAAGATGGTGTTTGTCAAGGTGTGCGCGTAAAATTAGGACGATTAAATCAATTGATGTTGACTACAACCATAGAAAGAATTGATTTAGCCAAAGAAGAGCAATTTTTCCAAACACCAGTAAAAAATGCCGGGTTGCGTTGTTATTATTTAGCTTATAATTCAGAGAAAAACTGGCATTTAGAACACACCCAAGAATTTCAAGTGGAGTTTCAAACTAACTTGGGATTGTTGCTTTCATCATTGCGCTCATCAGAAAATCTTTACGAGCAAATAGAGCTATTGCAGACTTTAACTCGTTTGCAAGGATTGGAATTTGATACTGGCTTTGGTGAATCTGGGCATCCTGTCACCGTAGCAGATTTACTTGACGAAGTATACAGCAGAGCCGGAAAAATGGGCATTTGGGGGGTAGTGCGTCGCGCTGCGGGTTTGCAGAAAATGACTTATATTGCGCTGTCAGACGTGGTAACGAGTATTTTGGTCAGGGGTAAGCAAATCGCTGTGGGTAAGGCTTATAGCGAAGCCTCGCTGATAACGGTGCCATTATCTCATAAGGAAATAGTCGAGAAAATAAATCACTTCTGTCGTGAGGATATAAGCGATCGCGTTCTCACTCAAGAAATTCTCATATATCTGAGCTTATTAATCAAGTCAGAACCGGAATTATTTAAAGGACTGCTGACATTGAGAGTCGGCTATTACATTTTGTTGCTAACTAGCGAAATTGCCGGGGAAATGCATATCACTCAAGACGAAGCTTATGAAAAATTGATGGAACTTTCACCTTTTGAAGTGAAAATGCGCTTGCAGAAAGTATTAGCTGAATACGCCGGCATGAGTAACTTATTACGCAAACAAGAATCACTCCACGTCAAACAAAAAGAAACTGATATTGATTGGGTAGTACAACCAACAATAGAAACAGAAATAGATGTACCAGCAGGAGGTTGGCGACGATTTCGTCAAGCTGAAGGAGCTACAGGACGCGTCCCCAAAGACTTTTTTCAGCAAGTTTGGCTGGTGATGCATCATTGTAAAGGCTTAGTTATTGGCGATAAATTAGAGCGTCGCAATCGTTTGGATAGTGAAATCATGATATCGGAAATGACAGCGGGTGAAAAAAACTTTGCCTTGCTAGTCGAGCATTTGTTAAATAAGATTGAGGCACCAGAATACCGAAAACTTAATATTGAAGCATTAATGGAATTAGCTGCGATCGCTTCTAACAACCCAACCTTACAAATTGAAGAAAACATCGTATTAGATGTGTTAATTGGTCATGCGGTGCGAGTTGCCTGGTTGGATACACATAAAGAAAGAGGCGATCGTTACGATGAAGATAAAGGTAGTGCGTGGCGATCTTTTTACAACACCTCTCCCAGAGAATGCGCTAGTTATATCGTTAAGGCATTCCGCTTCTTAACTGAATTTGCTGAAGTTGAAGAAACAGCAGCTTGAATAGATATAGGAGTGAAAAAATGTAGAGACATTACAATACGGTTCGGATAAGACTCGATCCCCCCAACCCCCCTTAAAAAGGGGGGCTAAGAATGGTTCCAATACGGTTGGTGTTAAGGCGATCGCATTCAGAAGTACTATTGCCTCGGTGGTCTTTTGGCTTTTTCGTTGTCGAGTTGCTTATTTTTGTAGTTGGAGGTTTTGCCTTAGGTTGGCAAGATTGGTTGATTGGTATTTCGTTTCCCTTCGCTATTTTGGCAGCAGATGCGGTTATCCGTCGCGTCAGTTTTGCGCCAATGCATCCCGCATGGTGAAGCAAGCGTCGGCGATCGCTTTTGTGGGAATTGCGATCGCATCCTGGACAAGTTTGCTACAAGTTGCTGCGATCGTAGAAGCGCGAGATGAGGCAGAACATTTATTTAAAGTTGCCCTAGACAATGAAAATGGGCACAGTTCGCATTCGCGAATTAGCTATCAAATTGTGGTGGATAAACATCAGGGCAAAATAGAGTGTATTTCCCAACCAGGAGAAGGTGCAGAGTTTTGGGTTGAAATTCCCATCCGGCAAATAAAATAATAGACATCTGGTAAAAAATGAACGTAGAGACGTAGCACTGCTACGTCTAATCAAGGGTTTTGGGTAACGCATAGTTAATTTCCACTTTCTATGTCTAATAAACATAGGAGTGAAAATGAACGTAGAGACGTAGCACTGCTACGTCTAATCAAGGGTTTTGGGTAACGCATAGTTAATTTCCACTTTCTATGTCTAATAAATCCAGACACTAGGAGCTACTATATAGATCCGATGCCAATTCCTAAATGTTATGTCTGCTAACTCTGCCTCTGCCACAATCAACACTCCCCAAATTGCACAAATCTCAATTCCGCCACTGTTAGGCGCTTCTTTAGAGGAATTGACGGTTTGGGTGCAGCAACAAAAACAACCCGCTTACAGAGGAAAGCAGCTGCATGATTGGATATATAACAAGGGAGTGCGACATCTTAATGATATCTCCGCCTTTTCCAAACAATGGCGTGCCGAAGTTGCAGAAATTCCCATTGGACGCTCAACTTTACATTACCGCTCTGTTGCACCCGATGGCACTGTCAAGTATCTTTTAAGATTGGCAGATGGTGAAATAATTGAAGCTGTAGGTATTCCTTCTAGTAACCGTCTCACAGTTTGCGTTTCTACGCAAATCGGTTGCCCAATGGCTTGTGATTTTTGCGCTACTGGTAAGGGTGGATACAAGCGCAATTTAGCGCGACATGAAATTATCGATCAAGTGTTAACCGTACAAGAAGATTTTCAACAACGAGTTAGCCATGTAGTGTTTATGGGTATGGGTGAACCGTTGTTGAATGTAGATAATGTTTTAGGTGCGATCAAATCTATAAATAAAGACGTGGGAATTGGACAGCGATCGCTTACTTTATCTACTGTCGGCATACGCGATCGCATTCGTCAATTAGCCGAACACCAGTTACAAGTTACTCTCGCTGTTAGTCTCCACGCATCTAACCAAGCACTGCGAGAACAACTCATCCCCAGCGCACATTCTTACAAAATTGAAGAATTACTTGCCGAATGTCGAGAATACGTAGAAATCACCGGACGTCGCGTTAGTTTTGAATACGTTCTCCTCGCTGGAGTGAACGATTTACCAGAACACGCATTGGAATTAGCAAAACGTCTGCGAGGCTTTCAAAGTCACGTTAATTTGATTCCCTACAATCCTATCAGCGAAGTCGATTATAAACGCCCGAATAGCGATCGCATATCTGCTTTCCTCAACGTCCTCAAACAGCAAAATATTGCTGTTAGTGTCCGCTATTCTCGTGGGTTAGAAGCTGATGCAGCTTGTGGACAACTCAGAACAAGCAAGAAGTAACGGTAGAGACGTTCCGACGGAACGTCTCTACTTGTATTTTATAACAACGCAATCTGCTGTAATCTGGAGATAAAAAATTGGAACAGGTGCGATCGCTTACAAAAATAGCGTATCCAAACTTTTAATTAAAAATATCACTGACTTGTTGCTCAAATTGATAAATCCACTCATAAATTTCAGTGAGAGTCATTTTGGCATCTCTTTTAGGTTCCCAACCAGTAGCAGTCATCACTTTGTGCGAGTCTGTAATAAAGATAGGAACATCACCAATTCGAGTTTCTGGAATGGGAGTAATTGGAACTTGATGTCCAGTAATTTCCTGGCAAAGTTGAGTTGTTTCGTCAAGTGAAAGCGTGTTATTGACCCCACCACCGACGTTAAAAGTTTGTCCTTTTAACTTCTCTAGACTCTGAATTTGTAAGTCGATTAGGTCTAGTAAATCTGCCACATGTAAAAAGTCTCTGACTTGTTTACCTGTTCCTCCATAACCGATGTATTTTAAAGGTTTTTGGAAGTAGTGAAATGCCATCCACAACGCAAAAACACCTTGATCCACTTTGCCCATTTGCCAAGGTCCCGTTATTACCCCACAGCGATTAATCAGAGTTCTCAGTCCGTAGGCATCAGCATATTCAGCAATCAATAATTCTGAGGCTAACTTTGTTGTTCCATAAAGAGAGCGTGCTTTATCTAAGGGAAATTCCTCAGAAATACCGTGACTAGATACACCTGGCAAAGGCTGTTGTTCTAGAAGTTGAAAGCGCGTTTTTTCTTCTGTAAATTTCAAGGAATTGAGGTAAGCAATGGGATAGACTCGACTGGTAGAAAGAAAAATAAAATCTGCCTGAGTTTGACGAGCCAATTCCAGGCAGTTAATTGTACCTACCAAGTTCGTTTGCAGCACATAACCAGGAGAATTATATCCAGCTAAAACAGAAGGTTCAGCCGAACATTCTAAAATTAAATCGGGTTGAAGTGCTACAGGATCTAAATCTTCTTTATTTCTAATGTCACCATGAATAAATTGAATTCCTGTTTGTTTGAGCCGAGGTAAATTCAATTCTGAACCACGTCGCTTTAAGTTATCTAAAGCGGTTATTTGCCAATCAGGGTAGCGTTGAATCAGTCCTATACCTATTGAGCTACCTACAAACCCTGCCCCACCTGTAATTAAAATTTTTCTAGTCATTTTCTTTTTTTTAAAGGAACTATTTTCTACTTCAACAATTCATTCTTTACCAATAATGCTCTATCCGTGTTAGGAACATCGAATCTTGAAAAATTTAATAATTCAGGTTTATTGAGTAATAATTGAAATTCCTTGTCATTGATAAATCCAGTGTCTTTTGTCAAGTTTTCACTCAAAACAACCATGTTAATTTCTTTACGAAGTGCAAATTGTTTATAGGTTTGTTTTTGATCGCAGATATCAGTTTTAATCTGATTTTTTCCTAAACAAACTTTATATTTACCTTCGGCATCAAGTTGATGCTCTTGAACCCAATTATAATTATTTCCTAAATAATATAAATATCCTCCATCATTTTCAAATAAGTTAACTTTATCCTTAATATCCAACTTATTCATAAATCTAATTACATTGAGAATTGGCGTACTTGCTGAATTAGATGCAGGTAGATAAGTAGGAGTCACAATGAAGAGTAAAAAGCAAATTATTAAAGCCTTTATTAATCCTATTTTTTTAATCTTATTTTTAGGGATAGAATTTGAGAAAAGGTAGACAATTATTGTTATGCCTAGAACTAATTGGATTATTAAATAATGATTTCTAGGATAAATTAGTAATACGGTTGGAAGAACAGCAATTGATATGGATATGAAAACAATAATTAAATCGCTCAAAATTTTCTTATCACACTGTCTTAATGCTATTTTCCATTTCCATATCAAGTAAATAATAGCTAGTGCAAATAACAAAACTTCCAGATATCTTAGGAACTTATTTACTATTGGACTAAAATTAGGGAAGTTTAGCAGGAATAGGAAAATTAAATTTTGAATATATCCTAAGGAATTACTAAAGATATGTCTAAAAAACTCATGAGGATTAGACATTAAAGCTTCATATGGGCTAGTAACCTTACCAAAAACAGATTCAATAATTGAAATCCAGTTAGTCCAAGGAACAATTTCGCTATGATTCCAGGATACCCAATTTAAAGAAAAGTGTTGACCAAAGGCAAAAAAAGAGTCTGAACCAGCCGAGGGACTGCCAAATATAAAGAATAGCAGTGAACTGATTATTAAAAATAGAAATATTTGAGTTCCAAAGGAAGGAATTCTTATTACCTCCCGGTTGATATTTTTGACAATTGATAAAACAGATAAAGTACAAAAAACAATGAAAGCAAGTAAATATTCTGATCTGGCATAAGAAAGAGTAAGAATTCCCAGAGCGACAACACAATAGTAACCCAATCGAGATTTAGAAAAGCTTGCTATTATTAGAAATAAAAGCAGTACAAAAAGTGCAAAATGTGTCGGTCTAGGCCATACATGAGGAATTGGTGATACCAAGTATAAGAATGAAAATGTTGTGGCTAGTAAAGGGGATATTTGAAGTCGCCTTAAATATAAATAAAGTATTAATGTTGTTAAAAGAACTAAAATTTTGTAATTTAAAAAATACAAATTTATTTTGTCATTTTCAAATAGGGAAATTAGATAGTACCAAAGGCAGTATATTGGTGCCCTGAAGGATGACAGAGGGGATTCAAAAGCTTTTACACCGTTATTTAAATAGATGCTTTCATCCCAAAGCCCTATATCAGTATTTTCAATTAAAGATGTTAGCTTAATTGAGGAAATCGTTAGAAAGACAAAGAAAACTATATCTACACTATAGTCCTTGAGAATCTTAGGTATTTTTTGGAGATATCCTGTTGTTAAGTTCATTTTAGCCATACAAATTTTTCAATAAAGAACGCCGTAGCCTAATAGAATACAATCAGTGCGTAACTATTTATTGACAAAACTGATTTTGTTTTATGCCTATAGTCTTATAGAAATGTGATTCATCACGATTGATTGGTTATCTATTTGTTGATTTCATTTATCGATTGATTAAGGATGACTGATTTCGGTTGCTTGCAAGCATAGTCTCCTCTAGAAAGAAACTTCTCTAGCCATGCCGAAAGAACTATAAACAAGTATCGACTTCCCATCTCTTTGATCTTTAACTTAGAAACACCTGCTGCACGATTCTGCCAGGTGATGGGAATCGTTGTATAGGTATATCCCCTAATAATTGCTTTAAGGGGCATTTCAACTGTCAAGTTAAAGTGGTGCGATATAAGAGGGGAAATTCCCTGGATTACTTCTTTACGGTAAGCTTTAAAAGCGTTAGTAGTATCATCAAATTTTAAACCAAATAGAATTTGAATAAATAAATTCGCCAAGCGATTCACAATCAACTTGTGAGTTGGATAGTCAATTACCTTTCCACCCCTAATAAATCTCGAACCAAATACACAGTCATATCCTTCTTGCAACTTACAATAGTAATCGATAATATTTTCTGGAGAGTCAGAACTATCCGCCATAACTATTGCAACAGCATCTCCGCTAAAATTCTCTAGACCACAACGAACGGCAAACCCAAATCCATTAGGATAGTAGTTGTTGATGTAGCGTACTCTATTATTCTGATTACTGAGTTCTTGCAATACAGCTTCAGTTTGATCGCGACTATTATCATTAACGACAAGAATTTCGTAGTAAATTCTTTCTTTTTCTAAGGTTTCGGTAATAGATTGAACAGTTGGTACAATGGAGTCTTCCTCATTGTAAGCAGGAATCACAATGGAAAAGACCTTGATTTCTCTTGAGTTATCTAATCTAGGATGCCGTGAGGAAGTAAATCCATCTTCAAGTCCAGGAGCTAAACCTTCTGGATAATAGATATCTGAGGAAAATTTTGTCTGTGGTCGATTACGAGAACGCCGATTTTGAGTATTGAAAACTAATCTATCGCTAATCAGATAATTGAGTGTTGCACTGACCAGTACACCAACTAAGGTATTGACTGCGTAATTAACCTTCAACGAATCTAAAATTGGAAAGATTAAGAAGATACGGCTGATGACAGCAACACCAGCAGAAAGATGATATAGAGGAAGCTGACGCAATAAAACTTCTCTAACGTTCCACACTCCACCGGGCCAGACCCAGATTCGGTAGATGAAAAAGCTGGCGATGAGTGATAGTTCGATGGAAACGATATTAGCAGTATTACGCAGTACAGGGGTGTTAAAGCCCAGTTTTTCAATTAACCAAAATATCAAGATTAAGTTGAGGGCTGCGGCTGCACCACCCCCAATCAAAAACTTCAACACTCTTGACCGGAATAGCCTATTTAGCATAGTCAAAGGTTCCTAATGAATGTAGTGATCTCCGTAGACTTGTAGGAGGCGATGGGGGTTCCATCCAGTTAAAGTATCTTCACCGAAGAAAACCTCTTGCATATTATTATCAATTCCAATAACCGTAAAACTGCGATCGCAAACATAATCGAACGGACTCGGAGCCAATTAACTCACCAGATCCAGTTACTAGAATAATGCTCATAAATCAATTTACCATAATCTAGTTTTTCTCTAAATTTACTAGATTTGGCTCACAATGCGTAACCCCTTTACTTAAAGTAATCATTATTACTTACTACTTAAGATAGTAAATCTAACCGCAGATTTGCTACACCCATGCTTATCTTTATATAAATTTTAATTCCATAATTGAAGAAATGTTAAATGCATAAAAATAGATATATTGTGTGAAAAGTTAGTAAAGAAACTGTTAAGAATTGTATATATAACAAATTTCAGGTATATGAGGTACATGCGTAAAACCCAAAACCCTGTAAAGACGTTCCGGTGGAACGTCTCTACGTGTATTTAATCACAACGCAATCTGGTATATAGGAATCGGAATTGAATCGTGAGAAAATACGTAGGCTGAACATCAAATATATACCTCGTGAGCAAAACGAGAGGCTAGGCGAACAAAATGACAGTTTTTCCCTCATTTTGCGCTCATTTCTCAAAAAATCAGGGATGAAAATAATCATAAATCTCTTGGGCTAAACGCGAACCAATTCCGGAAACTTCAGCTAGTTGTGCAGGTGTCGCTTGTCGGATATAATCAACAGAGCGAAAATGTGCTAAAAGCTGCTTTTGTCGATGGTGTCCCAAACCGGGAATGTCATCTAAACGCGATCGCTTTAATTTGTCACTGCGTTGCTGACGATGGAAACTAACTGCAAATCTATGCGCTTCATCCCGCAAACGTCTTAACAACTGCACTCCTGGTTGTTCAGCTTCAGTTTGCAATGGTGCAGATTCTCCTGGAAGAAAAATCTCCTCTCGCTGCTTTGCTAAACTGACGACTCGCAAATCATCTAACAAATTCATTTCTTGCAAGACAGCGACAACTGAAGATAATTGACCTTTACCGCCATCAATCATAATTAAATCAGGAAAATCTGGATTACCCTGTCTTAATAACTCCGGATCGTCGCCATACTTACGAAAGCGACGCTGAATAACTTCAGCCAAACTCGCAAAATCATCTGAATGTCCGGCAGTAACTGTGGGATTTTTGATTTTGTAGTGACGATAATGCTGATTAGCGCTGATTCCATCGATAAACACGACTTGGGAAGCTACTGCATTTGAACCTTGGATGTGTGAGATGTCGTAACCTTCGATGCGATGAGGTAAATCGGGTAAATCGAGAATTGCGGTTAAATCTTGTATAGCTTGGTGATTGCGATCGCTCAATTTTTGCATTCTTTGCAATTCATACTGAGCATTACGCTCAACCATCTCAATTAATTCTGCCTTACTTTGCCGCTGCGGAGCCAAAATTGTAACTTTTCGTTGTTTGCGCTGACTTAAAACATCCGCTAATATTTCCCCATCTGGTAACTCGTGCTGTACCAAAATCTCTGCGGGAATTTCCACCGCATCGGCAGTTTGATAATGTTCTTCCAACACTCGTTGTAAAATAGCTCCAGGTTCAGCGTGAGTATTAGCAACGAAACCCAAACGTCCGACAAGTTGTCCAGCGCGAATTTGGAATAATTGAATACAAGCGTGTTTATCATCGCCCGCCAGAGCGATCGCATCCCGCGAAACGGTATCATCTGGTAAGGCAACTTTTTGATTTGAAGAAAGCGACTTCAACCCAGTAATTTGATCGCGAATTCTTGCAGCAGACTCAAAATTCAGCGCTTCTGCCGATTTCTGCATTTGAATAGTCAAGATTTCAATCAGTTCTTGACTTCGACCTTGAAAAACCATCGCCACTTTCTGCACAGTTTTGTGGTATTCTTCTGGTGAAATCAGCTTTTGACAAACACCCGGACAACGACCTAAATCGTAATTTAGACAAGGACGATCTTTAAATAGTGGTTGGGGTCGTTGTTTCAGTGCGAAAATTCGCTTAGATATGCGTAATATTTCCCGTAATAGGTGAGAATCAGTATAAGGACCGTAAAACTTATCTTTTTCTTTACCAATTCCCCGTTTGCGAGTGATGAAAATACGCGGATATTCTTCAGACCAAGTAATGCATACGTAAGGATATTTTTTATCATCCTTTAGGAGTACATTAAAGTATGGCTGATGCTGCTTGATTAAGTTTGCTTCTAGTGCTAAAGCTTCAGCTTCAGTATCGGTGACGATAAATTCAATTTCCGTCACCTGTTTTACCATTGTTGCGATGCGTTCGCTTAATCTTTGGGAATCGCGGAAATATGAACGAATACGCGATCGCAATTTTCGCGATTTACCTATATATATTATGCGATCGCTCCCGTCCCGCATGAAATAAATCCCAGGTTCCGGGGGAATTTCTCCCAGACGGTTTTCCAGACGTTCTGGATCTTTAAGCAGCGGTACTATTTGAGCAAATGTTGTCACTATTAAGTAGTTTCACAAATATACCATCTCTATTTTAAGAAAAATTCATCTAAATGTGTTGTTTTTATAAGTTATATCATGACAGGCTGATCACACATATTGTAGAGACGTAGCACTGCTACGTCTTTACGACGGTTGCGACGTTTGATCCAGAACGTCTTTACATTGACTTTTTAATTTTGACTTCCATCTTGCGATACTAGCGATCGCTATTAGCCCTAATATTGTCGAGGGTTCTGGTATCCTTCTTTTAGGGGGAGACGCAGGTGCTTTCCAAGTATTGGTATATGTAAGCGTTTCTTTGGTTCTAGACTTTGTATCTCCAACGTAATACTTATAGTAAGTTGTGCCGTCAATTGTCTCATTTGACACTTCACTAGCTTGAATAATTTCTCCTATATTACTTTCTGTTTTTTCCAGCAATTGCGAAACTTCATTACCAGTTGTATATCTACCAGCCAAATTTCTCTGTGTATCAAAATCGTATGGTCGAACTTGGTTAAAGTTCAACTCATCTGTAGCTTCGTTACTAATTGGTTTTGTTTGAGTCAAATCCAGTTCCAAATTCAAACTGGGATGATTTTCAGGCAGTGAATTTACTGAAGGTTTTTTAATTAAGTCATCAGTTTTAAGTGAGAAAGCTGACGCTGGGGTAGCAGCGATGGTCAATCCAAAAACGACGGCAAAAATCGCCACGAATTGTGTCTGTACTAGCCACCGTGCTAGACAAAATTGGCACGTAACCATTTTTAATGTTGAATTTTGAAATAAGTTTGAGCGTCTGCTTTTGGCGCTCATAACCTTGGTAATTTTAAATTGCTTAGTTATTTTCATATACGTCCTTGACTTTTGAAGCTACGATTCTAGCTCAACACGGACTAAATGTACTTTTTTATAGTAAATTTTAGTATTACGTCCTATGTAATGTTATCTGTAGTTTCACTGAAAAATGCAGGTAGTCAAGGCGAAAACGATAAATTTATCGTTAATCATAGATGAAGAGTTGATAAATTGTTTACAGAGGAGGGGGAAAGGGAAAAGGCATGGAGTTATTTAAAATCAGTAAAAATGTTTAAAATTACTTCTTCCTTTCCCCCTCTTTTTCATAGAAACTTCGCTATTCTCTCCACAGCGGTGGTTAATATAGCCGGCTCATGTACTAAAGCAAAGCGAACGTACCCTTCCCCAAATTTACCAAACCCGGCACCAGGGGAAGCCGCAACACCAGTTTGTTCGACTAACTCAGTACAAAATTGGATAGAATTTTGACTCCAATGTGTCGGCAACTTTGCCCAAATATACATTGTTGCTTGGGGAGTAGGAACCTGCCAACCAATGCGATGTAAAGCGCTCACTATCGCATCTCGACGTTGTTTGAAGGTAGCAACAGCAGCATTTACCCCCAATTGAGAACCAGTAAGAGCAGCGATCGCACCATTCAAAATTCCCCGATACTGATTAAAATCTACAGCTGCTTTTACCTGACGTAAAGCGTGAATCAACTCAGCATTACCAATGGCGTAGCCAATACGGAAGCCACCCATATTATATGACTTGGACAAAGAGAAAAACTCAATTGAGACGCTTTTATCTAGGTCAGCTTGGAAAATTGAAGGAGCGAGAGGGGAGGAGGGGGAGAGGGGGAGAGGGGGAGAGGGGGGGATGGGGGGAAAGATGTTCTCCTTGTCCCCTTGTCCATCCTCAGTCTTCTCAAACACTAAATCTACGTAGGGGAAATCGTGAACGAGGACGAGATTATGTTGTTGACAAAATGCTACAGCTTCTTGAAAGAAAGATAATGGCGCGATCGCACTGGTAGGATTGTGAGGATAGCTCAATACCATCATCCGCGACTGTGCCAAAACAGGGGCGGGAATCTCGCTAAATACTGGTAAAAAATTGTTTTCTTCCCGGAGTGGCATCGGGTAAATTTGACCGCTAGCTAAGTACACTCCCCCTGCATGAGAAGGATAGCCCGGATCGAGCAATAAGGCAAAATCTCCAGGATTCAGGACTGCTAGAGGTAAATGTGCCGTCCCTTCTTGAGAACCAATGAGGGGTAACACTTCCGTTTGTGCATCAACTTTTATACCGAATTTTTGTTCGTACCAGTTAGCTGCGGCTTGACGAAACGCTTGAGTACCGTTAAACAGCAAGTAGCCGTGAGTACTTGGATCACCTAAAGATTGTGCGATCGCCTCAAGAACGTGCGCTTCGGTTGGCAAATCAGAAGACCCCAGCGACAAATCTATCAACTGTTGCCCAGCAGCCTTAGCTTTGGTTTTAGCTCTGTCCATCTCTGCAAATACATTGAATTGCAGGGGTTGTAAACGTTTCGCAAACTGCATTTTATTAAAAAGTCAGGAGGAGCAAAATTAATCGTAGAGACGCGAAATTTCGCGTCTGTTAGATAGAGACGTTCCGACGGAACGTCTGTACTTAGGTAGAGACGTTCCGACGGAACGTCTTTACGGGGAGGTTGAGAACTTTGGATTAATTGTTGTTTAAATGAGTATCCAGAAAGCTGAATAATTTTTCTTTAGTGATGGCTCCCTCACTGGAAGCTAAGATAGTGTTTCCTTGAAATAGTCGGAAAGCAGGTACACCTTCAACCTGATATTCTTTAACAGTCAGTGGATTAGGATCTACTTCCATTTTGACAATTTTCAGGCGATCGCTGTATATATCGGCAGTTGAGTTGATTACTGGTGACATCAATCGACAAGGACCGCACCAAGAAGCCCAAAAGTAAACCAATACTGGCTGTTCGGCTTTCAAAACTTCGGTTTCAAACTCAGCATCAGTTATAGTGCTTACACCCTTATTCATTGCAGTCTCCATCCGGTGGCACGATTTATATTGGCACACAAAATACTCTATCTCAAAGTCGTCAATAATCCAAAGTCAATAGTCCAGAGTCAATAGTCCAGAGTCAATAGTCCAAAGTCAATAGCGCTCTTTTATTACACTTGCCAAAAGAAATTTGAAACCTTCTTTTCAGCTTAGTCCGCGCACCATCCGGACTTTGTTTGTGTAGCCGCGATTTTAATCGTCGGGGCTTAAGAGTACTCCAAGTAAAAAAATGCCCAATTGTCATTGCGAGCGCAACGAAGTGAAGCGTGGCAATCCCAAGATTTTGCGATTGCTTCATTTCGCTTCGCTACATTCGCAATGACGGATTTTGGATCATTTATTTGTTGGAACACTCTAATTGACCATTGACCATTGACCCTTGACCCTTGACCCTTGACCATTGACCCTTGACCCTTGACCATTGACCATTGACCATTGACCCTTGACCCTTCACTAAATCATTTTGACGCGAAATCCCACGACCAAAAGGCGTGGGACAGTTGAAGTGAAGATTTTTCTGATAATGTTACATTTGATCCAATTGTTTTTTTAGCGATTCCAACTCGGCATCAACCACTTCAACTTGCTGATTAGTTTTAGGGGCGGTAGTTTCTGGTGGCAATAAAGATTGATTTGGTGGACTAGCTGGTGCCAGCGACGCCTTCAAAGCTGCCAATTCATCGTCAACATCGCTACCAGATTCCAATTTGGCAAATTGGCTTTCTAAATCAGTACCTGCTAACTCTCCTGCCGACTGAGCGCGAGCTTCTTGCATCAAGACTTTTTCTTCCATCCGCTCAAAAGCTGCCATTGCGCTGCTGCTATTCATACCGCGCACCATGCCTTGAAGTTGCTCTTGAGCTTTGGCAGTGGTGATCCGCGCTTTGAGCATTTCTTTCTTGGTTTTTGCCTCAGAAATTTTGCTCTCAAGCTGGATTAAGTTGCGCTTGATAGTTTCTACTTGAGTACTTTGCTGATCCAGGCTGGTTTTGAGGGCAGTGCCGGTGTCTGTGTAAGTCTTTTTACGCTCTAGTGCTTGACGCGCAAGGTTTTCATCACCTTTTTGCAGCGCTAGCTGGGCATTACGTTGCCACTTATTTATTTCATTTTGGGCATCATTATACTGTTTTTCTGTACGTTTTTGAGCAGCAATTGTCTGGGCGACTCCCTGACGCAGCTGTACTAAGTCTTCCTGCATTTCCAGGATGGCTTGTTCCAGCATTTTTTCTGGATCTTCGGCTTTACTTACCAGGTCATTAAGATTAGCACCAACTACTCGTCTAATGCGATCAAATAATCCCATAACTTTGTTTTTCCTTTTGCGATTTACGCGCTTTGAACGGATACCAAGGCTTTTCTACTATTTAATAGCTACCTATTTCAATTTAATCTTTTCGCTTTAGATTGGTAGCTTCACACAACCCTTAATTTCTAAGATATGCTTTAGTCTGAGTAATTGCCCAATATTTACGGTTCGTGATTTTTAAGTATTTACACTCGAAGAATTTAAATTATTGCCTTTGTGTGGTATAATATTTGCGCCACTTAAAAGTTGCACTTTCATCTCTGCTAGTTCCCCATCAATAGTGTTGTTAGATTGTGAAGAGGTAAATTGCTGCAAGTCATCGCTTTCGAGTTGAGCTATTGCTTCGGATTTGGCTTCGAGTTGCAAAACTTTTTCTTCCATCCGTTCAAAAGCGTTTAAGCTGCTAGTGGTAGATGAACTGCTCAACATTTCCTGAAGTCGGTAAGAAGCTTCAGCAGAACGAGCGCGAGCGATGTAAATATCTTTTTTGGTTTTCACCTCCAAGATTTTAAATTCTAACGATCGCATATCTTGTTTCATTTTAACTATCAGACTATTTTGCTGCTTTATCTGAGTAGCCAGAGCATCGTGTGTTTCTTGATAGACACGACGTTTGGTAAGAGCTTCCCTTGCCAAAGGTTCATTATTGGCTTGTAGCGCCAATTGAGCGCGACGATACCATTCCTCTACTGTTGACTTAGCCTGAGCGGTTTGTCGTTCGGTGCGTTTTTGAGTTGCGATCGCCTGTGCAACTGCTTGACGCAATTGTACCAAATTAGTTTGCATCTCCATAACGGCTTGCTCCAGAATCTTTTCTGGATCTGACCCACTGCCCATCATACTATTGAGATTAGCGCGAATCACCCGTTGGATACGCTTTATCAGTTCCATTTCGGCTCTCCATTCACTTTTTGCTCGCAGTGTCAACAGCTAGGGATTAAGTAGATGTTTTTTTATGGTATCGTAGATTTTCGCTCCTTAAGGTTGCTCCACCCGCGCTTTAATTCCTTTAGCCTGTAGTAGTTGCATTTGTTGTTTTACTTGCTCTTTGGTTTTCAGCGCACCCAGATAAATCAATTTTCCATCAGGTGATAAATAAGCATCGGGAATTACTTGCCGTGCAGAGGCGAAAGTGCGATCGCCTTCATTATCTGTGACAATATGATAAAATCCATCCCCTGACGGTTTAACTTCTGAAAGCGGTTTTTCGGGCTTTGGCGAAATTGCCGCCTTTGGTGTTGGCAAAGGCTGCGCTTGTTGTATTGGCGCTAACGGTGGATTTGCTGAAATTGGTGCCGCCACAGGGCTGGGAAGTGCTGTAGGAGTCGGTTTCGGTTTGGGTTTTAAGGTAACTACGTCATTAGGATCGTTCACCTCTGGAAATTCATCTCTTGCGAGATTCGGATACTTAGGTATGGGGGTAGTCGGTGTTTCTGGTTTTACTTTCTCAGTATTTTTTATATTAGTTGTCGATGCGGTTGGTGGCGAATTTGGCACAGACTTGGTACCAAAGCCAAACACAGACAATGTTTTTGGATTAAAAAGTACGTATCCCAAGGTGAGACTTGCTACTAATAGCAATAACATCGAGCCAATCCCCAAAGGTGATAAAAGACTGTCGCTGTTACTTGGCTTTCTTTTTTGTGGTTGTTCTTCTGTCAAACTTCGCAGCAGTGCTTCAGATGATTCTAAATAATCGTCTGGCTGCTTTGGGGTGTCATCTGATGGGGTATTTTCGGTTTGATCAGATTTGACAACCGCAGGCACAATACTGCCATTTTCTTTATTAGATGTATCTGTTTTATCTATAACCTCAATCCAGGGAGGTTTTGGTAACTCAGTATTTACCGTTGTCGCCGCTGGCATTTCCTGAGGAGTTTCAGCTTCAACAGATGCGGATGGAATATTCGGTTGAAGAACGGTCTGTTTTTCTTGTACTAGAGAAGTTAAACTTGATACCGGTTTTTGGGACGCGATGCCTGCGGCAAGGACTCCGTTCAACGCAGTAATGGCAGTCTGCTGAGGTTGGTTAGTGTTAGTACTGACACGGTTTTGGTTAGGCGTGTTGTATCCGGTTCGTGTACGTCGATAGCGGGCTAACTCTTGATCTAGTTGCACTTCTAAACAACCTAGTGCTGTTGCTAGTTGTGGCTTCAACCCAGGTGTTTTCGACGATTGAGTACCCAAATGTCGGAGGTCTTGACTCATAGTTTGTCTGCCTCAAAGGTAGATTACTGGATTAACTTAAAATACATGTGTGCCAATCCTAACGAAAATTCCCAGAATAGAGCGAGATGTCTTTGAAATCAGTTAATCATATTTTAAATCTTCCGGAAATTCAGATATTACTGCACCAGCAGCCATTTCCCCGTTTGCTCAAGTGTTGGGCTGAAGTCGTAGGGGTTGCGATAGCAGCTCATACTCAACCATTGTCGATTCAGCGCGATGTCTTGCGGGTAGCAACTTCTAGCGCAGCTTGGGCGCAAAATTTGACTTTCGAGCGTCAGCGACTCCTTATAAAGTTGAATGAAAAACTACCCGATCCTTTAGTAGATATTCACTTCTCTACCGCTGGTTGGAAGCGTCCCCAAGATAAAGCAAACCAGCAAAAAACGCTTTTGCCCTCTGAACATCCTAGTTACCTTGGTGATGAGATTGGTGTCAAGCCTCAGGTGCTACCAATAAGCAAAAATGCGAATACTGCTTTTGAAAATTGGAAGTCCCTTATGCTCATGCGATCGCATAATCTACCTCTTTGTCCTCAATGTCAATCTCCCACCCCACCAGGCGAAATTCAGCGCTGGGGTGTCTGTTCTATTTGTGCTACTAAGCAGTTTTCTAGTCTTTTTTAAGGCAAAGAAAGATTTACATAGTAAGCATTTCAACGCCTCTTTACAGCACTCTTCATGCTGACACCATTTATGTAAAGACGTTCCGCCGGAACGTCTTTACGACGGTAGGTATGTTTTTATTACTATTAATTAAACGGACATAATATAACTCATGAAAACTTTTTCTTCTTTTTCCCCTTTCCCCCTCTTTCAAGCACTATTCCTACAGGAATATTTATATAAAATTTCTTCTAATTTTACCCTAAATTTCTACCAGCTATGTTATACGACATTTCTGAAGTTAATTTAACACGCTGACCAAATCGAAAATACAAGGCTTAACCTTGATCCCTAATGCCTTTGAGCCTGATATTGCTACATTTACGGTAGTTGAATTATTGCCAAATATGACACAAATCTAAAAATTTCCTAAAGTTAATTATTTCATCGGGATCGCTAGAACATATACAGAATAATGGGTTTATGGCTTAAATAGGTATTTATATGTAGAGCAGAATTGAAAGTAGAAATCAGCCCTAACGGGATTTAACATAAACCCAGATGAAACCCATTAAAGTCTTGACTTCTGCCTGCCGATATTGCCGCCATTACAAGCCAGAAGGACGCCGTGGTGGACTTTGCCAACAGTTGGGAGCGCCAGTTCTCGGAAGTTGGAAGGCTTGTTCTTTCGCGCTCCCACCCTTTGCACCTAGCTGGGAAAGTTTGGAAGATGTTTGGAGTTTGCCTGATGCAACACCAGTTATGGCTTCTAGTTCTTTAGGTTCTAATTTAGATAAAATTGCAGTTGCTTGTGTTAATCAAACTGCCATCTGTAGTACTTCTGAACAGCCACAAGGTCAGCCAGTTTTAATTTAACGGCTGATTGTTACCAAACTCTTCAAATTACTTTGCCAAAAGAAATTTGGTTATAATATTTGTCAATTTGTAAAGAAACTTCACATTTTCAAAAATCGCATCTTTGCTTAAAGGTGCGATTTTTGAGTTTTTAACGAACTTTGGGGGTTTAAATCCCCTGTCTCTACAGACAGCACGTTTTGATGCCTAAATTTAAATTTAGGCATCAAAACGTAATTGCGAATTGCGTTAGCGTAGCGGTAGCGAGGAACGAGCGTCATTGCGAATTGGTTTAAGGTAGCCAGGGAAAGTCCCGAAAATTTGGCGGACGTTTTTCGAGAAAAGCTTGTTTGCCTTCAGAACCTTCTTCGGTCATGTAATAAAGTAAAGTGGCATTACCGGCGAGTTCTTGTAAACCAGCTTGTCCATCACAATCAGCGTTAAATGCAGCTTTGAGACAGCGAATAGCGATGGGACTTTTTTCTAATATTTCTTGTGCCCACTGAATTCCTTCTGCCTCTAGTTGTTCTATTGGTACAACACAATTAACTAAACCCATTTCCTCAGCTTGTTGTGCAGTATATTGCCGACAGAGAAACCAAATTTCTCGCGCTTTTTTTTGTCCGACAATGCGAGCGAGATAACTTGCGCCAAAACCACCATCAAAACTGCCGACTTTGGGACCAGTTTGTCCGAAAATAGCATTATCGGCAGCGATGGTGAGATCGCAAATTAAGTGTAAAACGTGTCCACCACCGATCGCATATCCAGCAACCAAAGCAATTACTACTTTCGGCATCGAGCGAATCAGGCGTTGTAAATCTAATACATTCAAACGGGGTACACCATCATCATCTACATAACCGGCGTGTCCGCGTACACTTTGATCGCCGCCAGCACAAAAGGCGTATTTCCCATCTGTATGGGGACCCGCACCAGTAAAGAGTACAACGCCGATAGTAGTATCTTCACGGGCATCAGAAAAAGCGTTGTAGAGTTCAAAGACGGTTTTCGGACGAAAAGCATTGCGTTTGTGGGGACGATTGATGGTGATTTTGGCGATACCGTCGGCTTTGTGATAAAAAATATCTTCGTAGGTTTTGGCAGTTTCCCAGTTGATTTGCATAGCTGTGGAGTGCGTTGTGCTTGAGAATTTTATCGCAGTTACAAGCACAAGTGAAAAAAAATGTAGAGACGTAGCATTGCTACGTCTCCAGGGTTCTGAATAACGTATATTTAAATTCGGTCGATGAAACAGTATAAATAGTTCTATTTGTTAAGATTATTTGCGAATTACTGCTAATCGGTAGTGTAGTCAAGGAAATTAACAATCGGGCACTTTCAGTAATAAACGTAAATATATGAATTCCCAGCAGTTAGATCCAGCAGTTTCTAGCGCGATCGCAGACTTTGAAAAATCCAATGTACCTGGTGTTTGGGCAACTTTAGATAAAAACCAAGTACTTGCGGACATGCGATCGCGTGTTAGCGATCCATTTCAAGTCAACCAAGGTGGACAACCATTTTGCGGACCTGCTTCAATTTTGTTTGAACTTATTCGCAAACAACCATTGCGTTATGTGCAAATTTGCCGCAGTATATTTGAAACTGGCGGTTTTCAAGGACAAACTACACGCATTAAAGCATCTCAAACACTTGTTAAAAGTCGAGGTAGACTGCGATTAAGTCAAGCCGATTGGATGGTTTTAGCAACACTAAGAGAAGCAGAAAACTTCATTTTCAACATTGAAGTAGAAGCACCAGATATTATCCGTAATTTGTCTGGGATGACAAAATCTTGGGAGATGAAAGGCTGGACGCGGGAAGTATTAGGTTATCGTAAAGTTAAGTATATCCATACATATATATTTGGAGAATACGAAGCTTTGACTGAAGCATCAGCTATTATCGATTCTGGGGGTGTAGCGTTTGGTTTGATTACTGCCGCAGGTTTGCTTGGCGGCAAAAAGCCTTTTTTACCTTACCCAAATCACTGGATTACGTTATTAGGAAATATCTCATTTAAAGGTGGTTCGTGGTTTGATGAAGAAAGCGGACGTGTCAGCCTGGATATTTATTCTTGGGCGAAAAAATTTCACATCGACCTTGATGAAAGACCTTTTGAGGATTATTTCTGGGGAGTTGTTATGGGTTCGATGTGATTTGGGACAAAGGGAATTTCTCCCCCTCTCTAGTAGACATCTCCAGAAAACAATGTAGAGACGTAGCATTGCTACGTCTCTACGTCTAAGGCTACCAGATGTCTACGGCACTTTCATCCCCCGCTGTACTGCTGGACGTTGCTGTACTGTTTCTACCCAACGTTTGAGATTCAAGTGATTATCTAGCGTTAAACCTTGACTTTCATAAATGGATATCCAAGGATAGGTGGCTATGTCTGCAATCGAATAGTCACCGCAGATAAATTCTTTGTCTGCTAATTGTTTATCTAACACGCTGTAAAGTCGGAGAGTTTCTTTTTCATAGCGTGCGATCGCATAGGGAATCTTTTCTGGCGCATACCGTTTAAAATGATTAAATTGCCCAGACATTGGTCCTAAACCTGCCATTTGCCACATCAGCCACTCAAGTACTTGAAAGCGACCTTTTTGATCAAGAGGTAGGAATTTACCAGTTTTTTCTGCCAAATAAATCAAAATTGCGCCAGATTCAAAAACTTTAATCTCAGTATCTTGGTCGATAATGGCGGGAATCTTGCTATTGGGATTGATTGCAATATACTCTGGTGTAAACTGCTCGTTTTTGGTAATGTCGATTTTGTGAGTGTTGTAGGGAAGTCCAACTTCCTCCAACATAACCGAAGCTTTACGTCCGTTGGGTGTGGTGAAGGTGTAAAGGTCAATCATAAGCTTATTAAGAGTGGTATTTGCCATCTTCGAGGCTAGTTTAGCTCAAAATTGAAGTTTCAAATTTTAAACTTTCAAGAAATACCCTCGTAAGTACAAAAAGCAACTTGTGTCTTTATGTATACTAAATAGTTAAATTATTTGCTCGAAGAAAAAACACACGTAATCTTTAAAAACAGCACTTAAGTATTTTTTCTTAGTAAAAATCACGATTAACATCTGTGCTTTTAGATAAGGGTGTGCAAAAATCAACTCATAGACAGATTACATACAGCCACAGAATATAAACGCCTATAAAAGTAGCAAACAAATCAAGTTTTGTTAACACAATTTTTTAGTGCAAATATTTGCATCACTTTAGCATTTCGTTATTTATATCAACTGCTAAATAGAAGGCAGAAAGCAAAACTTTGCTTATATATGCTTTCTATCAAGTTGGTATTTTACGTTTAATTGTTTCTACTTATATTCAGGGAAAATATATGCGCGATCGCCAGAGTATTAAACCAGGCAAATTTCAACTTTCCACAAGAGCAAAAATTATGTTGTTTACTGTGTTTGTCGCTGTATTGCCGACTTCTGGCTTTTGTACAGCTTCGCTAATACTCTCACTTTCTGACATAAATTCCACATCTAAAGCCACCTTCAGCTACCCGGCATCGATTCCTTGGCTAACCGAACAATCTCAATGTGAGCATACCCGTAGAACTTGGCGTGATAACAAATGTTGGGATTATGAACACAATCCTATGTTTTAATAAGTAAACAAAAGTTTTTTTAGAAGCCTTGCTTCATAAATATTTCAGATGTAATACAGACTTATTCCTTTAGCTCCGCACCTGAAAAATTGGAGAAAGCTTGGTCTAAATATTTCGCTAATTGAATATCTCGATCAGAAATTTGATGATCGATGTCCCAGGTAGTTAGATAAACTCTAAGTGTACACCAAATGTTCTCCCAGCGAGGGTGATGGAGTTGAATATCGCACCCAGGTGCAACTTGATGCATGAATTCAATTGCTCCCAGGAATGTTTTGAAGTTGTACTGACGAAAAAGTTCAATGCGCTCTTTGGTTGGATCTTCAGGTAGTTGGCTAACAACTTTTTTCCATTTACATAAGCTATGGCTAAGTGCAATTTGAATATACTCCTCACTAATTGGCTGTGGTTTTTCTGGTGGAGGAGTTGGATAAACGCTTAAGAAACTATTTTGGACTGAGGAGTTGTTGTTAGAGCCGTTTTGATTTTTTGTAAAAAGAACAGGAATGAAATGTCCGGGAATACCTTCGAGTTGAATCGTGTTACAGCCTAGTTTATAAGCAAATTCAATTGTTTCCCCAGCACCTACAGCTGCGTAGAAACCCACAGCAAATTCAATGGCAGCACGATCCCCAATAGCTTGATTCATACCTATTACGTAGGGAATATGTTGAGCGATCGCACGAGCTTGGAACTCTGCATAACAAGCATTCAGAACTACACACTCTACTCCTCGCTGAAAGAAAAGTTCAAATAGGTTGGCTAATGCTTCAGAACTAACTAATTTTTCTTGTCCCGCTGCATCCTCAAAGACTAAGCCATCCTCCCCAGCTCCATGACCACTAAAGTGTACAATCTGGGGCTTGAAGTCCAACATTGCCTGCTGAATATCTCTTGGTTTGGTTGCACCACGGGAGTTGATGGGAACCTTACCATATCCTGCAAGACGTAATCGCATCTTAATTTCCTCTTCCTCCTCCTGTAAGCGTAGGCTTTTTGTGCGCTTAGGGTTCGCAGACAGTAGCAAGATTGATTTGAGATTAGTATCGGTATTCATAGCAAATATATATGTAAATTGCGTTGTGATTAAATATACGTAAAGACGTTCCGGCGGAACGTCTTTACAGGGTTTTGGATTGTACTCTAACTTAAACATTAATGATCACAGATATTTCGGAAATATAAATATTTTCTCGTAAAATAATATTAAATTAATTTTTAGTAATGTTTAATAAAAATAAGATGCACCCAAGTAATCAATTAATGCGATTGTTATTTAGACAGTTTGCCGCCAATGCATTGGTATTTCAACATTATCAGGTAGACGAGTTGTGCGATCGCCTAATGCTTCTCTAATCTGCTGTGGATCTAAATTTTTCGCTCCTGTCAAAATTGCTCCTTCTAATTTGACATCGCAAAGATTTGCCCCATAAAGGTTGGCTCCCATCAAGTTTGCCTCACAAAGGTTAGCTTCATGAAGAATTGCTCTTTGCAAATTGGCTCCCATCAAATTTGCTCTATATAAATCAACTTCTATCAAACTTGCTCCAGATAAATTAGCAAACAATATCTCTGTTTGTTGCAGTTTGGCTGCATTCAAATTTGCGTTACTAAGATTGGCTCCATTCAAGTTTGCTTGCTGCAAGTTCGCTCCAATCAAACCAGCACCCTGCAAGTTAGCTTTACCAAACTTTGCTTGTTGCAAGTTGGCTAAAAACAACTTTGCACCAGAGAGGTTGGCAAGTTTTAAAGTTGCTTGTTGCAAGTTGGCTTTATAAAGGTTAGCGTCGGTGAGATTTGCCGCACGCAAACTTGCTCCACAAAGGTTAGATCCACGCAAGTTTGCTCCACAAAGCTTAACTTTATTGAGATTAGCTCCGTTCATGTTTGCCGCACTCAGGTTGCATGATTGCAAGTTGGCTTCATACAAAATTGAACCACATAGTTGAGCTTTATCCAGGTCTGCACCACACAAATCGGCTGCTCGCAAGTCTGCACCGCAAAGGTCAGATCCACTCAAGTCTGCTCCCGCAAAATCTACTCCACGCAGATCTGCGCGTCTGATGTGAGTATTGCGTAAATCAATTTTCTGATTTACTGGGTCTTTTTGTGAATCGCGTCTACCGATGACTGTTAAAGCCACTTGAATATCTGTAGGAATGCGCGGTGATTCTTCCATCCAGTTTAGGTCGTCGGGATGTTCGTGACGTGTGACGTGGGTGTGTCTGCCAAAACGAGGTTCAGAATCTTCTTCCGTTTGTTGTGGTTGTGAGACCTGGATCGGAGCATTCTCGCGCACAAAAGCTGACAGAATTTCCATGATTGTCCAGTGTTCTTTAGGAAAATCTTGAGCAACTCGTTCTAAAGCGTAAATTGCGCCTGTCCGGGTTGACACTTTGTCATGTCCAAGCTGTTCAATCGCTGCCATAAAGCGTTCAGCAATTAATCTGTCTTGATTGAGTTTGTTATTTTCAATGCCGAGTTCAATGTTTTTTTCATTTGCGATCGCACTTTTTTCTAAAGCTTTTGTACGCTTTGCTGCGTAATAAGCATTAATCATTCCTGCTAGCCCTAAAAAAACTATTGCAGAAGTTGTTAATGTTTGATTTCTATTCTCTATTTTTTGCTGCGTTGACACTTTCTCATGATGAGAAAATGCCAATAAATTTAGAGTCAATGAGAGAGTAAATATAACCGATGTGGCTATCAACCAATTCAAAAGTGTGTCTGTCTTATTAGCAGACATAGTAGAAGTATTCCTCACATTTTAGAATGATTATTGGCAAAAGAGTATAGCATTTATCTCAAAATTGCAATATGCGCCCCAAGGCTCAATTAATCTTCCTTTTACCATTACACAAGTGTATTGAATGCAATATGTGTTTCAATACTATGAGCGTAGATGCCTTACAGACGTAGAAAAATCACGAAAAATCAGTTGATTTAATCTGCTGAAAATCTAGATGTTTGGCTTCTTGGATGTCTGTTTAATACAGGTTAGCATCCCGGAGGTTTGCCTCATCCAGTTTCGCACCACTGAGATTTGTGTAATGCAAATTAGCTAGAAACAAATTAGCTCGATGCAAGTTGGCTTGATGCAAATTTGCCCCACTAAGGTTTGCCGCATTGAGAATTGCCCCTGCTAAGTTAGCACCACTGAGGTTTGCTCCAGCCAAGTTAGATGCACTTAGGATTGTACCACTTAAGTTAGCACTTTTGAGATTTGCCCCTGCCAGGTTAACCTGATATAGATTCGCTCCCGCTAAGTTCGCGCAATTAAAGTTTACTCCCCGCAGATCCGTATAGCTCAAATCAAGTAGCTGATTTTCCGGATCTTTTTTTACATCTCTCCTCGCAATCACTGTTAGAGCTGCTTGAATATCTGTACGAATTTTCGTTTTTAAGTCGCTTTTTGATTTCTCTTGGCATGTGTAAGGAGCATTATTTCGCACAAAAATCGTGAGCATTTCCATGATTTCCCAGTGTTGTTGTGGATCATTCTTGGCGATTTGCTCTAAATCATAAATTACATCCAAACTGGTTTTGATGTTTTTACTTCCCAGTTGTTTCATTGATTGCCATTCCTCATCCTTAAATTGAGCAACTTATCTTGATTTTGGGCGATTCTGTTTTGCTTGAAAAGCTTCTAAAGGAGGAATTCCACTATTAGGCTGTTCTTCGCAGAGCTTTAACTTTGTGTTGTTTAATACGTGTTATTTTTTACTGTAAATACACTCAAGTTTTTTATAGCAGTTTTTAATAATTTATATATACTATAGCAATCCGTGGAGGAGTTGTAAAAATTTGCGTTGTTCAGATTTCCTGTCCAGATTCCCGACTTCTTAAAGAAGTGGGGAATCTAAGAACTGATATACTTTTTTAGGAAAAATTAATACTTTTTTAATTTATATACAGAAATAATAATTACAGTTTATAAAAAGAGATTTTTAGAACATTTATCTGTAATTTTCAATTCCCTCACATGGATTTACCAGATGCAACAAAATACACAACCAATTGTAAAAGATTTAGTGCTGATTGGTGGCGGTCATAGTCATGCGATCGCACTTTTGATGTTTGGGATGAAACCTTTACCAGGACTACGGTTAACCTTGATTACTGAAGCTTCAGATACACCCTACTCTGGAATGCTACCCGGACACATTGCCGGATTTTACACTCGTGATGAATGTCACATCGATTTGCGACGTTTAGCTCAATTTGCTCAAGCACAATTATACATCGATAAAGCAGTCGGTCTTGACTTAAAAAATAATAAAGTTTTTTGTGCTAACCGTCCATCTGTAACTTTTGACGTGCTGTCAATTGATATTGGTAGCACTCCCGCTACTCTATCTGTAGAGTGTGCAGAATATGCAATTCCCGCTAAACCTGTGACACAACTACTGAAACATTGGTATCAGTTACTTGAAGATGTCGCTGAAAATCCAGAAAAATTAATTAGGATTGGAGTAGTAGGTGGTGGCGCTGGCGGTGTAGAATTAGCACTATCGATGCAAGCTAATTTACTGGCTATTAAAAAGCGGGAGAATAATTTTTCTCAGTTGAAAATTCATTTATTTCAGCGTGACGCGGAACTGATGCCTCATTATCATCCATCAGTGAGGCGGTTAGTTACACAACTTTTGATGAAGCGGGGGATGCAACTCCATTTGGGGGATAGTGTCTGTCAAGTTGCACCTAATAACTTTACTTCTATAGAGAAAAGTGAATTAAATGTTATATGTGAATCTGGGTTGAAAGTGAAATGCGATCGCTTGTTTTGGGTAACTCAAGCATCAGCACCACAGTGGTTAAAAACAACAGAATTGGCAACCGATGAGCTAGGCTTTATTTTAGTTGATGATACATTGCGATCGCTAACACATCCCCACGTATTTGCTACTGGTGATATTGCCACAATGGTAAATCATCCGCGTCCGAAAGCTGGTGTATTTGCTGTTAGGCAAGGTAAACCTTTATTTGAGAACTTGCAGCGAATTTTATTAGGAAAATCGCTCAAACCTTACAAACCACAGAAACAATATTTAAGTTTAATTGGTACTGGGGATAAACGTGCGATCGCTACACGAGGTTTTTTGACTTTGCCACCGCATAAATTATTGTGGCATCTCAAAGACTCAATTGATCGCCGATTTATGCAACGCTTTAGCGAGGGACTAGGGGACTAGGGAACTCCCCATTTTATTTTCACGTTGCTAATCATTGGCTGCGTTTTTTACTACTTTGGGTTTCCTATTTGTAGGTTTGTTGATACTACTTCAATATTGGGAACAATAAGAAAGCCATTGATGTTTTCAAGTATTTATGCCTACAAAACTAACTGCTGAGACTTTGATAGCACTTTCTGTGCCAGAGCGGAAAGCACTCATTTCTCAGCAAGCATCAACAATTGATATTAATAACATAACTGATGAAGATTTGCATAAAGCATACAAATTGACAAAAGTTATTTATCCAATAATATCTTCTTATTTTCAATATCAAATTGAACAAGATAAACAGAATAGCTCAGTTTTACAATTAGATATTCAGTCAGAGCTAATTCATCAAAAAACGGAACATTTTTCTACAGATTTTATTGTCTGGTTAACAAAAGAATTTGAGCAAAAAAAAGCAAATTTAGAGAATTATCCCAATCCTCGTAATCTTTTTGAACTATGTGGAGCCAAATTATTGGTCACTAGCAACTCTGTCACAAGAAGTCTTAGTACAAGAATGGGCAATCTTTGGGAACAAATATCTAATATTAGTCCTTATGTTATTGTTCCGGAAATAGAATTTGGAATTAAAATTACTGGAATTGACATTATTATTTTCAATAATGACATATCATATTTTGCTCAATTAAAAACTTTAAAAGGTACATTAACTGGCTCTCAAATCCCTAGAGCTAAAAAAGAATTAAGTATTCATGAAAATCCTTTGTTTGTGGTAGCTTTTAATTTGGGGCAATGGACATTCCCGCAATACTCTAAAATTCCTCGTATTGCTGGTAGAGAGTTTTGGGATAAGATTCAGGTTGACTATGACCTTGTTGAGAGCCATGTAAAAAATATGTTGCTTCTAATAGATAAAAGTTTCGCAGAATTGGCAGCTAGCGAGGCACAACAGTAGTGCGGTTTAAACTACTTATTATCTTAATTTGTAAATAGCCAAATAAAAAGATTAAAATTGCAATAACTGGCTGAAGCAATTGATATTATATTTTTTGGCTATGTTCTCATAGACCTTTTATTTTACCACTGTAGTGTATTTAGGAGTGACAAAATTGATAAAAGGTAAACTAATCTCTATTTCACTTTTTACAGGAGCTTTTGGTTTAGACCTTGGCATAGAACAGGCAGGATTTCATACTGTAAGTGTGGTAGAAAATGATTCTGATGCCACAAAAACAATAGCTCTTAATCGACCACATCTCAAAGAAATTGCTGTACCAAGAGATATAACGAAAGTAGACGCTCAAGACTTACTGTGCGAGGGAGGACGTATTTTAAATATTGGCAGGACTTTACAACCTGGGGAAGTAGATTTAATAATTGGTGGTCCACCTTGTCAACCTTTTAGTACAGCAGGGTTACGTGGTTCAGTGATGGACCCTCGCGGCAGTTTGTTTATGGACTTTATCCGCATAGTTAGAGAAATTCAGCCACGTTTCTTTGTTATGGAAAACGTGAGAGGACTGCTATCTGCTCCTATCCGACATAGACCGATAGACATGCGTAAAGGACAACCATTGGAATTAGATGAAATGCGTGGTGCTGCTCTTTCTGTTGTGTTGGCTGAAATGAAAGCGCTTGGATACAACGTGGTTTACAACCTTTTAGAAGCAGCAGATTATGGTGTTCCACAAAATAGACAGCGCGTCATATTTATTGGTTCTAGAGATAATGAAGCTTTCACATTTCCTGTAGCTACTCATAGCGAAGATGGTATCAATTTACCGAAATGGCGTACTCTTAGAGATGCCATATTTGAGTTAGTTGACTTGCAGCCACAATTTATTCCTTACTCTGAAAACCGTTTGAAGTATCTTAGACTTTTAAAAGAAGGGCAAAACTGGAAATATTTACCTGAAGAATTAAAGCCTGAAGCTATGGGAGGAGCCTACAACTCAGGAGGAGGTAAAGTTGGTTTTTACAGACGTTTGTCTTGGGATAAACCCTCTCCTACTGTAACGACAAGTCCACATCAAAAAGCTACAGATATGTGTCATCCTATAGAATTGCGTCCTCTAACTATACGCGAATCTGCTGTTATTCAAACTTTTCCTGACGAGTGGGTTTTCTATGGTTCAGTAAGTTCTAAATATAAACAAATCGGTAATGCAGTACCAGTTTTACTTGCGAAAGCAATAGGTGATTATATTTACAATCTGATTCAGGGAAATAAACCACAGGGTAAAGAAATGGTTGAACAATTGTCACTGTTTACTCACTACAACTGAATAAAGCCATTAATCGAGAATTACGTCTGCTAGTAAATCATCCATTTCATCGCTCATTTCCTTCGTATAAGGAACAAGCTTAGAAGGATTTTGAATAGCATCCTTCATCAAAAAGTCAAGAAAAAGGCTCATCATAATACTTTCAATTTTATACTTCATTTGTAGTGAGCGGTTTACCGCTCATAGCTTCGGTTTGAAGGGCTAAAGCCCTTACTACATTTAAGAGGGTTTATTTATGCCTATCTCCTTGTCAAAAATATTATACAGCACCCTATCGCCTTAATCGAATACACGTAGAGACGTAGCACTGCTACGTCTCTACAAAGTTTTGGGTTTTATATATGTACTTCCTAAACCGGAAATCTGCTGTAAAATAAAAAAGAGAAAAAAAGACAGGTATTTTTACCTGTCCTAATTAAGTGATGAATTAGTAGAGAATTTAGAAATTCATCTCAGCAGCTTGAACTTTCTCAACCTGCTTTTTCTTCAGCACTAACAAAACTTGAGCTAACATCACCAAAGCGATGAATGCGATTAAGCCTTTAATTCTGCCAGCATCTTGCAGAACAATTTCGGCATCATCTTGACCAAATCCACCGACGTTGGGGTTACTGGTCAAACCGTCACCAGACTTCACCACTTGTCCTTGTGAAACAAGCAGTTCTGGTCCGACGGGAACCTTATCTATAACTGTTTCACCAGTCTGAGATTGGATGTTGATCAGATATTTGACGTTACCGTCTTCATCTTCCTCTTTGGCAATTTCGGTAATTGTGCCACTAGCGGAAGCGTTATAAACGGTGTTGTTGCTCTTTTCACCAGTGGGGTAAACTTGTCCGCGTCCACGATTACCACCTGCGTGAACTTGATATTTACCAAATCTGATATTCTTGTCAGTTGCGGGGTTAGGAGAAAGAACTGGGAAAACGATTTCTTGATATTGTTCACCGGGTAGTGGTCCGATGATGACAATGTTTTCTTTGTCTTCTGAGTAGGGTTGATAGAATAAATCTTCAATTTCTTCTTTCATGTCCTCAGGGATGCGATCCTCAGGAGCAATCTTGAAGCCTTCTGGTAACATCAGTACAGCACCAACATTTAAGCCAGTTTTAGAACCATCAGCACCCACTTGTTCCACGCTGGTGTCGTAAGGAATTTTTACGACCGCTTTAAATACGGTATCGGGTAATATCGATTGGGGAATTTCTACTTCCGTCACTTTTGCCGCTAGGTGACAGTTAGCGCAAACAATGCGTCCTGTTGCTTCGCGGGGGGTTTCGGGGTAGGTTTGCTGTGCCCAAAATGGGTAAGCAGCAGCTGATTGGGGAAGAATTAGATCGCTGGTGAAGAATAATGTCACAGTAGCGATCGCTATAAGCAATGTTTTTACCATCGCTTTAGCACTGCGAGTCAACCTCGCCGGTGTAAAGGCTTTTCTCATCTCAATAAGGACAACAATTCTAGAAACGAAGGTCAATAGTCAATGGTCAATAGTCAATGGTCAATAGTCTAAGCATCTTTTACTTTGGACTTTGGACTTTTGGACTATTGACGAAATAATTAAGCCCACCAAGCTTTTTCACCTGTGCGGAAGTCGGTTTCAGTCCAGGGAGTCAACACAATTGTGTCGTCATTTACTTTGGTATGAGCTAAAGCCAAAGACAGTGGTGCTGGACCTCGGACAACTTTACCAGTAGCATCATACTGGGAACCGTGACAAGGACACTTAAATTTGTTCTCAGCGATGTTCCAGGGAACGACACAACCTAAGTGAGTGCAGATGGCGTTAATGCCGTAATCAGCGATCGCCTCTTTGCTTTCTACCACAATATAGGTCGGATCTCCTTTGAGTCCTTGAACTAAAGTGCGATCGCCGACATTATGGCTGTCTAAAAATTTAGCTACGCTGACGTTGTTACCTAACTCGTCTTTTCCTATTGTCCCACCACCAGCACCACCAGCAGAAACGGGAATAAAAAACTTGACTACGGGATACAATGCTCCCAGAGCCACTCCGGTAACAGTCCCGAAAGTGAGCAGATTCATGAATTGACGACGCCCCATATCGGGGACGTCTGCTGATTCTGAAAATTGAGCCATAATCTCCGCGCTATGATTCTCTATTTTGTTAAGAATATTGACAAAAGTTACCATAATGTTAGTAGCTGTTGTCAGCATCGAAATGAATTGCGTTCCCGACGATGCCATACTTTTCTCTTCAAAGATATTTCTAGCATCTTTTGGTAGACATTACATTTCTTTATAGTCTTATCATACTGGAGTTACCGAACTTAACATCATAACTAAATGTAAAATATAATTGAAATAAAGCTATGACCGGACAAGAATTACGTCAACTGTTGCTTGATAAGTGGGGACGCTCATACGATGTGCAGTTGCGACGGACTCAGGGTAAGATATTTCTGCAAATAATGTGGAAATATCTTGAGCAAGTATCTTTTCCCTTAAGTGAAGCAGACTACCAAGAGCATCTCAATACTGTCGCCACTTACCTTGATGCCTTTGGTGGTACAATTCAAGTGCAAACTTTTATTACTCAAACTCGCGATCGCCCGCGACTTGGTAAAGCAGTTAGCATCCCTTTAGAGTTGGGTGAACGTGCTTCTGAATGGTTAATCGATTAGTTTATCATTTAAATAACAATTCAAAATTTAAAATTCAATAAATTTTCATACAGAGATTTTTAGGCTAACTACCTAAATATTCCAAAATTCTGCTGCCATTGCTTCAATGGTTTTTTCTAAATCTGGCAAATAGTTCTCAATTACATTCCAAACTATATCGAGGTCTACACTTAGATATTCATGAGTTAATCGATTACGAAAACCAGCAATATTAGTCCATTCTGTTTCGGGGTATGCATTTTTCCAATCCCTTGGTAATTTCTGTACAGACTCACACATCACCTGAACATTTCGTAAAACTGCATCTTGAGTTTTAATATCGTTAAAAAATACTTCTTTTCCTTCCTGTGTATATTGTTTAATTCTATTAATACAATCTCGAATATGAATCAGATAAACTAAACTCTCTTTCCTAAATTGATAGCTTCTTTAAATACTTTTTCTTTCATAAAATAATGTAAAGAATTTGCCGTTACTATATCAACCTTACGATTTAACAAAGTTTCTAAATCTTGAATTAGTCCACCGGGAAACCAAGCTGTAATTTTATTCAAGTCATAATCAATCAAAAAATCAATGTCACTGGTTTCTGTTTCTTCCCCTCTGGCTACACTACCAAATATTCGGAGATTGTAAGCTCCGTGTTTAGCTGCGATTTGGATGATTTCTTCTTTTTTTTCTTGAAGTAGTTCTTTTAGTTTCATTTTTGACTTTTTATTATTTCTGTGATTATATCTAAAATATAGGAATCATATTTGATTTATGAAAAAATCTAAGTATTTGTAGGGTGTGTTAGGATGAAATCCGTAACGCACCAAATCAAGGGTTTGGTGCCGTACTCTCGTTGCTAACACAACGACAAGAAAGGGGGAGGAACATCCACACCCCTTTTTGTCTCCCCTACGTATCCTTTCAAAAATCAAACCGGATTCCTATATTTAAGTATTTTCCACTCTTTTGCGACATAAAGTTATATTCGATATTTTAACCTATCACCGATGCTGGAAATTGGCATACTAAGGATTTTTTGTACTGATTTTTGACATGTAGAGACGCTAAATACGAAGTCTCTACAGTGTTTGCGATCAGTCTGTTATGATATTATTTACCAACAAGTTTAACCATACCGATACCACCGAAATAAAGTCCCAAGACAGCACCGGCTAAAAGACTTTGGGTAAAAGGATCTGTAGAAGGTGTGAGAATAGCTCCCAAAACCACCGATCCAATAATTACATAACGCCAACCAGAAAGCATTTTTTGAGAAGAAATAATTCCTAAAGCACCTAGCAACAGTTGAATGACGGGAATTTGAAATGCTAACCCGACGCTAAATAACAACAACAGCACAAATTCAAAATATTTGTCAATCGACCACAATTGCTCGACTACATCTGCACCGTAACTGATGAAGAAGTTCAAAGCGGCAGGAATTAGCAGTACATAAGCAAACAGTAACCCAGCGGCAAATAAGACACTCGAACCCAACATCACGGGTATCAGCAAGCGTCGTTCGCGTCTGGTGAGTCCTGGAAGTACGAACTGGATAATTTGGTAAAGTACAAAAGGACTGGCAAGCACCAACCCACTATAACCGGCAACTTTCACGGAGACAAAGAAATATTCTCCAGGAGCAAGTTGGAGAAATTTGACTCCGTGTGCTGGTATTTCCAACAGTTGGACAATCGGCTTGACGGCAAAAAAACAGCCGATAACACCGACTGCTAGAGCAATCAAGGCATAAAAAATCCGCTGTCGTAACTCCTCTAGGTGGTCGAAAAGCGACATTTCGACCTCACCAGGCAATTGATCGAGAGGATCTGATTCTGAGTTGCCGTATCCTTCGAGGTCCATATCTGGGTCAGTTGAAGTGTCTAAGTCTTGTGAAGGAGTCATGATTTGAAACAGCAGGCATCATTTATTAACTATTTTATCTGGGGTGGCGGCTACTACGATATTTTTTTTAGTGCGATCGCTCTTTTCGTCCGGTTGGATTAAGGCTTAAAATGAATATGTGAGTAGGAAGTTATATCTTGGGCATTCCTTACCCTAATCAGGGTTAGACTAATAATTATATATCAGGTCTCCAAATAAAAGCATTAATTATTAAAAATAAACATAATATAATGCTCAGTTTTAAACTCCGGTTTATCAAGGTGCTGTCTACGGTAACGCAATCGGAAATTCTTAACTGAGGTTTGTATGAGTAGGACAATTTTTATTGCCTTGATGGTATCATTACCTGTTTTTTTAGGTAATGTAAATTCTAGTTTGGCTGCTAATGGTGATGTGCCGATATTACCGAATAACTTGTTGCTCAAGACTGGTTTGATTCCTAGCAGCATAAAAGCTCAGTTAATACATCTAGTGCCGTTTCAACTATCAGCTAGAGATGACCAAACTGAAGATTGTCTTCGGGTAGGAGACTGTAAATATTGATAAGTAAGGGTGTTAATTGTTAGTAGGAAATACAGTATGGAATTTTTTCGCTAGTTATGTTTATCTGCGTAAACTTACTTCCGTAAAATTGGTGTGTTACGGCTTCCGTAACACACCCTACATATACTTAGATTTTTTCACGCAATCAAATGGGTTCTATAGATTATTTTGTCATTTAGAAAAAAGCCTTGTTTTCTAAGAAAACATATATTGACTGACAAAACTGTTAAATAAGATACGATAACGAAAATTATTTTATCTGCCTTGATTTTCTGTGAAAAACGTTATTAAAAAATAGTACAAGATCCCCGACTTCTTAAAGAAGTCGGGGATCTCAAGGAATACTTGTAAATTGTAATCAATATAACCTTTTTATCTAGTGGATATTTTTAGAATTTCTAAGAGAAGATTTTTCTCCGAGTAAATTATTTTAAATTAGAATTATTACTTACTAATTATCCCATAAAAGTGTTGTAATTTGACAAAATATCAGAAAAATCATCCGGAAGAATGTCAATATAGTTTGTATTTTGATAGGGATATTCGCAGACTAGGCAAGAATTACTATTCAGCAGATATAAATATAGTTAGTTATTCAGACGTTTTTGCAATCCCCGTCTTTCCCTAAGTGAAATGGATTAGTTATGCTCCTAGATTTAGAAAGATTTTATCAAGCGTGCAATCCGAGCAGACCTCTAATGATGGGAAATCCTGCCGATCGCCGATATTATATTGATTTTGCCTCAGTGCGGGGTGGTAAAATTATCGAAGCTTTGCAGCGTACCATTACGCGAATATCACCGGATATCGCAACCTGTCAGCTATTTACAGGTCATCTTGGTTGTGGAAAGTCAACCGAGTTGTTGCGACTTCAAGCTGAGTTAGAAGAGCAAAAATTTCATGTGGTTTATTTTGAGTCTACTCATGTCCTAGAAATGGCAGATGTAGATGTAACTGATATTTTACTAGCGATCGCTGGTCAGGTGAGTGAAAGTCTAGAAGCAATCAAAATCCGGATCAAACCTAGTTATTTTACTAAGTTGTTTACGGAAGTTATAGATTTCATGCAAACACCAATTGACCTAGACTATGAAGCTGAATTGTCTGTTGGGATTGGGAAAATTACGGCAAAAACTAAAGAAAGTCCGCAATTAAGACGACGTTTACGCGATTATCTCGAACCCCGCACGGGAAATATTTTACAGTCAATTAATACAGAACTTCTAGAGCGTGCGAACTCTGAACTCAAAGCTAGAGGTAGAAAAGGATTGGTGGTAATTGTCGATAATTTGGATAGAGTGGCAATTAGACCTTTACCATCTGGGCGATCGCTGCCAGAATATTTATTTATCCAGCGGGGTGAGCAGTTACGTAAACTTAACTGTCATGTAGTTTATACTATTCCTTTAGCTTTAACTTTCTCTAACGATAGCGCTGAACTACAGCAACGTTTAGGTGGTGGTGTGGCGCCTAAAGTCTTGCCGATGATACCCGTGCGATCGCGCTCAGGGGAGGTTTACACTCCCGGACTAGCTTTGATGCGTCAAATGGTGTTAGCTAGAGCTTTTCCTGATATTCAACCACAAGAAAGGTTAAACTTAATTACAGAGGTGTTTGACAGTGCGGAAACTTTAGATCGGTTGTGTATGATCAGCGGTGGTCATGTGCGCGATTTGTTAGGATTGTTGTATGACTGTCTGCGAGAACAAGATCCACCTTTTGATCGCGATTGTGTGGAACTTGTGATTCAAAGACAGCGTGACTACCGTGCTAACCCAATCGATCCGCACGAGTGGGAATTAATTTTTCAAGTGGTGCAACAGCAGCGGGTTCGAGGTGATATCGAATATCACACTTTGTTAAGAAGTTTGTTTGTCTTTGAATACCGCGATCATCAAGGAGTTTGGTTTGCGGTCAACCCAGTTTTAGCAGAAACGCAAAAATTTCAATCATGGTTGAACGAAAACCGCAAACAAGCATCATAACAGATAACGAGCGTTCATTTAGAAGTTTGGGGAGGGCGATCGCTCTCTCTGCCAATCAATTTTCTGTGGTTGTAGTTTGCTGCAATTATAAAGTTTTGCAACAGCAAATTTTACAACGACTTGAAGAATTATTTCCCCAAGCACATGATATTCAAAAGCTAGTTTTGCCTCACAATGCGAGAAGTCTCTACACAACTCTTCATACACAATTAACAAGAAAGCAGCCTTCAGCATTGATGATTTTGGGTTTAGAGTCAGTGGAAGGACTCGATGATTTATTGCGTGCGATCAATCATATCCGAGATGAGTTTCGCAAAAGACATTCATTTACAATGGTGCTTTGGGTCAATGATGAAGTACAGCAAAAGTTATTACGTTTAGCACCAGATTTCGCAAGTTGGGCAGCGACACCAATTCGGTTTGAAATGACTTCAATTCAGTTGCTACAATTCTTGCAAAAAGAAACTGATTCTCTGTTCGCTACAGTCTTAAATACTCGTGCTACACAACGTCAAAAACCTGAAGCAGATTGGCATTGTACTGTAGAGCAAGTTTGGGAGCATAGCTATGAACTTAAGTATGCAATTAAAGAGTTGCAAAATCATGGTATTTCTTTAGAACCAGAATTAGATGCTAGTTTAGAATTTGTTTTTGGTTTAGATGATTATGTAAGCGATCGCATAAATTCCGCTTTAGACCATTTCCAAGAAAGCTTGAGATGTTGGCAGGAATTATCGGGAAAACAGAGTGAACTAAGCGATAAATTTAGAATTCCCGATTTATTCTGTTCGCAGTTAGATATCGTTAACAGCCACGCTTCACCCCTACTGCGACAAGGGGTATTATTATTTTATATTGGTTTGTGTTGTTGCCGTTTAGCTGAACGAAATTATGCCGAAAATTGCCGTTATTGGCATTCAGCTAAATTGTATTTTCAAGAATGCTTGAATGTTTTGCTTTTAAGTGGACGTCCGGATGTAGCAGCGCAATTTATTGGTGATTTGGCGGAAGTTTTGCAACATCTGAAAGAGTGGCAAGAATTGCAAATGGTTGCTAAAAAGTCTTTGGAATTGCATCAAACTTATGGGACACAAATACAATCAGCTTGTGATTATGGTTTTTTAGCACAAGTTGCTGTGCAAGAATTTCGCTGGTCACAAGCGAGTCAATATGCACGAGTTAGTTTGTGGAAAGTATACGAATCAAAAGATAACAGCGATTCTAATCAAAGCATATTTCCTTTACTGTTAGCGCAAAGTTATCGCTTGCTTTTAGCGAAAGCACAGCGTAATTTGGGTGAGGAAAAAATCGCTTTAGAACAGTTAAAAATGGCAAGTGAGAATCTTGACGAAGCGTTAGAAACTAGCGACCATCGTTACGATCCTCATCGTTATATTCGCCTTTTACGGTCTTTGCGATCGCTTTATTTTGAAGAAGGTCGTTATTTAGAAGCTTTTACTATTCGTCAAAAACGCCGTTCTGTTGAACAGCAATATGGTTTTCGCGCTTTTATTGGTGCAGGACGTTTGCAACCCCAAAGACAAGCGACAAATCCAGCTTTACTCTCACCTTCTGGAGGTAGCAGCGTCGCGTTAGAAATCGCCGCTTCTGGTCGCGAAGGTGATATAAATAACTTGATTGGCAGAATTAGCCGCGCTGACCAAAAGCTGACGGTGATTCATGGTCCATCTGGTGTGGGTAAGAGTTCTACCGTGACTGCGGGTTTAGTGCCTGCATTACAAAATCGAGCGATCGGCGATCAAATTGCTGTACCTGTGGTATTACAACTTTATGATGATTGGGTGCGAGAATTAGGAAAATCTTTATCAGAAGCACAATCGCGAATTAGAAAAGAAGCAGAAGTTTTACCTTTTGCTGTGACACCAATCACAATTGCCGAAATTAAAGAACAATTAGAAGAAAATGCTAACAACCATTTAATCACAGTTTTAATTTTCGATCAATTTGAAGAATTCTTCTTTGGACATACAGATAGAAATAAAAAGCAAGAGTTTGATATTTTTATTAGTCAAGCTTTAAATATCCCTTTTGTCAAAGTTATTCTTTCTTTGCGAGAAGATTATCTACATCGTTTATTAGAATTTAAGCATTTGTCGGAATTAGAAGCGATTAATAAGAACATTCTTGATAAGAATATTCGCTATCCCTTAAATAACTTTTCTCCCGCAGATGCCAAAATTGTGGTGCAGCGTTTAACGGAGCGATCGCACATTTATTTAGAACCTGCTTTGATTGATGCATTGATAGAAGATTTATCGGCAGAATTAGGAGAAGTTCGTCCCATTGAGTTGCAAGTAGCAGGAGCGCAACTTCAAGATGAAAGAATTACCAGCTTAGAAAGATATCAGCCATATCAACCAAATCGCTTAATTGAACGATATATTAAAGAACTTATCCAAGATTGCGGCAAAGAAAATGAACGTGCGGCACTACTGGTTTTATATTTATTAACAGACGAAAACAATCAAAGACCTTTTAAAACTCACGCTCAATTAGCAATAGAGCTAGAAGAATTAGAAGATCCAGAAAAATTAGATTTGATATTAGAAATATTAGTGCGTTCTGGGTTAGTCGTTTTATTTCCTGATGTTCCCGAACGCTATCAACTAATTCATGATTATTTGGTAGATTTGATTCGACACTTGCAACAAGAAGAATCAAGTTTGCAACTAAAATTAAACCAACTACGCAATAAAGTAGAACAAAGTCAAGTTGAAATTGACCGACTAAATAGCGAACTCAGACAAAACAAGCAGCAAGCAAAATTGGTAGGTAGCAATTTACAACAAGGATTAGATTTACTCAGCGAGTTGAAAGAGTTACGCAAACGCGAAGAAATGAGTCGAGTCGAAATTGAACAATTGCAAGCAGAATTAAAGGAAAAACAATTAAAAACTCAATTAGCAGAAAGTAAAGAAAAACAAAGACAAAGTGAAGTTAGAGTTAATTTTTCTCTGCAATTCGCACTTGCAGTTGCAATCACAGCAATAGCAGTTTTAACATCCTCAATTTTGAGTGCAAGAAATAGCGAAATTAAAACCATCAGTGCATCAAGTGAAGCGCTGTTTGCCTCCGATAAGGGTATTGATGCATTAAAAGAAGCTTTAAATGCAGGTAGAAAACTGCAAAAAGCGATTTGGGTAGATTCCGACACCAGACAGCAGGTAAAAACAGCGCTCTATCAGGCAGTTACTGAGGTAGGAGAGCGCAATCGCTTAGAAAAACACCGCTCAGGGGCAAATAGCGTCACATTTAGCCCTGATGGTCAAATAATCGCTTCTGCCAGCGCTGACAAAACTATTATTCTTTGGTATCCAGATGGTAGAATATTCAAAAGTTTGTCTGGACATGAAGACGTAGTTAATAGCGTTAATTTTAGCCCCGACGGTGAAGCGATCGCTTCATCTAGTCAAGATAAAACAGTGAAATTGTGGAATCTAAACCGATCACAACCAATCACTTTATCAGGACATCAGGGTGGGGTAAATAGCGCTACATTTAGCCCCGATGGTAAAATAATCGCTTCTGCAAGTAACGATAAGACCGTAAAGCTGTGGAATCGAGACGGTAAACTGCTGAAAACTTTATTAGGGCATGAAAAACCAGTTTTAGATGTAGCTTGGTCGCCAGATGGTAAAATAATCGCTTCTGCAAGTGCTGACAAAACTATCAGACTCTGGAATTTAGACGGTAAACTCATAAGAATATTATCAGGACACAGCGATGCTGTCAAGAGCCTCGCTTGGTCGCCGGATGGTAAAATAATCGCCTCCGGTAGTTTGGACAAAGACAGAACCATCAAACTTTGGAGTCGTGAAGGTACACCACTGCAAACTTTGCCGGGACACAGTGGGGGAATTACTGGTATCAGTTTTAGCCACAATGGTAAATTTATTGCTTCAGCCAGTAGCGACGAAACAATCAAACTCTGGACTTCTGATGGGATGCAATTAGGAACCTTGAGGGGACATAGCAATTGGGTGAATAGCGTTAGTTTTAGCCCAGACGATCGCATTATTGCTTCTGCTAGTCGAGACAAAACTATCAAGCTGTGGAATTGGGACGATTTGCGACAAGGAAACCCCAACGCAGATAATGACTGGATTACCAGTATCAGTTTTAGCTCTGACGGAAGTCTCATCGCCGGCGGGAGTGGCGACAAAACAGTTAAACTGTGGCAGCGAGATGGTAAACTAATTCGCCGCTTTGCCGGACATCAGGGGCAAGTTTGGGGTGTAAGTTTTAGCCCAAATGGTCAAGCGGTAAGCGTTCGCAAAGCGTCTCGTAGAGAAGCCATGCCCGGAGGGCTTATCGCTTCAGCTAGCAAAGATAAAACCGTGAAAATATGGAGTGTAGACGGTAAACTTATTAACACCTTTAAAGGACATGACGATGCGGTATTAGGCGTAGGTTGGTCGCCGGATGGTAAAATTATCGCTTCAGCTAGTAAGGATAGAACCGTCAAACTTTGGGGTGTGGATGGTCAACTCTTAAAAACCTTAAAAGGACACAACAACGCGGTCAACTGGGTAAGTTTTAGCCCCAATGGTCAATTACTAGCATCAGCTAGTGATGAGAAAAAAGTCTTGCTATGGAACCGAGATGGTGTTTTAGTTAACACCTTAATTGGACATGAAAACGTCGTAAATTGGGTGACTTTTAGCCCCGATGGTCAACTTTTAGCATCAGCTAGTGATGATAACACAGTCAGGCTCTGGCGGCTAGATGGTACACTAATCAAAATTATTGAGGGTTCTGGGGATTCTTTTAAAAGCGTTAGTTTTAGCCCTGACAGCAAGACTTTGGCAGCAGCTAGCGATGATAATATCAAACTTTGGAATCGAAACGGTAGTTTAGCGATCGTTTTGAAAGCGCGTAAAGATAAGTTTACCAGTGTTAGTTTCAGTCCGACCGGCAGACTGCTAGCTAGTGGTAGTAACAAAGGTAACTTGATTCTCCAGAACTTGACTTCAACAAAACTAGAGAATTTACTGTCAAGAAGTTGTTATTTGCTGCGTGATTATTTAAATACCAACCCGAAAGTGACAAAAAGCGATCGCGCTTTGTGTCCTCGTTGGTGAGAAAGTGGAAAAGTGGGTCAGCGACGACTTAATACAATCGGAATTTTGCCAAAGAATAAGGATGAGAAAACAGAGGTGAGACGCTCTATTCGATTCTCAATTTTTTTCGAGGTCTAGTCATAATAATAGAACTAACCAGTATCGCAATCAGTAGAGACCAAGTGGTGGCATAGCTGCCCGTTATATCCCGCAACCACCCAAGCAACGGTGGACTTAGTATTACTGCTACTTGATTAATTGCCATTGCTAGACCGAGTGCAAATCCTGTTCTTTCAGGAGGTGCTAATTCGCTAACATAGGCTACCCACGGACCATACCAACCAAACCCAAAAAAACCAAGCCAAGCTGCAAGAATAAATAATATTACTAATGATTTTGTCGCCAATATTAAAAGCATAATAAGACCCAAAATAAGTGCACCCATGCTAGTCAGGATTGGAAAATATCGTCCATGTTTACTCCGGTCGCTCCACGCTGCCAGAGCAATACGTCCAACCACACCTGCACATTGAGCAACAAAAAGTATATTGGCACTGTTCTCGAACGATACATTGAACCTGTCATGCATATAAAGCACTAGAAAAATGACTATACCATATTGCGCCGTTATCAAAGTTATCCCAGACCACAGTATGTTTCGCATACTAGGATGGCTTAACAGAGATAGTCGATTATGCAATGCAGCTTTAATTGATACTGCCCTTCGGTTATGTGTATTAACAATTGGTGCCCTGTAAACAATGATAAATAAGATACCACCAATGAACGCAACACCAGAACCAACAAGGAAAGCCGCACGCCACCCATAATTTGCCGCTACTAGTGGTAGACTTGCCGCTGCGATCGCACCACCCAGAGGTAGACCAGCTTGACGAATACCCATCGCAAATCCACGTTGCGACTTCGAGAACCATTCCGATACCGACTTGCTTCCACCCGGTTGTGCAGTGCTATAGCCTATGCCTACGATCACAAGCCAGCCAAGAAGCTCTCTGTAATTCGTAGCATAGGATGAACCAAAAAGAGCAGCAGCAACGATCAATGACCCAACCCCAACGATCAGTCGTTCGTTAAAGCGGTCAAGCAGTTCGCCAGCAACTAGCAATCCTATAACTGGGAAAAGTTGTGCGGCTGAAACGAGTAACCCAATCTCAAAAGCGTTCAATCTAAGTGCTTCTTGCATATAGCCTGCAAAAGCACCAAGTCCTTGAACCAGAAAGCACGCGGTCGCTTGTGCAACAGTCGCAACGGTAAGCACAACCCAACGAAAATTGGGATTATGTGATTTTACTAATTTCATCTTAGGGTTCGGTATTTCAATACTCGCACATTCAGCTTTATACCGTCAGTCAATCAAAAATTGGTGTTGGATAAAGGCGGGATGAATCACTCAAATATAAGTATTTCGCTATACTTAAAATAATGAAGTAATAATCAAAAGAACACCTCAAACCATCCCTCTATTATGCAACGCCGAATCTACTTTTCAGCAATTCTAAGTATGCTTCATTAACAATTGTAAGTCCCAATCGATCACGAACTCCACCCAGATCTGTTTCAATTTCAACTCCATGTCTTTTTAGTTCTGAACTCACAATTTGTACCAACCTAACGTTATTTGTCCGAACGATACATCCATCCGCAGTCACTTCGTATGGGGTATCCTCCATTCCAGTTCTGAGAACATCTACATTGCTATCAGGTTGGGCCGCATAAGCTGCAAGCCGCCGAAGTGCACACATCTTTTCTCCACGAAATGATCCAATGTCTAACTCAGTAAAGTTCTCACTAGCTTGATTTGGCATTACAGCAGCTCCAACTGTAATACTGATCTGCCTCTTCAATTCTTTTCCATTAACGTCATATTCAAGCCGTTTAGCGGCATTCACAACTTTTTTAAACTCATCATACGTAGTTGGAAAGGGAAGACGTGGCGAAAATCCAAATAACAATGTGATATTAATTTGCCCAGAACTACTTAACCCAAGTTGGGGATGTTCGATAGCAAGCCTTGTCATTGCATAACTACGATTGAACTGAGTCCACTCAACCTCATGCAACAGACTCAGTTTATTTCTCCAATGGATCGTCTCACTATAAGTATCAAACTGAACTTTAGGAGACGAAGAGCCGTAGTTTGCACCTTTCGATGTGGAGTTTGTCTCTAAAGTGACTTTTTGGTCTGTGTCTGACGGACTATAAGTTTTTATTGTTCTAAGGAACCCAGTACTTTCAATGTCTTCTTGACACAAAGGCTTTGTGTTTCGCTCAATTTCGCAGATAATTTGAAGCTCGATTGCTGCTTGTATCGTAACAAAATGTGCACCACCTAAATGTAAAGGAAGTGCACATTAACTTACTCTTTCCCATTCGCCGAATTCATCAATATTGTCCATGACTTCTTTCCCATTTCGGCTTCCCCCAAAGCTGATGATCATATCTGGAAATTTTGACTGAATAAGCTGGCTTATCTCTTGGTAGACTACATTATCTGTAGTTTGTTCACTTGTTTCCGCATTACGAGCATGATAGTGATAATATCGACAGCCTAGAGCGTATATAATATTGAGTTCTGATTCTATATCGTCTTTATTGATTGGAATATCTGCACCCCAACAAATGTTATCAAAATACGAATCACCAGTAGAACGATGGTTGAGTGGAGTGAATTTTGCTCCTGTTGAAGCACATCCGAGGATAAGTTTATTTAAGCGCATCATACTCCATCAATGTTGTAATTCAAGTTATGTATTGCAATTTTCTTTAGTTAGCTTTTTACTAACTTTTACTATAGTTAAAAATTTTTCATATTTAGGCATCTATCAAAAGATGCAATTAAGCAGTTCCTAGGCGTATATTAAACCCTCTTTTCTCATCCTTTGTGAGTAAAGAGGGGTCAAAAACTGCCAAAATGTATATTCACAAGTATTCCAGCAGTTTAGATTATTTTTTCTCAGAAGTGAGAAATCCAGGCTAAGTACACGTCACCTCAAAAAGGGGTCGGAAATAAAAATTGTGATCGCACTAGACGCTGCTCATTCCAAAAGTGAATTCCGTATCTTATTTATGGTGGACTGTACTAAGTAATCAGGACTTACGCCAAAGTATGAAAAAAAATAACCGCAGAGGATGCAGCAGAAAGTCCGAAATGCGTAAGTCCTAGCAGGGTAGGAAGGGGAAACGGCAAGACAAGAAAGAGAAATTTCCTCCTTGTCCCCCACTCCCCCCCCATCCCTTACTTCGGTAATTCCGGATGTGCGGCTGAGTATTTTGTCACTATGGCAGAAACTTCAGGGTTGTAAAGTCTCAGATAATTCCAGTAGTTACCAAATACTTGACGCACGTAATTTTTAGTTTCGTCAAAGGGAATTGCTTCGACAAATTCATCTGGATCGTCTTTTGATAAAGTTTGTAACCATTTGCTGACGTTACCAGGACCTGCATTATAAGAAGCGATCGCTAACAGTGAGTTATTCTGATATTGCTCATGGGTATGATCCAAATACCAAGTACCATACATGATGTTTTCACTCGGATTTTCCAAGTCAATTTTTTGAGCATCCATCTTGATTTGTGGTGCAATCCATTTGGCTGTACTTGGTAAAACTTGCATCAAACCAGTAGCACCAGCGGTAGATTTAACTTTTGGCTGAAACCGAGACTCTTGACGCATCACAGCAGTCACCAACAAAGGATTAATTTTCTGCTGTTGCGACCACTTTTCAATCTCGTTGAGATAGGGAAAAGGATAACGAGCTTGCCAGTAGGTAATCTGTTGTTTGAGAGCTTGATATTGAGCAAGTTCATCTGGTTTTTCTCGGTCTTCTAATTTAGAAATTTTATCAATTCCTATTAGATTATCTCCTTGTGCTAACCGCATCAAACCTTCTGTAAATTGTTCTGCTACGGTTGGTTGCATTTTGTTCACAAATTCTGTTTGCCATTGCAACCAGGCGTCACGGTCTTCACCTAACAGGTATAATTCTTTGAAGGTTTGGGAACCTGCGGGAGGTACTGGGCGCCCTAATAAAACTACTTCCGGATTTAGCTGACGGACATTATTAAAGTTGCCGACATTTAGCCCTAGAAGTGCTGCCGATCGCCATGCATAATAAGAGTATGGATATTTCGCGATCGCATACTCATACGCGGCTTTGGCTTCTTGCTGTTTGCCTAATTTAGTAGCCCATTTACCTACCCAAAAGCCGGCTCTTGGTGCCAAAATACTATCTGGGTTGTTGGTAGTAATTGGTTCTGCCCATTGCCATGCAGCTTTGTAATCTTTTGATGCAGCTTTATCTAGGGCTATTTTCCAGCGATATTCTGCCGCTTGTTCAGAATTGGCATATTTGGTTATCAGTAATTGCCGTGCCTTTTCTGCTGCTTTGCTATCATTTTTGTCAAGAATTTTCGCTTTTTCTATGAGTGCGGCACCAGCTTTATCTGGAAATTTAGCAATTACCTGGTCAAGATATGGTAAAGCATCTTTTGATGATTTTACCATTTCGGCTTGACGCATCAAAGCAGTACCGGTTTCTGTCGCTTCGGGAAATTGCTGTACCAGTTGCTGATAAATAGCTTGCGCTTGCTCTTTTTGTCCACTTACCTGCAATCCCCGTGCAGTGCGGTAGAGGTTGCGGGGTGTTTTGCTTGCTTTGGCATAAGCTGCTGCTGCTTTGGTAAATTCGTTGTTTTCCCAGTAAGCTGTACCAATTATTTCCCAGTCTTCTGGTTTGAGGGAAGTTTCAGCTTCCACCTGTGTCGGATCTGTGGAGTTACTAACTAACCGATCCAACACGCTAATTATTCCTGGTTGGTCAAAAGTATATTTTGCCAGAATTAATTGCAATTTGGGTTGATTGGGATTTTCTACTAACCGCTTGCGAATGATTTCCCAAGTTAGGGGATGGGAAGGAAATTGAGCGATGGCAGCTTGTTGAGTTTCCGGTTGGGCAATCAGATACATCGCTTTAGCTGTCGCAGCAGATGTGGGATACTGCTTCAACACTTTTCGCCTAATATCTGAGGCATTACCGTCTTTACCTAATAAATCCTGTGCCTGTGCTTGTTTGAGCAAAACATAGGGTGCTAGTAGTGGATAATCATTTTCCAGTCCTTCCAGTAACGATAGCGCTTTTTTTGCGTCTTTGCTTTCAATCAAATCACTTGCCAATAGGTAACGAGCGCGATTTCTATCTAGGGATTTTGAGTCTTTGGCGATCGCTTCTAGTTTTCCTGCTCGTTGTTGTGCCGATTGTGACACCAACGGTAGGACTACTGATTTGGCTTTGCTTGCTTCAGATATCTGTTCCGGTGGACTTTTGGACAGTTTTATCCATTGTCCCACAGATTTTCCGATCTCCGGAGCGCTAACCATCGCACCAGCCAAAAAGGCACACAGTCCTGCACCGGCAATTAGATAAATTTGTCTTTTCTGTAAGTTCTTCAGCATTGATACCGGCTGAAAATTTCAGATGAATTTCTTGAAACTTTAACACTACTAGTGGACACAATCACCAATTCTTAATTTTTTTAGACTTTTTATTTTGTCTGAGTAACTTACTCAGCTATCAGTGATACAGGTTCATGAAGAAGGGAAAAGGGCAAAAATACTTGGTGTACGCAACACTCGTTAACGTAGTAACGGCTTAAGCCGTTAAAATGCTTGATTTGAGCGGTAAACCGCTCACTACGAACCAAGAGAGTGTTTTAGGTTTAAATCTAGTGGTCTGTCAAATTTATTTTGACGGTTAGAGAGACGCAAGGGAATCGCCGTCTCTATAGCGAAACTATCCGTCAATTAGTTCTTGACAGACTACTAGTTTTAGCGTTGGGCTAATTTAGGTGTACGTCCTTTCATGCCAATCATTAACTTGAGAGCGAATATTTTTAGCAAAGGTACTTTCTGCATAGTCAATAAACCGAAGCGACGAACTAAAACTATTGGTAAGAAGTTGTTAGAAAACACTCGATCTAACAAATCAGTGAAACCTAAAATTGTCAGGTTTTCTCGCTGACGCCAACTTTGATAGCGTTTCAAAATACGAATGTCGCCGATATCTTGATTTGTTGCTTTCGCTTCTTCTAATATTTGCGCTAACGCTGCTGCATCACGAATGCCGAGATTTAAACCTTGTCCACCGACGGGATGACAATTATGCGCCGCATCACCAATTAATGCTAATCTAGGCAGAACATAGCGCGAACTTTGCATCAGTTGCACTTGAAAAACAAAGCGTGAACCTAATAATTCTAACTTACCCATTTCATTGCCATAACGCTGAGTTAGTTCTTTTAAAAATTGCTCGTCATCTAAGGCACACAAAGCTTTTGCTTCTTCGTGGGGTGCAGTCCAAACAATTCTACAGCGGTTCCCCGTTAAAGGTAAAATCGCAAAGGGACCACTTGACCAAAATCTTTCGTAAGCGGTGTCATTATGCGGTTTTTCTGGCTTGACAAATGCGACAATACATGATTGCCAATATTTCCAGCCATGAGTTTTGATTTTTGCGGCTTCTCGAATACGCGATCGCGCTCCATCAGCTGCAACTAATAATTTACTACGTATTGTCCGCAATTCTCCAGCAATTTTGATGTCAATCGCGACTACATTTTGCTGATATTGAGTGTTTACCACTTCTGCCGGACATAGGTAAGTTACGTTTGGGCATTCTTTGACAAACTCTTGCAATGGCTGCAACAATGCTTGATGTTCTGCCACATAACCTAAATCTGAAGTCCCGATATCGGTTGTGGCAAATTCTACCACATTTGGGTAATCGGCATCAGAAAGGCGAACACGGCGATAAGTGGCAATTTGAGGCAATATTTTCTCCCAAATACCAATTCCTTGGTAAATTAGGGCTGAAAGCATGTGAACCGCGTAAGCTTGTCCTTTGGCAACTGCTGCTGATTCCACTCTCGCTTCAATTAGCAGCACACTCAAGGCGGAATCTTTCAACGCAGCGGCTAGGGTTAAGCCAATTATACCGCCACCGACAATCACTAAATCATATTCATATCCCTGGTTTTCTGTGGGTATTTGGGTTGGGGGAAGGGTTTGAGTCAGCGCCATTGTTAAGAAAATTTAAAGAAACAATAAGATTATTCATCTTTCTTCATTTTGACAAAAACAGCTAGCGCTTCGCAAGTAGCGATCGCCCTTAGGAATACTATTCATGTTAAATACTTACTCACAAATTCAGATGGAGTCAAACATTCAAACTCTCCTGTTTCTTGAGCTAAAATCCGAATTAGCTTATGATTAGCCGAGACAAAACATTGAGCTTGACCTTCTTTTGCCGTTAAATAAACCCCCAAATCTTCACGCGGAATAACTCCTTGTGATTCAATTATAGCCAAGGCAGAATCATCAATTTGAACATAACGAGCTTGCAACTTCTGCCAAATCCGTCCAATGATTTCACCTGCCCAATCCTTATTCTTTAACCTTTTCGCAACTCTAGAAATTTGGTCAATTAACTCCTCGGAAATCACCACTTCAACTCCCTCATTGGCTTGAGTTTCCCAGCCTAACCATTTTAAAATCTGACATTCAGCGCATTCTTGCTCAACTACACCAATCAGATAAACATTAGTATCTAAAAAAATCAAATTAGGAATTGTTGTCATTTCATCTAATCTAATCTAATCTTGTTGCTGTTGGCGTTCTGCTACTATTTCTCTTTTAACCTCTTGCACAAGGTCAATAATTTTCTCTCTAGAATCATAGCCAGCCTCAGTCAATGCCTGTTTTAATTGTTGTTCTAATTGTTTTGGTGACATCAGATGACGCTGTTCATATTCACTAATATTTTGCCAAAATTCAGTGGCATCAGCTTCTGATTCTGCAAATAAAATAATCACTCGCACCGAACTAGGTGCAGTTCCTTCAATGGGGTGATCTAAAAATAATTGACCTTCAGCATCGATTTTTCCTGTAGCTTGGATGGCTTTCATAAAAGTTTTGGATGTTATATGATGGAGGACTTGATGACAACAGATATATATTTTATCTTGTAGAAAATAGGTGTTATTGACGCCTAATGTCTGCCATAGATGCACCTGTAAACAATACACTAAGTCATGCTGGCAGCCATAAGTTGCTCTGCCATATCAAAGTTAGCAGTGACATTTTGAACATCATCCAAGCCTTCTAAAGTATCAATTAATTTGAGAAGCGATCGCGCTTGATCTGGCTCGGTAACATCTACAATATTACTGGGAATCCAGCGCAATTCTACATCCGTTACTTGAAAACCTTTTGCTTTCAAGGTTTGACTGAGATTCTCTAAATTTGCTACCTGGGTAAACACCTCCACCACTTCATCTTCAGTCATCTCATAAGACTCAGCATCGGCTTCGAGAGATGCTTCTAAAAGCTGTTCTTCATCAACTACATTTTGTACCACACACACGCCTTTTTGCTCAAACATCCAGCTAACGCAACCTGTTTCACCCAAATTTCCGCCATTTTTACTAAAAGCTACGCGTAAGTCTGCGGCTGTACGGTTACGATTATCTGTGAGAGCTTCAATTAAGATTGCGACACCTCCAGAACCATAACCTTCGTAACGAATTTCTTCTAAACTGGTGTTATCTCCGCCGAAATTACCTCCACCTTTCGCGATCGCTCGTTCTATGTTTTCATTAGGTATACCCGCAGCTTTCGCTTTGTCAATCGCTGTGCGGAGTTGAAAATTCAGAGCCGGATCTGGTACACCGCTCCTCGCAGCTACTATAATCGCTCGTGACACCTGAGTAAAGGTTTTACCCCTTTTTGCGTCTACTACTGCTTTCTGGCGTTTAATATTTGCCCATTTACTATGTCCTGCCATAATCTAAACTTGTGTTAATACGCTAGACTTTATTATTTTGTCTCACGCACTCTTAGCAGAGGCGCAAAGAAGATTAAAAAGAGAAGTTTTATTATAATAAGTTTGCCATGCGATCGCGTCACATCAAAAACCATAAAATTGTGTCTTTCCCAGCCTTTATTTTCAAGAGAACCGTCCGTTTACTAATTTTACTCCTAGCGGTTCTCAGTTTAACGGGATGTCAAATTAATTCTCGAAACCTGACTCAGCAGAAAGTCGTCCATGTCACATTATGGCAAGGAGCGAATCCAGCGCAAAATCGAGATGTGTTGCAAAAGCTAGTAGATAAGTTTAATCAACGTCATCCTGATATTCAAGTCCATTCGCTTTATGCCGGACAATCAGATCAACAAATGCCGAAGATTTTGGCTGCTGTGGTGGGAAATGCCACACCCGATTTGTTGTGGTTTAATCCGACAATTGCCGGTCAATTAGTTGAACTGGATGCGCTTTTACCTTTGGATGAAATGCTGGAAACTTCAGCGGTAAAAAACGAAATTGACCCGGCTTTGTTTGCCACGATGGAACTCAACGGCAAGATTTGGTCTGTGCCTTTTGGTACTAATAGTGTTGGCGTTTTTTACCGTCCGAGTTTGTTCAAAGCAGCGGGGATTACGGAGTTACCCAAGACTTGGGAAGAGTTCCGGCAAGTTGCGAAGAAATTAACTATTGATAAAAACGGTGATGGCAAGATAGATCAATATGGTATGTTATTACCTTTGGGAAAAGGTGAATTTACGGTGTTTGTTTGGTTGCCGTTTATGTGGAGTGCTGGGGGTGAATTGGTTGGTGGTGATTCTCAAAATGCGGCAGCAATTGATTTGACGGAGAATAAAGGGGCGATCGCAGGTTTGCAATTTTGGCGTGATTTAATTACTGACGGTTCAGCCATATTATCTGGTGCAGAACGCGGTTATGAGACAGACGGCTTAGTTGCTGGTAAAGTGGCGATGCAATTGACTGGAAGCTGGACTTTAGGGCAATTTAAGGCATCTAATATTGATTTTGGCGTTTTTCCCATTCCCGTCGCGCAACGCCCTGCTACGAACATTGGCGGTGAGAATCTGTTCGTTTTTAAGACCACGCCAGAGCAAGAGAAAGCCGCGTTTAAATTTATCGAGTATGTTTTGAGTGAAGAGTTTCAGACAGAGTGGGCAATGGGAACAGGTTATTTACCGATGAATTTGAAATCGCGTCAAAGTGCAAAATATCAGGAATTTGTCAAAAAACAGCCAGCAATGAAAGTATTTTTGGATCAGGCTCAATATGGGCGATCGCGTCCCATTTTTTCCGGTTATAATCGAGTTTCCGAATCTTTAGGTCGAGGGATAGAATCTGTCATGCTGGGTAAAAGTTCACCCCAAGAAGCATTGAAAGCATCACAGCAACGCTTGGATCTAATTTTCAAGTAAGTAATATCATCGCAGCGCAAATCACACATTCTGTAGAGACGTTCCGCCGGAACGTCTGTACGACCATTGCGAATTTATTATTTCTGAAATTCACTTAATAACCAAGCACATACTAGACTTTGATTCATTTGACGAGTACGCCGCAAAGCATCATTTAATAGGGAAATTTCCAATCCAGGTAGTACCAGAGATTCAGTAATTCGTCTACTACCATTATTTTCGATAGCAAAAGCAATAACTTGGACATTTTGCACATCGAGAATCCAGTATTCTGCTACTCCTAAATCCTCATACAACAGCCGTTTTTCACCTTTATCATCAGCAAGGGAGGAATTAGCAACTTCTATTACTAAAGTCGGCGCTGAATATATATCTAAACTAATAATTGAAGTTCCATAAGGAATGACATCAGCGCTTTCACCAATGTAGTAAGATACATCAGGTTGAGCATCTTTTAAGCCTGTTTTGCGGTAGGTACAGTTAGTTAAACCTTTCACAGGAATGCCTTTGATACCGCAGAAAAGGTTCACACCAAAGGTTATAATTGTATTGTCGCAAGCATGATCGTGACCGAGTGGTGCCATTTCAATCCTCATTTGTCCATTGTGGTAGTAGCCTTTAGCTTTTTCGTAAGCTGGATTTTCAATTGCTTGAATATATTCATCCCAAGTGGCTGTAACCCAAATATCAGTTGGTAATTTTGTCTGTAATTCGCTCATAATTTACCTCTGCTGATTAATTTCTAATTTTAATTTGCCCTGTTATATCATGTCCGGATGATTCCACATATATTGTATATTGTAGAGACGTTCCGCCGGAACGTCTCTACGAGGGTTGCAATTTATTTCACTTTTGCAATACTACATTAAAGGAATTTAAATACCCCGTAATGCTTTTTGCTAAAGACTTTTGCTGCTTTTTAGTTGTGATCACCATCACTTGATACAAGCGTCCCTCAGCGAAATACATTCTATTTCTAGTAATTTTGCCACCAGAATTTATATACTCAATTTCTTTCCCTGGATGACCGTTAGAACTACGAATATCTCGCGCTCCAATTAAATTACTTTGCGTAGTCTTTAAAGCCATTTCTTGGGCATTATTGAGGATTTCTTGAGGATTGGTCATTTGACCATAACTATGGGGAAAGTCATTAAAAGCAACTACATATGCTACTTCTTGTTTTGGAGGTTGACCCAGAAAAACTTCTAAGTTAATTTCTCCCATGAATGTTTTTTGAGTTTGGGTAACTCTTTTAGGCATTCCTGGCATCAAAACGCTAAATCGTCCATCTGGTGCGGTGAATAATTTCCATTGCGATACCTGAGAATCAGCTGTTTGCCCTTGAGAAACCGGAAGTTGAGGTTTACGCGCTTCAACTATGGTATATGTACTACTGACAAAAGTTGCGGCAGCGATTAATGGCAAGAAAACTTTCATTGTCATAGTTGTTGCTTTTGGAGATGCTAATACTACTTATGCTGCCAGCTGTTATAACCTAGCCGCGTGCAAAGCCGCACCGATTAAACCCACATATTGATTAACAACAATATGCACCGGTATATCTTCGAGGATGCTCCGCATTCTGCCTTTTTGGGTGAAGGTCAACAAAAACCTGTCTTGTTGAAGTAAGGGGAGAATTTTGGTTGCAATGCCACCAGCAACGTATAAACCTCCGTATGGCAAGAGTTTCAGTGCTAGATTACCAGCTTCTGCGCCGTAAGCTTCCACAAATATTTGCATAGTTTGCTCCGACAAGCGATCGCTTCCTTGTAATGCCGCATTCCCAATCGCTGCCCCAGGATCGACACTTTTCTCTTGTTGTCCTACTTCTTGCTCCCAAGTTCTGACAATTTTAGCAATGTCTGGTGATTCCCGGTCTATTTTGCGATCGCGCAAAAATTGATAAATTGCTACAATCCCTTGACCAGAAACTACCCTCTCCACGGAAACCCGCTGGATATCGTGTTTAATCAGCAAGTGTTTCATAAGTTGAAACTCTAACTCAGTACGAGGAGCAAAATCAGCATGTCCACCTTCAGAAGGAAAGACTTGATATTTATCTCCTTGCTTCATTAAAAAACCTTGCCCTAAACCGGTACCAGCACCAATAATCGCAATGGGTGCCGTTGGTTGAAATTTACCAACTTGCAAAGTGTGCAAGTCTTGTTTATTTAAACCCAGAATGCCATAACCAACCGCCGCAAAATCATTGATGAGAGAAATATTAGCGATATCCAATTCTTGTTCTAAACGTTGGATATCCAAGAACCAAGCTAAATTGGTCAACTTTGCAGTATTGTTGACCACAGGACCTGCGATCGCAAAACAAGCCTTTTCTGGCGTCGATGTATTCGATGAAGCCAAAAACTGCTTTACCATCGGCACCAAATCAGGAAAATCACCACTGCGGTAACGTTCCTCAGAAATAGTATGCAATTCTGATGAATCTGACGCTTTCACCAGTCGCAAAATCGTTTTTGTCCCACCAATGTCCCCAGCTAATAATAATGTCATACCGATTTTAGGTTTTAGATTGATTGGTAATTGGGCAATGGGCAATGGGCATTAGGTTTCTCTTTTCCCCCTTTCCCCCTCTTAAAAAAGCCCCATTCCCCAATCTAATTAAACCTGATTACCTCTTCTATCTCACTTAAATGGGAAGTATCTCCTTTTAGTTCGAGCAACCATTCAGGTTCAGAACGCACCACTTTCACCAACGAACAAAGCGAAGCTTTCACCTCTGTTTTGGCAATCTCACCGACTAAACCCATCGCCGCACCCAATACAGATGCGCCATGTGCCACAAGTAAGATATGCTCTGGAAGGTATTCTGTAGATAAACATCTGGCAGTTTGTCCCGAACGCCATCGCACTTGCTCGCGAGTTTCTGGATATTTGGCAGCAATGCGCGGAGTATAACTAACGTCAATTCTGGGGAATAATTCTGCTAGGAGTCGAGTTGGCAGTTTTACCGGTTCTTCTGTCATCCAATCTGGATTTAGCCACTCACTCAAACCCGTTTCTAATTTAATTGGCAAATCAAGAACTTCTGCAACTGCGTTTGCCGTTTGGACTGTTCGCAAAAAGGGAGAAGCGAAAATATGTTTAATTTTTTCCTGCTTCAGTCGTTTAGCTAGCTGCCGTGCCTGCATCATACCATCATCAGACAATGGTGGATCGTAACGTCGTTCAGCGGTGAGAAACCAATCAGGGTTGACAAAATCGATACGGTTAGCGTGTCTTGCAATCCAGACAATTTGAGTCATGCGGTGATATCGAGGCGATGAAAATTCGCGACTATATAAATAAAGTCCGTATGTACGGACTTCCAATTTAATATATTTTCATGGTCAGGCGGATGTGTAGTGAGAATTATAAGTATTTACGCTTATAGTACCAAATTTTTAAGAGTCTGAGGACAAACGAAAAAGAAACTCACTTGCTGATAAAATCGCTACAGTAGCGCCAGCAAAACCTTTCGGATCACGGGTAATAATCGCGTTAAGATTTTCAGAAATTGCACAAGCTAACTGTACCGCATCTTCAAAATCCGGTAAGCTCGATGAAATTGCTGCCTCCAAAATACTGCGGTCAACTGTACAGACTTGCATCAATGTCAGAGTTGTCGAAACTGCTCGTTTAGCACGTTCAAGGCTTCGTGTCTGCCTTCTGACAATGTAAAAAATGTCGGTTAGAGTTGTTGCGGTAACATACCCCTCAATTCTCTGACTTTGGATAGCTTCTAATAAAGCTTTGGCATCCCTCACAAATGGCTCTCGTTCTAAAAAGCTATCCAGCATAATGTTGGTGTCTAACAGTACCCTCATTTCAGGTATTTTTCCTTCAAGCGTTCTTCTAACATACCCTCAACTTCACCATCAGTTGGCGATGGGGCATCTATTTTCGCTAGCCCAATCATCTCATTTACTAATCCTTCTGGCAATGGTGTTCGGGGTCTGAGTTCATTTTGAAGCGATCGAATAATTGCTTCTACTAAGGCTAATCTGTCGCTCACCGATAAGCCATATGCTTCTTTGCGTAATTCTTGCCAAGACATAGACATAGTTTTTACTCCTTATCAAAGCTAGGGACGTGAGTATTGCTTTCTTTATAGCGTTTTTAGCCCAATACGGTTCAGTTAAGGTTTTTAACTTATATATTCTGTTGAGAACCAAGACTTGGGGGATTCTCCCCCAAACCCCCAATTGGGGGACGGTTGCGTCCCCCAAACCCCCTCCAAAAAGTCGATCTGTTTTGTTTGTGGTAATTGATTTATGTTCTTAACTGAACTGTATTGGTTTTTAGCCAATTTTCTAAAGCAAGTAAGAAACAAAATCCCCGACAACTTATGCGAAGTCGGGGATCTCAATTCAAGTGAAAAGCTTAGGGTATAACTGCAATACTACAACGGACGATAAACGCGATAGTTAATTTCTGGGAAGATATTGTCCATCAACTCAACTTTTTCTAACCAACCGCTGTCAACTTTACCGATTTTGATGTCTTCATACAACTTATTAAAGCGCATTAAGTGCGATCGCGTCCTTCTCACTGCATAAGGTACCATTGTTCCCGTCCGCATAATAAATGCCCAATCCGAAGATTGCGCTAACAGCAATTCCCGTGCTGCTTGGTTCAGTGCTTTCCACTGCAACTCATCAGCCGGTTCCAATCGTCCTAACTCAATCATCCGCTCAGTTGCTTTGTGCAAATGTGGGTAAATCCACGCATTCGTCTCGTTTAACCAATACTCGTGAAATCCTTTGTAACCCCAACTCGACTGCGAAGGACGACAAACTTGTTGATTCGGTTCTGCCTTCAAATAATCTGCCAAATGCGTCATTGCATAGGTTTTTTGGTCATGCCATGACTTGCGGAAAAAATAATCAATGAACCAAGGTCCCTCATACCACCAATGACCAAATAACTCGGCATCGTAAGGTGATACGATAATTGGCGATCGCTGCATTAAATTATGAAGATGTTCAGCTTGCCGTTCGCGATTATACATAAAATTTGCAGCGTGTTCTGCTGCTTTTTCCTTCGCCCAGTATGGATCGTAAAGCGCCTTATCAGACAATCCTAAACCACGTCCGGTAATCTTATGATACTTAATGCCCGTGTTTTTACGCTGACCATTGGGCATGATGTAAGGCTTAATATACTCATATTCAGCTTCCCAGCCCAAATCTTTGTAAAATTCGCGGTATTCAGCCGCACCAGGATACCCCACCTCAGATGACCATACCTGCTGCGAAGATTCATGATCTCGTCCAAAGACAGCTACACCAGTTTCGGTAAAAATGGGCGCATAGCTACCAAAGCGGGGACGGGGACGAGCGTAAAGAATCCCATGCCCATCGGTGAGGAAATAGCGCAACCCCGCATCAGCCAGCATTCGCTCCAAACCTTCATAGTAAGCGCATTCCGGCAACCAAATACCTCTGGGTCGGCGTCCAAAAGTTTGCTCGTAATGTTCGCAAGCTACCTGAATTTGCGCCCACACAGCCTCCGGATACATTTTCATCAGCGGAAGATAGCCGTGAGTCGCGCCGCATGTTATAATTTCTAGGTTGTTAGAATCTTGAAACTGCTTAAAAGCTGTTACCAAATCGCCTTTGTAGCGTTCCCATATCTGACGCGCTTCGTTGAATTCGGTAGCGTAATGCTCGGCTAAATAGCGCATATGCCCGTTGTTGGCATTATGCTCTGCTTCAAGTCCTATAAGTTTTTCTAGTTGAGTTAAGTGTGCGTCATAGCGTTCTTGCAGCAGCGGATCACGCAGCATCGACACCAAAGGGGGTGTCATGCTCATCGTGATTTTAAAGTCGATGCCGTCTCGCTTTAATCCTTCAAATACTTTCAGTAAAGGGATGTATGTTTCCGTAATGGCTTCATAAAGCCATTCTTCCTCCAGCACATAGTCACTTTCAGGGTGACGAACGAAGGGCAGGTGTGCATGAAGTACAAGCGCAACGTAGCCGATAGCCATAGTAATTCCGGGGTAATACGTGTAAGTTGAAGGTAGAGAGATTGGGCAGAATTTAAGAATATTTTAAGACTTTATCAGCAGCGTAGCAGTGTTTGGTATTTGTTTTTAACCGATGCTACTCCAGACGCGAAAATGTTCGTTTATCTTAATTAGAGACACTCCCTCACAAAAAAGGAAATTTCTTCCAGTGAAACAGCAACTCGCTTTTGTCTTATCTGTTTTGACCAGTACTATTTTGGCAGCCTCTGTTTCGCAAGCAGCTCCTTTGCCTACTGAAGTTAAGCAACCCGTTTTAGAACAACCTGCAAAAAAGACGACAGCACTGACACTAGAAGACTTGCCAGCAGGGTTTCAAGAACTTCCACCTAGTATGAAGGCGGAAATTATTGCTAAATTAGAACCTTTCAAGCAGTTGCTGCTCAAAGAGAATGTACCGTCAGATAACTTCTTTGCCTTTGTAGAACCGCAAAAGATGGAAGTTGTCATTGGCTTTACGGGTATGCTACCAAATCAGGCTCAACAAGGTCAATTCGATGCTGCTCTAGAAAAAGCGCGGCAACCAGAGTTTGAGCAACAGATAAGAAAACTGGCGCAGAAATTACCATCAAGTCAAGAAGTGAAGGTGTTAAAGTACAAGTCGCTTCCAGATTTAAATAATTTGGCACAGTCCTCTACGGGTTTTTCCTTAGACGCGTCAATCCAAGAAACGCCTGTAAATTTTGATGTCGTCAGCTTTCGCCGTAGTAGCGTTGGTGTTATGACAGCGGTTGTATATTTAACTGGGAATAAACCTTCGGTGTCTCTGAAGGATGTGGCTACCAAGTTAGATGGACGTGTCTTGCAAGCTTCACCAGCTACTAAGGAACCGACTGTATCTCAATAGCTTGACATCCTCCCCGCGCCGATTCGGTCGGGGATTCCTAACACTCACGAATTAGGTTTCTGCTTCATAGCACCAGCCTTAACAGATTTATTCTGTTCGGGTCTTATGGTCGCTCCACAGACATTAACCGCAAGCCCTGCGGCAAGAATATTTTTAGCAGCATTTACATCTCTGTCGTGATGGGTACCGCACTTAGGACAATCCCACTCTCTGATATTTAGAGGCAACTTATCAACGATGTAACCACAATGTCCACATCGCTTAGAGCTAGGAAACCATCGGTCAATTTTGACAAAGGTGCGACCATACGCCGAAATAACAAATGGGTACGCCGAAATAACAAATGAGTTCGCCGAAATAACAAATGGGTACGCCGATATAACAAATGGGTACGCCAAAATAACAAATGGGTACGCCGATATAACAAATGGGTACGCCAAAATAACAAATGGGTACGCCAAAATAACAAATGGGTACGCCAAAATAACAAATGGGTACGCCGATATAACAAATGGGTACGCCAAAATAACAAATGGGTACGCCAAAATAACAAATGGGTACGCCAAAATAACAAATGGGTACGCCGATATAACAAATGCGAGCGCCGAAATAACAAATGCGAGCGCCGAACCCAACCGAGAACCCCTATATTATTCCTATATATCAGGGATTTGGCGTTTTCTGATAGCTAATTTTCTCTCGCTACAAGTAAAGGTTAGGTTTTTGCATAACCTGGAAACCTTTAGAAGTATATTAAATTGTAAATATCAAAAACCAGTATAATCACGTATGATTAATCCAAATAAACCTTAACAGGTAGGGCAAAGGCTTCCTATGTGGACTTATCGTGCTGTAGCTTTATTTTCCTCTCTGCTTTTGCTATCGGAGTCAACAGTCGCTAGTGTCGGGAGTTATGGGTTGAAAATCGCACAGCAACCAGCGACAAATCCCTCAGTTCCCCTGAGTCCAGATAAGCAACAGCGATATCAAGAGGGAGTCAAGTTATATCAAGAAGCACAGGAGTTAGATAAAAAAGGAACTAAGGAAGGATATCAACAGGCATTAGAAAAATATAAACAAGCGTTGAAAATTGTTCAAGACTTGGGATTACGCAAAGAGGAAGCATTCATATATCAAAGTATTGGCACAGCATATGCCATTCGTTCAGAAAATCTAGAAGCAATAGAGTATTTCAATAAATCTCTCAATATCTCGCGTGAAGTGAAACAACCTTTGCTTGAAGTATTAGCATTAATTGGTATTGCTGGATCTTACAATTTTATAGGTAAAGGACGAGAAGCTCTCACTCTTTTAAAGCAAGCTGAGTCAATTTCTCGAACAGAAAAAAGATTTGATATTGTAGCTATAGTCTTAAAAGGTATTGCTAATACATACATTGAATTAAGTGAGATACCAAAGACTATCGAACCACTCAATCAAGCATTGCAAATTTACCGTGATATATTAAAAGATTTACCACAACAAGCTAAAGTTTTGAATACAATAGGCGATAGCTATTCAAGTATGGCTCAACCTAAAATCGCCTTAAAATATTATCAGCAAGCTCTAGAAATTCAGCAAACAAGACAAGATTTATTAACTGACCAAGCAGAAACATTAACAGATATTGGTACTCTCTACAATAAATCAGGCGAATACAATAAAGCTCTTGAATACTTAAATAAAGCCAGAGAAATTCAAGAAAAACAAGGTTTATTAATTGCTGAAGGTTCAACTCTTATTAGCATTGCTGAGGTCTATAAATCACGAGGAGATTATCAAAAATCAATAGAAATTCGTCAACAGGCAAGAGTTATTTTCAAAAAAAGTGGTAATACAGCCTTTGAAGCTATTAGCATGATATCGACTGCCAATATATACAAAAATTTTCTTGGTGATAATCACAAAGCATTAGAATTTGTTAATGAAGCGATACAACTATCCAAAAATATTGGATATGAACTAACACATGCTAATGCTCTTAACGAAAAAGCTGATATTTATGCATCCCAAGGAGATTTACAGAAAGCCTTAGAAATTTACAGCCAAGCATTAGAAATTGCCATTTCCATAAAGAATCGCAATCTAGAAGCTCGTACATTGACTAATATTGCATCTACTTATAAACTTTTGGGTAACTACGATTTAAGTCTCCGAACTTACAAAAAAGCACGACAGATATATCAACAAGCACAAGATAAGTCCTATGAACTTATAATTGTTTTTGCGATGAGTGAATTGTATCTGACGAAGGGAGATTACCCAGAAGCTATTAATTCTTATAATCAAAGTGTCTCATTGTCACGGAAACAAGAGAATAATCAATTTGAAAGACTTGGACTTGGGGGTTTAGCAAGAAGTTACGAGTTACAGAAGGATTTTCCCAATGCCTTAAAAAATGCTGAAACTTCATTAGCGTTGTCTCAAAAGTTTGAAGATAAGTATTCAGAAGCTAGCGCTTTAAACTTAATTGGAATTATCAATCAAACAAAAGGTAACTATAAAGAAGCATTAAATTACCAGCAAAAGGCTCTATCCCTGTATAGACAAATTTTTGTCCCCAAATTAGAAGCTCAGAGTTTAAATAACATTAGTTTCACCCACAGTTTACAAAAACAACATCAACAGGCAATAGATACACTGAACGAAGCGCTAAAAATTAGACGAACTTTAAAAGACATTGAAGGAGAAGCAGATACACTTTATTTCATCGCTAATAATCAACGCAAACTAGGCAAACTTGAAGCGGCACTTCCTAACATCGAAGAAGCAATTAAAATCGTAGAAAATATACGCGGTAACGTCCAAAGCCAAGATTTACGTACATCCTACTTCGCCACAGTCCAAGGCTACTATAAATTCTACATCGACTTGTTGATGGAACTGCACAAAAAAGACCCATCAAAAATATGTGAATTTGCAACCAAAGACCAAAATACAAACAAAGACATCACAATAAAAGATAAATGTAAAGCTGTAGCGCTCCACATCAGCGAACGTTCCCGCGCTAGAGGACTTGTAGAACTTTTAACTGAAGCACGCGCAAATATTCGCAAAGGTGCAAACCCGGAACTCTTAGCAGAAGAAAGCCGCTTAAAAGATTTAATTAATACTAAGGAAAAACTACGGCAAGAGATAGTTAGTAATATTGAAAAAATCAATAACCCCATTTATAAAGCTAGGGCTGATAAATTCCAAACAGAAATCGATGAACTACTTAGCCAACAAAAGCAACTGGAAACGAAAATACGCCAAAGTAGTCCGAAATACGCCAACCTAAAGTATCCCCAACCCCTGACTTTACCGCAAATTCAGCAACAATTGGATAAAGACACGTTGCTGTTAGAGTATTCTTTAGGCAATGATCGCAGCTATCTTTGGGCTGTAACTCCCAACTCCATCGACACCTACGAACTACCCGGACGCAAGGAAATAGAAGAAGCAGCTACAAAATTTAGAGGACTTTTAATTAAATGTCAAAAAGAAGTATCTCCAAGCTGTCAGGATTTATCACCAGAGAAAAAAGCTCAAGCTTTGAAAAATACGGCTTTTTCTGCAACTAAACTGAGTCAAATCATCCTTGCACCTGTAGCTGACAAGTTGGGGAAAAAGCGTTTGGTGATTGTCGCTGATGGTGCTTTGCAGAAGATTCCTTTTGCGGCATTAAATGACGTAAAGACGTTCCACCGGAACGTCTCTACAAAAGGCGTTATTTCCAACACAGAGGTTTATCAACCTTTGATAGTCAATCATGAAATAGTTAATTTGCCTTCGGTTACAGCGATCGCTACCCAAAGACAAGAACTCAAAGGACGCAAAACTGCACCGAAAACTCTCGCAATCCTTGCCGATCCAGTATTTGAAGCTAACGATATACGCATCACTGGCAAATCAACAAGTAATGATCTTGATGATGTTGGTAGTGAAGTAGAACAGTCTCAACTTAAGCAAGCGGGGAGAAATCTTAACCGCAATGGCTGGGGAAGACTTAAAGGTACAGGTAAAGAAGCAGAGGAAATTTTAAAACTCGTACCCTCTGATAATCTCCACGCTTTTGGGTTTGCTGCTAACTACAACTGGGTAACAAATCCGCAACTTTCTCAATATCGCTTTTTACATTTTGCTACTCATGGCATTGCTGACCTAAAGAACCCAGAATTATCAGGAATCGTTCTTTCTCTGTTTCTAGACAAACAAGCTAAACCTGCTGATAAAGGTTATTTGCGATTAGGTGACATTTTCAATCTTAACTTTGCAGCCGATTTGGTAGTACTAAGTGCTTGTGATACTGGTGACGGCAAAGATGTCAACGGTGAAGGATTAGTAGGCTTGACAAGAGGATTAATGTATGCTGGAGCAGAACGTGTTGCCGTGTCTCTTTGGCAAGTTGATGATATGGGGGCGCCAGAATTGATGAAAGAATTTTACACCCAAATGTTGAAGCAGGGGAAATCACCTACAGCTGCTTTGCGTGCTGCACAATTGAAATTATGGCAAGACTCCAATTGGCAAAATCCTTATTATTGGTCTGCTTTCACTTTACAGGGTGAGTGGCGATAGGTCTAATTGTAGTTGAAATTGAGTTTGAGGTGCGATCGCTAATACTACACAAAAAAGCTCTGAACTCGAACGCGAAAGCCTGGTAAAATAGGTGATGTGATTTCGTCATCAGCCAGCAAGGTTGCTACTAATTTCAATTGAGCAGATTCTCTGCGATAAACTTCTAATTGCTGTAACTGCCAATTGGCAATCCAATATTCTTGAACTCCTGTTGCTGAGTATAGCTTCAGTTTAGCTTCTCGGTCTCGACGTTCGTTAGTTGCTCCAGGAGAAAGTACTTCTACAACAAGTTCTGGCGCTCCTCTCAAATGTCCTTCGTCATCTAGCAATTTTGCTAACCGCTCATGACTGATCCAAACTACATCGGGTATGACATTATCGGCATCTGTAAAAATGATTCCAGGAGTTTGACGGGTTTCTCCTAGTCCACTGGAACGAGACCAAATTTGTAACTCAAAGTTGACGTTACCTGCTGTTCCTTGATGTTTCCAGTGAGGTGCTCTAGTCACGAATAGCTCTCCATCAACAATTTCATAGCGCTTCCATTCGTCAGTTGTAAGTAATTCTAAGTCGGAGGTTGTCCAACGGACTTGATTAGAGATTATTTGGTTCATAACAATATTTTTCCATGCCTGGTTAAAGATAAAATTCTCTTTTTGTGAATATAGCGGTTTTCAGTTGGGTGCAATACGCGGTGTAGAGACGTAGCAGTGCTACGTCTCTACATTTATTTTTTGAACATGTACCTCACTCAACCGAGAACCGCTATATTTACTCACTCTTCAATACCTGCGGCTCGCAAGCGTTCTACCAACATTGCAACGCGTTGACGTTCTTGCTCTAACTGTTGATTGGCTTGTTCTAGTTGTTGATTGACTTGCTGTAACTGCTGGTTGGCTTCGTCTTCTGGCAACATTATCAGCTGCCCATCTGGTGTAAAAAAGCGTAATTTGCCCAAATATACAGCCAAATAAAGCCCTAACTGCTGACTCCACAACCAACCTGACTGAGTGGGTGCAAGGTCTTGATACTGACCATCAACTAAATGAAAGCCTCGCAATTCCAAGCTTACCGGGTCAAACCAGAAATAATCTGGTGTGCGGAATGTATTTTGATATATCTGCTTTTTCACACCTTTATCAACTGAGGCAGTGGAATCAGATAACATCTCTATAATCACATTGGGGTATTTGCCATCTTCTTGCCAAACAACCCAGCTTTTACGGTCTTTTTTTTCTGTATCTAAAACTACAAAAAAATCAGGTCCTCGAAATTCTTCTGACTTTTTCTGGTTAGGACTGAAGTAAATAGTTAAGTTGCCTGTAGCATAGAAATTTTCGCGATCGCGCCACCACCACTTGATCAGCCGGATGAGTAATTCTATTTGTTCGCGGTGTAAATCAGATTCCAAGGGTGGTTCGTCACTGTAGATGTCGCCTGGTGGGAAAATTATACTATCAATGACATCGATTTGAGAAGCAGCGGCAAGAGATTGAGACATAGCGATGCCTGCGGCGGTAAACTACGCACTTTTTTGTCTTTATGCTATTGTAACTAGCCTTGACATTTGCTTAGATTTTATTCTTCATCTTTATACAAGTCCTGCAACTCTTGCAATTGAGTTTTGCGGGAAACACGACGATATTTTTTACTTTCTAACTTCGGTTCGTACTGAGTTTGTCCTTTGCCTTTAGTTTTTAACTTTTGGGTAGATTCTGGATCGGCTTGTTGGTTAATCTGAGTTTGACGAGCGATCGCTTGCTCTAAAAATTCCAGATAATGCTCATAACGCTCCCAATTACCCCGAACTACACAACCAGGTTCGTCTCGATGCAGACAATCACTAAACCGACAGCTATCAACTGCTAACCTCTGTCTTGCTTCGGGGAAATAACGGATTAATTCTTCCGGGCTACAATCAATATCCGGCTGATTAAAGCCGGGAGTATCTGCCAGAAAGCCACCTAATGGTAATTCAAATAATTCTACATGGCGGGTGGTGTGACGTCCGCGAGATAGCTTACCAGAAACCTCACCCACGCGCAAGTGAGCATCGGGAATCAACGCATTAATCAAACTGGATTTACCAACTCCTGAAGGTCCTGCCAAAACGGTGATTTTGTCTTGTAATCCGTAAAGTAATTTGTCGATATTGATATTATTATTAACGCTCATAAATAGCGTCTGATAGCCCCAACCAAGCAGACGTGAGCTTATTTCCGACTGCACCTGAGTTGAAACTAAATCGCCTTTATTTAGGCATAAAACTACATCCACACTAGTAGATTCCGCCTTGATTAGAAAGCGACTGAGTTGATAAGGTTCTAGAGGTGGATCGGCGACAGCAAACACAAGGAGAATTTGGTTAACATTAGCGATCGCCGGACGGTCTAATTCACTATTGCGGGGTAAAACAAAAGCGATCGCCCCTCGTCCACCAGACCAATCAGGTTCTTCAACCAGAACGCGATCGCCCACCATCACCTGTTGCCCAATTTTTTTTAACCGCATTCTCCGAGTGCAGAGGAGGAGGGGAGGATAGGGAGAGTGGGAGAGGGGGGGAGTGCGGGAAGAATTCTCCTTGTCCCCCTTGTCCCCCTCATCCCCTTGTCCCCTTGTCTCCTCGTCTCCTAAATCCAGCTGCACTCGATAAAAATTCGCTTGTACAGCTAACACAGTACCCAGCAACTGTCCAGTGGTAGAAAAAGCTTCCCCTTTCATCAGGCAGCAACCGGACGGCGAACTAACAAAGAAAAATAGCCAGCACAATCTGTAATTTGTTCCACCTGATAGCCCGCCATTGTCAGACTATCAGGAACTTGCTCAATCGGTTCTCCAGGGTCTAACCAGACGTCTAGCAAACCTCCCTGTGGCATTTGTTCTAAACGTAATTTCGTCCGCACAAAATTAATGGGGCAAGGAGTGCCCCGCAAATCGAGTTGAGCATCGGGAGTTGAGACGGAAGATACGCTCATTACTTAAACAAATTTCCCAAAAAACCTTCTAGACCACCTTTACCAGTGCGGTCTCCCTTAATTTTAGCTAGCTTTTCTAGTAATTCTCGCTCATCTGGCATCACCTTAGTGGGAATATCAATTAACACCGTCAGCATGTGGTCCCCTCGACTTACAGGATTTCCTAAGCGTGGTACACCGCGACTTTCCAACTTCATCACCGTATTCGGTTGAGTTCCCGCCGGAATTATCAGTTCCACTGGACCATCTACCGTATTTACCTCTAAACGACAGCCTAAAATTGCCTGGAGGTAGCTAACTTTGATTTCTGAGATAATGCTAATTCCATCTCGGTGGAATTCCTCATCCTCATTGACGAACAAGTACACATACAAATCTCCCGGAGGACCACTGCGCTGACCTGCATCTCCTTCATTAGAAATTCGCAAGCGCGTCCCATTATCCACCCCAGCGGGAATTGTAATTTTGAGTTTCTTCGTTACTTGATTTGCGCCTTTGCCGTCGCAAGCATCACACTTATCTTCAATTACCATCCCCGTACCATTACAGGTGGGACAAGTCGAAACTTGAGTAAAGCTGCCAAAAGGCGTTCTGGTGACGCGACGTACTTGACCCGAACCGCTACAAGTCGAACAAGTGCGGGGTCGAGTTCCTGGTTTAGCACCAGTTCCGGTACAGACATCACAAGTTTCTAGATGAGAGATGCGAATTTCTTTTTCACCGCCAAATACTGCTTCTCGAAAATCTAATTTCAAGTCTAGCCGCAGGTCATCACCTCGCACCGGACCGCCGCGTCGTCTTTGCGTAGAAGGACCACCCATCCCCCCTGCGAAGCCACTGAAAATACTTTCAAAGATATCGGCAAAGCCACCCATATCGCTCATATCTTGGAAGCCTCCAGCGCCAGCAGCAGCAGCACCGGATACACCAGCTTCACCAAAACGGTTGTAACGCTCTCTGATTTCCGGCTCAGAAAGCACTTCATAAGCGCGGTTAATTTCCTTAAAGCGATCCTCCGCTCCCGGTTCTTTGTTCACATCTGGGTGATACTTCCGGGCTAGGCGGCGGTATGCGCCTTTAATTTCTTCTTTGTCGGCGTCACGAGAGACACCTAACATTTCATAATAATCGCGAGCCATATAGCAAAGGTAAAAGTTAGAAGGTAGAAAGGGGAAGGGAGAACTTCAAAAAGGCAAAGGTTAATTTTTGTTAATACTTGATTTTACCTTTTACCTTTGACAAAAATCACTTTTTATCTTTTGAGCATGAGATGCTTTGCTCCTAAAATAGGATAATCATCTAGACAATTAAAAGCAACTTGCCCTGGATTAGGCTTAAAAAAGGCTAGCTTTGGGCAAGTTTTTTGCTCAAACTTCTCACTGTCGATTGGCTGTTTCTTTTACAATTGTGCTACGCAACACGGCAAAACCCCGCCGATCAACAGAGGAGCTAGCCGCACCTATAGGTGTGGAAAACCCCCATATACGTTTAATCGCATCTGTACTAGCACTTTGTATAGTCCACGGCAATTCGCTTCTACAATCTAACAAACCATTGCGGTACAATACCACGTTTAAGGATAGTGGATGGTGGATAGTGGACAACTGTTAACCGTCAACCAACAACTAACAACTAACACCCAACAACCAAGACCTTTTAATCGATCGCCTCATAATCCGCTTGTAAGGTACCCTCATCTTCAAAATCAAAATTGAATTGAGGTGCGATCGCTCCATTCACTGATTCAACACCAGGAGTCAAGGGAATATCTGAATTTTGGGCAGCTTCATCACTTGACAACCCAGTAGGTCGGTTGTAAACATCGGCACCAATAGCAAACAATGTTTGTTGAAAGTCATCCAAGCGCTGTTTAAATTCTTCTGGTGAAATACCGTCTTCAGCGATCGCTGCTTTGAGTTTCGTGACTTTTTCATTTGCCAAAGCTTTCGTCGAATCGTCAATCAAGTTGCCATTATGCTTTAAAGTCGATTCGTAACTTGACAACAGAGTATCCGCTTGGTTTTTTAATTCAATCAGTTGCATACGTTTTCTGTCAAGTTCGGCAAACATTTCCGCTTCTTGCCGCATCTTTTCTACTTCGTGGGTACTCAAACCACCTGTGTTGGTAATCCGAATACTTTGTTCTCTACCGGTGCCTTTATCTTGAGCCGAAACCTTCAAGATGCCGTTGACATCGATTTCAAATGATACTTCAATTTGCGGCACACCACGGGATGCGGCGGGAATTCCAGCGAGAAGGAATTTACCGAGACTTTTATTATCCCTTGCCATTGCCCGTTCACCTTGAAGGACATGAATTTCCACACTTGTTTGCCCATCGGTTGCGGTGGAAAACACTTGGGACTTACTGGTAGGAATTGTAGTATTGCGTTCAATAATTTTAGTGAACACTTCTCCTAAAGTTTCCAATCCCAGCGATAAAGGTGTAACATCCAAAAGTAAGAGATTCTCGACTTCGCCACCCAGCACCCCAGCTTGAATTGCAGCGCCGAGTGCCACTGCTTCGTCAGGATTGATCGAGCGATCGGGTGCTTTGCCGTTGAAAAATCTGATCAGAGCGTTTTGAACTGCGGGAATGCGTGTAGAACCACCCACCAAGATAATTTTATCTATGTTTTGTGGTTTCAACTCTGCATCTTTGAGCGCTTGAACCATCGGTTCGATGGTAGCTTCAATTAATTGGCTTGTCAGTTCTTCAAATTTGGAACGGCTAAATTCCATTTCTAGATGCTTTGGTCCGGTTTCATTGGCGGTGATAAATGGCAAGTTAATTGAAGTATTTGCCATGCTGGAAAGTTCAATCTTCGCCTTTTCCGCTGCTTCTCGCAAGCGTTGCAGCGCCATTTTGTCTTGGGAAAGGTCAACTTTTTCTTGTTGGTAGAAGTGTTGAATCATCCAGCGAACCATCGCATTATCAAAGTCGTCTCCACCAAGATGGTTATTACCACAAGTCGCCTTAACTTCAAATACTCCATCCCCAAGTTGGAGAATGGATACGTCGAAGGTGCCGCCTCCCAAGTCAAAGACTAAAATTAGCTGTTCAATATCTTGCTTGTCTAAGCCAAAAGCTAAAGCCGCAGCAGTTGGTTCATTGATGATTCGTAGTACTTCTAATCCAGCAATGGTGCCAGCATCTTTAGTTGCTTGTCTTTGGGCATCTGTGAAATACGCCGGTACAGTAATTACTGCCTGGGTGACAGTTTCACCTAAGAAATTTTCCGCATCTAGTTTGAGTTTTTGCAAAACCATTGCGGAGATTTCTTGCGGTGTGTAGTTACGTCCGCGAATTTGCACATCAACGGTATCATCTCGACCTTTGACACAAGTATAGGGGACGCGATCGCGTTCTACTTCGGTGTCATCCCAACGACGCCCAATAAATCGCTTGATACTGTAAATTGTGTTCTCGGCATTTGTAACTGCTTGTCGCTTTGCCAATTGACCGACTAAGCGCTCACCGCCTTTGCCAAATCCTACAATACTTGGAGTGGTTCGTCCACCTTCGGAATTGGCAATGACAATCGGTTGACCACCTTCCAATACTGCGACGCAACTATTGGTAGTGCCTAAGTCGATTCCAATAACTTTTGCCATAACTAACGGTATTTTTACGCTTGTGCTTAAATGCGAAAATCTAGGCATAAAACTTTCTCCTTTTCAGGTGTGTCCGTTTTCTGCCCAACAAAATTAGAAGAGTGATTTTTCGCGGAGTAAATTTTTAACTACGGACAAGTTATTTACAGTTTTTGCAAAAAAAGCATTCTTCTCCTCCCGATGGAAGAAAAGCGATTACTAAGCGAAAACCTTAAATAGCCATGTCCTAGTTTGGGTACGCGATGCTCGATAAACGCAATAAGTCAATGACTTTTAGCTACCATTAGTCAGCAGTTAGTCAGTAGTCAAAAGGAACCAGTGCTATAGTTTGGTTCCTTTTGAATTTTGACGAATGAAAAAAGTGTTCTTTTAACTACATTGGTGAATTAGACTGATTTTCCTCCATAGGAGGCATGTCTTCTTTCGGAGCAGCAACTTTGACCATTGCATGACGAAGCACGCGATCGCCCAAATAATATCCGCGCACTAACTCTTCTAACACTGTTCCTTCTGGATGTTCATCCGTAGGTTCGCGCATAACTGCTTCGTGCAAGTTAGGATCGAATTCTTGACCTTCGGGTCGCATTGGTGACACACCCAAGCGTTTCAAGCAATCTACTAGTTGCTTGTAAACACCTTGATAGCTTTTGTGAATTGTTAATTCGCCATCGCTTTGCGGTTTAAGATGCGCTCTTGCCCGCTCAAAATTATCAACTACTGGCAATAATTCCATAATCGTATTCCGCTTCACCAGCAAGTCAAGCTCTTCTTTTTCCTTGCTGGTGCGTTTGCGATAATTCTCAAAATCTGCCCCAATCCGCATATATTGGGTGTTGCGTTCTTCTAATTGCGCTTTAAGTGACTCTATTTGTTGAGTCATTTCTGCTAATGCGGCTGTATCAGTTTCAGTCTGCGGAGTTCCAGCAGTACTATTGTCTTGTATCTGTGTCTCTGGTGATGTATTGGTTTGGACTGTCACTTGCTCAGTAACTTCGCTATCAGATTCGTTATAGTTCATTTGGACTGGGGACTCGCTCATCATTGCTTACTTTACCGAAAAATTGGGTTTAAAGCCCCATCCTTCTAGGACGGCTTTTTCATGATTGCTCATAAGTAAATCACCGAGGCGTTGATTCCCGGTGAGGATGTCAACTTTCTGTTCACCCTAGAAGAGGCTTATATTGTTTATTTGTTTATCCTCTTCCATTATTATGTAATCATTCAAAATGGTATTTACCTGAAACAGCAAGAAGGATCACACTGAAGCTGTACTGTGCGATTCGTTTTGGGGGGAAGCTTCCCCCCAAAACGTGCCTCGTCAGTGTTGAGATGAATAGAGAAGTGAGGTTCTGACCATATTTGAGCATGAGCATAGCGAAAACTTTCTAAGACTACGACGACGAGACGAGCAAAATATTCTTCTTTTTTTGTAGACATAACTTCTGATAAAATAAAAACATCTTGACCACCAATGCCATAAGCGCTCTCCCAAGCGGTATATGTCCCAAGTATAAAATTTGGGTTCCCAATTCCCCATCATTCCTTAATTAGCAAAAATTTAGCAAGTAAGCATGAGAATTCTGTTTGCCAGATTGGGAATACTTTAACCAGAGGTTTCCGCTACTCATTGCTCACTTATGACTTACTCGTCACAACAACGGCGCAGTACCGCTCTTACTACAAGAACTGAATTTTCGCCTTTCGGCAATAAACTTGTGCAATCTGGCTATATCAATAGCGAACAGATGAGACAAGCGCTAATTGAAAGCCGCAAGTCTGGCATACCCTTAACAGAAGTACTTGAGTCAGTCTCTGGGCAACAACTATCACCTGAGTTGCTCAGACAGTATAAAAAACAGCAGTTATTTGAACTTAAAATACTATACGGTGTTGAGTTTATCGATCCGGAAGTTAGCCAAGTAGGCAGCACCACGGTGGGAAAGCTGATTGATACCCTGATTCCAGCGGATGTCTGTCGTCGCCATCGCTTAGTGCCACTGTCAAAACATGAAGACCAAGATCCACCCTCGGTTTTAGTGGCGATGGTCGATCCAGATAATCTAGAGGCTTCGGATGATTTGAATCGCATTTTGCGTCCGCAAGGTTTGGCATTGCAGCGCATGGTGATTACCCAGGAGGACTACCAACAGCTAATCAATCAATATTTGGATGAACTGGCTGTTAAGCAAAAGCACCTGGAAAAAGAAAAGTCTACAGACATTAATCAAGACTTAGAAAATCTGGGAAATCTCGACCTAGAAGATGCTCCCGATGATATGGAAGCTGATTTGGGGGCAGCGATGAAGGGTGCAGAAGATGCACCAGTCATCAACTTGGTCAATAGAATTCTTGCCAAAGCTTTGCATGAGAAAGTTTCTGACATTCACATCGAACCGCAAGAAGAAAACTTACGCATTCGCTTTCGTAAGGATGGCGTGTTGGGTGAGGCTTTTGATGCCCTGCCGAAAAAAATCATTCCTGCGGTAACGGCTCGGTTTAAAATTATTGCCAACTTAGATATTGCCGAACGGCGTTTACCTCAGGATGGACGCATTCGACGGATGTTTGAAGGGCGCAAAGTTGACTTCCGGGTTAGTACCTTACCTAGTCGCTACGGGGAAAAGGTAGTGTTGCGGATTTTGGATAACTCCTCCACACAACTGGGATTGGATAAGTTAATTGCCGATCCTGAAGCTTTGCACATTGTCCGCGAAATGGTTAGCCGTCCCTTTGGTCTGATTTTGGTAACAGGACCAACTGGTTCTGGTAAAACAACAACACTGTATTCAGCGCTGGCAGAACGCAACACACCGGGAATTAATATCAGTACTGTAGAAGACCCGATTGAGTATAGCTTGGCGGGGATTACTCAGGTGCAGGTGATTCGGGAAAAAGGGCTAGATTTTGCCACCGCTTTGCGGGCATTTTTGCGGCAAGATCCGGATGTGCTGTTGGTGGGTGAAACGCGAGACAAGGAAACGGCAAAAACAGCGATTGAAGCTGCCTTGACAGGTCACTTAGTATTAACTACCTTACATACTAATGATGCCCCTGGCGCGATCGCCCGTTTGGGAGAAATGGGCATTGAGCCTTTTATGATTTCTAGTTCCCTCATTGGCGTTTTAGCACAGCGTTTAGTACGGCGTGTCTGTGGTGATTGTCGCATTGCTTATACTCCCACCCCCGAAGAATTAGCCCGCTATGGTCTATCTGCTTCTCAAGATGTCGGTATAACTTTTTACAAAGCAAACTCCTTAACATTAGAAGAAATTCAACAAGCTAGTTCTAAAGGTCATATTTGCCCAACTTGTAATGGTGCTGGCTACAGGGGACGTTGCGGTGTTTATGAAGTTATGCGAATCACCGAAAAGCTGCAAACCTTAATTAATGAAGAAGCACCTACAGAACGCATTAAGGAAGTTGCAGTAGAAGAGGGGATGAAAACTTTGCTAACTTACAGCTTGGATTTAGTGCGTCAAGGACAAACCACTTTGGAAGAAGTGGAACGCGTAACTTTCACTGATACAGGTTTAGAAGCAGAGTTAAAAGCCAAACGCAAAAGTGGTCTTACTTGCCGAACTTGTAGCGCCGAATTAAAACCGGAATGGCTAGATTGTCCTTATTGTATGACACCTCGTTTTGCCGACTAAGTAGATGGGGATAAATAAAGGCTCCTTAACGTAGTAACCTGATTAGCCGTTATAAAATCACGACTCGACGAGCGGTAAACCGCTCACTACGAATTTACATTTAATTTCGCCCACTTACTTAGTTAGTAGTTAACCAGCAAATAAAAAAAGGAAACAGAATTATGGAAATGATGATTGAAGACTTGATGGAGCAGTTGATTGAAATGGGTGGCTCGGATTTACATTTATCCGCAGGTATACCTCCCTACTTTCGCGTCAGCGGCAAACTCACACCCATTGGTGATGAGCCATTAACAGGCGACCAATGTCAAAGGCTGATTTTTAGTATGCTAAATAATACTCAGCGGAAAACTTTAGAACAGACATGGGAGCTCGATTGTTCATACGGAGTTAAAGGTTTAGCTCGCTTTCGTGTCAACGTTTATAAAGAGCGTGGTTCCTACGCTGCTTGTTTGCGGGCGTTAAGTTCTAAAATTCCTAACTTTGATAAATTAGGTCTGCCAGATATAGTGCGGGAAATGACAAATAAACCCAGAGGATTAATTTTAGTAACAGGTCCTACTGGTTCAGGTAAAACCACTACCTTAGCCGCAATGATTGACTTGATTAATCGCACCAAAGCTGAACATATTTTAACTGTAGAAGACCCAATAGAATTTGTTTACGAACCAGTTAAAAGTTTAATTCACCAGCGGCAACTTGGTGAAGATACTAAGAGTTTTGCTAATGCCTTGAAAGCAGCATTGCGCGAAGATCCAGATATTGTTCTGGTAGGGGAAATGCGGGATTTAGAAACAATTTCTTTGGCTATTAGTGCGGCAGAAACAGGACACTTGGTATTTGGCACTTTGCACACCAGTTCAGCAGCACAAACCGTTGACCGGGTTGTTGATGTTTTTCCACATGAAAGACAAACTCAGGTACGGGTGCAATTATCTAACTCGCTAGTCGCAGTATTTAGCCAAACTTTGGTTCCCAAAAAAAATCCTAAACCAGGCGAGTATGGTCGAGTGATGGCTCAAGAAATTATGATTGTTACTCCTGCTATTTCCAACTTGATTCGCGAAGGCAAAACGGCACAAATTTACTCGGCTATACAAACCGGCGGTAAGTTGGGTATGCAAACTCTAGAAAAGGTTTTAGCTGATATGTACAAAGCCGGAACTATCTCTTTTGAAGCAGCTATATCTAAGACTTCCAAACCGGACGAAATTCAGCGTCTCATTGGTGGTGCCCCACCACAAGCAGCAGGAGCAGTCAAAGCGCATTAAGAAGAAGGGAAAGGGAAAGAAAAACATAATACACGCATTCAAATAACTCTTCTTACAAACGTCAACGGGACGGAAACCGATCCCGCTGAGGAAGGCGCTTTATTTCCATACCTTTTACTCTGACCCTTTTCCCCTCCTCAAATCGCCCAATTACCAATCTAAAATATATATAATCTATGCCAAAATTTGTTGCTCGTGTTCGAGATTCTGAAGGAAAATCTCGAACAGAAAAAGTTGTTGCAGAATCTGTAGGGCAAGCACGTACTACTCTGAAACAGCAGGGTTTTGTAATTCAAGAACTTAAGCAAGCTCAAGGTTTTGGCAGCTTTGACTTGAATAAATTACAGACAGCAATGACTGAGGTTTCTGTTAAGGATAAAGCTGTCTTTTCTCGTCAATTTGCGGCTCTAACCAATGCGGGAGTAGCAATTGTTAGAAGTTTGGGGGTGCTGTCTGAGCAATGTAGCAATCCTAAATTAAAACAATCGCTGATAGAAATTAGCGCTGATGTCCAAAATGGAATGAATCTTTCTGACTCGATGCGGAAGCATCCTCAGTGTTTTGATGGTTTGTATGTCAGCATGGTTCAAGCGGGTGAAGTTGGCGGTGTTTTAGATGAAGTAATGAATCGTTTGGCGAAGTTATTGGAAGATGTTGCCCGATTACAAAACCAAATTAAATCAGCATTGTCTTATCCAATGGTTGTAGGTTTTTTGGCAACTTCAATTTTTCTAGGGATGACGATTTTTCTGATCCCAATTTTTGCGGGTATTTTTAAAGATATAGGCACTGAATTGCCTCCTCTAACGCAATTCTTGATGGATTGTAGTGAAATTTTGAGAAGTTGGCGAATTGTTCTTATATTTGGCACTGTTATCGGTATGTCAATTGCCTATAAACAGTACTACAAAACTGCTGTCGGTCGCGTAACTATCGATCGCCTTTCTCTGAAAATGCCGTTATTTGGTGATTTGATCCAAAAATCCGCAGTTGCCCGTTTTAGCCGGACTTTTGGTGCTTTGACTCGTTCAGGTGTACCAATTCTTACTTCTTTAGAAATTGTCCGCGACACGTCAGGAAATCAAGTAATTGCTAATGCTATTGATGCAGCGCGTGTCGAAATTCAACAAGGAGGTATGATCAGCATTGCCTTGCAAAAAGAAAAAGTTTTTCCGGCTATGGCAATTCAAATGATTAGTATCGGCGAAGAAACTGGTGAAATAGATGGGATGTTAATGAAAGTTGCCGATTTTTATGAGGATGAAGTTGAGCAGTCAGTAAAAGCACTAACCAGCATTTTGGAACCAATTATGATTGTGGTTTTGGGGGGAATGGTTGGTACGATTTTGCTGGCGATGTACTTGCCTCTGTTTAAGATATTTGAAAAGCTGGGATAGACGATTAAAAGTTATACCAATTCTATGTGAGGTTGCGCTTCATTGCCCACAGGCTAGAAGCCTGGGGCTAAAGGAACAAGAGCTTACCTGCGTGGGCTAAATTAGACGAATCTTCATATAGAAATGGTATTAAAAACCTTTTGTAAGGTCTCTACTTAACTAATTTATTAAATTATGATTGTGCAAAAATTTTATTACGAAACTAGCTTGGCTGAATATAGCAATTCCTTGTCGGCGATCGCACTTCTCAAGGAATATCGACCATATTTGGAAATGATTCCCAGTTTACGCCGTCCAGATGAAAGCGTTATCACTATTCCTCTGCCAATTATCCGTCTTTACAATACCTCAGCAGAAAAAACGACTATTTGTCTACCTTGTGATGTGGCAATTTTAATGTGTGATCCTGAGTGGAAAATCAAAACTGGTGTGGAAATTTTAATTTTTATTCATCGTCCTCACGAAGATTTTTCTCAGTTATTGGGACGTTGGCGACAAACTCAAGTTTGCCTAGATAAAGAATATCAGTGGCTCATGCCTCCCCGCTACAATCATATTTTAAATGATGGAATAAATAGTATATATCCCTTATTTGTAGTATTTGCCGAGACACCAGAACACATAAAGCGCGGTCTTGTCGGGGCATCTTTGCCATTTATAATTCAAATACCAGAATCACTGCCGGAGGAAAATATATTAGAAGTTTTCTCTCCAGAAAGTCCATTAACTTAGAACAAGTTAGGAGTTAAAAGTTAATCCAGTTAGTGTTAAGTAATTGGTGATAAAAAATTGTATGTAGAGACGTTCCGTTGGAACGTCTCTACCTAACTATTACTTGACGAAGTGGGGCATAATTTCCGCAGCGGTGAATATTCCATAAATGCCGCGTTTGTGCAATTGCATACCAGCTTTGAGATAGCCAAAGGCTGGTCCACAGACATTTGCTGCCATGCTGGTTTCGTCGCCTAAGATGAAGGTATGGGTGGAAATTTTCCCTTCAAAGGTGCGACCGGTGATTTTCACGTTGGTGCTGAGGGGCTTTTTAGCGTTGCGGGTATCAACTATGCCACCAACTATAACGCGATCGCGTGAACAAATCCCCGCTAATTCCAACATCACATCATCGGCATGTTCCATATTCTCTAACGTCAGCACACCATTGGTTTTATCCAACAAGGTTTCTACTTCTGCATCACTCATAGCTCTGGCAGTTTCTACACTGTAACCTGGCATATGAGCAATATCTTCGCGGATCGTGGCACGGTAAGCTTCCCAATTAGCAATTCCTACGCCAAAGGTAATTTCAACTTTATGTATTTCTGCGTAGCTTTGGGCAGCTAATGCAGCGGCAGCGGTTAACAATCCTGGTGTTGCACCACACCCAGTCATGTAAGTAATTCCCGCAGCTTGCAATTCCTCTTTCATCGCTAGCAGTTGTTCTACCGCGCTGGTACGCTTAATCCCATCCACTAGCACCCCACGCCAACCTGATTTAATAAACTCCTGCGCTACAGAAGCGATAAAATTATTGGGTAGGTTTGGTAAAGCGAGAAAATACCCATCTACAGAATGAGCGCTTTCGATTAATTCTTGAATACTGCGATTTGTTAAAGTACCAGTTGGTTCTAAATAACCCACTGAACCTTGAGAGTTATAAGCTGTAATACAATTTTGAGCATTTAAACCCGACTCGGTGTATGCGTAGCCTTCTTTGTCGGCTGCTGCGACTAAAATCATTTCCCGTTTCCCAGCGAGTACTTTAGCGGCAGCTTGTCCTAGTCCACCGAAACCCAATACTCCGACGCGCATCGCTGGTGAGATATTTAGAGAATATTTGACTTGTTCTGGATTCATCGTCAATTTGTTAAGTTGAATCGAAAGCCTTGAGCAGTCAACATCTGAGCTTGTGGCTGAAAGAGTGAAGCTAAAAGCTATAGATGTTAATTATGCTTTATTATGCTGGGTTGTTATCGTCGGGCGATCGCTTTTTTTACTATAAAGTCTTGATTGGTGATTTGGGCGTGGGTGAAATTGTTTCAGTGCTAACACCCTTGGAGCATTAGTAATAATTAATGTCTTTCTATGACTTGCTTTCACCCTCGCGATCGCCAATTGCAAAACTTTCCGACCACCACCTTTATTTATAATTCTTATTTTCTTTATTTCTATGTCCTGTTGCTTTTGCGTATGTAAAGCGATCGCCCTTCATCTATAATTATAGTTTACAGGGTGCGTTACGCTATCATTAACGCACCCTACAAGATCAGGCGATCGTACTTCTCCCCACAAAAAAGCGATCGCACTCCTGTAAAAAAGGCGATAGCACTTCTACCTACACAAAAGCGATCGCCCTTCTCCCGACACAAAAGCGATCGCCCTTCCAACATCCCCTTCAGGATCGCACTTCCAAATTTCCCCTCAGGATCGCACTCCCTACACAAAAGCGATCGCCCATCCTTATCCCAAAAAGCGATCTGCTTGCAGCAGCGCTTTGCTATCGCACTTTAGGCTGTCTTGGCGATCTCTGCTAGTTTGATTAGTCCTTGAGTTGTCAAATCTTCGTCAATGGCGTACCAATGAATACCATAACCAGATGGAGAAATCCGATACATTTTCCGCTCCATATCTGTGGCTTGAGCAAGTCGCTTAGATGCTTGGACAATTGGGATTTGATAAGTTTTCCCATCTACTGATAGAATCATCAACTCTCCATTAAAGTCAATGTTTGATACACTGCATTGCTTATCCATTTTGTTGATTCCTAAATGTTTGCCATTCATCTACTATTTCATCAAAGTTTTGCAAGATGATCTTCTTGACTTCTCGCGTATCTCGTGATGACATTCCATAGGAATAAGCCTGACGAATTTCGTATAGATCGATGTCTAGCCAATATTTACATTCACTGTCTGCTTTCTGCACATGAATATGAATCGGCTCATTTCCTTCGTCTGAATAAAAGAAAAATCGCCATCCCCTTATATATAGAATTGTTGGCATTTGCTTTCATTGCACTATATTTTAACCTATTGTCTCAATACTAAAATTAGTGTAACTGAGCGATCGCACTAAAGCCAGCGTTTGGGCGATCACACTGTGTGGAAATTTTTCTATCACTGGTGTAGCGCATATTTTGTCAGCGATCGCACCACAATGAGCTACACCTATGCACTCCTCCAAATCAAAAGCGATCGCTTATCTCCCCACACAAAAGCGATCGCACTTCTGCCTACAAAAAAGCGATCGCACTAAGCTTGATCCTTAGAGGGTGTTTATAAATTCGGCAAAAAACCTAATTTGTCATGCTTCACTGCGCTATAGCTCCGTTCAGAGATGCTGAACGGAGCTTCAAACCATAGATTCTTCGTTCCTCAGAATGACAGATTTTATTTATAAACACCCTCTAAGAGGATGTTTGAAAAGTCCTCTTCTTGGTAGCAAAACGTTCTAGATCCCTCTAAATCCACGCCACGTGCTTCAAGTCGGGAAACCCGCCCAACGCAGTGGCTGCCCTTAAAAAGGGGGACTTTGATTCCGGTTGCACCCTTTTTAAGGGCAGCCAGCGCGGTCTTGGGGTCTCCCCAAGTGGAGCGACTGGCGTGGGTTTGTTCGGATCAATAGACATCTGTTGGAAAAGAGGTAAAGACGTAGCAGTGCTACGTCTCTACAAGGGTTTGGGGCAACGCATAATTAATTTCTGGAGATGTCTAATAAGTGCCTAAAAACACAGCTAACTACTTTTCAAACAACCTCTAAGCTCGAATTTTTTTGTCCAAAGTCCAATTATTGGGCAAACTGGGTTTTCAACCATCCATCCTTGTAAATTGTAAATACTGAGTCTTTAAGGTCTTATCTATGAACCAAATATTATTTCATCTCGCTTTCCCGGTTACTGACATTGCCCAAACTAAAGCGTATTATGTCGATGGGTTGGGTTGCGTTGCTGGTCGCGAAAACAAGCACGCGCTGATTCTCAATCTCTACGGTCATCAGTTGGTAGCGCACATGACTAAAGAACCTTTAATACCCCAACGCGGTATCTATCCCAGACACTTTGGGCTAATTTTTGGTGCTGAAGGTGATTGGGAGGATTTATTAAAGCGATCGCAACAACGAGAGCTACTTTTTTTTGAAGAAGCGAAACACCGCTTTGTCGGTTCTCCCCTAGAACACCGCACTTTCTTTTTAGAAGATCCTTTTTATAACTTAATGGAGTTTAAGTATTATCGTTACCCAGAAGCGATTTTTGGAACTTCTGAGTATGCTCAAATTGGCGACCGTTAATTAGGGTCTGATGTTAAAGCGGATGCTACTGCCGCTAAACACCGTGAGTCGGTTAACATCCAAGGGTGCAGCTTTGATGGTACTATCACCTCTGTACCTAGTGGAAGACGCGAACTATGTGCCGGCACAATCATTAAATCATACGGTGTCCAGATTGAGGTAAAATTCAATTGCTTCAACATCGCTACGTCACGATTTAAATCTTGGAGAAAAGCGCTGTTAGGACGCATCTGCACACAGCCAGGACGTGGAGAAGCATAAGCGATCGCAGTTCCATTATGGGGCGAAGATATTGTCATAAACCGCTGCACGCGATTAATTCCCCCCAGTCGCTGCACATAGTAACGGCTGATAATTCCCCCCATACTAAAACCAACTAAATCTAGTGGTTGTTCTGAGGCAAACTTGTCGGCAATATAATCAGCTACTTGCTGTGCCAATTTCTCCAGACCGAAATCACCGTTATTCGGGATTAAATCCAATGTATACACAGACCATCCCCGCTTTCTCAGGTAGGTCGCCATTGTCTGGAAAACTTGCCCCGTATCGTTAATACCATGTACTAATACCACGGAATTGCGTTGCGGTGTCTCAGTATTCATACAAATTATGTCTAATCTCAATCTAATTATGTAGAAAATTTAACAGAGTGCGATCGCGATCGCGCTAACAGACTATGACACTCGCTCTACTGGTTTATAGACGACCAATTTCTCCAGTCAGACACTTAAGTTTTCGTGCAGAATATTAATTTTTGTTAAGTCAACTTTCAGAAACTTGCTCTAAGTTACAGTAAAATTCAATAATTAATTATCCACACACAGAGTTGGTGCTTACTTGCGAAAAAGAGTTGAAAACGTTTGTCCTATACTCTTATTAGCTAGAATGTGGATCGGCACAGACGAATGAGGAATGTCACATACGTAGGGTGGTGTCAGTAAATCGGTCAGTAAATAAAAATTTCCTAAAATGTAACATTTTGACGTAATTTTTAACAACTGGGTTAGTTTTCCAAATATTAAAGAGCAGGAGTAATTGTAATGTTCGGATTTATCAAAAACTTAATCGCGGGAATTCTCGGTTTTGTCACTGGGCTATTACCAGGTAAGAAACAAGGCAAGGGCTACTTTTTAGAGTTAGACGAGGCAAAAAGTATCAAGCCGTTAGAGACTGTGAAAAAGGCAGCATCAAACACTCAGAAAGCTGTCGAAACAGTTATATCTGATTCTAAAAAAGAAGTGGAAACAGTTCCATCTAAAGCCCCAGCGTCATCCAATGGAACAAAACCTGCTGCTTCAATTGCCGACTCCAAGTCAGTCAAAGCTTCTAAAAATGGCAAGGTTCCTAAGGCTGAACCTAAACCAGAGCTAACACCCGCAGCTAGCAAAGTTGCAAAGATACCAACTGAAACGACTTTTGCTCCCAAATATCTTGCTCCTTCAGCTACAAGCTCTAACGGTCGTCGTCGTCCTGGTGCAAACATGACTTCTTTCTTGGAAATGGCGCGGAATGTGAAAACTCCTGGTTAACTCTGGTTCAAATATGAGTCGGCTACATAAATAAAATGCTGGGTCTTAATTAGTCTTTTCCCTACAAAATAGGTGAATGTGAGACTGAATTTGACCCAGCATTTCTGTTTGATCTAATATTGTTTCTCCAAAAGGTGTAAAATCTGACTGTGTGATATTCTTTACAGTCAAAGGCGATTACCTACGGTAGGCGAAGCGCCAACGCAACTTCATCTTATACTATATTTCAGAAGCTGCGGAAACTAAGGACAATGCCACAATCGGGGCTGTGACGGCTCTGAGGATGCGACGACCAAGGGAAACTGGTTGAAATCCGGCTTGAATAGCGTTGTCAAGTTCTTTTTCTGTCCATCCCCCTTCTGGACCTGTAGCAATAACTATTGACATTTCTCCTTGGTTGTGCAGGTAATTTTTTAAATGGGGGTAGTTGCGGCGTCCCTCGCAAATATATTTGTGATTTGTGACAAATAATGATAAAGCAGCGTTAAAGGAAATAGGTTCTAAGATTGTTGGGACAAAAGAACGCTCTGATTGTTCGGCTGCTTCAGACGCTATGCGTTGCCAGCGTTCGAGTTTTTGGGGACTGGGGTTAAGTAATGTGCGATCGCTCATGACTGGAGCTATATAAGCTACACCCAATTCCGTACAACAGCGCACGACTTCATCAAATCCATTACCTTTTGGCAAAGCTACCATCAGTGTAATAGATACGGGTAGTTCAGTTTCTACTGAGAGTAATTCTAAAATTTGCGCTTCTTCACCTTCTAATTGCGCTAACCACCATTTATTGATACCATCCATTGCAATAAAGCGATCGCCTTTTTGCAACCGCAACACACGACTTAAGTAATGTTGCTGTTGTGGTGTGAGCAGAATTTGATTTTGTTGAAATTGGGAAAGTGCGATCGCGATTCTTTGCAGTTGAGCCATGTGATTTTACGCACGGTTGAAAATGAGGTTGGTGACACACAGCCACTGATCGCCATTCGGCTTTAGCTGCTTTGTTTAGATTAGTCCCAGATCGTGTTAATTTAGATATAGGCGTAGAAATTAAATATGCGTTATCCAGAACCCTTGGTAGAGACGTTCCGCCGGAACGTCTTTACAATTGTAAGTAATAAACCTGACATGGCATAGACATAGGCGTAGAAATTAAATATGAGTTATCCAGAACCCCTGGTAGAGACGTTCCGCCGGAACGTCTTTACAATTGTAAGTAATAAACCTGACATGGCATAGACATAGGCGTAGAAATTAAATATGAGTTATCCAGAACCCTTGGTAGAGACGTTCCGCCGGAACGTCTTTACAATTGTAAGTAATAAACCTGACATGGCATAGACATAGGCGTAGAAATTAAATATGCGTTATCCAGAACCC
>JAHHIJ010000060.1 GCA_019358985.1 Tolypothrix brevis GSE-NOS-MK-07-07A | reverse complement strand
AATTGTAAGTAATAAACCTGACATGGCATAGACATAGGCGTAGAAATTAAATATGCGTTATCCAGAACCCCTGGTAGAGACGTTCCGCCGGAACGTCTTTACAATTGTAAGTAATAAACCTGACATGGCATGATTAGAGCGATCGCCTCGGTTTTCATGCCTTAAAATAATTTTGCAATACAACCCGCTGCACTGATGCGTAATCTCACCCAGATTGATGTATAATCAGCGAAGTCTACTAAAGAGTTTCGGGTGTTGATACACTTGAGCGGCAAAAGCCTGGTTTTTGCTTGTCTCAAAAACAAGGAGATCTATAAGAAGGAAGGGGTTGCAATCAGGAATCCAATTTCTTTCCCCTTTAACCTTTTCCCCTCTTCATGACTAGAGTATGGATATTTGCTTGGGTAAATGAATATTTACATGAAAGAGATATTGAATAATCCTGATTTACTTACCTTCGATCCGATCTTTTAAAAAGGGATGGATTTTCTTGAAGAATTCTCTAGTTGTAACTCACCACCGATGTTTAAACAATTTTTCCGAAAATTTTCTAATCAACTCAGACTTCAAAATCAAATCGTGCTCCTGCTGCTTTTAAGCACCATTATTCCCGTCTCTATCGTCGGATTTTATGGTATTTCTTCTTCCACTACCACCTTATCGGAAGTCGCTAAACAGCAACTGGAGGTTGAGTCAGCCAAAGAAGCCAAAAATATTAGTGCATTTTTAGATGGTGTTAGTGATGACGTTTTATTTTTGAGCAAAATTCCCCCGATTCAAGGTATTATCAAAGCTAAAGCCGGTGGGGGAGTAGATTCACAAGGTAATTCTAACAACGCCTGGGTTGAGCAGTTGCAGGCTACCTTTAGTGCCATGATGGGGCAGAAGCCCCATTATATGCAGTTGCGGTACATAGACGAGCAGGGCAACGAATTGACGCGAGTTGATTCTGATGGCACTAACATCAAAGTTATCCCCAAAGCCGAACTGCAAAACAAAGCAGATAGACCATATTTTACCGACACGATGAAGTTGCCCGTTGGCAGTATCTATGTCTCACCGGTGAATCTGAACCAGGAACGTGGTCAAATCGAACGACCTTTTAAACCAGTGATTCGATACGCGACACCAGTTATTGACGTTTCGGGTCAAAATAGAGGAATTGCGATCGCCAATGTATTTGCCAACGAATTTATAAAACCTTTTAAAGAGGATAATCAACAGGCAGAAAAGAAAAGTAAATATAGAGGCAAAGAAAACTATCTGGTCAATCAAGAAGGCTACTACATCTCCCATCCCAACCCCAAAAAGGAGTGGGGGTTTGAGTTCCGCAATAATGAGAAATTAGACAAAGATTATTCCCAAGAACTTGCCAAGCAAATCTTGAGTAGTGAAAAGGGATTTATTGACAAGGGAGGCTATCTCTTCAGCTACCATAAAGTTGATCCCAGTCCAAATCAGCCGGAATTCTTGGTAGCTATCAATAAAGTCCCAAAAAATAGCGTTTTTGCTTCCATTGACTCCTTTAAAACCGTCGCCATCTTAATTATTCTCGCTTCTCTTGCTGTGGTGCTACCACTGGGAATTTATCGCGCACGGCAACTGGTAAATCTGATTAAGCAACTGGTGCATGGAATATCCACCTCTAGCCAGCAAACTTTTTCTACCATAGAAGAACAAGAACGTGTAGCTCATCAGCAAGCTGCTTCGGTGAATGAAACCACCACCACAATGGATGAACTTAAAGCTTCTTGCCGACAGTCATCTGAACAAGCCAAAGCTGCCGCAGTCGCTGCACAGCAAGCTTTAGCTCTGGCAGACAAAGGCACCCAAGCAGTGGGAGAAACCCTCGAAGGGATGTTCACCTTGGAAAATAAAGTGGGAGCCATCGCTGAACAAATTGTGCATCTTTCCGAGCAAGCTAGTCAAATTGGCAGCATCTCCCAGATTGTTTCTGACTTGGCAAACCAAACTAATATGTTGGCACTCAATTCATCAGTTGAAGCTGTCCGCGCTGGAGAATATGGTAAAGGCTTTGCCGTAGTTGCGAATGAGATTCGCAGATTGTCCGACCAAAGTCAAAAATCTGCTGAAAAAATTAATCTCCTGGTTTTTAATATCCAAAAAGCGATTAATTCCACAGTCATGGTGACAGAGGAAGGCACGAAGACAGTAAAAACGGGGGTGCAAATCGCTCAAAATACAGATCAAGCCTTCGTAGGGGTGTCGAAAGCCGTCAAACACATGGCTTTTAACAATCAGCAAATATCGCTAAATCTGAAACAGCAATTAGATGCCATTCAACAAGTCGTCGAAGCGATGAATAACATTAACAAGGGGGCAAAAGAAGCTGCTATTGGCATCGGTCAAACTAGATCCGGCACTGAGCAACTTAACAAAGCTGCTCGGACTCTGAGGCAGATGGTGTAGTAAAGTAGAGACGTTACATGTAACGTCTCTAGGGATTGTGGATAACACATATTTAAATTCGGTCGATGTTTAATGGTGTCAAAATAATATGCTGTCTTATTTCTGTAATATTACTGAAAAATGATAGAAGATGAAGAACTCCGGAATCTGTATAAAATTTCTGGCAAAGAATGTTTGCAGAAATTGGAAGCAGGGTTGCTGCACTTAACACAGCACCCGTTAGATGAAGCAACCTTGGAACGCTTGCGGCGAAAAGCTCACAGCCTGAAAGGAGACTCAAAAATTGTCGGGGTAGAAAATGTTGTCACCCTCACCCATCAAGTTGAAAAGATTCTTTTAAGCGTTAAAGCAAGGGAGATTATTTTCACTTCAGATGTGTGCGATCGCCTGACTCAAGGATTAAATGCGATCGGTTTATTAATATACGAAGCCGTAACCGGTGAATCCATTGAGGTTGACACGAAACAGATACTTGACCAGTTAAGGCAAGTATTTTTTGAGCCAAAAGTACACGACACTGACACGGAAGTTGCTTCAACTGGGCTGGGAAATCTGCCCAACCCAGTTGAAATAGCTCCACAAGTTGAACAAATACTACTTGAGGAAGGTAATCAATCTACCAAAGCACAAATCAACCGCAATGCTTCCCAACCAGCATTAATCTTTATAGAAGACGAAGAACTGCGAGATATTTATCAAGTTGCTAGCGAAGAACATTTAGACAAACTCGCAGATGGTTTGCAATATCTCCAAAAGCATCCACAGGATCAAGCTACCTTGGAAGTGTTGCGACGGGAAATCCACAGCCTGAAAGGAGATTCCCGAAGCGTCGGGGCAGAAAATGTTGTCACCCTTAGCCATCGGGTTGAAGAGATTATCTTAAGCATCAAAGCAAGGGAGATTATTTTCACTTCAGATGTGTGCGATCGCCTTTATGGAGGATTAGATGCGATCGGTCTTTTAGTATACGAAGCTGTAACCGGTGAATCCAGTGGGGTTGACATATCCCAAATACTTGACCAGCTGATGCAACCAATTTTGGAGTTACAACAGCCACAGCTAAAAGTAGATACAGCTGAACCAAAACAACAGCTACAATCTGTCAAAGTCTTCGTTGAGCAAGTCGAATCTGATACAATTATTTCGGTAGCAGAAATCAACAGCAATGTTAGCCAACTTGCACCAACTTTTATAAAAGATGAAGTTAGCCAAATTGCACCAACTTTTATCGAAGATGAAGTTAGCCAACTTGCACCAACTTTTATCGAAGATGAAGTTAGCCAACTTGCACCAACTTTTATAAAAGATGAAGTTAGCCAAATTGCACCAACTTTTATCGAAGATGAAGAACTGCGAGATATTTATCAAATTGTTAGCGAAGAACATTTGCAGAAACTGGCAGACGGTTTGCTACATCTACAAAAGCACCCATCAGACGAAGGTATTTTAGAACATTTGCTCCGGGCATCTCACAGTCTTAAAGGAGATTCTCGAAGCGTCGGGGTCGAAAATGTAGTCACCCTTACCCATCAAATTGAAGAGATTTTCTTAGGTATAAAAGCAAGAGAGATAATTTTCAGCCCAGATGTGTGCGATCGCATGACTCAAGGATTAGATGCGATCGGTCTTTTAGTATACCAAGCTGTGACAGGTGAATTCAGTGGAATTGATACAGAACAAATACTTGACCAGTTGCTCGGAGCAGTTTCTGCACCAACTATTGAGGAGTCTCTACCACTTCCTGTCAAAACAGCAACTCAGCTCGACAAGGCTGAAATTGGTCAACCCCAAAACGACACCATTCGCGTTCAAACTCGCCATTTCGATGCTTTAATGTCACAGGCTGAAGAACTAACACTCACTAAAACTGCCATAGCCCACGCTGCCACTGAAATTGAGGCAATAGCAACTTTGTGGGAAGAGTGGAAAGCTGTTTCTAGCGAAGAAAAACACCTTAATACTTCATCCTTAAACACCAATCCCTACGCAAAACGCTTAGAAAAAACGATCAACTCTCTGAGAACTTCATCTCAGGAAAACAGCACTAAATTAGACATTATCGTTGGGGAATTAAGAGAAAAAGTTTACACCCTACGGCTTGTACCCCTGTCCACCGTGTTTCAGTTGCTACCCCGCATCGTCAGGGATTTAGGCAGACAACAATCAAAACAAGTGGAATTAATTATTGAAGGAGGAGAAACAACCGCTGACAAACGCATTCTCGAAGAAATCAAAGATTCCTTGATGCACATGGTTCGCAATGCGATCGATCATGGCATTGAGACACCAGCCGAACGAGAAAAACTTGGCAAAAGAGCGATCGCAACTATTTGGCTTAGAGGCTACCGAACCGCCACTAACATTGTAATTGAACTGGCAGACGATGGGCGAGGGCTAGACATCGAAAAGATAAAACAAACCGCTGTCAAGCGTGGACTCTATAGTCCAGAAGAACTGGCAATTATGACTCCAAGCCAGATTTATCCCCTAATTTTGGCTTCTGGCTTTTCAACCCGGACTTTTATTACAGAAATTTCTGGCAGAGGTATCGGGTTGGATGTAGTACGCACGACCATCGAACGGCTCCAAGGTAATATCCAGATAGAATCAACCCCCGGACAAGGATGTACTTTCCGCATCCAACTAAACACAACCTTGGGAATCATTACTGTAGTATTGTTAGAAGTTGAAGGTATTGTCCATGCTCTACCAGTTGAGTTTGTGCAGAAGACTTTACTTGTCTCTCAGGAGCAGATTTATATTACTGAAAATCGAGCAACTATTGACTTAGATGGTCAAACTGTTTCTGTTGCAAATCTAGCTAATTTGCTGGAACTTTCAAACTCTCCTGCTTATACTTACAGCGCAAAAGAACAACAAAATAGCCGTCTACGTTCTTGTATTCTGCTGAAGGTGGGAGAAGAACAATTCGCCTTGTTTGTCGATCGCCTTTTATATACCCAAGAGATAGTGATAAAACCCCAAAGTCAGTTATTGAAAAGGGTACGTAATGTTATGGGAGCAACTATTCTCGGTTCAGGGGAAGTTTGCATGATTCTTAATCCCCCAGATTTGCTCAAATCATTGCAGCAGCAAAATACATCTGTAGTCTCTATGAAACTAAGGAGAACAATTCAAAGAAAACCTGTTATTCTCCTAGTAGAAGATTCTATCCCCGTTCGCACCCAAGAAAAACGGCTTTTGGAAAAAGCTGGATATGAAGTGGCGATCGCTGTGGATGGATTAGATGGTTATAACAAACTAAAAACCCGTGACTTTGATGCAGTTATATCTGACGTGGAAATGCCCAATTTAGACGGGTTGTCACTCACTGCCAAAATTCGTCAGCATGAAGAATATAAAGCATTGCCGATAATTTTAGTCACAACCCTTGCTACCGATGAGGACATCGCGAGGGGATCTGAAGCGGGAGCTAATGCATATATTATCAAAAGCAATTTTAATCAAGATGCTTTATTAGAAATATTAGGAAGGCTTGTTTGATAATTGATGGTTGATAGTGACATAAGTTGATGCTTAATAAGTTGATAATTGATCGTTGATGGTTGATAATTGATGGTTGATAGTTGATAGAAGAAATTGGGCGAATGGAATTCGTTACTACACAAACAAAGTCCACGCAGGTGGACTTAATAAAATAACCCGCATAATCGCGTTGTTTTGTCTGTGTCGCCGCGATTTATAATCGCCAGGGCTAAATAGAATTTTACCACCAACAACTAACTACCAACCACCAACCACCAACAACTAGCCACCAACCACTACTAATGCCAATTCGAGTTTTGTTAGTTGAAGATTCACGGATTGCTCTAGTAATTCTGAAAAGAATTCTGAACTCATCACCACAGATTGAAGTAGTAGGAGAAGCTCGCACTGGTTTAGAAGCTTTAATACTGATTCCCAAAGTTGAGCCAGATGTCATTTGTACAGACCTTCATATGCCTGAGATGGATGGTTTAGAATTTACATATCAAGTTATGGCACTTTATCCTCGACCGATTCTAGTAATTAGTGTTTCAGTGCAGGAAGAGGATGCTAAACATGTTTTTGAGCTTTTAGAAGCAGGAGCGGTGGATATTTTTCCTAAGCCAACCGCAGGACTAGTAACAAATAATGAGTTATTTAAGGAGGAGTTGATTAATAAAATTAAAATCCTATCTGGAGTAAAGGTATTTAGGAAAAAGCAAAAGTCTCCCTCTCAAATAAATAATTTAGAGGCTAACAATTTTTCTGATTTCGCTTATAAGTCCTACCCGAAACCAAAAATAGTAGTTATTGGTGCATCTACAGGTGGTCCCCAAGCTTTGAAAGAACTTTTCACTCAACTACCAGCGAATTTTCCTGTACCAGTGATTTGTGTGCAACACATTTGTTTCGGTTTTTTACAGGGATTAATTGATTGGTTAGCAACTAGTTGTCCGTTGACAATTCAAATTGCTCAAGTTGGGGATATGCCAAAACCAGGAAAGATTTATTTTCCAGCTGAACAGCTGCATTTAAAATTGGATGCTTGGGGTCGATTTATTTGCTCTGATTCACCACCAGTGGGAGGACATCGACCTTCTGTAACGGTTTCATTTGAGTCTGTAGCCAAGTACTATGGTAAGGCAACAGTGGGAATATTGTTAAGTGGTATGGGTAGAGATGGAGCGGATGGAATGCAGGCGATCGCTCAAGCTGGAGGCTTTACTATCGCCCAAGATGAAGCCACTTGTGTAGTGTTTGGAATGCCTAAAGAAGCAATTAATTTAGGAGCTGCAAAACAGATTTTACCAATTCAGGCGATCGCACCAAAGCTACTAACTCTGTTCCAAAGTCAAATTATTGAGATGTGGAGAGAATAAAGTGTCAAAAACAGAATTTTTAAGTGTAGCCTTAACGGAGGCTTTTATTAAGTTAATTGCTCGGCAAACCGGATTGGAGATTAGAGAGCGAGACGAAGTAGATTTAAGTGAAAAAATATTTTTGAGGATGAAAGCTCTCAATATATTATTTCCAGAAGAGTACTATAAATTCTTAGGATATAGTACGATAGAAAGCTATCAAGAATGGCAAAAGCTTGTTTTACTACTGACTAATCTGGAAAGTTACTTTTTTCGGGATAAAGAGCAGTTTAATCTTTTACGCGATCGCATTCTTCCAGAATTAATTCAATCTAAAGAACATAATAAAACTCTCCGCATTTGTAGTGCAGGATGCTCAACTGGAGAAGAACCATTATCTATCGCTATTCTCCTGAAAGAACTCATTCCCGATCTAGAGCAATGGAACTTGATGATTTTGGGTGTAGACATCAATCAAGAAGCACTGAAAAAAGCGAGAGAAGGAATCTACACACCTTGGTCGTTGAGAAGCATTGATCCAGAAATAATGCAGCGATATTTTTTGCACATTAACAATCAATATCACCTTGATCTGCAAATTAAGCAAATGGTAAAATTTAAATATATAAATTTAGTCAAAGATTCTTTCAATGAACACGATGAGATGAGAGACATGGACTTAATTATTTGCCGCAATGTTTTTATTTACTTTGAAGCATCAGCCATTGCAAAAGTATTAGATAAATTTAACCAGATCCTCCAAGCATCAGGATATCTGATCACAGGTCATACAGAACTTTGTGGTCAAGATTTAAGCCACTTTGAGACAAAACTATTTCCCGAATCACTAGTTTATATTAAAAAAACGTTTGATAAACAAAATGAAAGAACATTCCTATCTCAGCTTTAGCTTAAATAACTACCTTTACGGCATCAGCCTAGTTTACATCGAAGAACTTTTTTCTCTACCAGAGTTAATACTCATCCCAGAAAACCCATATAAAATTGTTGGGATTGTTAATATTAGGGGGAATATTGTGCCAGTTATGGATTTCAATTTCACTTTAAGCTCTCAATCAATAGACTATTGTTTGACGGATAGTTTAGTGGTTTTAAAATGGCAAGGATTTCGACTGGGCATCATTGTTAATCAAATCTATGAAGTCATAAATATATTTCCAGAAAGCATTAACACTGAATTTGATTATGACCGAGAATTTGCGATAGTTGAAAAAGTAAAATTTATTGTTGGTGTTGCTGAAACTCCAGCAAATATTTTTATATTGACCAATCCAGATAATTGGTTTAACTATGTAGAGATACAACAGATTTTGTCTTTGAAAAACTTATTAGAACAAAAAGTTATTTCTAATCATAATGCAGACATATTTCAAGCTAATGGATCGGAATTATTATTGACAGAACAGCCTGTTTTTTGCCCAAATGCAACTTTGGAAGAAACAACAACTTTTCGCAAACGAGCTGATAATCTAAGACTTCCACCAGAAAATCAGGATTTAAAGACTTTTATTACCCTAGCAGTAATTGCTTTAAATGGTAATTTTTTTGGTATTAATTTAGAAATGGTACGAGAATTTACTAATATCCAGCAAGTAACTCCTATTCCCTGTGTGAAAGCGCATATCATTGGTAACATGAATCTACGAGGTGAAATTCTTACCTTGATTGATATTTCCGGATTGCTAAATTTACCGTCGATGAGTATAAATAATAATTCTAAGGCAATGGTTGTGGAGGTTGAGGGTATAGTTGCTGGTTTAATGGTAGAAGAAGTTTGTGATGTGATGTTCTCCCTGAACCCAGGAGAGATAAGGGCAGTACCGACTGGTATCCATTCAGTTAATGATGAATACCTTCAAGGGACAGTTCTTTATCATGAAAAAATAATGAGCATTCTGGATTTGTCAAAAATTTTCCTTAATGGTAGTTTAATCGTTGATGAGGTCATTTGATTGATTATGGTTATAATATCGCTTTTCCTAACTTTAAATAATCAAAGTTAAGTTTTGTTAACTTAACTGTAAAGTTTTCGTTAATGGCGAATTTTTAGACTTTGATTTAGTAGATTAGACTATAATCTACGGCATAATGATTTGGGGTCTATTTACTTAGTTTGGAGCAGTCAATGAAAGGCGTAAAAAAGAATATAAAGACGGAGCATTGTTATGTCTATAGTGGTTCTGGATAACGTATATTTAAATTCGGTCGATGTCTAATGTTATTTTCTTAAGCTCTAAGTTGGACACACATAAATACCAAATTTATAGTCCAGCATTTTTCTTTATTGATAAAAACGAGAATTTTTTAATTTATTACAAATGGCACTAACAAGGCTGACTAAAGAATTAGACAACCTGAGTAAAAATAATAGTGATGGAGTGCTAAGTATAAGCACTCATACAGTCGTTTGGAATCTTTATCTTACCTGTGGTAAACTGCTCTATGTCACAAGTGAAGTGCATCCTGTAAGGCGTTGGGACAGAGCTTTAAAGCACCATTGTCCTAACTGGATGTGGGGTGTTGACTCCTCTCAACTGTTGAAAGACGTACCTTGGGAATGTCAAATTCTCGCTCAAGGCATCAGTCAAAGGCAACTGAGCGCCATCCAAGCTAAGTTAGTGATTCGTAATATTATCCAAGAATGTTTTTTTGAGCTAAATAGCTACGCAGATTTCAAGAGCGACTGGAAACCCAAGCAAAAGCATACATGGCATCTCTCTATGGTGATCATACCCCTGTCTTCCTGGGAAATATTGTCAGTTGTTAACAAAGCAACGAAGATGCAGCAAAAATGGCAAGACGCTGGTTTAGGTAACATCAACCCGACTCTTGCTCCAGTTTTGAAACCAGGAGTAGAACCTCAAACGCTGCCAATTTTCCAGAAGTATCTCAACAGTCAGTTTACCTTATGGGATATTGCTTTAGAACAAGAAAAATCGGTGACAGAGGTAACTCTTTCCTTAATTCCTTGGGTTGAGAAGGGTATGCTGGAATTCCAAAACATTCCAGATTTACAAATGCCGGCTGTCAAACAGACAGTTGCAGCAACACTCCCCCAATTAACAACCCAGCCTCCTAATTTTGCCGAGAAACAACCTTTAATCGCCTGTATTGATGATAGTCCCGTGTTGGCTTACACTTTAAAAAAAATCTTGTTACCAGCTGGGTATCAAATATTGAGTATTCCAGAGCCGATGCGAGGCTTCTCTCAACTCATTGAACACAAGCCTGATTTAATTTTGTTAGACTTGCTTCTGCCAAATGCTGATGGCTATAGTATCTGTAAATTTTTGCGAGACACTCCCCTTTTTAAGGACACGCCGATTATTATCCTGACAGGTCAAAATACGCCAATTGATCGCGCCCATGCTACCCTAGTTGGTGCAACTGAGTTTTTAGGCAAGCCTCCACAGCCGCAAGAATTGCTACATATTGTTAAAAAATATCTTGGGTAATAGACCTATGAGCAAAAATCGGTAAACAGCCATTCTGCTAGAAGCCTTGGGCTATATAAACGAACCGCACACATACTCCTACACTCACCCTTAGGGTGAGTGTAGGAGTATTTTAACATTTCATAATGTAACTGTAATAATTTTTCGACAATTTGACTTTATAATTAGTAATTGAGCATATTGATAATTTTGTCAACTTAAGTATGGAGAGGGCGGCTGTTAGTCCAATAACTAGTGGGGTTTTAGTCGCACCTTTATTTGAATGAAATCACTTTACAAACAAAGATTGTGGACAAAACTATTATTTATAGTTTTCGGGTTGTCTTTCCTGATTCCTTTTACGACCGCAGAAGCTCGAATAACATTTAAAGCACCAGAAGGTCTAGAAGCACCTGGCAGACGTGTAGCAGGTGGATCGCGAGCTCCCCAAGAGAAAATTTGCTCTACCGGGCAAAATCCTCTAACTGCTGTAGTTCCCAACTCTAACGTACAGTTAACAACACAAGAAAATCCTAATTTATTTTTCTACGTTCCGCAAACTTCTGCAACATTAGAACTTGTACTGCGGGATCAAGAGAAAGAATACAAACAAACCTATAAACCTAGTGAAAAAGGTGGAATAGTCAGTATTCCATTTAATCAGGCTTCACTAGAAGTAGGTAAGGAGTATCGTTGGTCGTTCTCAATAGTTTGCAACCCTAAAGAACGCTCCAAAGACAAGTTTGTCGAAGGTGCAATCAAACGTGTTAAAACACCTCCTGAACTAGCGAACAAACTAGCAACAGCAAGTCCTCAAGAGCGTGCCAATCTTTATGCAGAAGCCGGCATTTGGCAAGATAGCCTTGCTAGTTTAGCGCAGTCGCTTTCCTCCAATCCCAGTATGGAATTAAAAGCAGAGTGGCAAGCATTGCTAACCTCAAAGAGCGTAGGTTTGGATAATTTGGTCAGTGAACCGTTGCTCCCAGATCAGTTAAAACCTTAAGTTCTTACAAAGAATTTGGGTCTAAAGCCCCGTCCTTTAGTACTGGTTTTTGGTACAATAGTAGGAGCAGGCGCTTGGCATTGTCTGTTGGACTAGGTGATCTAAGACGGGCTATGCCTGCTGTTGCTGTTTGAATCCAGAATCCCTGAACTTTCAGGTCAGGGAGTATGTCAAAAAGAATCAAAGCAATTAAAAAGCAAGGAAGTTTGTAAAGCTACCTTGAATAATCAGACAGTTATTTTTCTAAGCTGTCTATTTTTTTGCCCTGCTGAACACAAGTCAATTGGGTTACGTTGTCAATCAATCCTACCTACAGTGTAGAGACTATTCTGTGCTACGTCTCTACATTCTTTTTCTCTAATTTATAAAGCTTTAGCACTTACACGCTTTACAAAGAGACACTTACGTGCATTTACTCGGCACTACACTCAGTCTTCTAGATTAGACATCGACCGAATTTAATGATGCGCTATCTGAAACCCTTGATTAGACTATTCTGTGCTACGTCTCTACATTCATTTTCACGACGTTTGTCTATTGAACTGACGAGAGTAGTGGCAATTTTTCCATTTATATTCCCAAACTACATAAGTTGATTGTGCTTACATCTATTCTAAAATATAGAAGGAAAGCTCATTCATACTTAAGTTCTGTTGGTGCAAGCCAAATAAGGGTTTATGCATACGATCGCTCTTTATGTCAATACCTCAGTGCTGTTATAAAAAAACGATGCGTAATCCTATACTATAGTAGTAGTAGTTTTCCTTCTAGTCTAGTTCGATTTACAGAAGTCAAAAGTGAGTTTCTCTGGCAAAATTAGATACTATAAATATCTTATGTCGGAAAAACTTGTTTTTAAGTTGAATCTAACTAGCTTAATTTAGCTGACAGAGATATTAACTTTAATTATGTTGTTTTTGATTTGCAATATAAAAGGACTATGTTATGTGTGGAGCAACTAGATTATGAAGAGAAAAATCCTTGGCATTGCCCCACTGCTAATTACCGCTCCTGTGGTAGGTCAAGCTATAATGCAGCCGGCACAAGCCATTCAGGTTTCCGAAAATTCGCTTACCAAAGATTTTCAAGGCTATGAAAATAGTCCTAACAGCGGCGAGCATAGTCTGTCGGTGATTCTTATTTTAGTTGGAGTTGGCTTAGTTTTTGGCTCCACTGTTAATTCAGTTTATAAAGCCCTGAATCCGGGGAAGGATAAAGCAACAGGAGTAGATTCTCTGCCTATACCGAAAAAGGAGCATCAAATTGAGCTTGGTGTAGGTATTGTATCTGAAACTAAACAGAGCCATAGTGATGCATACGTTGAACAAGCTCCTACGTTTTTGAAACAAGGAGACACGAATAGATCCATCGCTCTATTCAATAGTGCAATTCGTACTCGTCCTAATGATGCTTATCTTTACAGTGAACGCGCTAACTTGCGTCGCAAAAATCTAGAAGATAAAGATGGAGCGCTTGAAGATTACACTCAAGCGATTAATCTTCATCCAGACAACCCGCTTTTTTACCTTTGGCGCAGCCAGCTTTATTATGAGATCGGTGATAAGTTAAAAGCAATGACTGATTATAACACAGCGATTCGTCTTGCTCCTGAAGGTACAATGTATCACTCTTTTCAAACCAACGGAAACTCATCAAGACGCTGAATGTAGTTAAAATAGGCGATCGCAGTCAATGAAGAACTTAACACGATTATTATCCTCCCAAAGATAGATTATTCCAACTTTTTCAGAAAACGTTTGTTTTCCTGGGAAAATACTATAGGTATTATCTGTAATTATTTCCGATAAATAATTGCCCAACGTTACCATCAGCGGTTAAATTACTAAAGTATTGTAACAGAACCTGACTGATATGGCTATGGGCAGAAAACAGGGATGCGATCGCTTGTCTTGGGTAGTAGTTTTAGGGCTAGTAGGAGTGCTGAACACATCTGCAAACGTCCAAGCTCAACAAGTAGTACCAGATACCAGTTTACCAATTAACTCTGCAATAACAGTTAACGGCAACAACTTCACAATTAATGGTGGAACTCAAGCAGGGGGAAATTTATTCCACAGCTTCAGTCAATTTTCTGTTCCTACCAACGGATCGGCTTTTTTTAACAATTCCCAGACGATACAAAACATCATCAGTCGGGTAACAGGTTCATCTGTATCTAGTATTGACGGTATGCTGGGGGCAAATGGTACAGCTAATCTATTTTTACTCAATCCTAACGGAATTGTTTTCGGACCCAATGCCAGCTTGAATGTGGGAGGATCGTTTGTAGCAACTACAGCAAATGCGATTCAATTTGGCAACACCGGTTTTTTTAGTGCCTCAAACCCGAACAACCCTGCTTTATTGACAGTAAACCCTTCCGCTTTGTTCCTCAATCAAATTGCTGCTGCATCAAATCCGAATATCTCAACCACCGCTACTAATCTAAGTGTCCGTGATGGACAGGGTTTGTTTTTAGTCGGTGGCAACATCAACATTGATGGTGGAAGACTGAATGCTTTTGGTGGTCGAGTGGAGTTAGGAGGATTAGCAGAAACAGGAAGTGTCGGGTTAAATTTGAGTGTTAACAATTTGAGTTTGAGTTTTCCGGATGCAGTAGCGCAAGGTAATGTGTCACTGAGCAATGGCGCTGTAGTTGATGTGCGTGCTGGCAATGGTGAGGGAGGAAGCGTCAATATTACAACTGGGACGCTGGCTCTTACCAATGGCTCTCAATTAGTTGCCAGCACGTTTGGACAAGGCAATGCAGGTAGTATAACCATTAATGCTCGCGATCGCGTCTCTTTTGATAATAGTTTCGCATTCAGCACTGTAGAACGTGGAGCGGTAGGAAATGGCGGTACAATCAACATCAATAGTACATCTGGTTCACTGTTTGTTACCAATGGCGCTCAATTGCAAACCCTCGTCCGTGGAGCGAACGATACAGTTGCTGGTGGAATTGGCAACGCTGGAAAGATAAATATTGCTGTGGGCGGCGATATTAATACCACTGGAGGAACTTTGTTTTCTAATTCCGGAAGTGGAAATGCAGGTGCGATCGCCTTGACTGCCAATAACAACATTACTACTGGCAACATCAACTCACAAGCAGCCGGTACTGGCAATGGCGGGAACATCACCCTAAGCAGTACAACGGGAGTTATTGATACCACTCAAGGAAACGTCACATCCCAAATTCAGGATTTCTCGAATGGAACTGGGCGTGCAGGAGCGATCGCAATCACTGCCAAAGGTGATATCAGAACCGCTTTACTCAATGCTAGTGCCGAAACGGGAGATAACTCATTCATCCAACTCACCAGTACCAATGGAGCGATTAATACCACTGGAGGAACTTTGGCTACTGATTCTCGAAGTGGAAATGCAGGTGCAATTCAGGTTGAAGCCTTTAACAACATTACCACTGGCAACATCAACTCAGAAGCTGCTGGTACTGGTAATGGCGGGAACATCAGCCTTAACAGTATAACGGGAGTTATTGATACCACTCAAGGAAATATCTCATCCCAAATTCGTAATGAGTCAGGTGGAACTGGCAATGGGGGAGCGATCGCAATCAATGCCAAAGGTGATATTATAACCGCTTTTTTAGACTCTAGTGCCGAATCGGGAAATGGCTCACTCATCCAACTCACAAGTACCAATGGAGCGATTAATACCACTGGAGGAACTTTGTTTTCTGATTCTCGAAGTGGAAATGCAGGTGCGATCGCCTTGACTGCCAATAACAACATTACCACTGGCAACATCAACTCAGAAGCAGCTGGAACTGGCAATGGCGGAGACATCACTCTTCGCAGTACAACGGGAGTTATTGACACCACTCAAGGAAACGTCACATCCCAAATTCGCAATGATTCAGGTGGAACTGGCAATGGGGGAGCGATCGCAATCAATGCCAAAGGTGATATCATAACCGCTTTATTAGACTCTAGTGCCGAATCGGGAAATGGGTCACTCATCCAACTTACTAGCACCAATGGCGCGATTAATACCACTGAAAGAACTTTGTTTTCTGATTCCCGAAGTGGAAATCCAGGTGGAATTCAGGTTGAAGCCTTTAACGACATTACTACTGGCGAGATCAATTCAATTATTAGATCGTCTAACCCACTTGATCGAGGTGGAGATATTAACCTGATTAGTCAGAATGGAGAAGTCCGTGTTAACGGAACTATCAGAAACGAGACTTATGGAGCAACCAGAGGGGGAGATATTAATATTGAAGGGCAATCAATATTTATCAATCCTGTACAACTCGTTGCTAGTACCTTTGGACAAGGGAACGCAGGCAATATCACTATTACTGCCCGTGATAGTGTTTCCTTTGATGACAGTAATGCTTTCAGCACTGTGGAACCAGGGGCAACAGGCAATGGCGGCACAATCAACATCAATAGTACGTCTGGTTCACTGTTTCTCACCGGTGGCGCTCAACTGCAAACCCTCGTTCGTGGAGCCTCCGGTACAGTTGCTGGTGGAATTGGCAACGCTGGAAATATAAATATTAATGTGCGCGATCGCGTCTCTTTTGATAATGGTAGTCTGGCATTGAGCAACGTAGGGCGTGGAGCCGTAGGCAATGGTGGCGATATTAACGTTACCGCTGGGTCTGTTTCTCTATCCAATCGCGCTAGATTGAGTGCTACCAACAGCGGACAGGGGAATGGCGGAAGCATCAATATCAATAGTACGGCTGGGTCTGTTTCTCTATCCAATGGCGCTGAATTGAATGCTGACATCATCGGACAGGGAAATGCAGGCAGCATCAATATCAAAGCAGATCAATTATCCTTGACTTCAAATGCAGCATTTATAGGGGATTTAAATGGACAAGGACGGGGGGCAGATATCAATCTAGATGTTACCGGAAAAATCTCACTGATTGGTGGCGAGACGGCTGGCACTGGTGAGTCCACCAGAATTACTTTAGGTGTGCAGCCAACTGGCAGAGGTGACGGTGGCAACCTGATAATTAAAGCTGGCTCTTTAGAACTTAGAGACGGGGCAATTATTAAAGACAGTACCCAAGGAAACGGAAACGCAGGGAATGTAGACATTACTGCCGATGTGGTCGATATCTCCGGTAGCGTTCCCAATAGTGGTTTACCCAGTGGATTGTTTACCAGTACTGATACCACTGGTAAGGCGGGTGACATTACTGTGAATAGTAGAATATTCCAAATAGGGGATGGAGCAGCTTTGAGCGCTCGCACTAGAGGCGATGGGCAAGGTGGTAATATTACCGTCAATACTACCTCATTTTCAGCTACCAACGGCGGACAGTTAGTAACCACTACTTCTACTCAAGCACAAGCAGGCAATATCTTTGTCAATGCAAAAGACCAAGTAAATATCTCTGGTAGCGACCCAAATTACTTGACTCGGATTGCCAGATTTCCCACTCCCATCAGTAGACTTGTTGCTAATGATATTACAGAAACAGGAGCCGCTAGTGGACTATTTGCGAGTACAGTTAGGGAGTCTACAGGTCAGGGAGGAAATTTAACGATTAATACTCCCACCTTACGAGTTCAGGATCAAGGAATGGTGACAGTTAGCAGTCCACAAGGGCAAGCAGGTAATTTGAATATTACTGCGAACACCATTCGCTTAAACCAAGGAAGTCTTACTGCTGAAACTGCAATTACTCGTGATGTGCAAGGAGCTAACATTAATCTGCAAGGCTTAGATTTATTATTATTGCAAAATGGTAGTCGCATTTCTGCCCAAGCTAACGGTACTGCCAATGGCGGTAATATTACCATTGATGCTCCTGAAGGTTTTGTGGTTGCCCCTCTTGGTCAAGATAATGACATTATTGCCAGTGCTTCTTTAGGTAGGGGCGGTAATATTACAATCAACACTCAAGGACTTTTTAACTTCTTTAAAGGTCGAGCAATTCCTGGCAACACAACTAACGATATTGATGCTAGTTCTGAATTTAGCAACCCAGGCACGGTAACTATTAACACACCTGATGTTGACCCCAGCCAAGGACTAGTTACTTTACCTATAGGTGTGGTTAATGTCCCAAACCCCTCTGCCTCGGCATGTACTGCTTTTATCGGCAAAGAAGGTAGTAGCTTCACCGTCACCGGACGCGGTGGTTTACCCCCCAGTCCTGACGATTTCCTTAGCGGTGATGTAGTGTGGTCAGATACTCGTAATCTCACTTCCGCAAGCAGCGGATCTAATTTGACCTTAAATCGTCCTGATTTGAGAACCTCAACTTATACTGCAAAAGTTTCGCCCAAAACAACAGAGGGAATTGCGATCGCACCTGCTACTGGTTGGATATTTAACAATAAAGGGGAAGTAACGTTGATTTCTAATGTTAGTACTACTGAGCCAGAGCGTTTTAGCTCTTCTGATGATACCTGTCTAAGACGCTGAAGTTCTGTATTTAATTATTTGTAACAACAAATAATAGTTTCTGGGAATATACTGTAAGTATTAGACATCTCCGAAAAAGAATGTAGAGACGTAGCAGTGCTACGTCTCTACAAGGGTTGTGGGTAACGCATATTTAAATTCGGTCGATGTCTATTAGACATCTCCGAAAAAGAATGTAGAGACGTAGCACTGCTACGTCTCTACAAGGGTTGTGGGTAACGCATATTTAAATTTGGTCGATGTCTATTAAGTAAATGGGCGAGATTAATTTGTAGTGAGCGGTTTACCGCTCAAATATAAAGATTTTAAGGACTGAAGTCCTTACTACGTATAAAAAATTAAATTACAAATAGTAGGACTGAGGCTCTATGACTGGAAACTGGAGACAGGGTTGCTGGCAGTTGGGGTTGGTGGTGGTTTTGGGAGTCCAAGGAGCAAAGAATGTCCAAGCTCAACAAGTATTACCAGATACTACTTTACCCGTGAATTCTGCGGTTTCCTCTAGTGGGAACAACTTCACAATTAATGGTGGAACTCAAGCAGGGGGAAATTTATTCCACAGCTTCAGTCAATTTTCTGTTCCTACCAACGGATCGGCTTTTTTTAACAATTCCCAGACGATACAAAACATCATCAGTCGGGTAACTGGTTCATCTGCATCCAATATTGACGGTATTTTGCGGGCAAATGGTACAGCTAATCTATTTTTACTCAATCCTAACGGAATTGTTTTCGGACCCAATGCCAGATTAAATCTCGGTGGTTCGTTTGTAGGAACCACAGCAACGAGCTTAAACTTTGCTGATGGGACAAAATTCAGTACAACAATACCTCAAAATACACCCTTGTTAACAGTCAGTGTTCCCATTGGCTTGCAATTTGGCGAAAATCCCCAAAGAATTCTCGTGCAAGGTAATGGTCAAGGATTAAGGAGGATGGAGGCTCCGATAATTGATACGCAGAATGCTCTGCGAGTCCAACCCAATCAAACCTTAGCCTTGGTAGGTGGTGATGTAGCCTTAGAAGGTGGAACACTAAAGACAGGTGGAGGACGAATTGAAATCGGCAGTGTCGCTGCACCGGGTTTAGTAAGTTTAATTCCTACCAGCAACGGTTTTTCTTTGAATTATGATAACGTCAGCAACTACGGAGACATTCAACTGTCCCGTGCAGCAACAGTAGATGCGAGTGGATCTGGTGGTGGTGATGTCCAATTGCGGGGTAGACGGGTAACTTTACTTGGTGGTTCCCAAATTGAATCGAGTACATTAAACAATGCACCTGGGGGAACCTTGAGAGTAACTGCTTCAGAGTTAGTAGAAATAAGTGGCTCAACAGCAGATAATCCCCAAGATAATCGTCCGTTTCCTAGCTCATTGTCCACTGACAATCGAGAAGCCGGACAAATTCCGGGAGAATTGACAATTAATACTAGACAATTAATTATCCGGAATGGTGCAAGAGTTTCCGCGAGTACTTTACTTAGCGGTTCAGGTGGAAATATCAATGTCAACGCTTCTGAATCTGTGCAACTTATTGGTACTGGTTTCTCCCGAGGTGGACAGCGTTCTAGTGGATTGTCTGTTCAAACTCGCGGTGGGGGAAATGCTGGAAACTTAACCATTAATACCAGACAATTGATTATTAGGGATGGGGCTGAAGCATCAGCTTCTACTTTTGGTAGAGGGAATGGAGGTATTGTTAGTGTTAAAGCTTCTGATTTGGTTGAAGTAAGTGGCACTTCCGCAAATGGTCAGCTTCGCAGTCGATTAATTGCTGAAGTTGGCAATCCAGCAGATATAGTTAGAGATGGCTCTCCTCCCCAAGCCCCAGCTACGGGAAGAGGGGGAAATTTAGCGATCGCAACTACAAATTTGAATGTTGCAGATCGTGGTATCATTGCGGTAAGTAGTAGAAGCACTGCCCCAAATGCCCAAGGTGCAGGCAATTTAGAAATAAATGCGAAAAATATCCGCCTGAATAATCAAGGATCTATTTCTGCGGAAACATTCTCAGGTCAAGGTGGGGATATTACGCTACAAGTTGAAGAAATTTTACTATTACGGCGTAACAGTCAAATTTCGGCGACTGCGGGAACTGCCCAACAAGGCGGGAATGGCGGTAATATAACCATTAATGCACCATTTGTAATTTCTGTTCCTCAAGAAAACAGCGATATTACAGCTAATGCTTTCAGCGGTCAAGGAGGGAGAGTTAATATCAATGTTACTGATATCTTTTTTCTAGAATCTCTGAGCAGAGATGAACTTTCGCGGCAGTTGGGCATTCAGTTAAACCCAAATCTCTTGCAAACAAATGATATCACTGCTATTTCCCAAGATAACCCGAACTTGAATGGTGAGGTAAATATTAATACTCCTGATATTGACCTCAGTCGAGGATTAGTAGCTTTACCCGCAGTTGTAGTCAATTCACCAGGGCTAGCTGCATCTAACTGTAATGCCTTTATTGGCAAAAAAGGTAGTGAATTTACGATTACTGGACGCGGTGGTTTACCTCTTAGCCCTGACGACTTTCTCAGCAGTGATGTGGTGTGGTCTGATACTCGCGTCTTGGCAATGACGACACAAAGGCAAAATTTGAATACTACCACTGCCAAGTTTGTTGACCGTTCTCCAGTTGCGATCGCACCTGCTACTGGTTGGATATTTAACAACAAAGGCGAAGTAACGCTGATTTCTCAAGTATCTGATGCTGTTCCTCAGGATTTTGGTACAGCTATGTGTCTTACACGTTGAACTTTTTTGGATAATTGCAAGTACTTTATATATCTTAATATTAAATTTTTAATTCCTAGTAGAGACGTTCCGGCGGAACGTCTGTACAAATCCGGCGGAACGTCTGTACAAATCCGGCGGAACGTCTGTACAAATCCGGCGGAACGTCTGTACAAATCCGGCGGAACGTCTGTACAAATCCGGCGGAACGTCTGT
>JAHHIJ010000061.1 GCA_019358985.1 Tolypothrix brevis GSE-NOS-MK-07-07A | reverse complement strand
AGAAGCCTTTAGAACAGCTATATCTTTTCGCTTTTTTGATTGGTTGACCCTAAATCGTGACCTATTTGCCGCTTATAAAGCTAGTTTGGGCTTCATTTGGGCTTAATTTTTGTCTAAGTCCCGTTAGACATCTCCAGAAATTAATTATGCGTTGCCCGAAACCCTTGTAGAGACGTAGCACTGCTACGTCTTTACCTCTTTTCCGGAGATGTCTATTGACTATTGACTGACACATTCAGGAAACTGCTTCTTTAACGCCGGAAAAACTGGACATGCAGCTTGTTGTTGTAAATTATCCGGTTTACTCCAAGTAAATGGCGCCATCTTCGCAGCAGACATCCACAACAAACGCTTTGCCCGCGTCATGGCGACATACAATAAACGGTATTCCTCAGCAGTTTTCAGGTGTTTTGCCTGTTCCCAAGCAGCGGTGGTGCTGGGTATACTTTCTTCCCCGTGGAGCGCGGCGCGAATTTGAGCGCGAGCAACTTCTGATAAAGTAAAATCACCCAAAAATTGCCTTTGGGGAGGAACCCAAAATTTACCGGGAATTAAGTTTTCGTGCAGAAAGGGCAGAAAAACAAAGTCCCAATCTAGCCCTTTTGCTTTGTGCATGGTAATTATGGTAAGTTGACCGGGACGAGTGTAACGCGCTTCTACATCTTCAGTTTCCACAGGTTCAAATCGTTCGGAACTGACGATTTCACTTAAAGCTACCAGCATTGCCCCCATCGAACTATTACCAGCTATTTGCCGATTTACCCGTTCTGCAAGTTTGTCTGCTGTGGCAAGTTCCGCTTGATCGTAATGTAACGTCAAAGCGATGAAGGAAATTAGCTCATACAAAGGCAGTTCTAAACGAGCGCGAAGTAAATTGCGACACAAGCGACAGGCTTTCTGCACAGATTCGCTTTGTGGTGGTGCCAAGGGACCTGGATAGAGAAATTCTTCGGGAAGACTAGCGATCGCGTTAAGATCTTGCGTGGGGACTATTTGACGCTCTACCAAGACTTTTAAGGCAGCTTTGAGGTAATCGGGGGAATGAGGGCGATCGCAAAATTGCAGTATTGCTAAAATATCTTCTGGGACATGAGAATGGCGATCGCGTTCTCCCACATCGTAAAGTATAATTTTATGCTCTTTGCACACCGGAGCAAGCGCTTCAGCTAACCAGCGTCCTTGACGATTTTCCCGGACTAAAACTGCCCCACGGGTATTCGTTGCATCTTCGGCAAATAATTCAATTACCCTTTGAGAAAGTAACTCGACGGTATGATGAATATCCCGTGGAGTGTAAAGTTCTAATCCTCTACCAATCGGTTGCGGATTAACATCATCTTTGCGATGATTCGGTTCAACAGGGTCAATTCTTTGCGCTCTAAATGGAGTTGTCGAAATCCGATTATTTGCCCTATTTAAATTAGTTAAATCTTTTTTATAAAGACTATTCACCCATTCCAAAGCAAAGTTTGCCGCTTCAATGATAATTCTAGTACTACGACCAGCCTGATACATTGTTACGAGTCTGTCTTGCGCTTTGCACTCTTCGCAAAATTGCCGAAAATAAATTGGATCGGCTGGGGTAAAGCTAGAGTTAATCGCTTGATTCGGATCTCCAACCCGCACCAAGTTAATTTTAGGGGAATTGGGCATTGGGCATTGGGCATTGGTAATTTCCTCTCCCTCATCCCCCTCATCCCCCTCATCTCCCCCACTCCTCCCCTCCCTCCCATCTCTTGCCAAAATTTCCAAAAGCTTCGTCTGCAATGGGCTGGAATCTTGAGCTTCGTCTTCAAAAACGGCGAAAACTTGATTTTGCTCGATTCGTCTGGCGCTGTCGTTTTCTAAAACGCGCAAAGCTGCTAAAATCATGTCGTCGTAGTCGATGAAGTCACGCGATCGCATTAAATTCTGATATTGTTCATATAATCCGGCGGCTACACTCAAAATGGCGTATTCATCTGTAGTTTGTTTACTCCACTCGCGTAACTGTTCTGGGGATATACCGGAACTTTTTGCTTCATGAATCACTGTCAGCGCTAATTCTGGCAATATTTCGGTTCGCAACACTGATTGACGACGCAACCTTTCTGTTTCTTCACCGTCAAATTGATGACCTTCTAACAAACGGTAATAACGGTCAGAATTATTGCTAATCCATTGTTCGACAGCGGTACGTATAAAACGATGACTTTGGCTTGGTGTAATTAATGTGACATTTTCTAGTTGTAAACCAGATAAATCAGCATGACGACTAGCAATATTTAATGCCAAACCGTGCAAAGTATAGACAGTGAAACCAGTTTGAGGTAGAGATAATTTCTTTTTTAAATATTCGCGAATTTTTGCTTTAATATTGGCAGCCGCAGAGCGAGTAAAGGTGACAACAATCAGTTGACGACGTGTTTTTGTGCGATCGCTAGATTCATATTGACGAGCGATGGCGATCGCCGCAGTCGCTGCCATACCCGTGGATTTACCAGCACCAGGAACTGCCGAAACAGCCAAAGGACCAAAACGCCAATCAGCCATTTGTTGTTGTCCTAACCGCAAATCGTTGCGAATAAGTGCGACAGCGGTTTCCCGCACAGAAGAAGCTGATTTTGGAGGTATTTCTTTTTCCAGAGATTCTTGAGGCACCGGATCGGTAGAATTAGTGTCTGATATCATATCCGTTTAATTAACAGCAATAAAAACCTATCTACCGTCGTAGAGACGTGACCGTGGAACGTCTGTGGTAGAGACGTGACCGTGGAACGTCTGTCCTAGGGAACGTCTGTGGTAGAGACGTTCCGCTGGAACGTCTGTCGTAGGGAATGTCTGTGGTAGAGACGTTCCGCTGGAACGTCTTTACATTGTAAGTAATAAACCTGTCATGATATGACATAAACAGGAAAGGGAAAGGGGAAGAAAAATATAATTAATGATTTAAATAATTCTTCATTTCCATACCTTTAACCTTTCCCTTTTCTTCTCCTCAAATTACCCATTGCTCTACCTTTATTAATAGCTAAATAATGAAAAAACGTCTTTACATACATTATCTAATTTTAATTGGTGCGATCGCTCTTGGTGCAATTTTGCGATTTTGGCATTTGGATTTAAAACCGCTGTGGATGGATGAGGTGATTACTGCCATTTTCAGCTTGGGTAAAAGTTATAATGATTTGCCTTTAAATGTGGTGTTTCCTCTTGAGCGAGTGCAGGAGATTTTTACTTTTCAGCCGAAAGTTAGCTGTGCGGAAATTGCCGAAAATATTGCCCGACAATCTACACATCCCCCGCTGTTTTTTTGCTCTATGCACGCTTGGTTGGGATGGCTGAGTCCATTAGGGCAAGATTGGGTGTTAAAATTGCGCGAGCTTCCAGCTTTATTTGGTGTGGGAGCGATCGCGGCAATTTATGCTGTTAATCTTACCTTTTCTAAAACATCTGGTTTAACGGCAGCAGCTGTGATGGCTGTCTCACCTTTTGCTGTTTACCTATCCCAAGAAGCACGACATTACACTTTGCCCATGCTCTTGATAACTTTAGGGTTATTAGGATTAATGCAAATTCAAAAAGACATATTTCTCAAACAAAAAGTCAGATTTTGGGTTTGGTTTACATGGGCAATTATTAATAGTATAGCTCTTTATGTACACTATTTTTGTGTTTTGGCTTTTTTAGCGCAAATAGCAACGTTAATTTTACTTATATATTATCCAGCAACAGCTAAGTCTATCAAGGAAATTAAGGCTCAAATCTGGTTTGCTTTGATTGTATCTATTAGTGCTGTTGCCATTAGCTTTATTCCTTGGCTGATGGTGACTTTAAATCATTTTCACCGTTCGGAAACTGATTGGCTGAATACTCGCGCGCACATCGCTCCTTTTTATCAAACTTTGATTAATTGGGTGTTGATGGTGATTACTTTACCTGTTGAAAATCAGCCTTTACCAATAGCAATTATCTTTGGTTTGTTAATGTTGATGTTTGCTATTTGGGTAGGACGGCAAATCTTTCAAGGTTTGAGGGTTTTGTGGCATACACCAACAACTCATTTAGCTACATTAACGCTTTTAAGTTTCTCTGGTTGGGTGTTGTTAGAATTCTTTGCCATTACCTATTTATTGAAGAAAGATATTACTATTGTTCCTCGTTATAACTTTGTTTATTATCCCAGTTTCTGCGCTTTAATAGCAGCTAGCCTTACTAAAAGTCAAAAATCGAAAATCAAAAGTCAAAATTTATTAATTTTTTTAATGGTTGGTGTTATCAGTTCTATTTTTGTGGTTTCTAACTTAGTGTTTGAAAAGCCTTTTAAACCAGAGCAAGTTGCTAACAATATGAACCAAAATCCTACTCTACCGCTGATGGTTGTTATGGGATATAGAGATAATCAAGATGTGGCTTTGGGTTTAAGTTTTGCTTTGGAATTGCAAAAAGTTAGAAAGATGAATTACAACGAAAAGTTAGATAAATTTGCTTTTTTAAAGAACTCTCAAGAACTTTCTGTTTGGCGACAACTTTCTCAATTACCTGCACCGGCAATTTCTCAAATGAATTTATGGGTTATTTCACCGGGAATAAAACGACGAGATTATCCACCGCAAATAGCAGTTTCTCAGCTTAATTGCACAATAGATTCTACGCAACATTATCGTATCGGAGTGCCTTATCAATTGTATCGCTGTATTTGACATACTCCCTGACCTTTAGGCGTATAAATTAATTATGCGTTGCCCGAAATGATTATAGAGACGTAGCATTGCTACGTCTCTACCTATGACTCTGGAGATGTCTAATCAAGGAAAAAGAAGTTTTTTTGGATTTTTAAGTATTAAAACTGAAAAGATGAGCGGTGAACCGCTCACTACGGGTGTGTAATTTTCATAGATATGAGATTAGAGGTTAGAGACGTAATTTCTTGAAGAATTTTTGGAGCGATCGCCAACTATAATTCAAGATGTCCCCAAATATGCTGAAAAACTTGCCTAAACCATCTATCAAAGAGGATTTCGCGTTCGTATCCAAAAATTCCATCTGAATGACTGTAACTGGATTATTCAGTGAGGTAGGAGGTTCGAGAGCTACTTTTTGTTTATTGAGAAATAAAAATGTGACTTTACCTCCTGGACCTAAATCTATTTTATCTCCTAAATTGAGCCGATAACGCTTTTTTTCTTCTAACCTGACGTTGTTGAGAAATGTCCCATTAGAACTTCCCACATCTACAAGATAATAAATGTTTTTTTCTATTTCAATTTCTGCATGAAGTCGTGAAACAAAATTGGCATTTGGCAAATCGGAGACATTGATATCTCCTAAAAATTGATTTTTTGGTTTGCCAATGCGAATTGTAGTTAAAGTTGCTGGCAATGGGAAAGAAGTGTCAGTTTGAACATGAAAAAGCTCTAAACCTAAACCTATTGTTGGTAATCTGCCTGAGTTTTGCATAACTTGCTTTTACAGAGCAATTTTTCAATTTATCTAGATTATTTGCCTTGGTAGCAAAAAGGCTCTGTGGTAATCATACTAGATTTAGCAATAAAGGAGTCAGGAGTCAGCAGTCAAAAGTCAAGGGTTGGGATTTAGGAGTTGGGTAGAGACGTTCCGATGGAACGTCTCTACAGGATTTAGGAATGTCAACAATTGAGACGTAGCAAAACTCCTTGCTTTGGGTGGACTACCTAGAAAAATTTAACTTTTAACTCTGCTGTTGCAGTAGAGACACGAAATTTCGCGTCTTTAAAACTGCTAACTTCTGACTTCTTTATTCGTCTATTTGCCAGGAATCCTTGGTTATTTCTTCATCGAGGATTTTCTTCGGACGAACTACGACAACAATTCGACCCAGCAGAGGAATTGAAGGTGCGGTTTCAAACCATTGAAAATCAAGTTCGCCGGCGTTGTCAACGACAAAGTAGCTGCCCTGATCCCATTCTTGGACTGCCCTATCGCACACTACTAAAACTGTTTCTGATTTAGGTTGTGTTTGGTTGGGTAAGCGGTCGCTTTTACATAAAATAACTACTGGATCGGATGCACCTAACACTACTTGCCAACCTGGTAAAGGCACCCAAGCTTGTTCTCCAGCAAATTTTACCATGCGAAATGGTTCAATTTGTTCGACTATAGGAACATCTTGTAAATCTTGGGTTTTTAATGGCAATTCACCCGCTACCGGCACAAGACGTGGCAATTCTTCTTCAGATTCTAGCCGAAAAAATGGTAAAATGGGGGCGGGACGTTTAGGAATGACAGTAAAATCAGTTAATAATTGTTCTATTTGCTTTCTCGCAGTAAGTGATGAAGCAAAGCGTAAGCCTTTGGCAATTAGACGCGATCGCTCTTGCAAATCTGAGTATTGACGAGCAAGTTTCCAGCATTGATAAGCAACAGCATCCCCTGGATGGCTAGAAAATCCATCCGGTAAGGTAGGAAAGCGGGAGAAATCTTTGATTGCTTTTGCCACTTCTCGCGCTTCGTCGGCGTCAACCTGGTTTTGAAAAGTAAGTTCAGCAGCAGAGGCGCGTTCAGAGTTGCTTAACAGACGTAATTCATATAGAATATCACTACCGCGTGTGCTGTAATGCGATCGCACTGCGGGTGATGCTCCGGCTTGTTCTATAGAATTGTAAACTTGAGCGCCGACAACTACTTGATTTTGCTGAATTGGTTCAAAACCGGTAGCTTCAAAAATCTCTTGCTCCTTGTAACCACTTTTTTGCAGTTGAGCGATCGCCATTCCCCATTCCACCCAGCTGCCTTGTTTTTGCCTGAGCTTTCGCAGCAATTCAAGTGCAGCATCGTCAGATGAGTCAGAATTTTGAAGATTGGGTGGTAAGTCAGTCATAATTTGCTCTTAATCGCGCACGATTCCAATATCATTTTAAGGTTTAGTTACGCAATGAAGGAGATCGCGATCAGCGCGGATTTTCATCAGAAAAATGGGTAGAAACCCCGTCCTTTAGTACCGGTTTATATTTACACCATTACCGCCTTGGGATTGCTTAATTAGGTGTACCATTGTGATGCACTTTCAACGGGACAATTACCGATTCAAATCTTACAATCCTGTACGCATAACGGTTTCGCTACCGTAGTAGCCTCCCTTGCGCTCTTGATGTTAGCCTTGCCAATGTTTTAAGAGCTTGCTTGAGCTTGCAACACTGTTCCATTGACCTTAGAACTGTTTAATCACAAGCGACAGGGCGGAGGACTGGCTGCGTATCCCAAGGTGTCGTGACTCAAAAAACGTAGTCAGTTAAGACTTAGGCGGGTCAGAATGGCTTGTTAGATTTCTCTTTCAAGCCCTATGCCTTTAGGCTAGGGTTCCTGACTCCTTTAATGTACCACTAACTACAATCAAGTTTGACATATTTTAATTACATCCGTAAATTTTCGCAACGTTTATGAGTTATTTCCAAATAAACTTGGTATGGAATATAACAATATGGGTACTATTTAAGTAATTACCTTATGGATAATCCCATTTCAGAAATTGATAAAGTCCGTCGTCAATTGATGACTTTAGAACGACCCAAGAAACTGAAAATCTTGGTAGTAGACGATGAACCAGATAATCTCGATCTGCTTTATCGCACCTTTCGACGTGATTTTAATGTCCTCAAAGCCGATAGCGGCATCAACGCTTTAGAAGTTTTAGCAGCATCGGGAGAAGTTGCGGTAATTATCTCCGATCAGCGAATGCCAGAAATGAAAGGAACTGAGTTTCTCAGTAAGACTGTGCCACAGTTTCCCGATACAGTTAGGATAATTCTTACAGGTTTTACGGATATTGAAGACTTGGTAGAAGCGATTAACGCCGGACAAGTCTACAAGTATATTACCAAGCCTTGGGACCCAGGTGAACTCAAAGCGGTAGTGCAAAGAGCCGCACAAACTTACGACTTGCTCAAGCAACGTACAGAAGAACTACACCGCGCTCATGCTAAAATCGCCTTGCTGACATTTTTAGTGCAAGTAACCCAAACAACTCCTGATTTAGAAGCAAGTCTCACATTAATTGCTACAGCTTTTAGTGAGACTTTCGCAGTGGATGGCTGTATTTTGCAATTAGTGGAGAAAAATATTCTTGTTAACACTCAAGGGACTTGCAGTGATATAGGTACAATTGAAAATTGGTTAGATCAAGATCCCCTGACAAAGGAGGCGATCGCTAGCGGAAAAATTCAATCTTCCGTAAATGTACTTAAAGATTCAAAAGTAGCTGGTATCGCCCAATATTCAGACAATCAAGTACAAGCACACTTCATTATCCCGATAATTTACCGCTCGGAAGTTTTGGCGGTGTTGTCGCTACAGTGGAAACAACCATGTACTTTGGGAGAAGATGAATTAGAGCTAATTCATACTTCAGCTCAACTAGTTGCGATCGCACTTTTTAGTAGTCGTTAAAGCAAAAATTTAGTCAAAAGTCAAGAGTCAAGAGTCAACGGTCAAGAGTCAAGGGTCAAAATCTTGACTTTTGACTTTTCATTTATGAGAAATATTAAAAGGAGTCTTTTTGATGTAACGCTCAAAATTCAAATTAAAGTCCGAATTTGACATCCTCACCGGGAATCAACGCCACGGTGATTCCTAAGCCTCACGATTTAGGCTTCTGTTTCCTTCCATAAAAAACGGGGTTTCTACCCAATTTTCTGATGAACCAAAGCAAGAATAATAATATAGATGTTCGCGCTATTTTTGACCGCATTGCCCCTGTTTACGATCAATTGAACGATTGGTTAAGTCTGGGACAACACCGCATCTGGAAGGAAATGGCAGTGAAATGGAGCGAAGCCAAACCAGGTGATACCTGCCTAGATTTATGTTGTGGAAGTGGCGATTTAGCTTTGCGTTTAGCGCGACGTGTGGGAGGACGGGGAAAGGTTTACGGAGTAGACTTTTCCCCCAACCTGCTTTTAAGTGCCAGACAACGCTCAAAAGCGCAATATCCCCAACCGCCTATCACCTGGGTAGAAGCAGACGTGCTAAATTTACCCTTTGAAGACAATTCTTTTGCCGCTGCGACGATGGGCTATGGTTTAAGAAATGTTAGAGATATTCAGTGTTGCCTAAAAGAGTTACACCGCGTCTTGCAACCCAGGGCAAAAGCCGCAATTTTAGACTTTCATCGTCCCAACAATTCGCAAATCCGCGCTTTTCAGCAGTTTTATTTAGATAATTTCGTTGTCCCGTTGGCAGATTACTTAGGTGTTAAGGAAGAATACGCTTACATCAGTCCTAGCTTAGATCGTTTTCCCATTGGCACAGAGCAAGTAGAGCTAGCTCGTCAAGTTGGTTATGCAACTGCCACACACTATCCCATCGCGAACGGTATGATGGGAATGCTGGTAGTCAGCAAATTTTAGATTGGGGACTAGGGATTAGGGACTGGGGACTGGTGAGTCCAGCGCGCAGAACAGGGGGTTTCCCCCATGAGCGACTGACGAACCCGAAGGGGGACTAGAAGCTGGAAACCGGAAAAATCTCAATCCATAATCCATAATCCCCAATCCAAAATCCGTCTTAAAAAGCTTTGAGCGGAGGTTTCCTCCGATCAAACTTTTCGCAAAACCCAAAATCCGAAATCCTGTGGATTGGTCTCATCTCTGGCTTTACGTGTCTCCCCCGGTAGTGGGTGGAATTATTGGCTATTTCACGAATGATATAGCTATCAAGATGTTATTTCGTCCCTACCGGGCACTTTACATTGGTACAACTCGTGTTCCGTTCACCCCTGGATTAATTCCTCGCAATCAAGAACGCCTTGCGAAGAACATTTCTGATACAATTATGGGGTCATTGCTGACACCAGAAGAATTGCAAAAGCTGGCGCGGCGTCTGTTGCAAACAGACCGCGTGCAATCAGGGATTCTTTGGTTGTTGCAAATGGCGTTTGAGCAAATTAAAGGCGATAAAGAACATAAAAGTACGAAGATTGTCGCCGGAATTCTACACGATTTATTGGGAGAATCTTTGCCACGTCTGCTGAAGGTTTTGGCGCGAAAAGAAGACTTTTTAGAAACGCAAATCAATCAAATTTTTGACCAAATCTTACTGGAATTTCAACTCACTGAAGAACAATCAACTCGGCTTTGTGATTGGTTATTGGAAGTAGTTTTACCCCCAGATGCAATCCGTCAGACAATCATTGATTTTTTAACCGATCGCACGATTCAAATTATTGATGAAAGCTTTCGCGAAAAAACCAGCGGAACTTATTGGGTAGTGGCAAATTTGTTTGGTTTACGCAATACTTTAACTCGATTGCGGACGTTTTGCTTAGATGAAAAAGAGGTAACAAATGAACGCATACGAGAATTAATTCAAGAATTGCAAATGCGCGATCGCCTCAGAAAAATTCTGCAAAATATATCTTTACAAAAGTTGCCAATGGGTATGGTGCGGCAATTGCGAAAGACTACCCGCGAAAGTGTACGTCATTATCTGCAAACAAGTGGTGGTGATTTATTGCAAGGATTAACTGATTCCGTTGACTGGGAAAATATTGCTTCAGTATTGCTAAATCGTCTTAGTACTTCTCCGGTTGTTAGTTCTTCTTTAGATGTGGTGAGCGAAGAACTAGCGCTAATTTTAGATAAGTATTTAGAAAAAGATTTAGAAAAGATTGTAGCTCAGACGATACCCATTTTGTCAATAGATCAAGTGATTGTCGATCGCGTCAAGTCCACATCACCTGCTGATTTAGAAGCTGCGATTGAGGGAATTGTCAAAAATGAATTGCAGGCGATCGTTACTTTAGGCGGCGTTTTAGGTTTTGTCGTCGGCTTATTTCAAATAGTATTGTTGGTGTTTAGTCAATAGAGATTTAAGAGTGCGATCGCATTCGATCTAAAACTTAATGAAAAGAGCGATCGCTGTTCGTTATTATGCCTCACCTTCACTAGAAAGCAATAACTCCACCTCTTGACGCATCTGCTTTTGGGGAAAGCGACGGTACACCCGCAACCGATAATCGATCATGCGAAAGGGAATATTCGCATCGGGTTGCGTTTGAAACTCCAAATGAAGCACCACCTCTGCCGATTCTAATAAAATTAGTGCATCGGCACGAATCGGTTCAAGAGAAAGTTCTGAAGGACTTAACTCTGTTAGCGTAATTGGTTCTCCTAACAACCAGCTAGCAAAGTCGGTAGAGAAGTTTTCCGCAAGAAATTTACATACGTTATCGAACATTCCCAAATGCTACCATTAACTAACTGGCGAATTTACTCTGCATTGTCGGCGCAACGCCTGCGAAGTTTTATTGCTAAGACTAAAATGCATCATATATAAGTCTAAAAATCACCAACTATTTGAATATCTGTAAATAGATCCAAAAAACAAAACCGATATTATGCATTCCCAACTTACCGATGCCCAAAATTTGCTTTCTGACTTGATTGCCCATTACTCATCTAGAGTAGATTATTTAATGATTCGCCTGGAAGAAGCAGAAGATACTGACATTTCGTTGCGTGGTGATAAAGTAGAAACCCTGAGCGTTGGTATTTCAATTGGTGGACAAATTCGCGCTTGTTATAAAGGTGGTTGGGGTTTAAGTAGTTTTAATCAGTTAGCGACAATTAAAGAGAGAATAGAAGAAGCGATCGCCGCAGCGCGGATGGTTGGTGATGAAGAAACTATACTTGCCCCAATAAAAATAGTACAAGCAATATGCACTTTACCGCTTACAGGTACTGACCCGCGAAAAATTTCCCTGGTGGAGAAAAAACAATTGTGCGATCGCTACACCGATTTACTCAAAAGTGTAGACCATCGCATTGCTACTACTTCAGTTAGCTACGGTGACAGCGCTCAAAGAATCATCCTCGCTACTTCCGAAGGCACTTTAATTGAGCAATCTTGGGTGGATATGGAAATGCGCTTTGCCGCTACAGCTAAAGACGGCGAAACTGTGCAAACTGGCAGGGAAACCACTGGCTCTCGCAAAGCTTATGAAGACTTAACACATTTGGATGAACAAGTCAAGAGTGCCGCTCAAAGGGCAGTAGCTGCTTTATCTCTGCCATCAATCAAAGGTAATACTTACACCGTAGTCATTGACCCGATTCTCACTGGGTTATTTGTCCACGAAGCCTTTGGACATCTTTCTGAGGCAGATATGGCTTACGAAAATCCAGATTTGCTGGAAGTCATGACTATTGGTCGGCGGTTTGGTCCAAAAGAGTTGCAAATTTTTGATGGTGCTGCACCTCAGGGACATCGTGGTAGTTATTTTTACGATGACGAAGGCACACCCGCAACTACCACCCAACTAATTAAAGATGGTGTTTTGGTGGGACGTTTGCATTCTCGCGAAACCGCCGGCAAATTAGACGAAGCGCCTACAGGCAATGCACGTTGTCTCAATTATCACTTTTCGCCAATAGTGCGGATGACGAATACCTGGATTGAAAAAGGTACAACCCCAGTAGAAGATTTATTTACTGGTATTAAAGAGGGTGTGTACGCCCGTAATTGGTTGGGGGGAATGACGAATGGAGAAATGTTCACCTTCAGTGCTGCGGAAGCATGGATGATTAGAAATGGCAAAATTGCCGAACAGGTGCGGGATGTGACGCTTTCAGGTAATGTTTTTCAAACTTTAGCAGATATAGAAGCGATCGGTGATGATTTTTACTGGGATGAGTCCGGTGGTTGTGGTAAAGGTGGACAAGACGGTTTAGCTGTCGGTTGTGGGGGACCGAGTTTAAGAATACGTGATGTGGTAGTTGGAGGGGAAGCTTAATTAAGTTAAAAAAATATGTCCGAACGAGACGCGCGTCGAACTCAGGTCTAATTAAGAACCTTTACTGACAAATACAAATCCCCGTGTCTTACCTGAATCAGAATCAGTTGTTGACATTGCCTTCCACAAGTCTACTGCTCTCACCCACACAGGGGGATATTTGTAACGCGAAACATCCAAGATTAAAAATCTATCTGTCTGCTCATTGTACGCCGCTAAGGGTGAGATATGCCCGCCTTTTTCTTGCCCAATTTCTTTGCGTAAATAGTTAATTAAAATGAAATTTCCCGGCTGTTTCAAATTCTCTGCTGCTAAAGAACGAAACTTTTCTAAACTAGTATCACCAGCATGATAAACATTAACTCTTACACCATAACTTGCCAATAATCCACCAATTTGATCTAAAGTCATCCCTTTGCGAGAGACAACATCAGCAGTAATCACTTTTTTAGTTTTTTCATTACTAAAAAAGTTCTCTTGAGTAAACACTCGATAGGGCTTATATTGCGGTGCTTCTGGTGCGGGAATTCCTAAACTATTTAGCACCATAACAATACTAGCTACCCCACAATATGCTTGATTGTTTTGAGTAATAAACTGCGTGCTAAGAGGGAAAAAATCTTCTCTAGATTTACTATCAATTAATAACTTTTCTCCTTCATCTGAGTTGAAGCCAATCAAATTAGGTGAAAGAGGTAGAGTTTGAGAAAGAACACTTCCACTCGCGACACAAAAGCAAACAATACCAGCTTGAACAGATGTTTTGATAACTTGCCGTAAATTATTCTTCATAAATTCTTGTCTTAAAAAAAAGTAAATTCGTAGTAAGCACTTCAGTGCTTTATTATAAGCGAATTGCTAATATTATCTTTGGGTGAAGCTAAACCCTTAGATTTACGAAACTGGCGTACAACATCTTTTATATCTTGTAATTCACCCTCAACTTGATAATTTAATTGTCGCATTTCATCAGCAGTAATTCTGCCAGAAAGTTGAGCGATCGCTTTTCTTACTTCTGGATATTTTTTCAAAGTTGCTTGACGCACAATTGGTGCTGCTTCATAAGGAGGAAAATACTGCTTATCATCTTTTAGCACCACCAAACCCAAGCGGGCAATCTGTCCATCAGTGGAATTACCATTTATCATATCTACTTGTTTTTGCAACAAAGCTCGATATATTAACCCCAATTCCATCAAGCGGGGAGGTTTAGCAAAGCGGAAATCATAAGTTTTCGCCAAACCGGTAAAACCATCTTCCCTTTCCACAAATTCATAGCCGAAACCACCACGCCATTGAGGTGTATATTTAGCAGCTTGGGAAAGAGTTTGAATATTATAACGCTTTGCATCTTCACCGCGAATAATCATTGCAAAAGTGTTTTCAAAACCCAAAGGTTTCATTACTTCTAAATTGAATTGCTGCGCGTAACCTTGTTTCAACTTTTCGTAAAGTACTTTTGCATCGTTGATAACTTTTTGCTTCAATATACTAGTAAAAGCCACGCCTGTATACTCAATATACGCATCAATTTTACCAGTAATCAAAGCACTATGTGTCACCAAAGCACTAGTAAAGCGGCGACGTTCAACTTTTAAATTAGTTGTCGTTTCAATTTGCTGCGCTAATAGTTCGCTTAAAATATCTTGTTCGGTGAAGCCTTTAGAAGCAACAACGATATCAACGCCACTTTTATTATTTGAATTAAACTGACAACTTGCCAGTGTAATTACTAAAAGAAAAGTTAAAAAGCAGAAGACAAAAAATCTGGTAAATTTCATATTAATTTTTAACTTTTAATTTACCTTCCAGCCAACCAATAGCAAAATCTACGATTAAAGCAATTACCGCAGCGGGAATTGCACCAGCTAAAATTAAATCATTATTTACAACTGAAATTCCGCGAAAAATTAATTCTCCCAAACCACCAGCACCAATTGCAGCGGCAATAGTTGCAATCCCAATCGCAATTACCGTCGCTACCCGCACACCGGCGAGAATTATTTGCATCGCTAAGGGAATCTCAACTTGCAACAACAATTGTGTATCTGTCATTCCCATACCTCGTCCAGCTTCCCGAATGGCTGGATCGACATTTGTAATACCAGTATAAGTGTTGCGGATAATTGGTAGAAATGAATATAAAGTAAGTGCAACAATTGCTGGAGTTGCACCAATTCCGCCAATAAATGGCACAGGAATAAGTAATCCAAATAGCGCCAAACTGGGAATTGTTTGCAGAATATTTGCAATAATGAGAATTGGTTGGCGCAAGCTAGTTATGCGGGTAATCAAAATACCTAAAGGAATGCCTATAAGTATGGCAATTACAATTGCAATGCTTACCAAAAATAAATGTTCTAGCGTATGCTGAATTATTTCTGGGGCGTATTTGATCAGGAAGAAATTGTTCATAAACTGTCTTTTGAAAAAGTTTCCACGGTACGCAGACATTCAAGAAAGGCAAGGGCTTCTGGATGAGGCGATCGCCTAAATTCTGTCGGCGTATCTAATACTACCAATTCGCCGCCATACATTAAACCAATTCTCGATGCCAAAACAAAAGCTTCTTGAATATCGTGAGTGACAAAAACAACCGTTTTGCCTAATTCTTGCTGCAACCTTCTAAATTCTTGTTGCAATTCTAAACGTGTAATTGGATCGAGTGCGCCAAAGGGTTCATCCATCATTAAAACTGGCGGATCGGCTGCTAGCGCCCTCGCTACACCCACCCTTTGCCTTTGCCCTCCCGAAAGTTCATGAGGATATCTTTGCGCGAATTGTTCGGGATTTAAACCGACTAATTGCAACAATTCATAAACTCGCGTTTTTATTTGTTTTGGTTTCCAACCTTCCAAAGAAGGAACTAAACCTATATTACGTTCAACAGTGAAATGGGGAAATAAACCAGTTTCTTGAATTACATAACCAATCTTACGCCGCAGTTTAATTTCATCCCATTGAGTTGTCGGAATGCCATCAAATAAAACTTCGCCTTTTGTGGGAATAAACAGGTGATTAATTAATTTCATCGTCGTGGTTTTACCACTTCCACTGCGTCCAAGTAATACGAGTGCTTCTCCTTGACGGATGCTGAAGTTGAGATTTGATACTAACGGGCGATTATTGCGGCTAAAGGTGACATTGCGAAATTCTACAGCAATTTGGTTATTTTGTGACATAGGTGAGTTTTGGTGCTTTATATAATTATGTGATAATTTTGGGCATGATACGCGATTCGTGCCTGCTAGAGCAGTAAAATAGACTTATGAACAGATAAGCTAGGGGTTCTATAGTTTAAGATAACTAATAAACATAAAACAAGGTTTGTAAGCGTGAAAGGCTATATCAAAGGCAAAACAAGAATTTTAGATGATACTTTTAAACGTATAACTATTGAAGGACATCGTCGCTTGTATAAAGTGCAAATCGATATGCGACCTCTGACTGTCATGATTGGTGCTAACGGTGTAGGTAAAACTTCCCTTTTGGAGATTTTTTTACTATTAGCAGCATCGGCAAAGGGTCAATTAGAGTCCAAAATTTCGGATTTGAGTGGGCTGAATGAGATGATGACCCGCGATAAGGCGAATAGTTTAGCAATTTCCTTGTCCATGAGTGTACCTCATTATCCATCGCTCGACTACCGTCTAGAACTAGTTCCTAAAGGCTTGTCATATGAAATTGCTCTAGAAACACTTACTCAAAAAAATAATCCTTCTGCCATTGAACCCTTCAAGCATATTGACTCTCGTGGTTTAGATGTTAAGTATTTTAGTCCAGAGGATCAAAAGCTATTACGTCCGAATTGGGAACACAATCCCTTTGAAACTTCTCTTTCTCAGGTTCCAAAAATGTACCAAGAGCCAGAGAATCTGCGTAAACAATTAGCTTCATGCACTTTTTATGGAGCATTGAATGTTGCCTCCAAAAGTCCAGTTCGTCTCCCTCAATCAATGCGTCCATCAACATTGCCCGGTTCCAATGGAGAGGATTTGGTTTCCTGCCTTTATTACTTACGCGAAACCGATCCAGATCGTTTTGAAATCATAGAAGATACGCTTGCTGCTGCTTTTCCTGATTTTGAGCGATTGGGGTTTCCTCCAGTGGCAGCAGGAATTTTAGCAATGACTTGGAAAGACAAAAATTTTTCTAAGCCCCTTTATATCCACCAGCTATCTGAGGGTACTTTGCGGTTTCTCTGGTTAGTGACATTGCTGCAAAGTCCGGATTTAACTGCTGTAACTCTAATAGATGAACCAGAAGTCAGTTTGCACCCAGAATTATTGCGACTCTTGGCTGATTTAATGAGAGAAGCTTCCCGACGAACTCAGCTAATTGTAGCAACTCACTCAGATAGATTAATCCGATTTTTACAGCCAGAAGAAGTGCTGGTTTGTGATTTTGAAGACGGGCTAACAACCATGACTTGGGCTGACTCTTTTGATTTAGAGAGATGGTTAGAAGATTATAGTTTAGATCAGGTTTGGGCAATGAATTTAATCGGTGGTCGCCCATGAAAATAGCTATTTTAGTTGAGGGTGCAACAGAAATGGCTTTTAAGCAAATTTTATTAGATTTTCTTAAGTCGCGCTTCCAGCAACGGATGCCTAAACTTAATTTCATACCGTATGATGGTCGAATTCCAAAAAAAGAAAAACTCAGGCGTATTGTTAATAATTTGCTTGATAAAGATGCTTATAATGCTGTAATTGCACTAACAGACGTTTACACAGGAACAAATGATTTTCAAGATGCAGCGGATGCTAAAGCTAAAATGAACGCCTGGGTAGGAAATAACCCTAATTTTTATCCTCATGCAGCGCAGTATGATTTTGAAGCTTGGTTGTTACCTTATTGGTCAACGATTCAGAGATTAGCTAGACATAATAGGTCAGCACCAGGGAGTTTGCCTGAGCAGGTGAATCACGACAACCCACCGTCATATCATATTAAAGAAATATTTGAAATAGGTGAATGTAGACGCAGTTACAGTAAAATCCGCGATGTAGCAAGCATTTTGAGAAAGAATAATCTGATAGATGCAGTCAATGTATGTCCTGAATTAAAGGCATTTTTGAACACTATTCTGTCTCTTTGTGAGGTTGATGTAATTCCATGACTCAACCTACATATAGTTGAAAAAACTACTGCGGTAAAAACACGCGCTCAAAAGGTTGATGACGATAGCGACGATAAATGTCGAAGTCTTTATCAAGAGTAGCGGGAGCACTAATATTCAAACGCTCTGAAATTGTCACCAATAGACATCTCCGAAAAATGCGAATACCTTTCTATGACTGGCTTTCACCCTCGCGATCGCCAATTGCAAATATCAGCCACGCTGAACGACAAAATAAGGCTTTACTTGTTATTTTTTCCTGAGCGAGAATTTCTACTAAATACTTCTCGGCTTCGTCATCTAAGTTCACATTGAGCATAAAAAGTCCTGTCTTTTCTTTAGAGTATATAATTCATTTTTGCGCCTTAAACCCCTCAGACTGGAAGTTTGGGGCTATAGGAACAAAGCCTGCCGAACCAGGCTTTATAGAGTCCGCACAGGCGGACTTTGTTTGTGTAGCCGCGAATTCTATTCGCTTGGTATTTTGGCAACAATTATTTGGCATAATATCCAATTTTTACCTACATACTTTGCTTGTATTCTTCTAATAGTTGTGGAATGTGATCATATCCATCTACGCCAATTACAGCGATGATTTTTGGGCGATGTTGTTGCAATGCATCGCTGAAAGCTTCTGCACCCATTTGTCCTTGCAATATTATTAGTAAAGCGGCTGGTTTCCGCCATTCTTGGGAAGCAATTTGATTGAGTAAATACATTCCCAAACAACCTGTATAAATTGCTCTAGTAAAATTTGCCATGCTATAATTTGCTTCGGCTAAACTCGCTAAATTTAAACCTTGTAAATACAAATCACCAGATGTTTGCGCTGTGTTAAAACCGTCTTCTAAATGTTTTATAGCGAGTTGTGGTTGTTCAGTTACTAAATAAGCAATTCCTAAGCTGCTAACACACAAAGCTTTACTTTGAATATCGCCTAATTGTTCTGATAACTTTAAGCCTTGTTGCAAATAGTTAATTGCCATTTCATATGTTTCTGGTTCAATTTGTTTTAGTTGCTGCGCTTGCATAACTTCGCTGTAGCCTAAATTTACTAGCGCGTTTGCTTCTCCTGTTCTGTCGCCTGCTTGTCTACTGAGTATCAATGCCCGTTGACTATTGTTAATCGCCTCAGTATAATTTTCACATGCCACAAAAGCACGGCTCAAATGGTTGAGATTGGCAATTTCACAAGGGCGATCGCTTGCGTTCCTGGCTATTTCCAAAGCTTGCTGATGAAACCCAATTGAGCGCTCGTATTGCCCCATTGCTCGCTGTGAATAACCTAAAAGCGTCAAAATACGCGCTTTTTCTTGAGTTCCCTCGGCTTGTCGCAGCGGCTCATCTAAATAATCTAAAGCATCTCGTAAATAACTTCCAGAAAATGAAGCGAAAATTCCGCCATATAAAGGAAAGTACGGACGCTGGGCAAAGTTTCGCAAAATTTGTAACAAAATTTGCGAAGAAGCATTGCTGTAGCGGCTTATACTCACAAACCCATTTGCTAACTGATTCCAAATCGCGGCAAATGTCAAGAAAGTTGAAATAGATAACTTGGAACCGGCTTTGATGTTGTAAGCTTGTTGGTCAAACCAGTTAACTAACCCGCGTTGCAAATACTGCAAAACCAATGTTAATTCTACCCAATCGCTATCAGTAATAAAACGTTGCTGTTGGGCAAATGCGATCGCCGACTCTTCCATTGCCAGGGAGTGAAACAGTGCTTGAATTAAAGGGCTATTAACTGCCTTTTCCCAACTTGCCCAAGGACCTTTTTCACCGGGTACACCACCAAATCCAATTGATGAGCGGTTTTGCTCATACATCCACCCCAGCAAATTATCAGAAAGTCGTTGCCAAGATGTTAAACCACGAGTGACACCTTCTGACAGTTGCAGAATTTCTTGATTCTCAGAAACCTGCTGTAGGGATTTTGCCAGTTGCCCCAGTTGTTGTAAACTTAGGGGATACTTTCGGTTAGGGTCAATGACACGCAATAATGCCGCAAGCCGCGAGCCTGATTCTTGGGTAATTTCTTGAACCCCAGACGCGATCGCATTGTCAGCTTTATTTTGCTCTTGCGTGCGTTGCCATTGATTTTCAATGGTCTTGATTGCTCTTAAGCTGCGGGTAGCTTTCGCTTTTTTGAGTTCATCTTTTTCTGAGTTTACCAAGCTTTGGGCGGCATCGAGGCGATCGCTCAAAGCTAACTCAAAAATTTCCCCCGTCCCCGAAGTCACCCCCTTGAGCAACATTTGATAAACTTGCTCAACAGAGCTAATCTTACCCTTGAGGGTAGTTTCCACAATTTCATCAATGAAGGCTAGATAGCGATCGCGCAATGACAGAGAATCTGACACTTTAACTAATAGAAAACGTAACGTTAATTCTCATTCTAGTCATTGTTGGAGCAGAGGGGGGAGGGGGAGATGGGGGGATGAGGGAGATAGGAAAAGCAAATTTCTCCTTTGAAAAAGAATGTAGAGACTATTCTGTGCTACGTCTCTAGGGTTCTGGATAACACTTCATACAGAGGTCGAAAAGACTTTTTTGAGATTTATCCTGATTCAGCCATAGCCGTGACGGATAAAGAAATGGTAGATGCACCCTAATTAAATTACTGCTCTCAGTTTCTGGCTGAGGGCTTTTTTATTATTTAAATATCGCAGGTATTGACACTGATACTTTTAACCGAGACATTCTCCGACATTTGAGATATCGTGAACATCTAGTACAACATCACCAACCGAGTTAGTGAAGGTGGTATCCCACATTGCCTTGAGGAAAATCCCCACGGCTCCATTAAAATCTCGTGGTATTTCGTAACCACAGTCAGGGCATTTAAAGTTCTTAGAACTACCAAGTTTCCTATGAACGTGACCGCATTTCGTACAGGTCTTCGATGTATATTCTTCAGTTATTCTCACCAACTTGGAACCGTAGCGGTTACACAAATGTTCAAGGGTTTGAGAGAACTGATAGAATGCCCAGGTCATCATTGCTCTAGCCGTCTTGTTTTTCAACTTCTGTTTCTTTTTGGCAACCATCCGAGAAGTTTCAAAGGTAGGAAGTACAATAACGTCGTAATTTTTCGCCAGGTATGACCCGACTTGTTTGTGGCACTCAGAGCGCAGGTTCTTAATTCTGGTTCTGAGTTTTTCCATGCCTTGTCTTACCTTGTATCTAAGACGCTTGAACTTATGACCAACA
>JAHHIJ010000057.1 GCA_019358985.1 Tolypothrix brevis GSE-NOS-MK-07-07A | reverse complement strand
TGAATCTTGCGGGAAGGACTTGCACCTTCATCAATCTGAGAGTTCAGCGCTTGACAGGAGTCAAGTTTCACTGGATTAGTTATTTACGGGCTGATTACCGAGATTCACTAATCAACGAATCGCACAAGACCCTCTACTCACTCCGCTCAAACATAGTCCAAGTTTTGTGGCTACTTTTCTAATAACGTTGGCTGCACCGTTGCAGTCAGCATTAATATAAACATTCATTCCAGACCGAAACAAACCACGCTTTACACGCTTACCAGAACTCTTCCATCCTTCGGGTTTTTCACCATATACGGGAAGAGAATCACCATCTAAAAAACTAGCTTTAGATGTGTAAGATTCTTCTGTTTCAACAAAAACAATTCCATTTATTTTACACAATTGTTCAATCCTGTCTTTTAGTTTGGCTGTTGGTATTTGTACAAACTTTTGGTTTGTTTTATTCCCCATATTTGCACCACTTTTCTGACCTGTGTTCCATCCAAATATTAAAGTCCCAATTTTATTTTCTATACAGTGGTTAATTACAATTCGAGCCGCTTTGTTTACTGCATGTCTCAATTGTCTGTTGCGTTTCTCTGTTAATCTTTCAAGCCTTTCAGTCCAAAAACCATTAGGTCTATCAGACATTAACTTTGCTACGCGCTTGTTGTAACCTTGGTTCTGAGATTTTAGTTTTAAACCATCAATAATAAATGATGTGCCTACATTGCTAACGCATGTTAGCCAGTTATTCATTCCGTGGTCAATGCCAAGTACTTTAGATTTATCTAGTTCATTAATAACAGAGCTTAACCCATAAACATACTCAGCATAGAAACAACCGTTTTTTGGTACTATTCTTAATTGGCGAATATTTTCAAATTTTAAATTAGCAGGCATTGGTATAAAGAACTGTTTAAGTCCAAACCAAGTATTGCAAAGTGTTCCTAATGGTAGTCTAATTAAATTATTCTCTAATTTAAAATCTGCACAAAAAGCAATCTTATTCATCCCTCCTGACTTGCGATAACCTGGAAATTTAGGCGTTTGTTGTAACTCGCCTTTCTTAGCTTTAGAAACTAATTCTTTGTAGCTAACGATTGCTTCACCTACTTGGTGTGTTACCGCTTGGGCTGCACGGTTAGGGATAGCCTGAAAATGTTTTCTGAGATTCCCGCATTCCGGGTTATTCTTTGATATTTACTTAAAGTTTCTTGGGGTGAACAAGCACGATGTCCTCCGTCTGTGATAAAAGTTTTCTGGCGATGTTCTAAAACAACGGGTAGAGGTTGGCTCTCTAATCCCTTAATTTGTTCTCCGCAGCTAGGACATTGGGGACGCTTGACGAGGATATGTTCTTGGGTTTTGAGAGTTAAGGTGTCATAGGTGATGAGAGTCCCTGCTAATCGTTGATTTTCTCCTTGGACAATCCACTTAAACACTTCTGTCACCGCCATTCCTAATGCTGTTTGCACTGTAGAAGCCAAGAATCCCAGAGGTATGGGCGCAATATTCAGATGATGGCAGAAGACGGCTAAATGCGAAGGGAGTGAATCATCTTGTTCTACTAAATAGCCTTGTTGTTGCATTTGGAATAGAGCATATTGAGTTTTAATACTCACATCAAGAAGATTTTGGAAAAAGTCAGAATTTTCTGGAGAATATTTTTGTTCTTGCAGGAATTCCAGTTGAATGATGTCAAGAATTTCGTCAATATTATAATGGTTTTCTTGTAGTAAATAAGCTAGACAACAAGAAAGGCGATCGTTTAACAAAATTCCCTCTCTCTCAGATAAGAAAAATACCTGGTCTTGTTCTATGGTTTCGACAGCGTAAGAAGGTTTAAAATGAAGCTTACTAATCATCTTTTTTATTTTTAATGAACTGACGAACTTTGGCAAATTCAAGCTCTAGCAGGTTGTCGGAGAATATCATCCCAGCAAGCAGTAATCAATTCCAGATGCAACGTACAAGCGAGGAAATATAAAAATGCGATCGCTCTTTGTTGAAAGTGGCTAATCAATTCCAAGTGCGTAAGTTTTACTATTACTGCTCATTAGTCCTTAAGGACTGATTAAACTTGTGCAATGGTAGAATTAGAGAAGCTGCGTTTGAGCATAAACACAGCGAAAACAATCCCTAAAATTGCCAGTGCTGTAGTGGGATAGAAGAAAACAGTATAACTGCCGAATATATCTCTAATTCTACCTGCAAGCAAAGTACCGCCTAAAGCGCCTGCACCGTAAGCTGTGAAGACAATGCCATAATTTTTGGCATAGTCTGCTTCGGAGAACATGATTAAGGTGGTAGTGGGAGCGATCGCTAGCCATCCACCAAAAGAAAAGTAAAATAGGGAAAACGCCACTAAATAAGTAGCTACTGCACCCTGACTAGCTTTAAGCATCATCACAGAAGCAATTAATACTAATGTAAAAGAGACAATTGCTGCTAACTTAGGACTAAAGCGATCGGTAAACCAACCAAAAAATAACCGTCCTAACGCATTAAATACTGCAAATAGTGAAACTGTGCTTGCTGCTGTTGCCGCATCTAGTTTAATGATTTCTTGGGCTAAAGGACTAGAAATCCCAATAGCCGCCAGTCCAGAGAAAGTACCGATGGTATAGCATATCCACAAGCCGTAAAATGCTGGCGTTTGCACCATCGTTCCTTGACTGCTAAATGTATTACCCTGCGCTGAGACATTAGCATTCCAGCCAGCCGGTTGCCAATTTGCTGGGGGTGTCTTCAGCACAGTGGAAATTGCCAAAATAGTAGCTGTAAAGGCTATACCCAAGATGACAAAAGTTTGCCGAACTCCATAGGTATCAATGAGGGATTTTGCTAAAGGTGCTGTAATTAAGGGTGAAAGACCAAAACCAATTACAGTTAACCCCACAGCAATACCTTTCTGATCAGGAAACCATTTAGCTACAACTGTTAACGGCGCTCCATAGGCTATACCTACACCCACACCTGCTATCACACCATAGGTAAAAGTTAAGGTTTGTAAATTGCCATCAAGACTAGACAGGATATAACCAAGTCCCATAATTACCCCACCAACTGCGGTAACAACACGAGTACCGAAGCGGTTGATGTAGAAGCCAGTAATTGGCATTAATATGGCGAACAGCACCAACAAGATAGTAAAAGGCAACAGGCTTTCCGTTGCATTAATCTTCAGTAATTTCTCTAGAGGTTTTCTAAAAATACTCCAAGAATAAACTGTTCCCAGACAAAGTAAAACGGTTGCACCAAGGGGAATAAGCAACCATCTACCCTTTTCTGCTGACATCCCAAAAAGCTGTATCTTTTGCATCTGCCATCTTGTAATTATTTTCTGATCAGTATCTCATCTTTTTGGTTCTAAAATAGGTTGATAAGTGTAGCGACCTGGAATGCTAATCGCTCAAACCTGCACTTCCCGACATTTTCGCCGTCAGTCCATAACTACAAAATAGCAGTCGCGAAAGTCTTTGCCACCATTGAGCATCTAGGTTATCGGCAAATTCCCCAAGAACCCCTCCCCGCCGGCGGGGAGGGGTTCTTGGGGTGGGGTGCAATGACTATGGGAATCACAACTAATTATCCGCACATGATATTAGATAAATTTCATCCAGCAAATATACAATACTTATAAAAAATTCCCCTCCTCGCAAGCGGGGAAGGGTACTTTCACACTATTTATTAAGTTGGATTGAAATAATGAAACTCAAGATAATACTTGAATTGTTGAGTTTCACTTTGTTCAACCCAATCTATAATTTCTTACGGAGTTACGGTGACAGTAGTACTGAAAGTGTAAGCTCCGGGAATTAAGACAGCACTTGTATCTGTTGCCACGAGGTTCACTGTCGCGGCTCCTGCGGCTACAGGAATTGCTGTTGCACCAGAATCAACGGATGTAGTGTCACTCAAAGTTAGTTTCGCTGTTTTAGTTTCAATATCACCATCAAGAGTAGTACCAGGATCACCACCAGTTTTTGTAGGGGGTGTGAGACTTACAGTTCCAGTAGTGCAGTTGATATTGAGTGTAGCAGCTGCACCACCACTGAGGGTGCTGCTCAAAGTTTTGTTATCGCCACTAGCAACCAGGGTTCCTGGTACTACACTATCTATAATGCAGGCAGTAGGTATTGTTCCACTTAAAGTTACAGGTTCAGACACAGCCTTCGCACTAGAAGCGAAACCAACGACGCCAGCCAACATCAAAGCACAAGCGAATAAAGAACGACGTAACATAGTAAAATCCTCACAGATGTAAATTACTTTTGAAAAGCGATCAATGGAGAAACAACTTAGATTGCGATATTCAAGTTGAGAGCATAATTGAAAATTCCTGTGCAGAATGCCACAGCAGGTTCTACGCGCAACCTAAGATCATCAAGTGGTAGTGACATTGCCCTAATTACTTTTGAAGTTGGTTAAATCCAAAGTTGAAAAAACCAACCTTTGCTGTGCTACTTGAATAGTATGAATAAGCAAATCCTAAGTTAGTCAGCCTTAAGTGAAATCTCCCTGAATCTGTTACTAACTTAACGAGTAAAAGATACAAAGCAAACAGTGCTAATACGGAAAATTAACGCACTGAAATAAACTGCGTCAAAATACCGATTTTCGGCGTATTTATATAAAGTTATCTTCAAATCAATACTGCCCGACGATTAAAGTCGTCGGGTACCATAGCTTTTTGTTAGGTATGCGCGATCGCATATAGCACAATACGCTTGGTGTTAAGCCTGAAATACGAGTGTAGAGACGCGAAATTTCGCGTCTCTACGTCCCGAAATCAATACCAAAAATCCTTAACTGAACCGTATTGGCATATAGCAGATTTCACTCCTTAGGAGGTACATGCGTAAAACCTAAAACCCGCTCACAGACGTAGCAGTGCTACGTCTCTACATGTATTTAATAACAGCGCGATCGCGTAAGCCAACCTTGTATCTTAGAAAAACGCTAAAGTGTTAATATTGTGAGTGTCTCCCGCTTCAGCTTTGTGGAAAACAAGCAGTCCCTTAAGTCCTTTTTCTGCGGCTTGCCGACGTAATTTTATAGAATTGCTATTAATTGCTTATGACTAATATCATTATCCCTAATCTTGATGATGACATCAAATCTCGTCTGCAAAAACGAGCCGAAAAACATGGTCGTTCCCTTGAAGAAGAAGTCAAAGAAATTCTCCGCATTGCTTTGTCAGAAAATAACGAACATTCCCATTCCTTAAACCTAGCGACTATGATTGAGCAGCGTTTTGCGAACTTGGGAGAATTTGAATTACCGGAAATCAAGAGAGAACCTATCTTCACAGTATCAACTTTTGAAGAATGATTATTCTTGATACTAACGTGTTGTCAGAACTGATGAAGCCTAAAAAGTCTGAAAGAGTTCGTAATTGGGCTGCTCAACAATCCGTAATGAATTTATTTACTACAACAATTACTCAAGCAGAAATCCTTTATGGTATTGCCCTACTCCCTACGGCAAAACGGCGTTCGGAACTTAGCCAAGCAGCACAACTGATGTTTTTAGAAGATTTTGCTGAACGTGTTCTTCCCTTTGATGGAGCTGCTGCTGTCGCTTTTGCGAATATTGCATCCCAAAGACGACACAATGGCACTCCTATTTCCCAAGCTGATGCTCAGATTGCTGCTATTTGTTACATACATGGAGCAACCATCGCAACACGTAATGTCTCTGACTTTGAAGGATGCGGTATTTCCATTATTAATCCTTGGGAAGTTCCCAACGAAGTAATGGAAGATTAAATTATGTGAGGGGTTGCTAGATCCCCTCAAAACTTATGAAACAAACTACTTACTTAGAAAACTCAATTTTATATTAGACATCTCCAGAAACTAATTATGCGTTGCTCGAAACCCTTGATGAGACGTAGCATTGCTACGTCTCTACATCTTTTCCACTCCTATGTCTATTGAACAAAATTCAAAAAGCTTGTTCTAACTTCTGGAAGTCGCGCTGTACTTCTTGGGAAAGAGACTTGTTATTGGGGTCAGTTTTTAAGGCTTTTTTCAGATATATTCTCGCTTTGAGTAGTTGTTTTTCACCAATTAGCGCTCGTCCCCAAATTTGATATGCGATCGCTTGCCATTGTCGCACTTCGGCATCTTCAGGTAAACGTTCTGCCAAAGCTTCCGCCAGAGCGATCGCTTGCGGAAACCTTCTTTCTTTCAAAAACCGCTGCAACTGCTCATAAGTCTTCCACTTCAGCCGCTGTTCTATTTCCACCAAGTTAGGCGGCTTTGGTGTTGGCTTTGGTGGCGATGAAGGCGTCGGTTTCTCCTGTGTCACTGTGACTACAGGTTCTGGATGCCTTGTCTTTGTTGACTGAGCCGCCTTTTCTTGCGACTGGCTTGACCGTTGAGCCATTTCCTCTGGCGGTACAACCGTCAAAAGCAACTTGTAAGCCTCTGTCAAAGCAATAAATTTGTCTTGAGCTTTTTTATCGCCTGGATTGATATCGGGATGATATTGCTGCGCCAGCCGTCGATAAGACGTTTTGATGTCAACAAACGATGCTCCCGACCTTAAACCTAATACACGGTAACAATCTCCAAAATCCATCTTCAGCCATCAGAAGCAAGAATATCAGCTTTTAGCTTAAAGCCTGAATTATAAATCATAAAGACTAAATTTTTAATTTAAAGTTCATACTTCACAATTTTGAGGCAGGGGATGGAGTGGGGGAGTGGGGGAGTGGAGGAAACAAGAATTAATTATTCTCCCTGTCCCCCTGTCCCCCTGTCTCCTTGTCCCCCTCTCCTCTTCTACGGTCGGTCTTCAATTACACGGTCGATTAAACCGTACTCTTTTGCTTCAGCAGCAGACATGAAAAAGTCGCGATCCATGTCTTTTTCAATCTTTGCCAAAGTCTGATTGGTGTTATCAGCGTAAATATTATTTAGCTGATGACGAATCCGGAGAATCTCTTTTGCCTCAATTTCGATATCGGATGCTTGTCCGCGAGTACCACCTGAAGGTTGGTGAATCATGATGCGGGAGTGAGGCAATGCCAGTCGTTTGCCTTTGGTGCCAGCCGCTAGGAGAAAGGAACCCATCGAGGCTGCTAAACCGACACAAATCGTTACCACATCTGATTTGATGTGCTGCATTGTATCATATATTGCCAAACCAGATGTCACCATTCCACCTGGGGAATTGATGTACAGTTGAATATCCTTACCTGGATCTTCCGAATCCAGATACAGCATGACGGCGATGATTTGGTTAGCAATTTCATCATCAATGTCTCGTCCCAGGAAAATAATCCGTTCCCGGTAAAGACGATTGTAAATATCAACCCACTGTGTATACTGTTCCCCTGGCATCCGGTAGGGAACTTTAGGAACGCCTATAGGCATATTTTTCTCCGTTTGTCAATAATTAATAGTCAAGGGTCAATAGTCAAGAGTCAAGGACAAATAACTAAAGACAAATTAAAGGACGCTAGCTGGTAATGGCGGATTAGCGAGTTCTTCTTTCTCAAAAACTCGGTCAATCAAACCGTATTCCTTCGCTTGATAGGGTGTCATGTATAACAGCCGATCCATGTCCTTGATAATTCTTTCGGGAGACTGTTCGGTGGTTTTAGACAAAATATCAACCAGGGATGCTTTATTTGCCAGAACTTCTTTTGCCCGAATTTGAATATCGGTTGCTTGACCTTGAGCGTAACTCTTAGGCTGGTGTAGGATAATGGAGGCGTTGGGCAAACTGGCGCGGCAACCTTTTGTTCCAGCACTGAGAAGCATCGCTGCCATACCCATCGCTGAACCGATGCAGATGGTGTGGATGATGGGCTTGATGTATTTCATCGTGTCATAGATGGCGAAGGCTTCGGTTTCAAAGCCGACGGGATCGCCACTGTAACCAGAAGTGCCGGTGGAGTTTATGTAGATTTTAATTGGTTTCTCTGGGTCGTCAGACTGTAAATACAGCAATTCGGCGACTATCAGTTCCGTGACAGCAGGCACTAGTGGCATCCCAAGATAGACAATTCGCTCTTTTAACAATAATGAAGGTAAATCTGGCGGGGGTGTCCGGTAGAAGTTATCACCACCGCCGTATGGGGCTTGAACAGCCTTGATGGGGGATATATCCATAGCAACTGTTGCCTGAAATTATGCCGTTAACTGTAATACATACTAGCGCGATGCTAGGTGCGTTAAAGGTGTGGATTTCTCGCTATGTACTCGTGAGAGGGGGAGAGGGGGAGATGGGGCGGGGTTTCGTCGCCCCTACTGATATTATTAAGGTATGCTTGTGGGGAAAGTTTTCCGTAGCGCGATGCGTGCAATTTGAAGTTATTTATAAATATGTATGTCTAGATAGGAAACCTGGATTATGAAGGTTAGCTTGCAGCCGACTCTGAATGATGATAGTTTGGACGCGAATCAACAAAACAGCCAACGTCAGTTGTCAATTTCGATTTCGGCGATCGCGGAAAATCTAGATCGCAATGTCCCTTTGAATTTATGTCTAATTTTAGACCATAGTGGCTCGATGAATGGGCGACCGCTAGAAACTGTGAAAAAAGCGGCGATTGGTTTGGTTGACAAACTCAAAAAAGGCGATCGCCTGAGTGTTGTAGTTTTCGATCACCGTGCTAAGGTTTTAGTCCCCAATCAATTTATCGAAAATCCCGAACAAATCAAAAGGGATATTAACCGACTTTCGGCAGATGGAGGAACGGCAATTGATGAAGGTTTGCGTTTGGGAATTGAAGAATTAGCAAAGGGGAAAAAAGAAACTATTTCTCAAGCTTTTCTGTTAACTGATGGCGAAAATGAACACGGTGATAACAACCGTTGTTTGAAATTTGCTCAATTGTCTGCTAGCTACAGTTTGACTTTGAATACTTTGGGATTTGGCGACAATTGGAATCAAGATGTTTTAGAAAAAATTGCTGATGCTGGTTTGGGTACTTTGTCTTACATTCAACAACCAGAACGAGCAGTAGAAGAATTTAGTCGGCTTTTCACGCGGATGCAAACGGTGGGATTGACGAATGCTTATTTACTATTTTCTTTGATGCCGAAAGTGCGATTAGCAGAACTCAAACCCATCGCTCAAGTTGCCCCAGACACAATTGAGTTACCTATACAATACGAAGCTGATGGACGTTTCGCGGTGCGTTTGGGTGATTTAATGAAAGATGTGGAACGAGTGATTTTAGCGAATATTTATTTGGGACAATTGCCGGAAGGTAAACAAGCGATCGCTAATGTACAAGTCCGCTACGATGATCCCAGCGACAACCAAACTGGATTATTTTCGCCAAATATCCCAATTTATGCTAATGTAGTTCCTATTTATCAAGCCGCGAACGATCCGCAAGTGCAGCAACATGTTCTTGCGTTAGCGAAATATCGCCAAACTCAACTAGCGGAAGCGAAATTACAACAAGGCGATCGCGCTGGTGCCGCGACAATGCTGCAAACTGCGGCAAAAACGGCTTTGCAAATGGGCGATACTAGTGCAGCGACGGTGTTACAAACTTCCGCTACTCGCTTGCAAGCTGGGGAAGAATTATCGGAAAGCGATCGGAAGAAAACCAGGATTGTATCTAAAACAGTTTTGCAAGATCCTTAATATTAAGTGTTGGTTATTGATTGTTGGTTGTTCGTTAACAGTCAACAGTCAATAGTCAATAGTTATCCCCTATCCCCTGCTAATTTAATGAAAACTACTGGAATTCATCATATAGCGATTATTTGTTCTGATTATGAACGTTCCAAAAGGTTTTATGTAGAAGTTTTGGGCTTTTCTATAATTGAAGAGACTTTTCGCGCTCAGAGAAATTCTTATAAATTAGATTTACGTGTGGGAAACAACCAGCAAATTGAGTTATTTTCTTTTCCCAATCCACCTAAAAGGATTAATAATCCCGAAGCTTGTGGATTAAGACATCTGGCTTTTGAAGTTGAAGATATAGAGCAAACTGTTTTGGAATTAAAATCAAAAGGTGTAGAGGTAGAAAATATTAGAATTGATGAAATTACAGGTAAGCGATTTACTTTCTTTAAAGATCCAGATAATTTACCGTTAGAGATTTATGAGTGTTAGATATGATAATTAGAGAATATAGACTATCTGACACTCAGGCAATCATGAAACTGTTTTACGATACAATTCATGAAATTAATATTCAACACAAATTCTGATGTAGAGACGTTCCGTTGGAACGTCTTTACGATGCAGCAGATTGCGTCTTAATCGAATACACGTAAAGACGTAGCACTGCTACGTCTCTACAATATTTCAGAAAGGAAACCCTTTTTAGAAAAGAATTTCACAATCCTAATTTTTTCCTATGCTTCATAATGACCACCAGTGACTTTACCTCGAAAAACAATGTACTGGTAAATGTTGTAAAACAGCATTATCGGAATCAGGAAACCAATGAAGATAATCATGAAAACCAGCGCACTCGATGAAGCAGCGGCTTGATAAATGGTGATATGAGTGGGGATGATATAAGGAAAAACAATTAACCCCAGCCCAATAAAACTGAGTAAGAAAATGAGGATAGTCCAAATAAAAGGTGCGCGTTCTTCTTCGCGTTGGAGGCTTCTGAAGAGTTGCCAGATTAACAAAACTCCTAATATGGGAATTAATGCAAAGATATAAATTTCTGGTTGATGAAATAAACGCGATCGCGTATTTTCATAAAACACAGGAGTCGAAATCGTAATCAAAATTGCTCCGATCAACGTTGTCAAAGTCGCTATTTTCGCAGTTCGATAATGGGTTGTCTGTAGTTCCCCATCTGTTTTCATAATTAAATAAGTTGAACCAATCAAAACGTAGCCTTGAATCAAAGTCAAAGCTACTAATATTGACTTCCAGTTCAACCAATCCCAAGTTGTACCAATAAAGTGACCTGAATCATCAACCGAAATACCTGATAGGACACTACCAAGGGCAAATCCTTGACCAAGAGACGCTAGAAAACTTCCCGCACCAAAAGCTAAATTCCAAAAGTATTTTCGGTTTGAATGTTCGCGAAATTCAAATGCTACTGCGCGAAAAATTAGCCCAAAAACCATACCCATAATTGGGATGTATAAAGCACTCAAAATCGTGCCATAAGCGAGGGGAAATGCCCCAAATAATGCACCTCCCATGAGAACAAGCCAGGTTTCGTTAGCATCCCAAACGTTGCCCAAACTAGTCATTAGAATGCCCCGGCGATCGTCATCATCGGAAGTTAAAGATAATATTCCCACCCCTAAGTCAAAACCATCCAGCATGACGTAGAGGAAGAGGAAAAGAGCCAAAATTACAAACCATACCTGAGGAAGAAAATGCTCTAAAGCCTCCATAAAATCTCCTATTGTTGTGCTTCTACGGGACGCTGATCGGGGACAAATTCCCCAGGGGTAGTATTTACTGCGGGTTCATTTTCAATTCCCGGTATCGGCAGATTTAAATTTGGTCCAATACGGATAATTCGGCTGCCAAAATACATGGCAGAAATAAACAAGATAGTGTAAACAACTGCAAAGCTAATTAGTGAAGTTAAGACGTTGCTAGCTGGTATATGAGAAGCTGCATCAACTGTACGAATCTGCCCGTAAACAGTCCACGGTTGGCGTCCAACACAGCGGACAATCCAACCCGCTTCAATAGCTATATATCCTAGAGGTGCTGCGAACATCCAAGTACGCAACAACCAACGCTGCCGGCTAATATTTTTGGTTGATAGTTTACCACGTAGCCACTGAAAAACGCTCCACAACATTAATGCTGCTAAGAAGAAACCGATACCGCTCATGATGCGGAAAGCGTAATAAATTAAACCTACTAAATGAGGACGATCCTCTGGTTTCCATTCCTTCAAACCAAGGACTGGTTCGGAGAGTTTTGGTTTAAATTCGAGAATGTATCCTAATGCTTTGGGAATAGCGATTTCCCAATCATTTTTTTGCGCTTTTTCGTTAGGTAACGCGACAACAGTCCAATCACCAGATTCTCCTGCTGGGATTGTTTCCCAACGAGCTTCCATTGCTGCGAGTTTTGTGGGTTGATAGTGATATACTTGTTCCGCGCTTAAATGCCCCATGTAAATTTGCATCGGTGCCACTGCGACAGCAGCAGCTAAAGCTATCTTCAAAGATTTGCTAAAAAAGGCTTGATGGCGATTTCTAAGAATATACCAAGCGCTGATTCCACCAATTACAAACAATGAAGTTTCTAATGTGGCAAAAAACATATGTAAAACACTTTTTGCCATGAACGGGTTGAGAATCGCTTGAAAATAATCGTGGACAACAAACTTGCCATTAACCATTTCTCCACCGGCTGGAGTTTGCAACCAAGAATTAGCGCTCAAAATCCAGAATATCGATAAATTTGCGCCAAAGGCAACCATAATTGTGGCGAAATAGTGAATTACCGGATGAACGCGCTCCCAACCGAACAACATGATCCCCAAAAAACCAGCTTCTAGCATGAATGCCATTGAAGCTTCAAATCCTAAAATACTACCAAAAAAGTCTCCTGTCGCTTCAGCAAAGGGTGCCCAGTTGGTTCCAAACTGAAATTCCATCGGGATACCCGACGCCACACCAATCCCAAAGTTCAAGACATAAAGCTTTGACCAAAAACGGGCATGAAGGTAATAGTCAGGATTGCGAGTTTTCAGCCACATTCCTTCTACAATTACTAAATATATTCCCATGCCTGTAGTTAAGACGGGCCATAGCATATGGAATATTGCAGTTAACGCAAACTGCATCCGCGATAGCACAACTGTATTAGATAAAAAATCCATTACTCCCCTCCTTTAGTTAGGCAAAATCCAGGTTGAATCTAGCAGAACAATGCTTGATTTGGAAGTGCTTTTATTGATATATATTTGCTTTGTCAAATTCTTGGGGTCTAATTTGCTGGAAAGTTAAATAAGTTAGTTTTATTTGTATTTTGCCCTACAATTAAATTCCGAAAATAGCAGTAACACTTTGACGGATTGTCTTATTAAGCTGCATTTACGCTCAAAGCATAACACATTTAAAAATATATAACTTTGATAGATTGTCTTTTTAAATTAGCCGTCTTTTTGTTGATTATTGTAGAATAAGTTAATAAAGCAAAGCAATTTTATCTGAAAACCCAAAACCGGCTCACAAGACGTAGCATTGCTACGTCTCTACGTGTATTTAATAACAATGGAATCTGCTGTACTTATGTGACGGAAAGAAAGGAGGCGATCGCTTGCTAAAATTAGAGCATGTTTGACAACATCTGTAAATTTCTCGCTGAGAACTTCTCTACTGACTTCGCGACTTGGTTGTTAGGAGAACCAATAACCTTAACTCAACTTAGTCCCAAGGAATTATCCTTAGAACCGATTCGGGCTGATGCCTTAATTCTGCTACAGTCAGAAGAACAGGTACTGCACTTGGAGTTTCAAACTCAAGTGGATACAGAAATTCCTTTTCGGATGCTAGATTATCGCGTTCGTGTTTATCGTCGCTTTCCCCAAAAGGAAATGCATCAAGTCGTGATTTATCTCAAGCAAACAAATTCAGATTTGGTGCAGCAAAATAGGTTTATTTTGACTCGCACTCGTCATGAGTTTGAAGTTATCAGACTGTGGGAACAACCAACTGAGGTATTTCTGAGAACTCCAGGACTTTTACCTTTGGCGGTGTTAAGTAGTACAATTGATCGTGAAGCTGTACTTAACCAAGTAGCAGAACAAATTAACAATATTACAGAATCAAGAACTCAAAGTAATGTTGCTGCTTCCACGGCTATTTTAGCTGGTTTAGTATTAAATCAAGAGGTGATAAAACGAGTTTTGAGGTCTGATATTATGCGCGAATCAGTAATTTATCAAGAGATTTTAGAAGAAGGTAGAACTGAAGGTAAAACTGAAGGTAGAACTGAGGGTAGAACTGAAGCTCTACTTGAAGTGGCAAGAAATCTGCTCAATACTAATATGCCATTAGAGCAAGTAGCAAGAGTGACAGGATTAACTGTTGAGCAGTTGCAACAATTACAAACGCAAGAAGAAAGCTCTGAGTAGCAATAAATTTTGAGCTAAAAGTTTGGTGTAAAGACGTAGCAGTGCTACGTCTCTACAAAAATCATTTTCAATTTTCACCAATTCAGCAACGCTAAAAGTTTTTTATTTAATCAAAAATCGGTGCAGGTTGACTGCACCGATCGCACAATTTAAGCAAATTTTTGCAGCCATTTAACTTACGCTAATGCAGAAGCCTGGGGTTTAGCAAAAATCATCCTTCCGGCTGAAGTTTGCAAAGCACTGGTGACTACCACCCGGATTTCACCACCGACATAACTACTGCCTTCTTCAACGACAACCATTGTACCGTCGTCGAGGTAGCCGATACCCTGACTGGGTTCTTTACCTTCTTTGAGAATCTTCAGGTCTATATAGTCACCAGGTAAATAGGAGGGACGAACGGCATTAACTAAATCGTTAACATTCAAAACAGGTACTTTTTGAACACTGGCTACTTTGGACAAGTTGTAGTCATTAGTTAGTAATGTACCGTTGATTTCTTGAGCAAATCGCACTAATTTCGCATCTACGGTGGGAATATCTTCGTAATCTGCTGGGTTGATTAAAATGCGATCGGGGTAAGCTTCCTTAATTCGGTTGAGAATTTCTAGTCCTCGTCTTCCCCGTACTCGCTTTAGGTCTTTGTTAGCATCAGCTACTTGTTGCAATTCTTGCAAGACAAATTGCGGAACTATAATTTGCCCTTCGAGAAATCCTGTTTCTAATAGTGTTTCAATGCGACCATCAATAATGCAACTGGTGTCTAAAACTTTGGGACTGGCAGGTTTTAGTGTTCCTTCCACTACCATTGTTTCCACAGTATTAGGATTAATTAGCCGCAATAAGCCACGTCCGTGAGTATCTGCCAAATTCATGCCTGTATAAGCCAGCACGATGCTACCGACAACGGCTACTAGCGGCTTAATAAAGCCAAAATCTGCCGGAATTGGCAACAAGAACAAAGGCGCCAGCATTAAGTTTGCCATCAATAACCCAATGACCAAACCAATGGCACGAGTTAAGATAACTTCTAGAGGCAATTCCTGGACTTGTGCTTCTAGACGGCGATATCCGGTCTGAAATCGTAATCCGACTGCACCACCAATAATTGCAGCAAAAACAGCAACAATAAAGCGTAAAGCTTCAAGATTCGTAACGCGGTCTAGTGTCACATTGGGTATGATATCGGTGCTATAGTACCCTATACCCGCCGCTAGGAGGATGAATGAGAAAATGATAATTGCATCAAGCATAAGCTGTGTTGTTTTCCTGCAACTGTGTTAACCGCAAGAGTCCAGTATTTTTTCTTTCATCGGTTAAGATAAAATCAGAAATATTTACTTACTCTAGGGATTTAAGCAGGCAATATCTGCAATTATTATAACGAAAGAGTTTTATATTCATATTTTTGATCGTTTTGTTGCAATAAATATAAAAAGTTGTAAAAACTCTATTAATTTTCATACTTTGTAATTATAAGAATAATTTAATTGTCTGTAAAAATGGTTGAAAAAGTGATCTTTTTTGGGATGCCGAGTTCTGCTTACGTACATATTCCCTTTTGCAGACGACGGTGTTTTTATTGTGATTTCCCGGTGTCAGTGGTGGGCGATCGCTTGCGGGGTGAAACATCTATCGGTATATCTCACTACGTTGATGTATTAATTAAAGAAATTGCTGCTACAGCGACTTTTGGTCTACCTTTGAAGACAATTTTCTTTGGTGGGGGGACTCCTTCGCTTTTGTCAATGGAGCAGTTACGACGGATATTAGAAGCGCTAGAGCAGCGTTTTGGTATCCTACAAGAAGCAGAAATTTCGATGGAAATGGACCCAGGGACGTTTGATTTAGAACATATTCAAGGCTATCACCGCTGTGGAGTAAATCGGGTAAGTTTGGGTGTGCAAGCGTTTGAGTCAGAATTATTGCAAGTTGCGGGGCGATCGCACACCGTTGATGATATCTTCGCATCTGTAGATTTAATTCGCCAGGTGGGGATTCCCGAATTCAGCATAGACTTAATTTCAGGTTTACCGCATCAAACTTTAGATAGGTGGCAATATTCTTTAGAAAAAGCAGTGGCTACAGCACCAACGCACATATCTATATATGACCTTACCATTGAACCTGGTACGGCTTTCGGTCGTTTCTACAAATCTGGGGATCAACCTTTACCAACAGATGAAACCACAGTTCAAATGTATAGGTTGGCACAGCAAATTTTAACAAAGGCAGGTTACGAACATTATGAAATTTCTAATTATGCCCAGCCAGGACATCAATGCCGACATAATCGAGTTTATTGGGAAAATCGCTCTTATTATGGCTTCGGGATGGGAGCAGCGAGTTATGTTGAAGGAAAACGCTTTACTCGTCCGCGTAAAACCAAAGAATATTATTCTTGGGTGGAAACTGGGGGTGTAATTGATTGTGATGTGACACCAAAGGAAGAAATATTCTTAGAGACTTTAATGCTGGGGTTGCGTTTGGCAGAGGGTTTGAGTTTGGATGCGTTGACTTTTCAGTTTGGGGAAGAGAAAGTAAAGCAGATTTACAAGTGTTTGCAACCCTACTTTGAGTCGTTTTGGGTGCAAGTTTTTGGCGGAAGGTTAAGGTTAAGTGATCCCGATGGTTTTTTGTTTTCTAATGTGGTTTTGGCGGAGTTATTTGAGAAGTTCGGGAAATAAACGGCACAACCGTTCAGTTAAGCCCGATTGGACGAGGTTAGAGACGCGAAATTTCGCGTCTCTACAGGTCAAAAATCAGTACCAAAAATCTTTTAACACCAAGCGTATTGGAATAAACTGCACAAGAATAAAATGGATAATAGCATTAAATCTCACAAAAAAAGCAGATGAAATAGATATAGAATGTAGAGACGTAGCAATGCTACGTCTAATCAAGAGTTTCGGGCAACGTATAATTAATTTCTACACCTATGTCTAATACAAAAGACTTTTGCAAGAGTTCTATTAAAGATAATTTTTGCGGTAATAAGTCTGATATTCTTCTGATAAAAGTGGTTCCCACCAATTGCGGTGATTGAGATACCATTCAACGGTGAGACGTAAACCTTCTTCTACTGTTACTGAAGGTGTCCACCCTAACTCAGTTTGCAGTTTATTACTATTAATTGCATATCTTCGGTCATGTCCCAACCGATCTTTAACAAAAGTAATCAACTTCTGGGAAGGACGCACCGGCAAATCAGATACTAATTCATCCATTAACTGACACAACATCTGCACAAGGTTGATATTTTCTACTTCATTATTGCCACCAATATTATAAGTTTCTCCTGGTGTGCCGCGCCGAATCACTACTTCTATTGCACTACAATGATCCCCAACATAAAGCCAATCTCGCACGTTTTTACCATCACCGTAAACTGGCAAAGGTTTACCCATCAAAATGTTGATGCATATGAGAGGAATTAGCTTTTCTGGAAACTGATAGGAACCGTAATTATTGGAACAATTCGTAATGATTGTTGGTAGTCCGTAAGTATGGTAATATGCACGAACTAAGTGATCGCTGCCAGCTTTAGAAGCTGAATAGGGACTATTGGGAGCGTAAGGTGTAGTTTCGCAAAAAGCTGGGTCATTTGGTGCTAAACTTCCATAAACCTCATCTGTGGAAACGTGCAAGAAACGATAATTAGAAGGCTTTTCCTTTGTTTGCCAATGTTGACGAAAAGCTTCTAGTAAAGTGAAAGTTCCTACTACATTGGTTTGGACAAAGGCGCCGGGACCGAGAATTGAGCGGTCAACGTGAGATTCGGCAGCAAAATGGGCTATTATATCAATATTTTCTATTTGGAGTAATTTGTCAACAAAAGTGCGATCGCATATATCTCCCTGCACAAAGCAAAAATTCTCTTTCCCCTCCAAAGAAGTTAAATTACTACGATTTCCCGCATAAGTTAGTGCATCTAGCACCACCACTTGATGATCTGGATAACTTTTACACCAGTGATGGACAAAATTCGAGCCAATAAATCCAGCACCACCTGTCACCAATAACTTACGATTCATCATATTTCCTATATTTATGTTTTTTGATTACAGATGTGATGAAAGCGCTTCAGCGCTTACTACTGAGAAAAGTATTTCTTTCTCAGCTTATCAAAAATCCTTTTTATTCGTAATTTTGTGATATGCGTTTCCGTTAAACTTTTGATATTGCCAGGGTGATGCATTTTGTGATCAAAAAAATCATTTAATTCATCTATAATTACTTGCGATCGCTGATTAATATTTTCTATTCTATATTCTGCTAAAATATGTTCGGTGATTGAATATAATGGATGTTCAAGTGCTTTTAAAATACGTTTTACATCATATTCTTTTGAATATCCAGCAATCTTATCGCAATTAAATCCTGGATCTAAATAATCAGAAAGTCCACCATTAATGCTAGAAAAAACTTGACACCCACAAGCTAAAGCCTCTAGTGGTTGCATTCCAAAGCCTTCACTGACAGATTGTTGTGACCAATATTCAGCAGAGTCATAGAGGTATACTTTAGCTTGATTAAATAGCTTTGCTAAATCTTCGACATAAGAATCAACAACTAATACTTTACATTGCTTTTGCAAAGCGGGAATTAATTCTTTGATTAAATATTCAGAAGATTTTCGAGCTTGAATTAAAACATCAATATCACGTTGAATATTTAAATTTTGAAATTGATTACCAATTTGATTGGGCAAATAATATATAAGAGAATGTGGGGAATGTTGCCCCCAATATCCCATTGTATTTCGGCTAACGGTGATGATGGGAATATTCGCGGGAAGTTTAAATCCGTAACCTGCACTGTGAGCATGATAAATTATATTATGTGGCTGTAATTTCCGAGCAAGTTTAGCTACATCGAATCCCCAACTGATCACAAAAATAACATCATCTAAATTTTTCTCTTTTAGCACATCATCTAAAAAAAGCTTACCTTCTTCTCTTTGTCGATAAGTTACAACTTCAGCACGACAAAATTGTTGAACGAGTTTAATTGTATTTAACTCTACCCAAAGACCACCACAGGCAAATTTGCCATCTGTCCCAGGTAGTAAAAAATAAAGTTTTCTCATAAGAAAAATTCCTTGACGATTTTAATCCTTGAAAAAGGACTTTGGACAAATAATATTATGTCCCGATAATTGACATTAATCAAAATTAGGACTTACGCACTCGTTACGATAAAACAAGACTTTGAGATTGCTTCCTTGCGTCGTAATGACGGAAATACCTAGTCTGTGCCTAAGTCCTGAAAATATCGCAACCCTCGTAGAGACGTTCCGCCGGAACGTCTTTACAATTGTAAGTCATAAACCTGACATGATATTATTCCCGCCAGCGCACCTTGACAAAATGCGCCTTGTGTCCCGAAACATCGCGAGTGACGGCAATATTTTCAATTGCCAAATTAAAAGGTATGGCAGTTGTGACATATCGCTGCGCTAAAGCGCCAATATCTGGTGCTATTTCAGCTGCTGTGGTAGCTGCCAAACCCAAACCGACTAATTGCTCAATTGGACGAAATGGAAGCAGTAGATGCATCCCCACCGCTAAAGAAGCTGTGAGCAGCATCGTGACTGATGCATTTGTACCGCAGCGAGGATGCACCGCTAAATCAACTTCTCCATTGGTGAGACGATGTAAAGCGAGTGTTACCGCACGTCGCAAGTTACTAATATTCACTTCACCATAAAGGTAAAATCCTTGCTCGGTAGACAAGCCGCTTAATAGTTCATTATCAACTTGAAAATTGCTACATCCTGAAGTTGATTGACCCAGAACCCAAACGGTAGCATGTTCTAAGGCGTGAACCTGCCGCAACATGAGAATTTCTTTTAGCCCTGATATAAAAAATAGCTGTTTGAGTAAATCGGCATCTTGTGTGGGTTGCCCAAAGTCTGAGCCAATAAAATCGACATTGGCAACTTTTCCAGACATTGGTGTCGTTAAATCAAAGTTAAAAAAATCAAAGAAAGATGAGGTTTGTTTGGCAGAAGCCGAGGTATTCATAGCAACACTGCTCCCTAGTAAGGAATGGAATATGTCCTAAGCTATCAATAACACAGACAAATCTAGACTATTACTGACAACTATTCTCCTATACTTTCAATCAGCTTATCAACAGTTTCTCTTAGCCGTTCTTGCCACCCTGGGACGGCTTTTAATTTATCTTTAACACCTTTTTTTACTTTAAAACACACGGGAGATGTATCAAAAGGTTCATCATTAAAAGGTAATGCACCTAATTTATGATTCTTCTTAAAAGTCATTGCACTTTCGATATTTTATTGGTATACTAATATTAATAGCACACATTGAAGGTCGAAACAATGCTTTTATCCATCAAAACAAAATTACGTCTAAGTAAAAGTCAAGAAACCATTATGAGTAAACATGCAGGTATTGCAAGGTTTACTTATAACTGGGGTCTTGCCACTTGGAATAACTTGTTTAAAGATGGATTAAAACCTAACAAATATATCCTCAAAAAGTTCTTCAATAACCACGTAAAGCCTGAGTTTGAGTGGATTAAAGAAAAAGGTATTTGTCAGAAAATAACTCAATACGCCTTTGACCATCTTGGTGATGCTTTCTCTAGATTCTTTGCCAAAAAAGGTAGATATCCCAACTTTAAAAATAAGGGACATCATGATTCATTTACCATTGATGCAAGTGGAAAACCAATTCCCGTTGGTGGTAAATCGGTAAAACTGCCGAGAATTGGATGGGTTAAAACTTACGAAGGTTTACCACATACTACTTGCACCAAAATTACAATTTCCCGCACTGCCGATAGTTGGTTTATTGCTTTTGCATACGAACAGAAACATGAACCAACTGTAAAGCAACACGATGTTGTGGGAGTCGATTTAGGTGTGAAGGAATTGGCTACACTCTCTACTGGGGTAGTGTTTCCAAATCCCAAACATTACAAAACTAATCTGAAAAAACTTAGAAGATTATCTAGAAAGTTTGCCAGAAAAGTTAAATGTTCTAATAACAGATATCAAGCTAAAATCCAACTTGCTAAACATCACGCTAGAGTAGCAAATCTCAGGAAGGATACACTCCACCAAATCACTACTTTCTTATGCAAAAACCACGCCAAAATAGTAGTAGAAGATTTGAATGTTTCTGGCATGTTATCAAACCACAAGTTAGCTCAAGTTATCGCAGATTGTGGATTTCATGAGTTTAAACGGCAGTTGGAATATAAAGCACTTAAGTTTGGTTGCGAAATAATCATTGCTGACCGTTGGTTCCCGTCAAGTAAGACCTGTTCTAACTGTGGACATATCGAAGATATGCCCCTCAAAGAAAGAATTTATAACTGCGGAAGTTGTGGTCATTCGATTGATAGGGATTTAAACGCAGCGATTAATTTGAGCCAGTGCGTTGCCGGGGTTCCCCCGGTTGTAGCACCTGGCGCATCACGTCTGGCTAAGGCGTGAAAGCTTACTGAGGGATAACCGCTCCCATGCCCCCGTTGAAGTAAGAAGTAAAGTCTAGCTTTGTCTAGGTTTTATATAGCAGCAACATAGATTTGTTTCAAATGTAGCGTTTTAGTCCGTAGATTGTTGCTAATTTTTATTCGGCATTGACGCATGTAGGGTTACAGACGCGATAAATCGCGTCACTACTAGGCGTTTAATCGTTCGGATTAGGCAGAGCACAACAATTTACATCATTTAAGCAGACTTTGCCCCACTGCAAAGCCCAGCGCACAAGCGCTACTCGGTTTTCTGTCTGGGTTTTGGTGAGGATGTTGCTGATATGGTTATCAACTGTACGTTTGCTTATTTCCAGTTTCCCTGCAATTTCTTGGTTAGTTAAGCCAGTGGCTACTAAATCGATAATTTGCAGTTCTCTGTCTGACAGACTAACAGGGGTCTGAGACTCGCCACCAGCCATGACTTTTTCATTCCTCCCTTGGTATATGTACTCAATTGCCCTTTCTAATTCTAGAAGATTCTTTCCTAGCTAGGGATTTCAAGTGTTAGCAGTAATACGATTGTCAATATTCTCTTTATAATTAAAATTTTTGGGACTCCAATTAAATATCAAAAACCTTTATTCTTTTATACTACACATTTAGCTATACAGCGAAATATTACTTAGGCAAAAATTCCGAAACAAGAACATATAAAACTTATATAAGTAGCAAATATGGCTATTTAATTCTGTAAACAACTGGCGACAGAACAGAAAGATTGTTGTAGATTTTATACTGTAAATTAAAGAGTGAAAAATCGAAAATCGAAAATGAAATGAGCAATCCCCGTGTTTTGTGCTTAGGTGAGGTTTTGTTTGATTGTTTAGCCGATCAATTGGGGCTAAAGCTAGAAGAAGTTAAATCGTGGACTCCTTATCCAGGAGGGGCACCAGCGAACGTAGCCTGTGCTTTACTGAAATTGGGAACCCAAGCAGGCTTTATCGGTTGTGTAGGTGAAGATGAACCGGGAAATTCTCTGGTAAAGTTGTTAGAAGAAGTTGGTGTAGATACAACGGGAGTGCAACGCCATTCTACAGCACCAACGCGGCAAGTTTACGTTACACGCTCAATGGAAGGCGATCGCACTTTTGCGGGCTTTGGTGAATATGATACTTCTGAATTTGCCGATACTCGCCTCAAAGCTGAAAAATTATCACCATCGCTATTCCAAGAAGCAGATTTTCTGGTTTTGGGTACTTTGGAATTAGCATATCCCGAAAGTGCTTCGTCAATTCACCGCGCTCTTGATTTAGCAGAAGAATTTGACTTGAAAATTATGCTAGATGTCAATTGGCGCCCGGTATTTTGGAAAAGGAGTGATATTGCACCGGCGAAAATTCGTGAATTATTTAAGCGGGTGGATTTCATCAAATTAGCATTAGAAGAAGCCCAATGGTTATTTGATACCACAGATGCGGGGGCGATCGCTCATCGTCTTGATTCCATTGAAGGTGTATTAGTTACGGATGGAGAAAATGGTAGTGGTTATTGTCTTGGAGAAAATGAAGGCAAATTACCGGCTTTTTCCGTCCCTGTAGTTGATACAACTGGTGCCGGGGATAGCTTTTTAGCAGGGTTAATTCATCAACTGCTGATTCATGGTATCCAAAGCTTGAGGAACCCGGAAACCGCACGGGCAATTGTTACTTATGCTAGCGCTGTGGGGGCGCTGACGACAACGAAACCCGGTGCGATCGCTTCTCAACCAACCACAGCCGAAGTTGAAGCTTTTCTGGCTTCCCATCAACTTTAGAATGTAGCATAAATTGGGATATCAGTTGCGATCGGCTGATATTCCCAACTGGAAAATATGTCAGGATGAATACAGTGTAAAGACGTTCCATCGGAACGTCTCTACGAGGGTTACGATGTTTTTACTACTGTTAATTAAAGGGACATCTCATGAAATATCAACTTTTGGGTGCAATACATCAAAGAATTAAGGAACCGCAGATGAACGCAGATGGACGCAGATAAACCTGTATTTGATTCAAGCGAGAAGCGCTATATTACTCCCAAGATTGAGAATTTAGCAGTTGATCCGCGTCCAGATAATTGTAAAAAGTTGAAGGGACAGCCAAATAATTGGCGGATTAGAATTCGAGATTATCGTGTGATTTACAGTGTTGATGATGATTTGCGTATCGTTGAAATCATCATCATTTGTCATCGCAGCCAAGCGTATAAGTAAATATTATTATCGAATAATAAATTTATCTTGACTAAATTCCTAAAGATAGTCTGATATTTTGCACAATTTCCTCTGGCGACCGGGAAACATCAACGGAAATCGCATTTGTTGGTTCCTCAAGGGTATCAAACTGGCTTTGAAGAAGTTTTTCATTCATGAAATGATGGTGACGCTTTTGCAAGCGTTTTTGAATCAACTCAAATGAACCTTTAAGGTAAACTAACTTAACACGTTCATCATTAATTAAAAGATACTGACGATAGCTAGCTTTTAATGCCGAACAGGCTAAAACTACATTTTGATTTTCTTCCAACCAATGTTGTATTGCTTGTTGCATTGCTAGCAACCACGGCATTCTATCTAAATCATTTAGGGAAATACCGTGACGCATTTTCTCAATATTTTCTGGAGAATGAAAAGAATCAGCGTCTTTAAATTCCCACTGCAAGGATTCTGCTAGCAATTGTCCAATGGTGTTAAACTAAGCCGCTTAGTCACCTAAGCGACTCGTCTTCAAAACCGTGCGTGAGACTTTCACCTCACACGGCTCCTCAATGAGTTGACCATTGTCATTGGTACATCCAGCAATGTCTTTTGCTGTT
>JAHHIJ010000056.1 GCA_019358985.1 Tolypothrix brevis GSE-NOS-MK-07-07A | reverse complement strand
TATACTTCGTAATATAAGTTTATTTCTTAATGCCGACTTACTTAAAGATTTTTGGTATTTTTATTTACTCAGACCAGAGAGCTATTGCCTAACATTTTATGCTACATTCTGAAGTGCGGAATGTGGGCTATATTTTTTGTTGGTTCTGGTAAAGTATCAACCAACTCTTCAATTATTTGAGTAATAGTCTTATCCTTCTCAACGGCTAACAGGCGTAATTTATTGAGTCTACGCTCACTCATCCTTACGTGCAAATCTTTCTTCATTCTTGGTACACAATGCGAACATATTTATGCTATCCTATTTAGAGGAGGCAAAGCAAATGAAAACGTCGTATCAGTACCGATTACGCCCAACAAAACAACAAATAGATCAAATTGATAAATGGCTAGATATGCTGCGATGCCAGTATGATTATTTGTTGTCTGATCGTTTTCGCTGGTATGAACAAAACCGATGCTTTGTCAATTCCTGCTCTTTATTTGTTTGTCATTTACCGGAGTTACGAGATAACCCTAATTACTACAGTCAGCAAAATTCGTTACCTCAACTAAAGAAAGACCGCCCTTGGTATAAGGGAATATATTCTCAAGTATTGCAAAATGCAGCCAAGCGTGTAGACTTAGCTTTTGACAGATTTCTGAGTGGGGACTGTAATGGAAGGCGTAGCGGTAAACCGAGGTTTAAAGCAGCGAACCAATACAAAACTTTCACTTATCCACAAATGAAAGATGATTGCATTCAAGGTAACTTGATTGTTCTCCCAAAACTAGGGAATATCAAGATTATTTTGCATCGCCTTATTCCTTATGGGTTCAAAGTTAAGACTTGCTCTGTCACAAAAAAGGCAGACGGGTACTACGCTACCCTTAGCTTGGAAGACAAGACTGTACCTACAATTAAGCCTGATTTCAACCCAGAATCAATAGTTGGAATTGATGTAGGGTTGAAAGAGTTTTTGACAACTTCTGATAATGATGTGGTCAAAATCCCGCAATATTACCGCAAGTCTCAGAAACGTTTGCGGGTTATTCAAAAACGTGTTTCCCGTCGCAAGAAAGGAAGCAATAGAAGACAAAAAGCAGTAAAACAATTAGGTAAACAGCACAAAAAAGTTGCAGATAAAAGGAAAGATTTCCATTTCAAAACTGCGAACAACTTGTTGAAAAAATATGATGTTATCGCGGTTGAAGATTTGAATGTAAAAGGACTTGCACGTACACGATTAGCGAAGTCTGTAACGGACGCTGGATGGTCAAACTTTCTGTCGATACTACAAATCAAAGCCGAAAACGCTGGATTATGTGTTATCCTTTGTCACGCATCTGGCACTAGTCAAGATTGTTCTAATTGTGGTGTGAAAGTTCCCAAAAAGCTGCATGTGAGATGGCATGATTGCCCCAATTGTGGGTGTAGCCTTGACCGTGATCATAACGCCGCGATAAATATAAGAAAAAGAGCGGAGGGTCATCCCGTTCTTAAAGCCAGGAGCCTCCTCAGCGATAGCCGGATTGTCCTGGAAGCCTACACTCTATCGGTACTCCGATGAGTGTAGGAGATGTCACAGACTTTGCAACAACTCTTGAGTTAACTGAATAAACGCTTTCGATCCCGCTGAGTTAGGACTAGTTAAAACAACAGGCATAAAACTGTCAACAGCCTTAGCAACATTTACATCAACTGGTATTTGTGTCTTACAAATTCTTTCTGCACCAAAATCTTCGACAACGCGGTGCATTACTTGTTTGTAATATCTTCCATTCAGAAGATTGCTGCTTAACATGCTGAATACAATTCCCAGCATTTTTATATTAATTTTTGCCTCATGTTCGTGACTGTCTTTTAATTTAGCAATACGTCTTTCCAGCAGTTGAATACCGACTATAGATAAAGGTTCTGGTTTCGCAGGAAGTATATAGAAGTCACTGCAAGCTAAAGCGCTACGAGTCAATAGATTATAACCAGGAGCGCAATCCAAAAGGATAAAATCATATTCTTGCCGCACTGGTTCTAAAATTTTCCCCACCAAGACTCTTTCAAAGCGATTCCAAATAGTTTCAAAGTCTTGTTCTCCTAAAGTAATTGCTTGTTGATGTAGCATTTCGGAAATGACAAATTCATCATACAAGTCAATATCTCCGGGTAAGATATCGAGATTGGGAAGTTTACAAACGTCGGACTGAATAATATCGTAAATCCCTAGTTTTGGGTTTGCTTGTGGGTTGATAATTTGGTCTATCAGATATCTAAATGTCCGTGATAGTTTGCGACGTTTGGCAAACTCCAGTGGTGACATCAGACTGAGTGTAGCGCTAATTTGACTATCTAAATCCAGGACAAGTACCCGTTTATTGTGATTTTTCGCTAAACAAGTAGCCAAATTAACTGTGAGGGTGGTTTTTCCCACACCACCTTTCATATTTGCGGTTGCGATTACATATCCCATTGTTAAGTCCTCTGATAAGGTATTTTATTTAAGTAGCGTACACGTCTAGTTATCAATTGAAATTTTTTGGCGTTGCAGAATGTTGGGATGAATCGTAGAGACGTTCCGGCGGAACGTCTCTACAATGTGTAAAATTTATCAACATGTATTGTCAAATCATCTCGTTAATATGCAACGTCGAAGTTTTTGCTTAGGAACGAAAATTAAATAATATACGATTTTCTATAATCTACCTCACCCCCTACCCCTCTACGAGCGTAAGGAGAGGGGAGATAAAGCACAGCTTTATCGGGGTGAGGTTTTGTATTTTATTAAATCCATATTCCTTAATTTAAGATTTGGTGATACGCAAAAGAATATATAAAGCGATATTTCCGTCAGATTATAGCAGGCTTGGGGGGAATTAATCGTGCGATATCACCCTTTAATTTTCTAAGCATTTATACTAGCTTGCATAGAAGTTATTTTTATTACACAAAATGAAAGACCCTAAGCCATAATCAAAAAGGTATCAAATTATTTACAATTAACTGAGGTAAAAACAGATTGGTGTTTAATCCTGAGCTTTGCCGCAACGAAAGCGAAGTTGAAAGCAAGCTCATAGTTCAATATTTGCTACCAGAGCTAGGGTATACTGCTGACACTTGGCATCAAGAGGTTGCTGTTGGTAGTATCCGTTTAGACTTTTTAGCATTTGCCGCACAAGTCGTCCCCTTTGTTTTAGATGCCAACTCACCCCTGAGTGTCGTCATGGAGGCAAAGCACCCCAAGCAAAACTTAAATAATCATGTTTATCGACTCAAGCATTATTTAACAAGTTTGAATGTCAGATATGGACTGCTAACCAATGGCAAGGAAATCAGAATTTATCAAAAAGTCAAAGATGATATTCAGCTAGTTTTTCAATGTTCTGGCAAAGATGTTGAGATAAAGATAGATAAAATTAAAGGTTTAATTGGCAGAGATAGTCTAATAGATAATTCAGTAGCAAAGATACCTGAAAATAATCAAATTCCGGAAACAAAAAGGCAACATTATATGAAAACAATTGCAATTTACCATAATAAAAGGTAAAACAACTGTTGCAGTAAACCTGGCAGCAGCATTGAGTAAAAAAGGTAAAAGGGTACTATTAATTGATATAGATTCCCAGGCAAATACTACTTTTGCTACAGGATTAATCAAATTTCAATTTGATGAAGATGATGATTTACGCGAACAAAATGTATCTTGTTTATTAGAATCGTCAGATTTCAATTTTATTCCAGAAATTATGCGTCAGTCTCATTTTTTTAATAATCCAGAAATAGATGTTGTTCCATCACACATTAACTTGATTGATAAGCAAGATACTCTAACTAGAATAGGAGTTAGCAAAAGTAGACTTATTCTCAAACTCAAAAATGTAGAAAACAATTATGATGTTGTAATTATTGATACTCCTCCATCAAGAGATTATTATGCAGAAGTTGCCCTGATTGCTTCTGATTATTTGATAATTCCTTCAGATTTAAAACCATTTGCAAATCAAGGTTTACCAACAGTTAAAAATTTTCTGAAGCAAATTAATGAATTTAGAGAACTTATGGGTAAGCTACCAATTAAGATAATAGGGGTTCTTGCTTCTAAAATTTCAACTAACCCTAAATTTTTACAATACACTTTTCCAAAACAAAGAAGTGTTATATCTGAGCGCTATGAATTACCTCTGATGAAAGCAGTTATTTATGATAGAACCTCTCTGTCAGAATGTATGAATAATACTATAACAGTTGGAGATTTAGAATACCCAGACCCAAAATCAGTTATCAAATATGCAGAATCAAAAACTAATGCTCAACAATCTGCTATGGAATTTGAGATGTTAGCCAAAGAAGTTTTAGAAGAAATAGGAGTTAATTAATAATGAAATTTTATACGGTTGATGTAAAAAATATTACTTGTGATGTGCCTCCATCCAATTTTCCAAATGATGCTTTAAATAACCTCGCTGATATGATTATAGAAAGCGGGGGAATTATCAGACCATTAATTTTGAAAACTATAGGTTTAGAGACTTACGCAGTAGTTGATGGACAGTTTGAATATTATGCTGCTGTCAGAGCAAGAGAAAAAAATCCTCGTCAATGCGAAATGGTCAATGCCTTTGTAATTTCACCTAAAGTAGAGGATTTGATTGTAAAGCAAGCCACATTTATAAGAGATGTAGAGTCTTATGATAAACCAGTCAACACTATAACTGAAACAACTAGTTTAGACTCATCACGGTTAGCAAATTTGGAATTACTTATTGAGAACCAACTCAATGAGTTCAAATTAGAACTAGCACAAGAAAGACAGAGAGTAGAAGATAAGCTAAAAGAAATTCAAAGTCAGATACCTAAACAAATTACACCATTAGAGACATTTAACACTCTCAATTTATTGGAACTGACTTATAGATTAAGAACTGCTGGTTTTACCGATAAAAAAGCAGTTGATATTGCTGAAAGTATTGAAAAAGAACGCAATAAAAAACAGTTTGTATCATTAAGTGATGTAGTTATACGAGTAAAAGTAACCAGTGGAAAAAAACAAATTAAAGGTATAACTAGCGATAAAATGGTTGATATTATTGATGGCTGGTCACGAGTCTTATTTGTTTAGTAACTACTACGTTGCGTTAACGCAGTGTAACGCACCGTATTCTTTCTAGGACTTAGGCACATTCTACGAATTCTTGGCGTTCTTGGCGTCTTGGTGGTTCGATGAATTAAGCTTTATTTCCGTCAGATTATAGCAGGGTAGTGGCAACTTTAATTTATACAGCCGGCAGTTGAATAGTTGTTGCTAATAAGCTTTGCAACCGCAATAAATTATTACCAATTTGGTAAAGTAAATCACCTTTACCCAAGAGAGATGCTGCTGCTGTTTGTGTACCACCCAAGACAATTTTTGAATCTGCTTCGCTAGCTGTTCGCAAAGCAACTCTTCCGGGAAGATTTGAGCGAATTAAGGGAGTAACAACTTTGGCTTCGGGACGTTGTGTGGCAATAATTAGATGAATACCTGCGGCTCTTGCTTTTGCACCCAATCTTTTGATACTTTGTTCTAGTGCGGTGCGAATTTCTTTTTCTGCCATAAAGTCGGCATATTCATCAAAGATGCAAACAATGCGGGGTAAAAGCTGACGGGAAGGTTGATTGTAACCATTCAAATCAGCGCACCCAGCTTTTTCAAATCGCTGATAACGCGATTCCATTTCTGCCACTAGTTCATCCATCAATTCAATAGCGCGATCGCTTTCTTTGACAATTGGTGAATACAACCACGGTATCTGCTCAAATTCGGGAAAGGTGACACGTTTGGGATCGACAAGGGCAATTTTGAGGTTTTGCGGGGAATGACGAACCAGGAGACTCAGAAGAAGCGATCGCAAAAATTCACTCTTCCCGCTACCAGTTGTACCCCCAACCAAAAAATGACAAGTATTCGGATCTGATAAATCAGCTTCTATCAACTGCCCTTCTAAATTCACCCCAAGGGCAATTTTTACAGGTGCGGTTGAGGGTAAAAATTGATGTTGAACATATTCCTCAAACTTAGCAACTTGCCTATCTAGACGAGGCAAATCAACACTAACATATCCAGCTTGAGGAGAAATCAACGGTGGATTAGCTAACCCCATCTGTACTTGCAAATCAGCAGATAACCTCAGTAGAGAACTAACTTTAACACCTAAATGAGGTTTCAGCTTAACTCTGATGAAACTAGGAGCAACAGCTGCCCCATAGTAATCTACACCAATATTAAAAGATTGCAAAGTAGTAACTAATTCTTCACCTATAGCATCGGCATTGAATGATTCTTGATGCTTTTTTGTAGTGGGAGAAATCTGTTCTTCCTGTTTATTAAAAGATTCCTCTTCTTTAGATTCTTCTACAAAGTAACTTTGACACATTTGCTGCTGCGGACAAATTTTGCACAAATGAGGCTGGGTTGTAGTTGGTGGTGAATTAGGTAATGGTGGTTCCCAAGTCAGCCATTGCTGCATTTGTTGTAACTTATAAGGAATCAACTGATGCACTGTATTTTCTAGCTGTTCCCAAGAATAGTGATACTCTTTAAATTCTGGCAAAACACAGTAAACCGCTGAGTCAACAGCTACCTTTTTCTTTTGCCAAAGCATATAACTATAAAGAGCAACTTGGGCTAATTGCGCTGATGGATCGGCTGGCTGATAGGTTTTAAACTCTACCACACATAAGCGCTTTTTTTCAAAGTTGAAAACTAAACAATCAAATTCTCCCGCTACTCGTTGTTGTGTCCCGTCAGCTAGTTTAAAGTAATGCTCAAGCTTGCGTTCTTCAGAGACAAAGGTGTTAGCAATAACTGTTTCTGCATTGCAAAAACGCCGATTAATTACTAACAATTCCGCAAAGCGTCGGATTAGTCCTTGTAATCCCTGCCAAACTTTGTAAAGTGCTGGTGCTTGGCTGGGATTTTTTTTAGCTTCTTGCAGGTAAGAGGAGAACTTTATTTCATAAAAAAGCTGTTGCATACTAGAGGCAATTTCCTCTACCTGCAACTGGGTTGCGGGTGGTTTAAACAACTCTTGAAAACGCGGTTCAAGAGTCGCTAACCTGACAAAATCATCTGCTAATTGATGAAATATGTTACCAATACCTATTGCGGTATCTCGTGGAAGAAATAAGGTATTACCCCCAAAGTGTTGTTTCAAATAAAACAGACGCGGGCATTCAAATGCAACTCGGACTTTAGTAACATTTAAAGATGAATTTTCAGATGTTTCTGTTGATGGCTTTGAGTCATTAGATATCATATTAAAAATATTACTTACAGCATCGGGATTAGATATTTCTAATAAGCGACGATGCACAGCAGCCAAATAAACTGTATCCATTGCGGCATATTGTAGCTGCTTTTGGCTGAGAGGACGCTTTCCCCAGTCGCTTGCTTGTTCTTCTTTATCTACATGAGAAAAGTTGCAGAGTTCTAATGCTAATGTTTTAAGTTGTAAGTTGGTTACTTGCAGACGCTGACGTGTAATTTTTCTGGCTATTTTTAAAGTACAGGTAACATTTTGTGCTATCTGTCCCCCCAAATATTTCAAATCAAAGCTAGCGTTGTGAAATAGTTTTTCTATATGAGGATTAACCATGATTTGGTTAATAAAATATGCTGCCAAATCAGGTTTATCTAACACATCGAGAATGTAAGCATACTCACTTGTTAAGTTTGTTGGAGCAGCCAAAACCTGAATTATCGACAACCTGGGATAGGGAGTATTCCAGTCAGCAATTTCTGTATCTAGCCAGAGGGTTTTAGCCAAAGTAAATTTAGCAATTTGCGCTCTAATTTCAGTAGCTTCTGTCAAATATTGCATTTGCTAAAATGTCAACTATTTTGTATTAAAGATTATTTTTTAGTGACTAAACAAACTAATTGGTCTTCTGGCTTGGCTTTCGGGTCAAAATATTCTACCTTTTGCTCTTGACATAGTTCTTGAATCAAATTTTCAATTTCCGATTCATTTACTAGAGAAAATTTTGCTTTAGTCTCTTTAATTAAAGTTGGTAATCCTATGAAACTTTGGGTTTTTACTAGATTAAACATCAAATTTTTCACTGGTTGTAAATCGTGTTTACCGTTAATATTGCCATTACCTCCACCTGTTTGAGCAACAATTTTTAATTCTTGCAATAAAGTACACTTTTGCAAAATGTTGCACTCGCGGGTTAAAGTTTGTAGTTCCTGCAAAGTAATGGTTTTACCAGCAAGCACCAATTCATTAGCAAGTGCAGAATTTACAAAGCTGTGGTATGTTGCCAAATAGTAAATAGAAGACAGATTCGGCTTAATGTGAACATGATTAGTAGATTTGAAAATTTGTGTGTACAACTTATGTCCGACAAGGTTTGGAGTTCCTAAACTTCCAGCGCGAATTAAATACAAAGTTTTACAGAGATTTTGCTGAATAGCATTTTTGCAAGCATTCATGATATTGAAAAAGGTACCCATGTTTGGCTCTTCTGTCCAAACTACCCCTATACGTTCTCGCTTCCCAAGCTGTTGATAACTCAAAGAATTATTGGTGTACCTTCCACTTATAAGTTTAGGCTTAATTTCTTGTACTTGTAATGCCTCTAAAGCTTGTTGCAACATCCGAATTAAATCTGGTGAGGCTAACAAGTTAATTTTGGTATATTTTGCCTGAACTTTTTGATATTCCTGCTGCCATAGCAATTCAAATTCAGCTTTAATTATCTCCCAAGGAGGCGGTGTTAGGTGTGGCGGATTTCCACCATCTAACCATTCTGGCTTAGGAGGTTGTTTATCTGTGAATACCCATTCTTTATAATCCTGGTATAGTTGTTTCCCTAGCTTCAGAAAATCACGGGGTGTAGCTTTGCGGCTAAGGAACGCATTTTCTAACACCTGCCGATTTAACGGGTAAATTGGGGAAGTAGGTTTAGGGTTAGCTTGATTGTGCAGGGGATAGAGTCGAGTAGCTAAGAGAGCTTCACCTTGTTCGAGTGTGATACGTTTTAGTGGAATTCTGATAGTAGCTCTATCTATGTCAGTGGGCTGAACTCGCTTATAATTGTTATACCAAGTATCTGTTATTATGCTGATAATAATCAGGAAATTTTTCCACTTACCGTTATAAATCGTAGAGTTGACGTTGAATAAAGCTTGTAAATCAATAGAGCCGTCTGGCAAACGAGCAATACTATCTAACTGATCGAAACACAACACAATCGGCTGAGTTTTCGCAGAAATTTTGCTAAAGTTGCCCAAGATACCCCGCGCTTTGTCTTCATCATCAATAGATTGCTTAACTCTTAACTTTTTCAGACTATCTTCATCTAAATCGTCTCCTTTCAACCATTCACAAGCAAGAGAGTATAAATCTGGATTAGTCAGGTCATAAAGGACACCAAAAAAATCATTAGCATTATAAATTCCTGTGGTGCCAATGGTTTTTTTCAGAATGTCAATGAATACTTGGCGATCGCCTTCAGCATCTGTTTTCCCAAAAAAGCCTTTAATTTTAGCAAGAAATTTTTGCTGATCGCTTTTTAACTGCTTCTGAATCGTAGAAAAGCAGCTTTTGAGCCAAAGGATTAATTGAGAATCTACTTGTCCTGCTGGAGCATTAACTAGGCTATCAACAGTATGACGTAAGACGTGCCGCCAGATATGATCACTTTGAGAAAATGGCTCAATGTAGATGAAAAAAGCTTCATTGTTTAGTTGTTCTTTCAACTGACCCAAGAAGTGAGTCTTTCCAGAACCACCGTCACCATAAAGAATTAAACTACGGGTTTGATGGTCTTGGGAAATCTGTGCTATTACAGTTTTAATTTCGGTTAATTGCTTTTGATGAATAGATTCAACTGTAGGAAATGGCTGCTGCTCTTCCCAAAAGTTACCTGCTGCTGAGTTATCAAATGGATTGAGCGATTGTATAATAAGTTTATCAATTTCTGCCATGCTGAAATACCTGCTAAAAATGAAAGTTACTTGCTCGTAATTTAGATGTGATTCTTAGATTGTTGTAATGAAAAACAACGAACCACCGCTGAATTGGGGAATTCCCGCTTCAACTTGCTCAGGTGTATAATCACCTGGTTCTGCCAACTTACTTAATTCAATTTGGTCGCTTTCTTCTAGACGATAAAGCGCTTTATCTAATTCTTCCCGTGAAAGCGGTGGTTGTAACTTTTGCCGCAAATGGAAAATGGGCAAATAATTGTCAGTACCCAGTTCCCGATCTAATTTCTGGATAGTTTGTAAAATTTCTTCATCAGTAAGATTAATAATTGTTACAACGGGTGAAGGAGATACGGGTTCTGGTTTATCGCGCAAAGTTTTCCGCAAAAAGCGCAGATAATTACTCAGTAGCTCTAAGCTGATGACAGGGTTAGAGCCTTTGTTAGGACTGTAATCATCCCGCAAATATTCAATTCCGCGTTCAGTCAGCCAAACCTCAGCTTTACTCTTTTTGATTTTGAGTTCAGCTTCAATTAATCCCCGATCGCTTAAACTTTTCAAGATGGCGTCTCGTTCAGCAGCTTTAGGTGAGGTGATTTCGCTGGGGGTGACTTTTCCGGAAGCTTTACTTATCTTCTCCAGCAGTTTCAGTTCTTTGTCTGCGATCGCCACTTTTGTAGGCTCTTGCAATAAAGCTCTACCTGGTGGTAAAATCTTAACTGCGGCAATCTCGCGGGAATAATCTACTAATTCGCGATCGCCTAAATCTCGACAAATTTTGTCTTTACCTTTAAAACTGCTAAAGATGTTGGCACTTAAAGTTGCACGATAATCGGCACATCCCAACAACTTGAGTAAGAACTTTAATTCGTTAGTATCCATGCGGGTAATCTTGCCTAAATCTGAATCAGCACTACTGTAGCCCGAACCGGAATAATTTACACATTCTTTTATCCTAGCTACAATTAATGCGAACAGGCATTGAGCCGGGAGCAAATCAGGTGGTTTTTTCTACCCTACTTCATGCTGCTACGAGTGCGCGCTCGCATCATCCCCGCAACCCAAAGCGCTACACTAAGGACATCCTCCAAAAGTTCTCAAAGCCTTATGCCTCGTTGGTTTAATACCGCAGGTCCTTGTAAAGCCGATATTCACTACATGTTACCGCCAACTGTTCGGTTGCCTTCTTTGGAGCGACTAATTGCCCAAGAAAGCTATTTTGTCATCCACGCTCCTCGCCAAACTGGTAAAACCACGGCAATGATGGCATTAGCGAAACAACTTACGGAAAGCGGCAGCTACGCGGCAGTCATGGTATCTGCGGAAGTAGGTGCTCCCTTTAGTGATGATCCAGGAGCAGCCGAATTAGCAATTCTTGGTGCTTGGCGTGATACAATTGCAGTCTACTTACCTCCTGAGTTACAACCACCTGTTTGGTCCCAGGGGGAGGCAGGACAAAGAATTCGAGCTAATTTACAGGCATGGGCGCAAGCAACACCTAGACCTTTAGTTCTGTTTATTGATGAAATCGACTCTTTACAGGATGAAGCGCTGATTTCGATTTTGCGGCAGTTACGCGATGGTTATCGTAGTCGTCCGAAAAACTTTCCCTTATCTGTTGGGTTAATCGGTTTACGAGATGTGCGGGATTATAAGGTTGCTTCTGGGGGGAGCGACAGATTAAATACAGCCAGTCCCTTTAATATCAAAGTCCGCTCCCTAACTTTGAGAGATTTTAATGGGATGGAGGTAGCGCAACTATACCAACAACATACCGACGACACGGGACAAGTTTTTACTTCTGAGGCAATCGAGACAGCATTTTACTTGACTCAAGGACAACCTTGGTTGGTAAATGCCCTTGCGAAAGAAGTTGTCGAAGAAATGGTAACGGATACTGCGATCGCAATTACACCTGAGCATATTCACGAAGCTAAAGAAGTGCTAATTAAAAGGCAAGATACTCATCTTGATTCCCTAGCTGAAAGACTGCGAGAACCGAGAGTAAAGGCAATTATTGAACCGATACTTGCAGGTTTAGAACTGGGGAATGTGCCTAATGATGATATCCAGTTTGTTATCGACCTGGGTTTATGTAAAATGGACCCATTGGGAGGATTAGCGATCGCTAATCCGATTTACCGCGAGGTTTTACCTAGAGTATTAACGGTGACACCGATGGCTTCTTTGCCTCAAATCGCACCTACTTGGTTAACTAAGTCAGGTGAGTTAAATACGGATGACTTATTAAAGGCTTTTTTAGCGTTCTGGCGACAACATGGGGAACCATTGCTTGGTAGCGCATCTTACCATGAGATTGCCCCTCATTTGGTGCTAATGGCATTTTTGCATCGGGTGGTGAATGGGGGTGGAACTCTGGAACGGGAATATGCCATTGGACGCGATCGCATGGATTTGTGTCTCAGATATGGGAATATAACATTGGGAATCGAGTTAAAAGCTTGGCGAGATAAAAGGGGAGATCCAATGGAATCAGGCATTGAACAGTTAGATTCCTATTTGGCAAGGTTGGGGGTAAATTTTGGTTGGTTGATTGTTTTCGATTTACGTGCCAAGGCTTTGCCCATTCAGGAGCGATTAACAAGTGAAGTTACAACTACAAAAAATGGGCGTTCTGTGACTATTGTTCGGGCATAGTTGGGGTGGAATTCACATTCGGCACTTCATCCCCGCAGACTCCGCAGCAACTCAAAAGCCTTACCCCGCAACCTAATCGGCAACATAGACAACCCCAATCCAGTCCAAGCTTTAGCAATAGAAAAAGACTTTCCTGCTAAAACTAACTCTCTTCCTTTTTTCGTTTCACCTGTTTCAATCAACCGCAAACCTAACAATAATTGCGTTTCAGCAAGTTTGTTTTGCCTAATTTTTTCCAACTTCTCGGAATCAAATTTATAATTTTCTAAATATAGTATTTTATCAGTTAAATAACGAATTCCCCGATTAATACCTTGCTGTTCGGCATGTACCCGATATTCCATCAACAATTCTGGTAAATAATAACCCTTTTTCCCAGCCAAAGCTAACCGCACAAACAAATCATTATCTTCACAGTTTTGCATATTGGGCTGCATATATCCCAATTCTTGCAAAATTTGGCGACGAAATAAACTTGCACCAATTTGAAAGCTTTGTTTAACAAACACAACTTCCAACAAATTATCGACAACACCCTCTGATAAACTTTTTCTTCCCCAGAAACGAGAATTTTCTTGAGTTTTCGCTTCATCCCGGACATTATTAATATCAATTATCCAGTGATCAGTACCAACAAAACTAATACTAGAATCTTGATCAATAATTGCGACAGTACTCGCTAAAAAATCTGAAGTAAGCCGATCATCATCATCAAATTTCATAAAATATTCGCCTGTTGCAGCTTCAAAGCCAGAGCGCATATTATTGCTTTTACCAATATTTTGCGGATGACGAATATATTTAATCCGGCTATCTTTATACTGTGACATCAACTCAGGTGTGCTATCAACAGAACCGTCATCACAGATAATTAATTCAAAGTCTTGATAAGACTGCTTGAGTACACTTTCAATTGCGAAAGGCAGTAAATTAACTCGATTAAAAGTGGCAATGGAAACAGTAACTTTAGGCATAATTTATAAAACTAATATTGACTTGGGTAAAAATACTGATTTTCAATTTACTTTTTTCCGACCACTTATAAATAAGTAGGTATAGCGTTTCCTAGTCTGCTGAGGTACAAATTTATCTGCGTCCATCGGCGTTTATCTATCTTCATCTGCGGTTAATTCAATATTCTGTACCTCATGAATGTTGGAATCGCTATAAGCGTAATTAAATATAAGATAAAACCTCACCCACTACCCCTCTCCTTACTAAGGAGAGGGGAGATAAAGCACAGCTTTGTCGGGGTGAGGTTTTATATTTAATCTCATCCACCTAGTTAGTTGACAACAATTATATCCGTATAATTCTGATGACATAAACTATTGACTAAGGTCATTGTATATATCATCCCTGTACTTGGTATTATTCCCAATTATCAGCTTTTATGAACATCTTAATGCTATCTTCGACATTTCCCTATCCACCAACACGGGGGGGAACCCAGGTAAGGACGTTTAATTTACTCAAGTATCTCAGTCAACATCATGCTATTACATTAGTGACGCAACGCGATCGCCATGTCACAGATGCAGAAATAGCTGAATTGCGGGATTGTGTTGATCATCTCGTCGTTTTTGAGCGCCCCACCGATTCTGCCGCCGCCACAGGTATAATAAAAAAAATCCAGCGTTTCAGCACATTTCTCTATCAAGGGACACCTCCGAGTGTTTTAAACCGCTACTCAGTTGAGATGCAAAACTGGATTGATAACTTTGTAGAAGCAGGGAAATGTGATGTAATTACCTGCGAACATAGCGTTAATGAAATTTATATTCGCCCTCATTTCCAGAAACAGGTGCGAACTTTAGTTGATGTTCATAGTTCTGTTTACGGCACTTGTCTTAACCAACTAGAAAATGGCATTTCTGAAAATAAACTTAGAGATAAAATTAATTTACCGCTGTTGCGTCGTTATGAACAAAATTACTGTTCAAAGTTTTCGGTAATTGTAGCGACAACTGAAGAAGATAAAATTCAATTACAAGAATTTGCACCAAATACGGAAATTCAAGTTATTCCTAATGGTGTAGATTTAGTTTCCTTCCCCAAACGCAGCACCGATCCGGGAGGACATCGCTTAATTTTTATTGGCGCAATGGATAACTTACCAAACATTGATGCTGTTTGCTTTTTCAGTAACGAAGTATTGCCAGAAATTCAAAAACGTTACCCAAATACAACTTTTGATATAGTCGGTTCTCATCCGACACCGGAAGTTTTAGCACTGAAGGATAAACCAGGAATTACTGTTACTGGGCGCGTGCCTTCGATGGTAGACTATTTACATAAAGCTACAATCTGCGTTGTGTCGATGCGGACGGGGTTTGGCATTAAAAATAAAACTTTAGAAGCAATGGCAGCAGGTGTGCCGATAGTCGCAAGCGATCGCGGTTTAGAAGGGCTATCCGTAGATACTCCCAGTGTACCATTACGCGCATTACGAGCAAATAACCCAGCAGAATACGTCACCGCTATTAGTCAACTATTTGATAGTATACAACTGCGAAACGAATTATCTCGCAACGCTAGACAACTAGTAGAAACCGAATTTACTTGGGAAAGTGCTGGTAAACTTTATGAACAAGTTTGTCTTGGGAGTAATGCGTAATCGACCAAATTTAAAGGGAGCATTATCCAGAATCCTTGTAGAGACGTAGCACTGCTACGTCTCTACAAGGGTTTCGGGCAACGCATAATTAATTTATGGAGATGTCTAATGGGTAATCGTAAAAACGTATTTCCAATTACCCATTACCAATCCAAAATTGTATTACTGTTCCATTGAGGGTGTGGAGAAAACTCTGCTGGATATTGGAATACGCAGATTAGATTTAGTTGCAGATATGGTATTACTAGAAGAAGCAATTGGTTTATTATTAGTAGAATTTGTCAAATTACTTGATGTAGTTGATGTGTTTGTATCTATGGTAGGTAATTGAGAAGATACAGGAATAATATTATTAGGATTTTCGCTGTTTGATTTTACTGGAATTTGCGCTTTGCATGGAGTAACAAGCCAAGCAGAATTAGCTACTAAAGCAAGCGCTAGCAGATTACGGATATATTTATTCATGCTAATTCCTAAGATTTTTTAAACTTATTTAAGATGAGACAGGACTTACGCACGTACTACGTATTTCCGTCATTGCGACGTGAGGAAGCAATCTCAAAGTCTTGTTTGCTCGTTACGAGTGCGTAAGTCCTATGAGAAATAGTTGCGCTGTTAACTAAAAATTGAATTGGATAGTGTTAAGGTAATAAATGCATCATGATAACATGTCTTTTTGAACAGAATAATACAGCGCAACTATAGCAATCTTAGATCAAAGAGTGAAAATTCACGGTATTCAGATTCCCGACTTCTTTAAGAAGTCGGGAATCTAACTTTTCACGTTCTTATTTAGGATTGCTATATCAATAATATACTTCTAATTTTATGTTTGAGAACAGAGAAATTTTACTTAATTTTATTTTTGAAAAACTTTTTAGATAATCAAGTATTAATTCGCAGACTTCATCAAATATATAAGATTTTATATAAACTATTTATAAAGTGTAGGGGATAAAGATAAATTGCTCTTTATAAATTTGTAGTAGGTGTTTCAACGGCTATTTTAAGCACTGAAGTGCTTACTACTAAAATGTAAAGCTACTACGCAAAATACCGATAGTAATTGGGTCGCTATCTGGTGTATTGCCCGGTTCTAAGATATGAATTGTTCCTGGTGTGATGCTGATGTTATCTGTTAACTGGAAGCGATAAAAAGCTTCTATTTGAGTAGTGGTTCCTGGTTGTCCTCCTCTGCGTCCTAAGCCTGTATTTAAAAAGTCTGGGACATTGTTTCCTACAGGTAAGTCGCTATTGGTTATTTTTGGAGGTTGTCCGATATAAATTCCGCCCAAATTCCCTTTGCGAAATAAATCAGGAAAATTCAAATACACCATGTAATTTGTGGTTTCCACATTACCTGAACGCCCAGGAATATAAGAATTAGTATAACCGCCCCAAGCACCTAAGGTAAGACGGGAAGAAATTTGCCAATTGACAGTAGCACCAACAGCATTAGTTTGTAATGGTTCTGATTTACCTGTGCTATTAACCGCAGTTAAACACTCATCCCCTACGAAAGTCAGCAAACAACCATTTGAAGAATAATTATTAACGTAATATAAACTAACATCAAAAGCATCAGTTGGTGTGACTAATAATTGCACACCTGTAGTCGTATTTCTATCAAATAAACCGCTGCGTTTACCGGGATTTTGCGGATTATTACTAGAATATAATGCTTGCAAACTAGCGCGTTTGGCAAATTGCCAATCAGCAGCTATACCAGCTTGACCGAAACCCATATTTAAAATCGGGTTGCGTTGAGCAAAATAAGATAATGGTCCGGTAGCAGCGTTTTCTACTCGGTTTGGACCTCTAAATGCAGTGGTCATATTTACATATGCTGTTCCTATCATCACCGCAAAGTTGTCAGCAATCAATCGATGATAATGGAGTTCACTTAGTATGAGGCTGTTATTTGTAGGATATTCGTAACCGAGTGCAACGTCGTTGCTAAATCTGGGTGCGGTGGAACCATCAGCGGCTAAAAGACCTGTTACTAAGTAGCTGCGCGGGTCGAATTGGGTAGTTAAATATAACAGTGATAACGAAATAACATTAATGTTTGTACCCGCATCTTCTGTGTCTTTTTTGCCATCTCTAGGAACAATATCAGCACGATTGCGGCTTCTTCCTTGAATACCAACTATCGTGATACCGCTGAGTTTTGTTGTTGGAGAAAATTGGTTGTTTTCTATTTGAGTTGTGCGGGCTTCTAAATTATCAACTCGATTGCGTAAGGTTGTTAATTCCGGAGCAAATTGTGACTGTAATTTTTGCAAAGTTGCTAAATCTTCGCGACTGACTAAATCACTGGTGGCTGTAGCAATTAATTCATTGACTTTATCTAAACAAGCATTCAAACCGGCAGCAAATTCATACCGAGTTAAAGTGCGTTCGCCTCGGTAAGTTTCGTCTGGATAACCTGCTATGCAACCATAGCGTTCAACTAAAGATTGCAACGCTTGAAATGCCCAATCTGTAGGTTGTACGTCTTTGAGTTGGGAAACCGATGTAACTTGTGCCATCGGCTCCTCATTGTCGTTTGGAGATGGGGAGATGGGGGGATGGGGAGATAAGGTGAAGGATGTTTCCCATGTTTTGTATGTCTCCAAGAAGTCCCCTTGTCTCTAAGGAGTCTATCTCCCCCTCTCCTTGTCTGCTATCCAGTGGCTTCTCTTGAGACATCGCTTTTTGTGTAAATCCGTGAATTCCCGCAAGTAATAACAATACGAAAATTAAAGCTTTACTTTGATTACGAAGCAGTTTATCTTCCAACTTTTTACACTCTACACACACTCAAGGGGTGAGTGTATTCAAAATTTTCTGGTTTTGGCATGAGGAAATTTACTGAATTTTTCCAAAATGAGACTAATAAATTTTTGGGCAAATTCAAATAAAGACGAGTATAAAAGGAAAAATACTTCGCATAAATACCGATTGGATTTATTGAACAAACATGACAAACCCCACGCAAAAGCTGACACCAAAACCTTCTAAACTTAACATGCAAGGTGCAGATACGATGAAACCCATTGTGAAAAAAACGCTGAAAAAGCCGGTTAAGTCTGTGCGACAAGAACCGAAGTCGCTGAAAACTTCTATAAAAAAAGAAAGTTGGCTATCGTCAATGTTAGCTTTTGGGATTTTGTCGGGTAGTGCTGCTTTAATTGGGCTTTTTGTTTGGATTAGCTTTATTTTCATACTCAATCCCGAAAAATTAAGCTGGTTAAATAATGTTTTACCAGAATGGGCAAAAATCTCTAGCCAACAACAACACCTGCAAACTCTTTCAAAAATTAAACTAAATCTCAGAAATCAGGGACAAATAGCCGGGGAAATTTTACCTTTAGATGGTGATGTAGAAAACTCTTTTTTACTGCCAGTTTTCAAGCAACGGGCAAATTGTCAGTCAAATTGTAAATACATTGTTGAACTCAGAGTTTATAAGCTTTCTCAAGATACAGAGACACAATCAGCGACAGAAAAACACTATTATTTAGCAACTCAATTACCTGTAGCTGGACCTGAAGAATCTTTTGTAATTGCTCCTTTGATTGATGCAACATCGGAAAATCAAGGTTCTAGTATTTCTTTACCTTTAAATGAAGTGAAACGCTTTGAAGGCAATATATCATCTGGGATTTGGTTTTATTGCAAAGGACAGCGCATTGAAGGAACAAATGCGATCGCTTACGGTCACATTCTGCATTACAATCCAGAACGTAGCAATTTACAACTGATGTTGTCTTGGACAAGTCCTAACGGACAATTACCCAAATGGCAGGAGGTAACTAATAATGGTACAAAAGAGTTAATTGTCGATCAAACTATCGGTTTAGAACCGCAATTACGAGTTTACCAAATTCAACCAGCAAACTCTTTTCTCGATCCCATTCAATTAGAAGAAATTTCTCTAAGACCTCCGGCACTAGAGGATTCAGCTTACCAAAATGCTGTGTCAATTGCCCGCAGCGGTCTTTGGACACCAGCTTTTGAATGGTTGCAATTCATTAATAAGCAGCAAAAAGAAAAAATGCCGGCGGCAGCGCAAGCACAAATCGATTTGATTCGCTTGCATTCTCAACTTAGCAAAATTCAAGCTGATAAAATTTGGGCTTCTCCCAGTCAACAAGTGTTAGCAGATTTGATTGATGGTCGCTGGCAAAAAGGTTTACAAGTGTTTGAGGCATCGCCACAAAATGCCCAAGAAATTGCTACTTTATTGAAAGCTGATGAAGGACGGTTGTGGAATCGCACAAAAGCAGCTTTGCAAGTTAATCCTAATAGACCAGAGGTGCAAGCTTGGGCAGCTTTGATTTTAGCAGCTAGCAAAGGGCAAAATCGAGCAAAATCCTGGTTGGAAGAAGCCAAAATCACACCAGATAATTTGATGCACATTCAAAGTTTGTTGAGACAACTTAATGGTGAGGTGACACCGGTTCTTTCTACTCACACTAGTCGAATTATTGGTTCGGTACAGCCAATTTCTTCTATTAACTCTGCGGAGTGGCTGCAACTTGACTCAAAAACAGATTTGAAAGCTGTAAATAATCAATGGTATCAAGTAGAGGTGAGTGCATTTCATGACGGTAAAGACTGGCTAAATTCACCTTTTGCAAATTTGAGCTTACCGAAGACTTCCCCAGAGAAATTTCTCTGGTCAACTTTGGGGATAAATTCCGATGCGGAAATTCAGATAGTTGTCTGGCTAGCAAACGGAGAACAGCAAACAACTACTGCTACTATCAAAGGAGTGCAACTGCGAGATGGGGTTTTGCGGCTATTGGCTGCTGGACAAATAATTCCCCAACCAAGAAGCAATGCTGTGCAACCGCATCCTTTAGCTTTGACAAAGGCAGCTTTGGAATGGGTGCAACCATCACCGATAACTCTCGAACAATTGGAACAACAAGATCCACAACGAGTAAAGACAATATTACCGATTATTTGGCGATCGCTTCAACAATCGGGTAATCTACCAGCTGGTACTATTCCTGACTTGCAGCAAATGAGACAAAAGTTAGGCTATTGGCTCATTCAAGAAATTGATTTGACAGGTAATAATAAACCCGAAACTGTACTGACTATTTCCGCAGATGCGATCGCCGCTTTGAATCAGTCAGCACCTAAAATTAAGGCAGAAGACAAAAATTTATCTCGTCCGCGTACCATAATCCTATCAGATGATGGTAAACTAATTTATACTGACTTCAGTAAAAACTCTCAACAAATTTTGACAGCGATCGCCAAAATTTCAGACGGTACATCTTTAGCTTTACTCGTTGAAAATGGCGATCGCTATAGTCTCAAGCGCTGGAGAGAAAATCATCAGCGCTTTGAATAACAGTTACTTCGCACTTTATTCTGGCTAGAGAAAAAGAGCGATCGCACCCAGTTTAAAAAATTTCAGCTTCTTAAATAATTTTGGTTTATTCTTTTCATCAGGTCAGCTTATTTATTGACCTGAGGTTTCAGCCAAAATTGAGGGAATTATTCCTCTAATTCAGTAGCTGCAATTCGTTGCTGCTTCAGGCTTTGCAACTGCTGCAACAAAGAGTCTACCTCTGCTTGCAATTTTCTAAATTTGGCTTGCTGATCGTCTTGATAAAAAGCCTTGGTTAAGCGGGTTGCCCAGTCAGTTTGGGACATGCGATCGTCAACAGATGAACAAGTTGCCATAGTTAAATGAGATCCTAAACTCAACTCACACAATCAGAGATATTATAATAAGACAATTTTAAGCTTTGTTAAATCATTAAAAACTTTCAATCACTTAAGCTAATGAATCAAAGCCTTTGTCATAAGAAAATTGGGTAGGAACCCCGTCCTTAGAGGGACAAAGCCCCGTACCGCGACTGTCGGGGAATGGTTACAAGAGACTGGGAACAAACAGGCTTTGTTCCAAAAAAATTATACATTGATTTGACAAAACGTATCTAAACCTTCCCAGCAATATCAGTTAAACGATAAACTGGCATTCTACGATTAAATAAGAAGGGCAGGTGGAACGCTTACACCGCAAGAGATATTTTTCTTGTGTTATGACCATCTAGCAGGTTAGCATCCGATGGTTAAAAAAATCTACCACTTGCTTTATTCAATTAAAGTAAAAAACTTTTAAATCCTGTGACTTTGAGCCTGTCTGCTGCTAAATTTCATCGCCAACCCTGGCTAGGACTGATAGAACAATACCGCGAATACTTGCCTGTTAGCGAAAAAACTCCGGTTGTCACCCTCCTTGAAGGTAACACTCCCCTGATACCAGTTCCGGCGCTGGCAGAACGCATTGGTAGACAAGTACGCGTGTTTGTCAAATATGACGGTCTTAATCCTACTGGTAGCTTTAAAGACCGAGGAATGACAATGGCAATTTCCAAGGCTAAGGAAGCTGGGGCAAAAGCGGTAATTTGTGCTAGCACGGGCAACACCTCAGCAGCGGCGGCAGCTTATGCTAGGCGTGGGGGAATGAATGCTTTTGTTTTAATTCCCGATGGCTATGTAGCATTGGGGAAGTTAGCACAAGGGTTGCTTTATGGAGCAGAAGTACTGGCAATTAAAGGTAATTTTGACCAAGCGCTGGAAATTGTCCGTGAAATGGCTATCAGTTATCCGGTAACTTTGGTAAATTCAGTCAATCCCTACCGTTTGGAAGGACAGAAAACAGCGGCGTTTGAAATTGTCGATGTCCTCGGTGATGCTCCAGATTGGCTGTGTATCCCAGTAGGCAATGCGGGAAATATAACAGCATATTGGATGGGCTTTTGTCAATATCATCAAGCCAAAAAATGCGATCGCTTACCTCGAATGATGGGATTTCAAGCCGCAGGTGCAGCACCTTTAATCACCGGTCATCCCATAGCGCATCCAGAAACCTTAGCCACAGCAATTAGAATTGGCAATCCCGCAGGTTGGGAAAAAGCGATCGCTGTCAAATCAGCAAGTATGGGCAACTTCCACGCCGTCACCGACGAAGAAATCCTTGACGCTTATCGACTTTTAGCGTCAGAAGAAGGCATTTTCTGCGAACCAGCCAGCGCTGCTTCCGTCGCCGGCATGTTGCAAATCAAAGACCAAATCCCCACAGGGGCAACCGTGGTTTGCGTCCTCACCGGCAATGGTTTAAAAGACCCAGATACAGCCATTAAACACAATCACAGCAAATTTAAACAAGGCATCGCACCAGAACTCAAAGCAGTAGCTCAGGCGATGGGGTTTTAGAAGAGTGGGGGCAGGGGGCAGGGGGCAGGGGGGACAAGGGGGACAAAGAAGAAATTTCTATATCTCCCTTGTCCTCCCTCTCTCCCTTGTCCTCCCCCTCTCCCTCATCTCCCACTCTCCCCTTCTGCTGCTGCTCGCTCTCGCGTCAAGCTATCGATCGCATCACCTAAAGCGGTGGTGAGGTTGTTGCGGGTTTGAGCGTGGTTGTCTTGCTCGGTTTTCAAGGCTTGCAGCAGGCGATCGCGTTCTTTCATGACTGCAATTAATTTAGGTTGCAATTCCTCTGGAGATTTTAGCTGTTCAATTTCTGCTTGAATAGCTGTGGCTGTTGACGAGTCGGGTAATGTGGCGTCTTCAATACCCTTAAGTTTTTGAATTTCTGCCTTCAATTCGGCGATCGCCACCTGCGACATCTGAGCATCTGTGCGGCGTTGTTCGGCTTCGGTGTTGTAAAGTTGACGCCATTTATCAGCACTTTCCCAAGCTGCATCGCGATCGCTTTGCAGTTGCCCCATTTGCTGTCTCAGTGTTTGAATTTCCGCCAACCATTGTTGTGTTAATTCTTGACTCATAAATATTTTTCATAATTTCATTAGTCAATATCATTTGCCATCAATCGTTGCCGCACCTATTGATGGAAGAATAATCATTGCTAAGTAACACATTTAAGGCGATCGCACCTGAGTTGCTAAGAACCCGTGCGTTAGCGAAGCTCGCCGTTGGCGAAGCCTCTCGTAGGGAAGGCATCGCTTTCATGTTTGGTTTACGGTTCCGAGTTTTGACGGCGTTTTTCTTCAACAAATTGCCTTAATTCATCAACCGAATTGAGTGTTGTGCCATATTGTTGAACGCGCAGCACGGCTTCGTGTACTGCATCAGAGTCATCGCGGTGGCTGAGTATGTATTGCCTCAACTGCTGCTGTGTCATTGCTTTGTAATCTGGTTTTGTCACAGTATCGATACCTCCCCTTGCGGATTAATTAGGACTTCTAGTTCTTCACCTGCTAATAGGTAAAAGTTTTTCGTCCTTTCATCAATTGTGACCAAGTTGATGGGCAAATACATTGATGTCAGATTTTGACACATTTTATATAGTTCTATCGTTTGCTCAACCGTTGGTTTCATTTCTTGCAAGTTTTCACGTTTAGTGTGCAAGCGATCGCCTGAAATAAAAGTGTGTTCACGTAGTGGCGGCTTCCCCATCGCCTAAGTTCTGTCCTCAATCATAAAGCATAACTTTGGGGTTTACCAGATTCCGTGAACTACTTACACCATCGCTTTTAGCGTCTCTATGAGGGAGAAGACCGCACTGCCTCCTCATCTCCCCCACTCCCCCATTAGATTTGGCAGACTAGTTGAGAAACCCAACCTGCCGCCACTAAAATCATGGCAAAGCCTCGTTTTGTCCGCTTTTTTCGCCATCTGAATGGTGGCACCTTTAAGAAAACCTTTGCCAATACCATCAAACGGCGACTTTTGGGACTAGCTTCGGAAATTGCCTTCAATGCAATGTTATCGTTGTTTCCGGCAATTATTGCCGCCCTGACAGCGATTGGCTTATTTGAAGAATCTTTGCAAGATACTTTTAAACAAATGGCGGCACAACTGAGTCAAATCGCACCAGAAGAGGCACTAAATCTAATTCGTGATTTTGCTAGGAAAGAAATTACCAACCCAAAAAATAGCGGTTTATTTTCTCTGAGTTTTGCGATCGCCATTTGGACTGCTTCTGGTGCGGTAAGTACGGCGATGACAGCCCTCGATCAAATCCATCAAATTCCCGCAGATAAGATCCGCCCTTTTTGGAAAGCTAAACTTATCTCTTTGGGATTAACAATTGGCACAATCATGCTTTTCGTGATGGCTTCTTTTTTGGTGTTTATTAGTGACTTAGTATTGCAACTGGTATTGCGTGAAAATGATTTTTTCGGATTATTATTGCATTTTTGGCAGTTGTTTCGCTGGGCTTTAGCTTTAGGTATTATTGCTACTGCCTTTGCTTTTATCTATCGCTACGGTCCTTCAAAGTGGAATTCAGGTACGCCGATGATGCCTGGGGCGATTATAGCAGCTATTTCCTGGGCGATCGTATCGAGTCTGTTTCGGTCTTATGTGGCGAATTTCGGTAACTATAATATCGCCTATGGTGCAGTGGGAGCAGTGATTGTTTTAATGCTGTGGCTTTGGATGAGCGCTGCGGTTCTTTTAATTGGGGATCAATTAAATGTAGTCGTGGGTGAAGATATGCGATCGCAGTACCGTTCTGATGGCAATAAGCATAATCGTAACAATTAACTCTAGAAAACGGCACACATCAGAGTAGAATATTTAGCGATTAAAACACTCATATACAAAAGACCTATCCTTAATATAAGCATCGTCAAATAATTAAGCAACACACTATAAATATTGTGCATCTACCATGACAACACCTTTAGAAAGAATAGAGTCACATCCTCACGAATCAAAGCGATTAATCGGT
>JAHHIJ010000055.1 GCA_019358985.1 Tolypothrix brevis GSE-NOS-MK-07-07A | reverse complement strand
TTTATGTTTAATATTTTTTCTTGCCTAATCATATTAATTCAGTATTATTTTCTTAATTATCCTGACTTTTCACTTTTATCTTGACTGTAATCTCTTTGTACTTCAAGTTGAAGTGCGAAATGTGGGTACTAACAGACGGTTTTCTTCGCGATCGTCGATCATCAGAATTTTGCGCCGATCGCCCTCCTATCCGATGACCTTTTGATTAGCGATCGCTTGCCCTACTATCCAATCAGAAGCGGGGATCAAGTCTAACTCAAAGGAAAAAATACTGCCCTGACCAAGGACACTCTCGACTTGAATAGTACTGCCCATTTTCTCGATAATTTGTTGGCTGATTGCTAGTCCTAATCCAGTTCCTTCGCTGTTGCGATCGCGATTTCCTGCTTGCTCAAAAGGTAGAAAAATCATCGATAGTTTTTCTGGAACAATACCAATACCTGTATCTTTAATTTGGAAGCGAATCCGCTGGACTGCATCGGGTTCGGGAGCTTTACCGACTCTTTCAACTCGGAAGGTAACGGTGCCCAAGTCGGTAAATTTGACGGCATTACTGAGCAAATTTAACAACACTTGTCGCAACCGTTTATCATCGGCATGGACAGCAATAGGCAGGTTAGCGGCGCGCTGATAGTGAAATTCCACGCTCTTTTGCTCTGCCTTGACACGGCAAATATCCACCGTAGAGGCAAGAAAGTTTGCCAGATGGAAATCTTCGGGATAAAGTTCCATCTTCTGCACTTCCAACTTTGACAAATCCAAAATGTCGTTGATCAGCGTCAGTAAGTGGGCACCGCATTGGTAAATCACCCCTAATCCCTTGAGTTGTTTGGGGTTAGTTGCTGGATCGCGTTGGAGGATTTGGGCATAACCGAGGATGCCGTTGAGCGGAGTGCGGAGTTCGTGGTTCATGTTAGCGAGAAATGTGCTTTTGCTGCGGTTGGCAGCTTCGGCAACTTCCTTTGCCTGTTGCAATTGTTGGATTGCTTTTTCCAAATCTTGGGCTTGGAGTCGAAGTTCTTGCTGGTATGCTTCTACGCGTATAGCTGCCGATTGAATTGTCTGTGCCAGGAATTGAATTTCATTATTTGGCAATCCACTGGGCATGATAAAATTGTCAATGCCATTGCGATCGGTAACTGCTTTGTTTAATTTTTGGAGTGGATGCAAGACAGTTCGCTGAATTAACACCGTCATCAGCGCCAAAATTGCTGCCATCCCAATGAGTAGGGTGAAGGTAGAAGTAGAGAAGGCTTGCGAAGCTTGCTGTTGCAGTTCTTCGGCATCGAGAATAGCGATCGCTAACCCGCGTCGATCTGCCTGACCAAACAATGTACTGCTAAAGGGCAAAATTGCGAATGATGGCTTACCATCTATCGTGGTTCTCAGACTCGTTTCTGAACCCGTCTGAGAAGCCTGTTCTAATACTTGAGTTAATTCTGGATGAATTGAAACATAGGGCGGATTTTTGAGTGCTGCTCCACTCCGAGCCAGAGTTTCTCCATTGGGACTAACGATCGCAACTTCCACCACCGTTGCCAAGGTAGCGTAGTTCTGCACCACTCGCTTGATAATGCTCGTATTTCCCAGTTCGATTAATCCTTCCGTGGAAAAACCGACCCCCTGAGTAATCGATTGGGCGCGTTGTTCTAGCTCTTTCTCCAGTTTTGATTGAATTAAGAAGTAGTTCAATCCCAAGGTGGTTAAGCCGACTGTTGCGAGAGAAATACCAAAACCCATCAGTAGTTGGTAAGATAAATGATGTCTAGATGACTGCCTCATGACTTCCATTCCGCCATTGCTTCATTGACGAGGGTTGCATCAATCTTCACATCTTGCCGAATCACCCGACCATGACGCGGATCGGCTTTGAGCAATTGGACAATTTCTGCCTTTGCCGAATTGAGACGCCCCTCTGGGGCAAACATTCGTCGGTTCAAAGCCATATCACCTTTTTTTAACCCAATATAATCACTGGCAAAAGACTCACTACTTTGTCCCAGTTTCTTTCCAACCGTGTTAAACACTTCTTTCGGCTGGGTTTCAACTGCGTGCATTACATCAAACCATGCCAGCATAAATTGCTTTAGTTCTGCTTTTTTCGCTTTCACCATCATGTCACTGGAAATCAAGGCATCAATCACCAGACTGTCGATATCTAACCAGTCTTCAGAACAACAACCATCAGTATTAATACTTGATAACATGATCATTAACAATCATCAGTATTAATACTTCATAACATGATCGTTGTTGGCAATTATTTTTGACTTATTAATATATTACGTTTTGAAGTGCGGAATATGGGATATAAAATCATTCAATTTGAAGTTGCGGCATTAGTTGGAGAGTGCCAAGACCTAACTCTTTCGGGGAAAGCGATCGCGCTTCAAATAAAGCCATCATATCGCGCGGCTGCGGATTTCCGCGAGAAGCTCCCGTCAGTCCTTTGGCAATAATCAAGCCACAGTAACCCTGAGTATTTTTACACCGCTGATTCCATTTTTTCCGTGCTTCTACGTGAATCGGGTCATCATCCAAAAACTCACCAAAGAGAAATAATTCCCCATTGTTAGTTTGTAATAAACCCAAATCGTAGCGATCGCCATCAAAAGGATCGGCACCGGGATTAAAACAAATTGCTTTGAGTTCCCCAGCAGTTTCAATACTTTCAATTACAATTTTCGCCTTAGGACGAGAAGTTTGAATTAAAACCACAGGCAATCCATCACCTACTTGTTGAATTTCGCCTGCTTGATGGTATGTTACACTGTTGCGTAAATACTCCAACATTTCCCAAGACACCACACCCAAGCTGAGAAAAGAATCTTCGGGAATCAAGTCATCTCGCAATGAACGCAACATCGGGTTGTCAAAATCCCCCTCCTCTTCGTTGCCAAAGCCTGCCATTTGCTCTAATTCATCTGCTAACTGCGGCATCGTAGAAACAACGATATTCACTGATTTAGTTAATTCATCCGATGGCACTGTAATGCGATAGCGACGGCTTAGGGAAAGGAAAGTTTCTTCTTGAAGCTCGTCCTGATGGTCGCGGATAAAGCGAGAGAAGCTTTCTAGAGCCACTAAGACTACAAGAGCTTCTTCCTGATACAAAACAGACCGCAGTCCCTCTAAAGGGTGGATATTGCCAAATGTCGGGTCAATTTCCGATAATGGCAAATCGGCAAGATCGTCAACATCATCCTCATCCTCATCCTCATCAATAGCGTTGCTACGCTCAAAGGTGAGAAACAGACAATCTTGTTTGAGAAAAGCTTCTTCTAAACGCTCTTGCGATTCATCATCTTTTAAAACGGTGGCGCGAAATTGCTTGAGAGAATCTTCTGAGCGATAAAATAAAATTCCATACTCCATCCCCAGCATTCCCATCACTGAGGCATAAAGTGTACCAACATCCCACTGATTAATTTCTATTGATAAGATTTGTTGTTCTTCTAAAAATTCCCAAGGAGCAATTTTCCATATTGCCAATGCTTGATCACGGAGGATTGACGCATACTGTGGAGGCAATTCGGGGACTTGACTATCAATAATTTCCTCAAACCCGCGAAATAGTTCATCAATTAAATGTAATTCGGGTGCGTAATCAATAGCAATATCCAAATCTTGCAGTACCCCACGCAGGTAAAATTGGATCTCGCGATCCCTGACGACTATTCTTTGGGGACGAGCTGGTTTAGCCGGACTCTGGGGATGTTCCATTGCTCGCATGAGAGTGCGAACGATCGCCTCAGGACCGGTGTCTGGATCAACAACATCCATCCCGCGCACAATTCCTTGGGAACCATCCACCCAAAGTATACACTCTCCTTTTCCCTCCGAGTCATCTCTAGATGGTGATGACATCGGACGGCGATCGCCCTCCCATACAGAAGGAATTTGAATTAATTTCTGCAAACGACGACTGGTAGAGCGATTAAAACTTGTCATAAAGTAAAAAAGAGTGAAAACGAGCAATGTGGAAGTAAACTTAAAAATAATGGCAAGTGTTAACACTCAAATTAATTAACACTCCCTGCACCTTTATAGGGGTTGGGCTACTGGCTACCACCACGAAGAATAAAAAACACCGAAATACAAACACCGAATCCCTCAATTCTAGAATAAAAATCTTTGGTTGCTTTTTGCGGCTTTTAAAGGAGTATTTACAATTTGGTACTCTGGGACATCAATGCCGCTAGAATAAATACAAAAATAGCAAGCTTATGACCTCGGCGTGAGAGCTTGGGGTTTCAACTTACAAACTTGCCCAGACAAAGTTCTGGTTATACCACATAAAGGAGTTGAACAGATGACACAAGCACAAGTATCTCAACGGGGAATTCAACTGAGTGAAGCCGCATTGCAACAAGTCAAAAGGTTGCAAAATAGTCAAGGTTCAGACCTTTGCTTGCGGGTAGGAGTACGTCAAGGTGGCTGTTCTGGCATGTCTTACATGATGGATTTTGAAGACGCCAGTAAAATCACCCCCGAAGATGAAGTGTTTGATTATGATGGCTTCAAAATTGTTTGCGATCGCAAAAGCTTATTATATCTTTATGGCTTAATGCTTGATTATAGCGATGCCATGATCGGCGGTGGTTTCCAATTTACTAACCCCAATGCCAATCAAACCTGCGGTTGCGGTAAGTCATTTGGTGTTTAGACTAAAGTCCATAATGAATAGTCAATAGTTGAAGGGTTTTTGACTATTGACTATTGAGCCTTGACCCTTGACTATTGACTATTGAGCCTTGACCCTTGACTAATAATTTATGACTCAAACAGTTGAATCCCTGTTTGATACAGGTTTAGAACGCTATAAAGCTGGAGAATCAGTGGATGAATTAATCCCTGTGTTTCAAGAAGTATGCGATCGCGCTCCTAAAAGTAGTTCCGCTTGGACTTGTTTAGCGTGGTTGTATCTGCTAAATGAAAAACCCAACTCCGCTCAGAAAGCCGCCCAAAAGGCAGTAAAATTAAATCCACAAGACGCTCAAGCAAGAATTAATCTCGCTCTAGCGATGCTCGAAAAAGGTGAAAAAGGGTTAAGGCAACATATTGATTTTGTCCAACAATTAATATTTGTTAACCCTGAATGGCGGGATGATATCAAAAGCAGCATTGAAGACGGTTTAAGCAGAAAACCAGATTGGCAAAGTTTGCTAAAAGTCAAAAGCTGGCTGTTTCCAGAATAATTGATGGTTGTAAGTTGTAAGTGGTAGAGACGCGATTAATCGCGTCTCTACAAGGTTAGTTGTCAAAAATTATACTTTCTACTTTCCACTCCAAGCGTCCAAGCGTCCAAGCGTCTCTATATGAAAGATAAGTTGTTAAAGTGGTTAAACTTGATTTTAGTGGCGGATGTATTTTTGGTTTTTTTAGGTTTTGGGTGGTTGGTGATCGCTGCAATCGGTGATGCTGCTGGAGTAAATCTGGGTTTAGATTTATGGCATCAACTTTGGCAACCAGTGTTTAATCCGGCGATCGGCATCGTCATGGGTGGTGCTATTCTTAGCGGTATTATCAATTGGGTTTCTAAGAAATTCCTTTCCAATGAGTAGTTAAGCGATCGCGCAACTATTATTATGTCCGTTTAATTGACATTAATAAAAAAATCCGAAATCTTTGTAGAGACGTAGCAATGCTACGTCTCATTATTATATGTAATAAGCGCGGACATGATATGACCACAAAAAATATAAAATGTAGGGTTTGTTATGACGAATGTCCTAACGCAACCAAACCTGTATTTTTATTTTTGCACTCGTTAGGGTAATTATGAGCGGTAAACCGCTCACTACGAATTAAGAAATAACTTTATTTGACGATTTGTGCTAGGGCAGGTTTGAGGTTAGGATACAAGTACTTAAAGCCTGCTTCTAAGGTGCGTTTGGGCTGGACTTGTTGACCTTCGAGAACTACAATTGCTCCATCGCCTAAAAGAGCTTCAATGGCAAAGCTAGGGACAGGTAGCCAAGAAGGACGATTCATTACTTGCCCCATAGTTTGAGATAATTCTGACATGCGAACAGGATTAGGAGCAGTGGCATTATATATGCCTTGCATTTGTGGTTTTGTTAAAGCTTCCAGGATTAGATTCACAATATCGTCTAAGTGAATCCACGAAAACCACTGTTTCCCGCTGCCAATTGGACCACCTGCAAAGAGTTTGAAAGGGGTAATCATTTTGCCTAAAGCACCACCGGTTCCCAAAACAATACCGAAACGCAAAATTACTAACCGCACACCAGATGCTTCTACCTTTTTCGCTTCAGTTTCCCAAGCTTGGCAGACTTGAGCGAGAAAATCGTCACCATTCGTGCTGGTTTCGTCAAAGGTAGCGGTTTCACTGGTGCCATAGTAGCCTATAGCAGAAGCGTTGACTAACACAGATGGTTTGGGGTTAGAAAGAGCAAGAGCTTCCACAATTTTTTGCGTACTGAGTTGCCGACTATTGAGAATTTCTTGCTTGCGTTCTGGTGTCCAACGTCCTTCAGCGATAGGTTCTCCAGCAAGATTGACTACAGCGTCACAACCTGATAAGGTATCTTGCCAAGAACCAGAGGCAGTTGGTGTATAAGCAATAATTTCTACATTTGGGAAAGCCTCAGACGGAAAAACTTTTTGGGCAAAGGTGGTGTTGCGAGTTAACACCAGCACTGTTTGACCTTCAGAGTGAAGTCGTTCTACCAAACGACTGCCGACAAATCCTGTTGCTCCGGTAATTGCTACTTTCATTTTGTTCCTCTGCCCAACTTATTATTTTAAAGCTTTTTGTCAAATTTCAGCTTCTTCTACTTTGCACTTTAGGAGAAAGAAACCAGCCATCCTTATAACTACTTGCCTTTTATGTGCTTCGATATTATAGGATGGACGGAGTGTTGCAAGGCTTGGGGCTATTATGGCTCGCTATACGTGTTCGTTTATTGTTTCTGTGACTATTGAGCATCTCCAGCCGTTGCTTGTAGAACTTCTGCAAGAGTGTGAGTTTGATGTTCAATATTATACGCCAGATTACATTATGGCTCGTGAAATTCCTGGTACTGTTTCCTTCTCTAAGTTGGTGAAGGTGGAAGTTTTGATTGATAAATCAACAGCCACGGAAACAGAAATCCGGATAAGTATTGTGATTAAAAATGAGGAATTGCCTCTTCAACTTGATAATCACTGCCGACAAGTGTTTGAATACGTCAAGCAGGCTATCGAACATAACCGACATTGGCATTTGATTGAAAGCATTGCGGGGTAGCCCGTGGCACATAATAACCAAGGCGTTTGCTGTGGTTAGCGAGAGTATCAAGCTAACCACAACAACACGCTCCTTGCAAAAAAAGACGGAAGGCAATATGAAAAACATACCAATTTTGGCAGGTTTTCAATCTTCTATATCTTCAGTCATGCCAGGGTTTATGAGTGTGATATCATATTCTGTTGCATCTGTTTCTATTATGGGTCGTGCAGTATCTCTTAACAAATAGTAAATAGCACGCACCTGAGGACCAAAAACAACCTCATCTTCATTTTTCAGATCGTGTGCTGGTATCCTGCGACCATTGATCATTAAACCGTTAGCGCTAGGTTTGCCTTTGGCATCACCATCGACAATCCGATAATAATAACTATGGTTTTTCTCGTCTCGTGGCAGTCTAACTAATGTGGCATGACGGCGTGAGACAAACTGCGATACTAAAATAATATCGCAGTCGCGTCTACCGATAGAATACAAAGGGTGATCGAGGGTAAATTCTTTACGTCCTTGATCGTCTTCAATAATCAGTAGATGGGTTTCATTAGTTTCTGCTAGCTTAGTTTCTGTTGCCATTGACAAATCGTTGCTAGAAGTGGTTGTGTAATTAATTAAAAGTTGCTTAGTGTAGTTTGTTGCCATTTTCGCGCACTCAAAGTCTGTATTACTAATGTAATATGCAATTAAAATGCATATTGACTTGCAATATGAAAGAACCAAGTTGTTAGTTGTTCTACTCTTTTGGCTGGTGTTGCTCTTTTAAGAGTGTGAACAGGCTTTGTGAGATGGGTAATAACTTAACTAACGACTTAGTTTAACCTGAGATGGGCAAAACCAAGACCTGTGCTGAGAAATGTTATCTAATACCATTTCTGTGTGAAGTTGCGCTTTATACCCCTGCGCCGAGCGCACGCTACGCGAACAGGCTAGAAGCCTGGGCTAAACAAACAAGGAATACCTACGTGGGCGCTCTTAGGCGCATCTTCATAAAGAAACGATATAAGGAGGAGAATTTTACGGACGATGGGCAAATCGACGTAATAATAGTGAATTGGTAACGACACTAACAGAACTAAACGCCATTAAAGCAGCGGCACCAGATGGACTCAGAACAAAACCGAAACTGGGGAAGAACACACCAGCGGCTAAGGGAATGCCCAATGTATTATATGCAAAAGCCCAAAATAAGTTTTGACGGATTTTGTTGAAGGTTGCGCGACTAAGCTGAATAGATTCTACAACATCGGTTAAGCGATCGCGCATCAGCACAATTTCCGCAGTTTCCATTGCCACATCCGTCCCAGAATGTAAAGCAATTCCCACATCGGCTTGGGATAACGCCGGGGCATCATTTATACCATCCCCAACCATTGCTACTAGGGAGTTAGGAGTCCCCAATTCTCCTTTCTGCAAAGCTTCGATCGCAGCTGCCTTTTTACTGGGAGGGACACCTGCCATTACATTCTCGCTATCTAGTCCTAATTCCTTAGCTATAGCACTAGCTGCCTCTAATCGATCGCCACTCAGCAGCATTACCCGCAAGCCCATCAAGCGTAACTTGTCAACCGCTGCTTTAGCGTCTGGTCTGAGGGTATCTTGAACAGCGATTAACCCAGTTAAAATGCCTTCTACGGCGACGTAAACGACTGTTTTACCATTTACTGCCAATTCCTCCGCCATCTGGCTTGCAGTTTCATTAATAGAAATTCCTTGCCAACTTAACCAGTCGCTATTACCTAAAATCACCCTTAAACCTTCCACTATAGCAGACACACCAAGTCCAGGTTCGGTATGAAAGTCTTTAGCATCTGGGATTGATAACTCTTGCTGCTGCGCTTCTTGCTGAATCGCTTTTGCTAAGGGATGGCAAGTACCGCTTTCTACTGCTGCTGCTAGCTGTATTAGGGAGTAGGCAGTAGAGACGTTCCGGCGGAACGTCTGTACAAGATTAGGGGGAGAAATTACTTCTTGAATTACAAAACAGTCGGTAACAGTAGGATTACCAGTAGTGAGAGTGCCTGTTTTGTCAAAAACTATCGTATCTAGCTGATGTACTCGTTCTAGAACGTCGCCACCTTTGATTAACAAACCTCGTTCCGCACCGATGCCAGTGCCTACGAGAATGGCAGTAGGTGTGGCAAGTCCCAAAGCACAAGGACAAGCGACCACCATCACAGCGATCGCTAACTTTAAACTCAACAATAGCCCGGACATCGCTGGAGCCGGATAACTTTGCCCGTGGTGAGACATATCGATATTGACATTTTGCCAAATATGTGTACCGAAAAAGTACCAAAAGACAAATGTCAACACAGCGGCTGTTAACACACCGTAGGTAAAATAACCAGCGACTGTATCTGCTAATTTTTGTACTGGGGCTTTACGAGTTTGGGCGTCTTCTACCAAAGCGACAATTTGAGCTAAAGTTGTATCATTTCCAGTACGTGTAGCTTGAATAGCGATCGCACCTGACTGATTTAGGGTTCCCGCTGTCACCACATCTCCCGCTTGCTTAATCACGGGTACAGCTTCCCCAGTCAGCATCGACTCATCTACCGTTGTTTGCCCAACCATCACTTTGCCATCAACGGGGATTTTATCACCTGGCAGCACTTGCAACCATTCTCCCACACGGACTTGCTCTGCGGGAATTTCCACAGCAGGCGAGTTCGCACCGGCTTTTTCCGGATTGGCAATTAATCGCGCTATTTGGGGTTGGAGTGCCAGCAATTTTCTAAATGCAGTAGCAGCACGACCTCTAGCATATCTTTCTAATGTTCGCCCCAACAAAATAAAGCCGATCATCATCACCGGCTCGTCAAAGAAGCAATCCCAACCCATTTGGGGGAACAGCAGCGCTACCAAACTGGCAATGTAAGCTGTGAGAGTTCCCAATCCCACTAAAGTGTTCATATTGGGTGCATTTCGCCGCCAACCCCGCCAACCATCTGCTAAAATTGGGCGTCCGGGAATTAGTAATGACACTGTTGCTAGTCCACAGTGAAGCCAGATATTATCTAGCGGCTGCATTGAGCCAGTCATATGACCAAAATGCCCAATTCCTGATAAGATCAGCAATATTATCGCGATCGCTAATTGCCTGAGAGAAGAACGCATCTCTTTGCGCTGTCGTTTCGCCGGATTTTCGTCATCTTGCTTATTACCAGCTTGTCTGGGTTGAGTTGGAAATCCAGCATCAGTCAATCTCTTCGCTAGTGCCAGTCCGTCTACCACACCAATTTCAGATTCTACAACTGCTACTTCTGTTGCCAGATTCACACAGGCACTTTTGACTCCTGGATGTTCAATTAACTGCCGTTCTACCGCTTTCACGCATCCAGCACACTTCATCCCCGCAACATCTAAGGTGATTTTCTCTGTTGTCAGGGTTGGTTCTGCCGGGAGTTGAGTTTTTGGGACAAGTTGCATGGAAAGTGTGGGATTTGCTTACTGTAGTTCAACGCTAAATAAAAGTGCGTCTATTTTGAGGGTAGGCTAAATCTAGAACACTGTAAGCAAAATAATTAACTTTTGTAAGAATTAAGTCCGACTCCAGCGCAGATAAGTAATGTAGATGAGAGTAATCGCCTGTAATGGCATCAAGGCAACTTGGCTTTTCAAAAAAGAGTTAATTTCTAAGTTAGACATAGCGCTGAAATAACCGAAGCCAAACAGCAAGAAAATTATCAATATGAGCTTTTTATTTTTAACCATAAACAATGTAAAATACTCTCCGCTCTTCGTATTGAGCGGTTTACCGCTCGTCCCTGAGGATTTTAATACTACTTTGAAATCAATAACTTCTAGAACCAGCCCTGTTTATTGCGAAAGTAAGTATTAATAAACTCTTGATGATTTTTGTTCAAATAAATCATGCCTTCGATTAAACCTACAAGTTGCATAATTAACAAGCTAAATCCGTAGGTAAAATAACCACCAACTGCGGAAACAAGCAGCATAATTAAGGCTTCTGGAGTGTACCCCAAAATAAACTTATGAACGCCAAAACCACCGAAAATAATGCCACAGTAACCAGCTAAAAGTTGTTTGTTAGCTTGACTGGAATTGAGATTTCTCATATTAATGTTGCTCTTTTATCGATGTCTAAAAGTTCGGGATTTTGGTGTAATTAAAAATTGCGATCGCTCTTTGTGCCACGATTGTATAAGCAACGCTAAAACCTGAACAAGGATAGGTTTTTTAGGTATCGTTTAAAACCATTCTTGTTCTGAATGAGTATTGGCAACTTTGAAGCGAGATAAAATCCCAGCACAGCAGCTTTAGCTCATGTGATGCGAGATAATTCTATTTGCAAAGAATTAACTGCTCTGCTATATGACTTTCTACAGGTAAAGCTGTTTCTGTCCGGATTTTTTGTCTGAAATTGTTGCAAAAAGTATAGAACTTACGCAATAACTCTCTGCAATTCTTGTTCCTTCTTTAAAGGAAAGCAACAAATATAGATTTTGTCAACCGTAGAAGTGAATTGCTATTTATTACTGCCAAGTAAAAATAAGCTGAGTAATGTACCACTATTCCAGAGACTGTGGAGGAGCATGGGAGCAAGGAGGTTGCGCGATCGCGTGTAAACAACTCCTAAAACGACTCCTAAAGCAGACAGGGGCAGAATTTCCGATAAGCTCAAGTGAGCGATCGCAAATAACAAAGCACTGACAAAAATTGCTCCCCACACAGAAAAGTAACGAGTGAGAGAGGGGAGCAAAAAGCCGCGAAACAAAACTTCTTCAAATAAAGGTGCGGCGATCGCTGCCGTAAAGAAAAATATGCTGAGTGCGGTAGTATCTTGGCTTTCTAGCGCCAGTTGCAACAAGGGATTACTGCCACCTTGTCCTTGCCATAATTGTTGATTAATCAAAGATACTACCACGACTATGGGCAGAGCTGCACAATAACCGCCTAATCCCCATAAAAACCACTTGTCTAGCACATTTAAGCGAAACCAGTCGGACTCTAGGGGCAAAAAGGGCTTGAGCGAAAAATACAGCACTGATAACGCACCCGATGATAGCAGCAAGTAACTAACTAAGACATAAAAAGCCTGAATTTTGACATTATCTACAGGACGGGAAATCGGGAGCAGCGACAACAAAATAGGCACTACAAGTTGTCCAAACAAGAAAAAGCCGACAACCAAGACTTGCAAAATTGTTTCCACACCCCAAGGAGTTGTCCAAAGGCGATCGCCATTTTGAGCTAATAAAGCGGCTTTTCCCTTAATCAAACGCTGACCAATTAAAAAAATCAGCAGTCCTATACCGATCAAAGCTGTTAAAGTAGGGATTGTGGCGATAACTGCTAATTTCACCAAAGCTTGATAAGCCGACGCTTGTTTTGCAACTTCAAGGGTTGAAAGTGCTTCTTGTCGTTGCTGGAGTTGATAAAGCTGGGTGAGAGCTGTAGAAGTAAACCAACCTTCTAAATTTTCTTGAATTAGTTGTTGAGCATTTGGCAACAAACGCGGAGAATCGCTCCACAACCCAGTCAAAACAGCAGCAGTTTCCTTCAATTTCAAATCGATGTTTGATTCAGGCAATTTTGCCCAAGTTTTGATAGCTGTTTGTGACTGTTGTTGCTGTGCTTGTAAAATTCCCAGTCGCAAGTCTAATTCAGCAATGAATTTTTGCTGTTGATTTTGCGACTGCTGCAATTGTTTTTGCTGTAGTTCGCGGGAGGCATTGCTAGGGGTAGGAAATTCTGGATCAGGTTCCAGCTTTGCTAATTGGTTTTTAGTTTTTTCCAAATTAGTTTCAGCAGCTTCACGCACATCTTGATACTGATTTGTTGCCGCTTCTAGAGGTTTATCACCGAGTATTGCTTCACGAGCTGGCTTCAAATTACCGCTGTCATCCTTTGGCGGTTCCCATTGTGTCGCTTGCAATGCAATATTTGTTTGATATAGTTCCAGACGACTTTGGAATTGAGGTTGTCGCCAACTGTCAAATAAAGAGAAACTAGCTATGGCGATCGCAACCAGCGTCAACACCATTAAAATTAGTCGCTTAACTGTCATCCTCTCCCCCTTAATTAACCACTGCCCGTGCGCGTCCCTCTTGGGAATTATCGCACTCGCGAGTATGAGGTGGATAGATTTCACCAGAAATTGACTAAACAGGATCTACATAAGTGTTCTGAACCAAACGACTTGTGTTCTGAACCAACGGACTTGTGTTCTGAACCAACGGACTTGTGTTCTGAACCAAACGACTTGTTTTTGTTACAAACGCACTTATTTTGTTACAAATTTATAATTTCTGGTTGCGTCAAATATATCCTGGTTAAATGCGATCGCACCCTCTATCCGCAAGTGGCAACTGACCACTAAGATGGACTATAGCCAGTTTTTGAGGAGTTTGGTTATGACCGCAGCAGCAGACCCGGTAAAGTTGATGAAGCAAGAAGTTGGCAAAGCCGCCGCCAATTTAGTAAAATCAGGTTCGATTGTGGGGTTGGGTACAGGGTCAACCACAGCATATACAATACAATTTTTAGGCGATCGCCTCAAGTCTGGTGAACTTAAAGATATTGTTGGTGTGCCTACATCGTTTCAATCAGAAGTGTTGGCAAAGCAGTACGGGGTCCCTCTGACCACTTTAGATGCTATTGACCACATCGATATTGCCATTGATGGCGCTGATGAAGTTGATCCACAAAAGAATTTGATTAAAGGTGGCGGCGCCGCACATACCCGCGAAAAAGTAGTAGACTACTTAGCAAATCAGTTTATTGTCGTTGTCGATAGTAGTAAGTTAGTTGAGCGATTGGGTTCTAGCTTCCCCGTGCCTGTTGAAGTTATCCCGATGGCAATTACTCCGGTTATTAACGCAATTAAAAAACTCGGCGGTAAACCAGAACTTCGCATGGGTGTAAGAAAAGCTGGACCTGTGATCACCGATCAAGGCAATATGGTACTTGATGTTACATTTGACAATATTGACGATCCCATTAACCTGGAAAAAACGCTCAATAACATTCCTGGTGTGTTAGAAAATGGCATCTTTGTCAACTGTGTAGATTTAGTTTTAATTGGTGAAGTCAAAGATGGTCAGCCCTTAGTAAGACAGATTTAGTAATTGGTTAGTTGTTGGTTGTTGGTTGATAGTTGTTGGTTGATAGTTGTTGGTTGATAGTTGTTGGTTGATAGTTGATAGTTGTTAGTTGTTGGTTGTTAGTTGTTAGTTGTTAGTTGTTAGTTGTTGGTTGTAAAAAAGTACTCCTAATACCATTTATGTGTGAAGCTGCGCCTAATTTAGCCCACGCAGGTAAGCTCTGTACGTGTAGCCGCGAGTTTACTCGTCGGGTTATTAAGCGCAGCCTCATAAAGAATTGGTATAACCACTAACCACTAATATTGTACAGACGCGATTAATCGCGTCTCTACTCCTTTAAAACTTCTTATTTTTGACATCTAAATGCCATAATTTTTCTAAAGTTGCTATTTGTTTGCGTAGAAGAGCAACACGATATCCTTTATAAGCTTTCACCCCTACAAACAACATAATGGGAAACATAATAATTAAAGCTCCCATAACATTGTTCACAGAATTGTGTAGGTTATGGGAGCGTAAGTCAACGCTGTTAGTTGTTGTTTGAGTAGTTGAATTTTGCTGCATTAGTTCCTCCCTATAATTATTTTGTGGTTTTACTAAATAAGATTTCGACTTACACATTGACAAAAGTTTTCTTGTGTGAATATTGCTTCCTGACGTCGCAATGACAGAAATTCGTAGTCCGTGCGTAAGTCCTGATTCACACAAGCACTTGTTAATCAAGTGTGTCGCTTTTAAAGACTTCACATCTAACCGTTTATGTTTCTGATTTTTGAGGATATTTTTTATATTTTGCAAAAATTGCCTTGCCGTACTACATCGTTTGTCTTATTTCTAGGGCTTAAAAAGGTTTTGTAGTAAGTATGTAGTTTGATAATTTGAAATTTAAGATTAATTATCTGGGTGCATCTGTGGTTATAAATACTTATTGACCGGATTTTTGTCATCATAGGAATGAACGTAGTAGCCAAAATTCCAAAATCCCAAATTCACATATGCTATATAGACGATTTGGACGCACAGAATTAGAAATACCGGTTTTTTCCTGCGGTGGTATGAGATATCAATATAAATGGCAGGATGTACCGCAGTCGGAAATTCCACGTAACAATCAAGAAAATCTCGAAACTACGATTAGACGTTCTTTAGAAGTAGGCATTAATCATATTGAAACTGCTCGTGGTTATGGTACTTCTGAGGTGCAGTTAGGACAAATATTGCCGAAATTTCCCCGCGAAAAGTTGATTGTTCAAACTAAAGTGAATCCTGAAGCAGATGCAAAACAATTTGAACGCAATCTGGAAAAGTCGCTGGAAAATCTCCAGCTAGATTATATAGATTTGCTGGGGTTACACGGCATTAATAATCCGGAAACCTTAGATTATTGTATTCGTCCCGGTGGCTGTTTGGATGTAGCTAGAAAGCTGCAAGCGCAAGGAAAAGTTAAATTTATTGGCTTTTCTACGCATGGTTCAACAGATATTATTATTGAGGCAATTAATACTAATCAATTTGATTATGTTAACTTGCATTGGTATTATATTAATCAAAATAATTGGGCGGCAATTGAAGCGGCAAATCACCATGATATGGGGGTATTTATTATTAGCCCATCAGATAAAGGGGGAAAGTTATACGAACCGCCACAAAAGTTAGTAAATCTTTGCGCTCCCTTGAGTCCGATGGTGTTTAATGATTTGTTTTGTCTGAGTCATCCCCAGGTGCATACTCTGAGTTTGGGAGCGTCAAAACCGCAAGATTTTGATGAGCATTTAAAGACTTTAGAGTTGCTGGATAATGCATCAGATATTTTATCACCGATTTTGGCTGCTTTGGAAGAAGAAGCGATCGCTACTTTGGGAGAAAACTGGGTGAAAACCTGGAATGTCAATTTACCTACTCATAACGAAACACCAGGAAACGTAAATATTCCGATGATTTTGTGGTTGAGGAATTTAGCGATCGCCTATGATATGCTCGAATATGCCAAAATGCGCTACAACCTCCTTGGTAATGGTGGTAACTGGTTTCCCGGTAACAAAGCAGATCAAGTAGACAAACTAAACTTGCAGCAATGTCTTATCCACAGTCCCCACGCTGACAAAATTCCCCACTTTCTTGCACAAGCTCATCAAATGTTGGGAGGAGAAGCGGTTAAACGTTTGTCTCAAGATTAGGGACTGGGAATTTGAAGAGGGGAATTAAAGAAGTTGTTTGAAAGTAATGTGCGTTCTATAGCGGTTCCCAGGTGCATGAAGTACATATTAAAACTTCACCCCCAACCCCTCTTCTTGGTAAGGAGACCTCAACCCGTATTTCTCATACCGGCGGCAATACCATTTATAGTTAACAATGCCCCTCGTAGCAACTCACCCTTACTGTAACGAGAATGGATAACTCCAGAGGTGGTATTAGTCATTGATTGGCGTAAGCGCTTTATGATAGACACCTGTATAAAGCCTAGCGGGACAATCGTTCCATTACGTAATTGAACTGAACGTTGCAAAACAGGATCGCCATCCAAAAGTCGTTTGTGATCGGTGATTTTCAGCACCAAATCTCGTGTCAGATAGAATTCCCTGGCAATTTGTTCAAACACCTTGTAAAAACGGGCTTTATCTTCTGGTTGCGATAATTCTTGGACGTAATGTTCCGCCATTTGAATGTCTACTTTTGCCAAGGTCATTTCTGCCTTGGAAATTACCATCTTGAAGAAGGGCCATTTCACGTAAAAGTAACGCAATAATTTTAAATGCTCTTCGGGTTCTTCATTCAAGAATTCTTGTAAAGCTGTGCCGACACCATACCAAGAAGGCAGCAAAAATCGAGTTTGCGTCCAACTAAATACCCAAGGAATAGCTCGCAGACTGCTTAAATCTTTCTTTCCAGATGGACGACGCGCCGGACGAGAGCTAATCTGTAATTGGCTGATTTCTTCTATTGGCGTTACTTGGTGGAAGAAGTCGATAAAATCAGGTTGATCGTAGATTAAAGAGCGATAATGTGTACGCGATCGCGCTGCTAATTCTTCCATTATCTCATTCCAGGGTTCAATATCATCAAACCCTGTCCGCAACAAGCTAGCTTGGATTACAGCTGTAGTAATGGTTTCCATATGATACAAAGCCAAATCCTGCAAAGAGTATTTGGATGCCAAAACTTCACCCTGTTCTGTAATCTTGATACGTCCATTAATACTGTGACCAGGTTGCGCCAAAATCGCCTCATAAGCCGGTCCACCACCACGTCCCACAGAACCACCGCGACCGTGGAAAATCCGCACATTCACGCCATAATCTTCGGCTATTGTTTGCAATGATTTTTGAGCTTTATGAATTTCCCAGTTACTGCTCAAAAAACCAGAGTCTTTATTACTGTCAGAATACCCCAGCATGACTTCTTGCAAGTTAAGGCTGAGAGGGGAGGAGGGGGGGAGGGGAGATGAGGGAGATGAGGGAGATGAGGGAGAAATTCTACTTACTTCTCCTGCTTCTCCTACTTCATACCCGCCGGCTAATAAAGCGCGATATAAAGGTAGTTCAAACAGTTGACGCATGACGTTTCTTGAGCGTTGCAAGTCTTCCACCGTTTCAAATAGGGGAACTACTTGGATGCTGCCTACCGCTGTACCTGGATCAAAAAGTCTTGCTTCTTTGGCTAAAAGTAGTACTTCGAGTACGTCGCTAACTTCGCGGCACATGCTAATAATGTAAGTTTGGCAGATATTGACACCAAACTCTTGTTGGAGCGATCGCACGACGCGGAAAGTTTCAATTACATCGTTAGTTTTTTCGGAGAATGGCAATTCTGCGGGAATTAACGGACGCCGGGTTTGCAATTCCCCCACTAACCAAGCTATTCTTTGAGCTTCTGATAGTTCGTGGTAAGATAAGGGCAATAATTGCAGGTATTCGAGAATTTCATTTAGCGCATCAGCATGGCGAGATGATTCTTGTCTGATATCTAATTGCGTTAAGTCAAAGCCAAAAATTTCGACTTGACAAATCAGATTATCTAGTTCGCGGCAGTTTAAACCTGTTTCTGTCAGGTTGTGTTGAATCAATCGCAACTCAGCTAAAAATTCTGCTCCGGAACGGTACATTGGGACATCTTCATTTTTTGGCGTTTCCCGTTTATATAAAGCTAGATTACGATCGCGTGTATTCTCCAGCCTTTTATGTACATAAGAAAGCTTCAGTCGATACGGTTCTTGCCGATAACGCAGCGCTAGCGCGTCATATATTTCGCTTAACTGCGATTGATCCAATTCTAGAGATTCCAGCAAATCTGGCAAAACATCACTCCAGTGCATCGACACACTCAATAATTCAATCAGCTGCTTCACAGACTGAATATATTTTTCTAGCACCATTTTGCGCTGATAGCAAGCTGTTTGCCAGGTGGTTTCTGGTGTGACTGATGGGTTCCCATCTCTGTCTGAACCTACCCAAGAACCAAACCTGCAAAAGTTTTTGCTAGGGGGTTCTAACCAGGGAAAAGTGTTAGCTAGAGCGTATTTGAAGCGTTTATACAGTAGCGGAATGCCATCAAATAACACTTCTTGGAAGTAATGCAACGTATAGTCTACTTCATCGAGTACACTTGGTTTGAACTGATGTAGCTCATCAGTACGCCACCACAGGCGAATTTCTTCTAGCAATTGTTCGCGTAAATCTGCTGCTTCCCAAGGATATCCTCCAGATGTATTTCCAGCGCGGCTTTCTACTGCATCCAGTTCTTGCAGTAGTTTTACTACCTGTCGCTGTTTCTCGCGGATGGTATGACGAACAATTTCTGTGGGATGCGCGGTAAAGACTAAACGCACATCCAATTGAGAAATCAAGCGTTGAATTTGCTGCGGTGGTACATTCAGTTTAAATAATAAAGGAAATAACGCGGCAAAAGTTCCTTTTTGTTTGTCGTTGGCAGAAGCACACCAGCTTTTTGTTAGCATATTCGCTCCCAATCCGCTGTTTACTGGTGTATCATTTTCTCCGTGGTTGGATGAAGAGGTGATGTTTGGTAGATTTTCTTGTTCTATGCAGCCTGATTCTACTTCATAGCGAGTTAATTGCTGCCGTTGTTCGTAGTCTTGTTCGATAATATTGATCAACTGGAAATATAAAGCGAAGGCACGAGCTGCGCGGATGGCTTCGTTAATATTAAGTTGTTCAATCAAATTGAAGACTTCGGACGCTTGATCGTTTCTGGCTTGTCCTTCTGGGGAACACAGATCCCGTAGTTGTTGCAATAAATCTACCATCTTTTGACCGCATTCTTGCCGCAGAACCGACTCCCACAATTCTTCAACTACTTGGAGACGGTGGCGCAAAAATAATTCTGAAGTGGGGTAGATATTTTCAGCCTGAGCCAAAGAGTATAAAACTGAACTCATATCTTCTATTTTAGTAGAGCCGATTACTGTTGACAATTCTTGGTTTGTGAAGTTAGGGCGTTATCCTTAACGCGATCATCCGTATATGCCCAAAGGGTTTTCTTCAGAAATCCTTCCCTCGAATCTCTGATTCAAGGCAGCAAAGCGGAGCTTTGTTGAGGCATAGGACGCGCTTTGCGATCGCACTAACTTAAATTTCCGAAATTTCAGACTATAATCTTTAACTTCGGCTTCATTCGTCTTCATTTGGGAAGTTGAGAATGGGTAAGCGATCGCCCCGAAAAATTTCTTCACTGGCTTGTCCCATAACAACTAGTGCCGATTGACTTGCTTTTTGTGCTAAAAGCAACAGTAGTATAGACACTGTACCTGTTTGCAAAAGTAAAGACTGGGGAATACTAATTAAACCCAGATTTAATCCAGAGTTGGATGAGTGTTCCATAAAAGGCATCTCTAAGAGGTGATTATTGAAAGAATAATTGAAGCAAAAGTAAAGTCCCTGGCAATTTCACTAAACTCTCATTGTTTATTATGCAAGCTTATAAGGTAACAATAGTGTTAAAAAAAACTTCAGTTGGGTGATAAATCTATGGTTCTAGTTTACAAGGCATTGGTCAAAGGTCAACGGTCAACGGTCAACGGTCAACGGTCAACGGTCAACGGTCAAAATCATTGGGAAGATTCTTCTTCTATGCCCCATGCCCAATGAAGGCAGGTGCTTCTCTTGTGGGAGACGCTACATAACGGTCGTGTTCCTCTGCAACGCACTGCCTCCCCAATGCTTTATCCCCTCAAAACTAGCTTTTTGTAAAGTCTACTGAGCATGAACACAGCATCACTAGAACGCCAGAAATCCTTAGCGCAATGGGTAAGCCAAGCAACAGGTATAAACACTTTCGGGGTGAAAATCCAGTTGCGAGGAAACGACTTACACATTCTTTGTGAAGGTCGAGATTGTCCTCAACGTTGGCAAACTCTGTCGGACTTGCTGCAAGCGTTACAGCAGACCGACTTAGAAATGTTGACAAAAAACCAGGAACCTGCAATATACCAAGTATTTGTTTATGGTCGCACAAAAGGAGAGCAGCGACCGGAATGGTGTCATCAAGTTTATTTAAATCAACTCGACAGACATTTAGAACAGGTAAATCAAGCCCTGATTCAAGATGCGGAAAAATCCAGCATCAATCCTGGTGGGGCAATGATTGTCTCTAATGAAAGTTTGGCACGCCAAGGACACCCAGATGCGATCGCTCGTTATCTCAGCGAAACGTTGAGTACTTTGGGTGTGTCAGTTGAAGTCAAGGTTAAGAACCAACAGTCAGAACAGAAGGGTTCTTTAGAAGAAAATCGTCTGTGGATATTTTGTCAGTCGAGCTACAGTCCCGATCCATCTTTAATTGCCGAACCTGTAGCTCAGAAACTACGGGATTTAAAACTAGTCGGCTATAAAGATGCTGTTATCGCTTCGCAAGTTGTTGGCGAAATCAAGCCGGAGTGGTTGCTACGGATAGATTTGACCCCTCCTGAGGTAATGCTGAAAGAGTGGGCACGTTGGGGAGATATACAAGCGATCGCTCTTCTTCTCGGTGCAGCTTTGTCAGAATTAAAAGTTACGGTGCTTGCTTCTTTGAAAGAATCGACCCTACATGTATTTTGCACCTCAACTGCCAAGGAAGCAACCCCAGATAAAACGGCGTGCTGGAACGCTATCGTAACTCAGTTAGAAGCGATCGCACCCCAAGGAATTCTTGCAGCCACCGTCTACGGACAAAAAACCACCGAACAGCAACCAGATTGGATTGATTGGCTCAATTTACCCGCATCCCAACATCCGGCACTTTCCTCATCAGCTATGGAGTTGGCAAGTTCTGGGGATGAGCCGGCGATTCATTTTTTAATCGAGCGTTTACTTAATCCAGACTTAAATTTACGCCTGAAAACAGGTGGTATTCGCGTACTTTTGCTGAGAAAAGGTGACTTGCTACACGTTATGTGTGATGCACCGATTTGTCCAGGAAGAAAAAAAGTCGCCCCCAAAGTTACTCAGTGCGTCCGCCAGTTAAAAATACCTAATATAATCGGAGTAAGGGTGTACGGTCGGCGTGCTGGTAATAAAGAGCCTTTTTGGAATTATGGCGTTGATTTTGAGCAACGCCAACTTTTAGTACCAGAAGCTACCCCAGAATTTGCAGCCACATCTGCCTACGTTAACGAGCTTTTATCCTCCGAGAGTAGTGAGCCAATTTTGCGTCCCGATTTAACAACCGAGGAAGTTCACATTTTTGTCACCGAAGTGGCTCGATGTTGGAGTGCAACCGCGAGAAAAACTCTTTTGGCAACGCAGCTATTGATAGAAAAAGACTCAACTGAGCGAAACGCTGATTACCAAGGGTTAAAAACCGCTTTGGTTTGGGGAACGCTGGGATTATTGCTGACCTTGCAAACCGATTGGATATTAGGTCAAACCCTTGCTCTGACTACGCAGAAACCAAAAGTTGCTCCCATCGCGCCAAAATCGTCTTCTGTGAATGATGACAAAAATCAAGGTAAAAGAACTGCCTTTTTTGCCAATACTTCTGGTAAAAAATCTCAAAACGCAAGTTCTGTATTCAACGCTTCTGGATTTACCAAAGATGATAATACGCCGCCAAGAGGAAAGGCAACCGCAACGGCGATTTTATTGGCAGCGCGATCGCAAATGCCCAGTTTCAATGCTAGACAATTAGATGAGCAACTGGCATTGTATAAACAGCGTCTAGCTAAAACTGGTACTCCCCCAAAGGTTTTAATTATTGGTTCCTCTCGCGCTTTGAGGGGAATAGATCCCGCAGCACTTGACAAAGCTTTGGCGACTCAGGGTTATCCCGGTATTGATGTGTTTAACTTTGGTATAAATGGAGCCACAGCCAAAGTTGTAGATTTTATCATTCGCCGAGTTTTAGAGCCATCAGAATTACCCAAAATTATTATATGGGCAGATGGTTCCCGTGCATTTAATAGCGGTCGAGATGATGCAACCTTTCAAGCGATCGCTGCATCAGCCGGTTATCAACAAGCAATTCAGAAAGTACTACCTAATAGTAGCACTAATGATGTTCAAGCAGCAACCAAAGAACAACAAAAAACAAAAGCCGAAAATCAAAATGTTAATAGCTATCAAGCTGTTAATCAATCTTTAAATGAAGCTTTAGCTAATGTTTCGGCTACATATCAACAGCGCGATCGATTAAAAGCTTTCTTAAACAAAAAATTCAAATCTTCGCCGATAATTAGTAGTTATAAACTGGTTACGTCAGATTCAAAAACAACTGAAAACATTGAAGAAGATTCTCAGCAGGCAGTTGATTTTGATGGATTTTTACCTTTATCTCTCCGCTTCAATCCTCGCAATTACTATCAAAAACATCCCAAAGTTTCCGGAAGTTACGACAACGATTACAAATCATTTAAAGTAGCAGGTGAACAAGATGTCGCCTTCCGAACAGTGCTAGAGTTTACCCAAGCTCGAAAAATTTCTCTCGTATTTGTAAATATGCCCTTGACGGCAGATTATTTAGACCCAGTACGCATCAAATATGAGCAAGAATTTCAACAGTATATGACGAGTCAGGTAACAAATTCTAGCTTGATTTATCGGGATTTAACCAAACTATTTCCCCAGACAAGTAAAAACTTTTCTGACCCTAGCCATCTTAACCGCTTCGGAGCATACGAAGTCTCGAAAAAGCTGGCAAATGATCCAATGATTCCTTGGACTACAAAGTAAAAACTGTCTTGAAAAGGAGACAAGGAGAGTTATTACTCCTAACTCCTAACTCCTAACTGATGACTAATTAAATGAATTTTATATCAATTGTCTACGGATTATTTTTACTGAGTGTGCTGGGAATTTATTGGTCTTTAGCACAGGAAAAATTGCGGCTATGGACATTGTTGATTGCAAGTCTGGTGTTTTACGCATCTTTGCAAGCTCAATATATACCGCTACTATTAGCACTAGTTTTTATTAACTTTCGTCTTGGTTTGGCGTTAGGAGAAAATACTTCACCAGGAGAACATACTCTCGATTGGCGAATTTCTAACGAAGATTGGCAATTTGCTCAAGCTGATTGGAATCGTCGCCGGTTAAAGATTTTGTGGCTAGGTATAATTTTAAATGTTTTGCTACTATTCGGTTTCAAATATTTACAACCTTTCTTTAAATTTGTTTTCCAGTTACCTGCATCAAGTGATTCTTTTAAAATAATTGCACCATTGGGCATTTCATTTTTTACCTTTGAGTGCATTGCATATTTAGTTGATGTTTATCGCGGTGCGCCGGCTACTGGGGAATTTATCAAGTTTGCTAGTTACAAATTTTTCTTTGCCAAATTGATTTCTGGTCCGATTACTCGCTTTCACAAGCTAGAAAATCAATTTAGTGCGCTGAAATTTCCTACTCCTGATATTGTGGCAGAGGGATTATGGTTAATTGCTAGAGGTGCAGTTAAAAAAGGTATTTTTGCAGACCATCTGGGAATTTTTGTAGATTTATGTTTTGGTAATTTGCAAAGGGCAGGTAGTACTGATTTATGGTTGGCTACATTTGCCTACGGATTGCAATTGTATTTAGATTTTAATGGTTACGTAGACATTGCCCGTGGTAGTGCTTTGCTTTTCGGCTTGGTTTTGCCAGAAAATTTTGACTTTCCTTATTTCAGCACGAATATTGCTGATTTTTGGCGACGATGGCACATGACGCTTGGCGATTGGTTGCGTAACTATATATATTTTCCTTTGGGTGGTTCCCGTCGCGGTTTGAATCGCACCTGCTTGAATTTATTTATTGTGATGTTAATTGCTGGGATTTGGCATGGTGCAGCTTTGGGTTATGTGGTTTGGGGTATTTACCACGGTTTAGCTTTGGTAATTCATCGACTGACTGATGTAATAAGCGATCGCTTTGAAAATCTAGAAGACTTCTGGCAAAATCCTATAGGTATTGTATTAGCTTGGCTGCTAACTCAAATAATGGTTTTCACCTCTTGGATCTGCTTCCGCTTACCCAATCTCCAAGACTCTTCTTTAGTAATTCAGCATCTTTGGGGTCATTCCGCAGACACGCAGTTTGTCGAAAAGGTTTATGTAGAAGCTTTGAATCTTAGCCAATCCCAACTCGCTTGGGTGCTAACGATTTTAGCTGGGCTTATGGCTATAGTGTATGCCTTTAACCGTAACTTAAAGTTGCAGTTCCATTGGACTGTCAAGCTTTTCTTCGTGCCACTATGTCTCTATGCCGTTTGGTTATTGGCTCCTGAAGGCAGCTTACCTTATATTTACTTCGATTTCTAGCATCCCCTGGCTTCAGTTCTCAACTACCTCAAAGACCATCTTGCGTACAAACATAAGAAAAGCTTATTACAAAGATAATATCTATAAATAAATATAAATGCCACAATTCCTTAAAAACATGTAAAGTATTAATACAGGCAAAAAACAAATTTGCCTCATACATTGTTCAAAATTCACAGCAATTATAAACTCATGACCACAACCTTACAACGTCGCGAAAGCGGTAACGTATGGGAACGCTTCTGCACCTGGATCACCAGCACCGAAAACCGCATATACATCGGTTGGTTCGGCGTATTGATGATTCCAACCCTGCTAGCCGCTACCACCTGCTTCATCATTGCGTTCATCGCAGCACCCCCAGTAGACATCGATGGTATCCGTGAGCCTGTTGCAGGTTCCTTGATTTACGGAAACAACATTATCTCTGGTGCAGTTGTACCTTCTTCTAACGCAATTGGCTTGCACTTCTACCCAATCTGGGAAGCAGCTTCCTTAGATGAGTGGTTGTACAACGGTGGTCCTTACCAATTGGTAGTATTCCACTTCTTGATCGGCGTATTCTGCT
>JAHHIJ010000007.1 GCA_019358985.1 Tolypothrix brevis GSE-NOS-MK-07-07A | reverse complement strand
TTTTCAAAGCACGGGGGCATGGCTGCGGGTGTTGTCTCTTTCATCAGCGTTTAATTTGACGTGAAAGCTATGCTGAAAAAGCATTATACCCTTTTTTACTCCTCTATTTTGTCTAAGTCCCACTAATGAGTGCCCACGCAGGTGAGCTTAGTTTGTGTAGCCGCGACTTCCAGTCGTTAGGGCGTTATGTGCGGCGTCACATAGAATTGGTATAACAAAACTTTAAACAAAATATAGTCTAGCATAGTCAGATATAGTCTAAAAACCAGGGAAAGATGAAATTGTCTGATTATGCTAAAGCCTTGGGAATTTCGTACCTTACAGCTTGGCGACATTACAAAGCAGGTAAAATATCATATCCAACTTCCCAACTGCCTACAGGTACGGTAATTGTTGATTACGACCCAAAAAAGATGTCAGGGGGTGTTGTTAGAGTTGGGATTTATGCCAGGGTATCAAGTGCTGAAAATAAAGATAACTTGGATAGGCAAGCTATACGGTTAACTCAATATGCTATAGCCAAAGGATATCAGATAGTCTATATCGTCAAGGAAATAGGGAGCGGTCTAAATGACAATCGCAAAAAACTAGAGAAGCTTTTACTCAAAGATGATTATGATGTCTTGCTAGTCGAACATAAAGATAGATTAGGCAGATTCGGTACACATTACATGGATATTTTACTTAGAAAATTAGGGGTAAATCTAGAGATTGTTAATCTAGCCGACAATGGACGTGATGAATTGATGCAAGATTTGGTGGCGATAATTACCAGCTTTGCAGCGCGATTATATGGTCAGCGCAGGGCAAAACGTAAAACAGAAAAAATTGTGGAGGCGTTGAAGTCTCAAGGAGATTAGTTACATTTTGTAGTCAAACATATCTTATCATATCGTTAATGATATACTAATTTCAGTGCCATCGCGCTTCTCCCCTTGGGAGAAGGTTGATTAATATGCGTCAAGTAGAAAAGCACATAATCAAAGAAGGACATGAATGGTTTGATTATTGCAGTGAGATAACCACACTTTCCCGGCAGCTTTACAACACTGCTCAATTCACACAACGTCAAGGTTTTTTCTACGGCTGGGGAACACAAACATTAATCTGCTTAGACACTTTATTTAAACAAAATGAGAACTATAAATCTTTGCCTGCGAAAGTAGCCCAACTGGTATTAAAACAGAATGCAGATGGGTGGATTGCTTACTACAAAGCATTGTCAGCTTATAAAGTTGATTCAACTAAGTTCACAGGTAGACCAAAGCCACCGAATTATATTGATGTAAAAAACCTAGTTAAGTTCAATAATCAAGCAATTAGTAAAAGGGAATTTAGCAAGGGTTCTGTGGCTCCTTCGATGTCGCCAATCAGAATTCCGGTAAAACCTGGGCTAAGGTTTGAGGACTTATGCGAAGTACGAATTATCCCAAAAACCGGATGCTATGTTATCGAGGTAGTCTATGAAATTCCTCAAACAAGCGAGTTCTTTTGTAGCTTAAATCCTGAGTTGAATGCGGCAATAGACATTGGTTTAGACAATCTAGCGACGATTGTTTTTAACGACTTAGCAATACAGCCGATTATTGTAAATGGCAAACCATTGAAATCAGCAAACCAGTTTTACAACAAGCAAATTGCAAGGAATAGAGGTTTTCGCTCCTTAGGGAAAGGTAAGTCAAGGCGAATTGCCTCTCTAGTTCGTAATCGGAATCAATTCGTAGATTCATATTTACATCAGTCCACAAAAATGATTGTGGATGAGTTTGTATCTCTTGGTGTAACTCATGTCTCAATAGGAAAAAATGAACAATGGAAAACACGTCTTAATTTAGGTAAACGTACAAACCAGAATTTTACTCAAATACCACACGCTAAATTTATTGAAATGCTGACTTATAAATTAGAACGAGTCGGCATTACCGTTAAGGTTACAGAAGAATCCTACACTAGCAAGGCATCTTTTATTGATTGGGACATTATCCCAACATACCAACCTAACAATAAGGTAAAGCACGTATTCTCAGGAAGGCGTGTCAAACGTGCGTGGTATATCAGTAAGACTGGTTTGAAGATTCATGCCGACGTAAATGGTGCATTGAACATCGGCAGAAAAAGTAATCCTGAAGGCTTTGACTCTTTCAAGTCTATTCTAAGGGATAAGGGGTGTCAGGTAGTACATCCAAGGCGGATAACTCCACTATTTAAGCGTGTCCATGCTGAAAGTAGGGTTGCTTAAAACTGAGTTGCAGATGTCTGACTATGTTTGACTATGCGATTTGGAACTATAACCTGTTTGATGTTTACTGTAAATATCAGAATATATCATAACTTCTTTAGTTAATGGCAACGTCAAAAGCAGCAGAGGAGCAAAAGAGTGACGCAGAGTTTTTCTGAACCAACGGACTTGTTTTGAAAAATATTGTAGAAACCTGAACCTATAGCTGTCAATTTCCCCTATCTCCTCCGTTGCTGTACGACAAATATGATGACTCCTGCTGCTACGCCAATTAAAGCGATCGCTATTGGGAAAATAAACCCACTTTTTTTATCTTCTACAGCTTCATTGACATTTTGTACATTTTCTGGTGAAGCGGCTGATGTTGTTCCGGCGGCAACAGTGACTTCAAACTTTAACTTAAAGGGTTGGAAACTTGCGCCAGATGCAGGTTTGCCGCTTAACTGTACTAAATAAGCTCCGGGCTTGGGGAATGTAATTTCTGAACCGGGAATGCCTTTATAACGCTCGGCAGTGATGGCTTGCAAGGATGGTTCAAGCAGTGCTGGCTCTTTTGGTGAATGAGGTTCAGCATAAACAGCCAACTGGCAATTACACTCTTTCAGGGGAATAACCTTTCCACCTTTACGGGTAAGAGCAATCCAAACTTGGGTAGGCTCCCCAGCACGAGGATTATCGTTTGGTTGAATGTGGAGCGTACCACCAACATCTGCTGTTGTTTTCACGTTATGAGCAGAGGCTACAGAATTAATTGTAATTCCTGTTACTAAGGCAAACAGTAATATTACATACTTTTTCCTTCCCTGGCAGAGCCAGGGAATACCTTTAAGGAGGCTCTGCCTCATATTTCGGGAGGCAGAGCCTCTTGTAAAATGTTCCCAGGTTGAACCTGGGAACAAGAGGGAGGTTGAACCTGACAACAAGTATGATTTACCGCGACTTGGTTGGGTTGTCGTAGGCATCATGAGCGAATTTTCAATTTTTTGGAAGTGGAATTTTGAATTTTTGATGGTGGGTTTCCCCAACGCAAGAGCAATACACCGAAAGTGACAATTCCTATAAGCACTGTTGCTAATTTATTCCCCCAAGTTAATTCTAAAGAGCCGAGGTAATGGGAACCAATTAGCACAGTATGAATGCCACTAAAAAGCAAAGCTGGTAAGCTTAATAAATGAATTTGTCGCCAACGCTTGCCTAAAGACTTTTGCAAAGAGTCAAAACTTGTCAAAGCTGCGGGAGTCATCAATATCAGTGCCACAGCACCTATAGCTATACCCCACTGAAAATCAGGTGGCAAAAAGAAGAAAGCGGCAAAATTCCATTGCAGTGTATGTTCCATCATGTGGACTGTGTGAACCAAAGACAAAACAAAAGCTCCTACTCCCAAAGCACGACGATAATGCATCGGGGAAGCCCACAAGTTGCTAATCGGACGGGCAATTAATGCCATGATCAAGCAGATCAAGGCAGCGTGTCCCGTGTAGTCTACCATTGTGTTGCCAGTCCGCAAAAGAGTAATAGCACCAATGGCGAGAGTAACCCAACCACCTAAGCGAAATAGCTGACTGCGTTTGTCTTGACTTACCAAAGATGCAGAGACACCCACACCTAACATTGTAGGTAAAGTTCCCAAACCAAAAGCCAGCATAGTTGCTGCCCCCATCCACAAATTACCAGTTTCCGCAGCTTTAATTTGAGCCGCATACAAAAAACCACAAGGCATCAAACCCCATGTCATGCCTAAAAGTGCTGGTGTCCACCATGTTGATTTTAAAGAAAGTTTGACCATTCCTTTATTCAGGCGATCGCGTAATTTACCTGGCAATAAAGGATGTAACATCGGTATACGCGGCAAGAAGTCGGGTTTTATTTGTCTTAACCCAAACCATATCAGCATCAACCCGGTGATAATTGCCATCCATCGGCGTAAATCGCTACCCACTCCCGCAAATTTTCCACTAGCAAGCAACACCGAACCCAACGCCCCAATGCCTGCACCAACTAAGGCATAACTCAACATTCGCCCAAAATTAAGCAGTGTATGAAATTTTAATTGCGATCGCCAATTGAGAGTTTCCTGTTTATTAGATAACGAAAATGCCACCGATAAAGGACCACACATCCCCACGCAATGACCAAAACTCCCCAGGAATCCTAAAACGACAATGAGCAACAAATCTAGCATTTTGATAATTGTTAGTGGTTGGTGGTTGGTAGAGACGCGATTCATCGCGTCTGTAAGTCGTGGTTAGAGACACAATGTTCCTCGCGTCTGTGCGTGGTTGGTGGTTAGTGGGGCAATCAACAATTAACCTTTAACAATACTTAATCCGTTGTCAAAAGACGAGGCGTCAAACTTGCTATTCGGCGCTATTCTATGTCAGTAGACAAGGGAGAGATTTTATGAAAAAATGGATTTGGCTGGCGCTGGTGGTGCTAATGGCAGTTGTAGTCATGGGTATTGGCGTGTTTTTTCATCCAAGGGAAGAGATGCCAGTTATTGCAACCACGCGAGTGGAAACATCCCAAAAGTCAGAGTCAAAGCAGGTGACAAATAGTCCCCAAGTATCTGCTGACAGGTTATTTGCTCACCTTCAAAAGTTGAATTTTAAGCGCTTCACAAATGTAGAGCGATCGCGTTCTCGCACTTACATTACATCTGAACTGAAAAAGTTAGGCTGGAAACCAACGTTAGAAAAATTCTCTGAGGGTGTTAATATCTTTGCAGAACGCCAAGGAACTGATAAAGCAGCAGGAGCAATTCTTGTCGCAGCACATTACGATACCGTTGCCATCTCTCCTGGTGCTGATGATAACGCTAGTGGTGTGGCTGTGGTGCTGGAAGTTGCCCGACTTCTCGGTTCGCGTCCGACTCCCCGGACGTTACAGCTTGCATTGTTTGACAAGGAAGAAGAGGGACTTTTGGGTAGTAAGGCTTTTGTCGCAAATAATACTCGTTTGGCAAATTTGCGTGGTGTAATTGTGATGGATATGGTAGGTTATGCTTGCTACACGGTTGGATGTCAGCAGTATCCACCGACTTTACCTGTTACTCCACCTAGCGACAAGGGCGATTTTTTGGTAGCGATTGGGGATGCAGAACACTTGCCTTTACTTAATGCTTTTCAAAAAATAAGCGAAAATTTGCCAGCAGTGCTAACACTGCCGATTCCCCTGAAAGGTTTGCTGACACCGGATACTTTACGCAGCGATCATGCACCATTTTGGTATCAAGGAATCGGTGCAGTGTTGGTGACAGATACCGCAAATTTACGTAATCCGCATTACCATAAAGCTCGCGATACACCAAAAACAATCGAGCGATCGTTTTTCACAGGTTCGGCGCAAATTGTGGTGAATGCCATTACTGTGTTGTTAAGCGATCGCACTTTTTGACAATTCGGCTGAATGTTAATATGAAATTCCTAATAGCGATCGCTACAATATGAGTATTTTCTGTTTAGTTCACGGTTTCGGTCAAGGTGCGTGGTGTTGGGATTTGCTAATTCCCGAACTCGAAGCACGGGGACACAAAACAGTAGCGATGGATTTGCCAATTGAAGATCCATCCGCTAGTTTGTCCGACTTTGCTGATGCAGTGCTGCGATCGCTTCCCAAAGACGAAGACGATATTATATTAGTTGGTCACTCAATGGCTGGTACTGTTATCCCCATTGTCGCTCTTCAGCGTCCTGTGCGTAAACTTGTGTTCCTGACTGCGCTGATTCCATACCCCGGAACTAGTACGGCTGACCAGTTTTATGAAGACATGCCTGATATGATGAAGGCAGCTGGCTGCGATCGCCCAGAAGAGAGTAAGCTAGAAAAGTTTCGTGATGAACCTGATATGTACGAACCTGCTTCTCTGGGGAAAAATCCTTCAGAAAGCGAAGCAGCTGCAATGGAACTTTTTTTTCACGACTGTGAAAAAGAGGTGGCAGGTTGGGCAGTTGACAAAATGCGGCAGCAAAAATCAATGGCATATATTTTTGAGGTAAGTCTCCTACAAGCTTTGCCTGATGTGGAGTGTGCGTATATTGTCTGCGCTGATGACCGGATAATTTCCCCTACATGGTCGCGTTATGCTGCACGCAAGCGCTTGGGAGTTGATGCGATAGAATTACCTGGGGGACATTGCCCGTATTTGTCTCGTCCTGTCCACCTTGCATCAGTATTATGTGCAGATTTCAGGTAAGAGTGTTCCAACAAATAAATGATCCAAAACCTGTCATTGCGAGGAGGAACGACGAAGCAATCGCAAGGACTTCGAGACTATGCGATTACTTCACTCCGCTATCGCTGCGTTCGTAATGACAATTGGGTATTTTTTTACTTGGAATACTCTAAATGATATATGTATTTGACACTCCCCGGCTTAAAAGCACGGGGATTCTGTAATCTACGTCAGAATTTGCTCTAGCAGGCTTTCGCCAACTAGCGTAGAGATTCCAACTCCTACAGCGTTACTTCGGGACTGCCCGTCCCTAGCTTGGAGTCCTCGATTTAGAATATTCACCGCAGCATTAACATCTCTATGCAATTCGCATCCACAACTACAATTATGGGTACGAGTTGATAGAGATTTTTTGACAATTACACCGCAACTACTACACTTTTGAGACGTGTAATGAGGTGGTACAGCTACTGCTAGCTTGTCAAACTTGAGTGCAAAATATTCTAACCATTGTCTGAACAAATACCAACTAGCGTCACTAATCGATTTCGCTAAACAATGATTTTTAACCATATTAGAAACTCTTAAATCTTCGTAGGCTACTAAGTCGTTAGACTTGACTACGCAACGCGCTACTCTCTTAGCGTGTTCATTACGTTGCCTACTTATAGTTAAGTGTTTTTTGGCGTAGAGCTTTCTTGCCTTGCGTCTACCCGATGAACCTTTTACCTTTTTGTAAATACGTCTTTGAGATTTCTTGATTGTTGTTTCAGACTTTCTCAAAAACTTAGGATTGGGTTCGTGATGTCCATTGCTATCGGAATAGAAACTATTAATTCCGACATCTAAGCCTATTTCCTGCCCTGTTTTGGGTTGAGTATCTACCGCATTAACGACGATGCAGAATTGAGCGTAATACCCATCTGCACGACAAATTAGCCGGACTCGATTGATATCTTTAACATCGTATGTCTGTAAGTCCCATTTACCTAAAAGTTTTAACTCACCAATACCTTTTTTATCTGTAAAAGTGATGCGTCTTTTAGTCTCATGTAACCGCCATCCTGATGTTTTATATTCAACCGAACGACAATCTTTTTTAAACCTTGGAAAACCTGTCTTGGAAAATCGCTTCACTTGGGGAGACCCCAAGACCGCGTTTTCCGCTTTTTTACCAGGCTTCTTCGATTTGCAATTGTCATAAAACCGTGAGATTGCAGCCCATCCACGTTCTGCGGCTGCTTGGCAAGCCATTGAATTTAAGTCAGTAACGAAGGGAAAATCTTTGCGAAGTTGGGTGGAGTATTTGTTAAGGGCAAATTTGTCAACCTTTAATGCTCTATCAGCATCTCTCCAGTATCTAATCGCTTTGTTGCGGATGAACTGGGTGGTGCGGATAGCATCATCAATTGCTGTATATTGAGCTTTTTTGCCTTTGACTTTATACTCCAAAACTAGCATCGCTAAAAGATTGTTACTAAACAGGATTGTTTTCGACCTACAACTAATATACAATAGCTGTAGACAGATACCAAGCATTATTTTAAAGTTGTGGCTAAGTTTTCTCCTGACGAGTATCGACATGAAAGTAACGCAGTTTCACTGTTAAACTATCATTTTGTTTTTATTCCTAAGCGACGTAAAAAAGTGTTAGTAGGAGCTATTGCAGAGAAGCTGCAAGAAATTATTTTTGAGGTTTGTGTTGAAAACCGATGGAAAATCATAGCACTTGAAATTATGCCAGACCACGTTCACATGTTTATAAATGCAAAACCTAGTGACGACCCAAGTAAAATTATTCGACTAATTAAAGGTCGAGCATCACATGTGCTGAGAAAAGAATTTCCAGAATTAATGAAACTACCAACACTCTGGACACCTAGCTATTTCGTAAGCACAGCAGGCAATGTTTGCACAGAAACAGTAAAACGATATATTGAGCAACAGAAGGCATGACGGTAGGATAAATCCTACCGCCAGCCTTCATCCCCGGTCTGTTCGCGCAGCGTCTCCCCCTGGGAGAAGCACAGAATGCGGAACTACGTGGAGAGTTCTTCCGGGGTTTTCGGCATCTACCTTATAACCCACAACCTTGTAGAGACGTAGCAGTGCTAGGTCTTTACGTGTATTCGATTAAAGCGTAATCTGCTGTATGTGTATAGAAAATTAGGCAATTTTAATTGCCAAAACGTGAACACAAATACTTTCTTTTCACTTTATGCGTCGTCTGGTTACTTGTATTGTAATTTTCCTACTTTCGCTTTCGTTTATTACACTGTGGATGCCATTAGATGAAACTGATTCCAATGCAGAACTTTTTCTGGCATCAAAAACGCCAAAATTCCAAGTACATGCCATTAAAGTTGTTGTTGAACCGTGGCTTGGCGAACATCACGTATATGGTATATTTATGGTTCCAGATAAATACGAGGAAGCACCATTTTTTATTTTAACAGTTAAAGGTCTTGGCAGCTTTTACGAAAAGCCTTTTGGCAATAGTCAATTCTATGATGATATTTTTGCGGAACCAGGAACGCATCTCATTAGAAATTTCATCAAAACTCGACTGGCTCTGCGATTAATTATCCAAGGTTTGTATTTCCAACTCAATGATAAATACAACTGGAGTTTGACTTATCCGCAACAGAATTCTGAATCAGGTTAATAATTGACTGTTTAAGAGGCGGCAAATTGATATAATTTCGCCATCTTAAAAAGATTACCACATTCGATTTCATAATTCAAGACATTTAAGCGCCGATATTCTTCAGTTATCCCATCAAGCGATCGCATTAAATATCGCTTAATTCGGGCAGTAAACTGCCCACTACGAGAATTAACACATAGAAAAGGCAGACCACATAAGTCTGCCTTTTCTATTTCCATGTTATTATTTATCTGGGCAAATACAAACTAAATTATCTAAAAGCGGGAAGGGGGTTGAAGACACCCCAAAAAAGTGGTGATTAAATCAACTTAGCCCAAATTGAGAGCTTTTTGATTTTTGCGTTTGCGGAGGAGCATACCACCACCTAGAGCCAGCATACCGAAAACAAGGCTAGGCTCAGGTACTGTGCGGAAGGAGTGGTTATCGCTTTCAAATCCACCACCTCCTGTTTGGGAAATCACAATTTTGTCGAAGTATTCATTTGCGTTCTCTGCAAAGAACTGAACGTAGGCATTACCTTGATAGTACGTTTTGCTTCCGGGTGCTGATTGTATAGAACTATCACCTGCCTTTGGTCCTGGATGTAGTTCAGAGTAGATGGCAAACTTACTGATTTGGGCAGTTTCAAAGGTCTTGATCAGGTTATTTCCATTGTAGAAGGAAAGAGTATTACCAGGGTGAGCAGCACCCCAATCTAAACCGAAAGATTTTGTCAGACTCTCTAAGCTAATTGTGACTGAGCTATTATCGAAAATTGCCAGATACTGAGAATCGTTTTTCTCACCATTTGGACCAACTGGCGCCCAACTGTCTGCCTTAACTTTGCTTGTGCCTGTTTCGTTACTAAATGAGTACTGAGCAAATCCAGTGGTAGGTGCTGTACCATTGTTGAAGTCAATGGTGATTGCGTTTTTGTCTTTGGTATAGGCACCTAGATTGGTTGCTCCGGTAGGACTTGTAGTACCTACGCTCTTGGTAAAGGAGAAAGCGTGAGCAGCATCTGCGTAGGATAAGGAAGCGATGGCAGATAAAGATAAAGCAGCAATTGAAGCAAATTTTCTGATAAACATGATTGTAAGCTCGTGTCGTTTACCGTGTCTTGAGCCAATTATGTGACTTATTCATTACAAATAATAGGATGATTTTACTGAAATTATGTTTTTCATTGAATAGACAGAATTTGTAACTGATTTAACCAGCTGACAGATAAAAATCAGTGATTTTACTTTGACAAACGTGAAGATAAACAAGTTAAAGGAATTAATATTTATGAAGAGACGAATTATTGATAAAGAAGTTGTGTGTCTGTCCTTCGTCATTTTTAAGGAGTGATGAAGCAGAGAGAATGTTTTCTCTGTATGGAATGTCTATAAAAAATGTGCCCAGGGTGAATAAAGCGATCGCTTCGCTTAGTTGACAATGACACGAAAAGCGTCTCAAAGTGCCATAAACAACAGTTCAATCATTTTCCGCATTAGGGCATACTATATTAAGGTGAAAAAAAATGTAGAGACGTAGCAATGCTACTTTAGTGGAAAATATATCTTCGGTAAATATAAAGCAAGTACTAAAGGACGGGGTTTTAAACCCAAATTTCTGATAAATTCATATTTTCAGATAAAATTATGCAATTATTAACAGGTAAAAATGAATGCAGATGAACTGAAACGGCGTTATGTCGCAGGTGAGAGAGACTTTTCGATAGCAGATTTAAGTGGAGTTAAGCTAATTAAAGCTCATTTACCCGGAATCAATTTATGGGCTGCAAACTTAAGTGGAGCTAACTTAGCCAAAGCAAAATTATGGGGAGCTAACTTTGAGGGAGCTAACTTATCCAGAGCTAACTTGACTGGAGCTAACCTCAGCGGAGCGAATTTAAGTCAAGCTAATCTGCGGGGAGCCAAACTAAATAATGTTAAGTTATACGGAGCTAATTTCAGTGGTGCTTTTTACGATGAAAGTACCCGATTTGCTAGAGGTTTTGACCCGAACAGTCAAAATATGCGCTTAATTTGATTTTGTTTAACTGAGCATATCTCGACGACATAGAAAGTGAAAAAGAATGTAGAGACGTAGCAGTGCTACCTCTTTACAATAGACATAGGAGTGGAAAAGACGTAGATACGCGAATTTTCGCGTATCTAGGAGGGTTTTGGGTTTTATACATGTACTTTATTTACCTCAAATCTGCTGTATCTATTAATTCGAGAGAAATTTCGGAACTATAGCGATCGTTTTTCTCGTCTACGTATAAACTATCTGAAAGTTCGCTAATTTATTATACCATTTGTGTGGGCAATATTTGCGATTGCAATTGGCATTATGGTTTTAATCAAATTACTGCCTAAATTTGTAGTGTTTTATATAGGAGTCAATAAATATGCAACGTATTTTAAAAAGCCTTTTACTTCTAACCGCTGTTATCAACTTGACAGCTTTACAAGAAGCAAAAGCAGTATCAAAGAGTAGCCTGACGGTGACGATTGACGGGTTGAAAAGCCAGCGGGGGCAAGTTTGCTTAAGTTTGTTTTCAGGTGGACGAGGATTTCCTAGCAGCAGCACTAGCGCTGTGGCTGCCCGTTGTGTCAAAGTAGAAAACACACCGCTGACAGTTAAATTTGACAATTTGAAAGTCGGAAATTATGCGATCGCTGTTTTTCATGATACCAATGGTGACGGTACTCTCAATCGAAATCCCTTCGGTATTCCTACAGAAGAGTTTGGCTTTTCTCAAAACCCGAAAATTCTCACAGGTGCCCCAAAGTTTGGCGATTCTGCGTTTCTAGTCGTAGGTCCAGAGACTAACATTCAAATTAAGTTGCTGAACTTTTTCGGCTAAAGTAAACGCTATAACATTACTTTGTTGTTATTCTACTAAATCCATGATTCAACTGAAAAGCTGTAAACTTGCTGAATCCTAGTGAAGTCGCTGTCAGCAGAAACGAGAGTAATATTATGATAAATTGCTGTTGCGGCGATCCATAGATCATTGTCATCAAAACCGAGATCCTGAATGCGGGTACTGCGGCGTTTGTTTTTTTCTTTTGGGGCAAATTGATGAAAAATGCAGTTCTTCAGTTGACTGTATATCTCAGCTATTTCTTGATTGAGCAGATAGATATCAATTTCTGTCAGGAATGCTTGAACCACTTGTAAGTTCATCTCTCGACGCTCTGATTTTTCCGTCATATAGAGCAACTCACCATAGCTAATGATGCTAATCCCAAAAGGATCTTGAGCATAACTTTGAGCAGTTTCAACAACTTGAGGATTGTTGTTAATGAGATAACTACAATGATTGGTATCCAGCAAATACATAAATTATTGGCTTAAAACTTCGCTTTTGAGCGGGTTGCATCAAGAAATTCTAGGCACGTCTCTAGGTCGTTTCCTAGCCAACTACCAGCAAATTTGAGCAAGTCTTGACCTGTAGAATCTCGTCGGATCACAGATTGAGAACGATCGCCACGTTGTTTTATTTCAGCGATCTTAGCGGCAAAATCTTCAGGTGGTTGTGGGATCTTCTCATCCCACTCAGGAGAATCGGGCGGAGTGTGTGGTTGCTCTAAAGATGCCAGAATTGAAGCTCCAGTGGAAGGTGATTTAGTCACTTGTGATTGAGATGGAACTGTTTTCTGAAAACTAAGAAATGCTAGATATTGTTCAACCTGAGTCAGTTGGTCATCTGGAAGTTGAGCAATCTGTTGTTGAAGTTGACGGCGGCGGTCAAGGATAGTCATCGGACACCTCGCGGGAATGACTGAACTTTCATTTTACTCAATTGGTACAGTAGGAATGGTTTTGACGCAACCCCGTCAAAACCAAACAGAGTCAAGTTTAAGCTACCCATTCTACGATTGAGCTTTTTTATGTAATGTAGACCCAGTTGTTTTAAATCACGTTTCAACAGCAATTTTTTACCGTCGTCTAGAGCTTGGTTCTATCCCCAAATTTTTCTCAACTCGTTGCAGCTAGTTTCAATGGTGCCCCAGCTGTATGGGACGAAGTAACAATCCAAGGTGTAGGTTTACCAGCTTCACAAGCCGTCACGGAACCGATCCAGGAGGATCAATCTATGGCAATTAGACCAGGACAATAATCCTATCGAGTTCTTTGGGGGTGAGACTAAATAACTTTTTTATTTTACCCCCCTCCCTGCGATCGCACATTTATTCACCATTACAGTAGCAAATTTCTGGCTTTGCGATTTAAATCGAGTCGCGATCTCTTGTAATGGGACAATTTAACTGTTATCAAGATGTGGGGAATGATAAAGTTTTAGATATGCGTATTCAAATTGTGATTTTGATTGTCGGGATGTTGCTTAGTTGGAGTTACGAGGTGCGTGCAGAATCAGAACTGAAGAATGATACCAACTTGCCGCCAACCGTAGAAACTGACATAGAGAATATTTCCCAACCACTCCCCACATCTTACAAAAGTGTTGAGAGGGCTGAGGTTAGCGAGAAAATTGTTAAAGATATCCAAATCCGTTTTCTCAATAATAAGGATAAGTGGGTAGATGAAAAAGGTAGACTCATCGAAGGACGGACTCAGAGAAATTTTATCATTGACAATCTGAGATTAAAGCCAGGTCAAATATTTCGTAACGATTTATTTCAAAAAGACGTAGAAAGATTAAGGAGATTAAATTCGTTTGATAAAGTTAACTTTGTTTTAGAAGAAGATGACACAAGTCTTACTATCGTCTATTACATTAGAGAAAATAAATTTCCTTCTTGGAACTTTGGCGGTGGTGATAACGGTGATGTTGGGCTTTACGGTCAGGTAGGTTATCGAGATGCAAATATTAGCGGACTTAATGAACAACTAGATACCAGCATTCAAGTCAGCGGTAAAGATGTTCAATTTGACACTTCCTTTATCAGCCCTTATCGTCGAGGAGAACCAAGTCGCTTAGGCTACAGCTTTCGAGCTTTTCGCGAACGAGATTTATCTCGAACTTTCAACGATGAAATCAAGTTGTCAAACGGTAGCACGGCACGAGAAGGAAGATTTGGGGGTTCTGTAGCTGTTTTAAAATCTTTTGATGATTGGGATGCAGCTTTAGGTTTGAACTACACGAGAATTAGCTTGCGCGATCGCGATTATAATGTGGCACAATTAGATAGATTGGGAAACCCACTTTCAGTAAGCGGTACTGGTATTGATGATTTAGTTACAGTATCTTTTGCTATTAGCAAAGATCAACGCGATCGCCGTAACAATCCAAGTAAAGGTTCGCTTCTGACTCTTCGTACCGACCAAGCAATTCCCATCGGACTCGGTAAAATTGCTAGCAATCGATTGCAAGGTAACTATGTTTTATACGTACCAGTTGCTTTTATAGGTCGTAATGGGTCAACAGAAAATACAGAAATGATCGCTTTTAATTTGCAAGCTGGAACAAATATCGGCGAATTTCCACCCGCAAACGCATTTGATTTGGGTGGACAGAATTCTGTTAGAGGTTACGGAGGTGGTAGAGTTGCCAGCGCACGTAGTTATGGTTTAGCTTCTGTAGAATATCGTTTCCCGATTTTGCGGACAGTGGGAGGAGTTTTATTTGCAGACTTCGGTTCGGATTTTGGATCTAGCAAAACCGTATTAGGGGAACCGGGTATAGTGCGAGGTAAACCCGGAAGTGGGTTTGGTTACGGGTTAGGATTGCGAGTGAAGTCACCGTTTGGGTTGCTTCGTGGTGACTTGGGAATTAGTGACCAGGGAGAGGTCAAATTTGAAGTTACCACCGGTCAGCGGTTTTGATGTCAAGGATTACCAATTATATCATGTCCGACAAATCACATATATTGTAGAGACGTTCCGCCGGAACGTCTTTACGACGGTTGCTCCTTAAGAGGTACATGCATAAAACCCAAAACCTGTAGAGACGTAGCAATGCTACGTCTCTACGTGTATTTAATAACAACGCAATCTGTTGTAATTAGACGGACATGATATTATTCATTCTTGAGTTTCTTGGAAAAACTTCTTGTGAATGATTCTAGTCTGTTGCCCATCAGAAGTAACTGCGGTCATGAGATAATCAATCAAGCTGTGTGTAAAGGGGACACGCAAGTGGAAAGTTCCATCGGGTTTGAGTTTGATGGAATGACCACCGATTGTCACAGTTGCACCTGGTTCTGTTGCTCCATGGATAATTAACTCAGCATCCGCTTGAAACCAGAAATCTTGCTGGGGACGGGTATAGACGCGAACTGTGGCTGAACGAGCTAGTAAAAACCAGCGATCGCTATTAATTAGATAGCCTATTTCTGCCATATAATCGCGATCGCTTGCCGGAATCGCTACATAGCGATCGTGCGTGATTTCCTCACATTCATACTGCTGCACCAGTATGGGAGTCTGATAACTTAAGTCAAGATCAGTCACATCATACAACCGCAAGGCGAATTGACAAACGCCATCTTGCTGCACTGATTTTTTCTGGTTGTCGGAAACGTTCCAAAATACATAAGCCCATTTTGCCGTGCGAGGTGCGATCGCAATGCTGCTTTCTACATCTTTTTCCTCGCTAATTGTATCTTCTGTAACCGAAATTCCAGTATTTTCACTATTGCCATAAATCCGAGACCAAGCTCCAGCACCTGCACCCACAAAAGCTACACCACCTGCTAAGTTTAATGGAGTGGCTCCAGTAATATTTTGTACAGGTTCGGGCTTTATATCTTGCTCGATGGGTAAATTGGCTGGTAGTTCTAAGCTTGCATCTGCAACTTCTGCCGATATTTCCCTTGATTCTGGGGAGTCTAAAGAAGTTGTTTCGTCCATATCAAACAAATCTGATGATACATCATCTTCTAAAGTTGCATCATCATCAGAGGTAATATTTTCTAGCCAGTTTGATTCAGCAGATAAATCTTCCTCAGCTGCATCTGCAACCACATCCAAAGCAGCTTCCGGAACATTCGGTAGTTCTGGCATTGCAGGTATAATTTCCACTGTGGGCAATTGTGGATTTAAAACAGATAAAGGAACATCTTTCTGTTGAGTTGCAGGTATAATTTCCACTGTGGGCAATTGTGGATTTAAAACAGATAAAGGAACATCTTTCTGTTGAGTTGCAGGTATAACTTCCACTGTGGGCAATTGTGGATTTAAAACAGATAAAGGAACATCTGGCTGTTGAGTTACGGGTGTTTCGACCTTATCCAAGATATAGGAGTCAATATTGCTGACTTCTGTGCTAGAATTACCAGCTTCTCTTTGCGAAGCTTTACCAGATAGTCGCGACCAAAGTACTGCCCCACGTTCTGTGACTGCGCTACCCGCAGAGGTGATATTCTCTAGCCAGCTAGATTGTGCTGGTGGTTGTACTTCTGTCTCCTCTTGTGCAAATTCCATGTCCCAATCGTCTTCGTCAGATACAAGTTCTGGGATATCTAACAATTCGGGTAGAGAATCGGTAATTTGCGATCCAGAAGGTGTTTCTACTTGATTAGATGCATTTTCCAGAACATCTGGTGATTCAATTGGGGGTGTTTCGATATCCCAGAAATCTTCCTCAGCATCGTTAGTTTGTGTGGTTTGGTTTATAGCTTCTGTTTGTGAATCTCTAAGAGGCGATCGCGACCAAAGTACTGCTCCAGTTCCTGCTGCTACTATACCACCGGCAGAGGTGATATTCTGTAACCAGTTAAATTGTTGTGCTGGTGGTTGTACTTTTGTCTCCTCTTGATAGAAGTCCATATCCGAGTCATCTTCTGAGGATGCAAGTTCGGGAAATGAATCTGTAATTTCTTTTGTTGATGTTTCTAAATCTGCATCAGATGCATTTGTAGGAATTTGCGCTTCTGCGGATGTAATTTCAATTATCGATGCTTCTGGATTCGATGCAACGCCAGAATTTGTAACTTCCGTTGTTGGTGCTTCGATATTTACATCAGATGGAAGGGGGAGAGAATCTCTAACTTCAGTTGAGGTAGCATCTACTGTGGTAGAATATTGCAGTTTGGGGGTTGTGACTTCGGCTGGTGGAGTTTCAATATCCCAGACATCTTCTTCAAGGTCGTTGCTTTCTGTGGTTTCTGCAATAACTTCTCTTGGTGAGCTGCCAGTTAATCGCGACCAAAGTATTGACCCACCTGGTGCTACTGTACCACCCGCAGAGGTGTTTGATTGTGGTTCAGCCGATTGGTCGGTTACTGATGTTTCTCCTTGGGGAATATTTGGTGATATTTGAGTATTATTACTGATTTCTGTCGTTTCATCTACCGCTTCTGCTGTGTCAGATGGTGCGAACCAAGTGCTTGTTCCTATCCCTAGTGCTGTAACGCCTGCTAGTTCCGCGCTACCACCTGAGGTAATGTTGGATACTGGAGATGTTGTATCTTCAGCTAGATTATCTGGGGTGTCTGAAATCTGGGTAGTATTTTTGACTGCGCCAGATTGTGTTTGCGCGTAAGCGCGAAGTAGCTGGTTATCAGACAAAGCGTCGCTAACAGGGGCAGCAACACTTGCACCTATGGCTGCTGTTGGTATAATCTCTTCTAAATGTTGATTGGATAATTCTGTTACGTTGTCTGTTGCTTGAGGTTTTGATCCCTTTTTTCCTAGCAACCAGAATAATAAACCACCGATTACAGGCAAAGCTAACAACCACCACCAAGGCGATATTCTGTCATTGGTAACATTTTGAATGTTATCATTAGCGGGTACAGCTATTGCGGAATCATTTTGATTAGCCGTTGTGGGGTTGGTGGTTTCCCCTAGCGGTGAAGTTGCACTTTCTGTGGGTGCAGTAGTTGCTGAGGTAATTGGATTTGGGGGGATTGTCTGTAGTATACTGGCAGCGATCGCTTCTTCTTCCGCAGTTCTGGCTTTTTCTATGGCTTGAATACCCGGTTTGGCGGTTGTAAAGCCAAGAAAACCTGCAATACCTAAACTCGGATTTTTCTTGTAAACGTATACCAAAGGCTGGGAGAAGGGATATCTTGCATCGTCTGGTAAGGTATTATGTAATTTGAGCGATCGCACATCTTCCAGCTTTGATATTTGATTAACCAGCGCATAACTGATGCCGTCTTTGCCCAGTTGCTTGATAACTTCTGTGGTATTATCATCTTCTAATTGGGTAGCTGTAGAGCCTGTGGCAAATTTATTAGATTTGAATACTGGATAATCGCGTAATGAATCGCGAGTATCGCTTGTTGACGGACGGTCAATAAAGCTAATTTTCGCATTTTGTCCTCCTACCTCAGACCAATTGGTAATTTCCCCTCGAAAAATTTTCGCAAATTGCTTACTTGTCAAGTTGCGTTTAAAAGGATTAGAACCACCAACTACGATCGCTATTTTTTCACGATGTACCCGTACTTGCTCTAAACCTTGAGCTTTTTCTTCTGGTGTCAAGTTGCGAGCAATTATAGCTATATCGATTTTACCATCTTGCAAAGCTTTGAGACCAGAATCTGCACCGGTTGCCGCTAATTCAACTGAAGTGCCAGAAAACTGCTTTTCAAAACTTTCTTTCAGGCTTTGATTGATTGGCATCATGCTACTTGAACCATCAAGCCTGATTTTAGTCCCATTCTCCACCGTTTGCGGCAGAGGGAATGAAGGTTCTTCAGTTGCAGACTGTGCTGCTTGTACGCAGTTTGGTACGAAGAGAGTTACTGCTGGGGAACTTAATGCCAACAGTAATGCTAAACTGACTATGGAATTATCTTTTTTCTCTTTTTGCCACATATGCCCCTTATCAAGGTAAAGGAATATTATTACCGACTAGTCTTAATCGTTATCTTTTTAATTAGGAGACGGGCTAATTATACAAAGGTCTTTCACATCATGTCCGTTTAATAAAAACCTACCTACCGTCGTATTGACGTTCCGGCGCAACGTCAATACAATTGTTAAGTAATTTACCGGGCATTATATCATATCACCTTTGATAACATGGCTTCAAGCTAATTAGTTCTAGCTTGAATCATCTTGAACTATAAGTTTTACGTTTTTATTTGATAAATATCTTTAGATTTTCTGATAAATGGTTGAATTTTTCGGAAATACTTTGTCTAATCATACTTTCTACCCAAATTACCATAGTTTATTTGCCTAAAATCAGCATCCAATTATCATGTAAACTATATCATGTCGCCAAACTATGATACTTGAGTCAGCAACCCCGCATTAAAATGACGGGGCTTCTAGCTTAAAAACCTAAAAGCCGTGCTGACCAGATCACCTAGAAATAGGTAGCCGTTATCCTTGTCATGACACCTTCAAATGCGTAGCTAGTTTGTCGCTCTGTCATTTGCAATTAAACAAAACTAAGGTCAATGGTTTAGTGTTGCAAGTGCAAAAAGCTAGGATAACAAGATCGAAGCTAACATTACCCTGCAAAGGAGTTCTTGAATTGTCTAATTACGTTTTAGTTATTGACACAAACAAAAAACCATGTAATCCCGTTCATCCTGGTACAGCGAGAAAATTACTCAACGATGGTCAAGCTGCCGTGTTCCGTCGTTATCCGTTTACGATTATTCTTAAAACGGTTTCCTTAAAACCAGTAAAACCAATTCAAATAAAAATCGATCCTGGTTCTAAAACTACCGGACTTGCTTTAGTTCAAAACGGCAAAGTTATATTTGGTGCAGAATTAACTCATCGAGGTCTTGCTATTAAAGCATCGCTTGAGTCTAGAAATATGAAGAGACGTGGCAGACGTTCACGACATACTCGTTATCGTCAACCACGATTTCTTAATAGAAGAAGACGTTCATATTGGCTCGCACCATCGTTACAGCATCGTGTAGAAACGACTTTAACGATTGTAAATCGTTTAATTAAGTTTGCACTCCTTACTGGTATATCTCAAGAGTTAGTCAGATTTGATTTACAACAACTAGAAAATCCCGAAATATCTGGTATCGAATATCAACAAGGAGAGTTGTTAGGTTACGAAGTTAGAGAATATCTTCTTAATAAATGGGATAGAAAATGTACCTACTGCGAAGCTGAAAATATAGCTCTACAAATTGAGCATATCCACGCCATCGCTAAAGGAGGAACAAATAAAATCTCTAATTTATGTCTTGCTTGCGATAAATGCAATAAGAAAAAAGGCACGCAAGATATTAAAGTTTTTCTTGCTAAAAAGCCAGAACTTATAAAAAAGATTCTGTCTCAAGCTAAAAGACCTTTAAAGGATGCAACTGCTGTCAACTCTACACGCTGGGCATTATTTAACGCATTGAAAGCTACTGGACTACCAGTCAGCACGAGTTCTGGTGGTTTAACTAAGTTTAACCGTACTCGTATGAAACTGCCTAAAACTCATTGGCTAGATGCTGCATGTGTCGGTAAAATCGAAGGAGTATTAGTATTAATAACCAAACCGTTATTAATCAAAGCTACTGGTCATGGAACGAGGCAAATGTGCGGAACAAATAAATTTGGTTTTCCCACGAGACACCGAACTAACAAACAGATTCATTTTGGGTTTCAAACAGGAGATATTATCAAAGCCGTCGTCACCTCTGGTAAAAAGATTGGTGCATATACTGGAAGGGTTGCAACACGTTCAAGCGGAAGTTTCAATATTTCCACAGTCAAAGACAAAGTACAAGGTGTTTCTCACAAATACTGTAAAACAATACATAAAAAAGATGGTTATAGTTATTTATGAACATAAATATTCGCGGCGATTAAAATCGCTTGGGTCGTGTTTCCTCCGCGCTTTAAAAAGACGCGGCTTCCACACTTCCCAGTTTGCCTTGTGATTTAAATAGACATCTCCACAAAAGACCTAGAGACGTAACATTGCTACCTCCATACAAGGGTTTCCGGCAACGCATAATTAATTTATGGAGATATTTAATATGCAAAAAGTAAAAAATAAAATAATTTCTTAACAATTCTTTTAACTTAAATAACAGTGACAATCAGGTTTGTCTAACAGCGATTCAACTAAGGCATTGAGAGCAGTAGCTGCTAACAATCCACCACCCAAAGTCCCTTCAATCGTGATAAAAGGCACAGGTGTTTGCATTAATCGCCGCTTTGCCGCAGGTGCATGGCTAAAACCAATGGGCATCGCAATCACTAGCGCAGGCTGAATTTGTTGATTTTGAATAGCTTGACAAACTTCTAAAAGTACTGAAGGAGCATAACCAATAACTAGCACGCAACCTGTAGTTAGTTTCAGTAAATTTTCTCGCCATTCTTGATGTTCCCAAAAAGCAATTTCTGCTTCTTTAGCGGTTGTGACGTGGGGATTGTTAATTAAAGTTGTAATTTTACATCCCAAGTGAGCTAATCGAGTAGTATCTAAAGCTGCTGCCACTGAAAAAGTATCGACAACAACCTGGCAGCCTGATTTTAGCGCATCACGAGTGGAGGCGATCGCTTTATTCCCCAATCTCAAAAACGACACTAAACTAACATCCCCACAAGCTAAAACCATCTGGGAAATTAAATGTTGTTCAATTTCCGAACGGTCAGATAAATCAGGCAGCAACCATTGTAAAGATTCTTGAAAAACTTCCGGATGAGTATGAACTTCTGCATCCAATTTATCCCACAGATTTTCTAGTTCTCCAACTCCTGCTTGAGTTTCGACTTCTAATAACTTGAGTTGATAAAAAACCTCCCCTTGCATGATTTCACAATCTTGATCTCTTCCCAACAACCCTTCTAAAGCTGATGCGGTTTGCCGCAGTTGGGAAATTTGCTGCATAATTGTTCTATATTGTTGCTGAAGTTGCGACATCAGGGTAATGCTAGTATCCGCTTCCGGTTCCACTTTCAAAATTTGCCGGATGTGGTTTAACTGAAATCCCTGCTGCTTCAGCGCAACAATCCGTTGCAACCGACGGACATCGTTTTCATTATAAAGGCGGTAGTTGCTATGCGATCGCACTGGTTGCGGCAATAATCCCAATTGATGATAGTGTCGCACCATGCGCGGAGTGATACCCCCGCCAACTGCATCAGTGAATTCTTTGATAGTTAAGCAACTAGAGTTTATCATATTTTTTATATTTATATTCCAAAACTGCATAACTTGAAAGTATAGCTTTTTCTATATGAAGATGCGTCTAATTAGCCCACGCAGGTGGGCTTTGTTTGTATAGCCCCAGGCTTCGGTGCCTGTTCGCGTAGCGTGCGCTCGGCGCAGGGCGATAAAGCGCAACCTTGCATAGAATTGGTATTACATTTATTTATGCCCACTTATTTAGTTATGTAATAAATGAGTAATTTTATCAAAGATTTGCTTAGCCTCTTTCTTCAATCCAATTGTCCTCTGTGCCAGCGCCAAACATCTGAAGAATTTTGTCAATACTGTCTTAAACAGTTACATAGCTGTCACTTAGCTAATCCTAATAGCCGCTGGCAAGAATCAATACCAGTATTTGCTTGGGGTAAGTATGGCGGTTCCCTAAAAAGAGCGATTGCTGTCATGAAATACGAAAATCATCCCCAAATCGCTCGCCCTCTGGGACAATGGTTAGGCGAAGCATGGTTAAATTCTTTCTCTACAGACCGACGCTTAATAGTTGTTCCTATTCCACTTCACCCCAGCAAGCAAAAAAAACGCGGTTACAACCAAGCCGCGCTCATAGCAGAAAGCTTTTGCCAAACAACTGGGTTAAAATTGAAACAAAATGGTTTGGCAAGAGTACAAGAAACTGAAGCACAATTCGGTTTATCTCCTCTTGAACGAGAAAAAAACTTAGCAAAAGCCTTTGCTTTAGGCAAAGATTTTTCTCAGTTTCGTCCAAATGTGCCAGTATTGTTAATTGACGACATTTGCACTAGTGGAGCTACTGCTAAATCTGCGGTGGAAGTACTTCATCAATGTGGAATTGCCGTAGAGGGAATAGCAGCGATCGCTACTCCTGTAAAAGAAAGATAAATAAAGAATATGTAGGCAAGCTATGCTTGAAAAATCTATAATTGACCAGATTATACTGTTTTTGTGGGAACACTGCTGGGAGTCAGTAACCCAGCCCCTTAAGGGGCTGGGCTTGTAAGAGAAATCAAGCAAGCCATGCTGACCAGACCACTCGGTAAAACGAGTAGCCGTTATTTGAGTCACGACACCTGGGAATGCGTTCGCGTAAGCGTGTCGCCAGACAAGCCAGTTCTCTGCTCTGTCATCTGCAATTAAACAGTCTTAAGGTCACTGAGGCAGTGTTGCAGGTATAACAAGCTCTTATAACAGGTCGAGGCTAACATCACCCCGGAAGGGAGGCTCGAAAGAGCAAAACATTATGCGTACAGGGTTGAGGTTTGAAATGGCAATTGTCCCATTGAAAGTGCATTACCCTTCGGGTTCATCAGTTTGCCGGAACGGAAACCGTTCCCGGCAACTGATTCACAAAAGCACACCGAATTAAACAACCCCAAGGCGATAATGATTTCAAATATTCAAAGCGATTAAAATCGCTCGTGCCGCTTTCCTCTCAGCTTTTCAAAGCTGAGTTTTCCGCATTCCGTGTATTCCTATGATAACTAAAGCTTTCGGGGTAAGTTTGAGGCAAGTAATAATTGTTCCTGCGACATTGCTGGCAATTGGTATGAGTACAACAGTAGCTTTTGCTCAAAATAAGTTGTATACTCCCATACCTTTACCTAATAGCGCGGAAATTTCTGATACGCTTTCAGATAAAGACATTCCCACCGGTCAAGGTGGCTTTGCCCGTGATTACCTTGTGAGACTGACCAAGGGTGATAATCTCGCAGTTGATCTGTCATCTGACAGCTTTGATGCCATCATCACGCTGCTAGCACCTGACGGATCGACAGTAGCAGAAAATGATGACGGTCCCGATGGTAGCAGTAATTCCCTGCTGTTCACCCGCATTACACAAACAGGAAATTATATCATTCGTGTCAGGTCTTTCGGAGAAACTGGAGTTGGCGTCTATAAACTTAAAGTGACAAAGTTGCAACCAGTTAAATAGACATCTCCAGAATCTAAATTATGCGTTGCCCGAAACCCTCGTAGAGACGTTCCGCCGGAACGTCTTTACATTATGTGTTGCCCCGAAACCCTCGTAGAGACGTTCCGCCGGAACGTCTTTACATTATGCGTTGCCCCGAAACCCTCGTAGAGACGTTCCGCCGGAACGTCTTTACATTATGCGTTGCCCCGAAACCCTCGTAGAGACGTTCCGCCGGAACGTCTTTACAGGAACGTCAATACAACCGTATTGTAATAAATCTGTCATGATATGAGCAAAGAAAACCGACCCTCAAACTTTTCGTAAAAGCCAAAATCGTTCACAGTGCAGTCAGCATACAGAGAAATAAGGCTTCAGTCCACTCAACGACTGCACCGTATGTATCTCCTGTATGTCCCCCTAATTTGTAATTAAACCAAGCACCAGTCACAAAAGCGATCGCACTTCCTGCCAATGTCATCCCTAATGCAAAAAATAGGCGTTTGTCTGTTAAAATTTCTAAACCACTTAAACTCAACAGCAGCAATAATCCTGGTAAGCAATCTTTATAAGAACGAATTGCTTCTTTGTGAAATGCGCCTTTACCAGTTAATTTGAGGTAAGGATATTGAGCGATCGCCAAAATTTGCCCCCAACGTCCCCACCCACAAGCAGCCATCAAAACTAACCAGCGGTTTTGGTGTATGTCTGTCAATGCGGTTGTTTTTAATAATAGCAAGGCGATCGCTGCCATTGCCCCAAACGCACCTGTGGCACTATCTGTCATCACCTCCAATCGTCGTTCTTTGTCACCTACCGCTAACCCATCAGCAGTATCCATTACCCCATCTAAATGCAGTCCTCCCGTAATCGCAATCCAAACACTAATTACCAAGGCACTACGAGTTAATACTGGCATACCCAGATAATTCATCCCAGTATCAAATAGCCCCAAAATTCCCCCAATCATCAACCCAATCACCGGCGCAAAGCGTGCCACCTGGGAAAAGTCTAATTTGTCCAAATATGGCAAAGGAATCACAGTATAAAATATCACGGAAGCTGCTATTTGGGACAAACTTTTTTTCCACCATTGCTCTTCATTAGTCATATTTGTTACCTTATTTCTTAGTTATTAGTCATTAGCATTTTTACAGATGACAAATGACAAAAAATAAAGGACAAATTAAGAATGACGCTGAAAATTCCCGCACAGGGAGCAGCATCAAATTTTAAAGCTTTAAATAAGATTTACTCTCATGATAAATTATCCCGGAAAATTTTGTTATCCTTATCTCAGTTCTTAAGTAAAAATGCATAGTATAAAATAAACCGAATCACTATTTTCCGAAGTAGCAATTTAATCAGTGTTCGTTCCATTGTACCGATTGTTGACTAAGTAACTGATCTCAAATTATTAGTTGTTCGCCCCACAAAAAAGTTGATAATTATTTAAACGTAGGGTTTAGCTCTATCTGTTCAATTGACTGTTTAGCTGTGTTGTACTTCACCTTCGCGCACTCAAGCTATTTAATTATGAGCCACCATCTACCCGACACCAAGATACCAGCTCCGTGCATCATTAACACGGGCGTAATTGTAAATAAGCTCGATATACGACGATTGTTGACAGATTTAGGTCGCGTCCACTACATTTACACCCAAGATGGCAAATTGCAGAGCGAGGGTGATGGTGATGTAATGGAAGTATTTGCGAATCCGCAACGCTCTACACTCGTAGCTAACCATGCTCTTTATTTAAATATTTATAGCTTCGATTATTTGGAATTAAAACAGTCTCCGCAGCAGCAAAGTTTTTTTGATTTGGTGCAAGAAGGAACCCGTTTGCGACTTATTCCTTTGTCTACCCCTTTACAAGAGCGACGCGATCGCAACTTGAATGTTAGCACCATTGAAGCCATGATGGAACAGGTACTATCAGCTAGGTGGGATGCAGAAATTGACGATGACAGTTCTGATTCGTTTTAAAATCAAGAGTCAATAGTCAAGACTTAAATCCTCCTCCCCCTCCCCCACTCTCCCCATCTGTTTTATTTTGAATTCTACATTCTCTTTTCAATGCCTTGCTTCCTGTAGCCAGACAAAAGCGCGGGCTGGGGTGTTTTTTACACCTCATGGTATCGTTGAAACTCCACGGTTTATGCCAGTGGGAACCCTCGCAAATGTCAAAACTTTGACACCTGCCCAATTAAAGGACACTGGGGCGCAAATGGTGTTATCAAATACTTATCATCTCCATTTGCAACCCGGTGAAGGAATTGTGGCTGGGGGTGGAGGATTGCATAAGTTTATGGGCTGGAATGGTCCAATGCTGACAGATTCTGGTGGATTTCAAGTTTTCAGCTTGAGCGAAATGCGAAAAATCACTGAAGATGGTGTAGTATTTCGTTCACCTCACGATGGTCAGATTATTAACTTAACACCAGAGCGCTCAATTGAGATTCAGAATACTCTGGGGGCAGATGTGATTATGGCGTTTGATGAATGTCCACCTTATCCAGCTACTCGCGAAGAGGTGGAAGGAGCTACATCGCGCACTTATCGCTGGTTACAACGTTGTATTGCGGCGCACCAACGCAGCGATCAGGCGTTGTTTGGTATTGTACAGGGAGGCGTGTATTTAGATTTGCGTTCTCAGGCTGCTGTGGCTTTGGCTGAGTTAGATTTGCCTGGATATGCGATTGGTGGTGTGAGTGTGGGAGAACCACCGGAATTAATTGCGAATATTGTCCAAGCGACAGCGCCACTTTTACCACCAGATAAGCCGCGTTATTTGATGGGTGTAGGTACTTATCGAGAGATGGCGATCGCTATAGCTTCTGGTATAGACTTATTTGATTGCGTGATTCCCACTCGTTGGGCGAGACATGGTACAGCTATGGTACTGGGCGATCGCTGGAATTTGAAAAATGCTAAATTTCGTGAAGATTTTACGCCATTAGATGAAACTTGTGATTGTTATACTTGCCAAAACTTCAGCCGTGCGTATATATCTCATTTAGTGCGATCGCAAGAAATTTTGGCTTACACTTTGTTAAGTATTCACAACATCACCGAACTGATACGCTTTACGCAAAAGATCAGAGAATCTATATTAAGCGATCGCTTCACCACAGAATTCGCTCACTGGCTGACTCCTGGGGAAATGGGGAGAGGGAGCGACTAAAACCTGGGATATAGCCAAAATTAAAGCAGGTTTCGATGCATCTTATCCCCAAAAACCCACCATTATTCAAAATATCCCCGGTTGGACTAAGTGGATGCAACAAACTCCAGATGGTCTGCTACACCCTAAAGAATATGACAACTATGCAGCTTTTTGTGCAGAGTTAGTGGTAATTCTCAATCAACGTCTATCTCGTCAGATACTATATTGGGAACCATTTAATGAACAGGATGTGCGCTATCATAAAGCAGGAAAGCTTGACGAACTATGGCTTATATACAACAAAGTTGCTCAAGCAATGAAAGCCAAAGACCCCAAAATTAAAATTGGTGGTCCTGTCCTCACTTGGGATAAATCAAGCCGACTCGCATCATTTTTGGAAAGTTGCGCTTCTAATGTAGACTTTATCTCTTGGCATCGTTATGCTAGCGGTGATGCGAAGGAGTCTACTGATAAAATCATGGCTTACACGCCTAATTATGGTCAACAAGTGCGAGAATTTCGGGCAATTACCAAAAAGTATATTCCCCAGCGTCATATACCCTTATTACTAGGCGAATACAATATTAACTACTCTTGGGAATCGGGTGAGAAACGTCAAAATACTCACATTGGAGCAGTTTGGTTTGCTTCGGTACTCAAACACCTAGCAGAAGCAGGTGTAGATATGGCAACCTCCTGGCATTTGAAGGACGGAATTTATGGCATGATTGACTCAGAAAATCGTTTGCGACCCGCCGCTACTGTATTTGCCTGGGGAGTAAAGTATTTAACAGGTACAGTGATGCAGACAAAGAGCGATCGCTCTAGTATAGAAGCAATGGCAGTCAGAAATGCTGACGGACGACGTTCTTTATTGTTAATCAACAAATCAGCTAAACCTGCCGAACTTACTTTAACAGGTATGTCAGGCATCAAAATCCCGAATATTTTGCCTATTTTTTACCTAAATGCAGATGGAGTGCAAAATACCAGCATCACTCAACAATTGTTGTTGGGAAAAGCTTTTAATTTAGGAGCCTACTCTCTGGCTTTAGTTCGTTTATCTGGCTAATTTGGGGAGCAATGTCCTAGTAAACTATTTTCCCGACAAAGCCTGACATTTATTGAGAAAGAATATCAATCAATTTCTTTTTTGGCGGATTGTATTAGAATTAAGTTAAATTTAATTAAGATTCTTAATGATGTTATGGATTTGCCGTAGCGCTTCAATAGCCCTATGGGGATGCATGTAAAACATCAGATTAAACAAAATGGATTTATAAACATCCGTTTACCTCCCACGGAGTCAAAGCCTGTGGGTTTTCCACTTACCATTTTTTTCTTATGAAATTCTCTTGGAGAGTCCTAGTACTCTGGACATTGCCTGCTTTGGTAATTGGCTTTTTCTTCTGGCAAGGAGCGTTTGCTGGCTCTCCTGCGGACATGACTAAGAACACAGCTAGTACCCGCATGACCTATGGTCGGTTTCTGGAATACTTAGATGCAGATCGAGTTACCAGCGTGGATCTTTATGAAGGTGGTAGGACAGCAATTGTCGAAGCCGTTGATCCAGAACTCGATAATCGCGTTCAACGAGTGCGGGTAGACCTGCCGATGAGCGCTCCTGAGCTAATTTCCAAGCTGAAAACCAAAGGAATTAGCTTTGATGCTCACCCGATGCGGAATGATGGAGCTATCTGGGGACTGTTGGGTAATCTGATTTTTCCAATTCTATTGATTACTGGATTGTTCTTTTTGTTCCGACGCTCTAGCAACCTTCCTGGTGGTCCTGGACAAGCGATGAATTTTGGCAAGTCTAAGGCTCGCTTTCAAATGGAGGCAAAAACAGGAGTAAAGTTTGACGACGTAGCAGGCATTGAAGAAGCTAAAGAAGAACTGCAAGAAGTTGTCACCTTCCTGAAACAACCAGAAAAATTTACCGCTGTCGGTGCACGTATTCCCAAAGGAGTGCTGTTAGTTGGACCTCCAGGCACTGGTAAAACTTTACTAGCAAAAGCGATCGCTGGAGAAGCTGGTGTACCTTTCTTTAGTATTTCCGGTTCGGAATTCGTAGAAATGTTCGTCGGTGTTGGTGCATCCCGCGTCCGGGATTTGTTCAAGAAAGCGAAAGATAACGCTCCTTGTATCATTTTTATCGATGAAATCGACGCCGTAGGCAGACAAAGAGGTGCTGGTATCGGTGGTGGGAACGATGAAAGAGAACAAACCCTAAACCAACTCCTGACTGAAATGGATGGTTTTGAAGGTAACACCGGCATCATTATTATTGCGGCTACCAACCGTCCTGATGTATTAGACGCAGCATTATTACGTCCCGGACGCTTTGACAGACAAGTAACTGTTGATCCACCGGATATCAAAGGACGCTTGGAAATTCTGCAAGTTCACGCGCGGAATAAGAAACTAGATAAGAGTGTATCTTTAGAAGCGATCGCTCGCCGTACTCCTGGTTTCACTGGTGCTGATTTAGCTAACTTACTCAACGAAGCCGCAATTCTCACCGCCAGACGCCGTAAAGAAGGTATGACCCTGGCAGAAGTTGATGACGCAGTTGATCGCGTTGTCGCGGGGATGGAAGGTACTCCTTTGGTAGATAGCAAGAGCAAGCGCTTGATTGCTTACCACGAAGTTGGACACGCTTTGGTAGGGACGTTGCTTAAAGACCATGACCCAGTACAAAAAGTTACCCTCATTCCACGGGGACAAGCTCAGGGTTTGACTTGGTTTACTCCCAACGAAGAACAAGGGTTAATTTCCCGTTCTCAGTTGAAAGCAAGAATTACTGGTGCTTTGGGTGGTCGCGCAGCTGAAGATGTGATTTTTGGTCATGCTGAAGTGACTACTGGTGCCGGTGGAGACTTGCAACAGTTGTCAGGAATGGCACGACAAATGGTAACACGTTTCGGGATGTCGGAGTTAGGTCCGCTGTCTTTGGAAAGTCAACAAGGAGAAGTATTTTTGGGTCGTGACTGGACGACACGATCTGAATATTCCGAAGCGATCGCTCGTCGCATCGATTCCCAAGTTCGGGAAATTGTCGAGCAGTGTTATGACTTAGCAAAGCGGTTGATTCGCGAAAATCGCAGCGTCACCGATCGCTTGGTGGATCTGCTCATCGAAAAGGAAACTATTGACGGCGAAGAATTCCGTCAGATTGTGGCTGAATACACAGAAGTACCTGAAAAGCAACAGTACGCACCTCAGTTGTAATATATCCAGTATTTCCGAAATTGGATTTGAAGCAACTGTAGTAATACGTGCTTTCATCGAACGTTGTCTAGGGGATGGCATTTACCATTCCCTTTTTTTGTAAGCTAAGTTTAAGGTCATGAGGAGGAAATTCATGCGATCGCTACTCACTGGAGTTATGATCAGTTTGGGACTATTATCATTGCCAGCACAAGCACAACAGGCAGTGTCTGATAACCAAGTAACAGCGATGGTAGAAGCATTGCGACAAGCCGCACCGAAAACCGGCTCTGCCAATGATGGATTTTATAGCGAATGGCAAGTCAAACCAGAAACCCTCAAAGGTTGGTCAAGAACATGCCTAAAAAAGGAACTCACACCAGCGGAGTTTGAAAACAGCCCTACAACTGCACGTCAAATTGTCTCTTGCATCACCCGTCGGGAGTTAAACAAGCAGTTTGTCGCAACTAAAAACAACGAAACAGCAGCTGTACGTGGTGTTGCCTGTTGGTGGATGACTGGTAATTATACAGGCTGCAACAGTGGCTTTACGGCAGCTTATGTGCAGAAAGTTGTTGGCTTTTACCAGCAGCGTTCAAAACCCGCAGCTTCATAAAGAATTGGTATTAGACAAAAATAATACATCGGTAAATCCGGATAAAATACAAGTACAACAGTAAATGTAATTGTTATTTAGTTACATTTTTTTGTTACAATGCTGCAATTAAGCAAGCCATCACGATTAAATCAATCTGCGAAGCAAGCGGCTAAACCACTAAGCCGCGTCGCCGTCAGTCAGTTTTTAAGACGGAAGGTACGCCTTGTAGAGATATATCTTGCCTTTTTACAAGGCAAAGGCTCTGGTACTGGATGGGATATCCGCGAAGAGGTCAACATTGCCAAGAAACTCGTGTTCAGAAAGAATCCAGTCATTTTAGATGTTGGCGCTAATGTTGGCGACTGGTCAAAGTATTTTTTGCAAGCTATTCCTACCGCAAAAATATATATTGTTGAGCCAGTAGAAGAATGTCAAAAAGAGATAAGAGCCTTAAACCTTCCCAACACAACACTAATCCCTTCTGCCGTAGGAAAGCAAAAGGGAGTAGGATTGCTCCACACACCTTCTAGAACTGCTGGGATTGCTTCTCTATTTGCAAGGCGTGATACTTTTTGTCAAGAGCAAAATGCTGACTTTCATACTCTGTCAATCAACATTACAACTATTGATGATATTGTGGCAGAGCATTCAATTGAATTCATTGATTTCCTAAAAATGGATATTGAAGGGAATGAATATAATGCATTATTAGGTGCTGAACAGGCTTTAAAAGACAAAAAGATTGGCGCATTCTCATTTGAATTTGGCTCAGGAAATATTAATTCTAGAGTCTTTTTTCATGATTTTTGGGATTTTATCAGTCCACAATTTGAAATATATCGAATGACACCTAGTGGAATTTTGTTGGAAATTGATGAATATTATGAGGACTTGGAATATTTTCGGGGTGTTTCTAACTATGTGGCAATTCTAAAAGCTTAGAAGTTGGCGCCAATCAGAAATCCTGTTTTTTCACTATTACCCAAGACATAGGAGTGAAAATTAAATATGCGTTGTCCACAACTCTTGTAGAGACGTAGCACTGCTACGTCTCTACATTGTTTTCCACTCCTATGTCTAATAAACATCTCCAGAAATTAATTATGCGTTGTCCACAACCCTTGATTAGACGTAGCAGTGCTACGTCTCTACATTGTTTTCCACTCCTATGTCTAATAAACATCTCCAGAAATTAATTATGCGTTGTCCACAACCCTTGATTAGACGTAGCACTGCTACGTCTCTACATTGTTTTCCACTCCTATGTCTAATAAACATCTCCAGAAATTAATTATGCGTTGTCCACAACCCTTGATTAGACGTAGCACTGCTACGTCTCTACATTGTTTTCTGGAGATGTCTAATAGATAAGCTGTCAATATCATTTTATTCTGTTATGACAGCTTAACTACCAAGAAACTCTTCTAAATTGGGTACATTTATCCAGCTTTTTGTCACATTTGATTGATGAGCTAAATCCATCAACAACTGACAATAAACTCCTTCTCCCAAGGATGGTACAATGACTTCACCTCGATCAATTCCTTGCACCCATTGCTCAATTACGCGAATAAACGCAGAAATTCGCCCATCATCATAGTTTTTGGAAAAAGTCAAGTGATTGGGAATTTCTATTTCCGTCAGCGGTAAACCTGCTTGGGAACCTTTAACCCGAAATCCGTGTATGTAATCTTTTTGATTTTCGCTTCCCAAAACTAATGTACCCTTATCGCCATATACTTCCACCCAATGCGGACGGGGTGCATAAACTACTGCACTGATACAAAGTTGACAAGGTGTTCCATCCGCCAATTCCAGCATTAGCATACAAGTGTCATCGCTGTCTACTAATTTTGATTCTCCCGTAGCGGGGTCAACTCGTGTGGAAATGGCAGTAGTTAAATGAGCGTTTAATCTGCGTATCGGTCCAAATAGCCAGTAAATGTAATCAAAGGCATGGGAACCTAAAGACCCTAAAACGCCACCTCCTTGGTCTTGACGAGAGTACCAATTCCAAGGACGGGAAGCATCAGCCCTGGAAGCACCTAACCAATCAATTCTAATTAAACGCTTGACACCGACGTAATTTTGTGATATTAATTCAGATAATAGTTGCCATTCAGGTACGAAGCGAAATTCAAAATCTAGTGTTGCAATTACGCCTTTTTGGTTGGCTAACTGATAAAGTTCTTTGGCTTCGGCTGCATTTAAGGTGGTAGGTTTTTCTAATAATAAATGTTTGCCGGCTTGCAGTACTGTTTTTGCCATTTCATAATGCATAAATGGCGGTGTGGAAATGCTAACAGCTTGGACTTCGTTTAAGGCAACAATATCTGCAATTGTATCACAGGCGTGGGGGATATGATGGGTTTGGGCGATCGCTTTGGCTTTTTCTAAGTCTTGGTTATATACTGCAACTACCTGGGTACGAGGATGTGCTTGAAATCCGGGAATGTGGACTTTTTGCCCAAATCCTGTACCCACAACTGCAACGTTAATCACACCCTGATTCATTTGCCATCCTGAAACCATAAACTTACCTAAAATATCATATTATTTTTAAGCCATCAGAAACCGATTTTATTTGCTAAGTAGATGAGTATAAATAAACGCTCCTTAAGGTAGTAACTGCTTAAGCCGTTAAAATCACGACTCGACGAGCGGTAAACCGCTCACTACCAAGAGCGTAGTGTATTTTACATTTAATTTCGCCCACTTATATCATGACAGGTTTATTATACATACCGTAGAGACGTTCCGGCGGAACGTCTCTACGATGGTTACGATGTTTTTATTACCGTTAATTAAACGGACATGATATTAGTTGTATAGGATTGTTATATCAAAAATCTAATTGTGAATGGATAACGATAATACTCACCTCTATAAGCTTTGATCGCAGCACAACTGACTACAAATGATTGTAATAAAAGTATGAATAGAACGATCGCACTACACCCAGTTAGTAATGTGCGGAAAATTATCTCTATATAATTTACTGTGCCATTGCTAGTCATAGCAAGACCAAATCCTGTAAACACTAGCAGCAAGGATATAATTACGAGAATCAAAACATAAAATGTCAGTGAAAGTTGAAAATTTAAAGATTCTTTACCTTGGAGGTCAACCCACGTATATTGCGTTTTTTTTATTCGCCAAATAATCAATGGTGCTACAACATTTAATGGGAGATATAGAGGAACGCCGATAATTACTACTAAAATTAATAGTATCCAGGCTAATAAAGCTGAGAGATGACACAACATCGCCCATATACGGATTTGTTGGTTGGTTTTTCCTCTCATGGATTTTTGTCTTTTGGTGGATTTATGTAATAATTCTCCACCGTACCATATATAAAAGAGGTCAAGGGTCAAGGGTCAAGGGTCACTTGAGTTGTGAATTTTGGTTTAAAATCTTAATATTTCTCGGTCGTAGTTTTCGCTTTTGGGTTCTATTTCCCAAACTATACCTTCACCGGGTTCTAAGGCTACTTCTACAAAGAGTTGCTCTACGGCTGTTATGGCTATATCTTCGTTGTTGGGGAAGTTTTGTAAATCTTCGGTGAGTAGTCTCAGTTTAAATCCACCGGGAATGGCTGCACCTACGGCAGTGTTACGCAATTCAAAGCGCCAAATGGATGATTCTCCTTCAGTTTGTAGTATGATACGCAGCTCGTAGGTTTGACCAGCGATCGCTAACTGCCGAGAAAGAATTGTCTGTGGTTGTGCTTCTTCGACACTCCTAGCACTGGCAGCGCTAAGAAGTTGCAGATTCAAGCTTCCCCAGCCGATGTTTTCTGCAAGTTGAGAAACACCACTTTGCAACCATTGGACAACTGACCACTGTTCTGGTAATCCCAAGCGGCGTTGATATAAGCTTTGTCGCCAACCACCATGCTCAATTAGCGCACCCCAAAGTTGAAAAGGGATAGCTAGTCTGGGTGTGATTATTTCTGGGTTTCCTAAACGAGAAATTAAATTTTGTGCTTGTTCTTGTGGTAGAGTTGCTAATTGTGGGATAACTTTAGTCGTACTCTCTTGGGGACAAAGTTGTCGCTCTAAGGTTAAAACGTTGATATCGCTAATAATATCAATAGCATCAAGGGAATAAGTGCGATCGCTTGCATCATAACTTCCTTGATTTTTCAATTGTTCATAACTACAATAGCCCCAAACCCGCACATAAGCTTCATCTGGTTCTACTTGCACTGCTAAATAATAATCACCAGCTAAACTAGATATATCTACCCATTCTTGCGCTACTCGCAATTCACTTAAATCCATCGCCTCGCTGGGAACCAAAATAAATCGAATGCCGTCTGATACTATTGCAGTCCCATTCACCAGTTCCCAAAAACTTGCTAAAGAGTTGATATTTGGCGATACTTTTGCTTGGGGTGCAAAATCCGTTTGCAGCCACGGCAAAACAACATTCAAGCAAAGTTGATTTAGATAAGCTTGATAACCAGAACTAGGATGAGAAAAAGATTGACTGTGAAGATACGCCTGATTTTGGACATTGGCGGGTATTTCTAAAATCAAATCTGTTGGGGATGCAAAAGTAAACAAGGCGGTGCTGGCAGTCATGAAAATTACTCCGGGAACTCTTTTGGCTTGGATTTTACGCTTGGACTAGGGATTAGGGAAGAGAAATTTTGATCCTTAGAAAGTGAACCCTTTACCCCTTTCCTTTTTCCCAAATAAGTCCAAGAGGTTTAATAAGAAGATACGCTGTAGTAAGCTTGCAGCCATTCCTCCATTACGGTACTCATATTTTTGAGTAGGTTTGAAGTTACAGAAATATGCAATTTCTCACTACTCCACTGAGCTAAATTTCGCAGTAAAATTTCTCTAGCTTTTGTGAGTCGTCGCGAGACAGTATATTGCTGCAAAACTAGTTCTTTCGCAATTTGCTGCTGAGTCAGCCCATTCTTATAATATAGTCGCAAAATTTGTTGTGCATCTGGTTCTAGTTGGGCGACTGCGACGGCTAAAATTTTGTTAATCTCCGATTGCTGAGAAATTCTGGTTTGTTCTTCTTGTTGATTAATAATTTGGGTAAGTACTGACTCTACCTCCCCAGCAAGATTATCTATCCACTCGCTTGTATCTTGACCTGCGGGGGAAACATTAATCGATGCCAAAGGTGGATAAAGATAGTTTCGCGCATGTTTGGCACAACTGAGCAGCCAAGGTTCCAAAATTTGCGAAGTTACTTTTTGACTACTTTGGGAATTATAAGCGATCGCGATCGCATTCCATGTATGATCGTCTGGTCGAGGAAGTTGGCGCGTTGCATTCGGCTGCTTGGGGATATAAAGCGTTTTAAAACAATTCCAAGCCAGAACGTAAGCCGTAACAGTCTCTGGAGATAAGCCAGCATTTTGCAAAGACTCTACCAAACGCTTTTGACTAATTTTCCGCAACATTCCCCATTCTGTACAGATGTCAATTTCGCCGCGTTGACGCAAAGTTTCGCGAATGACGCTACCAAAGATGACGCTGGCGTAGTTTTTTAAGATAAAGCCTTGGTTGGGATTAAAACCTTTGAGGACTTTATCAGCAGATGCGATCGCCATTTGAAAACAGTCTGGTAACTTGTATTGAGTACTGCTAAAACTAGCAGATGTTTTTTGGGATGTCCAATAGCAGATTTCTTGTAAATAAGCAATCAGATGTTCTTTGGCAAGTTTCTCTAACCGATTTTGGGAGATATAATTGTACCAATAAAGTACCCAAAAATTCTCTGAAGTTTCTTGTGGCGCTTCCTTTACACAATTTTGGATACTGCGACGTAGTTTACTATCCGTCGCCCAACCCTGAAAGCGATCGCCATTAAATTGCACAAAAGTTGAAAATATGGAAACAATACTTTGTCTTGGATGCATAAAACACAAAAACTCGACCTATGCAAGGAGTGCAAGCGTTAAAACACGCCTGCACAAACTTTACTACAATCAATGAGAATCATGTTTCGGCTTTCAGCTAAATATTTAGAAATTTTGAGAATTGGGTAATTGGGAATTTGATGAGGAGTAAAGGAATAAAACTTTTCTCCTCTTAAAATCCCTATTATCCAAGTTAGCAAATATTAAGATTTAAATCAACTTTGTTAAATATGTGTCCAATTGGTGTTGGTACTAGTCGCTCAAATCAAGTAAAAAAAACAGATACAAGCAAGCTGTGGTTAATCCTTGTGGGAGTAAATAAATACCAGGATCAAGGACTCCCAACACTAAATTATTCATCTGTGGATTGTCAGGGTTTAGCGGATGCTTTGACTGGTGCTACCAGACAATTTCCCCAAAAAGAGGTGAAAATTTATCACGATTTTGCCTCTTTAACACCTTCTTTGGGGAATGTTCGTGTTAATCTCCAAGAAATTACCGCTGCTGCTAAACCGCAGGATATGGTTTTATTTTATTTCTCCGGACACGGAATGCTAGAACCAAATTCTCAGGAAGCATTTTTATGTTTAGCAGATACACAAAAATCAAACTTAAAAAATACAGGTTTAGGATTACAAGAACTATTACAATTGTTAAATAATTGTTCCGCGCAGAATCAGTTAGTTTGGCTGGATGCTTGTCATAGCGGTGGAATGACACTCAGGGGAACAACTAGAGAAACGCTGTTGAACCCGACAACGCAATTAGTGGAGGTATTACAGCGTTCTGCTGCGAAAAGTAAAGGTTTTTATGCTTTGCTTTCTTGCGATAATAATCAGCAATCTTGGGAATTTCCCGAACTGGGACATGGAGTTTTTAGTTATTATTTAATGCGCGGGTTAAATGGTGAAGCGGCAGATTCAAAGGGGATAATTTCTGCTGATGGACTTTATCGCTATGTTTATCATCAAACGTTGCAATATATTGATAAAACTAATCAACAATTAAGATTAATTAATCAGCAGAGAAGAGGCAAAGGAGATACTCAGCTTGAGCGTGAATATCCTTTACAAACTCCCAAACGAATTGTCGAAGGAGTTGGGGAACTAATTTTAGGATCTAGGGAAGAAAAAGCTGATGATGATGTGCATCGCCGATTAGGAATAGTTGTAGAGGGACTATTAGGAAGTACGATAACCTTAGATATTAGCAAATTTTTGGGTAATGTTGGCGGTTTTAAGTTGGAATATTTGCAAGCCACAAAAGCTGTTGCTGAAAATGTGCGTTCATCCATCGCTCGTCTTTTACGCTCCCCTGAATTAGGAACTATTTTACTTTATCTGCGAGGACGCATCGAAGAAACTGAAGCTATCGATGGTTTGCTGCTGGGAGAAGATATCCGCATCAAGCGATCGTGGTTGAAACAACAATTACGTCATTGTAGCGCTAAACAGATTATCATTCTCGATTGTCCTGGTTCTGCTGCATCTCTACAAGATTGGGTAGAAGATTTGCAAATCGACTCCCAAGAGGGACAGTGTATAATTGCTTGCGCTTCTTTGGCGTCGTCAACTGAAAAATTCGCCCAAACTTTATTTGATACTTTAACAGCGGCAGCGGAAGCAGACGGATTATCTGCGGCTGGAGCGATCGCTCAATTGCAATTACAATTAGCTGGGAGCGATATTCCTCTCTACGTCTGGCTTTCCGGTACACAAGGCATCATCGAAATCTTAAGAGAAAAAACTTATTTGCAAGGACGAGAACAAAAAGCAGGTTTAGACTTAGGTATTTGTCCTTACATGGGTTTAAGTGCTTTTTCTGAGAATGATGCCCAATATTTTTATGGTCGTGAAAGCTTAACTCAGCAGTTAATTCATCAATTGCGCGATCGCTCATTTCTTGCCGTCGTCGGTGCTTCTGGTAGCGGTAAATCTTCAGTTGTCCAAGCCGGTGTCATTCCCCAATTGCGACTAGGTAAACAAATCCCCAGCAGCGAACAGTGGCTAATTAGAACTTTGCGTCCAGGTGCTAATCCCATAGAGGTTTTGGCACAGCGGTTGGGAGGAGACAAGGGGACAAGGAGACAAGGGGACAAGGAGACAAGGGGACAAGGGGGACAAGGGGGACAAGAAGAAATTTCTATATCTCCCTCATCCTCCCCCTCTCCCTCATCTCCCCCATCTCCCCCTCCCCATCTCCTCCTAGAGGGAATCTTGCACCAGGGTGTAGAAAGCTTCGTCTACTGGCTGCGTAATCGACCAGAACCTATGGTAGTTTTGGTGATAGACCAATTTGAGGAATTATTTACTCTTGCCTCACCTACAGACAGAGAGCGCTTTTTAGAATTGGTGCTGGGAGCTGCGGAATATGCGAAAGACCGTTTTAAGTTAATTATTACTTTAAGAGCGGACTTTATTACCTCTTGTTTGGAAGTACCGAGACTGGCTGAAGTTTTACAAGAGTCGAGTGTATTAGTTCCACCCAGGCTGAGTTTAGACGATTATCGGCGGGTGATTGTGAACCCGGCTCAACAAGTAGGGTTAAAATTAGAACCAGAGCTAGTAGAAGTTTTACTGAGAGAGTTAAACCACTCTGTAGGGGATTTACCTTTACTGGAATTTGTTTTAGAGCAGTTGTGGCAACATCGCTCCACAGGTAAGTTGACTTTGGAAGCGTATCAAGAGGAACTTGGTGGAATTCAAGGAGCATTAGAGCGATCGTCTCAGGCTCTTTACGAAAGTTTAGACCCCCAAGGGCAAGAATGTGCCAAGTGGATTTTTCTGTCTTTGACGCAGCTAGGGGAGGGTACAGAAGATACTCGACGACGGATACACAAATCAGAGTTGATTGTAAAAAAATATCCGGCAGCGTTGGTGGAAAGAACTCTGCAAGCGTTAACTGCTGCCAAGTTAATTGTGATGAACTTGGAGAAAGAGGAAGGGGAGAGTGGGGGAGAGGGGGGGACAAGGGGACTCCTTGGAGACAAGGAGAGTAATTCTTCTTTCCCCCCATCTCCCCATCTCCCCATCTCCCCATCTCCCCATCTCCCACTCCCTCCAGTAACGGTGGAAGTTGCCCATGAAATTTTAATTCGCCATTGGTCAACTTTGCGGTGGTGGTTGGAGGAAAATCGTAGTAGATTGCGATCGCAACGTCAAATTGAACAAGCTGCACAATTATGGTTACAAACTGGTCAGCAATCTGATTTTTTGTTGCAAGGTGTGAGGTTGGCTGAAGCTGAAGATATTTACATCAAATATACTGATGAACTTTCTGCGGATGTTCAACAATTTATTGAAGGTTGTTTAGAAGAAAGAAAACGCCAACAATTTCAAGAAAAAAGAAGACTTCGACAAGCTCAAAGAGCCGTTGTTGCACTTTCGTTTTTAGGAATAGCAGCTTCTAGTTTTGCTGGGTTAGCTTATTTCCAAACTCGAACGGCTCAACTTAGAGAAATTGAGGCATTAAATTCATCATCTGAAGCTAAATTTTTATCTAATCAGCCACTTGATGCACTAATTGCTAGTGTCAAAGCAGGTAAGCAGTTAAAGCAAATTATTGGTGCATCAAAGGATGTGCAATTTCAAACAATAAGTTCTTTAGGACATGCACTTTCTAATACCCAAGAACTCAACCGTTTAGAAGGACACGGTAAAGCTGTAATCAGTGTAAAATTTAGTCCTGATGGTCAGACAATTGCTTCTGCTAGTGACGACCAAACAGTGAAACTTTGGCGACGTGATGGTAAGTTGCTGCAAACTCTGTCAGAACACCAGAAAGCGGTTAACGATGTTACTTTTAGCCCTGACGGGAAAATGATTGCTACCGCTAGTTTTGATGGCAAGGTGAAGCTGTGGCGCACAAGTGACGGTGCTTTCATTAAAACTATCAACGCCCATAATGCTGAGGTTTATAGCGTATCTTGGTCTCCTGATGGACAAATGATTGCTTCTGGTAGTGCTGATAAATTTATTAAAATCTGGAGAGTTAGTGATAGTAAACTTCTCAAAACTTTGTCAGGTCATAATGATGATGTCAAGAGTGTCAGTTTTAGTCCTGACAGTCAGATGATTGCTTCAGGTAGCGCTGATAAAACTATTAAAATCTGGAGAATTAGCGACGGTACTTTGCTCAAAACTTTAACTGGACATACGGATGAAGTTGGCAGTGTAGCTTTTAGTCCCGACGGTCAGACGATTGCTTCAGGTAGTGCTGATAAAAGTATTAAAATCTGGAATATTGACGGGACTTTGCAACAAACCATTGTCGGACATACTGCTAAAGTCAATTATGTCAGTTTCAGCCGTGACGGTAAAACTTTAGCATCAGCTAGTAAAGACAAAACTATCAATTTGCGGAACCCGAAGGATGGAACTTTGCTGCAAACTTTATTGGGACACACTATAGAAGTCAATGGTGTTAGTTTCAGCCCTGATGGTCAGACTTTAGCCTCAGCTAGCGGAGATCAAACTGTTATACTTTGGCAGCGAGATAACAGTTTAATTAAAACTCTTACTGGACATAAATCTGGGGTAAATAGTGTTAGTTTCAGCCCGCAAGGTAATCTGTTAGCAACAGCTAGTGACGACAAATCAATCAAACTTTGGCAAATACCGAATATGACATTGCGTCAAACTCTCGAAGGATTTGACAAGTCGTCTGGACTGGGACATCGAGGTGCTGTTATTGGTGTCAGCTTCAGTCCTGACGGACAAATTATGGCTACCTCTGGTTGGGAAGGCTGGGTGAAACTGTGGCAAACTGGTGACGGTTATATGATTAAAACGCTGGAAGGACATGAACATCAAGTTAATAATGCCAGTTTCAGTCCGAATGGAGATATTCTCGCTTCAGCGAGTGCGGATGCAACTATTAAACTGTGGAGAGTTAGCGATCGCACTCTCATCCGAACCTTAACAGGACATAAAGGTGAAGTTTTTCGCGTCAGTTTTAGCCCTAAAGGTGATATTCTCGCCTCAGCTAGCAGAGATAACACAGTGAAAATCTGGCGAGTGAAAGATGGTAAGTTACTCCAAATCCTCACCGGACATACTAACGCTGTTGGTGGTATAAGTTTTAATCCTCAAGGTAATATTCTCGCTTCTGCTAGTTCTGATAAAACTATTAAACTTTGGCGGGTGAAAGATGGTAAGTTACTACAAACTCTGCGAGGACACAGCGATGCAGTTTGGGGTGTAACTTTTAGCCCACAAGGTAACATGATTGCTTCAGGTAGTGAGGATAAAGCAGTGAAACTTTGGAGTCTTGATGGTATAGAAATAAAAACTTTTTGGGGACACAGCGAATCTGTCACTGATGTCAGTTTCAGCCCTGACGGTAAGATGATTGCTAGCGCTAGTAACGATGGTACGGCTAAATTGTGGCGTGTTGATAGCAAACAACTGCAAACCACAGATTTAGATCATCTGTTGATTCGCAGTTGTCGATGGTTACACGATTATTTACACAATAACCCCAAGTTTAGTAACCAAGAGCGGGATTTGTGTTCTGATTTGAAACACTAGAGTTCACAGGCTGTAAATGAAGTACATATATATAAAACCCAAGACCTTATTTTGTAGAGACGTAGCACTGCTACGTCTCTAGGTGTATTCGATTAGAGCGATAGGCTGCTGTATGATATCATGACAGGTTTATTACACATACTGCAAAGACGTTCCGGCGGAACGTCTCTACGACGTTTACGGTGTTTTTATTACTGTTAATTAAACGGACATGATATTACGCACTCAGCCTTTGAGAAAACAAGACTTTGAGATTGCAACCGAAGCGTCGCAATGACGGAAATACTTAGTTCGTGCGTAAGTTCCGATGAATTTTCGTGTATTTTTTACTTTTATTGGTAAAGCTACTATCGTACTGGACGAGGTGGTTTCGGTGGTTGCTTAGTCACCTTTGAAACTCCTATTTTCCGCACTCCTATAGAATTTGGTCGCTGTGTTGACTGAGAATCATCTGTTGACTCTGGTATTTCCCTCGCTCGTACAGGAGTTGGTGGTTTTGGTGGTTGCGGATCAACTCTTGATTCTCCTATTCTCCTGGAAACTTCCTCTGTTTGTTCTTGTAGTGGATCTTCCTGTTTATTACCTGACTTATTCATCTTCAAAATTATGCGACTCAATTTCGACAATGCGTTGATAAATTTCAATGCACTCGATTTGAAAAAAACTTGTATGACCCTTAAAACTCGCATTTTCATCTCAAATAATCTCCTGATGTGTGACTAAATTTTTTTTGCAATACGTTTATCTACTCAATGCCATTAAAGCATTCCGAAAAATAGGGTAAACTTGGCAAAACAATTAATAGCCTCAACTGTTTTCGATTTGTACCCTTTCACAGACTTAATAGATTTCCTTAAGTTTCTTTATGCAGGATTATGTCGTTTTGGCGATGGTAGATTTGCACCCTTTTTATTTCGCGTTGGGCTGAAAAGTCTTACTATCCTGATGAATGGCGTGTAACCCAATCCAAAATTTAAAATCCCAACTTGCAAGACTACCTTGGTCAAATATTTGTTTTTGGTAATCTTATATACTTAAGTACGAGTATAATACCTTATATTTAGCGATCGCAAGTGAAGAAGTTAAGATTTATTTACTCTCGTTACAAGTTACTGGGTTGTAGAGCATCAAACCCTTGGGATTGAGGGCGAAGTGCGATCGCCTGTACTGCACTATTTGTGTAAACATTGTCCGCCTTGCTAGAATAGCAAAAATGCACTGTTATGACTAAAAGAAAAAAGCTATGGCAAAAAGCTAAAAATAGTCGAGAAAATCTGACTTTTGATGAGTTTGAAACTCTCCTAATCCAGAATGAGTGGGAATTTAGCCGTCAAAAAGGAAGTCATCGCTTATGGTATTCACTGAAGGGTCAACCTTTACCGATTCAGCCTCGCAAAGATGGGAAAGCAAAACTCTATCAAATTCAGCAGTTTTTTGAATATCAAGAGGTAGAAGAATAATGACTTTAAGTAACTATGACTTTAATGGTTTTACAATTAATTTATATGTAGATGAACAAGGAGATTGGCTGGCACATTTTCAAGAAATGTCTAATATTTCAGCTTTTGGTGATACTCCTCAACAAGCTTTAGAGGAACTGAAAATAGCTTGGGAATTGGTTAAAGAAGATTATCAAGAAAAGGGCAAAGCAATACCGATTGCACCAGCGCGTCAAAAATTCTCTTCTTCCTTATAAGGCAATGTCTACAACGGGCGTAAATGCATCTCTCTCATTTGACATAGAATTAGGTTATAATAAAAAATAAAATATAAATAGCTATGTCAACCAAAAGGCTTGATATTAAAGAATTACAAATAAGTGTTACCGAATTACTATCTTTGATCAAAAATGACGAAGAAATAGTGATTACTAATGGTAATACTCCTGTTGCTAGATTAACTATATTGAATTCTACCGATGAAATTATCTTTGAATCAGAAAAAACACCGCAGCCCGGATTAAATTTAGGCGCAATGGTAATGAGTAATGATTTTGATCAACCTTTAGCAGATGAATTTTGGTTGCAAAATCCATGAAGTTGCTGTTAGATACACATACATTTATTTGGTGGGATAGTGACCCATCAAAACTTTCTAAAAGAGCATTAGAGTTATTAACGGAGAAGGATAATCTTAGGTTGTTAAGTGTTGTTAGTCTCTGGGAAATCCAAATTAAACACCAGTTAGGCAAACTAACATTAAAAAAAGCTTTAGCAGAGATTATTGCTATTCAACAAAACAATTGCATCGAAATATTACCAATTACTATTACTCATATTTTAGCTTTAGATAGTTTGGCAATGTATCATAAAGATCCTTTTGATCGTTTACTTATTGCTCAAACTAATATAGAAAATGCTGTGCTGATTAGTTGTGATTCTGTTTTTGCTAATTATTCAGTCAAAGTAGAATGGTAGTCGATTTTATACCCGACTCAATCTCAAGTAGTTAGCGATGTCTACAGTGTTTTTTGCTATTCAGCCATTACCAAATGAAGTGCATCGTTACAGAAAATGGTCTAACGCATCGGACAAATACTAATTTTGTTCAAAAATCAAACCGGATTGTATAGATTTGTAAATTTTTCCGGATATATACTTCAACAAGAGCGCATAAACTCGTAGCAGCCAACCTAGAATAACTTTAGCATATTAAATAATCAGTATTTATATCAACATAAAATCTTACCGTATATTTTCGAGATTGGTTGCTATTACCCGTATCTTAATTAAAAAAAATGTGTCCATTAGGCGTTGCTACTAGTCGCTCAACTTATGCTTTAGAAACCGGACAGGCAAAACTTTGGTTGGTGTTGGTGGGTGTAAACCAATACCAAGATGAGCGATTGCCCTCTTTGCGCTACTCAGCGGTAGATTGTCAGGGTTTAGCAGAAGCTTTAGCAGATGCAACTCAAGCGTTTCCCCAAACTGAAGTGTGGACTCACCACGATTTTTCGTTACACTTGCCCACACTAACCAATACTCGTATCAGTTTAAAGCAAATTGCTGCTGCGGCTCAACCACAAGACACGATTTTATTTTATTTTTCTGGACATGGGATAGTAGAGCCAAATTCTGGGCAGGTAGTTTTGTGTTTGGCAGATACGGAAATCGATAATTTATTGAACACAGGTTTAGGATTACAGGAATTATTACATTTATTGGGACATAGTGGAGCGCAGACTCAGTTGGTGTTGTTGGATGCTTGTCATAGCGGTAGTATGTCACTCAAGGGAGCAAAAGGAGAAATACCAAACCGCGAAAACCCGACACCGCAAATGGTAGACTTGTTGCGGCAAAAAGCGAAAAAAAGTAAAGGATTTTATGCTTTGCTTTCTTGTGACACAGATCAACAATCTTGGGAATTTCCGGAATTAGGACACGGAGTCTTTACTTATTATCTCATGCGGGGATTGCGAGGTGAAGCTGCTGATGCACGCGGTTTGATTGAAGCGGACGGTCTTTATCGATATATTTATCATCAGACGCAGCAATATATTGAGCAAACTAATCAACAACTGCGACTGATTAATCAGCAAAAAAGGGGTAGAGGGGAAACTAGACTTTATTCAGAATATCCTTTGCAAACTCCAAAGCGGGTTGTTGAAGGAGTTGGGGAAATTATTCTTGGCTTAAAATCAGAAGTTGTGGAATCGTTCTCTTTGCGACAAGCGCTGATTGTTGAGGGACTGACCACTAATAAGACGACTCTCGATTTTTGTAAACTGTTGTGCGGTATTGGTGGGTTTGAGTTGAAGTATTTGCCACAAGCTGATCAAATAACTACTTCATGTATTCAAGAAGAAATGCAGAATTGCTTGCAGAAAAAGCAAGATTCTCAAAATTTAGAACATGATGCAACAGTTTTGTTATATCTGCGTGGCAGACTGAAGGAAACTGAAGCGGGGGAAGCTGTGTTAGTAGTGGGAGCGGATATTCAATTGAGTCGCTCTTGGTTAAGACAACAACTCAGGCGATCGCTTTACACTCAACAGATTATCATTTTAGATTGTCCTTGTGACCAAACGCAACAAGTTTCATTACAAGATTGGATAGAAGACTTGCAGCTAAGTTCCGAACAAGGACAGTGTATCATTGCCGCAGCTTCCCCGTCATACAACCCCGAACAATTCGCCCAAGTTCTCCACGATACCCTGAAAGCTGCCCAACAGCAAAACAGTTTATCGGTAGCTAGTTGGATAACTCAGTTGCAAGTATGTTGTGCAAATACATTACCATTGCACATTTGGGTATCCGGGATTCAAGGCGTTATCGAAATTATACCAAATAGGACTAGTGGAAGAGATATTAAGTTAACGGAAGGAATTGATTTAGGGCTTTGCCCTTACCGGGGATTAAGAGCTTTTACTCCGGAAGATGCTCAGTATTTCTACGGGAGAGAACCGTTGACGGAGCAACTTATGCATCACTTGGCAAGTAAGTCATTTCTTGCTGTAGTTGGCGCCTCTGGTAGCGGTAAATCTTCAATTGTGCAAGCGGGATTAATCGCTCAACTGCAACGCGGTAAACAATTACCGGGTAGCGAAGAATGGTGGATTAAAAGCTTTCGTCCTGGTGCAAATCCGCAAGACGCTTTATCACGACGCTTAGTTGATAGCGGGACTGAGAAAGAAAAAGCTTATCAGCAAATACAACTAGAAAAAATGTTGTATCAAGGGGGACAAGAATTCGCTGACTGGGTAAGTAACCGACCAGAACCAGTAATGCTGTTAGTTATAGACCAGTTTGAGGAATTATTCACCCTTGCTCAAGCTGCTGACAGAGAGCGCTTTTTAGAACTTATATTAGGGGCATTGGAGTTATTTCCAAATAAGTTAAAAATAGTCATCACTCTGCGGGCAGATTTTATTGCGGGTTGTTTGGAAATACCGAAGTTAGCGCAGCTTTTACAACAATCTAGCATTCTTGTACCGCCTTGTTTAAGTGAAGAGGAGTATCGTCACGTTATTATCAACCCTGCTGAACAAGTCGGTTTAACAGTTGAACCTGTGTTAGTTGAAGTGCTGTTGCGAGAGTTACATCGTTCACCAGGAGATTTACCGCTTTTAGAATTTGTCTTAGAGCAGTTGTGGGAACATCGAGTTGCAGGTAAGTTAACTTTACAAGCTTATCAGCAGCACCTGGGTGGAATTAAAGGAGCGCTGGAAAGTAAAGCACAAGCTGTTTACGACAGTTTAGATGCTGAAGCTCAAGAATGCGCTCGTTGGATTTTTTTATCACTGACGCAGTTAGGGGAAGGTACGGAAGATACTCGGCGACGGGTGTATAAATCAGAGTTGATTGTGAAAAAATATCCCGCACCATTGGTAGAAAAGACACTGGCAGCGTTAACTGCTGCGAAGTTGGTAGTGGTGAATTTGGAAGAGGGGGAGAGGGGGAGAGGGGAAGCAGGGAGAGCAGGGGGAGCAGGGGGAGCAGGGGGAGCAGGGGGAGCAGGGGGAGCAGGGGGAGCAGGGGGACAAGGGCACAAGGAGAATAATTTTTCTTTCCCCCCCTCTCCCCATCCCCCCCTCTCCCCCTCCCCCCCTCTCCCCATCCCCCCCTCCTCTTCTGTGACGATAGAAGTTGCCCATGAGGTGCTGATTCGCTATTGGTCTACCTTGCGATGGTGGTTAGAGGAAAATCGTGGTAGATTGCGATCGCAACGTCAAATTGAACAAGCTGCACAGATGTGGAAAAATGGGGGTGAACAATCTGATTTTTTGTTGCATGGTGTGCGTTTGGCTGAAGCGGAAGATATTTATATCAATTACACTGAGGAACTATCTTTTGATGTTCAGCGATTTATTGCTGCTTGTCTAGAAGAAAGACAACGACAACAGCTGCAAGAAAAACGCAGACTAAAACAAGCGCAAAAAGCTGTAACTGTTATTAGTATTCTAGGATTGGCTGCTTTCTCTTTTGCAGGTTTAGCTTATCAGCAAAGTCAAAAAGCGCAGTTGCGAGAGATACAAGCTTTAAATTCTTTGTCAGAAAACCTTCTTTTCTCCCATAAGCAATTGGAAGCACTATCAACTAGTGTTAAGGCAGGGCAAGAGTTACAGAGGATGATGTTTTCCAGTCTGGTGATGTATCCTGATACTGCAAAAAAGATTCAAACTGTAACTGCAACTATTTTACAACAGGCGATCGATCAAACTCAAGAACGCAACCGTTTGATTGGACATAATTCTTGGGTTAGTAGTGTCAGTTTCTCAAACGATGGTAAAATGCTAGCTTCGGCAAGTACTGATACAACTATCAAACTTTGGAAGCGTAACGGCAAATTACTTCACACTTTACGCGGACATAGCGATGGAGTCAATAGTGTAAGTTTCTCTCCTGATGGACAAATCTTAGCTTCGGGAGGTACCGATGCAACCATCAAACTTTGGAGTCGGGATGGCAAGTTGCTGAAAACTCTTTCTGGACATAATGATGGAGTTAATAGCGTTGCTTTCTCCCCCGATGGTCAAATAATTGTTTCGGCTAGCAATGATGATACTATCAAACTCTGGAGTCTTGATGGCAAGTTACTGAAAACTCTTAGCGGACACCAACAAGGTGTAAATAGCGTTACTTTTTCACCTCAAGGTGATATTATTGCTTCTGGTAGCGACGATCGCACAATTAAACTGTGGAGTTTAGATGGTCGCTTGCTAAAAACTTTGCCAGGACATACTGGTGAGGTTTTGAGTGTCGCTTGGTCACCAGATGGACAGACAATTGCTTCCGCTAGTGCTGATAATACTGTTAAACTCTGGAATCGTGACGGTAGTTTGCTTAATACGCTAATTGGACATAACAGCGATGTTAAAAGCATTAGTTTTTCACCTGACGGTAAAATCATCGCAAGTGCGAGTATTGATAAAACCATCAAACTTTGGAGTTTAGATGGTCAATTATTGGAGACTTTACAGGGACATAATCATGTAGTCAATAGCGTTAGTTTTAGTTCAGACGGTCAACTACTTGCTTCCGCTAGCGATGATTATACAGTAAGACTTTGGAACCTTGATATCAATGCGCCAAAAACTCTTTTTGGACATCTCGATAGTGTGAATAGCGCTTGGTTTAATCCTCAAGGTAATACCGTTTTCTCGGTCAGCAACGATAAAACGATGAAACTCTGGAGTTTAGAAGGGAAGTTGCTAAAATCTACCTCTTCCCCCATTAATGATATTACCAGCATTAGCTTCACCCCGGACGAAAACACGGTGGCGACTGCGAGTGCTAATAATACTATCCAACTGCGAAAACGTGATGGCTCTTTGCTGCACATCCTCAAGGGACATACTGATTGGATAATTAATATGAGCTTCAGTCCTGATGCGAAAATCCTTGCTTCTGCCAGTGCTGACAAAACTGTTAAACTCTGGAGTATGGACGGTCGCTTGCTAAATGCTCTTAAGGGGCATAAAGGCTGGGTGACTAACGTTGAATTTAGCCCAGATGGTAAGTTCTTAGCATCAGTCAGTGCTGATAATACTATCAAACTTTGGAGTCGGGATGGCAAGTTGTTAAAAACTCTTAATGGACACAATGCTAGTATTTGGGCTTTAACTTTCAGCTCAGATGGTAAGATAATAGCCTCTGGTAGTCAGGATGGTACAGTCAAACTTTGGAGTCCGGACGGTCGCTTGTTGCAAAACTTAATCGGACATACTGATGCGGTTAATAATTTGAGCTTTTCTCCTGACGGTAAAATGATTGCTTCGGCTAGTGATGACGACACTATCAAACTCTGGAGTTTACACAGTGGGATGTTGCTGAGAACTTTCCAGGGACATACTGGTGATGTGAGAAGTGTTAATTTTAGTTCTGATGGTAAGATGATTGTTTCGGCAAGTCAAGATAAGACAGTAAAAATTTGGCGATTGACGGGGATAGAACTGCAAACATTGAATTTGTCCCAATTATTAAAGCGTGGATGCGATCGCTTGCATGATTATCTCACAAGTAACCCCAATTTGAATACAGGCGATCGCAATATCTGCCAATAGCGACTGTGGTTAAAGAAAAATAGCGATCGCTTTCTCAATTGACAAAAAAAAGAGTAATAAAAACCTACCTACCATCGTAGTAGTCTGTCAATTTGATTTTGAGGGATTGTTTGTACTATCCCAAAACTTGTAGAGACGCGAAATTTCGCGTCTCTACATCCTTCATTTTTATGTTGACAGACTAGTAGAGACGTTCCACCGGAACGTCTCTACAGTATGTGTGATCAGCTAGGGCAAGCGCATCTTAATTTTAAAAAATCAAAATTATTACTTACGTAATTTCCACATATAAAGATTTAAGTCAGAAAATGATATAGATTTTTTAACGTTAAAGATAAATTAATAATTAAAACAAATATTACAATTAAAAAATTATAAAATTGCATACAAAAATCCGAAGGTAAAATGAGTAAAACATCATACCTAAATTAATAAAATAATGAAATTAATAAAATCTATAATTGGTTAGCACCAGTTAAGATTTCCATTAAGTACTCATTATCCCATCCAGCCAAATTTCGTTTACGTTTTACACCTTTTTTAAGGTGCTTTTCTTGATTTAAAAGATTAAGGGCGATGTGCCTAATAATTGCCATATTTTCAGGAGCATTGTCTTTCCTAATTCGACAATCATCTTCTTTAAATGCAACATCTTGGTAATTCTAAAAATCCTTTTAAAAATTTATGTTTACAATCTCCGAACAATTCAATATCTTCCCATGTTTCCGCTCCACAGATTACCGCACATATAGTTATTGTTATATCGGATAATTTGTGTAGTTTACTACGTTCTATTCTTGGGTCTTCAATATCATTAAAATGTTCAGCAATTGTGATTTTTGGCTTTAATTTCATGGCTTTTTCAGATATTGTTAATTTTTAACGATACATGAAAAAGCTGTTAATTATCAATCTTATATAGAAAATTTAGCTTAGTACATAAACACTAAATATTGAAATTGATTCTTGAATTGCGGTGCCTAATTTTTATCAGTATTAATATATTAAGTCTGCTTTATTATTTATTCATAAGTACTCATTGTGATTTGAAACAAAAAATGAGATTTTAACTCATGATATGCTTCAAGAATGAGTGCCTCAGTTTATGCTTCACTTTTAATATTCGAGTTTTTTTGCTGATAATGATTATCGTTTAGGGGGTGGAAGGAGGGATGCTCGTCTCCCTCCTTCCGGTTTGATTATCATTGAATAAATAAGCTTATATAAGTTTAATAACGGTCATTTTGTCAATCGTATTTATGTAAATAAAAAAGTTACTAAGTATACAAAAAATACAAGTTTAATTCTTGATCAAGTAAGGTTAGGTAAATTTTATACCTTTTCTAAGGTGACTACATTTTTTTACTTTTTAAATTAATCAAACAAAAGTTGCAATATATAAATTTATAGTTTTTTGTAAACCGTAATAATTCTGATGTTTTTAAATTTATAGTGTCATTTGCTACTATTGTTTCAACTTGCTAAAACAATAGTATTATTTTCAAAAACTATTTAAGTTTAATGATGAAAAAATACAGAGATTTATTTTGACATTTCTTTTTTGATATTTACGGATAAAAAAGTAGATTCAATTGTCATTACCAATAACACTAATAGATTGTAATAGCTTACTAATATTAGACTTTTATCGCATTATTAATATAATGGATATTACACTTTCTCGTAACGATTATCTAAATATTTACGTATACAATCAAGATTTTATACCAAAAAGTTTTCTAATTATCTGATTTATATATTTGATTATTTGTCAATATTGACTGTGACACTTTAAGATGCGCTAACCCTAACTCGGAACCCCAGCGACTTGATGAGAAAATTATCGGCAGAGTGTGGAGTATTTGGGACGTTACAGAATTCAAACGCACTGAAGCAGCACTCAGGCTGAACGAATCGAGATTTCGCATTTTAGCAGAAAACACCGATGCTAGTGTTTTCCTAATTCAAAACTCAAAATTTTGCTATGTAAATCAGGCAGCGGAGGCACTCACAGGCGACACTAAAGGTATGGAATTGGGCGCAGATGACTATCTTACCAAACCGTGTACAGTAGAGCAATTGCTCAGAGCGATCGCTACCCGATTAGAAAAGCAAACTCAGATCCGCTTCTGGTGTGCCATAAATTCTCATAAAATGTCAGCATCGTTACCCACACCAAAGACATCAACCGAAGAACCTGTTGAATTCAACTTTCCATCGGTTCCTCAACTCAAAAAAGTTTTTGATTATATCGAATGATGAGAAAGAGGGGGAAAGGGGAAAGGGGACTCATAAACCCCATATTTAAAAATAGGGGTTTCACTTCCGGGATGCTGATTAATGAGCGCACAAGTGTCTGGTAAAATCTTCCTTTATATGTGTCCATATTTAAAAATAGGGGCTTTATACCATGTGGGGAAAAGTTTTTTCAACCTGACTTTACCCCTTACCCTTTCCCCTTTTCCCCTTCTTGGTAATATCATGTCCGTGTAAACGCAACCAAAAAAACGAAAATGTCTCAAGAATTACGGGAATTAATGAAGCAAGCAGACGCACTTACACCAGATGAGCAATTGCGTCTAATTGCCTATTTAACACAAAGGCTGCAACGCTGCGAAATCAAACGCAAACCAAGCCGCAATATTATGGAGTTTATTGGTATAGCGCCAAATATGCTAGGGGGTATGGATGCTCAGGAATATGTTACTCGAATGCGACGGGGCGAGTTTCCCGATTTAGAAATTGCAGAAAAGCAAATAAGGAAAGAGGAGTGAGTATTACAGATAGTTTACAGGGTGTGAATCGCTTATTTCTGGATACCGCGCCAGTTATTTATGCAGTTGAAAGACATTTACAATATTTGCCACTTGTCACAGCCGTTTTTGATTGTATTTTGAGCGGTTCACCGATGGGTGTTGTTTCACCTATTACTTTAGCGGAATGTTTGGTTCAACCCTATCGTTTGGGACAAACTGAGTTACAGGAAGATTTTATTGCATTAATGACTGACACGGAAAATATTGAATTTGTAGCTATTAATAACCCAAGCAGAGCAATAGAAGCTGCTCAAATACGCGCTAGATATAATTTACAATTACCAGATGCTTTTCAAATTACTGTCGCTTTAGCAGCAGGGTGTGAAGCTTTTTTAACAAATGATGTCACATTTAAGCGCGTTACAGAATTGCGCGTTTTGATATTAGATGATTTTCGTATTTATGATTAAAATTGGTGCGTTATATCAAGTCCGGTTAATCACTTACCGTATGTCCGAAGCGAGTGCAACGGAGTGAAACGTTCGCGGAGCGTCTCCGACAGGAGAAGCAATCGCAATGAATTGGGATTACTTCACTCCGCTATCGCTGCGTTCGTAATGACAAGTATTTTAGCGGACTTGGGATTACACTGTGTTAACGCACCCGACAAATTTAACTAATTCTTAATTCATAATTCCTCACTCCTAATTCTATAAAGACGCGATAAATCGCGTCTCTACACTTTATTAAGGAACAATCAACACTGGACAAGGTGAAAGATTCGTCACACGAGTGGTGACACTATCTGTTGCTCCTTCTTCAGTCAAACCAAGTCCGCGACAGCCCATGATGATTAAATTTGCATTAATTTCATCGGCAACGTCACAAATTGTAAAGGCAGGGTTGCCTTTTCTTTCGATGGTTTCGGCTTGAATGCCTTGTTGGGCAAATAAAGCTTGGGCATTTTGCAGCAGTTTGGCAACCGCTTCCGTTGACATCATGGGATCTGTAGTTGGTGCTTCTGGGTTGGGTTCTTCGACAACAGACAGCAGCACTAAGCGACTACCGTACTTTTGCACGATGTTGGCAACCACGTCAGCGGCTTCCCGCGCTTCCCGGCTGTGATCAAGTGGAAATAAAACTATTTTGAACATCTAATTCACCTGCGTAGCCCTTACTCCGGTAAAATCTGGAATGGCTCTACTTACAAAAAATAACAAAAAGGCGATCGCAAGGTTTGTATTATGTCCAAAAAAACTTTAGCAAATTTATCCGCTTCTGACTTATCCGGCAAACGCGCTTTGGTGCGGGTTGACTTTAACGTGCCTGTAGACGATGCTGGCAACATTACAGACGACACTCGCATTCGCGCTGCCCTGCCAACCATCCAGGATTTGACGCAGAAGGGTGCTAAGGTGATTCTAGTTAGCCATTTTGGGCGTCCTAAAGGTGTGGATGACAAATTACGCCTAACTCCAGTTGCAAAGCGCTTGTCGGAGTTGCTAGGGCAAGAAGTCGTCAAAACTAATGACAGCATCGGCGATGAAGTTGCGGCAACAGTGGGAGCATTGCAAAATGGACAAGTTCTATTGCTAGAAAATGTCCGCTTCTACAAAGAAGAGGAGCAAAATGATCCAGAATTTGCGAAAAAACTCGCCGCAAATGCTGATTTGTATGTTAATGATGCTTTTGGCACGGCACACCGCGCTCACGCATCTACCGAAGGTGTGACTAAATATCTCAGTCCTTCGGTTGGGGGATATTTGATTGAAAAGGAATTGCAATATTTGCAAAGTGCGATCGCAAATCCTCAACGTCCTTTAGCAGCAATTATCGGCGGTTCCAAAGTTTCCAGCAAAATCGGTGTAATTGAAGCACTGCTGGAAAAATGCGACAAACTAATCATCGGTGGGGGAATGATTTTCACCTTCTATAAAGCCCGTGGTTTGAATGTCGGTAAGTCGTTGGTGGAAGATGACAAGATAGAGTTAGCGAAGTCTTTGGAAGCTAAAGCTAAAGAACGCGGTGTAGACTTGCTGCTTCCCACAGATGTGGTTGTAGCAGATAAATTTGCTCCTGATGCCGATTCTCAAACCGTCAGCATTGAAAATATCCCCGATGGTTGGATGGGTTTGGATATTGGTCCTGACTCAATAAAAGTGTTCCAAGATGCCCTTGCTGACTGCAAGACGGTGATTTGGAATGGTCCGATGGGCGTTTTTGAGTTTGATAAGTTTGCCGCAGGTACAGAAGCGATCGCTCACACTTTAGCCGACATCAGCAAAACAGGCGCCATCACTATTATCGGCGGTGGCGACTCTGTAGCGGCTGTGGAAAAGGTCGGTTTAGCTGATCAAATGAGCCACATTTCCACCGGTGGTGGCGCCAGCTTGGAGTTACTCGAAGGTAAAGAATTACCTGGAATTGTCGCTTTAGATGAAGCGTAAGCCTGACGACTGAAGTCGCGGCTATACGAACGAAGCCTGCCTACGCAGGCTTTATCAAGTCCGCGAAGGCGGACTTTGTTTGTGTAGCCCCAGACTTCCAGTCTGAGGGCTTCCTGAGGGCGAATTTATAGGAGAAAATTGTGCAACCAAAATGGCTAGAATGGGCGCAAAAGTTGCAAGCGATCGCTCAAAATGGTTTAACTTATTCTGAAAATCCTTTTGATCTTCAGCGCTTTCAACAAGTGCAAGAAATTGCGGCGGAAATTTTATCCACTTATTCAAATACAGAACAAAGCTCTATTCTGGATTTATTCGCTCGTGATGTCGGTTATGCTACTCCGAAAGTTGATGTGCGCGGAGTTGTCTTTCAAGGCGATACCATATTATTAGTTAAAGAACGATCTGATGGCTGTTGGACTTTACCTGGTGGATGGGCTGATATCGGTGATTCTCCAAGTGAAGTAAGCGTGAGAGAAACTTATGAAGAATCCGGTTATTTAACCCGCACTGTGAAAGTTTTGGCTGTGTATGATAGAGATAGACAAGGACATCCTCCTTTTCTACATTACGTCTATAAACTGTTTTTTCTCTGTGAATTAATTGGGGGTTCTGCTTCACCAAGTATTGAAACTGAGGAAGTAGGATTTTTTGCAGAAGATAATATTCCTGAGTTATCTTTAGGACGTGTGACACCAGCACAAATTACGCGACTTTTTCAACATCACCGCAATCCAAATTTGCCGACTGATTTCGATTAAGGGGGAGTAGATATGACTTCAATCACTGAATATAAACAAGTACAGCACCATCCGAGACTCGGAGTTGAAGTGTTACAGGATTGCAATTTAATTAACCTGACAAACTTACAAGTACGTGAATTTAAGCAATCACTTTGGGAACACGGTGTTGTTGTAGTTAGACAGCAACATCTTACCGCTTCGCAGTTGGAAGAATTTGCTAGAAATACGTTTGGTGATTTAATGTTTGGTGGCTATGCTAAGACATCAGATCCGGATATTAGCCCAGATTTACAAAGTCAATATGTGAATATTTTGGGTAATCCAAAAGGACTTGCTCAAGAAGTGGTAGGAAAGTTTGCTTGGGAATGGCATCATGATAAAGATGGCGTCCCACGCAGAGAGGGACTGGATATGAATGCACTCTATGTGGTGATGCTTTATTGCGTAGAAGTTCCTCTTGAAGGGATGGATGGACAACCCCATACAACTGAGTTCCTCGACATGGTAGAAGCGTATAATAATTTGGATCGTGAACATCAGCAACAACTAGAAAAGATGTTTATGTATCACGCACCACCAATGTTTTCTAAACGCACTGTTACGGTTGATATTCCTCAGAAAGTGCATCCAATTGTGTCTACTCACAAAGTTACTGGTCAAAAAGGATTATATTTGGGTTCAAATACTGCAATTCCTGTTGGTATGGAAGATAAACCAGAGGAGGCAAAACATTTTTGGGATGATTTATTTCAAACTGTTTTAAATTGCACTCCCGTTTATTCTTATGTTTGGCATCCAGGAGATGTTATCTTTTGGGACAATTCACAAGTGATGCATAGAGGTACTTTTTATGATGCAACAAAGTATCAACGTATTGCATTACGTTTAGGAGTTGCAGATACGCAGATTTGATGTTTTCAATAAGTACAGTTTGGCGTGAAATCGAAGCAATTTCAAGTAGAGAGGTTCCGCCGGAACGTCTTTACAGGGTTTTGGGTTTTATGCATGTACCTCCTAAACCTAAAATATGCTGTATAAGCTATTAACTATTAGCTATTAGACATCTGTTGGAAAAGAGGTAAAGACGTAGCAGTGCTACGTCTCTACAAGGGTTTCGGGCAACGCATAATTAATTTCTGGAGATGTCTATTGGTAATTAGTGATCTCGTGGTTGTTCCACTTCTGAGCCATCTTTATTCATAATCACGACTTGACGTTGGCTAGGGTCAAATCGATAAGATTGTTGTTGCATAATAGTTTTATTTTCGCGCGGATCGAAGTTCTGGCTAAATTTTGTGTTTAAAGTGTTGACACGTCCTTCCATCAACTTGACTTCAGTGCCAATTTCTCTTAACTTGTCTTGTTGTAACCAATGGTAAGGCAAAAGTTGTACCAAGGCAGATACTGCGGCGACTGAAATGACAACATTAGCCCCTATCTTTACCGTCGTTTCCAGTGCCATCACCTGATAAGAACGTTGTCTTAGGTGCCGGCGTGGTCTTGGAGCTACCCGACGTTTTTGTATAGGTTCTAGTGGGGGTTTGGAAGGTTGAAATGCATTCATAGTATTAAAAATAACCTCGACTATCGGAACAAACTAACCGTAAAAGTCTGACCAAGATTAATTACGGTTTTATTTAGCTGTCATATTACTTCATTTTTTCCAGATTGCTACACGTATGTTAATCGTAAAAAAATAAACCTGGCATACGTAAGTAGTCAGTTACTGACAATCCACGGTATCAAGCCGCAAGATGGAAACTGCTTTCGTACTGCCAGGATTATCAGCTTTTTGATACTTTACCTGCCTGAGATGGCAGATGAGAATATTGGCAATTAGGGAAGGGAATTAAAAATTTATGGTATTTTTTCCTAATCCCTGTTTACAGTCCCAGTATCAAGCAGCTTAGGATTTGTAAAGTTCTGTTGATAAACGCCAAGCCAGAAATCCTGGAATCAGCGCCACAGCTAGAGCGATGTAGACTTGAGTATCTGATATATGCATTTCTATCGAATCCTCCAAATAGAACAGGAATTTTGATCGGTTCGTTTACTACTTTTCCTTGTTTTGCCAAGATTGGGGAATAACTTGTTACAAAAAGTAGTCAAAAGTCAAAAGTTAAGAGTCAAAAGTTAAGAGTCAAGAGTCAAAAGTCAAGTTTTTTTAGAAAAAATTATTAATTTATGTTTTATCTGGGTATCGACTTTGGGACTTCTGGTGCTAGGGGTGTGGTGATTTCTTTTGAAGGCAATATGCTTTTAGAGGTGCGGTATCCTTGGGATATGTCAAATGAAGGTAACTTGACTACTTGCTGGCAAACAGCTTTGTTTACTTTGTTAGAACAAATCCCCTCAGAATTGCGCCTTCAAATAAAGGCGATCGCCATCAATGGAACTTCCTCTACCGTCTTGCTCTGCAATGCCGCTGGAAAGCCCGTAGACGCACCGCTGTTGTACAATGATGCGCGGGGTGCAGTCATGCTGGAACGCTTGGGTCACGTCGCACCCGCAAATCATACCGTATTAAGTGCTACTTCCAGCTTGGTTAAACTTCTGTGGATGTCTTTACAACCATCTTTCGCAGAAGCTAGATATTTCATGCATCAAGCCGACTGGTTGGCATTTCTATTGCATGGAAAGTTGGGTATAAGCGATTACCACAACGCTTTGAAATTGGGTTATGACGTGGAAAATTTCCGATACCCAGAATGGTTGGAGAAGCTGCAAATACCAATTCATCTACCAAAAGTAGTAACTCCTGGAAATGCGATCGCTCAATTACTTCCAGAAGTTGCAGTTAAATTCGGTTTCAGAGAAGATTGTTTAGTTTGTGCTGGTACAACTGATAGTATTGCCGCTTTTATCGCCAGTGGGGCAAAATTACCCGGTGATGCGGTGACTTCTCTGGGTTCCACGTTGGTGTTAAAGCTGTTGAGTCGTACCCGCGTTGAAGATGCAAGGTATGGAATTTACAGCCACCGTTTAGGCGATTTATGGTTAACTGGGGGTGCTTCCAATACTGGAGGTGCAGTGCTACGGAAATTTTTTACGGATGCTGAGTTAGAAAGATATAGCCGTGAGATTGTTTTAGACGAATCAAGCTCGTTAGATTATTATCCCTTGTTGAAACCAGGCGATCGCTTTCCAATTAATGACCCAAATTTACCACCGCGATTAGAACCGCGTCCAGATAATCCTGTGGAATTTTTACATGGGTTGCTGGAAAGTATGGCACGGATAGAAGCGCGGGGGTATGAATTACTACAGCAGCTTGGAGCCGATAAATTAAACCGTGTTTACACTGCTGGAGGTGGTGCGGCAAATGACACTTGGACGGCAATTAGGAAACGGTATTTAGATGTTCCCGTGATGCGTTCTGATAATACTGAAGCTGCCTATGGGACAGCGCTTTTAGCGATGCGGGGAGTGGGAGAAAGTCAGTAGGTTAGGATTAGCGATCGTAAATGCACTTCACTCTGTTGATTCACCTGAATGGTGATTTTATTTAACGAACCGCAAAGAGACGATGGTGTAGCGTCTTTGAAGGAAAAGAGAAGTTAGGAAAGGAGTTTTTGCAAGAAGGTTTGACCTGCGCGATTGAGGTTATCATCTAGGGAAAAAGTTAGGCTGCGAACTCGAATATCTCCAATAAATTTATCCAAGGAATGAGTTAATAAAGTTGGATAAACTAGAATTACTTCTTGGCAGTTTTTAGAGACAGCGTAGGCTACTACTTGCGCTACATCTTGAAATGATGGACTAACTGGAGTTTTATATTTAGTATCGAGAATGTAACGTGGTTTTGCAGTTAAAGCATCGTATAACACTAAGTCTGTCTTAAAATATAGGTTTTCTCCTAAATTTACTCTTTCTTGAGACTTAATAATTAAATTTGGTGACAAGTTTGCCTTAAGCCATTCTGCAACAAAAAGCTCATATAAACGTGCCATATCGACGAGAAAGGGTAAAACTTTGTGATTTCCCCTTTCATGACTTGGCACAGTATTTTCTAAAAAGAATCGGCAGAAATTGTGTAATACTCGATAATCTTCATTGAGGCGGTTGTAAAGCTCACTACAATCTTTTACACTACAAGGTTGCACTGTCACCAATCCTTGTAAAGTATGATAAGCTTTTCGCACTGTTGGTGATACTCTTTCTGAACAAAAACCGCTACGACCAATGTTAAAAAGTGTCCATGTAAGAATTTGGTTTTCTACAATATCAGCTGTATATTCTTCGTAAGAGCATTTAACTTGCACATTCCACGGTTTTTGAATTAACTCTCGCACATTTAGTCGTCCCCGTACATAAGCAAGCTGCTTAGTTTTAGGCAAGTAAGTACGATATAACCCCTTTCGACACCGTTCTATAATTTTTTGGGCTAAGACTTGGGCTAGACAATTGTAAAATTCCTCTAGAGAGTCGCAATCCATCAGCCCTTCAAGAAAGCGAAAACTCTTTAAAGAGTAGGCGTATTCTAGCATTCCAAATAAATTTTTAATTGGCACTTTCGGCTGTAGTTTAAGACCTAATTCGGGACTTATAGGAATGTAACCTACCCATCCTTTAGCTTTGAGTTGCCACTTATTGCCTGTTTTATAGTTAGGAAATTCTACATCTACTTGATTTTTATATTTTTCATATAACTCAACCCCGGCTGAATTGGGTATTTCGTCAACAGAAAACATTTTTTTTTCATATTCTATCAGTTCAATAATTCTTGTTTGTGTTGGGTTCATATCCATAACTGTTGCTTAACTATATCCCAGCGAAATTCTTGTACTTTATCTAGCTGGTTAAAAAAATATTCTTCTAAATAAGGCTCAATTTCCATGCACCAAATGTCTTCAATATCTTCACGCAGGTTGTCTGTTAAGAAAAAGGAAATACCAATTTCGTAGTTTTTATCTGCAATGGCTTGATTCAAACGCTGTAAAATCTGAATTAACCCCTCAACCGCAAAACCAGTTTTTAAGTGATATCGTCGCAGCACGTCATAGTTTGGACGAAGTTCGATAAATGCAAAGCGCCGACGGAGTGCATAATCAAATTGGGTAATAGACCTATCTGCTGTGTTCATCGTACCAATAATGCGGATATTTTTCGGGATGCAAAAGGTGTTACCACCAGCAAGGGGAATTTCTTTCTCACGGTACTCTAGCAGATACATTAATTCACCGAAAACCTGAGCTAGATTTGCACGGTTTATTTCGTCAATTATTAAAACGCAAGTGTCTTGATAAGACTCTGCCTTTTTGCAAAATTCCAAAAAGCGTCCCGGAACCAGCGGATATGTTAATTTTCCATCTTCACTTTGGGGACGAATACCTTGAATAAAGTCTTCATAAGAGTATGCTGGGTGAAATTGTACAAGTTCTGAGAAACCATATCTTCCGATTAAGTGTTGGGCAAGTTTTTCAGCAATGAAGGTTTTTCCTGTTCCAGATGAACCGTATATAATCGCTTGTTTTTTACGATGAAGTGTACGTACCCATTGTTCTAGTTCTGTTTCTGCAAAGCCAGTTTCTTCAGCGCATTTAGTCAAAGTGTATTCTGGTTGTAATTCCAAGCATTCTATAGAAAAAGTAAGTTCGATAACCTCACTATTAAATTGATATTTTTTAACTGTTACTAGCCAGTGAGAGAACATATCGAATAAATCATCATTTCTTAAAGCAGGCACACCAGGCTTATGCATTTCAGAGGATAACTCTGCAATCAGCTTACGTCCAGTGATATTCAAGTCAGGATAGTAAATTAGTTCATGGCTATAGGATGTATTAGCAAAATAGTTAATAGCTATTATTGATTTATTCGTAATTAATAAAAATTCATCTGGTTGAAGTGCATTGAGAATAGGTGAGAGTATATCTGTCTGAAAATATTTGGAATCATAAATTTGCGAAAATTTCACACAATAATATGATAAATTTCTTGGATTTGTATAACATTGGCGAATAAAATTTAAAATGTCTAAAGCAATCTGCTTCCAGCTTTCTGGTTGGGCAAAACCAGCCTTGTCAAACCATTCTTTAATGTCTTTATCGATAGCTGAGGCAATATGAACCCAAGCTCCTCGTTGACGATTGTTTGCAGTGTCAGCATACGGTAATAATTGCAGCAAAATAGTTTCTGTCAAGTCATCTTCACAATTTGTTGCTGTAATTACTTGAAAATTTCTTTTTCCTTCTTGACGCTGCTCTTCATAAGCTGCCTGATAACGAAATCCAACAGGTGTGTAGGGATATGAGTTTAAAAAATCATGAAATAAACTAATAAATTCAGCTTTATTTGTTTCTAACATCATTAATTTATTTGGAGATTTTCTACTATTAACTCATCGTTCATACAGTCAGTGTTGTTTTCTCTTCCATAAGAGACCTAAATATCTTCATTTCGTTTTCGTTTAAGTAGCGATAACTCTGTGGAGGTTTAAATTGTGGTATTTTTCCTCTTAGTTTTTCTAAATGAATTGGAACTGCTAAAGGCTTTACATTTTTTAAATAAATACCAACAACTAGTGATGCTCCCTGATAATAAGTTTCAAATTCTTGAGGAGTAATTCCAGCCTTGTCTTTTACTTCTTTCCAGAATTTATTTAAATCTTTTGGTAATTCTTCTAATTCCAGGTGACTAATACTTTCTACCTCAAATGTACCAAATAAAGCTTTCTCAGGAGATGAAACGTAAACTAATACCAAATCACCTGTATTTAGTCGAGTACGTATACGGCGCAACTCTACTGTTTTCTGACCTGAAAAAATTTTTGCGGCATACTGTGGCTTAATTGATAATAACATTATATGAGTAGGCATTTTCATCATTTCCATATACTTTACTTATTCATACCTAAATTATATAATTGTTTAAATAAATTTTTATCTATTCTGTAAGGAGACTGAAGATTTATTGAACTTTTCAAGTTCTTAATTATACGGAAATATATATGATTAGTGAATAACTCCGTATGGCTAAAACGAATTGCCATAATGTTGCCATTCTTCATGGTCTTCATATTCAAGATATCAGCCAATTTATAAATTCCTAAACGTTGAAAACGTTGATAAAGCTCCTTCGGTTTACCAATTACAACTTCATTAGCAACAGAACAGGCTCGAATAGAGCCTACTCCATAATAATAATGATCGTGCTTATCGTCACCCTGAGTAACATACCAGAGAATTCGATAGGGAGCTTTTAATAATTTTGAGTTGTTTGCTGAACTATAGTAAACGGCTTCACGGTTGAAAGCGAATTCAAGTTTGGCTCCAAGTAGTGTTTGGTTCGCCAATCCTTCATCGAATAAATCTATTGCCCATCTAGGTTTAATAGGAATTATAAAAGCAGGAATTTCAGCATCTATAATTTTTCCTGGAAACAGAAATTTTTCAATATCAATACAGGCTTGAACATCTGTAATTAATGTTTCAGCCTTGAGACTTGTTGCAATTTGCCGACAAAAATTATATTCTTGTCCTAAATCAGAAGCTAAATTGGTGAGATGTTCTGATATGTATGATGCAGTTTCGGCAATTTGTAAGTTTACCTTAAGCCATCCATTATTAACTGTAACAAAAGCATCTTCTTGGATAGCTTGTATAACAGTTGCTTGTAAGTAAGAATCAGTGATTCTTGTAAATTGTCTAGATTCACGAGTTGAACATAATATTGATTTAAAAATTAAGTGGCGTGCAAGTGTCGCTGATAAAAGATTATCTGCAACCCTTAGAATCGGAATTTCTAATTCATTATTTTTATGTCTACCATAAACTACTAAAGCAAGTAATTGATTTTCTTTATTATTGACAACATAACACTCAAATTTATCGATTTCAGTTACAAAACGTCGTAATTTCTGCTGAAATTTAGCCTTAGTTTCACCAGAATTTACGCAACAAAAATAATTTGTTAGTAAATCCTCTTGTCCTCTTTGAACTCGTACTTGATCTAATTGAGTTCCAGCTAATCTTACAGGTTGATAGTCAGGTTTATTGCAAAGTTCGTCAATTTGAATAAGTAGGTCATTTACAGCCAAAATCGACAGATTAAATTTTTCATAAATTTTATCTGCGATTTCTAATAATGATTCTTCTTTAGTTAAAAAAATATGACAATCTGAGGCAAGAGCTTTAGCTAAATTACGTAAACAAAATTCATCTCTAAGGGTATTTGTCGCTATAAAATCTTCTTGAAAAAATTGCATTATTACATCTAAATTTTTACTTATGTAGGGCAAGCAGGTAAAAGACTTTGCAATGTTAAGCTGGTATTTTCTCTCATTATCTTCCCTACGAATATTTATATAGTTAAATATTTCATCAGTTATACATAACTCTAATACTGGCTCTAACCAATCAGCAAGTAATGCTTTTGACTCCACACTCTCACAATCTTCATTCGCATATAAATCAAAGAATATTTTTGCATCAATTACGACACATAGTTTTGACTCAAGTTTCTGCTTTGGAGCAGTAGAAAATAAGTTTAAATGACCGTGGTCAAACCACCAAAACGTCAACAAATGATTATCCTTTCCCCTTCCTGGCTTATCGTATAGGGGAACAAAACCTAAATTAGACCACATCAACTGTAAGTTATAATCTCGACGACAGCTTAAACCAATACCACTATATTTTTCTTGAGTTATTTCTTTGAGATAATCGACCAATAGCTTTGCTAGCCCCTGATTTCTATGCGATGGAGCAATGCAAAGATGAACGATGGTAATCCGATCATATGAATGCCGATACAATATATAGCCAACGCACCCTACTTGCGGATCAAGAGCCACAAGTATCTGACGTTTGGCAGCGCGTTCCTCAAAAGCACCCTTGGGTAGGAGTCCAAGGGTTGCCCGATTGCGCCGCCATAGTTCTATTACGCTTGGTAGGTGTGGGGATTTATCATCGATTTCTTGAATTTTGATGTATTTCTGTGCTGTCACTTTTTTCCTACCTTTACAAATTCCTTTATCACTTTATTCTTTATTTCATCTAACTTTCACTATGTACAACTGCGATCGCCCTCTCATTCCCCTTCCCCCCACCAAACTCTTCAACGCCAACAAAGCAGCACCCACCAGGCAAATGAGTGCAAGTTAAATCCAACTTAAGCGTTTCATAAACAAAGGAGTGCGATCGCCCACATCAACCCCATCATCAAAAGTGCGATCGCCTAAATCAACCCCATCATCAGAAATGCGATCGTAATTTGGAAATTGGAAATTGAGCTTTTGCGAAAAATTGCAGTGCGATCGCATTTACCAGAAAATCAAGTTTCCTGTAGACATTGGTTAGATACTTTAAGATGAGAAGATATAATTTCCGGAGATTGGCTCTATGACATATATCTCCCAAAAAACGTTTACTAAAGAAGATTTTCTGTCCCAATACCGAGATAATCCCCGCTATGAACTAGCAGATGAAGAACTAATTGACATGGAACCCACAGGTCCCCACGAAACGGTGAGTGGCAAAGTTGCAACCCAAATTGGTATACACCTTGTTGCAGAACAACTCCCCTGGTTTATTCCTCGCACTTGTTTAATTTACCCTTTCGCAGATGCAGCGACAGTTCGTCGTCCTGACGTTGTAGTTCTTGATGAAACCGTTATTGTTCGCGAACCCCTTTGGGAGCGAGAACCCGTAATTACACTAGGACGATCAATTAAACTGCTGGTTGAAGTGGTTAGCACCAACTGGGAAACTGACTATGCTCGCAAGGTTGAAGAGTATGCACTTTTGGGCATTCCTGAATATTGGATTGTAGATTATCGAGGATTGGGTGGAGTCGCATTTATTGGTAAACCGAAACAACCTACCTTTACTGTCTGTCAACTAGTTGAAGAAACTTATACTCAGCAACAATATCGATTAAATCAATTAATTAACTCACCGCTTTTGCCCAATCTTCAGTTTCGGCTAGATGACATCCTTCCTCGTTAATTGATTAAATTTAGTAAGAACGAACCGCGAAGGCGGTTCGTTTCCATAAATTCCTCCTCCAACCCTGTGCCAAAATTTATTAAAGTCCATCTTCCTTAGTTTTCCCAGTATGACGGCAACAAATTCAAATCTCCCCAGTCTTTACGATCCCTTCTCCACGGAAGCCAAATGGCAGAAGTTTTGGGAAGAAAACCAAATCTACAAAGCTGATCCCAATAAAGGTGGCGAACCCTACTGCATCGTGATTCCTCCACCAAACGTCACCGGCAGCCTACACATAGGTCACGCTTTTGAAAGTGCGCTGATTGATACCCTGGTGCGCTACCACCGCATGAAAGGATGCAACACCCTATGGCTCCCCGGAACCGACCACGCAAGTATCGCCGTCCAAACAATTCTGGAAAATCAACTTAAGGCTGAGGGTCAAACTCGCTACGATTTGGGACGTGAAAAGTTTCTAGAACGCGCTTGGCAATGGAAGGGGGAATCTGGGGGAGCAATTGTTAATCAGTTGCGACGCTTAGGTGTTTCGGTTGATTGGTCGCGGGAACGGTTTACCCTAGATGAGGGTTTATCGAAAGCTGTTTTGGAAGCGTTTGTTAGCCTCTACGAAGAAGGGCTGATTTATCGGGGTGAGTATTTGGTAAACTGGTGTCCGGCTTCTCAGTCGGCGGTGTCTGATGTGGAGGTGGAAAATCAAGAGGTTAATGGTCATCTTTGGCACTTGGGCTATCCGCTAACTGATGGTTCTGGTAATGTGGAGGTGGCGACAACGCGACCAGAAACGATGCTGGGTGATACGGCTGTGGCGGTTAACCCCAATGATGACAGATATAAGCATTTAATTGGCAAAACTGTCACTCTGCCAATTATGCAGCGGGAAATTCCTATTATTGGCGATGAGTTTGTTGACCCGACTTTCGGCACCGGTTGCGTAAAGGTGACTCCGGCACATGACCTGAATGATTTTGAGATGGGTAAGCGCCACAATCTGCCGTTAATCAATATTATGAATAAAAATGGCACTCTCAACGAAAATGCTGGGGAGTTCCAAGGACAAGACCGCTTTGATGCAAGAAAAAATGTGGTTTCTCGCTTGCAGAATGACGGCTTTTTGGTGAAGGTGGAAGATTATAAGCATAGTGTACCTTATAGCGATCGCGGAAAAGTCCCCGTTGAACCTCTCCTCTCTACTCAGTGGTTTGTCAAAATTCGCCCCCTCGCTGATCAAGCGTTGGAATTCCTTGATAATAAAGACTCCCCGGAGTTTGTCCCCCAACGCTGGACGAAGGTTTATCGTGATTGGTTGGTGAAGTTGAAAGATTGGTGTATTTCTCGCCAATTATGGTGGGGACACCAAATCCCCGCTTGGTATGCTGTGAGTGAAACCGGCGGCGAAATTAAGGACAATACGCCGTTTCTCGTGGCGAAATCAGAAGCTGAAGCCTGGGAAAAAGCTAAATCACAATTTGGGGAAAATGTCAAGCTTCAACAAGATCCAGATGTGTTGGATACTTGGTTTTCTGCGGGATTGTGGCCCTTTTCAACTTTAGGATGGCCCCAACAAACTCAGGATTTAGCGACTTATTACCCCACCAGCACTTTAGTAACTGGTTTTGATATCATCTTTTTCTGGGTAGCCAGAATGACAATGATGGGTAAGCATTTAACCGGGGAAATGCCGTTTAAAGATGTTTACATCCACGGGTTGGTATTAGATGAAAATGGGCAGAAACAGTCTAAGAGTAAAGGTAATGGCATCGATCCCCTGTTACTGATTGACAAATATGGCACTGATGCTCTACGCTACGCAATGATTAAGGAAGTAGCAGGTGCTGGTCAAGATATCCGCTTGGAGTACGATCGCCAAAAAGATGAATCAGCATCGGTGGAAGCGTCACGCAACTTTGCTAACAAGTTGTGGAATGCGGCACGATTTGTGATGATGAATTTGGATGGTCAAACTCCGCAACAACTGGGTAAACCAGAATCTATAGAATTAAGCGATCGCTGGATTCTCTCTCGTTACAACCAAGTTATTAAACAAACGCGCGATCGCATCGAAAACTATGGACTAGGTGAAGCTGCAAAAGGACTTTATGAATTTATCTGGGGTGATTTCTGCGATCAGTATATTGAATTGGTAAAATCTCCTTTGCAATCATCTGCCGATCCCACATCGCGCAAAGTCGCACAGCAAACTTTAGGGTATGTTTTGGAAGGCATTTTAAAACTACTTCATCCTTTAATGCCTCACATTACTGAGGAAATTTGGCAAACTCTCACCCAACAACCAGAAGAATCACCGCAAACGATATCTTTACAAAGCTATCCACAGGTAGAGACAAATTTAATTGATCCCAAGTTAGAAGAACAGTTTGAATTGCTGATTGGTACTATCCGCACAATTCGCAACTTACGAGCGGAAGCGGATGTTAAACCAGGGGTAAAGGTAACGGTGAATTTGCAAAGCGACAGCTTAAAAGAACGGGAAATTCTGACTTCTGGACAGTCTTATATTAAAGATTTGGCAAAGGTTGAGACTTTAACTATAGCTGGCGAAATTCATCAACAAACCGTAGTTGCGAAAAGCCCTCTGAGAGGGTTGAAGACAATTGGTTTGATAATTATGGTGCTTGTTTTGACTCGACTGGGTTTCGTTGTTACGGATGAAATTAACCACGTTCCGATTTTAGGAACTTTCTTTCAAATGCTTGGTCTTGGTTATACAACTTGGTTTGTCGCCGAAAATTTAGTGCCGGCTAAAGCTAGACAAAAGTTATGGGGTGCGTGGTTCAAGCCCAGTACTGAAACTAACATGCGGGTGATAGAATCACCACAGTCACAAGACACTACTGAAGCGATCGCTGGTGTTGTTGGTACAGTACAAGTGCTACTTTCTCTGGATGGTGTGGTAGATATAGAAGCATTAAATGGCAAAATACAAAAACGTCTCAGCAAAATAGAAGGGGAAATTAACTCACTCACTACCCGGTTAAATAATCCCAAATTTGTGGATAAAGCCGCTGCTGAGGTAGTGCAAACAACGCGGGACGCTTTAGCAGAAGCTGAAATACAAGCAGAAATTTTGCGCGATCGCCTACGTGGTTTAGCATAACCACTCATTGAGAGTTAGGAGTCACCTAAAGTATCAAGTGTAAAGGATAAAGTGAATCAGTTGCTATAATTGCGGTTTCCTTTCTAGCGCAAACTGATGAAAGACAGAGGGTAAGACCCCATAAATAAATAATGGTGCAGAAAAAATGATGCCGTATCTTTATACGGCTATGCATCTTCTTCATACATCTTTTTTCATGATTACATAAATAAATTTAGGGGCTTGTACTCTTTTTCTCAAATTCATCCTTTATCTTTTATCCTTCATCCTTTTTTCGGTCATGCTCTATCTAGCTCAGGTGCATAAAAACAAATTTCTCGATCAGCATCAGTTGCGTTTGTTGGCACGTCAGGAAGCTGACAGCTTCTGGGTAATAATTCCAGAAGAAGCTTTCATTCTCCTGGGAAAAGGCACTTCTATAACTGAAAAATTGCTCGTTTTAGTTGAGCTTTCCTCCACAGGAGACATCGAAAGACTCGAAGATGCTACCAATTGGGTAATGGGTTTAGTACAAACTTACCTCACTACTGGCATCACTCCAGAATTTTTGCACCAAGAAGCTGATAGAGCAGAACAGTGGAGACAATCTTTAACTTTACAAAACCAAGAACTAGCGCGTCGTTCTCTAGAGTTAGAAGCGCGTCGCGAGCAAATTCAGGCTTTAGAAGAAAGTCTCAAACGCGATAAAAACGGTAATCACCGCGAACAAGATTGTGGCTCTTAAATTACATTTATTAGTGACCGAATTTAAATATGCGTTATCCAGAACCCCTAGAGACGTAGCAGTGCTACGTCTCTACATTTTTAGGACTGATACCATTTCTTTGTGAGGCTGCGCTTAATAACCCGACGAGTAAACTCGCGGCTACACGTACAAAGCCCACCTTCGTGGGCGCTCTTAGGCGCATCTTCATACAGAATTGGTATGACGCACGAATATAGCAGTCCTAAATAAGAGCGTGAACAACAAGATCCCCGACTTCTTTGAGAAGTCGGGGATCTGAGTCTCTCGATTTTCACAACTCATTAAATGCTGAACCAGAATTGACGTCTAAAAATAACGTTGCTTGGGGTTGTTGACGTAATATAGAAGCGGGACAGTTAATGTTAATTGACCCCTGCAACATCTGCTTTACTACCTGAGCTTTACGTTTTTCAGGTGCAAGGCAGATAATTTTTTTAGCAGAGCAAATCATCGGGATAGTGAGGGTAAAAGCATACTGGGGAACGTTTTCTAAATGAGGGAAATAACCAGTGTTGACTTGTTGCTGACGGTTTGCTGTATCGAGTTTGACCAATTTAACGCTATATGAATCGTGGAAATTTGCTACAGACGGATCGTTAAAAGCTATGTGTCCGTTTTCACCAATACCCAGACAGCATAAATCAATTGGTTGTGCTTGCAATAATTTAGTATAGCGATCGCACTCTGCCAAAGGTTGTAATGCATCACCTTGTATATAATGAAATTGCTTAGGCTGTACTTTTTTCTCTACACGCTCTTGCAAATACTGCCGAAAACTCCCAGCATGGTTAGCAACAATTCCTAAATATTCATCTAGATGAAACATTGTCACTTGCGACCAATCTACACCACCTAACTTGATCAAAGCATCCAAAAATTTAAGTTGAGAGTTACCTGTCGCGAATAATATAGTTGCAGAATTATTTGAAATCAGAACCTTTTGTAAATACTTTTGTGCGATTTCTGCTGCATCCTGTGCCATTTCGGTTTCAGAGTTGTAAATCTGCACCATCAGATCATCGACGCGAAAATTTTTTGTGACGGATAACATTCGATTACAAGGAATTTAGTCAAAATTGTCCTATCGTCGTAGAGACGTTCCGCCGGAACGTCTTTACAATATGTATGGTTTATCAGACATGATATTAATTATATTTCTTTTTCCTAGTTAACAAAAACAAAATAACAATGTAAACTATCTACATCAACTTTACAATATTTTACATTCAAGCAAAACACCATGCTGACTGCAATCCTGTTTGATCTAGATGGAACTATTGTGAATACTGACCCTATCCACTACATAGCGTGGCGGGAAATGCTTAAAAAATACAGTATAGAAATTGATGAAAACTTCTACAAATCAAGAATTAGTGGACGGCTTAACCCTGCAATTATCAAAGACATCCTGCCACAATTATCACCCGAAGATGGGGTAAATTTTGCCGAAGAGAAAGAAGCGCTTTTTCGAGAATTTGCCCCAGATTTGCAACCGCTAGCTGGATTTTTTCAACTTCTTGAATGGACAAAGACACATCAATTAAAACGAGCTTTAGTAACTAATGCCCCTAGATTAAATGTACAATTTATGCTAGAAGTTTTAGGAATTAAAGAAGCTTTTCATACAGTGGTGATTGCCGGAGAGGATATCGCTGGTAAACCAGATCCTGCACCTTATCAAGTTGCCTTGAATAATTTGGGGATACAAGCAACGGATGCGATCGCACTGGAGGATTCTCCCTCAGGCATTCGTTCTGCTGTTAGTGCAGGTTTACGCACCATCGGTATTGCTTCCACTCATAACCTCTTAGTATTGCAAGAAATTGGCGCATTTATGGCAATTCCCGATTTCACAGATTTGCAACTGTGGACATTGCTTAATTCGTTGATTGATGAAGATGTCAATGCGATCGCGCAACCCTAAAAATAAAAGGTGAAAATAGTTTCATCTATTTTTGCCTTTTAGATGTACCCCAAGATAGTTGACTTGTATAAAGAGCGCTTTTTTGCTAAATGCGTTTCTGAAAATTAGGCGATCGCTTAACACCCAAACGTTTCTTACTCACCGTCAGTACTCCTGCTACAGCAAATAATCCCAAGAGATAGGAAGGTTCCGGAACCCTCTGGGATGGAGGGTTAAGATTCACATTTGCGTACTTGCTGATCTGGGCAACTGCTAGAATATCAATTTCAGACAAGAGTCTCCGCTCTCCCAGACGAAGAGTTGAACTGCCTACTGGAGCCGCAGAAAATGTTGACAATGAAGGAGCTAGATGAACCACTCCATCTTGCCCAAAAGTAGTAGGTATCTGTGTACCGGCAAACGGCAACCCTGATCCAACATTAATAACAGAGTCACCTTGAAGCTCTCCTATGGCAGCAGGATTAACTCTGCTTAGTCCCAACGCATGTCCAATTTCATGCAGAGCAACTGTGAATAAATCAAATCCGGTAGCTGCTTGGGTAGATAAGTTATTGGGAAAGGCACTGCGTCCTACATTGACTATGCCTCCTCCCAAATTTGCCTCGCTAGTCTTAAACTGCTCAAACTCCTCGCTCGTTCTGGGAGTATGGTCTAGAAAAAATCTGATGCTAGAGTCGCTATTAAAGAGAATAGTACCTTCTGTCTCTCGGAAAACTTTGGTTCCATCTGCTAGTGTGGTTTCTTGCCCTGCATTCAAAAGGTGAAGTCCCAGTTCCCCATAATCAGATTCATATGTATCTCTACGGTTAGTCTGTTGAGTTAATGAAGCAGTTCCAATATTGAGGTTGAGTACAACAGAGTCATCTTTAACAGCCCCCTCCCAATAGTCTGCCGCTGCTCTAACTATGTCATAGAAATTACCTCCACCAACTGCATTGTTAAGTAACCTTTCTATTGGTTGGACATTTACTAAATTTCCATTTGGTAAGCTTATATCAGTATCCACATCTCCTGTACTTAGAGGGTCTGAGCCAGTAACGTTTAATGGTGGCGGAGAAGTGTTAGCGGGACGTACATTAATTCTTAATGCTTTGGCTTGTGGTGCTATTGTTGCTAAACCAGTTAATGTGAAGAACGCGATCGCTCCCAGGCGTTTCCAGTGTAAGCTTGCAGATATAAACCCTAATTTATCGTTATTTACAAACCATCTTTGCATCATAAAAACTTTCATTCGGTGTATTTGGGAACTTACTGCTGTCTCTGGTTGTCTAAACAAAACCAGGGAATATATCCATAGATTCTCAGATTTTTTGCTAAGAGACAATCCAGTTACTTAAGTATTTATGAAAAAAATATATTCAGTAGAATTAAGTAAAATCTAAGTAAAGATACATACGCTTATTATATGCTTATATAAAATAACACATGCCATATTAAATCCAATTGATTGCTCCCTTGCGGATAAGTACATAGGCATAAATAAACGCTCCTTAAGGTAGTAACGGCTACCCTTCGGGAAAGCTCCGCTAACAGCCGTTAAAATCACGACTCGACGAGCGGTAAGCCGCTCACTACGAATCAGGAGAAAAATTTTCCAATGCCCAATGCCCGTTGCTTAATGTCTAATAGACATCTCCAGAATTTAATTATGCGTTCCCCGAAACCCTTGATTAGACGTAGCATTGCTACGTCTCTACGTCTTTTGTAGAAATGTCTAATGGCAAGCTGTTGAAAAAGACTGCAAATTATCAGAACTACTTTGGCTATCTTCGCCAACAAGCGTAACTTCGCCATTATCTTTGAACACCCAACCTGTTGCAGGGATAATTTTCACCATATCAGGGGGGACTGCTGGTTTGACAGTGACTGGCTGGGAGTAATACTGTGCGGATACAAATGGAATGCGAGTATCTGACCACACAACTTCACTGCTGAGTGGCTCGTAAGGATCGGACGGCAAGCCTCCTCGTCCAGTGACTATAAATTGACTAGCTGTTGTCCTATCTCTGGGACTACAACTTTCGGCTACCAACTTTGAGAGTTCAACAAGCTGTGGGGACAAAGTAATTAGTGTTCGACTGGCGTCAATCTCCGGACTATTAATAGTTACTTGACCGCTTAATGAAGGATTACCAATTAATGAAATAGCTGTAATGTCGTTACTAAGAAGCCCTTGGGGATCTAAATTATTCGGATCGATCGCTAAAGCTCTCAGTTCTTCTAAGCTGCGTGGAATCAGCCCAAAGTTACTTAGCGTGTTAATGGTGACATTTCCCCCTTTACCTTGGAAAGAATTTGCCCTAATATCGCTATTTTCTTGGGGAAGAGTGACGATAAATTTGGCGTTGATATCAATGTTGCCACCGTTTCCTCCAGCTTCTAGGCTACCTGCACTAGTGGACATACCGCTATTTCGACGTAACAGCAGTAAGTCTGAGTTCTGTAGTTTGATATCTCCGCCATTACCTGATCTGCTTTCAGCAACGATTTGTCCCCGGTTATCCAAAAGGATAATTGGAGCGGTGATTGTAATGTTCCCTGCACCTATAGCATCATTGGCAGTACTGGTACTACTCACAGTCACAATAGCTCCATCCCGAATAATCAATTGCCTCGTGGAAATATTCAAATCTCCAGCTCTGCCAGTGCTTCTAGCTGGAGCAAAAAGACCGCTGCGAGCCAATCCAGTTGGATTAAGTACACTTCCAGCTAGCTCAACAGACTCGGAGGCATTTACATCTAATTTTCCTCCTGCACCCCTACCATTGCTAGAAGCAGAAATTGCGGCTCCATCACGCACCATTAATTGCCCGGTGTTGATTGTTAAGTTTCCAGCGTTTCCATTACCATTACTTCTAGAGGTTAAGATGCTAGGATTTTCAGCATTGGTTCCCCCTCTACCTGTCACTTCCACCGAGTTTCGCGCATTCACTGTCAAATTCCCACCATTACCAGCAGCATTAGTATCAGTGAGTGTGAGTATTTGCGCCCCACCTTGAACAACTAACTTCCCTGTGTCAATGCTTATGTCTCCAGCGTTTCCAGATCCGGCTGTTGAACTTGATAAGACACTGCCCACCGATCCGACTATCGTATTACCAGTTCCACTAATTGTTACCGAGTCAGAAGCCACAACATTTAAATTGCCTGCCTTCCCATTACCAACCGCCACTGTCCTTATAGTTGCCCCATCTCGAACAATCAGCTTATCGGTGTTAATGGCTATGTTACCGGCATCTCCATTACTGGGGACTTCATCCAGAATTATAGATTGAGAAAGCAAGCTACTAGGTAACTCACCATTTGAGGAAGTACCAATAAGTTCTACAGAGTCTCCGGCGTTGATGGTCAAATCTCCTGCTTTACCATCGCTCAGAGTCAGTGTTTGTATTTGTGCCCCGTCTCGGACAACTAATTTGCCAGTATCAATCCTCAAATTTCCGGCATTTGCGTTTCCTAGAGTTGCAGTAGTAATCTGACTGCTATCGCTGAGTGTCACTGAGTTAGGGGCATTTATGGTGATGCTTCCCCCTTGACTAGTGCCAAAGGTTGTCCCAGATCCTAAAAAACTTCCCACCAGACTCAAGCTATTGCCCTGTACCTGAATTGTGCCACCAGTGTTTCCACTAGTATCGACAATAGCTCCTTGAGTTAGCAGAATATCCCGGAAATTTGGTATATCTGCATATCCGAGGGCGTAACCTTGACCAATAGAAGTTAGTTTGACTAAACCAGATCCGGCAACGCTACCCAACTCAATTCTTCCTTGTGCTGCTGTCAAGTTACCTCCATCCAGGGTGACATCACCGCCAATCAACGCTAGGGTTCTCCCTGTTGGGACTCGCAAACCCACGGGAGCTCCGCTGTTGGGATTAATTGGAAGTGCTTGAGAGCGATTAATAATATTTCCAGCCGTTGAGCCAAATTGCAGCCCTATGGGAACGCTCACTGTCAATAAAGGTGCAATTTGAGGGGCAGTTGCACTGAATTCAAAGCCATCATCAAACTTTAGGCTGCTGGCTGTGGTGGCAATAAAAGAGCCGCCAATATTTAAACTGGCATTCGGTCCAAAAACAATTCCGTTGGGATTGATGAAAAACAGATTGGCGCTACCATTTGCTCTAATAAAACCGTCAATATTGGATCTAGATTGACCTGTTACCCGGCTAATGATATTTTGAATATCTCCATTGTTGAAATATGCCCCACTACCAGTGAGTACTGAAAAATCTTGAAAACTGTGGAACAAGTTTCTCCCAGCTTGGGTTCCTCCTTCAATGATGCTGGTATTGCCAGAGGTTCTAACGCGAGAATTAGTAGTTAAAGTTATATCAGGGGTGATTTGAGCAAGAGCGCAATTTGCAAAAAAGAATGCACTACCTGTCACTATTCCAAGTCCTTGTAACCAGTAACAACGAATACTAATTGCAAACATCTTGCCCCCTGTGTATCAGATTTCACTGAATTCTAGTGGCATATTATCATCAATCTGGCTTTATTTAGCTAGATCAGCAGAAGCCCCACTCAGAATGCGATCGCTCTGTGGTCGATTACAAAAAAAAGCGTGTGCAAGTGCCTGATCTTTTTCTGCTGACATATTGCGAATCATCAAGCAACTTGCTGGAACTTTTTTCCATAATATATAATTAACACATCGTTTACAGAGTCCGTTCCCAAGCACTTAGGTTAATCCCAAAACCCAAGGCTGGGACGGCTTTTCTTCAATCAAGTGATGAAAAAGAGGGGTAAGATGTAATTGAGCGTATGGCACGAGAAAAGCTCCTCAAAATGGATAAGAATGAAATTATGTGTATAAAAATTAAGTTACAGTTTTTAACCCCATAAATAAATTTAGCGGTTTCAACTGCGGACACAGATTTTTATCGCTTCAAAAATCTTCAACAATTTGTTTTATGTTTAAAAATAGGGGCAATATAGCGTGTGGAGAAAAGTTATTTCTTCTCCGTTTACCCCTTTTCCCCTCCTCTGCAAAAGGTATGAAGGATTCATCTCATGAAACAGATCCTCAATCAAGTATTTAGCATGACAAAACACCTAGCACGGCTTATTCTGCCGCTGGTGATGATAATTTTGGCTTCGTCATTGCTTGCTACACCCGCTTTCGCGACAGGTGTATATGATATGCCGAATCTTACACCAGGCAACACCTGGGTTGTGGATAAAGGCGAAGTTATTAGCTTTTCTAATGAAGGTAAAATTAGCAGTGCCTTGGAAGATTTGGCAAAGCAAACAGGTAATGAAGTTAGAATAGTTACGATGCATCGTCTCGACTACGGAGAGACACCGGAAAGCTTTACCAAAAGCCTTTTTGAAAAATGGTTTCCCACAAAAGAAGCTCAAGAAAATCAAAGCATAGTGATGATTGACACCGTTACCAACGGTACGGCTCTTATTAGTGGCGATAAAGTCAAGTTTTTAATGCCTGATGCGATCGCTAACAGTATCGCATCCCAAACCTTGGCAGAACCATTACGAAACGGTAACAAATATAATCAAGCATTTCTCGATGCAAGCGATCGCATTGTTGCTGTCCTCTCTGGTCAACCTGACCCAGGACCACCCCAAATCGCCGAAACTGTCCAAGTAGAAGGCACATTTAAAAAAGCAGAAGAAACCGAAAATATCAAAGGTAACGCTACTGCTTGGGTAGTAGGACTTTTAATCGCCGCAACCGTCATCCCGATGGCAACTTACTACATCTATCTAGTAATTCAACCATCTTCTGACGGGCAATAAAACTTAGGAATCGTAGAGACGCAAGGGTATGGCGTCTCTATTCCAACCATCAACACTCCAACCAACTACGCTCCAACTAATCTTGAATATACTCCTGCCCTGTCAGCAAAGCAACCTCAGCTCGGACAAATTCTCGACCCAAATAAGCTGCATGGTCAAAAAGACTTACCGGACAGGGCTGAGTTTCTTCAAAAATCTTTATACAAAGTTCCTTAGCTGTCCTCCCTGTAAATAATGTTGTGTGAGTTCTTTGCACCTTACCCCGTGCTGGAATCACTTTTCCCGTTTCTGGATCGACAGCTAAACCTTGCTCATCAATCACATTTGTGAAATGCTTGGCAGAAATTAAACTCGCCTCTCGATCCAAATAAATAATAAAGTATCCACTGGAATCAAGGTCAATATGACGCTGAGAAAGCTTGTCATCAATTGCCGCCAAATTTTCAACTGTCAAATCCATAGTCGCTCTAAAAATCAAATTGGATCAAGGTTTTTACACGTACTTCTTAAGTGTAATTGTTTCCTTGCCTTTTCATGCTTGGAAAGCGCATCGATTACTTAGCTCAACAGTGAACATTAAAATCAGGAGCAATGTGACATCAACCCCGACCTAAAAGGTACGGGGCATCTAAGAGTTACCCCTTAGTTTTTCTGGTTTTGCCCTTGCGGGTTTTCGACTTTGACCTAGATTGAGTTTCCCCAACATAGGCATAACCGTCTGCACAGACTTTTTGGATTCCTGACTGTCCATCAGTACTAATTAAAGCTATTCCTCGATTCCTAATTATTAACCCCGATGCAACGTCCCTATCACAAACAAAACCACATTCAGGACAACTATGCACCCTAACGCTCAAGTCTTTTTTAACCGTTGCTCCACACTCAGGGCATTCTTGCGAAGTCCCCCTAGCGTTGACTTCACTAAAAAACTTATCGCGCTTCCAGCAAACATATTTAACGATAGTTCGGAATGCTCCAAAACCTGCGTCCAAAATATGTTTGCCGAACATCCCTTTTGCCATAACTGTATAGTCAAGGTCTTCCATGAAGACCATATCGGCATTGTCACAGAGAGCGTGAGCTTGCTTAAAATGGAAATCCTTGCGGGTATTGTCAATCGTATGGTGGAGCGAAGCCACCTTAATTCTGGCTTTCTCGTAGTTTTTCGACCGCTTTTGTTTTCTACTAAGCCTGCGTTGCAGCAATTTCAACTCGCTTTGCAGACTTTTAAAAAACTTAGGTGGCTTTACCAAAACGCCATCACTAGTTGCCAGAAATTTCTCAAGCCCGATATCGACACCAATCGGATGACCGTGTGGTATGGGTTCGCTTACTTTGACATCGTATTGCAAAGAGATGGAGGCATACCATCTATCAGCTTTTTTGATAATGCGAACTTGCTTGACCACAAAACCATCAGGGATGGGTCGATGCAAGTTCACTTTTACAAGTCCCAACTTGGGCAGAAGCAAGGACGTTCCTACAATAGGGGACTGCTTAAATTGGGGAAACAGCAAGGATTTGAATTGCCCAAACTTTTTAAAGCGTGGGAAGCCATGCCCAATTTTTTGAAATCCCTCCCATGCTCTGTGCAGTTGCTTAATCGCCTGCTGCAACACCTGACTCGGCACTCCTCCCAATCTAGGAAAGTTCTTTTTAGCATCTGGCAGAGCATTGAGTTGATTAACTTCTGTGGGAAATCTCTCTCCCGCAGGCATGATGTACTCATGATGAATAGAACATCTATCTATCAAGCACTTTCTGCTATTGCACCAATCTTTTATTTGCCGCAGCGCGTAATTATACGTGTTGCGGCAAATATCCATCCACTCGCTCAACAACAATTCTTGAGCGGCAATCGGGTAGATGCGGTAGCGATAGGTAAGTGTTAGCATTCGGTGCAGTATAGCACGTTTGCTAGAACTGGTGGCTGTAGTAAATATAAAGCCGGGAAACGAAGCACGGGGTCTTAAACCCAAATTTCTGATAAAATGAAATCAGGAATAAAAAAGCGCGTTTACCTTATATTGAGCTTATGTTCTGTAGCTATCGTTTGCCCTACAATTATTGACTCTAAAGCGAAAGCTCAACAACAGTCAGGTTGCTACATAGTTGCTCTATCAGGACAAGCTAGGGATTCAAAAGTTTTGTGTAGTCCAAACACTGGGAAAAAAAAGTTGATATCTATGGTGAGTGCTGAAGAATTCTTCGATAATGGGCGTGAGTTTGATATAAAAGGTCAACATCAAGAGGCGATTATTGAGTATACGCAAGCAATCCAGCTTGATCCTAACTATGTTGAAGCTTATTTTTACCGGGGTAATGCTCTGGCTTTAGAAGGACAACCGCAAGAGGGAATTGAGGATTTACAAAAAGCTGCATCTATCTGCGAATCTAGAGGACAATCAGAATGGGCAGCAGTAATGCGACAACATGAAGAAATGATTCGGGAAGGCATTGAAGACGGTGAATTTTGATTTGTTGCGAACGAGAGCATTTTCATCTCAAAATTTTAATAATCACGGTAGGTGACACACTCCCTTTTCCCTTTAACAAGCGACCTTTCGGGGGGAAGCTCGCTTGTTAGTGTGGGCTTCTCAGTGACTCTTCTATATGGTTCTCCCTGGAGTACTTTTCAGTTATTTGATAACCGATACTCCAGTAATCCCACATGAAAATAACTATGAGTTAACGCTCATTACAATAGACATCTCCAGAGTCATACGTAAAGACGTAGCATTGCTACGTCTCTACAAGGGCTTCGGGCAACGCATAGTTCATTTTTGGAGATGTCTAATCATCAGAGAAACTTTAAGAGTGCAAAACTAAACTGCACCTGGACCTTTACCGCGTTTGTCACCTGTTTCGCTCAATTGTCCCTGCTTGTCTTCGTTGATTTCTTCGAGATCTTCGACCCGTGCAGTTTCGTCTTCTGCTGCTGTTTGGGCTGCGTCTCCGGGTGTATCGTAGTACATTTCCGGTTCGACCGCGTAGTTGTTCAACAGACCTTCTCTATCCACCGTGTAGCCGTCTGTGGTGCGGATGCTGTCACCAAGGTGGGTTTGGTCGTCGGTGCTGGCACTTGCTTGCCTTTCTTCGGTGGGGGTTGTTTTGAATTGATCTCCCTCTCTTTCTTTACGAGCAGCGGTTTCGGCAGGTACAATACCTCTATCGTAAGAATCATCTTTGACGCGATCGGATGAATCTACTGCTTTATTAAACTTTTGTTCAGCCATAAATCAAATCCTTTTTCAACTGATTGAATAACTTTATAAACTAGATTAAGGGTTTTTGTTATGAAGATTACACTATCTTTAGAAAGGAATTAGCTCAATAAACTCAGTGTTTTTCTATATCAACAGATAGATTTTTCAAAAGATATAAATAATTTTATTGTAGAGACGTTCCAGTGGAACGTCTTTACATTAGACATCTCCAGAAAACAATGTAGAGACGTAGCACTGCTACGTCTCTACAAGGGTTTGGGGCAACGCATAGTTCATTTCCACTCCTATGTCTATTCTAAGTAATTAACCCGACGTGATATGCTCTCCAAGAAAAGGGTCAAGTCAGAAAGTTGATTTCGACTTGACCATAAAAAAGCAAGATAAATTCAGGACACAATATTTGAGAAAATTAAATTTGCTTATCAGCGAGGGTTAATTTACATTTCTGAAATATTGCTACCAAAAGTCTGTTTTTTGAGCGATTGAATGTTAGCGGATAATTCTTGCCTAGTCGAATCTTTGAGTAAATAGCGGAAGGTAAACCAAGTTGAGTAACTAATTCCCACTAACTCAAAAGTTGGAGATAGCAGCGGAATATCATTGATGGCATCCAAAATTGCCAGAATGACTTTGACTGTGACAATTGCCGCTATAAATAAACCAACGTTGATAATTGGTTTATTGTATTCGCTAAAGAATTTAGCTATGTTTTCCGGCAATTTCGCCAAAAAATATGAAACTTGTTCTCCGAATTCTTGCAATTGATTTTCCGGTTCACTCGCAGGTAGTAGCATTGGCAGATTTTGCGGGTTTGAACCTGCAACTGCTACCATTTCCTTTGGTGAAGTGGGAGTAGCGTATTCCGATTGTTGTAAGTTTGCATCCATGTTTATTCTACCTTGATACGAGAAAAAATCTTTGTTCGTGGATTATTTGTTCACAACGGTTGCTTTATTTACCACTTGTTTGACACCTTTAATTTCTTTAGATAATGGTTCGATTTTAGCTAATTGGGCTTCATTTATCACAGTTCCGGATACAGTTACTGTACCATCTTGTGAAGCATCAACTGCTAAATTACCGTTGGGGATGTTAGCCTCTAATTTAGAGCGAACTTGACTTTTCAGGTCGCCTACGGCTCTGTCGGTATCGCCTCCAGTCACATTATTTCGTTCTTCGCGAGCCTTAATGTCGGCATTTAGTTGTCTTCTGCGGACTTCACTTTGGGCATCTTCTTTCGCAGCTTGAGTTGCTTCTACACTTGGTGCTTCGGTTTGAGATACGGTTTTATTAGCGTCATTTGGTGCATCCGCGCTGGTTTTAGCGGGATTTTGACAAGCAGCAGCACCGAAAAGTAATACACAACTAATTAAGAAGGGAGTTAGCTTTTTCATTTGTTTAATTGTTAGTAGAAAGAGGTAAATTGTGGAGTGGGTCAACAGTCAAGGGTCAGCAGTCAAGATTTTTTTGACTGTTGAATACGTGACTCTTGACAACCTCAATCATGAAAAAATATGACACGCAGCTTTAGTCCTAAAGTTTATAGGACGCGTTCATCGCGACGGTCAACAATGATGACTGAGGGTTCGTTGCTATCAAGTGTCGGCGGTACGTAATTGCTTTGGGTTGTGTTAACAACAGGTGTTGGTTGAGTAACAACTGACCGATCGCCTGGACGATCTAAATCGGTAGCATCATAGATGTTAAACTCTTCAACATGTCTGGTTTTGAGAATTTCTTCAGCGCGGTGAACTTCTGCATCTGTGCCATCAATGATTACCAAATAATCGCCTTTGTTAATGCGATCGTTATAAACTTTGGCATTTTTTTCCGGTATTCCTAAACCAACTAATGCCCCAGCTATACCCCCAGCTGCTGCACCAATTGCACCACCTGTCAAAGCTGTAGCCAAAGCAGTTGCAGCCGCACCACCTAATAGTACTGGACCGACTCCCGGAATCGCTAAGGTGCCAAGACCAACTAATAAGCCGCCTAAACCGCCTAAAGCGCCACCTGTAACTGCACCTGCTTTTGCGCCATCATCGGCTTTGGTGTCGTCTACACGGTCATTTAGACCCACACCACCGACGTTTTGGTCTGCATTTTTACCGATGATGGAAACGTGCTCCATCGATATTCCTGCGTCGCGCAAATCGGTAATTGCAGCTTCGGCATCCCGGCGATCAGAGAATACACCGATCGCTCGTTTTCTGTGCAGAGGTGCGGTACTTACACTTGGATTCGGATACAAATCTGTTCTTGGGCTTGCTTCTGGGTCAAAAACCTGCCACTGTTGAATTCCATGTAGATTGAGAATTGCCGCAGCGTGGTTAATTTCATCATCTGTACCATCGACGATGATAACGTACTGCCCTTGATGGATTATTTCATTGTAAAAGCGATGGCGATCGCCTGGTAGCCGCCATCTATTTTCATCAAAGCGATCGCGTAAATCAATGCCGGCAAATGCATCGCGACGGCTTGAGTTTTGATGAACTAGAGAAATTTGGCTTAAAGGAAAGCCTGCTGTCCGTAAATCATTAATTGCAGATTCTGCATTATTCAAATTTGAGAAATAACCAACAGCATGTTTTCTCACACCCACATCCCGAAGAGGAACACCTGAAGTTATTGTGTTATTTGGATGGTTATAAATGCCAAACTCTTCTACACCTCTGGTATGCAGAATTTTTTCCGCTTCGGCAATTTCCGCATCTGAACCATCAAGGATAACTAAATATTGTCCTCGTTGTACGCGATCGTTGTAAACTCTGGCTCGTTCTTCGGGAATTCCCAAACCAATTAATCCACCCAACAAACTACCAGCTACCGCACCAATACCAGCACCTGCTATAGTTGTTGCTAAGGCGGTTGCTGCTGCACCAGCCAGCATAATTGGTCCAATTCCCGGAATTGCTAAGGTTCCCAAACCAACTAATAAGCCTGTCAATCCGCCTAAAGTTCCACCGGAAACTGCACCAACTGTGGCACCTTCATCAGATTTATCGCCAACACGTTCGGTGACTTCCGCACCAGCTATATTTTTATCACCGTCTGCATCTTGCACGACTACAGACACTCTATTCATATCAAAGCCGGATTTTCTCAGTTCATGTAGCGCTTCTTCTGCATCCCGGCGATTAGCAAATACGCCTACAGCGCGTCTATGTACTCCCACAACCATTTTCAAAGTCTCCAATACTAATATTTTTCTTTCTTTAGTCGCTTGAATAATTCTATTTATCCATTTTATTAGTCAACTCGTCATCAATCCCTTGGAATAAGTTTTACCTCTATCTGGAGTATGATATAAGTTCCCATAGCTATATGTTAATAACAACAAAGCAAAAATGTTGCTTTTTGAATCCATATATACTTTTTGAGTTTATTTGAAGAAATGTATCAAATATAAATTTGATAACGGCACACAAAACTACTACTAATGATTGTGGATATTTCTTTCCGAAGTCAGTGTACATCTAGATAATTGGTCGTTAGCCTGAAGTAGTAGTAAGCGCGGAAGTGTGAAAAGAATATGTTTTCCAGTTTGCAAACAGCTTTAAACTTATATGAAGTTCACGGATTACAATCGCTACCAATTGCTCAGGCAGTTGTAATTCCCGAAGTATCACTTGGTTTTTCGGAGCCGAAGTTTTTGGTAGCAATGCTATCTGGTGTATTGATGGCATTTGCCTTTCAATTTTTATTAACAAACTTCTCTCTAGCTGTGGGAATTTCTACTTTAGGTGGTGACTCATCTGATGATGATTCTCAAAGCTTGGGTAGCACAATTCGTGGTGTTGAAGCAAAAGTAGGAATTTGGGCACTGTTAACCGCAAGTATTGCATTATTCGCTGCTTGTTTCCTCGCAGTCAAACTGAGCTTAATTGGTAGCGCAGTTTTAGGAGCAATTATCGGTGTAGTCATTTGGTCTACATACTTTTTCTTAATAGTTTGGTTAGGTTCAACAGCCGTAGGCTCATTAATTGGTTCTCTTGTAAAGACTGCAAGTGCTGGCTTTCAAGGAATGATGGGAACAGCAACGGCAGCTTTAGGTGCTAATGTTGCTAAAAATCAAATGGTTTCTACTGCTGAAGAAATTACAGCCGCAGTTCGTCGCGAATTAACTTCTGGTTTTGACCCCGATAGTATTAAAAATACCTTGCAAAGTTCTTTAAGTTCTTTGCAATTGCCAAAGCTGGATGTCAAAGATATTCGCAATCAATTTGACCAGTTGCTGAAAGATGTAGATTTACAATCTCTCGGCGATCGCGATGTTTTGAAGAATATTAATCGCCAGAATTTTGTTGATTTAATCAGCAGCCGTTCGGACTTTTCTCAAGAAGATATAAACAACATCGCTGACCAATTAGAAGGTGCTTGGCAACAAGTTTTAAATAGACAAAACAATCCCACAGAGCAAGTGTTGAATTTGCTCAATTCTGTGACTCCGGAAGAAATCAATTCTGATAAATTAGGTGAAAAGCTTCAGGAATTGGTGACAACTGGTGGCGGTAATGGCAAGCAAAGCAATGGCATAATGAAACAAGCTATTGAATATGGCTTGAGCGCTGCTGTACCTGTAGTGTTGAAGAATGCAAATTTATCTAATATAGATTTAGACAAAATCACACCTCAGTTGCAAAAACTGAAAGAAAAAGTTCAAGATGTAGATGTTGATAAAATTAGACAACAACTACAAAAATTGATCCAGCAAGGAACGGCAAAATTGCCAGGAGCTAGCAATACTATTAAGACGGATGTTGAAGATTACATTTTGAATTCGTTTCCTTGGCATTTTAATCGACTGACGATTAAGGATGAATTCAAAGATGTGATTTATGACCAAAATGCAGATGCTGGAAAAGTAAGACGGCAATTGTCAGAACTCAATTTAGAGTATTTTACCAACTTGCTGAAGCAACGTGGTGATATCAGCGAAGAGCGGATCAAAGAAATTTCCGAACAAATGGAAAGCGATCGCAACGAAGTTTTAGAAGTTGTTGGGCAAGCAGAATCGCAGCAAACAAATCAAAACTTCCGCACTCGCATTGAAGAATATCTGCGTTCCACTGGAAAAGAAGAACTCAACCCAGAAGGTATTCAGCGCGATTTTGCTTCTTTAGTGGAAGATCCAGAAGCTGGTTTTGCACAATTTAGCGATCGCTTCAAACAATTTGACCGCGATACTTTGCTACAATTGCTCAAGCAACGTGAAGACATCAGCGATGAAGAAGCTAACAATATTGTTGGTTCAATTGAAAACACTCGCGATAATGTCTTAAATCGCGCTCAAGAATTGCAAGAGCAAGCTAAAGCTAAAACTGATGAATTGCGTCAAAGAGTTGAAGGATATCTGCGGAATACGAACAAAGAAGAACTCAATCCCGATGCTATTAAACGCGAGTTTAAAGTATTGCTAGACGATCCCCAAGCGGGAATCAGCTTATTGCGCGATCGCTTCTCGCAATTTGACCGTGATACATTAGTTCAACTATTAAGTCAGCGTCAAGATTTAAGCGAAGAACAAATTAACCAAGTTCTCGATAATTTTGAATCTGTACGCGATAATATTTTACAAGCTCCCCAAAAAGCGAAAGAACAATACGAACAAACGACAGCAGCAATTGCCGAATATCTTCGCAACACCAATTTGTCAGAATTGAATCCAGAAGGTATCAAAGCAGATTTAGAAAAGTTACTCAACGATCCTAAACAAGGTGCTTCTGCTTTACGCGATCGCTTATCACAAGTTGATCGAGAAACCTTAACTAAACTTGTCACTTCCAATGGTAACTTGAGCGAAGAACAAGTTAATCAGATAATCGATCAAGTCCAATCAGCCATTGACAATATTGTCAAAGCACCACGTCGTTTGGCAAATCGTGCGACAAAAGGAGTTTTAGATTTTGAAGCGAATCTAGAAAACTATTTGCGGAACACAAATAAAGAAGAACTTAACCCAGATAGTATCAAGCGCGATTTACAATTGTTGTTGTCTTCTCCCCGTGCGGGAATTGGAAATTTAGGCGATCGCGTTTCTAAAATCGACCGTTCATCAGTTGTCGCTTTGCTATCTCAACGTGAGGATATCTCTGAAGAGGAAGCAAACCGCATTGTCGATCAAATCGAATCGGTTCGCAACTCACTTGTAGAACAGTTTCAACAGATTCAGCAAAGAGTACAATCGGTAGTTGAGGACACTTTTGGGAAAATTCGTAACTATCTAAACTCACTGGATCGTCCCGAACTTAACTATGAAGGAATTAAGCAAGACGTTGGGAAAGTGTTTGACGATCCCCAAGCTGGATTTGAAGCATTGCGCGATCGCTTAAGTCAATTTGACCGTGAGACTTTAGTTGCTGTTATTAGTTCCCGTCAAGATATTTCCGAAACGCAAGCTAATAAGATTATCGACCAAATTGAAGCCTCACGCGATAGCGTTTTGCACCAAGCAGAACGCATCCAAAAAGAAACACAAAGACGCTTGAATGCAATTAAAGAGCTAGGGAAAAAGCAAGCTGAAGAAACTAAGAAAACCGTTGCAAGTGCAGCTTGGTGGTTATTTGGTACAGCTTTAACATCCCTCGCAGCTAGCGCAATTGCAGGTGCGATCGCTGTCTCATATCATATCCCGTAGCATGACCTTAATAAAATATTTGTAGAGACGTTAGATGTAACGTCTCTACATTTTCGCGAAAGTCTGCGTGAGTATTAGACATCTGTTGGCAAAGAATGTAGAGACGCGATCAATCGCGTCTCTACACCGCGTATTGGACGCAACCGAGAAGCGCTATATTCAGTAGATCACAAACTTTTCCCTGCATAGCGATCGCCAACCGTTCAATGCAGCGAACACATGTACTATATCAGAGATTTTAATTATTAAGTGAATCATCAACTTCTAAAATATGAAATCATAAAGACTGAATGTTCATGTTAGGGTAGTATCAATCTCCCAAATTTACTTGAGTTCCATGACCGTTGCTCAGTCAGCAAAACCCTCCAGCAGTGATATTACGGTGACATTGAAGCGGCTCGTTGCTCTTTTAGAAGAGGATGAGACGGATGAGTATGGAATTTTACAACCGAGCCAATCCGCCTTTAAGTTAGCGATGCGATTGGTCGTAGATGCCTATGAAGCAATGGGCGATCGCTTTCCCAAAGCATCAGCTTCGACTTCGGAGGAAGGCAGCATTCGATTAACATGGAGCAAACTATCGCCTGAATGTGAAGTACGCTTGGTTTGCCCAGCTACTTCCGAACAACAGGCTTATCTATATCATGAACTGGGAGACAATTACGCTGTCGAACGGGATGTGACAGCATCCATATTAGTGCAATGGTTGGAGTGGCTAAACCAAGCATGATCGAGTTTGAGCCATTACCAGGAGATGCAGTTGTTTATCGGGCGTTGCTGCGATCTCAGTGGATTGACGAAGATACAGGTCGCGTGAAAGCGGATGCTTATTTTCTGCGAGCTTCAGAGCCGGGGCTTTCGGTCAATATCGCCCAAAGCACGGTGGTTTAAAAGTCATTGTAAAGCTTCTTGCGCCAACGCCATAGCACCCCACAACGGCGCATCATCCCCCAACGCTGCCGGCACAATTTCCAAATCCACCTCAGGTAAAGCCGTCTTTCGCGCCGTTTTCTTTACCATCTCCCACCATCTTTCTCCCGCTTTCGTCACACTTCCACCCAACACAAACCGCTGCGGATTCATCAAATTCGCCACATTGCCAATACCCACGCCCAACCCCCAAGCGCCCCTGTATAAAATTTCCTCCGCACACACATCCCCCAACGCCGCAGCCTCACTCACCACCTTCCCCGTCACCAACTCTAAATTCCCCCCCACCAATTCCCTCACTTTCTCTCCCCACCTCTGCGGTTCGCTTAATAAAGCCTCCCTCACATCCCGCGCCATATACACACCCGACGCCAACCTTTCCACACATCCCCGCTTCCCACACAAACATATCGGTCCCGACGGATCTACAATAATGTGTCCAATTTCACCAGCCATTCCCCCAGCACCTCGCCAAGGCTGATTGTTAAGTATCCAACCACCACCCACACCAGTACTGACAGTGATATAAAACAGACTATCGTATCCTTGACCCGCACCAAAACGATGTTCCCCCAAAGCCGCAACATTAGCATCATTGTCTACGCTAACAAAAACGCCAAACTCTGCTTCTAGTAAGTCTTTTAAGGGAATATTTTCCCACCCAGATACATGATGAGATAGTCGCACAGTTCCTGTAGTTGCGTCAACCGGTCCCCCAAAGCTGACACCAATGGCTGCTGGTTTTCCTTCTTGTAGAAGCGAATGGATAAGCGATCGCATCATTTCTAAATCGCTGCTAGCATTCGCATTCGTTGGTGATAAGCGACGTTCATAACGCAACCATCGTTGAGAACCCAGATTTGCGATCGCTGCTGCCAGCTTAGTTCCACCAAAATCGAGGGCTAAAATTAATGTCACAGTCTTTACGCTGCTAATGCTATTTTTGAGAAACTTTATCTATTATATAGATAGAAGCAATGGTTACTTATGTAACTTTTTGATACGATAAAAAAGCACATAACCTTGATTTTATGGGATTTTGGCGATTTATCACCTAAGGAAAAATCATAAATGTTATCAAATACTTGCTTTTGTTATTGACTTCAGTTACAGTCAATGGAGATCCCCACCAGAGACTTTTACTGTCATGTCAGGGGTGAGATGTTAACGGCTTGAACCAACGCTGATTTCTTTTTTTCTATTTTATTGAGAATATTTAGCAATATGCTTTTATTAAAGAAAAATAGTCTTGAAGAATTGTCAAAGAAATCCGGAGCAAGAAAAGGAATATTTTTTGACGAAAACTTTACAAATATTTTCAATTTAGATCAGTTAAAGTACTGGCAGCAGCACTTGAGATCAGATAAAAAAGCTGGAGATGAAAGTATAAATAGCAATTTCATTAAGTGTTGTAAAAAAGTTGATTGGGATTATGCGATCGCTTTCAATAAAAAAGCTGTGCATCTAACTTTACAAACGTCTTGGCAAATTGGCATTGACTTTTTAACTAAGCTAATTAACCAATTTATTTTATTAGCGTGGCATAAGAATATACCTTTAGGTATAGAGACAAATGTTGTAGTAAATTATATTCATAGATTAAGAGAAAATTTAAATAAAAGTGTTGTTTTAAAAATTATTTGTGATAATTATTACAAGTATTTTCATAGTTTCAGCAAGCTGAAAGCTAGATACTGTCTATATTTTCAACCAAGGTTCAATATATTTGACTTTGGCAGTGTAACAAAGTTTATAAAGTCCAAATTTCTCCCATTCAAAATTCATGAACTGCCAGATAGCATTGTATACAAAACAAACATTGCACTTCAGAAAGTATCTATTTGTACATCTAGTTTTCTTAGAGAAAATATCTTAAAAAAAGAGACATTTCCTATAAATGATGTTATAAAGTGGCTACCAGGTTTGAGTTTGAGAATATACATCTTTCCTTCATTGTCTTGCTTGGTATCAAACGCAGCAGTTTCTTTGGATGAGCAGTGGAAAACATTGTTAAGAGGAAAATTTTGTAATGAAAATGACACTTTCATTTAGAGAAATATTATTTATAAAACACACAACTCAGTACAGGTAAATGACTCATTTATTTTGTTCCGACCATTCAAAAGAAGTAGGAGAAGATGTTATTGGTAGCGCCACCAACTACCAAACTTATGTTTTAATAGAGTGTCCTCCACCTTGGCATTCCGAAGCCTTGAATTCCAGATGGGTGCCAAATAGTCTGAAAGTTTTAGTAGAAGAGGTAAAGCGCACTAAACAGCCGATAAGATTTCTCTTGATTGCTAATAATGAATCACATAAAATAGACCACACCACATTGTTGATTTATCATCAAAAAGAAGGGCTTGAGAATGGATATCGCAAACAAGAGTTTAAGCTGCCAAATATTGAGCAAGCAGCACCTACTATCAGAAAATGGTTGTCGGGTAGCACTCTCAAATATGAAGTAAAAACAAGTGCAACCAGAGATATTTTAGTGTGTACGCACGGTAGCCATGATATGTGTTGTGCTAGATATGGAAATCCATTTTACTATCACGCAGACGCTATTATTTCTGATTTGGGTTTGGATGACGTGCGGATTTGGAAATCAAGCCACTTTGGTGGACATAGATTTGCACCAACAGCCATAGACTTCCCACAAGGAAGATACTATGGTGCATTAGATCAAGAGTCCTTCAAGTCGATTTTGACGCGGAGTGGTGATATTAATTGCTTGAATAAAGTCTATCGAGGTTGGGGAATTTTACCACCTGCGATGCAAGTTATGGAAAGAGAATTAATTCTTCGCTACGGATGGGATTGGTTTGACTACAAAGTGGCAGGCAAAATCATTAAGCAAAGCTTAGATAATTGTACAATTGAAGCAGAGCTAACTTTTGAAAAACCGTCTGGTTCTCTCTACACTTATCAAGCTAGACTTGTCAAAGACGAAATTAAAACTAAGGAACTGAAAGGTTCTTGCAATGCTACAAAAGAGTCAGTGTTTGCCAAATATGCTGTAACTAATCTCAATCTTATTGCTAGCAAGGTTCCAGCTTATTGTGCATTGCCAAGAAGGTAATGTATAGATAATTCAAGGGTTTTCATCTACCAAAAATCTGAGTAATATCATGTCTGGTAAATTACTTACTAATGTAGAGAGACGTTCCACCGGAACGTCTCTACAAAGACGATACGAATAGCGGAATTAAGTAGTTCCTAACATTTGTAAGTTGTGCAAAGTGGCGTAAAGTCCTTGTTGTTGCAGCAATTCGTCATGGCTTCCCTGTTCGATTAATTCTCCTCGCTTCAAGACAAAAATTCGATCTACATTGCGAATAGTAGACAGACGGTGAGCAATAATAATCGCGGTACGTTCAACTAAAAGCTGATTTAATGCCTGTTGAATTAAAGCTTCTGTGCCTACATCTAAGCTAGCGGTTGCTTCATCTAGTACCAAAATTTGCGGATTGCGAATTGCAGCTCGTGCAAAGGCTAAAAGTTGCTTTTGTCCGCTCGAAAGATTTGTACCTCTCTCCCTAAGTTGGGTATTATAACCTTGAGGGAGATTTTCAATAAATTCGTCAATGTTTGTTTTTTCTGCTGCTTGTTGAATTTGCTCAAAGGTGTAGCTATCTCCTAAAGTGATATTGCTTTTAACATCACCTGCAAACAAAAAGCCTTCTTGCAAAATTACTCCCATGTACCGTCGTAGTTCTGCTTGAGGTACTTCGCGAATATCTACACCATCTATTAAAATGCGTCCTTTACTAGGTTCGTAAAGACGACACAAAAGACGGATAATTGAACTTTTACCTGCACCAGTGGGACCAACTAATGCTATTTTTTCACCTGGATGAATGATAAAGTCTAAATCTTTAATTACATATTCATCGTCTTTATAGGCAAACCAAACATGTTCAAAGCGGATTTCTCCTCTTGCAGACTTACCATTTGCTGTTTGAGGATTTAAGTTCTCTACGATATCGTCGATATAACCGAATTCTGAATCTAAAAAGGAGTATCGCGGATTGGTGAAATCGCGTATTTCTATTGGTTCATCTAAAATATCACCAACTCGTTCAATCGCAGTAAAACCAGCTTGAATTGTTGTGAATTTTTCCGCAAATTGCCGCAAAGGATCGAACAATCGCTGGGCATACAAAATAAATGCAGATAATGTACCAAATGTCAACTGTTTATTTAATAATAATAAACCGCCGACACATAAAACACTGGCGATCGCTATTAAAGAAATCCATTCCAATGTAGCGGAAACTGCTGAATCAAAAAAGATGGTTTGATCAACTTCCTTGACATAATCTAGGTTTGTATTGCGAAACAATTGGGCATTAAATTTTTCCCGCCGGAACAACTGTACAACATTAATGCCGGTAATATTTTCTTGCAGCTGGGAATTAAGGACAGAAAGTTCTTCCCGTACTTTATAATTAGCTTTGCGAAACCGTTGCTGAAAGAAAACAATTAACCAGGTGATTGGTATCAGCATCAACAGCAATAACAACGCGAGTTCCCACTGGATAGAAAACATAAAACCGAGAATCACCAGCATCGAAAACAAATCCGAAACAATGCCGATCGCTCCAGTGGAAAAAACATCACCTAACACTTCCACGTCGCTGGTGAGTCTAGTAATTAGTTTACCAACAGGTGTCCGGTCAAAAAAACGTACCGCCAAAGATGTAACATGATTAAATAAATCCCGGCGAATTTCGGCGGTGATTTCTTGTCCTAGCTTTTGTACCAGATAACCCTGAAAACCTGTAAATATCAGGTTTACGCTCACCGTTAAGAGCAACAATGCTTCAACGATAGTTAGCCCTTGCATTAAAGGACGATTTCTGAGAAACTCGTATACGCTTGGTTCCGAGCGAATTAGGGATATGGCTTGTCCAATTAGAACAGGTTGTATCGCACCGGCGAAAGCGATGGGTACGAGTAACGACATCGAAAGCGCTAGCAGTCGTCCACGTTTTCGTGCGTAGGGTACTAAACGCAAAAATAACCGCCAGTCATTCTCACGATGACGGTTCCCTGTATAGGATTTTTTGAAAGGTTTGGTAGTGCTCATAGTAGGAGCATTATATAAATTTTTACAATGGTTGAAGCAAATATTATTAATGTAACGTTAATATTCATACTCCCACATTATGCCAGAGATTGAAACCGCCCGATTGCGGCTTAGATACTTTACCTTAGAGGATTTTGACGATTTGTTTCGTATTTACAGCGATTCACAAGTCATGCAGTACTTGTCGTCAAGAACCAAAGAACAGACACAAATAAGCTTAAATAAACATATCCAACACTGGCAGGAACATAACTTCGGGATGTATGCCGTAATTGACAAACAAAGTGGTAAGATGATTGGTCGTTGTGGATTGGGTTTTTTGGATAATACGCCAGAGGTTGAGCTGGGCTATGTGTTCGACAAATCGTATTGGAATATGGGATTGGCTACAGAAGCATCAAAAGCGACTTTGAAATATGGCTTTGAGGAAGTAAAGTTAGATCGGATAGTAGCGATCGCTAAACCAGAAAATATCGCTTCTGTGCGTGTAATTCAGAAAGTCGGCATGAAGTATGAAAAAGACGCTCACCACTACGGCGTAGATGTTGTATACTACGCTGTCTCTCGTGAGAAATGGCAATCAGATAATTGAGTAATATTATGTCGGTTTAATTGACATTAATAAAAAAATCCCAAATCCTTGTAGAGACGTAGCAATGCTACGTCTCTACATCTAGATTACGGATAGAATTTGCGATCGCATCTCTTCAACTAAGTTATGCAAATTACCTATATTTAGGCGATAACTTAGGGGATGGGCAATCAACCGTGCCGTGCTTTCATACAATGTCGCAATTTCAATCAAACCATTTTCGCGCAACGTCCGTCCAGAAGAAACCAAATCAACGATCGCTTCTGACATACCAGTAATGGGTCCTAATTCTACTGAACCATATAACGGCACAATTTCCACAGGTAAATCTAAACTTTGGAAATATTCACAAGCGCAATTGACATACTTTGATGCCACTCTACCATCAGCAGGTAATTGCAACGCCGAACGGTAAGAACTCGATGCTTTCACCGCCACAGACATGCGACAATAGCCAAACTGCAAATCAACTAAGTGAGCAACTTGCGGCTTTTTCTCCCGCAACACATCGTAACCAACAATACCCAATTGTGCCTGACCATATTCTACATAAACAGGCACATCTTGCGCCCTTACTAGCAGAGCTTTTGCTTTGCCTGTGGCGTCAGGAATTTGAAGTTGGCGAGTTCCAGAATCCAAAAAAGCGCTAAAATCTAATCCTACAGATTGTAACAAATGGATGCTATTTTTAAGTAGTTCCCCTTTTGGCAGTGCGACAGTAATCATAAGTAGGTAGATGTTAAATTTATAGCTTACTCATAATATCATGTCCGGCTAATCATACATACTGTAGAGACGTTCCGGCGGAACGTCTTTACGACGGTTGCGATGCTTTTATTAGTGTTAATTAAACGGACATGATATAACTCATAACTTTTAACATGCGGATTCTTTTAGTTGACGATGAAGTTGAACTAACTAACCCCTTAAGTCGCGTGTTAACTCGCGAGGGTTACACTGTGGATGCGGCTTATGATGGGACAAATGGTAGCCAACTGGCTTGTGAAGGCAATTATGACTTACTAATTTTAGATTGGATGCTGCCAGGAAAAACCGGTTTAGAAATTTGTCAGCAATTGCGACGTACTGGTAAAGTCACACCGGTGCTGTTTCTCACCGCTAAAGATACTTTAGATGATAGAGTAGAAGGTTTAGATGCAGGTGCCGACGATTATTTGGTTAAACCGTTTGAATTGCGGGAATTACTAGCACGAGTGCGTGCTTTGTTGCGTCGTTCTGCTACGGAAGCGCAAACTATCACAGCCAAGCTGACTGTAGCTGATTTAGAACTTGATAGCGAAAATCAAGTAGCCTTTCGTCCAGGACGGATTATAGAACTATCAGAAAAAGAAAGTCAACTGTTGCAATATTTCATGGAAAATAGCGGACAATTGCTGACTCACGCGCAAATTATGCAGCATTTGTGGTCACATGAGGAACAACCCAGCAGCAATGTGATCGCGGCATTAATTCGCTTGCTACGTCGTAAGATTGAGGTAGCTGGTGAAACGCAATTAATTCACACCGTTTACGGTAAAGGTTATCGTTTTGGAATTGGTAATGGATAGTATAAATCAGATCCCCGACTTCTTAGAGAAGTCGGGGATCTTGTATCTCGGAACCATCAACTACAAAAGCTGATTAATTTGACTTTGCAGCTTTTCTCGCAATTGTTGTGCTTTTTCATAAACGATAGTTCTACTTACTTTATCGCCGTTAATTTCCGTAGTATACAAAGGCTGAATAAAATAACGCAAATTAGATTTATTTGCCCAAACTCCCATTGAAGGAAAGAGAATAAAGACGAACATCAAAGGTGATAAAGGCAAAAATGGTAATTTTACTAATCTCTGCAATTTGCGGAAATTAACAGCGAAAGGATGTAAATTTTCGCTACCAATGCAGACAACTGGGAGAATAGGAATTTGATAGCGATCGCTTAACTGAATAAAGCTCAAATCAAACTTTTGCAACTCATAGCGCTTTCTCCAACCTTTTATCGGTCCGCGCAATCCTTCAGGTGCATATAAAATAACTTTACCTTCTTTTACCGCCGCTTCAAAGTCATCTTTTTCGGCTTTCACACCACCTAAAACTTTAGACCATCCTGAAGGCAACCACCAAACCATCCAAGGATGCTCAAATAAAGATACATTCGCTAAAGGTTGTACTACCCATTCGCGTGTTTTACTTAATAAATAACCTACGCTCAAAAAGTCCCAAGGAAAACACATTCCAGCATGATTCATTGCCACAATCATCGGTCCTGTTTGCGGCAAATTATCAATTTGTTGTAATTCAGCATGGAAATAATCTTTAACAATTACACTCAGAATTTCTTCTCTAAAAGCTAGTTGATACTTTGGTTCAAATTCATCAAGTTCACGACGCGGTAAACGACATCCAAGCCGTAACCAGCGAATTAATAAAGCTAGATAAAATCCACCCGGAATTAAAAATAATAGATACTCTAGCCAATTCCAACCATCTGAATCAGCGTGATAATGTTGCCAATGACGGTTAAATAAAATCAGCCAACCTGGAGGATACCACAGACAAAACCAATCAAACCAAGTAAATTTGTAACCCTTCTCAGATAGTTTTTCAATTTGAGGGTTTAAAAGGTTTTCAGAACTTTGATTAACCACAACACCTCAAAAAATCACAAAAGTTACCTTAGTCTAAAATTGTAGCTTTATCTGCTAAAAATTGACATCATACTATAGATAGAAAATAAAAACGTAGTAACGGCTTCAGCCGTTAAAATCCTTGCTTTGAGCGGTTTATTACCGCTCACCCTTCTCTTCTCCTTCAAAAATGCTCCGCGAACATCCCAATAGTCAGGAGCAACAACTTTCCATTTCTATCTCAGGCACTGCATAAGTTGATTTTGCTTACATTTAATTAAAGAAAGAAAGAAAGCAGATAAGTCTGACTAACATATCAGATTTTTTGTCAATGCTTAATTTCTGACTTATATCAATATATAAGTCTTATCAACAACAAAAGGATAAGTAACTATACTTGGGCAGGAGTTTGGTGGGCAACTCCAAAACCAACATCTTCGGGTGGCTGCTAGTTCACTTATATGGGTAAAGGGGAAAGGATTGTTCGTGGATTGTAACCCCTCCGCTCTTATAGACCTCCTTTATGAGGGGGCTTCAAACCCCTACAGGGGGTCATATAAGAAAAAAAGTTTAAAGCTTTTTTAAATAACTTCTTCACATGCACCCCTTTTTTCCTTTCCCCTTTCACCCAAACAGATTGGTGAATACCAGGCTAACGATTATCCCTATCAAGGTGTTTTTAATATCTTGGAAAATAGGGCGCGTTAGCCTCAATCAGAAGGTGGGCAGTTGCCCACCTTCAACTAAGAGATTCTATCAACTTTACTACCCGCTCTTTCACTTCATCGCGAACGCGGCGAAAAGTTTCAATTGGTTGTCCTTCTGGATCATCTAATTGCCAATCTTGAAAAACTTCTCTTAATACCCACGCTTCGGGTAAATTCACACCACAACCACACAAAGAAATCACCGCATCAAAATCTTCAGCTTGAAAATCAGTTAAAGGTTTAGAAGTTTGGTTGCTAATATCAACGCCAATTTCCGACATTATATCAACAGTTTTCGGGTCTACGTGACTCGCTTCCAATCCGGAACTATTAACGGAAATCTTGCCTTCTCCTAATGTGCGTGCAAATCCTTCTGCCATTTGAGAACGACGAGAATTTTTCTTGCAAATAAACATTACTTTTTTCATGATGTTGTTATTTATTGGTAGATTGACTGGTTAAACTTTTATCAGCTTCTAGCGCACTATTAGCGATCGCGATTATTTCTTTAGCGGCTTTTTCCTTACGTTCACTGTAGCGGTCTGTGAGATAATCAACTTGGTCGCGTAAAAGCAACGTGAATTTGTAGAGTTCTTCCATTACATCAACGACGCGATCGCGATAAGCTGAATCTTTCATTGTGCCATCGTCGTTAAACTCTTGATAAGCTTTGGCTACTGAAGATTGATTGGGAATTGTAAACATCCGCATCCAACGTCCCAAAATCCGCATTGTATTTACAGCGTTGAAAGACTGAGAACCACCGCTGACTTGCATTACTGCCAAAGTTCTGCCTTGAGTCGGTCTAACTGCACCTATACTTAAAGGAATCCAGTCAATTTGATTTTTCAAAATCCCAGTAATATTACCGTGCATTTCCGGTGATGACCAAACTTGACCCTCTGACCACATACTCAATTCTCGTAATTCCTGTACCTTATAATGAGTTTCTGGCACACTGTTGTGAATTGGTAATTCGCGAGGGTCAAAAAATCTCACCTCAGCACCAAATTCTTCAATAATTCTTGCAGCTTCCTCCGCTACCAAACGGCTATAAGAACGCTCTCTTAAAGAGCCATATAAAAACAATATTCTCGGCTTGTGATTAAACGTTGTCATTCCAAACTAACTCCTCTTCCTCTCTCTGCGATAGTAGTGCGATAGTAGTGCGGTTCGTATCATTTAACATCGCTAAATCCATTAGAAAGCTGTCGATAAACTACCACCGCTAACTGCGCTCCCAAAATCGGTGCAACCCAATAAACCCAGTGATATTGCCAAATTCCCCCAACCATTGCAGGACCAAGCGATCGCGCAGGATTCATACTTGCGCCGGTAATCGGTCCCATAAAAGCAGCTTCCAACCCCACAGTTAACCCGATCGCCAAACCCGCAAAATTGATATGTGCGCGGCGATCAAGTCCCGAACCCAAAATCACAAACATTAAAATGAACGTCAGAACCGTTTCTAGCACCAAAGATTGCCACCAATTCCCATTTAGTGGTAAAGTTGCCCCCAAATTGGCAACTCGTCCCAAACTACTTAGCAGCAAACTTGAAGCACAAATTGCCCCCAATAACTGCGCCATAATATAAATTAATACCCGCCGCTTCGGAAAAAAACCACTAGTCCAAAACGCCAAAGTCACCGCTGGGTTGAAATGTGCGCCGCTCAGATGTCCTATAGAATAAATCAAAGCAGCCACAACCGCACCAAACACAAAGCTAATTCCCAGATGAGTGATAGCACCACCGCTGATGTCATTCACCATCACCGCGCCGGTACCCGCAAAAACTAAAATAAAAGTACCAATTCCTTCTGCTAATGCTTCTCGCTTCGATTGAGAAACTTCTTTGATAAATGACTTTATTAATTTAATCAAAATTGCTTTCGTCTACGTAACAACTCTCCAAGTGTTAAATCTATCTGAGCTTTCCCAGCAAAAACTGTTCCCGCTTTGCCTGTATTTAAATGAACATTATCGATGTGGTAAGCCTCAGATGGTAAAGGCACATATCCTACAGAACTCGCTGTTGTTGGTACTTTCTGAAGGTAAAAAGTTACGAATTTATTCAGCCCTTGTTTATTTTTGGCATCCCAAGGATTGACATAGATAAACAAAGGTCGAGACAATGGTTGATATTTAGCTTTCTCTACTGTTTGACGCGACGGTAATACTGCTTCTTTACCGTTATTTACTGCTAGTGCTTTTAACTTATTTTGATTTTTTTCATAATAGGCAAAACCAAAGTAACCTAACGCATTCGCATCTTTGCTGATGCCATTAACTAAAACTTCATCATCCTCACTTGCTGTATAGTCATTACGGCTAGCTTTGGCTTGACCAACGATCGCTTCTGTAAAGTAGTCAAATGTACCTGACTTTTTACCTGCACCATATAAATTTAGCGGGCGATCGGGCCAAGAAGCTCGTACTTGGTTCCACCGGGTTATTTTTGTTTCAGCCCCAGGTTCCCATATCTTTTTTAGTTCTTCGACTGTGATGTCTTTTGCCCAGTTGTTTTCAGGATTAACGGCAACGGTTAGCGCATCAAAGGCAACAGGTAGTTCTATGTACCTGACGCCATTTTTATTACACGCTGCCATTTCTTCGTTGTTAATCGGTCGAGAGGCGTTGTTGATGTCTGTTTGTCCAGCACAGAATTTCTCAAAACCGCCGCTTGTACCCGAAAAGTTAACTTGAACCTGGGAGTTATTTGTTTGTTGAAACTGTTTAGCGATCGCCTGGGTTATCGGATAAACAGTACTAGAACCGTCAATCTTAATCGTTGCTGTTCCAGCCGTTTCTGAACTGACTGCTCTCACCTGAGAAGCTTGCTTTTCGGTAGATGGGGTGGTTGTTGCTGTACAACCACTTGCAAAAGCAAGCATCCCAAACGCGATCGCCAATTTTTTTGCGTTCATTGACCTGATAATTGTGAGTTATATCAAAGAGTATAGACCATTCATATCAAAAAAAGTTGATACAAATGATAGGTAAAATCTGTAATCTAAGACATATGCATTAAAAAAACTTGATATGTCATCGGTTATCTTGACAGCAACGAGTAGGTAACAACTGGCTAAAACGGCGGTACTCTGCTAAATATTGCTCTAGAAGCAGAAATTGAGACAAGTTGAGACTGTAATAAATCCAGCGTCCTTCTTGCCGGGAGTTAACCAAACCCGCTTCTTTGAGAGTTTTGAGGTGAAAAGACAGTTTCGACTGACTTACTTCTAAAGCATCGCACAAATCACACACACAAAGCTCTTGCTCTCGCAGCAGTTCTAGCACACTAATCCTCAGGGGTTCGGAAAGCGCATGAAAGCCAGAAACTATATTTGTCGGAATAGTTGCCTTAGAGGTTTGCATAAAGTTAAGTTTTGATAAGAGTTCGCTATCTCTATTGTGAATCCCCAGTAGAGCGTTTAGTTGCAGTCGTGCAACATTTCACCTAAGCACCCACGGACACCGACCTTCGCCAAGTCCCCAAAGGTAGGACGAAAATTCTCACGCCATCGCCAAAGCCACCAATTACCAAAATAGTGCGTTAGCGTTCGCGGAGCGTTCGTGCTTTAAAGCTTGCCGTAGCCAGGTGCCGATCATGAGATGCTCCCCGCGCATTAGCCTTAAAGCAGGAAAGTTACTATTTCACGAAATTAGTTAAAGGTTAGCGAGTGAATTTATCAAATTCTTTAGAATAGCAATAAGAGTCTAAAGTTGAGGATTTCGTTTTTATATTGTATGGGTTTGCTGAAGGGGTGGAAAGTATTAGTCAGAAAGCTAACAGTGTATCAACATTTTTGCGTGCGGGTAATCTCACTAGACATATTCAATAATACCATTTAATTAAAATGGTAAAAACAACCGAATTTTATCAGGAATTGAAGATTCGGGACGCTGGTTGATTTTGATGAAAATCCCGCCTAAGGCAACGCGGATTTATTCCCCAATCCCCTGTCCCCTTTATTAGTCGTTGAGAGTAATTTACAGAGATTGATGAAACCCGATAACACAACAGAATTTAACTCAGATCCGGAGATTGACCGTTTAATCGATGAAGTAATAACTTCTTCTTTAACGGATGAGCAGTATCGTAAAAAGATGCAGCGTCGTAAGGAAGTTCAAGACAAACGAATCGCAAATGCTGTCCCAGAAAAAGGGTTAGTTATTATTAATACCGGCAACGGTAAGGGAAAAACTACTGCGGCGTTGGGGATGGTATTGCGATCGCTTGGTCATGGATATAAAGTAGCGATCGTCCAATTTATCAAAGGTGCCTGGGAACCTTCAGAAAAAAAGGTTTTCAGTATGTGGCAAGACCAGTTAGAATTTCATGCTATGGGCGAAGGTTTTACCTGGGAAACTCAAGACCGCGATCGCGATCTCGATAAAGCTTACGAGGCTTGGCAAAAATCATTAGAATACATCCGCAATCCAGACTTTAAGCTGGTGCTGTTAGATGAAATCAATATCGCTCTGAAAATGGGTTATTTACAAGTTGAGGAAGTTTTAACAGGTTTGCAGCAAAAACCACCTGAAAAACACGTTATTCTCACAGGTAGAGGCGCACCAGCCGCTTTAATTGAACGAGCCGATTTAGTCACAGAAATGACTTTAGTTAAGCATCCTTTTCGCGATCAAGGCGTAAAAGCCCAAGCAGGAATTGAGTTTTAATGAGTGAATAATGAACGATGATCAATGATGTTAAAACTCATTATTTATCATTCATTGGACATCGCAAGAGAAAATTAATTGTGCGTTACCCGAAACCTTTGTAGAGACGTAGCACTGCTACGTCTCTACATTTTTACACTGCTACGTCTCTACATTTTTACACTGCTACGTCTCTACATTTTTACACTGCTACGTCTCTACATTTTTACACTGCTACGTCTCTACATTTTTACACTGCTACGTCTCTACATTTTTACACTGCTACTTTGATAAATAATATTTATTTTCGCTCTATTTTTTAGCTAAAAAAATCGCCCCCTGAATTCAGGAGGCGCGTCGCCTAGAGCGATGAGCTTATAATTAGCTAGCAACGTACTCTTTAACATTTGCGCGGCGACGACGCAGATGAGCAAGGGCTTGATGCTCTAATTGGCGGACGCGCTCGCGGCTAAGACTTAAGCGTTCGCCAACTTTCGCCAGAGACATTTCGTTACCATCTTCTAAACCAAAGCGCAAAGCTAAAACTTCCCGCTGTTGGGGGGTGAGTTCAGCCAGAAGAGTGTTCAAGTCTTGACGCAAGAATTCTTGTGTCATGTAATACTCAGGTGATGGTCCATCATCTTCGAGCATTTCTTGCAACTCAGTATCTTGATTATCGCCGACGCGTACATCCAAAGAAACTGGCTGACGTGCCATATTCAGGTATTCGCGAATTTGAGCTGGTTCTAGCTCAAGTTCTTTGGCAATTTCTGTCGGTGTAGGCGATCGCCCAAATTTTTGAGCTAGTTCGCGCTGTACTTTTTTGATTTTGTTCAGCTTCTCAGTGATGTGGATCGGTAAGCGAATTGTCCGACCTTGTTGAGCGATCGCCCGCGTAATCGCTTGACGAATCCACCAGTAAGCGTAAGTCGAGAACTTATAACCCCGTGTCGGGTCAAACTTCTCTACACCTCTTTCTAGTCCTAGAGTTCCTTCTTGGATCAAATCCAAAAACTCCATATTCCGCTTTTGGTACTTTTTCGCAATAGCAACGACTAAGCGCAAATTCGCTTCAATCATCTTTTGCTTTGCTCGCTTACCTTGCTGCACAAGCTGTGTAACCTCTGACGAAGGCAGATTAACATGGCTTGCCCACTCTTCTAAGCTGATTTCGTGTTGTTCTTTCTTTTCTAAAGCCTCTTTGGCTTCCACTAACTTCATCATGTGTTGCACCTGCTTCCCAAAGATGATTTCTTGGTCACGGGTTAGCAGTGGTACACGACCAATCTCGCGCAGATAGGTTCGCACCATATCAGCCGTGAATTTGGTGTTAGAGTTTTCAGTTTGGGTGTTAACAGTAGGCATTGGTGCGTGGTCCTCTCGTCCGTAAACACAATGAATATTTAATTACTAGGGTGGATGGGGAAAGATTGTGTTTTGATCTCACCACATTATCAACTACCGAAGACAATCATATTAGTACAACTTTTGTCAAGACGGTGCCCCCTTTAGATAGGTTTTCCTATCCTCCCTAAACATTTAAGTCGTTAGAAGTACGCGCTCATTATCTCCCTTGATTTCTTTTCGTCCCCCTCGCTAGCAGCGACAGGAAAAATACGAAGTCAGTATGAGTTCTACTTATTTCATATTACGACAAATTTGTCGGATAGTAAAGCATCTCAGATAAATCTTTCTATTATAATACAAAACTGTTTATTTGCCAAAAAAATGGCGAAAAATTGTTTTGTGCCCTTACTATATATGGTGACGCTAAAACTCCTCTTGCGGTTGCCAGAAATTAGCCGGATAACCGAACTGATTAATTGTAATATTACGAAATGGGGCATTGGGCAATGGGCAATGGGCAATGGGCAATGGGAATTAAAGAAGTTCCTTGAAAGTAATGCGCGTTATGATACGATTTTTTTTCATGCCCGATGCCCAATTCCTAAAATTAAAACCCAAGATCAGCTTTAGCTAGTTCAGCAGCGGCAAAGACTTCTGCATCTGGCTTTTCTTCCCAAGCGATATCACCAATTTCTGCATAGAAAGTTGAATCGTAAGGACGTGTACGCACCACTACCGGCATGGGTACGGCGTGTCCTAAAATTAAAGCTTGTTGCTTTGAGTCTAACTTGGCTAAGACCGATCGCAAACCACCACCACCAGAGACACCTGTAAAAATCGCGTCGATGTCTTTTTCATCATTGAGCAAAGCGGTGATGCGGGTGCCAATTTGAGACATAACTTCATTATCTATGCCTGAAGGACGTTGATCGACCACCAGAAGTGTAACGAAATATTTCCGCAACTCGCGGGCGATGGTGCCAAAGATGGTACTTTGGACAATAGCGGGGTCAAGAAAGCGGTGTGCTTCCTCAATGGTAATCATTAATGGCATTGGGCGATCGCATGGATTTTTACTTTGCAAGAACTTGTCAGCTTTTTTGACATACTTCTCGTGAATGCGTTTGGTAATCATGTTCGTCACCAACATGTAAGAAAGCATGTTGGATTGGGAACCAAATTCGATCACAACATTCTTCCCAGCTTCCAAACATTGCAAAATCTTATCGATATAGTTTTGCGGGCAAGCCGCTCGGATATACTTTAAACTATCCATCCGGAAAAGTTTGCGTTGCAAAGCCATAATCGAACCTTTATGTCCGCGCTTTTCATCGCAGAACATCTCGATTTCGTCATTCGTCATGCTCAATAATTGGACAATCCAAGATTTACCGAATTCGGAGTACAAAATATTGGCATTATCTAATGCTGCATCGGACAGTCCTAAATCCCGACTGCATAACTTAATATCTTCGACATCGATTTGGTCGTAACTTAAATATAGTTCTTGTGCATCACGCACACCTCGACGTTTTGTAGATTCTGGGTCAAGGGTGTAAACTTCAACTTGAGAGGGAAATAACTGCTTTAAACCTTTAACGGTATTCACATTTTTACCTTCTGCTACAGCTTCCCAACCATACTCAGAATGCATATCAAAAATTAAATTAACTGCTGCGCTTTTGCGAATCACACCAGCTAAAAGTAAGCGTGTTAAAAAGGATTTTCCAGTACCAGATTTACCAAAAACGCCGTTACTGCGTTCAACAAAACGATTTAAATCGATGCAAACTGGGACATCCATATCCAGGGGTTTCCCGATGGAGAAATTTTTTCTTTGAGGATCGTCTTCCCAACCAAATACTCGGCGAAAATCGTCTTCATTCGCTTCGTAAACTTGGCTAAAATGACTGGGAATAGTTTTAACTGGCAACAGTTCCATCGTCGTGCTGGTTTGGGGTTGAAAAGATGCTAAACCCGTCGTCGATGGGACAAAGGGATTAACAGATTTGCCATTTGTAGCTGAATAAGTTTCGTTATTTTCGGGAGTGAACATCAACATTGGTGCGAGGTTGATAGTTCCATAAGTACCACTTCCAGCTAAAACTTCTCTTAAAAAAGTGTCATCCCAACTCGGAGGATTAGCAATAATTCTTTGGTTAGCAGTTCCCAACGCTACATCTGTCAGCATACAGAAAAAACGCGATCGCATCCCTTGCACGACTAAAAATTTACCTACCCGCATATCTTCAACCGAAATATCCGGATGTAATCTGACTTCTAACCCATCTGTAAGAGAACCTTCTATTACTGAACCTAACGGTTGTCCCAAATTCATATCTTATTTGTTAGTGGATAGTGGGAGCGTGGATAGTTGTTGGTTGTTGGTTGGAGCGTGGATAATTGTTAGTTGTTGATTCTTGGGTATTGAGTGTTGGTTGGTGATTGTCAAAAACTACTACTAACTCCTAACTACTAACCACTATCCACCATCCACTAACTCTTAATCAATTTCAATTGAAGTTGGGGCGCTACCTGTGGTAGTAGTAGATATTAATGGTGTGCGATATTGACTATAAAGGCGATCGCGCCAAGTAAAGAATGGTTCATAAAGGGGATTATCTGCTAATTCTGGGACACCTTTACCTCTAAGATTGACTGGTAAATCTAGATAGGGACCATCGGGAAACTTCAGCAAAATCGACAATCCCGCCACAGCAAAGTCTGCTAAAGTAGGTTCATCGCCGACTAAATAAGGACTCTCTGCTAATATTAGCGTCAGTGCTTCTAAGTCTTGCTTTAAGTCCGTCATGGCGCTACGTACCACATCAGGAGTATAACCTACTCCAACACCTAAAACTTTTAGTAAATCGTTTGGTACTCCTTGAACCAGAGTTTTGAATACATCTGGTGTGGAACTCGGCAATAGAGACTTGCGGAAATTTTGGTCTTGACTAATGGCGGAAAATAACGCTTTGCGACTTTTGATACCAATGGACTCATCAGCCCATTCTTCCATCATTAAGCATAAACCGCGTTGCTTTGAATCTTTTGGTATGAGTGGGCGTTCAGGATATTCTAAATCTAAATATTTAGCGATCGCTGTGGAATCTGAGATATATTTATTACCATCTTTCAACACTGGTACTTGTCGCTGACCAGTCAACCGGAAAAGGTCTACCTGTCCAATTCCAGGTGTAATTTCAATTTTGCGGTACGCTAATCCTTTATAATCAAGGAGGAGGCGTACTTTCTCTGAGTAATGAGATAGTTCAAATTGGTATAATTCCAGCATCTTTCCTACTCTGCAATCGGTGCGTTTATCAACTTTACAATTGTATCTTTAGTAATATAAATTTTCATTACCAATTAATTTAATTTGTGGCAAAATAATCGAGATTAACCTTGATTGTTTGATTAAATTTGTGTTGAGATTCCTATGTGGTAAAGTCTTTTATCTGAAATACTTGCTTTTTCGTTGGGTGATGGGATGCTCCTGGCGAGGGGGAAAATTGGTGAATTGCGATCGCTTACACAAAAGGCGTGATAAACTTTACTTAATTCATACTATATTTGGGACAGGCGATACCTTCTAACCTTCAGTGTAATAATTTCCGGATTAAGGAAATCCTATCACCACCTCATATTTTAAACAAAAAATCTTACTTCTTTAGTTAGATTTTTATGTGGGGGAAGTGTTATAAGTCTTTATGTAATGTGTCGAAATAAAGCCAAACAAAATTTATGAAGGTTGATCATAACAGAAAATTGCTGACCAAGTTAGCAGGACTAGTGGGAGTAACCGGTGCTAGTTTCCTCATGATTTTTTCGGCTAGAGCCAATGAGTTACTAAATCCTAACCCTAGTGTTTTCTCAGGAGCACCCTACAATCGCGGTCAACGTGTTTTGGTAAACGCTGAATATACCCCGACTGAACCAGAATTAGCCAAAGAGGGCAAGAAGCCTGCACCAGGGAAAAACACGGTATCTCAGAGCAACCAAAGGGGGGGTATAAATCCTAGCCCTAGTATTTTCAACGAGGCTCCTTATAATCGTAAGAGTCAGACTACACCAAGCACAACACCCACACCTGGAACTCCAGAAACAACACCCACACCTGGAACTCCAGAAACAACACCCACACCTGGAACTCCAGAAACAACACCCACACCTGGAACTCCAGAAACAACACCCACACCGACACCAGGGGAGACACCCAGCCCAACTAAACCGTCTGGAGGAAGTTCCAGCACTGAAGGTAAGAATTTGGTAGCGCTAGCGGAAGCGGACGGTTCTTTTAAAACTTTAACTAAGGCTTTGAAAGCAGCTGGATTGACAGAGATTTTACAAGGTACAGATAACTACACCATTTTTGCACCCACGGATGCGGCATTTGCTAAATTACCACAAGATGCCGTGCGCGATTTGTTGAAGCCAGAAAATAAAGAAGTACTGATCAAGCTTTTGACTTACCATGTGGTCAAAGGTCAAGTATTATCTACTGATTTGAAATCTGGTGAAGTAAAAAGCGTTGAAGGCGGTGCGATTAATGTTAAAGTTGATCCGAAAGCTGGCGTAACCGTTAATGAAGCTAAGGTGACGAAGGCAGATATCAAAGGTAGTAACGGCGTTATTCATGCGATAGATCAAGTGATTTTACCTCCTGATTTGTAATCTCAGAAGTTTTCAGAATTTGTAAATAATAATAACCCGTCAAAATGTTAGTTTGGACGGGTTTTTTAGTTTTCTCTATTGCATTACATTATATAACGTTGCACTACACTGTTATATAATGTGATGCAAATGTATTTTTAGGAAATAAAGCGATGAGTAAAGAAAACATTACCTTTCGGATAGATAGTGATAAAAAGCTGGCACTTGATGCAATTGCAGCCGGAATAAATCGTGATAGAAGTTATGTACTGAATGAGGCAGTAACCGCTTATGTAGAGATGTACCAGTGGCAAATTGAAGAAATTACTAAGGGGATTGCTGAAGCGGATGCAGGAGACTTTGCAAGCGATGAGGAAGTAAAAGCTACATTTGCAAGGCTGACTAATGCAGATTAAATGGCTACGTCGTGCGCTGCGTAATCTGGAACAAGCCCATAATTACATCCTAAAAGACAGTCCAAAAGCCGCACAAGAAGCAATTTTTAGGATTCAAAGTGCAGTGAGTCAACTTGAGAACTATCCTTTTATGGGGCGAATTGGACGTCTAGAAGATACAAGAGAGCTTGTAATTTCCGGCACATCATACATTGTCATTTATCGAGTTAAAGAATCAGTAGAAATTCTTCGAGTTCTCCACACCTCAAAGCGTTATCCTGATTGAACGTTAGGATTAGGCACGCTTTTACTGTGAAAAAGAATGTAGAGACGTTAATTTAACGTCTCTACAAGGGTTTTGGGTAACGCATAGTTCATTTATACCAGATGTCTAGTGGATAATTAGGGCTTGCTGAAAATTGCTACTTGCGTGTATAACGATGCTTCACACCAATAGGGAAATATTCCGAATCGCCAAGTGATGCTAATATCACTTTTGGCATTTGATATTCTGGGGGGACGTAGTTAGCAAACTCACTATTGAGGCGCTTTAATTGTGATAGAATTGAATTAGCGATCGCCTCACTTTTCTCTTCACTTCCTTCCACCTCAGGCGCCAACTCCACAACCACAGATAAAAAGCGGTTCTTGTCTGCATCTTCCTTCACCTGCAATACAAATTTACCCGTTACCCACTCTTTAATTACAGGTTGCTCTAATCCTACCGTGACATTTTCTGGGTAAATATTCGCCCCAAAATAAGAAACCGTAAAATTAGAACGTCCGAAAACATACACAAAAGGTAATTGATGAATCCCTCTCAGTATAGCCCGCGCAGGCGGGCTTTGTTCGTATAGCCCCAGGCTTCCAGCCTGCGGGTTCGGTTGCGGGTTCTGGTTCGGGTACGATTGCGGTTGCGGGTTCATTTTAACACCTTGATTTTCTAACTCTGTCACAGGGTTAAATCCCCACTCTGCCAAAAATTCTAACATGGCATCATAACGAATTATCCCACCACTATCTAAAATGTTATAACGCACCAAGGGAATACCATTATCTCCCGAAAAAAATAACGTACCATTTTCAACTTCAAAAAAGCGACTTATTGGGTCATACTGTAGCAAAGCAGGCAAACGAGATTCCCCAAATAAAGCTTTCGCAGCATCAGGATTTTCTGCCAAAAAACGACGAATACAAATACTTAAAGGTGTTTCATTAGCCAAAACACCTGCATCCGCAGTTCCATAAAGTGATGCTGAATCGTAACAGGAATTTTGCGAACCAATTCTTTCACCAACTAAACTGCGCCATTCTTCACTAAATACTTCTCCTGCCATTACTAGCTTAACTTGATATTGCTGCCACTCCACACCACTATCAATTACATCTTTCAAAAATGGCGGATATCCTAACAATACAACTTGCTCGAAAGCTGAACCAAGTTCCTGTACAATTCGCAATATTTCTTCTTTGTTGTTACCGGGTGTAATTACAGTGAGAGGATAACCTTTACTGGCAAGATAGCGACAACAATTAGTTGAAAACATTCCACCTACCCAGGTTCCTAAAGTGAAACAAATCACAGCTAAAGTGCTTTTGGAATCTGCATGAAAGCTGTCATGAAATATTTGCTCAAACCGAGTTGCAATTTGCAGTTCATCTGTGAAAAAACGAGTCCAAAATGTCGGTTTACCTGTGGAACCCGAAGAAGCGGCTATCATGTCACATGTTTGTAACTGTCCGTTACGACACAAGTCAGCTAAAGGATGACGCGAGATATAATTTTCTTTGGTAATTAAAGGTAGTTTTTGGAAATCCTCAAAGGTTTGGATGGAAGCGGGATTTATATTCTGTTGTGTTAAAAAAGTCTTGTAAGCCGGTACGTTAGCAGCGATTTCATGAAATAATGTCAAAACTGCTGATTCGCTTTTACTGTTTATATGGCGTTGTAGTAGGGTTTCTAAAGGTGTAGTTATAAACTCTTGAAAAGCCCTAATTGCCCGCTGCTGTTGTGATTGGCTGTTCATGGTACTTATTATTTTGATGATTATTCGTTAGGGGAGAGGGGGAGTGGGAGACAAGGGGGAATTTATTCTTTGTTTTCCCACTCCCCCACTCCTCCACTTTTGTACAGACGCGATTAATCGCGTCTCTACTCCCCCATTTTCATAATTTTGCGTAAATGGGACTATACCTGTTGTAGCAATAAAGAAAACCCTTCATTCATACTTGGGCATTATGCAAGTCTATTGCAGTAAACAACACGCAAATGATCAGAGTAACCGATTTTGTATCCACTGCGGTGAACCGTTTCCTCTTGCTACAGGGAAGGTGGTAGAGAACCGCTATCATATTTTACGACAATTGGGGCAGGGTGGTTTTGGACGCACTTATTTGGCTCTTGACAAAAATCAATCGAATCAAAATTGTGTGCTGAAGGAATTTGCACCGCAAGTTGTAGCACAACAAGATTTATTAAAAGCGAAAGAACTATTTGAACGTGAAGCAAGCGTTTTAAAGAAACTCCAGCATCCGCAAATTCCCCGTTTTCACGCTTCTTTGCAAGCGAAGTTAGGTGATAAAGATTTTTTCTTTTTGGTGCAAGATTATGTGGAGGGGGAAAATTATTATGAGTTGTTAGAACGTCAAACTTTTACTGAGGAAGAAGTAATTAAGTTATTGCAAGAAATTTTACCTGTCTTATCGTATATTCACTCACTTGATGTCGTTCATCGGGATATTTCTCCTGATAATTTGATTTTGCGGAGTTCTGATAAGTTGCCCGTGTTGATTGATTTTGGTGGTGTGAAGCAATTACCTGCGAGTAAGGGTTTTTGGTTTACTCAGTTAGGTGGAAATCGCACATTGTTGGGTAAAAAGGGTTACGCACCAGAAGAACAGTTACGTCAGGGAAAAGCATTTCCTAGTAGCGATTTGTACTCTTTAGCTGTGACATCCCTGGTATTATCAACAGGTAAGGAACCGCAACATCTTTATGATAGCTATCAAGGTGTTTGGCGTTGGGGACAGGAAATTAAAGTCAGTTCGCAACTGGAAGCGGTGTTAAAAAGGATGCTTGCTTATAAACCAAGCGATCGCTATCAAACAGCAAATGAAGTTATTAAAGATTTAAAGTTTTCTATGGCAGTCAAAACCACAAATCCACACATCACCAAACTAAAAACTATGATAGCAGCTCCTGGGCGACAACGCGCTGGTGCTGTAGTCAGTAATCTTCACAAAAGAACGCAATTAATCGCCGGTGCGTTACCTTTACCAGTTTGGCTTCGTCCTTTTGCTGTTAGTCTGATTGGAACAACTGCGGTTGTTTTAACTTTCGCTGGGACTTGGGCGGTAGTAAATGCCGTTGTTCGCGGTGTATCATCAATATCTGTCCCCTCAATTTCTCTACCGAAATTACCGACGGGAGGAAATCCGGAAAATAAACCTGGCGTAAATAAAGATATAAGTCAAATTGTTAATCGCCGTCAAGAATTAGAAATTCCTGAAGGATTTTTTACTCGAACTGTAGATAATTTATTTTATACCGAAAATCCAGAATTACAAGGACGCACTCTGACTTCTAGTTCAGAAGATGCTGCTTTACGCAAAGAATGGTACGGTGTAGCTGACAACTTGCTAGATAAATTAGAACAAGCTAAACTCAGTGATGCATCACGGCGGAAGTTGGGAAATTACGGTTCTCAAGATGACGACGTTTGGAGACGCAAAGCGCAAGCAGGAAAGTTTGGTGATTATACAATCAGTCAATTGAACAGAGACACAAATCAAAAATTCCATCGCTTGTTTCCCGGTCAGCGACGTGGGAAACTGAATCAAAAGACTCTTGGTCAAATTTGGTATGCGATCGCTGCCGATGAAGTTAATAAACGACAACAATAAGGTTAGAGACGCGATTAATCGCGTCTGTGGTAGAGACGCGATTAATCGCGTCTGTGGTAGAGACGCGATTAATCGCGTCTGTGGTAGAGACGCGATTAATCGCGTCTCTACAATGTTAGTGGTTAGTGGTTAGTAGTTCATAAAATAATTAACAACCGACAACCAACAACTCACAACTCACAACCAACAACCAACATCCAACAACTAACAACTAACTAAATTGATGAATCTCGTTTATTGTTCCAAGGGACACGAAAACCCCACTGTTAGTAGCTTTTGTCTCCATTGTGGTGAAAGGCTAAATCAAAATCTGGTGAGTCAGGGTATTCAACCGGGACAAACTCTAAGCGATCGCTATGTTATTGTACGTCTATTGGGTCAAGGAGGGTTCGGACGCACTCATTTAGCTGAAGATATCAACCGCTTTCGGGAACTTTGTGTTTTAAAGGAATTCTCTCCCCAAGTTCAAACTCCTTACGTTTTACAAAAAGCTGAAGAACTATTTCAGCGAGAAGCAACTGTTCTTTACAAATTGCAACATCCGCAAATTCCCCGCTTCCGCGAATTGTTTCGCAGCAATTTGGGGGGTAAGGAATACTTGTTTTTGGTGCAAGATTATGTAGAAGGGCAACCTTACAACGCTTTATTAAATACTCGGTTACAGCAAGGTTTACGGTTTAGTGAAGCGGAAGTGCGTCAATTGTTGGTGCAACTTCTGCCAGTTTTGGATTATATCCACTCTTTAGGAGTCATTCACCGCGACATTTCCCCCGATAACTTAATTCTTCGCACAGTTGACCAATTACCAATCTTAATTGACTTTGGCGGGGTGAAACAAGTAGTCGCAGCCGTAGCTTCAAAATATTATCAACACGGTGCAGGTGCAACACCACCGGCAACGCTACTGGGGAAGGCAGGATATGCACCCTCAGAACAGATGCAAACCGGGCTGGTATCTCCTCACAGCGATTTGTATGCTTTGGCGGCGACGGTGTTAGTTTTACTGACAGGTAGACAACCGCAAGAATTAATTGATACTCATACTTTAGCTTGGCAATGGCGACGGGAAGTTACTGTTAGTCCGAATTTAGAACAGGTGTTAGAGAGGATGCTATCACCTAGACCAGGCGATCGCTTTCAATCAGCGCAACAAGTTTTAAATGCATTAAATTCGTCACCTGTCAACTATCCGCCGACTCAACAAACTCAAAGTACCGTAGCTGTATCTCCCCCCCTCCTCCACTCCCCCCCTCCTCCCCCCTCCCCCGATATTCCCCAGCCACAAAACTCCTGGACATCAGGGAAAAGTTTGCTGGTAGGATTAGCTCTAGCTGGGGTTGTTGGTGTAGGATGGTTGGGGACAAACTTGCTACTGTCTCGTGGTGGAGATTCTTCACAAGATACCACGCAACCTACACCCGATGTCACACCAACGAATGATCAGCCAACCGATCCGCTGGCAAAATACGCACCCGAAGAACGCGCACGTAAAGAAAAATTAAGCATACGCCGTCAACAGTTGGGTATAGATTTCAACTTTTACGTTGACTTGGTAAATCAAGTATTTTGGGAGAAAAATCCTAGTTTAAAAGGACGCAAACTGAGCGATGATGCTAATGATGACAGTTTGCGAGCCGAGTGGGATAAAACAGCCGACGAATTGTTAGATAAGCTGGAGCCACTGAGTAAAAATGCACGTCAACAATTAGGAAATTATACAGCCGCACAACGCGATCGCGCTAAAGAAAAAGTCAATAAAATCAACGTTGGTAGTCGTTCTTTATATGATTTGGCTAATGTTGCCTTTTATCAGCAATTTCCCGAACAGCAAGGTAAAAATTTTACCGATACACCCATCGGACAAGTTTGGCAAGGATTTGTTAATGATAAAGTTCAGGCGATCGTTTCAGGTAGGGCTTTTGAGAAACTTGTATTTGATAAAGGTGCTAAGAATAAAACAGTTAGTGGTACTCTTAAAGCTGTTGATGGCAAAGTTTTTATTATCGAACTTGCCAAAAATCAATTAATGGATATTAAACTGCAAGGAAATTCCCAACTTTTACTATCAATTTATTCCCCATCTGGCAAAATCAAATTTTTAGAAGATTCTACAAAACGCACTTTATCAACCGAACTACCAGAAGACGGATATTATGAGTTTGTAGTCGTTTCCACCGCATCAAAACCACTAGATTATCAACTCAGTATCACCGCTGAAAATCCTGCACCAGCAACCACACCAACAACCACACCAACATCTACGCCCATATTAACACCCACACCAACGCCAACACCAACACCAACGCCAACGCCCATATTAACACCCACACCAACGCCCATATTAACACCCACACCAACACCCACACCAATATCTACGCCGATAAAAACACCTTAGTACAGATTAATCCTAAATCGGAGTACCGAGCTTCCAAATTAATCAATTACGTGGGATGCTTATTGATGATTGCAAAGTATTTGATAAATGTCTATTGTTTCTTGTGTCACTGTCACGGTTCCCGCTACAACCGCCAATTTAGGACCAGGTTTTGATTGTATTGGCGCAGCTTTAACGCTTTACAATGAGTTTAAGTTCACTCGTCTTGACAAAGGTGAAGTAATTATCTGTGTCACAGGTACGGAGGCTGAAAAAGTTAAAACTGATGAGAGTAATCTAGTTTATCAGGCGTTTGTAACTTTCTACCAACACTTACAGGAAATACCGCCACCTGTAAAAATTGAGATTAAAATGGGTGTACCATTGGCACGGGGTTTAGGTAGTTCAGCAACAGCGATTGTTGGTGGATTGATTGGTGCTAATTTGTTGGCAGGTGAACCTTTAAGTCAGTGGCAGATAATGGAGTTAGCGATCGCTATGGAAGGACATCCCGATAATGTCGTTCCCGCTTTGTTGGGTGGATGTCGTCTCGCTGCAACTACTGACACCGCTTGGGAAATTTGTGACATTCCCTGGCATAATCATATTGTACCAGTAGTAGCGATTCCTGATTTTGAGCTTTCAACTAAAGAAGCGCGGGCAGTTCTCCCAACTCAAGTAAGTCGTGCGGATGCAATTTTCAATACTGCACACTTGGGCTTATTGTTGCGCGGTTTGGAAACTGCCAACACTAATTGGTTAAAGGCAGCTTTACAAGATAAGTTACATCAGCCTTATCGAAAAGCGCTGATTTCGGGGTACGATGCTGTAAATTCAGCTGCACTATCAAAAGGTGCTTATGGCATGGTAATTAGTGGTGCAGGACCGACGCTTTTAGCCTTGACAGATGAATTGCACTCCCAACCTGTAGCAACAGCGATGGCAGCTGCTTGGAAACAAGAAGGAATTAGTGCGATTGTGCGATCGCTTTCTCTTGATACTCAAGGTGCAATCAGCACTATTCAAGGTTGACACTCAACACGATTACCACGAGGGCGTGCTGATGTCTCGTTGCGGTTTTTCGGGCGTTATATTGGTTAAAAAAGCGATCGCAGAAGATAAACAAAACAATAAAAAGGTATCATGACCACCGACCAACCCCAGGACACGCCATCTCGACTAGATCGCATTGAAACGATTTTGCTCCAAACTGCAACTCGCCTAGATCAAGTTGCCTTGCAACAACAGACAAATACAGATGCCATCGCTCAACTAACAAACCGCATCGACCAACTCACAGAACGAGTTGACCAAGGTTTTGAGCGATCGCAACAGCTACTAGAAACCAATATTTCTGGTTTGGTTGGAATAATTGGTGACGGCATAGAAGGCGTTGAAGATATGCTTCGGCGTGCTTTGCAACAAGGTGGCAATGGCAACAGTCCGCCTACTAACTAAGAGGATGCGATACGGCAAATCATCAATAGTTAGATAGATCCCAAATGGGTTCTATAAAATTCCTCAGAGGAAATTAGGCACTGGTTGTCACCGTCCAAATCCTTCCATAGTTGCTAGGAATATTTACCCAATATTCTGACAACTTAGGAACGTTAATTAAATTATTTTGTCCGTGAAGTTCTTCTAAATAATCGCCAGCAATGGGGAACCAGAAGGGTACACTTTGATCGCTACTATCTTAGTTCCCCCATGTCCCCCTCAAGTTATGAAGTATGGACAATTGTCAACCGTAGAATTTAAAGATTTACAAGTTTTTTAAATAACGCAAAAGTATTTATAATTTTCTTTAAGGCAGAACTTATATTAAGATTTATCGCGTCTGTAATATCTGACGCTTTTTATTGACTTAGTAAAACTTCACTTTTAGAATGGATTTGTCGCTAGGAATAAGTATTTATTCTTAATTTTGCCCAAGATTCGATTGTTTGGGGAGAAATAAGGTTTACAAAACTATAAATTCCTTAATATAATGTAATAAAACAGAAAAACAAATTGATTGTCAGTGATGAATGCCGTTGAATTTCCTTGGTTAACAACCATAGTTCTCTTGCCTGTAGTGGCTACCCTAGCTATCCCCGTTATCCCAGATAAAGAGGGCAAAACCGTCCGGTGGTATGCTTTAGGAATAGCGATCGCTGACTTTGCCTTGATAATTTACGCCTTGTGGCAAAACTACGACTTTCAAAGTTCAACACTCCAGCTAGTAGAAAGCTATCCTTGGATACCGCAGTTGGGTTTGAATTGGTCTCTAGCACTTGACGGTCTGTCGATGCCCTTGATACTGTTAACAGGCTTAATAAATACCCTCGCAATATTCGCGGCTTGGAAAGTTACAAACAAGCCGCGTTTATTTTATGGGCTAATGTTAGCAATGTATAGCGCCCAGCTTGGCGTGTTTCTCGCCCAGGATTTGCTGTTATTCTTTTTGATGTGGGAAATCGAATTAGTGCCGGTGTACCTGCTGATTTCCATCTGGGGAGGACAGAAACGGCAATATGCAGCTACTAAATTCATTCTGTACACAGCTGCTGCATCAATATTTATTTTAATTGCAGGTTTGAATATCGCATTCTCTGGAGATACCGTCACCTTTGACATGGCAACTCTGGGAATGAGGCAATATCCCAAAGCTTTAGAAATGTTGGCTTACGCAGGTTTCTTAATTGCCTTCGGCGTAAAGCTGCCGATTTTCCCTTTACACACTTGGCTACCTGATGCCCACGGTGAAGCTTCAACACCAGGCTCAATGATTTTAGCAGGCGTATTGTTGAAGATGGGAGGATATGCCCTCATCCGCATCAATATGGAAATACTGCCTAATGCCCATGTTTACTTTGCCCCATTGCTGGCGATTTTGGGTGTAGTCAACATTGTTTACGGTGCTTGCTGCGCTTTTGCCCAAACTAATCTCAAGCGTCGTTTAGCTTACTCTTCCATTGCCCACATGGGGTTTGTGCTGATTGGCATCGCTTCCTACACTGAAATTGGGATGAGTGGTGCAGTGTTACAGATGCTTTCTCACGGTTTAATTGCCGCTAGCTTATTCTTCCTTTCAGGAGTAACTTACGAACGCACCCACACCTTGATGATGGACAAAATGGGTGGCATGGCAGAAGTAATGCCCAGAACCTTTGCAGTATTTACAGTTGGTACAATGGCTTCTCTGGCTTTACCAGGAATGAGTGGCTTTGTCGGTGAGTTGATGGTATTTCTCGGTATCGCTTCCAGTGACGTTTACAGTTCTAGCTTCAAAGTTGTAGTCGTCCTGCTATCAGCCGTGGGTGTGATTTTGACTCCGATTTACTTGCTGTCGATGCTGCGTCAAGTCTTCTACGGCAAGCAAAATGAAGAGTTACAAATAGATGCTACACTACCTGATATCAAGCCCCGCGAGTTATTCATTGCTGCTTGTCTGCTGCTTCCCATCATTGGTATCGGCTTCTATCCTAAGTTAGCAACGCAGACTTATGATGTTAAGGCAGTGGAAGTTGCAACTCATGCGCGTCAGGTTTTGCCAGTATTTGCCGAGGAACAGCCATCAAGTCTCCACTCTCGTATTTTTACTTCTCCGACATTGGCTGATTCTCAGGTTGAAAGTTTAGTTGATATTGCTGAATAAATATAAGTTTCAATAAGGGTGCTGCAAGTAAATTCTAATTATAGGGGAATTTGGGGGTGATTTCGTAATCATCCCCATCGCTTTAGCATATATTTGTGAATTAAGATTCCCAAATTGCCTTGAGTGATCCAATGATAACCGCTTCAACCCCTAAGTAATTTCCGAGCTACCAGCCCCTTGACTATTCTGACATCTGAGTATACTTTATTAATAAAGTAAGTGGGTAAAATCGCCTAATTCAATCTAGCCAACCTAGATTAGAAGCGGAGGAACCAGTAATTGGGGCGAATCTCTTTTTAGAGAAAGACACCTTCCAGTCTTAGCCCGTCAGCTAACTCCGTCGGCATTGGGAGGAGTACCTTTGACATAAGCTTGCTCTAAGCATTTGTCTTTTTGCTCTTCTAACTGACATCACTGTTATTGTTGGCAGTGGTGTATTCTGTTTTTTCACCCACCTCGCCAACCGCCACAAATACACGGAGGCTAGGATGATTAATTACAAACAATCGGTTCCAGAATCGAACACTGAGTTGAACGACGTTGCTGGTGATTATACCGAACCAGAAGAAAATCAGTATCAGGAGTCCCAAAGCTTTTTTCTCACAGAAGCTGAAGCACTCAACTTCGGTAAGCTTTGCATTCAACAATTAATAAAATTAAAGTCTAAATCCATCAAGAAAGCGTATTTGTAGATGGGAAAACACTGATAATGTTTTCTAGGGCTTTGGTTAGGGAAAAGGCAATTTCGCGGTAAACTCTAGGCTTTAAAAGCCCCCACCTACCTTTTATAGAGGTGGTGGGTAGCTTATTTTGCTTCTGTAATCTCTAGAGTGTAAGGGAGATACCTGTTTTTGTGGTAGGAACCAATCCAAATTTTGTAAATTCCAGGAAGCCATTCACCAACAATGCCGGGATTTTCGCCGTCAAACTCATCATTACACCAGCTGCCACCAGGTCCGATGACAATCAGTGTAGTATCTTCCGGACTGTCTACTTCTAACTTCAGGTAGTCGAATTTACTTGTTAGCTCCAAGGTATGATCTGGTTCTTCATCCACAAACCCTGTACATTGACCCGTAGCAGTTTCTGCTCTCCCAGCGACTCTTCTGGCAGGTATGGAACCACCACTCATACCTCGAACTTCCAAGGGATCTGGGGAGAATTTGCCGCCAACACGAATATCTCCAAATATAGGTGGTGGCACTTCTTGAGCATAAGCAACGGTATTAATTGCTGATGCCACCAAAAGCGTAACTATCGCGAATGATAATTTTATCCCTCTATTTAGTAATGTTTTCGGCATTTTATTTACAGGATTTTTCTAAGTGTTTTTTAAGACACTAATTTTACACGTCAAGTTCCCAAGACGCGAGTAATCACTAAACCAAAAAGTTTTTCCTGCATAGCGATCGCTAACAAATAAGTACGTAGTAGAATATACACAGGCGTGGAAAAATTATGCATTATCTGAAACCCTTGTAGAGTAGAGACGTTACCAAGACAGTTTACGAGCTATTTTATGCTTCAGGTGCAACCACATATTTTTCAAGAACTGCCTTCCAAACTAAATATGCCTCACCATTTAAATGTAGCCCATCCACGGTATATTGAGCATCTAATTGGTTTTCTGAATCTAATAAAAGATAAAATATATCTATATATTCATAATTAAATTCTTTCGTTAAGTTTTTCAAGCCGAAATTAAGTTTTAATACGTTATTATTATCTTGCCAACATAGATAAATTTTATTATTTACAGGTAAGACACTTTGCACAAATACTTTCGTATTTGGTGTTTTTTCTTTCAACTCGCACAATATTTTTTTATACTGTTCTAAAGTTGCTGTTACTGATTTCCCATCATTCATTAAATCGTTAATACCTATCATTAAAAAGATTTGCTTTGGATTGGATTCTAATACAGTATCTAAACGATGTAATATTCTCTGTGTTGTATCGCCGGAAATACCTCGATTTTTGACATTTAATCCTAATAACTCTGTCCATTCACCTTCATCGGTGATACTATCACCTAACATAATGATATCCAATTCAGATTTAGGTAGTTTTTCAAATTGGCTTTTTTTATGCCAATAGTAAGGTGGATAATTAAAATTGTTGCTTTTATTTTTTTTCCCAATATTCAAGAATATCTTAAATAAATATGATAATCCTCCTTTTTTAGCAATAAATAAAGCTAAACCTATTAAAAACAAAACATTGATAATACAAGAAAACAGTAACAAAATTGTAGTTTGATTAATCATATTTTTAATTTATTGTTGACAAATCGTTAAAAAAAGCTGTATTCGCTGCCATACTTGTTCTAATAAATTAGGACTATCTGCATCAAACCACTGGATTTGTGGAGATGCTTTAAACCATGTGCGTTGATTTTTGGCAAATTGTCGTGTATGCAGAATCGTTAATTCTTCAGCTTTATCTAAAGATATCTCCCCAGCTAAATATTGTTTGATTTCTTGATATCCTAATGTATTTAGCAAAGACAAATCAGTCCCATATTTATGACAAAGATATTCTACTTCAGCTACTAAGCCATTTGCGATCATTTCCTCTGTGCGCTTTGCAATACGCTGGGTTAAGTAGTGAGAATCGCAATCTAAACCAATTTGCAAAATTGGATAATTTGGTGGATTCTCTCCTTGCTGTTGGGAAATAGGGCGACCAGTGACATAAAATACTTCTAATGCTCTTAAAGTTCGCACTGTATCGTTAGGGTGAATTTTTTGTGCTGCAACTGGATCAACTTGTTGCAACATGATGTAAACTTGCATTTGACCCAAAGATTCGAGTTGCGATCGCAATTCTTTGTGCGGTGCAACTCTGGGAATTTTCATTCCTTGTACAATAGAACGTATATATAAACCGGTACCACCAACTAGCAATAGTGGAGTAACATCAATAGAAGCAATTAAGGCTTGTGCTTGTTGTTGGTAATCTGCTACCGTCATGATGTCTGTGGGAGCGCAAATATCTATTAAATAGTGTGACACCAACTTTTGTTCAGCCGTTGTTGGTTTAGCCGTACCAATATCAAATTCGCGGTACACTTGACGGGAATCTGCACTCAGAATTAGAGAATCCAACTTTTTCGCTAAAGATAACGCTAACCCCGATTTACCCGTTGCGGTCGCTCCACAAATTACAATTAATTTGGTCATTGGTTAAATGTTAGTTGTTAGTTATCCCTTTTATCTTCCTCATTTTGAGCCAATCCATAAAGTAAACGAAGCCAGATACATCCCCTATATAAATTTATCATCTAATTGCCCTACAGTCGCCACCAACCCTTTTGTGTTAGAATTTTGGAGTGATTTGACTTTATTTGTATTTTAACGAATTCACCCCCACAATCAGGAGAAATTACATGACGAGCAGTTACAGTGCCGATCAGATTCAAGTTCTGGAAGGTCTGGAACCCGTCCGCAAACGACCGGGGATGTATATCGGTACTACCGGACCACGGGGACTCCATCATTTAGTTTACGAGGTGGTGGACAATTCGGTTGATGAAGCTTTAGCTGGGCACTGCACCCATGTGGAGGTGGATCTCAATGCCGATGGTTCTGTCACCGTCACAGATGACGGTCGTGGTATTCCCACGGATATTCACACCCAAACGGGAAAATCAGCACTGGAAACAGTGATGACGGTACTCCACGCAGGAGGTAAGTTTGGTGGTGGTGGTTACAAAGTTTCCGGAGGGTTACACGGGGTTGGTATTTCTGTTGTTAACGCTTTGTCAGAAACCATTGAAGTGACAGTTTGGCGAGATAATAAGGTTCATGTCCAGCGCTTTGAACGGGGTATTCCGGTAACAGAATTGATAGCCAATCCGTATAAAGAAGCAAGAACTGGAACTTCTATCACCTTCAAGCCAGATGAGCAAATCTTCACCACGGGGATTGAATTTGATTACATCACTTTATCAGGTCGTCTGCGGGAACTGGCATATCTGAATGCAGGTGTGAGAATTATCTTCACCGACAACCGTTTAGAATTACTTAAAAGCGATACACCTAAAGTAGAAACCTATGAGTACAGAGGTGGTATCAAAGAGTATATCGCCTACATGAACCGCGAGAAGCAGCCACTGCATGAAGAAATTATTTTTGTGCAGGGGGAACGCAACAATGTGCAAATTGAGGTGGCTTTGCAGTGGTGTACTGATGCTTATACGGATAACTTGTTAGGATTTGCGAATAATATTCGCACGGTAGATGGTGGTACGCACCTTGAGGGTTTGAAGGCAGTTTTGACGCGCACCTTGAATGCGATCGCCCGTAAGCGTAATAAAATTAAAGACAATGAACCAAACCTCAGCGGTGAACACGTCCGTGAAGGTTTAACAGCGGTAATTTCCGTCAAAGTCCCCGATCCTGAATTTGAAGGACAAACTAAAACCAAACTCGGGAATACTGAAGTCCGGGGGATTGTTGATTCTCTAGTTGGTGAAGTTCTCACCGAGTACTTAGAATTTCGTCCTGGTGTTGCCGACTCCGTTTTAGATAAAGCTATCCAAGCTTTTAAAGCCGCAGAAGCAGCACGTCATGCACGGGAGCTAGTTCGTCGGAAATCTGTACTAGAATCGTCCCCATTGCCCGGTAAATTGGCTGATTGTAGCTCCAGAGATCCCAGCGAATCAGAGATTTTCATCGTCGAAGGCGATTCAGCGGGTGGTTGTTTTTTTATACACACAAAAATTTTGCTTACTGAGGGACGCGAAATTACCATCAAGCAGCTCATAGAGGAGCAAGAACAAGGTAAAGAGAACTTCTGTTATACCATTAGGGAAAGTGGCAACATAGGTATAGAACGTATTATCAACGCCAGACGAACCAAGGAAAATGCGGAAGTCATCAAATTGACCTTGGACAATGGTGAGACAATTATCTGCACACCAGACCACCCCTTTATGTTGCGAGATGGTAGTTATAAAGCAGCGGAATTACTGACTCCCCAAGATTCGCTGATGCCGATACATCGCAAGCTCTCCCAGAAAAATGAACGGGGAACAGGGCTGAATGGCTACGAAATGGTTTGGAATCCATTGAAAGATACATGGATTTACACGCATTTATTAGCAGATTTTTATAACCTGGAACATGATGTTTATCAGTCTTCAGGTAGATGTCATCGCCATCATGTTGACTTCAACAAACTGAACAACAATCCGACAAACATCAAACGGATGTCACCGGAAGCGCACTTAGAACTGCATCGGCAAAACTTAGAAAAGACATTACATCGACCAGATGTAATTGAAAAAAGCCGCCAAGTTCATCAAAGTGAAGAGTTTCGCGCTTTTATGAGCGAACGGATGCAGCAAGAACAAACGCGACAAATTCTCTCAGAAAATGCGAAAGCGCAGTGGGAAGATGAAGTTTACAAGGCTTATATGACGGCTTCGTGGCGTGAGTTTTATCAAACTAATGAAGCTTATCGTCAAGAAAATAGCGAACAACTCAATCAAGCGCAACAAGAGTATTGGAGTGATGAAGCAAATCGTCTAACTCAATCTCAACGAGTGCGGGAGTACTTTGAAAATAATCCACAAGCGCGAAAAGTACTTTCGGAATTAGCGAAAAAACAATGGGAAGATAAAGATTTATTAGATTGGCGTCGAGAAAAAACTAAGGAACAATGGACGTGGGAATTTCGCAAGAAACGTCTTGAAGCGTTAGAGAAAACCTACTATTTCAAAACTATTGCTGGTTTGAAGGAAGTAGAATTGCAAATTGGTTGTTTGGATTTGGAGATTTATAGCTCTTATCGCAAGCGAACACGCGACAAATCTATGTTGCGTTGGGAGACTTTCTGTTACCGATATTTTCATGGTAATCGCAGTCGAGCGCGTGAAGCCGTGAAAAACTACAACCATCGCGTTGTCTCTATCGATCGCTTGGAAGAAAGAATGGATGTTTACGATATCGAAGTTCCCAATTCCCACAACTTTGCTTTGGCAAGTGGTGTGTTTGTGCATAACAGCGCTAAACAAGGACGCGATCGCCGAACTCAAGCCATCCTTCCTTTACGTGGTAAAATCCTGAATATCGAGAAAACCGACGATGCCAAAATCTACAAAAACAACGAAGTTCAATCGTTGATTACGGCGCTTGGTTTGGGTGTAAAGGGTGATGAATTTGACTCAACTCAACTGCGCTATCACCGCATAGTCATCATGACAGACGCTGACGTAGATGGAGCGCACATCCGGACGCTGTTGTTAACTTTCTTTTATCGATATCAGCGAGCGCTGATCGAACAGGGTTTCATATATATTGCTTGTCCACCACTATATAAAGTAGAACGGGGACGCAATTATTACTACTGTTATAGCGAGCGGGAACTGCGACAGCGTTTGGCTGAGTTTCCCGACAACGCTAATTACACCATCCAACGGTTCAAAGGTTTGGGGGAAATGATGCCAGCACAACTCTGGACAACGACAATGAACCCAGAAACTCGCACCTTCAAACAAGTGGAAATTCAGGATGCAGCCGAGGCAGATCGCATTTTCACTATTTTAATGGGCGATCGCGTTGCACCAAGGCGGGAATTCATTGAAACTTACGGTTCTAAACTCAACCTCACAGATTTAGATATCTAAAAAGTTTCACTTATAGGGGTAAAGGGGAAGCACTTGTCTGACGACACGCTTTCTAGATTTTTTTTCCCCTTTCCCCTTTCCCCTTTCCCCTTTCCCCTTTCCCCTTCTACCTTTTAATGAGGTGTTGCCAAGTTGCCATTGCGATCGCCCAATCTTCTTGGGTATGTATTGCCAAAACTCGCACAGCCGATTCAGCGGTGGCAATATCCTCATCAACAGGATTGTGGGTATTTTTTTCGGGGTCAATTTTCATACCCAAAAATCCAAAGGCATCACAAGCAGCTTGGCGAATTCCTGGAGAATTTTCACCTACACCAGCGGTGAAAACTAAAGCATCTAATCCCCCCAGACTGGCAAGCATTGACCCAATTCCAGAACGTAGGCGATGTACGTACATATCCCAAGCAAGTTGAGCGCGGTAATTGCCTTGGGCGATCGCTTCCATCACTTGCGGTAAATCGCTGGATACACCCGAAATTCCACGCAAGCCAGAAGCTTTATTTAAAACATAATCTAAGCGTTCGGCTGAGTAATTTGATTGTCGCAGCAGGTGAATCAAAATCCCTGGATCGACAGCACCAGAACGGCTACCCATCATCAATCCATCCAGGGGTGTGAATCCCATTGTCGTGTCAACACTGTGACCGTGTTTAATCGCCGCCAAAGAGCAACCGTTGCCTAGATGACAGGAGATTATCCGTAAAGAAGCGAAATCTCGATTGAGAATTTGAGCCGCACGTTTAGAGCAGTATTCGTGACTTATACCATGAAAGCCGTAGCGACGGATACCTTGCTCTATCCATTCGTAGGGACCGGGATAGGTTGCCGCTGCATCGGGCATATGGGAATGAAATCCGGTATCAAAAACTGCCACTTGGGGTATATTTCCCAAGCTTTTCTCAATGGCTTCTATTCCTTCCAAAGCGCCTGGATTATGTGCTGGAGCGAGATTAGAAAGACGAGCGATCGCTTTTTTGACTTCATCAGTAACAACCACACTGGCACGGTAATCTTGCCCACCATGTACTACACGATGTCCCACCCCGTCGATTTCTGACAACTGACTAATCACCTTCGTGGAACCGCGAGTTAAGGTGTGAAGCATGTAAGCGACGTGTGCAGGTCGGGAATCAGCGTAGATTTCTTCCTCCAGCACCCCACCATTAGCTGATTTCACCTTGATTTCTGCCACACCGCGATCTTGAGTCCATTTAACTTGACCGAACCAAAGCGGTTCGAGTGGTTCTGTGGGCAAACCCTCCTCTGTTATTTCATACAGACAACTCTTTTGGCTGCTAGATCCGGCATTCAATACCAATATTTTCATCGCTTTTTTTTGTTCCTTGCCTCTGGCAGGGAATGCTATTGACAACTCCCCGTCCTACATGAGCGGGGATTCTTGGTTGATTGGGATAGCTTATGCTACTTGCCCTCCCCAAAATTCACTGCGATGTGCCCCACCGCTGTATATCCACGTTGCAACACAACTTGCGCCGCCGCTACATCTCGGTTTGTTTCATAGCCGCACTCAGGGCATTTGTGAATTCGCTCTGATAACAATTTTTTACCTGTACGGATCTGACACTTCGGGCAGGTTTGACTTGTGCCATTCGCGTCTACTTTGGCGAAATACTTATCTCGCTTGAAGCAAACGTGACCCAAGATGCTAAGAAACTGTCCAAACCCTGCATCAAGCGTGTGCTTGCACAGCATTCCGGCTGACATTGCTTTGAGGTTCAAGTCCTCAGCGAATATCATCCCAGTACTATCGCAGAGTTGATGAGCGGTTTTGAAATGAAAGTCTTTACGCGAATTCGAGATGTATTCGTGGTGTCTGGCAATCTGGCGGTGTAATTGACGCGATTTTCTCGAACCTCGTTTCTTTCGTTTCAGTTGACGTTGCAGCGATTTCAGCTTGCATTGTCCATCTACAAAGAATCGAGGTCTAGCAATCAACTGTCCATCGGACGTTGCCAAAAAGTGTTCCAAGCCCAAATCAATCCCTAGCCCATGACCTGACGGTGAAGGCTGAGGCATATCCACATCCAGCGCCAAAGAGAGCATGGCATAGTAGCCAGAGGCTCTGTTGACAATGCGAATTTGCTTCACTTCAAAGTTTTCAGGAATAGGACGTGATAGATGCATTCAGGAGGGCTGCTTGCTTGCTGCTCTAGAAATGGGAGGCAGAGCCTCCCAAATTGCATTTCCAGGTGGAACCTGGGAACGAGGGAAAAGTAAAAATCAGTTGTTTTTACTTTTTCAGAAGGCAGCATCCAGATGTGCATTCCCAGGTGGAACCTGGGAATGATAGAAGGGATATTTTAAGCGGCGCCGACTTTAACGTTTGCTTCTAGAGTAGTCAATCTTTCAGCAAGTAGTTTTTCGAGGCTTTCCAAAGCCTTGGTGAAGCCTTCGATACCTTCTGCTAGTTTATCGAATGCCATGCGATCGCTCGCGTGCATTGTTTCAAAGATACCTTTGTCCATTGGTGTTTTTTCGATACCCATCTTCGGTGCATTGTTGGGATCGAGTTTGCGTGGTAATGCGTTTGTAGTCGATTGCAACTCAGCCAAAAGTGCTGGGGAAATCGTCAACAAATCACAACCAGCGAGTTCAGTAATTTCGCCAATATTACGGAAGCTGGCTCCCATAACTTGAGTTTTGTAACCGAACTTTTTGTAGTAGTTGTAGATTGTTGTTACAGAAACAACACCTGGATCTTCGTGTGCGGGATAGCTATCGCGTCCGGTGTCTTTCTTATACCAGTCGAGAATTCGTCCGACAAATGGAGAAATTAGGGTAACACCAGCTTCTGCACAAGCGATCGCTTGGTGAATACCAAACAATAAAGTCAGGTTGCAGTGAATACCTTCTTTTTCCAAAATTTCCGCAGCGCGAATGCCTTCCCAAGTAGATGCAATTTTAATCAGAACGCGATCGCATCCAATTCCAGCCGCTTTATATTGAGCAATCAATTCGTGTGCCTTAGCAACTGTAGCATCAGTATCATAGGACAAACGCGCATCTACTTCCGTAGACACCCGACCAGGAATGATTTGCAAAATCTTCAATCCAAAAGACACTGCCAAACGGTCAAACGCCATCGCAACGATTTGCCCTTGGCTTGCGCTTGATCCTGCATCTTTCTTTGCTTGAAGTAATGTCTGATCGACAATTTCCTGATATTCTGGCATCTGCGCCGCAGCAGTAATCAAGGATGGATTAGTCGTAGCATCTTGTGGCTTAAACTTCTCAATTGCCTGAATATCTCCCGTATCTGCCACGACAACAGTCATTGACCGCAATTGTTCTAGTAAATTTGTAGACATAGATACTCCGTGAATGTTGTTTGCTTAGGATTTACTGATTATCCTGTTCTTTACATCCTTAGCTGCACCTTCAATTCCAATTGTGACAATTTTTATTCACAATTGCCCATCTGGGGAGGGGGAAAGGGGAAAGGGGAAAGGGGAAAGGGTAAGAAATATAGAGTTCTAATGAATAAATCTGTATTTTATTTCCATACCTTTCCCCTTTTTTCCTTTTCCCTTTACCCCTCTTTAAATGCCATATTTATTCTAGGGGGTCATGCAGAAATTGGCTGTCCAATTGTATGCACTTTAATTAAACTAGTTGTGCCTGATTGACCAACAGGGATGCCGGATGTAATGACAACCTTATCGCCGTTATTTACGAAACCCATATCTACAACGCTTTTCACCACATTCGTAAACATTTCTTCGGCGTTGTGGACAGGGGGAATCAAGCAAGGAACTACACCCCAAGAAAGTGCAAGCTGACGATAAGTTATTTCTAGGGGTGTGAGGGCGATAATTGGCGTTGTCGGACGGTATTTCGAGACTAATTGCGCGGTACTTCCGGAAGAAGTGTTGCAGAGAATTGCTTTTGCCCCCGTTTCATAAGCGACGCGACAAACAGCTTCGGCAACAGATTCAGTTACGCTGAGACTACCGCCCTTGTGAGTCCAAGAATGTCTAACACCTTCTTGTAAAGATTGTTCTGTTCGCACGGCGATATTGTGCATCATCTCAACTGCGGCGATCGCATATTGTCCCACAGCAGTTTCCCCCGAAAGCATCACAGCATCCGTACCATCCAGGATAGAGTTAGCAACATCGGTTGCTTCGGCACGGGTGGGATCGGGAGCGCTAATCATCGACTCTAGCATTTGCGTGGCAGTAATTACAGGCTTGCCGGCTTGGTTGCAGCGACGTGTAATATCTTTTTGAATTAGGGGGACTTCATAAATTGGTACTTCTACCCCTAAGTCGCCACGAGCGATCATAATGGCATCGGCAATCTCTATAATCCGATCTAAATCTTCTACAGCTTCTCGTCTTTCGATTTTAGCGATGAGGCGAATCTTAGCACCAGCGGCTTCAATCATACGTTGCGCGGGTTCTAAATCTTGTGGCGATCGCACGAAAGAAACTGCTACCCAGTCTACACCTAATTGAATGCCAAAGCGCAAATCGAGCAAGTCTTTTTCGGTAATCGAACTGATGGGTAAAGGTGTTTCTGGCAAGTTTACACCTTTATTAGTGGAAATCACTCCACCAATTTTCACCATCGCTCGAATTTCATCGGCATTGCGATCGCTTACAATCAACTTTACCCGACCATCATTAATTAAAATCGGTTCACCAGGTCGCACCATTGCAAATAAAGTCGGCAACGGTAACGGCAATTCGTCGATACTGCTACCTTTCTCTTGCATCACAAAAGTGACTTCCTGTCCAGCCTCTACAGTTAGTCCTTCTGGTGGCAAAACGCCCAAACGAATCTTTGGACCACACAAATCTTGCATGATAGCGATGGGTTTTTGCGTATCTGTGCTAATCTTTCTTAAATGATGAAGCGTTTGCGCGTGGAATTCATGCGCTCCGTGGGAGAAATTCAACCGCGCTACATTCATTCCCGCATCTACCAAAGCTTGCAATCGTTCAGGTGCAGATGTAGCCGGTCCTATAGTACAAATAATCTTGGTTCGACGCATAAAGTTTAGGGGTTCCGAGTTCAGGAAAGCAAATATTCAGGTATTAGCGTCAAAAAAGAACTGTAATGCACCCTGATTTGCTGTGTGTGCGGACTACGCTACCCCTCAGAAATACTATCGATTATGTAAAGTCATTGGACATCTCCAAAAAAGATATAGAGACGTAGCATTGCTACGTCTCTTGGGTTTCGGGCAACGCATAATTAATATTTGGAGATGTCTATTAGTCATTAGTCAAAGATATTTTGACCATTGACCATGTTACAACAGACCTTCTTTTAGTGCCATTGATAACATCAAGTCAACTACACGATTAGAATAGCCCCACTCGTTGTCATACCAAGCAACAACCTTAAAGAAGTTGGAATTTAGCTCCATACCAGCGCCGGCATCAAAGATACTAGAGCGGCGATCGCCTTGAAAGTCTGTGGAAACTACTTCATCTTCTGTGTAACCCAAAATACCAACCATTCCTCCTTCGGAAGCTGCCTTCATTGCCGCGCAAATTTCTTTGTAGCTGGTGGCTTTCGCAGTCTTGAAGGTCAAATCAACTACAGATACATCCGGTGTTGGGACTCGCAAAGCCATACCAGTTAATTTACCCTTCAATTCTGGTAAAACCAAAGCTACGGCTTTTGCAGCGCCTGTGGAAGAGGGTATGATATTTTGGGCAGCACCGCGACCACCACGCCAATCTTTCTTACTCGGACCGTCTACAGTGGGCTGAGTGGCGGTCATGGCGTGAACTGTGGTCATCAAACCTTCCGTCAAGCCAAAATTGTCATTTATCACTTTAGCAATGGGAGCCAAACAGTTTGTAGTGCAGCTAGCATTAGAGACGATCGCATCTTTTGCTGGGTCAAATATGTCATGATTGACACCAACTAACAAAGTGCGAATTTTATCTGGCTCTTTTGTGGGAGCGGAAATCACAACCCGCTTTGCACCAGCTTTTAAGTGATTTGATGCTCCTTCCAAATCAGTGAAAAGCCCCGTAGATTCCACAACATAATCTGCACCCAATTTACCCCAAGGCAATTCTGCCGGATTTCGCATCGACATGCAAGGAATGAAGTGTCCATCGACAACGATACCATTCTCTTTTGCCTCAATTTTACCCTGATAAGTTCCGTGGGTGGAGTCGTATTTTAATAAATAAGCCAAGTTATCTGGTGGTACTAAGTCGTTGATCCCCACAAACTCGATATTGGAATTATTCATACCAGCACGAAACACTAACCGTCCGATGCGACCAAATCCATTGATGCCGACTTTCAGTTTAGCCAAGTTTAACCTCCTGTGATGTGAAGCGGTTAAAAGCGTTTTGTTTTTACTCTTCACTTTCCGATCCTGACAGTCTGGATGGGTTATGGCATATTTACTTGGCAAATTTTAAGATTTTGGGAATCGGACAGAGAAACTGCGATCGCTCAATATGATAAAAATTTAAGTGATAAAATCTTGATGTGTCGAACTTTGTAGTGATGAATAGTACATGGCAATCAATCTTCAAATAGACGAAGCCTTAATTGAAGAAGCTTGAGCTACTGGCAATCAACAGACTGAACGTGATGTAGTTGAACAAGCTTTGCGTGAATATGTACAACGTCGCAAGCAACAAATGGTAATTGATTTGTTTGGAACAATTGACTATGAAGAAGATTACAACTATAAACAGCAGTGACAAAAGCAGTGATTGTTGTAGATACTTCTGTATGGTCATTGGCATTGAGACGGAATACTCCTACACAAGCAATACCTGTTGTCAATCTGTTACGTGATTTGATTATTGATAATCGAGTGGTATTATTAGGGGCTGTGCGGCAAGAGTAAAAATAAAACTATAGTATAAGTTAGTCGTCCTGACTGTACTGTTGAATTTTTATGGACACTAGCACATCTAAAGGTAGAAATAGTGAGTATAAAATGCTTGATGAGTTTAAAGAGCAACATATAGAAGAAATACAAGCGATCGCTTCAACGTTAGTTAAGATCACAAACTTATCTGAGTCAGCAGTCAAACCCCATCTTGATGCGATGCTTGAGCAGTTGGTGAAGTCTAAACAAAAGCCTTTATTTTATGAAACTGCTAGTGCTGAAGAATGGATTCAAGCGCTGAAAGATTGGAGCATAAGCCACAGACGAAATACACCACTTCTTTCCGATTATGCTGTTAGTCGGACAGCTATATATGAGGATAACGAGGAAATTTAGTGGCGTATCTAGTTGATACAAATATCATACTGCGAATGGCACAGCCAGATCACCCAATGTGTGCTTCAGCATTAAACGCACTTGGGATACTGCGACACCAACAAGAAGAATTTTACCTCACACACCAAAATATAGTTGAGTTTTGGCAAAGTGCTACCCGCCCGGTTGAAAAAAATGGACTTGGGTTAGCTATACTTGAAGCTTCAGAAGAACTACAGCGTTTGGAAACGCTTTTTCTCATACTACCGGATGTGCCTGAGATTTATCCGCAATGGAAACGATTAGTTTTAGAGTACGGGGTGATGGGTGTAAATGTTCATGATGCAAGACTTGTTGTAGTGATGCTTGTTCATGGAGTAATACTAAATTGTTAAAAACCTAACTAAAACTATCTAACATAAACCAAAATTAAGCGAGTTTAGTGGTTTAATATAATTAATGCCGAAAACCAAGGCTTAAATATCTGGTTTGTAAACCACGGTCGAGTCAAAACTAGCGAGCCTGTAAAAAGGTCAAACGGGAATCCACGGTTTGTTAAATTTGCTGAAAATAATGGGTGTCCAATGGCTAAAAGTTTCAACAAATTGCTTGAGTATTAGAAAGATAGGGTGGGCTACACCCAAATTTACGCTTGTGGACAAGAAGGAGCCGACTCCCTTGATTGAAGCAAGAAGCAGACCCTCTAAAGGAAACTTTAGTTGAATGACTAGTCTTGAACAAGTTTAGTCAAGTTCTGTGTGGCAGTAACTCACCTGCTTACATTTAACACTAGAGATTTTACTCGATACTCTGCTTTCATCACTCTTGTCGATCCAGCAACCCTTACCCCGACTTAAAGTAGCATAAGCAATGAGGATCATGTTCTGAACTCGGAATGTCGTGTTCTGAACTCGGAACTTCGTGTTCTGAACTCGGAATGTCGTGTTCTGAACTCGGAACTTCACCCTCTGAACTCGGAACTTCGTGTTCTGAACTCCAAAATTTAAGCTTTGAACTCGGAATGTCGAGTTATGCACTCAAACATCCAAGATCAAAGCTTTAAATTTTAACTTCTTAGGCAGAATAACCGAGTTTTTGTTTTAAATTGGCGAAGTTTGCGGTTGTGCTTTGCGAGATTTACGGGTAAACCTGCGTCCCAAATCATCAATCACCGTATCTAAACCAGATACATCACCGCTAGCTTTGGCATAATTGTAAACTGCAAGAGCTGCTATATAAGCTTCACTGCCAGTTGCAATTAAAGTGTCATCGACTAATTGTTGCAATTGTGTTAGCGATAGCAGCACCGGATACAACGCCTCAAATAATTCTACATCCAGGCGCATTTCATTTACATCAAACGACCTGGGCAGAAAATCCGGGTTTTGTGTCGCTACTTGCAATGCCTTAATTACAAATCCTCGACTCTTGTCACCTAGCTTCGGCAAGGATTTACGCTCATCTGCCGTCAAATCAATTAAAAACGGTAACTTTTCTTTAATAGTAGCGATCGCTTCCATCACTGCTTCTCGGTCTTTTTGGGAAAGACTGGCACTGATGCGAATATTTGCCATATTTATCACTTATGAGGGTGTTCTTATTTCAGTATTCCCAAAATGATGAAAGCGATCGCACCTATTTTAGACTTGACATCAACCTTGATTAATGTATAAGTTTTTATCGTTTGATTAATTTTCCCAACCCTCAAAGCGATTTTTTTCCGGTTTACAGAAGTTATGGGAGAAGTTAACTATAATACTGGCAATTATGCCTACCAAGACGAATTTTGATGCTACTTCTTATATAATGTATAAAATATATTTGTCGCAAGTAACAGCAAAATTCATGTCCAGACAAAGTATTCATGAGATAATTTTTATCAAAACTTTGACTAGTGGTGCGAGCAAAATATCTCGTAAATTAACAGGAACACTCGAATACTGGCGTTGTCGGCTGATTGAATCTGTTCCATTTTTAATTGCTTGTGCAGTGCTTCTGGGCGTTATCAGCCTGAAAAGTCCTATGCTGCTTTTTTGTCTACTTATTGGTAGCTTAATTACAATAATCATACAGCAAATTGGGCAGCAGGTTCATCTACCCAGGCGATCGCTTATATTGTTACAAATATTAGCAGTAGCCATCGTCCTGAGTTTATTTTGGTTAGACTATTTTGCAGTTCCCGCACAAGCCCAATTTTTTAAGAAAGCCGAAGATTTCTTTAAACAGACTCTAACTACATCAGGAGATGCAGGAGCAAACAATGGCACCCAAGCAGTTAGTTTGATATTCAACGTATTGCGGGCAATTTACCTACTTTACATAGCAGTTTCTTTGGTCGGTGTTATTAACGCAGTTCGCAAAGATGAAGATTGGCAAACTATTGCCAGAACTCCCTTATTAGTAGTTGTCGCTGTCACAATTGCTGATGTTCTCACAGGCTTTATAATTGGCACTCCCAATAGTACTCCATAATTTATTTAGATAAAATGAAAAAAAGCTGAAAAATTTTCCATGACTCAAGACAAAGAGAAAGACTTTCGTCCAGTAAATCAAATTCTAGGAAGCCAACCTTCATTAGGACCAATTCCTGCCGATCAAGTCCTTCCTTGGACGGTTATTGCCCTAGCTGCTTATTTTATCATCAATGGAATTTTTGGGGGAATTTTCTCAGATGACTTTCAAAAATGGTTGTGGACAATACTAATTACTATTTGGGGAATGGCAACTTGGTGGATATTAACAGGTGGTAGGAGTTGGCGCTTTTTAAGTAAATTTGTTGGTGTTCCAGCTTGGACTAGAGGCTTTGCTCGTTATCAAAGCATACTATTCGTTAACCATGAAGCAAAAAATCGGAAAACAAAGCGTCGGCATCGCAGGTAGTGAGAGATTAACACCATTTGAAGATGCTTTACACCTAGCGACAATGTTGCGAATCTCACTTGGGGGACGTGATATAGGTGCTTATCTTTTGACAAAGGGAAGCCAAAAAAATAGATTTTGCTTTGTTTTTGGTTTTGAATGTCGAGGGATTCATACCACTTTAAGAACAGACCAAATAGACGTAATTCTTAGTAATATTGAATCGGGTTTAAAAGACATTCCCGGTAATGAGAGAATAACCTTTCATCTGAGTTCTTTTAGCTCCGATGAAAAACGACAAAAAGAACTAAATTCAATAATTAAAAAAACGCCATCTAAAGATATAAAATACTTGTTAATGGCGGAAAGAGCAAGAACAAAAGAACTTACTGCTTCTGGTATTCGCAAACCTAAATTTCTCAAAATTTATGTAACTTATACCGTTGAACCAAACTCCACCAATACAGATGATTCGATAGAAAAGCTTTTAGTCAAAGCTGAATTGTGGTGGTTGAAATTCAAAGGAGATATGGCAGAAGTTGAAAATCAGCGCATAGAAACCATTGTGAGCAATGCTTACAAACAAGGTTTTTATCGCTGGGAACAAATATTATCCAATCAAATGGCGTTGGATGTTAAGCCTTTGACTAGTGAGGAACTTTGGGGAGAAGTATGGAGAAGATTTAATGATACCCCACCAATAGATATTCCCCAATTAATGACTTTAGATGAAAATGGACTGCACGAAGAGGGTTATTCAGATTTAGCTAGCACCAAATTACTTGTAGATAATGTCCACAGTACAACTTTGCTGATGGAATCTAGTGTACCTTGTGCCGATCGCTCGTGGGTTCATGTTAAGAATAATTATATTGGTGCATTAACCTTTTTAGAAAAACCTGGTGGTTGGCAAAATAAATCTTCTCAACTGCGCTATTTATGGGAATTGTTGGCAAGAGAAACCGTTGTTGATACAGAGATTTTTTGTGAGTTAACTGCGGCAAATCCAGCAATAGTAAAAAACACTTTGCAACGAGTGCTGAAGCAGTCGAATATGACAGCAACAATGGCTCAAGAAAAAAGCCGAACCATTGATGTCAACGCTCAATTAAAATTAAGAAAATCCGTAGCAGCGCAAGAACAATTATATGAAGGTGCAGTACCTATTTACACGGGAGTGGCGATTTTTGTACATCGTCCAACTGTGGAGAAATTAGACGAAGCAATCAGATATATTGAAAACTGTTTTCAACGTCCAGCAAGGGTAATTAGAGAAACAGAATATGCTTGGAAAATTTGGCTGCAAACTTTACCCATAGTTTGGGAAGGTTTGTTAGCAAAACCCTTCAACCGTCGGCAGTTGTATTTGACAAGTGAAGTTCCGGGATTAATGCCTTTAGTATTAACTAAAGTAGGCGATCGCGAAGGTTTTGAATTGATTGCCGAAGAGGGAGGAACACCGGTATATTTAGATTTATTTAACGAGCATAAAAATTTAGCGCTATTTGCGACAACTCGTGCTGGTAAATCAGTATTGGTGTCAGGAATATTAACTCAAGCTTTGGCGCATGGTATTCCGGTAGTGGCGTTAGATTTCCCTAAACCAGATGGTACATCTACCTTCACCGACTATACAGAGTTTATGGAGGACAGTGGAGCATATTTTGATATTTCTAAACAATCGAATAACTTATTTGAGCAGCCAGATTTGCGATCGCTAGATCCAGAACAACAGCGCGATCGCCTGCTCGATTATACTGCCTTTTTAGAATCAGCCTTAATGACAATGGTTTTAGGCTCATCTACAGAGAATCCACTGTTATCGCAAACCGTGCGATCGCTTCTTAATTTGGCTTTAACAGCTTTCTTTGCTGATGAAGGCATAAAAGAGCGATATCGAATCGCAATAGCAGGGGGATTTGGCACTTCAGCTTGGCAGAAAACCCCCACATTAAGAGATTTTCTTTATTTCTGCACAACAGAACATCTCCAAATTAATTCTATAAGTGGCAGAGTTGAAGATGCCTTAAGTCAAATTCAATTGCGCTTGCGATTTTGGCTTTCTAGTCGCGTCGGACAATCCATTTCTGCACCATCTAGCTTCCCCACTGATGCACAACTTTTGGTTTTTGCTCTGAGAAACCTCTCAGATAATGAAGATGCAGCGATCCTCTCTTTAAGTGCTTATTCAGCAGCATTACGACGCGCACTCAGCAGTCCAGCTTCCATATTCTTCATTGATGAAGCACCAATTCTATTTGAATTTGACCAAATTGCTGACTTAGTTGGCAGAATTTGTGCCAATGGTGCAAAAGCTGGAATTAGAGTTATTTTATCAGCACAAGACCCCGATACCATCGCCAAATCTAAAGCCGCATCGAAAATTTTACAAAACTTATCAACACGATTAATCGGACGCATTCAACCCGTTGCCGTCGATAGTTTCATCCAAATATTAAAATATCCCCGTGAAATTATTTCTCGTAATGCTTCAGAAGGCTTCTTTCCTCGCAAAGAAGGCATTTATAGCCAATGGCTGTTAGATAATAACGGGATTTATACCTTTTGCCGCTATTATCCCGGTTACGAACAATTAGCAGTAGTTGCTAACAACCCCAATGAACAAGCTGCACGGAGTAAAATAATGCGAGAACACACCGATAAATATAAAGCAATTTCTACATTTGCTCGTCAGTTAGTGGCTTCATTACGTGGTAGTTAACATAGTCAAACCCTCTCTTTCCTCTTCCTCTGTGTTCTCTGTGGTTCGTTTTTCAAAAATGAAATAAAATTTCTAAATGTTTTTCCAGGTTCAGAACTATGAAAAAAATCGCCCTTTTGACACTTTCTCTATCATTCCTCATCATCCTGCCAGCAACAGCACAACTAGGCAAAGTTTGGACTGATTTTCAATCATATTCTACAGATTTACAAAATTATTTATCAAATAATGTAAACGACAGTTTAAAACCTGTAGAATTTCAATCTCAAAATGCCATTGATAACGCAAAAGGAGAATTGAATATACCTAATCCTGTTGATGCGGGAGAAAGAGTTAGTAGTGATATATTTATCAACTCTCTATCAGATAAGTTTGAAAATAATCCTGTAGTACGTTCAACTTCAGTTACTAATGAAATAAATCGTTTAATTACTCGTAGTTCAGCCGCAGGTATATTGGGTATAAATGGTCAAATTCGCTCAAAAACAAAGCTACAAGATACTGAAAATAGGCTGCAAAATATTGGCGTGTTTACCGAGGATGTAGACGAAAATGAGCAAAATTTTCTCAATAATATTCAAGATCAAATTGTTAAACTTGGGAATAATGCTTCAGTTGCAGGACAAGTAGGACAACTGCTTGGTATCAGCGAGCAAACCAAATTACAATACCAACAAATTAAAATTCAACGGGAACAAGTAAAAATTGTAGCCGAAACCCTTGGTCAAACAATACAGACGAACCAATCTTTACAATACACTAATTTAAATCTCGCAAGTCTTTCTCAACAAATGGAAGATACAAATCGTGCTAGAAGAGTAGACGCATCCGCAGAAGCAGCGCGACTTTTGCGAACTACTTCTCAAGCAGATTTGTTTGGCAGAAAACTTAACAACTAAAAATCATGATTAAGAACATATTCTTACGTAGTGAGCGGTTTACCGCTCATATCAAGACTTTTAAGGGCTGAAGCCCTTACTACACATATCACTTATCATACATAACTTAATTGAGCCTTAACTTCCTTTTAAAGGAAAGCTATAAAAATGAGAGATATTTTATTAATTCAAATTGGTATAAATGATGTTCTCGGTAATGGAGCCACAACTGCTAGAAGTATTGCCGAAGGTTGGGATCAACAATGGGTAGATTTATTACAAAATGATACTATTAATAACTTATATGGAGCGCTGACAAATCTCGGTGTATTTTTTGCCGTAGGAACCCTACTGTTTTTTATGGTACAGTGGCTACAAGATGCTATCAACAGCGATTTTTCCCGTCCAATATCAGCTTTAATTTGGCCTTTTGTAGTAGTGATACTATTAACCAATTCCGGAAACGGCACGGTATTGTCCAATTTGACATTAGGAGTAAGGAATTTTCTTAATACGGTGAATCAGCAAGTAGTCACAACAGCAGACGCAAATCAAACTTATCAGCAAGCACTGAATATGACTGTAGGTGAAGAAATAGCCGGTTCTTTATTGCGTCCTTGTCAGTCACTAACTGGTGAGCAACAAAATCAATGCTTTGTCAAATCTAAGGAAAAAGCTGACACCCTCTGGGTGGAATATAGAAATTTATACGGAGATAAACCTTGGATAGATAGACTAGAAAACAAAGTAAATAATATTACATTTAACACAGCTAGTATCTCCGAAAATTCATTTGATTCTTTCTTAGGTTCTACAGTCCAAATTAGTATTAAAAACTTTTTAGTTTCATTGCAATATGCTTTCCAAAATTTGATAGAAGCTACAATGTTGCTGATAGCAGCTTTGGGACCTTTAGCTGTGGGTGCATCTTTACTACCTGTAGCTGGTAAACCTATTTTTGCATGGCTAACTGGGTTTTTATCGATAGGTATATCTAAGATTTCATTTAATATTATTGCCGTCTTAACTGCCACAGTTATTGTTAATGGACCTGGACAGGATGCTAATGCCGATCCAGACTTAATGTGGTTTATAATTTTTCTGGGAATTTTAGCCCCGATTGTATCTTTAGTTGTGGCTGCTGCTGGAGGATTTGCAGTCTTTAGTGCTATAAGTAATGCAGCTTCGTGGGTCAGGGAGAGGGTATAAATTCAAGCAAGGGGGATGAGTAAATGGTACGTTTACTGGAGAAAAGACAACGAACAGGAAGTATTTTAACAATTTTTGCGATCGCTACTTTCAGTTTGCATCTCTCGGCTATATTTTTATTAATATTTCAAGGCATAAATATTCGCCAACTCAGTTCGAGAAAACCTCCGAACTTTGTGCAACTGATAGATGGTAAGCCAGCAAATGTTACTGATGTGGAAAGGGAACCTGAAGCAATTCGTCAATTCGTCAGTAAAACCATGACATCAATGTTTAATTGGTCGGGAAAACTACCACCGCAATCTATCGAAGAGGTGACACAACCTCAAGCAGATGTAGGAATATCAATTCAAACTTCACGAGGGGGTAGCCGAAAAGTTAGTACTACAAGTTGGATAGCTAGTTTTGGTTTATCTGAAGATTTCCGCAAAGGTTTCCTAAGCAAAATTGCGGAAATGACACCACCAGAAGTTTTTTATAATAAACCCAGTCAAAATATTTCCGGACAGTTAGTTATTAAGCGAGTTTATCCACCTGAAAAAATAGGTTTGGGTAAATGGCGAGTTGGGATGGTAGCCGACCTGATTCAAAAAAAACAAGCTGACAATAGAACAATAATAATTCCTTTTAATAAAGATTTACTTGTCCGTGCTGTAGATTCTTTTACTTATCCACAACTTGATAATACCACTGTTCTGCAAAAAGCAATTTATAGCGTCCGCGCCGATCAACTAGAAATTTACGAAATTCGTAACTTATGTTTAATCGATGAATACAATAACCAGAATCAAGATATAAATGTATGCGGTAACAGACAAAAAACTGATAGTTTTATCAAATAATTTTTTCTAGGTAAATATTAATGCAGATACTAAAATCTGAAAATAAGAAAAGCAGCATTTTACCATTATTTGCCGTCGCAACATTTGGTTTGCATCTGCTAACTTTACTAGTACTCTTCTTCCACTGGTCTATGTTGCAGCAGTTACAACGACGATTAACACCTCAAAGTCTAGTGCAACTAGCTGATGGACATGCCATAACAGTAGACCCCAAACCGAATTTAGAGCGACATCCAGAGACAATTCGGCGCTTTGTTGGTGAAACTATAACCTTAATGCTTACTTGGTCGCAGCAACAGCAGCCAAAAATTATCTGGGAAGTTAGTTCTGAACTAATAGCTAATGAATTGCAGCCAAAATTACAATCACAAATTAGCCCCACTGAAAACTTAAGTAAAGGAACTGAAAATGTATTGGTTATAGAAAGAATTTCTCAACCCACAAAAATAGGAGATGGAAAGTGGAAAGTGGAAATGTTTGCTAATCAAATAATTTTTACAAATTCTGATAGATTAGGAAAATCAATTTCCTTTAATAAAATAATTTTAGTGAGAGCAATTGATGAAGAAGCTGCTTCACTACCCAACTCTCCGTTACCTTTGAACTTGGCAGCTTATCGCCTTGGCGAAGCTAGATTAAAAATTTATAATATATGTGAAATAGAAGATAAAAAATGTTCATAAAAATCAGAATGAAACTATACTAAGTAATTACACCTTCAATTTATATAGCAATCCTATCTGAGTTGTGAAAGTTGCCTTTGTTCAACGAACTGCCTTCTCTGCGAGAGGCTTCCACCAATGCGAAGCGTCTCCAATAGGAGAAGAATGCCTAGAAAAAGATAGAGAGAATTTCACGCTCTTATTTAGAACTGTTATACCTAGTAAGCGCTGAAAACGCCTGCTACAATAGCATTGTTAAATTCTCAATTTAAAATTACTTATGACTCGATATTCAATTCCTTCAGAAAATTTGCCACAAAATCTAGTTAGTCCACCCGAATTGGACAGTTTAGATTGGGAATCACGGATGGCAAAATTGGTTGGCTTGGTAGAAGAATCTTCATCTGTTAATACTGACGAAGCAGTAGCAGTAGAAGAAGAATCAACTTCTTCGTTGCAACCTTTGTCTGATCCTCAAGAAGTCCGCACTAAGGAATCCCTCTCATCTAACCCCTTTGCTAAGTTAGGCTTGGTGGGTGCTGGTACTTTAGGTATAGTTTTGGTGGCTGGGGTGTTTTTGTCGCAGCTAATGAACACTGGCAAGCAAGAGCCAAAAAAGAATAATGTTTCTATGCGATCGCAACCAATAAGCGACTTACGTCCGCAACAGCTACAATCAGAATTAGAAACTTTAAAAACTAAATTAGCCCTGACTGAACAAGCAGAAGCGGTGAAAGCAGCACAACAAAAGCTGAGACTTCAAAAACCAACACCGACTCAGGTTGCATCTCGACCAGTTTCACGAACACAACCACCAGCTCCTGTCAATAGAGTGAGGATACCAGTGGAAAGGATACCGACACCCGTCCGAACAGTTTATGTGCCTCGCGTAGTCACTGTTGAGCGTGTTGTTAAAGCACCCTCTGTTCCGTTAAAGCCTGCTAACCCCAAAATTTTACCATCACCTTTGCCCATAGTTGCAGCAAACACCCAACCAATAGTTACAGCAACTCCCAAACCCACGCCAGATCCGCTTCAGGAATGGGCAAAGTTAGCAAAATTAGGTAGCTACGGTATGGTTAGTGTTACTGGGAATAGTGTTCAAGCAGCGACTCCAGCTACTCCAACTGCTCCTACTCCTATACCTGTAAATAATACTCGGTTACAGGCAAGAAATACCGAGCCAGACGACGAACCGCCAGAAGATTCAACCCCCGCGTTCAGCCAAACAAAACAGCAGACTGCGAAATCTGTGGCTGTAGGAACTAGGGCGAAAGCTGTATTTGCGACCGCTGTATATGGGGAAACTACCAGATCAACCAACAGCAATAAAAAAGACGAAAGCGGCAAAGACGTATTTGTAGTGCGTTTGAAAGAACCATTAAAATCTGTGGATGGTGCGATCGCTTTACCAGCTAAAACCGAGTTCTTAGCTCAAGTTCGTTCTATTTCCGAGCAAGGCTTCCTACAATTGGATGTAGTCAAAGTTATTGTCTCAAATAATAACAACATTACCGAAAAAAGCTTACCGCCAAATGCAATAACGGTTCGCGCTACTGAAGGCAAACCTCTCATCGCAAGCCAATTTTCCAATCAAGGGGGGTCTGGTGTAGGGCTAACGGATGTAGGAGTATTCGTCTTGAATGGCGCTGGTAAAGCAGCAGAGATATTTAATCGTCCTGATACCAGAATCCAGTGCGTCGATAATATTAGTACTACTAGTAATACTACTAATAATGGAACTAATGTTGTTACTAATAATTGTTTTCAAACCACCGACAACAGACGCAACATCTTAGCCGGCGTTTTGGAAGGTGGTGCGACTAATATCGCTCAACAAATTTCCCAACGCAATCAACAAAATATCTCTAAAAGACAGGCTCAACGCACTAATGTTTGGTTTATGCCCGCAGGCAAAGAAATTGAAATATATGTAAACCAAACAACGCAGTTTTAATAGTTACAATTAGACATAGGCGTAGAAATTAATTATGCGTTGCCCGAAACCCTTGTAGAGACCTAGCAATGCTACGTCTCTACGTCTTTGATGGAGATGTCTATTTGGAGAATGAAGTATTAAAAATTTCGGCGTTGCTGAATTAAGACATGAAATACCTAATCTCTGGTAGAGACGTTCCGGCGGAACGTCTTTACTAATTCCGGCGGAACGTCTTTACTAATTCCGGCGGAACGTCTTTACTAATTCCGGCGGAACGTCTTTACTAATTTAGGCGGAACGTCTTTACTAATTCCGGCGGAACGTCTTTACTAATTTAGGCGGAACGTCTTTACTAATTCCGGCGGAACGTCTTTACTAATTTAGGCGGAACGTCTTTACTAATTTAGGCGGAACGTCTTTACTAATTCCGGCGGAACGTCTTTACTAATTTGGGCGGAACGTCTTTACTAATTTGGGCGGAACGTCTTTACTAATTCCGGCGGAACGTCTCTAAAAGGGTTAAGGTGTTTTTCTTAATGTATGACATGATATCATTTAATAACGCCCGCATTTAATTTGCTTAAACTATTTATCTATTTCAATCTTTGCAGCCATGAAAAACGAGACATCACAAGGAAATACTCCAGAGAAATCTTATTTATTACATCTGGCTACCTTGATTTTTTCAACTGCAATTTTATTAGTTGCAGGTCGTGTTTTAGCTAATAATGCCGTTCTTCGTTCGATGTTTTCCTGCCAAGCACAGGGTTTGGGGGGAGCAACACCTCAGATCGATATTTGGTATCAACAAGGGACAAACTTAAGTTTTATTCAATCTGGAGAAATAATTAGGAAAGTTTGGTTAAACGACCCTTCACAGGTAACTATAGATTTTGATGGTCCAATCTGTATGCAGTTTGGTCAAGACCGTAATGTAAGTCAAGGAGATTGTAAAAACTCAGCCGCGAATGTAATTCAACTCAGACGAATTCCCAAACTGAAAATTGCCGGATTGCCTAATACTAATAATACGCTTTTAACAGTAGTTACTGAAAAACAAGGCAAAACCAAGTTGTATGCTTTTCGAGTAATATATGGCGAAGGTAGCCCTGAATATAGCACTTTAGCAATTTACGCAGACCCCCCTTCCTCTAATGAAGCGTCTTGTGTCAGACCTCCAAAATAATTTTAAAATAATGACCGCAGGCTTATTTCATCAACATTAATCATTCGTCAAGTTGCCCGCAGAGATATTTCTGAAACGTCTCTACAGTGCAAAATTATAATAGACATCTCCAGAAATTAATTATGCGTTGCCCGAAACCCTTGTAGAGACGTAGCACTGCTACGTCTTTACCTCTTTTCCAACAGGTGTCTAATCACAATTCTTGAAAGGAATATTATATTAAAATGAATAACGACCTGGTTCTTTTTCTTATTAGTATTAGTGTACTTGTCCTCTATCTCGTCTTCTCAGCGCTGACTGAGATGGGTACTAAGCTACCTTGGAAAAAGTAGTGCTCCTCAGTTTTTAGACTTAGACCTTGAATCGTCATTTTCTGACGCTTGGGTAAGTCCCGTGGGCATTTATTTTTATGGATAACTATAAGGGTGCATTTCGGTAAATTAACCTAAAATTTAACAAAATTTAACTAAAGTTTTACTGTTAGTGACTTACTTCGTTCAGGAGATTTTAGATATATTATCTAAATTGTGTCGTTTTTTAGATGTATGCAAAAATCAAGGATAGTGTAGCAAAGTCAGATTCAAAACAATGGATTATTATTGCTAAACTAACCATATTTTTATCTAAAGAAGGAATAACGATACGGAATCTGAGTGAGGAGTACAAATGCTTGAGGCGATGGCTGTAGCTTGGCTATTACTGTTTTTTGGGGATTTTTTTTCTACCTTCTTATACCATATACCTGAGCATGTTTTTGGTAGGCTTCACTTGCAAACGCACCACTCTTGGAAGAAAGACTTTCGCCACTATGCAATTTTAACTTTCAATTTCCAGGTTCTTTTAGATGGTATTTTGGGTGCTTTGCCATATTTGCTTCTAGCAGTATTTCTGTGGACTTTTTCTCCCGTTGGCGTTATTTGTGGGTTGCTTTTTGGTCAGTTTCATGTATGGTGGAGACACATAAGTGTCCTGGGTTGGAAAACCCCTAAGTTTTTGAATTTGCTGTGTCAGATTTTATCTATTACTACACCGGAAAGACATTGGCTGCATCATCAAAAAACTAACGTCGGTTACGGTGATATTTTTACATTCTTTGAGCAACCGGCAAAAATTTGGATGCGATCGCTACGTCTTTTTAGGCTGAATCTGCGAGGAACACTGATTCAGATAGAATAACGAAAATACTAAATTTTCGTCGCATTTGCATAAAGAAAATAATAGCAATCCTAAATAAGAGCGTGAAAACCCCTCTCCTTGTAGAACAGACCTAGCACTTGGTAGTCTGTGAGTGGGTTTTTATTTTTCATGAATCATCTAGGATTGCTATATTACAGAGGGTCTAGAAACTCTAGCTGACAATCCATCTCTACACCGTTGCGAAGTTTTATCCGCACGCTATCAAGTCTAGACGGATACAAATTGACAATGAATATTTCTCCTAGTATTTTATGCCGTACTGGCTTATTGGCGATGTAATATTTCGTGGCTGTTTCAATGGTCATGCAATCTACCTCTAGATTACCTTTATGCTTACACAGGTAGTAAAAACTTGTTTTCCGTTTTTATCATGAGGTTATACACGCTCTAGATCGGATTCTAGGGTATCTCTCGGCATTTCGCCTAAAATCGTCAGATATAACCCGGCTAGTACCACCACAAAGCCAACCCAAGTCCAAAAACTCAGATATTCCCAAAAAATCACCCAAGCAAGGAATGCACTGAAAACGGGTTCTAGGAGATGAACCAGAGAAACCGTTACAGATGATAGAGAGGTGAGGCTGAATGTTAACAGTCCATGTCCGAAAAACTGACAAACCATTGCCATAGATAGCATAGCGAACCAAGCTTGGGAGGACTGGGGAAAAACTGGTTCGTGGTTTAATAATAGGAGTGGTAGGCTAGAAGCCGCACCTGTGCTACACACCCACAGTTGGATTGTGGTAGAAGCAAATTTAGTGCGGAGATGTTCCAAAATCAACAGGTACGCGGCTAACAAAATAGCAGAGAGAATTGCAAAGCCATCACCTTGTACCCGACTAGCGGAAATTTGCATCTCTCCCAACTCCAATATGAATACTCCAGCGATCGCTAAACCCAAACCCAACAAAAATCGGCGATCAAACTTTTGTCCCCACAGCCACCAAGCACCGAAACTAGTAAAAATTGGTGACAGATTGTGTAGCGCCGTTGTAATGGCAACACTGGTTTGCTCCAACGCCCAATACATAGTGGCTAAGGTCATCATCCAAAGTATTCCTGCCAAAGGCAGCAGCAGCAGAGTGATGGGATGATGGGGCTTGTTTTCAACAGGCTTGGATTGCAGGCGTTGATAGACTGTTTTGCCGGATGTCCATAGACTAAAGGCGATTGCCCCCACCAGCAAGCGACCAAATGCAATCCCTTGAGGAGTCAAATCATGACTACAAAATTTGGCAAAGATCGAGCCAAAGGAAATCGCGAACACACCGATGAAACAGATCGTCAGGGCGATCGCTGACTTACTATAAGAATTAAATAACACGATTCAGAATTTGTATATTTGCCATTACTTTGTTCTTGTTTAATTTACCAGCGGTTTGTCAATAAATGTCAGGTTTTGTCGGAAAAATAGTTGACTAGGACATTGCTCTTTAATTTGTTGGTTTAATGGCAGATTGACTCGATTGTGCTAAATATATACCTAATAAAATCACCACAAAAGTCATTTCGTCAAAGTAACTGACCTTTTCATTAAAAATGAGCCAAGCAAAAAAAGAGGCAAGAACTGGCTCTAGGAGCAGCGTCACGGCGACAACTCCTGAGGATAATTTACTGAGGCTGTAAGCGACAAGTGCTTGACCAAACACCTGGCAGAAAAGAGCCTGGAAAATTATGAAAAACCACCCCATACCAGTATGAGGAAACAACCTATTTTCTACTAGGGGTAGGACGGGTAACAGAAACGCGGTTGTAGCTCCGCAGCGCCATAGCATAATTGTGGCAGTGCTAAATCGGTTTCTTAAGCGTTCTACCAACATCAGATAGGTGGCGATAAAAATCGCAGTTAATAAAGAGAGGGCATCACCAAGTATTTGGTCTGTGGCAAATTGTACCTTATTGAGTTCCAAGGCGATCGCTCCACATACTGCTATCAGCATACCAATAATGAATCTCTTATCGAAGCGCCGACCGAATAAAAAATACCCCGCCAAGCCAACGAATAAGGAGTTCATGTTAGACAGTAAAGTCGCGTTGGGAATACTGGTTTGAGTCACTGACCAAGCCCACAGGATTGAGTATGTAGCTCCCGCAGTTCCCATCAAGAACAATAGCGTCAGTTCTCGTCTGGTGAAAGGCTTCTGTTCTATCGGTTGCTCATCAGACTTTTGAGACTGAAAAGCTTCAAATCCGGTCAAAAAACCAAAAACGATTGTGCCGATCCAAGCGCGATGAAATGCTATAGCATTTGCTCCAATTTCGCGTTCGCATAATTTGACTAAGACTGGTGCCAATGAGATAGGAATCAGCGCGACAAATAATGAGATAGTTCCGATCAAATCTGAGGTTTTGGAAAGTTGCAGTTGTGGTAATTCCTGTTTGGCGGTCATTACTTTATCGCTAAATATATTATTCCGTTTATTCACAATTTTGCTGGTTGCAACTCGTACAAATTATAAAAATTTGCTAATGACACAATTTTCATCAAAATCACTGTATGAATATTTTAATGATTTTATCAGTTTTTATTCAGTCACAATAGACATAGGCATGGAAAAGATGTAAAGACGTAGCACTGCTACGTCTTTACAAGGTTTGTGGACAAAGCATAGGTTATTTTCACTCCTATGTCTATTGATCTAGTGATATCGTGTCCGGTTAAAGACTTATTATTAAGACCGTAGTTTGGGGGCTTTATGGTGCAGGGAAAGAGCGTTTTCATTTTTTTATGCACTGATGCACCCTCATAATAACTAATTAACCAGACATGATCTGATTCAGTATAAACGCTCTGGTTGACCCTATATAGAAAGGTAAGACCGTCTCAATTGCCAGGTCAGTTCTCGATTGACTTCACTCTTAATTCGCACACCTCTTTCGCAGTGTTCTAAGGTAATATCGTCCACGTAGAACTTAACGCTAAAATTTCGCTCTGCTTGCTGAATTTCGCTAACCCAAATTTTAGGTTCCTGCCATTCGTTGCGGGTAGTTTTGAAATTTTCTTGCATCCACATCCGTAGAGATGTCATGTCATCATCCAAGCGAGTATCGTCTGATGAAGTCTTACTCACTTTCACAAAGAGTTTGTTCATTTTGATCTTGAGCAGATTAATCTTTTGCTCCCAATACTTTGGTAGCTGAACTCGATCCTCATGGAGCAAATCCGGATCTTTTAACCAAGATTGATACCAACAGCGGATTAAACCAATCAGCGATCCCTCGGCAGCAATTGCTTCGGGGGATTCCTCCAACCACACACGTTTGCTCCTAACTAAGCGGTCAGATAACACCTCCATCCCAATCATTTGAGAAACATCCATAAAAAGGCGTTGAAGATTTCTAATCTCTTCTTTATCTAAACCTCCATCTTCCATGCGACTAATTTTATCTGAAAGATCATCAAATGATTGTTCCACCTTTGCTAACAGAGCATTGACGTGCTTCTCAGCTAATAATCGCAACTGCCCAGCTTCTCGCTTGTGAAGTGCTTTAGTTGGTTCCTCCGACATTCCAAAATATTCATTCAGCATTTGAAGCTTGCGATCCACATTGCCTAATGTATCCGGATGAGCAAGAATAACTGACTGCATCAGTTCAATCACACGAGCTGGATCAGCATCACTCTTTACAGGAAAGGAAAGAGTGTAGTAGTAATGGGCTGTGGGACGACTTAAGTTAAGAATCGATTCACTTTGAATTGAATTGTTGGGTACATATAAATCGCAGTGCTTATCAATTACATACAAAGTAGTCAACCGTAACCCAACTTTCTTGATGATTGCTTGGTTTCCATCCCCTAGAATAACGACATCACCAAAGCGGAAGGGAGAATCAATCAACAATACCAAACCAGCAAAAAAATTCCCCAAGATATCTTTTAAGGCAAAACCGAGAATAAAGGCTGCTCCTCCCAGAGCAACCCACAATCCAGTCAAATCGACACCAAAAGCTTGAAGAGAGAATAACCCTCCAGTTATGTAGATAATCACTGGCAAGACATTTTGCAGCAGTGGTACAAAGACATCATCCCACTGCGCTTCACTTTTCTCGGCAAAATCCACTAGATAGTAGACGACTACTTCGGTCATAAAACGAACTAGCCAGAAAGTTACTGTAATGATGATGATTGCAGAGAAACTTTTCTGAATTTGTGCTAGCAACTGGGTTGTTCCTAGTGACACTAAAAAGAGTTTCAGGCTGAGAAGAATACTAATAATTAAGGCGGGGATTTTAGAGACATTCAGCGTCATAATCGCTGCATCTGAGCGGAATCGACGAAACCAGAAGCGAAGAATATAAAAGATAAAAATATACGATACAAGGATTACAATTGCATTCATTACTAAGGTTTTCCAAGGACTCGTAAGCAGCATTGAAGGCAAATTCTGTGTAACCTGTGCGATGAGATTTGGAAAGTTTGAGAAATTGTTCATTTGAGTTGACAATTGATGTAGTATTTTATTTGAGATTTCTGACTTGACAAAGAAAGACAGAGGGCACGATATTACTGGGCTAGCTCACATAGCGGATTTCCTGCTCTGGAAAAGTGCAGTTTCCGAGATTAAAGCTATTGCTAGATAAGGGTTTTCGTCTAGCTCATGGGAGTGAGAACCGCTATATCGTCTTAATCCTTGTGCGATCGCAAAGCGGCTTGTCACTTAACTAACTTTTAATCCCAGGGTGATCATATCATGTCCGGTAAATTACTTACAATGCTACCCATCCGATGAAAGCACCACCGAAAATTAGCCATGCAGCATTGATGCGGAAACGAATTACTAAAACGGCTGAAACCATCGCGATCGCTACTGCTAAAAAGTCCACTTTATACGCAGTTTTTGGGATTAAAGTCGCTGCTGCTAATTCCAAGGTGACAACAACCATCAACGCCACAGCGCTGACATTCACCGCATCAAGAAAGGCACTTGTCCATAAAGATGCGCGTAAGCGAGGAACAAGGGGATTAAGAATAGCTGTGAAAAAAAACGACGGAAGAAAAATTCCCACTGTGGCAACAATTGCACCTGGAAGACCTGCTATTATATAACCAATAAAGGTAGCGGTAGAAAGAATCGGTCCTGGGGTAAATTGACCGATCGCGATCGCATCGAGTAACTGTTGTTGGGTTAACCAGCCATATTCCTGAACTAATCCACCTTCGAGAAACGCTACCAACACAAAACCACCGCCAAACAATACACTACCGACTTTCAGGAAAAATAAACCTAATTTCCACAAAGAGACCTTTGCTATTGTATGTGCAGTAGTTGCTGCACTAACTGCTGTGGTTTTAAAAGCCGCACCTGTAGTAAAGTTAACGATGAGAAAGTTTGCTGTGTTTGGTGGGGTTTGGTTGCGATCGCTACTACGCAACCAAATCATACCTAAGATACCCCCAATTAAGAGGGCAATCACTTCATTAAGTTTCAACAGTAATAATAAGATTACTACACCCAAGGCGATCGGCAACATTTTACGGCTTTTTACCGCCTTTTTTCCCAAACGCCAAAGCGCATCCAAAATCACTGCTAAAACAGCAGGCTTAATTCCATATAATAAAGGAGCAACTTGGGGCAAATTACCATAATTAACATAAATCCAGGCAAATACCCCCGTAATTAGCACCGCAGGTAAAATAAAACAAACACCCGCAACAATCAGCCCCAACCAGCCCGCATACATATATCCTACATGAATCGCCATTTCTGTAGAATTGGGACCCGGAATCAAATTAGTTGCTCCAATTAAGTCAAGAAAATGCTCTCGTGTCATCCACTGACGCCGCTTGACTACTTCATCTTCAATCATGGCAATATGAGCAACCGGACCTCCGAAACCGATGATACCCAACTTGAAAAACAGTGTGGCAACTTCCCCCAAACGACCGAGTGTTGAATTCATGACTGCTAAGTGAAATGTACCCCTAGTTAGTAGTGAGCGGTTTACCGCTCATAAATAGTTAAGCACTCTCCGTGCTTAGTACGTTATTTAGATTTTCATAACGTTGTATTAACCTTTTCGAGAGAAGATGAATCTAACTGAGATTGTTCGGATTGCGTTTCACCAATAGCATCACTGAAGTAAGAGCCGACGATTTTATCGTAGTTAGAAGCAACAGCTAAAAAAGCCCCACCCAAAATGTAGATTGGTAGCGGTAGGGAAAGTCCTTGAACCCAGTCAAACAGTTTTGCTAGGGCAAAGAGGACAAAAAAGCAGACAAGCCAAATTCTCATGTTTTTATCCCAAATGTTCAAATAATTCTACTTATAGGATAGATGGATTGGATCATATTCTAGAGATGTTCCGTCGGAACGTCTCTAGAATGTGAATTTTTAACTTGCATTTGGGAACCATATAGTTAACATCCTCAAAAAATGCACTTCTTGCATCCGCTGTTGATTATATACGTACATGCGACCTTCCAAAATCAATGACTCAAGTCAATTAGATCATCAGATTATCGATTCCCATCAAATAAAGCAAGTTGCTTTATTTAACTTTTTGCTTAAGATGCGTCAGCTAATTAGCAGACTCAGTATCAGCAATAAGATTAGCATTGGGTATGCTCTCGCTCTTACCATTGTCGTTGCTTCCACTTTTACTGGTTTAACTATCGGCAATTATTACCAGCAGACAGCTAATAAGCAGAGGATGAGTATTCGCAAAGAGCGTAAGCTTTTGTATAACTTGCGCTTGACTGGTTTAGAATTTGAACCTGTTAAAGAGTTTGCTCCTTATTTGCGCAAACCGAAAGAGTTTCAGAAAGCAAAAATAACGGCAATTCAGCGTATTTCTCAAGTTAAGATATTGCTATTTTCTCTTAATTCCTCGGCATCAACTTATTCCATAACATCCCTAAAGCCGCTACTTGTGAAGTATAACGGCACATTTGAAAAATTCGCCCAAGATTTACAAGCTACGTTAGATAAAATTGACCCGGCAAATATAAAGCATGAAGATGTTTACAAAGCAAATAAATTGCTAGTAGAGTTGACAAATAGGAATACAAGTGTGAAGAATACGGAATTTTTTAATGAAGTAGCAAGTTTAATAAAAACTGCCGACAAAAAAGAGGATGAAGCTGAAATTGCTTTCGCTCATTCAGAAATTATCCGAACAGTAATTATTTTTACGAGTATTATTATATCCATAGCGATCGCTACTTATTTTATCATGTATATAAGTCAAGCGATCGCTTATCCGATAAAAGCATTAAATGATGTTGCTCAAAAAGCAATCCAAGAATTAAATGTGGAAACACCTATTAGCAAAACTGACGAAGTAGGGTTATTAACAACTTCTCTCAATCAACTGATTCATCAGGCAACAACCCTTTTTTCAAAGCAAAAAGAAGCCCAAATAGCAGTTGATATTGCTAATCATGCCAAGAGCGAATTTCTCGCAAATATGAGCCACGAACTGAGAACTCCGCTTAACGGCATTTTAGGCTACGCTCAAATCCTAGAAAACTCCAAAAACCTAACAGAAAAAGAAAAACATGGCATCGGCATTATTCGCTCATGTGGCTTAAATTTATTAACATTAATAAATGATGTTTTAGATATATCCAAAATAGAAGCTCACAAAATGGAACTGCGAACAACAGATTTCTATCTACCCTCTTTGTTACAAGGAGTTGTAGAAATTTGTCGCTTTAAAGCTGAAGAAAAAAACATCGATTTTATTTATCAACCGGCTGCAAATGTAACAAAAGGTGTCACTGGTGACGACAAGCGACTGCGACAAGTCTTGATTAATTTACTTGGTAATGCCATTAAATTTACCGACAATGGAGGAGTAACTTTTAAAGTAGATTTAATTAGAAATTGTAGAATTGCTAACAAACAAGAAATGACAAAAATAAGATTTAAAATTCAAGATACAGGGGTTGGTATGAGTTCTACACAAATAGAGAAGATATTCTTACCCTTTGAGCAGCTAGGAGATAACACACATCAAACAGAAGGCACAGGATTAGGACTAGCTATTAGCCAGAAAATTGTCGAACTTATGGGTAGTTCCATTAAAGTAACAAGTAAGTTTGGTGTAGGTAGTGTATTTGAGTTTGAAATAGAATTTTTAATACCTGATAATTGGACAGAGAGTAATACTATCACAAGTAGCGGGAGAATCACTGGTTACTCTGGTTCCAGAAGAAAAATTATGATTGTCGATGACAATTGGGAAAATCGCTCAGTAATTGTCAATCTTTTAGAATCTTTGGATTTTACTATAATTGAAGCTGCTAACGGTAAAGAAGGCTTAGAAAAAGCAAGTCTTTATTCTCCAGATTTGATTATCTCTGACTTAGAAATGCCTATAATTGATGGGTGGGAAATGCTTCGGCAATTGCGAGAAAATAATATTTTTCAAGATATAATATTTATTGTTTATTCTGCCAGTATTCTCGATATAAACCGACAGAAAAATAAACTAGAAGGAAGTGATGATTTTTTGGCAAAACCGGTGCAAGCAGCGGAAATGTATCGCCTTTTATCAAAGCACTTAAAACTGAATTGGATTTACGCAGAAACGCAAAAAGAAAAAGTGCATCAGCCACTCCGGGAGGGAGTATCACTGAAAGCAGAAATAACAACAGGTGAAATTATTGTCCCACCAGTTCAAGATTTGGCAAAGCTCATAGAATATGCAAAAAAAGGACAAATCAAAGGAATTCAAAGAGAATTAGAAAAAATTTACAAAATGGATGAAGAATATAAACCTTTTGTTAACCACTTAAATCAACTTGCAAAAAGTTTTAACATCAAGAAAATACGTCAATTTCTAGAAAATCATATAAATTAGTATCAAAATAAACTACAATGATTAATTCTCATAACCAAACAAACGACTTAGTAACTGAAAGCACAAGCAACACTTTCAATAATCTTGAGACAATATTAGTTATTGATGACAGTCCAACCAATTTAGAAGTTCTTCACGCTACTTTAGAGAATGCTGGCTACGAAGTTAGAGTTGAAATGGACGGAAACAGTGGAATTGAACAAGTAAAAAATAATCCACCTGATTTGATATTGTTAGATGTAATGATGCCTGGAATAGATGGTTTTGAAACTTGTCGGAGATTGCAGGCAAATCCATCTACTCAAGAAATTCCCATCATTTTTATAACTGCTCTTTCTGATTCCGTAGAAAAAGTTAAAGGGCTAAGTTTAGGAGCGGTAGATTACATTACGAAGCCATTTAATCAAAAAGAGGTTTTAGCCAGAATTAAATTACACTTAAAATTGCGACAACTCAATTTAGAGTTAGACGAACAAAAGCAGCAATTAGAGCAAAGAGTGAAAGAACGGACTGCTGAACTTTCTCATGCTTTAGAAGAACTGAAAAAAAGTCAATTGCAGTTAGTCCAAAGTGAAAAAATTTCTTTTTTAGGACAACTAGTTACCGGGGTAGCTCATGAAGTTAACAATCCCGTCGGCTTTATTTCTACTAACTTATATTACGCTTACAACTACATCCAAGATTTAATTAACTTAGTGAAGCTCTACCAAAAAGAGTTTCCCACACCTGGGTACGAAATTGAAGATAACATTAAGGCGATGGATTTACAGCATGTACTGGAAGATTTGCCTAAAGTCCTATCTTCCATGAAACTTGGTACTGAACGCATTCAAGGAATCATGCAATCGCTGCGAAATTTTTCACGACTGGATGGAGAAGAGAAAAAGGCTGTTGATATTCATGAAGGACTAGAAACTAGTTTAATGATTTTGCAGCACCGTTTGAAAGCTTTACCCAAACGTCCCGCTATTAATGTCATAAAAGAATATGGCAATTTGCCGAAAATAAAATGTTACCCCGTACAACTTAATCAAGTGTTTATGAATTTACTATCGAATGCCATTGATGCGATTGAGGAATCTATAAAAGACATAGACACGTTTTCTACGGCTTATCGCATTGGACTAATTCGCATTTGCACCACCATCGATAAACAGCAAGTAACGATTAAAATTTACGACAACGGAATAGGGATATCAGAGTCAGTGCAGAACCAGATTTTTCAACCTTTCTTCACAACTAAACCAGAAGGTAAAGGTAGTGGATTAGGACTTTCTATTAGCAACCAAATTATCACCGAGAAGCACGGCGGAACATTACAATGTATTTCATCTGTGGGGAATGGTACAGAATTTGTGATTCAAATTCCGTTAAAGAGTTAGGTCTAAAATCAGTTTTTTTAATCTCTGCAATCGTTGGTGAAGCAAGGGGCAAGGGACCCCACACCCTGTTTCGGTCAAAGAAGTCATCTTCGCAGACGATAACCTATTCCCCATAAAGAATACTGTCGATTTTTGGGTCTTTGACTTCGATTTCTGCTTGCTCTTGCTCTGTCAGCTTTTGCCAACAAAGTATCCGCATTTTCTTACCTTACAAGATTTTGCGCTCATAGAATTGTTAATTTAAAGGCAGGGGTTCTGGCTTGAAACCCTTGTATAGAGGTAAGGGCGAGGGGTCGCCCCTACAATCTCTTTTTTTAAATTGGTATAACGAAACCCGGCTATTTGTATTTAATTAGAAGATAAAGTCGGTAGCATCCACATTGGAGGCTGTGAAGTTTGCCAGGGTAATGGTATCTGTACCAAAGAGGGAACCGGAAATATCTGTGTTTGCACCATTTTGAGTCACCGTTAAAGCTCCAAAACTGGTTGCAAATGCGGTGAGGTCTATTTTGTCTGCATTATTGCCGAAACCATTTATGCGATCGCTTCCAAAGCCAAACGCTAATCTAAAGGTATCGTTTCCTGATTCTCCGCTCATGGTGTCATTACCAGCACCACCAATTAGGATGTCATTACCAGCACCACCAATTAGAGTGTCGTCACCAGCACCACCAAATAAGGTGTCATTACCGTTATTCCCAGTCAGAATATCACCATCAGCGCCGCCATAGATGACATCGTTGCCGTTGCCACCACTGATATTATCAGCGCCAGATTCTCCAAAAATTAGATCGTTGCCGTTGTCCCCGGTAATGGTATCATTACCAGAGCCACCATAAATGACATCATTTCCATTACCACCAAAGATGCTATCGTTTCCTCCCAAACCGTTGATAAAGTCAATTTGATTAGAGCCGTTTAAAGTTTCACCCACTTCAGTCCCAGAAATAGCACCTGTATCGTTGGGTGCGATCGCATAAGTTGTGGTACTACCGCTAATTTCATTGGTGACAACTAATAGGGGTAAACCAGTCGGACTATCGGCAGCGGAAACGAAAGTCAAACCTTCAGGTCCCAAGTCCCCTGCGGCTGCTAGTTGAACGTTTTGGCTAAAGTCGCGGTTGTTGAGGTATTGGACAAATTGGGGGCTAGCAGGGTTAGTGATGTCGTATACCATCACCCCACCGACACGTTCCAAGCCGATGAAACCGTAAGTGCGATCGCCTACTTGACCAACTGTTATTCCTTCTGGTTCAGGACCTCTGTTGTCGCTGCGGTCATCGAAATCATTGTTGTCGTTGCTGGCGTTAAAGTTAGTCGGAAATAACTGAGCGGTAATTTGCTCAAAAGCGTCGCCACTGTCGTAAACTAAGTTGCCTTGGCTATCCCGAATCGAAAAGGAGCGAGTCCCGTAAGCATAAAGCTTGTCGTAGTCGCCGTCGCCGTCGATGTCACCATCAATACCAGACACATTCAAACGTCCCAGATTTTGGTTTTGTTTTAAGGTCGCAGCATCAGGGAAAACCGTAGGGTCGAGTGTTAAACTACTGACACGCCTGTTTTCCCCTCGGTCATCGCCTTCATTGGCTGTGACGTAGTAGGTTTGACCATTGGCGCTGAAAGTAGCGATCGCATCGGGCATATACATCCCGAAGACTGGCTGTGTGTTAATATTTATGGCACTATCGCGATCGCTAGCATCAAGTCCATTCCCCACTAAGCTATGGTCTTTCAAGCCTAATGGTTGCAGTGAGGTAACTGTGGCAGTGGCAATATCAACGACAGCAACAGTATTATTTTCCTGCAATGTCACATAAGCTGTTTGCCCATCAGGAGAAACCGCAATATATTCAGGTTCTAAATCCTGTGCAGCAGTCTTTCCGGCAAAAATCCGGACACCATCTGCCCGTAATTGAGTCTCTAAACCGTTAAAGCTGGTGAAACCTGCTGTAGCAATGTTAGCTTGGGTAAGATTACTCACCCCACCTGACAAGTCAATAATACTAATCGAACCTTCAGGATCAATAGTACCGGGTTCCCCTTCATTGGCTACTAACACTTTACTGCCATCAGGGGTAAAGGTTAACATGTCCGGCAAGGAACCCACTTGCACATCTTTTAAGTAAGTGCCATTGGCATCGTAAAAAACAACTTTGCCGGGGTTAGTTTTATCCACAGCTTCCACAGCTACTGCTATTATGCCATTTTTGACAGCAACGCTATTGGCAACAGCACCAAAAGAACCAACGGCAATTTGACTAATTTTGCTAGGACTTGTGGGGTCACTGAGATCCAGAATATCAATGGTAGCAGCTTGGGCATTGACTACAAACAGCCGCTTGGATGTAGGATCATAAGCTGATATTTCCGCAGCACCTTGATCAAATACTCCAGTTGTATATCTACCTAGTTCTGTGAGTTTAATTGTGTTTGCCATATTTATGTGATGTTGTGCTATGTCAGACAAGTAATATCACTTATCCTAAACAAGTTAACAACAAAATTATAAAGCTGTGAGGTTGATTTTGTCTGCATTATTGCCGAAACCATTTATGCGATCGCTTGGATGTGAAACTGCGATCGCATCCAAGCGAAGTTACATGTTTAACATTAGATTCTAGTAAATACCTGCACCTACTCTCTAGATACCCAGCTTTTGCAGAAGTTCGCAAGAGTCGTTCTCACCTACTGGAAATATTTGATATTCTGGGTGTGCAAAATGCTAAAAGTAAAACTAAAATGAAAATTTGGATTTTTTAAGTGGAGACAAACTCCGTGGAATCATTGACGTTGAAGGTTAAACAGCGAGTTCAAGAGCTGCGGCAATTACTACAACAAGCTAGCTATGCCTATTACGTCCTCGATTCTCCCATAATAGAGGATACAGTTTACGATCGCCTCTATCGAGAATTGCAACAACTGGAAACTGACTATCCAGAAATCGTCACGTCAGATAGTCCCACTCAGCGTGTCGGTGAAAAGCCCGCAACACAGTTTACTACGGTGCGGCACAACATTCCCCTATACAGTTTGGAGAATGCGTTTAATCTTGATGAGTTGCAAGCTTGGGAGCGGCGTTGGCGACGTCAAGCACCGAACATAGATGCGGTAGAATATGTCTGCGAACTGAAAATTGATGGTAATGCTTTGGCTCTGACTTACGAAAATGGCGTTTTAGTCAGAGGAACGACTAGAGGTGATGGTGTAACTGGTGAAGATATTACCCAAAATGTGCGAACAATTCGCTCAATTCCGTTACGCTTGAATGTAGAGACGTTTCATGAAACGTCTTTACCAGAACGGGTAGAAGTTCGTGGTGAGACGTTTTTACCTCTAGAAGTATTTAAGCAAATTAACTCCCAAAGGCTTGCATCCGGTGAACAGTTATTTGCCAATCCTCGCAACGCTGCTGCTGGTACACTGCGGCAATTAGACTCTCGCATTGTCGCTCGTCGGCAGTTAGATTTTTTTGCTTACACGCTGCACATTCCAGGATTGGATGACGCAAGTATTGCGAATACTCAATGGGAAGCCTTAGAATTATTGCAAAAAATGGGCTTTCGCGTCAACCCAAACAAGCGTCTGTGTGCAACTTATGCCGAAGTTGCTGAATATTATCAACATTGGGATACAGAACGGCTGAATTTAGATTACATGACTGATGGGGTGGTGGTAAAGCTGAATTCTTTTAAGCTGCAAGAAGATTTGGGATTTACGCAAAAGTTTCCTCGTTGGGCGATCGCACTCAAATACGCAGCCGAAGAAGCACCTACACGCGTCGAAAATATTGCCGTGAATGTTGGCAGAACTGGCGCTTTAACGCCTTTGGCAGAAATGCGACCAGTGCAACTTGCTGGAACAACTGTATCACGCGCTACTTTACATAATAGCGATCGCATTGCCCAATTAGACATTCGCATCGGTGATACTGTCATTGTCCGCAAAGCTGGAGAAATTATCCCGGAAGTGCTGAGGGTACTCAAAGAACTTCGTCCCGACGATACTAAACCGTTTGTGATGCCTACCCATTGTCCAGTATGCAACCAACCTGTGGTCAGGGAAATGGGTGAGGCGGTAACGCGTTGTGTTAATGCTTCTTGTGCTGCTATCCTCAAAGGTGCGATCGAACATTGGGTAAGTCGCGATGCGCTGGATATTCGCGGTATGGGGGAAAAATTAGTGCATCAACTTGTCGAGAAAGGTGTGGTGCATTCGGTTGCTGATTTGTATGACTTGACAGAAGACAAGTTTTGTGAATTAGAGCGGATGGGGAAAAAATCAGCAGAAAAATTGGTGAATGCGATCGCATCTAGTAAAAATCAACCTTGGTCGCGGGTATTATATGGTTTAGGCATTCGTCATGTTGGCAGCGTCAATGCCCAATTATTAACTGAGAAGTTTCCCTCTGTGGAAAAATTAGCACAAGCAAGGCAATCGGATATCGAAGGAATTTACGGTATCGGTGCAGAAATTGCTCAATCTGTTTACCAGTGGTTCCACATTGCTGCAAATCAAACTTTAATTGAACGGTTGCAAGCTGTGGGGTTACAATTTGTTGGGGAAGTGACGCTGACATCCGATAATCAAAAGTTCGTAGGGAAAACTTTTGTAATTACGGGTACGCTACCAACTTTGAAACGGGATGAAGCGAAAGCCTTGATTCAGAAAAATGGTGGTAAAGTTACCGAATCTGTGAGTAAGAAAACTGATTATTTAGTTGTGGGAGAAGATGCGGGTTCTAAATTAGAAAAAGCGCAAAGTTTGGGAATTACACAGTTAAGTGAAGCGGATTTGTTGAAGTTGGTTGAGTGACAAATTATCACTTATATAATCGTTGGGTAATTCTGGCATCTTTAATACCCTGGGGAGAATTTGAAGACGAATATTCTTCCGGATTCTCTATAGAGATGGGAGCGCCCGCAAAACCATTTCGGATGGCATTAGACGCATTAATAATCAAAGAAAAACTAGGAAGCTGCAAGCATTGCTGTTTTATTCCCTTATAATTATGGATATTTGGGAGAGAATACTGTGCCACTAATCAAAATACCAAAACATTATCTTGTATCTCAGGATGAAGATTCAATTACAGTAGATGTACCAGAGTCAATACTGTTGCATTGGAAAAGAGATTACGAAAAAATTACTAAAGCCAAAGGAATTTTAAAGGATAAGAAAGAAGCAATTCTTACTCATTTAGACACTCTTCGCCAGGAGTGGGATGAATGAGATATCTTTACGATACAAATATTTTCATCTACTATCTTGCTGGTGAGGCAATAGTTGATTCATTGTTTGCAGAAGATTTTTTGAATTTACATGACATTTTAACTTCGCCGATTGTCCGTATTGAGTTGCTGAGTTTTTCCGGCTTATCAGAGGATGAGGAGCAGTCGATCGAAGATTTACTATCGCAGTTTAGCTCGGTTCCATTATCGCGAGAAATTGAAGACCAGACAATCCAGTTAAAACGACGATATAAAATTAAACTCCCCGATGCAATTATTGCGGCAACTGCGCTAAATCAAGATGCATGTTTAGTTACAAGAAATGTTAGTGATTTTAAAGGAATTGCTGGACTCAAATCAGTGTCCCGATGACGGGAAAGGTGAGTTACAGTTAGACATCAAAGGATTAGCACCGCTTTACACAGGTTTGTTTATACCGCAGCAATTGCAAATAACTGGAAAACTTAAAGGTACAGAAACATCTCTAGATATAGCTACACAAATTTTTGCAAGTACCTCCCCTTGGATGGCAGATTTCTTTTAATCTCCTGTGCCAAGTCCAGAGTCAATAGTCAAAAGTTCAGAATAGTACTTATTATTAATTGTTGACCCTTGACTATTGGCTCTTGACCCTTGACTATTGACTATTGACCCTTGACCCTTGACTATTGACCCTTGACTCTTTATTAATTATGCATCAAAGTTCAGGTCGCTGGCGTTTAGGACTCTTGCTATCGCTTTTGACCGCTTTTTTATGGGGAATTCTACCAATTGCTTTGGCGGTAACATTGCAAACACTCGATGTTTACACTGTTACTTGGTTTCGCTTTGTGGTGTCATTTATATTGCTTGCTGTTTATTTGGGAGTGCGAGGGAAGCTACCAACGTTAATACAGCTGCGTTCTGCTTCTTGGAAACTGTTAGCGATCGCTATTATCTTTTTAGCTAGTAATTACGTTCTTTTTTTGCAAGGTTTAGCGTTAACATCACCCGCTAACGCCGAAGTTATTATTCAACTAGCGCCAGTGTTATTAGGCTTCGGTGGTTTAGTTATTTTCCACGAACGTTATACATTGCGTCAGTGGTTTGGTGTGAGTGTGTTGATTGTTGGTTTTTTATTATTCTTTAATGAACAACTAAATAATTTAATTACAGCGCGTGGTGTGTATCTTTTAGGTACTAGTTTAACTGCATTGGGAGCGATCGCCTGGGCGATTTATGCTTTAGCACAAAAACAATTATTACAATCTTTATCTTCTGGCAGCATTATGCTGATTATTTATGGAGGATGTGCTTTAATATTCACTCCCTTTGCTCACCCGAATACAATTTTAACACTCGATTTTTTGCATGGCGGAATATTATTTTTCTGTGCTTTAAATACTTTAATTGCTTATGGTGCTTTTGCAGAAGCATTAGAGCATTGGGAGGCATCGCGGGTAAGTGCAGTATTGGCTACCGCTCCCATTGTGACTTTAATATCAGTTGAAGTTGTATCAGTTGTGGCAAGTACTTTAATTGCGCCAGAACGCCTAACTTTGACAGGCATACTGGGTGCGGTTTTGGTTGTATCTGGTTGTGTAGCGATCGCCTTGGGAAAATCCAAATAATCTAAATTTTTCTGTCGGTAAATTTACGGCATACTTCCGCAAATTAATTCCGGATTCATTGTTGTATTTGTCATACTGAAGCGGGTTAATTTATTATTTGTTATGATGTCATAGCTAGCTAAGAATTGTTAATTCATATCTGGCAGAGTAAGTAATTTGACTTATGTTAATAACTCTGAAGAAATTTTATTTTTAATTTCTTAATTAGAGAAAATAACAAAAATCAATACTTCTGAGGCGAATGAAATTTCAAAGATCCAGGGTGTCCGTAACTACCAAAGCAAACGCCTCGTAAAATAAAATCACCATTCAACAGTTGATCGATGAACAGCTTGTTTGGTAACTGGACCAGCACCCTGAGAAAGAACTTTCTATGGCTGGTTCTCTCAACGCTGCTGCCTACACTTGGGATGATTAATTCAGTACGGGCAGCAGAGCGAATTTATGCATCTTACTCGGCTCTAGAGCGTTCTATTTCCATCAATGCTTTGGAAGATTACGCGAAAAAGGGTGTAATTGACGACGATTTGGCAGTTTATCAGCAATATGTGCAACCACAACAACTTCAAGAGTTACGTCGTGCTTTAGTCACCCCAATTAAAGTTAACTCGGTAGCGGTTTCGCAATTTCTTTACACACCCCAAGGAGAATTTCTTCTAGGACGTTTGGGAGAAGTGATTAAAAGCGAATCTCGTCAACCCAAAGCCGGATTTCATGCCTTACGTTCAGGGCTGATTTTAGCTTCTGCGGAACCAGGAGGCTTAACATTATTAAATTTGTTAAGGAAGTATCCCAGTCGCAGTATTCACATTGATTTAGCGCGCAGCCTGGGGATAGCCGCAGAACTAGAAAAACTCGTTAGTGAAACCAATCGAGCGATCGCCGCAGTTTCCCAAAAGTCTAATACAGAAGCCGCGACTATTCAACCATCCTCTTTTGTCTCGCAATTGCCAGATTTACGTCGTAAGGGAAAGTTTGTAGTCAAAGATAAACAGACACTAAAGATTTTTGATTTACCACGGAATCGGCTTTTACAGACTGATATTTACCTTCCCAATGTTTCCACAGCCGCACCAGTAATTGTTATATCTCATGGTGTCGGTTCAGACAGTGGCAACTTTGAATATTTAGCGAATCACTTAGCATCCTACGGCTTTGTTGTGGTTGTTCCCAATCATCCGGGTAGCGATGCCAAACAACTGCAATCACTTTTGGATGGACGCGCTAGTGAAGCCGCAAAACCACAGGAATTTGTTGACCGTCCTTTAGATGTTAAACATGTACTTGATGAATTGGAGATGCGGAATAAATCTGATTCTCGATTTAAAGGACGGCTAAATATGCAACAAATTGGCGTAATTGGTCAATCATTTGGTGGCTATACAGCTTTAGCCTTGGCTGGTGCAAAAATTAACTTTCAGCAACTAACAAAAGATTGTAGCAAACAAGCGTTAAAAGATACTTGGAATCTGTCTTTATTGCTTCAGTGTCGCGCTTTGCAATTGCCAAAAAATCAATATAACTTGCGGGATGAGAGAGTTAAAGCAGCGATCGCTCTTAATCCAATCACTAGCAGCATCTTCGGAAAAGCCGGCTTAAAGGAAATTCAAACTCCGGTAATGATTGTTGGCAGCAGTGATGATACCATTGCCCCAGCTTTATATGAACAAATTTTGCCGTTTTCCTGGATTGTCAACAGCCAAAAGTACCTAGTTGTGCTTGAAGGTGGAACCCACTTCTCGACCATTGGTCAAAGCAAGAATACCACTGAACAAGTAGGATTACCTTCAGCGATAGTTGGTGACAATCCAGCACAATCGCGTCGTTACATAAGTACTTTGAGTTTGCCTTTTTTTAAAACTTACGTAACGGGAACCTCAAAATACATTCCCTACCTCAATGCTGCTTACGTCAAAAGCATTTCTAGTAAACCTGTCGGTTTAAGTCTTGTCCAGTCATTGACGACAACCGAATTAGCGCAAGCGGTGAAAAAGGAGGGGGAAAGGGGAAAGAAAAAAAGGGGAAAGGGGGAAGAAATATAGAATACAGCAGATTGCGTTGTTATGAAATACATGTAGAGACGTAGCAATGCTACGTCTAATCAAGGGTTTTGGGTTTTACGTATGTACCTCATCTACCTGAAATTTGCTGTAACTTGCAATTTTTAACTACAACTTAACCTTTAAGATGCTTTAAACTATTCAAATCATCACCAGTGATTTGATAAGCTGCACCAAAGCCAACCACAAATCGCCCTTCACTTGGTGTGAGCTTAAATATGCGGAAATCAGCCAAGCCACGAAGGACTTGGATCATGTCTCCAAAACGTTCTTCAAAGCGATGGGCAATTTGATTCCACTCTGAAGTTTCTCTTTCAATTAAACTTGCAGAACAATCAAAAGTTAGACGACGACGGGCAAAGATTTGCTCAGTTTTCGATTCATCATCAATAAACAGAATACAAGCTTGAGAATTAGCATACAAGTTACGCGTATGAGGTGAAAGACTGCTAACGAATATATAAACGTTTTTTGCTTCATCCATCACAAAAGGTGCATAACTAGCGTTAGGTTGATTTTCTTCGCTAACCGTGCTGAGAATAACACTTTGAAATTGATTTGTAAAATTTTGATACCCAGCTTGTGCTTCTTCAATTTTGCTCATGGTTGATTATACTTTGTAGTTAGCGCTTCAGCGCTATATTATTTGTAACCTAATATGCTTAAGAGAAAAACTATTCCCAGGTGGAAATATACCGCAGTACATCGGGAATTTCACCTTGAGATAGAGGAAATTCAAGTGTGGTTTCTTTTAAGCCTAAATAACCCGATTCGGTAAAGGATAAAAGCATCCGCGACAGCGCTATCCAAACTTCTGATTCATATTCCCAATCACGATAACGCGTAGCACGACCAGCAATTGAACGCAATGCCCAAAAGTATGAATTCCTCACCACGGAACCACCTTTTTTAAATTCTGGCAAGTCCTCATGGTGTAAGAAAAGTACGCTGTTGTCAATTCTGGCTCTCATAGAGTTGCTTAATTAAAAACTCGACGATACACCAATTCTAAAAGTGCGTCCGGGTTGATAAACGCGATTAACTTTTTCATACTCAACACCAGCTAAGTTTTCTACAAAAATATTTAGCCCTAAGTTTCTCGTTATGGGAATCCTACCACCAAGATCCAAGTTCAACCAAGAGGGTAGGGGTTCATGGGAGGACTAGGAGATTGGCTCAAATACCATTGTGGGAATCAATACATCGGCTTCTGTTTGAGCTATTCCTAAAAAACGCTTGTCTTCATGGTAAACTCGTACTGTTCCGGTAATATCTATTACAGAAATGCGCTGTCCTTGACACCATTTTTGAGCAGATGTTGGTGGTAAGGTGATAGATGGTAGATGCTGTAAGGCTGCATCCGGGGGAGTTGGTTGAAAGGTTGCTGCTTCTAAGTCGGTAAAAGTGAGACTGTCTGCTAAGTGAAAACCGCTGCTTTGGGTGCGTGTTAAGGCAGCGAGAGTACCCCCAGTTTGTAAAACCTTACCTAAATCGCGTGCGATCGCTCTAATATATGTACCAGATCCACAGGCGATCGCAACATCCAATTCGGGAAAATCCCCACATCGCCAATCCAAAATTTCAATCTGAAAAATCTCAACTGTTCGCGCCGGCGCTTCTATGACTTCGCCTTTTCGTGCTAAATCATATAAGCGTTTCCCCTCAACTTGAATAGCACTGTAACTTGGGGGAATTTGCTGAATTTTTCCCTCAAATTGTTTAAGTGCTATTTCCACATCTGCTAAACTGACTGCACAGATTTGAGAAGCGATGACTTCACCTTCTAAATCATCGGTTGTAGTCTGCATACCTAAGCGAATTGTCGCTTTATAAGCTTTGTTTCCGGGTAGATACTGCAATAATCTTGTGGCTTTACCAAGTGCGATTGGTAACACCCCGGTTGCGGCTGGATCTAATGTTCCTGCGTGTCCCACGCGCTTGAGACGCAAGAGTTTGCGCGTCTTCGCTACACAGTCGTGAGATGTCCAGTCAAATGGTTTGTTGAGATTTAGAAAGCCTTGCACAGATTTTGGAATTGGTTAGTTGTTGGTTGTTATATTATGTCGTGATAATTAAACGGACATGACATTATTTCCCTAATTTGGTTTAAAAACGCGCCCTAGCCCTGTTTGGGTGGGTTTTCTGGTGCTTGCTACCCAGTAATTTGTCGCAAATTAAATTTGGCAATACCCTGCAATGCCAATGCATTTCGATGTTATGCCAATATATCCCCCTGAATTTAAAATGCGCTCTGTCAGATCCCCCACTTCGTTACAAAATTAGAAACGGAGCGCATATTTATTTCAGAATGCCTGTAAGATAACAATGAAACTTCAGAGATATCACTGAAGTAAATTAAATAATTTGCTTGTATCCAAACTAGATCCCCGACTTCTTAAAGAAGTCGGGGATCTGAAGAATAACTTGTTGAGGTTGAAGAATGAACAAAGGTGTAAAATCTCAGCGGACTTTCTGGTGCTTGCTACCCAGTTTTACCCGCTATAGTTTAATTTTATTACTTAGTGGCGTCTTTTTGTCATCAGTGGCAGCGACTCCCAGCACAAGTGTGCAGATAGCACAGCAACCGGAAACTACTTCACAACAAGCAACTCGCGCAGCGGCTCAACGCCTCTTGGATGAGGGATTTCAACTGTTTAAGCAAGGCACAGCAGAGTCACTGCGATCGGCAATTGAGAAATATAAACAAGCACTACCCTTATGGCAGCAAGTGGGCGATAAAGGGGGGGAAGCTATCACCCTCAACAATATTGGCAGAGTCTACGACAATTTAGGCGAGAAGCAACAAGCTCTTAAATACTTCAATCAGTCACTACCTTTGAGGCGGCAAGTAGGCGATAAGGGAGGGGAAGCTTTCACCCTCACAGGTATTGGCAAAGTTTACTCAAATTTAGGCGACAAGCAACAAGCCCTCAATTTCTACAATCAGTCACTACCCTTATCGCGGCAAGTGGGCGATAAGAAGGGGGAAGCTACCACCCTCACGGGTATTGGCGCAGTCTACAATAGTTTAGGCGAGAAGGAAAAAGCCCTCAACTATTACAATCAGTCGCTACCGTTGAGGCGGCTTGTAGGCGATAAGAAGGGGGAAGCTACCACCCTCACGGGTATTGGCGCAGTCTACGATAGTTTAGGCAACAAGCAACAAGCCCTCAACTATTACAATCAGTCACTACCGTTGAGGCGGCAAGTAGGCGATAAAAAGGGGGAAGCTACCACCCTCAACAATATTGGCGCAGTCTACAATAGTTTAGGCGAGAAGCAACAAGCCCTCAACTATCTACAATCAGCACTGCCCTTGTCGCGGCTTGTAGGCAATAAAAGCGGGGAAGCTGGCACTCTCACCAATATTGGCAAAGTCTACTCAAATTTAGGCGACAAGCAACAAGCCCTCAATTTCTACAATCAATCACTAACTTTGTGGCGGCAAGTGGGCGATAAAGGGGGGGAAGCTACCACCCTCAACAATATTGGCGCAGTCTACAATAGTTTAGGCGAGAAGGAAAAAGCCCTCAACTATTACAATCAGTCACTACCCTTATCGCGGCAAGTGGGCAATAAAGCGGGGGAAGCTCAGACTCTCAACAATATTGGTGGTGTCTACGACGCTTTAGGCGACAAGCAACAAGCCCTCAATTTCTACAATCAGTCACTACCCTTATCGCGGCAAGTGGGCTATAAAGAGGGGGAAGCTCAGACTCTCAACAATATTGGCAAAGTCTACTCAGATTTAGGCGACAAGCAACAAGCCCTCAACTTCTACAATCAGTCACTACCCTTATCGCAGCAAGTGGGTGATAAAGGGGGGGAAGCTACCATACTTTCTAATATCGCTTATGTGGAACGCGATCGCGGCAACCTCCAACAAGCATTAACCCAAATTCAAGCAGCGATCAAAATCATCGAAGATTTACGCACCAAAGTTGATAGCCAAGACCTGCGAACATCCTACTTTGCCTCTCAACAGGACGTTTACAAATTCTACATCGACTTGTTGATGCAACTGCACAAACAAGACCCATCAAAAGGATACAACGCCGAAGCACTTCACGCCAGTGAAAGTTCTCGCGCTCGTGGTTTAATTGAACTATTAACAGAAGCAAAGGCAAATATTCGCAAAGACGTTGACCCCAAACTTCTGGAAGAAGAAAAAGGCTTGCAATTAAAAATTGAAGCTACAGGAAAACTTCTACAAGAGTTATCTAACAAACCACAAACCGAAACCGCACAAGAAAACTTTAAAAAACAACTCGAAACTCTCCTCAATCAACAAAAAGAATTACAAACCAAAATCCGCACTTCAAGTCCGAAATACGCAGCGCTGCAATATCCTCAACCTCTGAAGTTACCGCAAATTCAGCAACAACTCGATAAAAACACGCTGTTATTAGAATATTCCTTGGGTGAAGAACGTAGCTATCTTTGGGCTGTAACTCCCAACTCTATCGACACCTACGAACTTCCCCCACGCAAACAAATAGAAGAAGCGGCAACTGAATTTAGAGGACTTTTAATTAAATGTCAAAAACTAGTTGACAGCTGTCAGGATTTATCGGCAGAGAAAAAAGCTCAAGCTTTGAAAAATACCGCTTTTTCTGCAAGTAAACTTAGTAAAATCATCCTTGCACCTGTAGCTGACAAGTTGGGGAAAAAGCGTTTGGTGATTGTCGCTGATGGTGGTTTACAAACAATTCCCTTTGCGGCATTGAATGACGTAAAGACGTTCCATCGGAACGTCTCTACAAAAGACGCTATTTCCAACACAGAAGTTTATCAACCGCTGATAGTCAATCATGAAATAGTTAATTTACCTTCGGTTACAGCGATCGCAACCCAAAGACAAGAACTCAAAGGACGCAAAACCGCACCTAAAACCCTCGCAATTCTTGCCGATCCAGTATTTGAAGCTAATGATGAGCGAATCACTGGCAAATCATCCATCATGAATAATAACCTTGACCTTCGCAGTCAAATCGAACAATCTGACTTGAAGCGGGGAGCAAAAAATCTCAATCGCAATGGCTGGGAAAGAATTAAAGGTACAGAAACTGAAGCAAAAGCAATTTTAAATCTCGTACCTTCTAATAATCTACAAGCTTTTGGCTTTGATGCTAACTACAACTGGATAACAAATAAACAACTCTCACAATATCGCTTTTTACATTTTGCTACTCACGGCTTTGCTGACCCAAATAACCCAGAACTATCAGGAATCGTTCTTTCTCTGTTTCTAGACAAACAAGCTAAACCTGCCGATAGAGGTTATCTGCGATTAGGTGATATTTTTAACCTTGACTTTGCAGCCGATTTGGTAGTATTAAGTGCTTGTGAAACCGGTTTAGGCAAAGATGTCAATGGTGAAGGATTAGTAGGCTTGACAAGAGGTTTGATGTATGCTGGGGCGGAACGAGTAGCTGTGTCTTTGTGGCAAGTTAACGACGACGGTACAGCACAATTGATGCCAGAATTTTACACACAAATGTTGAAGCAAGGCAAATCGCCTACAGTTGCTTTACGTGCCGCACAAAAGAAGCTGTGGCAAGACTCGAAATGGCAAAACCCTTATTATTGGTCTGCCTTCACATTACAAGGTGAGTGGCGCTAATACCAATTTTACGTGAGGCTGCACATAACGCCCTCAGCATGGAATGGTGGGGCTATACATACAAAGCCTGCCTACGCAGGCTAATTATATGCATCTTCATATGAAATCGGTATAAGGTGCATCTATTTAAGAAACTTTAACAAATTTAAACCACTAAGGAGTATTTATCATGGCTAAAAAATCTTTCTACAACCTAACTACTGCGAGTATTTTGGCAGGTATTCTCGCAACAGTGACAGTGGCAACTTGGGCATCAGTTAACGCCCAAATTAACCGAATCGATCGCAAATTACCATCAGCAGCACCACCAAAATTCATTAAAGCTCAAAATGCCCGTCAATTCAAAATACAAAGTACTGGTAAACCATTTCAACCATCAAAACTTTCAAGCTCAGAAAAACCTTATGATGACACTCGTGCTATAGTAGGGTGGGACGATCGCACTCCCATGATTAGCCGCAAATATCCTTGGTCTGCGATCGGTCGCATTGTTGGCGAAACAACTGAAGGTAAAGGTTATACTTGCACTGGCACTCTAATTGCTGAAGATGTCGTCCTCACTAATTCTCACTGCGTTATCGATCCAAAAACCCATAAACTCAGTAAGAAAGTCGTCTTTCTACCCAATGTTATCAACGGTGAGTTACAAGATGATAACGATGCAGCCCTAGCAGAAAAAATTTTATACGGTACAGACTTCACTAATGATGCAGTCACTAATCAGACAAACGACTGGGCATTAATACAACTTAACAAGCCTATCGGTCAAAAATACGGTTACTTAGGCTGGAAATCTCTGCCTTCTTCGACTTTAGTCAAAAACCAGAAAAAATTTATCTTCGTTGGATATTCTGCTGACTTTCCTAACCCCAAAAAACCTAAGTACGAATTTCTGAGTGCAGGCTCTGGCTGGACTGCGAGTTTTCAAGATAAATGTAGTATTATACAGGAGAATCAAAATATATTATTCCACGATTGTGATACCACAGGCGGTTCTTCCGGTGGACCAATCATTGGTGTAATTGACGGTCAGTATTACATTGTCGCATTAAATAATGCTGAAATTAAAGCTCGTAATAGCAACGCAGCAGTGAATCTGGCAGTGAAAATTGATGTTTTGGATCGGCTAATTAGTGGAAAGTAAATCAAGCAGAAAAGGAGTGCAGAAGCGATCGCATTCTTTTTCTCCAGGACTTACGTGAAAACGCTCTGTAACTCTTATTACTTCTTCTTACGGAGAAGCTGCGCGAAGGCGTACTTGGCGTACTTGGCGGTTCGTTTTATCATGACGATCGCATTGTTTTTCTGGCGTTGCTGATTAGATGTATGAAAATGATTCTGCGCTCTGGTCAAAACCCTTGATTAGACTATTCTGTGCTACGTCTCTACATCCGGATTCATACCTGAATTCAGCAACGCCGTTTTTCTCTATTAATTCCGAAAAGAGCGATCGCACTCTTCACTTTCGCAAATACGTTAGCCTAGAAGAAGGTTAGTAAAATTTATATCGCAAGCGAGTATTTATAGCTTGACAAAAAGTATATATTCTGAATTAAAGCTATAAAATTATGAACCAGGTAGATTACCTCCGGATAAGTTTAATCGATCGCTGTAATTTTCGCTGTCAATACTGTATGCCGGAAGGTGCAGAATTAGACTATATCCTCAAGCAACAGCTATTAACTGATGCGGAATTACTCACCCTAATTCAAGAGGTGTTTATCCCTGTTGGTTTTACGCGCTTTCGCTTGACTGGGGGGGAACCGCTGTTACGTCCGCGTGTGGTAGATTTGGTGAAGGCGATCGCATCTCTCCCCCAAACTCAAGATCTCTCGATGACAACCAACGGCTTTTTACTTGCGTCAATGGCGCAAAACCTTTACAATGCAGGTCTGCGACGCATTAATATTAGCCTAGATTCTCTCGAAGAAGATATATTTGACCAAATTATCGGCAATCGCGGACGTTCTCGATGGGAAGATGTTTGGAAAGGGATTCAAATGGCATACCATGTGGGATTTGACCCGCTCAAGCTGAATGTGGTGGTAATTCCCGGTGTTAATGACCATGAAGTGTTGGATCTTGCTGCCTTGAGTATTGACAAACAATGGCATGTTAGATTTATTGAATTTATGCCCATTGGCAATTCTCAGTTATTTGGCGATCGCGGTTGGGTTTCTTCTGCTGAGTTACGGCAACAAATTCGCGAACGTTGGGGTTTGACAGAATCGCAAGTTTGTGGTAATGGACCTGCTGATGTATTTCAAATTCCGGGTGCGAAGGGGACACTAGGATTTATTAGTCAGATGTCGGAATGTTTTTGCGATCGCTGTAACCGGATGCGTTTGAGTGCAGATGGCTGGCTGCGTCCTTGTTTATTAAATGAAAGCGAGCAACTTGATTTGAAAACTGCTCTGCGCGCTGGTGTCAGCACCGCCAAATTGCGAGAGCAGGTTAAACATTTATTGGCAATCAAGCCAGAAATCAACTTTAAAGGACGGGACACGGGAACCACTGGTGTTTATTCTCGCACCATGTCGCAAATTGGCGGATAGAAGTTAGAGGCTAGGGGTAAGAGTATAGAGGAATACACAAACATAGGGGGCTAATCCCTAATTCCTAGTCCCTATTGCTTCATTAAGCTTGACGTGAGTAATACTCAACCACAAGTAGTTCATTAACTTGTAATGCCACCCATTCACGCTCAATTACACCGTTAACTTTGCCTTGCATCTTGTTTTTATCAAACTCTAGATGATTGGGAAGGTTAGCTAAACCGGGATATTGCAAATTAGCTTCTACTAACTTCTTCGATTGTTCGCGGTTTCTCACCGCAATTTCTTCACCAGGACGGCACTGATAACTGGCAATATTCACGGAACGACCGTTAACAGTTACGTGACCGTGATTTACCAACTGACGAGCCGCTGGAATGGTGGGAGCCATACCCATGCGAAAAACGGTGTTATCCAAGCGCATTTCTAGCAATTGCAGCAGCACTTGTCCGGTAGAACCAGTAACACGTCTAGCTTTGCGTACATAACGTAGCAATTGCTTTTCGGTTACACCGTAGTTGAAGCGGAGCTTTTGCTTTTCTTCTAGACGGACGGCATACTCAGAGCGCTTTTTGCGGTTCTGACCATGCTGACCTGGTGGATAAGCGCGTCTAGCGGTTTTACGACTTAATCCTGGTAAGTCACCTAAGCGGCGAGTAATTCTGAGGCGTGGTCCTCTATATCGGGACATGTGTTTCCTTAATCTTAATCCTGTTTAATTTTACCCAGACATTTCATTATAAAAGGGAAAAGGGAAAAGGGGAAAGGGAAAAGGGGAAAGAATTATTACCAATTCTCCATGCCCAATGCCCAATGCCCATTGCCTGAATTTGAGATAGCATATACTTGGGTGTTTGGAGAATGGAAATGTTAGCGATCGCAAAAAAAATCAGCAAAAGTCCGAATAAACACGGATTTTCTGCTTTTGGAATGTTAAAAAAACAAACAATTCGCTTTTTAGTCCCAGCTTTGGCTGTAACTGGATGGGTGGGAATTTCCTTACCCAGTATGGCTGTCACCGCCACTTACGCGAATGATTACCGTGTTTGTGCGGGTCGCCTTTTAAGTCTTGGTGTAACTCCTGATGCGGCATCTGTTGGTTGTGCAAACGCACTGCGTCCGAAAGAGCTGTCTTTGTGCGTGTCGAGAATTCAGAAACAAACGCAAATTGCGGCGACGGATGCACTCGCGTCTTGTAAGCAAGCAAGGCGTCCTCAAGATTTAGCCACTTGTGTAGTGGGTATTAGTGCAAATGCTAAAGAGGCTGTAAACCCAGCAGCTTTAAATTACTGTAGTCGCAGTTTGTTGCCAGTGCGTTTCGCTGAGTGTGTTGTGGGTTTGCGTGCGGAAACTGACTCTGCTCCTGTGCAAGCGATGGATAATTGTATTGATGCGAGTGACCGAGCGGTGAGCGGTTATTTACCTTCGTTTATACCGGCAACGCGATCGCCACAAAATATCCAACCTGTTTTTGAGAGCAACCCAATTCCCACCAATCCCCCCAGAAATTAAAGCGATTAGCAATTCGTTACGCTAATCGCTATTGATATCAGTCTTCTTTGTGACCAAAGACCATCTGTAAAATCATGGGAACTCCACCCTCTTGGTGATATTTATCTGCCCAAGCGCGGATAACTTCATCTAATTCTTCGAGAGCTTGTTCTAATCGCTCTGGTGGGACATCCATAGTTTCCAAGACTCGCATCGAATTTGGTCGCCGTTCTGCCCAATCTTTCATCAAGCGAAAATACCGAGCGGTATCTTCCACCATGATGTATGTACGCTCTTGATCGTCAGCAGGAGCGTAAAAAGAACGGGTGAGAGCGTAGAAAGGCATTCCCCAAGGAGAATCAATCCTTGTCACGGTGCCTGAGTATAGCAGACGGCGCTTGATATGCTCCGCTAAAGCTTCACTCAAACCCATACGGTGTTCTTCGGGCAAGTCGTCCTGCGATCGCTTATGCAAAAATTCAATCAGTTCTAAAAACTCAAAAGAACTGACTAATTGGGCGTCAGGCAGGTTAGGCGGCAGTTTTTGTTCAATTTGCCTTTTCTCATCACTCGTCAGACTTGTACCGGGAATGCGCGATCGCCCCGGTCGCCAAGGAAACTTTTCCATCCACACATAAGGCAACTGAATTAGATAGCGCGGTTCTTGGGAACCAAGCATCTTCAGCAGCTTGCCCTCTGTCAGCGCAAGTCTCACTTCTTCAACAATGATTTTCACCCGCTTCGGCTCAAGATGGTGCAAATGTCCTGTCATTCGCAGGTTTTGTCCCTGCTCCAGATAGGTCATGTAAATCGCACACTTTGCTGCCGTTGCTGCCGCATCTAAAAATGCCCCATGCCTATGCCCACTAGTCCGCATGGCACTAAAAGCTAGATAAAGCATGATCTGATCCATCGCACTCGGACCAAGACGCTTGATCAGATCTATGTCGTTACTCATATTACAGACAATTGAATAGCACGTTTACACAGTTATCAGCTAAAGGAAAGTAAGTAGTATACACCCGACTGAAGGCAATGTCTTCACTTCAGATTATTTAATTATGCGTTATTTATGAGTATTCTTGGTAGTATGACGGAAAGTTACCCGTACCTTATAACACATACACACAGATATTAATGTTAATATTGTTACTTTTTCATCTGACTTGAACCTCAAAAATATCCGCAAATCTCAATACGGTCGATTTAATTCCCAAAGGAAAACTTATGTGCCGTTAAAGAGCAATATATGCTATGTCATTTTTGAACTTGTTCCACATTGAGTAGAAGAAAAATAGAAGAATACCATATAAAGCCGTCCTTTAAGGACGGGGCTTTTACCCAATTTTTCCGTAACATTTTTTCACGCTTGCGATTTATCTGAGGGATTCTCGTTAGATTAGAGAAACTAGGCTGGTGAGTCACGCAGGTGTCCAATGCTGCAAGTAGAACAGATATTACAAAATCGTTACCAAATTCAACGTCAACTCGGCAATAATGGAGTTCGCCAAACTTGGCTAGCAAAAGATTTACAAGCGACTGATGTTGATAATTCTCTTGTTGTAGTTAAACTCCTTGCTTTTGGCGGTACTGTACAATGGGATGATCTCAAGCTTTTTGAACGAGAAGCGCAAATTCTCAAACAGCTAAGTCATCCCCGCATTCCCCGGTATCTCGATTATTTTTGTGTCGATGACCGAACACTTTGGTTTGGCTTGGTGCAAGAATATATTCCCGGTGAATCGCTCAAAGAACAACTGAATGCGGGGAAAAGGTTTAGCCAAAAAGAAGTTAGAAAAATTGCTGTGGAGATTTTAAAGATTCTCATGTATTTACATGAGTTGAATCCTACAGTATTGCATCGCGATATTAAACCGAGTAATTTAATTTGGGGTAAAGATAATCATATTTACTTAGTTGATTTTGGCGCGGTTCAAGATAAAGCCGCAAAAGAAGGTGTGACTTTTACTGTGGTGGGGACTTATGGTTATGCACCAATGGAACAATTTGGAGGTAGAGCGGTTCCAGCGTCGGATCTCTACGCACTGGGAGCGTCTTTGATACATTTGTTAACAGGTACTGCTCCATCTGATTTACCAGTGCAGGAATTACGGATTCAATTTACTGACCGAGTTAATCTTAATTCGGGTTTTGTCATTTGGCTGCAAAAGTTGGTAGAACCCGCGCCAGAACAGCGATTTCCGACTGCCCGTGAAGCTTTGGAGGCACTCAAAAATGGTTTTGCTCTCAAACCGGCTAAAAGCAATCAATTGCAGCGCAAAGAAATAATAAATAACTCTGGGTGCGGCATAAATAATACAACCGAAGAAGTTCCTGATGAGATTAAGGGGTGGAATTGGGGTGCATTTTTATTACCTTGGTTTTGGTTGTGGACTAATCAAGTTTGGGTAGGATTGTTATGCTTTGTACCTCAAACTGGTTTTGTCGTTACCCTCGCTCTCGGTGCAAAAGGTAATGAATGGGCTTGGAAAAGTCGAAGATGGCGGAGTATTGAACAATTTAAAGAACATCAAAGAGGCTGGGCGATCGCTGGATTGATGATTGGGGCACCAATTAGTTTGCTAGTATGGCACGGTGCGATCGCTTTTATTGCCTCAATGCTATGAGAAAGAGGGGGAAAGGAATAAAAAAATTTTCTGTTCTTACCCTTTCCCCTTTTTTCCTTTTCCCCCTTTTTAAATCCCTACCCCAACAGGACAAGCAACATTTGTCCCACCTAAGCCGCAATAACCGCCGGGATTTTTGGCAAGATACTGCTGATGGTAGTCTTCTGCGTAATAAAACTCAGTAGCATCCAAGATTTCTGTAGTAATCTTGCCATAACCTGCGGCGTTGAGGGCTTCTTGATAAGCATTTCTTGATGCAATAGCCTCTTGTTTTTGAGTGTCAGAATAAACGTAAACTCCGGAACGATATTGAGTGCCGGCATCATTCCCCTGACGCATTCCTTGGGTGGGATTGTGGCTTTCCCAGAAGGTTTTGAGCAATTGTGAGTAACTAATTACCTTGGGATCAAACACAACTAGCACAACTTCATTGTGACCGGTCATGCCGCTGCATACTTCTTTATAAGTGGGGTTAGGAGTTGAACCGGCTGCGTAACCTACAGCAGTGGTGAAAACTCCGTCAAGTTGCCAGAATTTGCGTTCTGCACCCCAAAAGCAGCCCATACCAAACACTACCATTTCCATACCTTGGGGGAATGGTGGCTTCAAGGGATTACCGTTGACATCGTGACGGTTGGTTAGTGGCATTTCTTCTGCCCGTCCTGGCAAAGCTTCTTCAGGAGTGGGTACGGTTAGTTTTTTACCAAATCCAAATATCGCCATTGTTTTTGCTTTAATTTCTTTACCTTAGTTTACATTGTAAAGATTTTGGGTATGTGATGGTATTCGGCGATCGCCCTAAATTCCTGGTTAAAACCGATCCAAAGCGAGATTTAGTTTTAAGACATTGACTCCAGGTTCACCAAAGATGCCGAGAAAGCGATTATCGGTGTTTTGAGAAATTAGGGTTTCGAGTTGGTTGGGTTGGAGTTGTCGCGCTTTGGCTACGCGGGCAATTTGCGCTTTTGCTCCTTCCGGGGTAATGTGGGGATCAAGGCTGGAAGCAGAGGTGTAAACTAAATCTGCTGTCGGTTGCACCCCGGCTTTTTTCAAACGAGGTAAATCACCTTCAATGCTTTTAGTTTTGTCGGGGTCGTTTTTTCCAGCGATGCGATCGCGCAATGCGGGATTGCTAGGAGCCAAGTTGCTAGCACCGGACACTCCAGTTTTTAACACTCCAGCTTCATCTTTTTTCGGGTCTGCTGTACTATAACTGGTGGTGCTAGGACGACTATTAAAGTAGCGATCTGAAGTAAAAGGCTGACCAATTAAGGCAGAACCGACAACTTGATTTTGGGCATTCTTAATTAGACTACCATTTGCTTGAAAGGGAAATGCAATTTGTCCCAAGGCAATCATCAGCAAAGGATAAATAATAGCTGTAATCACCCACAATAATAAAGTAGAACGAACGGCTCTGCCGGCATCGCGTGCAAAACTCATTAGAATTTCTCCGGTACAAACATTACAAAAAAGAGATATGTTGAAAGGCTTAGAACCACTAATCCTAATAATCCCAATGCCCAAGATTGAGGACGGGAAAGTGTTTCACCAGTAGCGGCGTAGACCATAGGCGCTACTATTAAGTTGAAACACATTGCTAAGAATAGATACAATGGCAGCTTTTGCCTGCGCCATTCATCCCAAATTTCGGTTACTGTTTCTAATGTTTGGGCTGAGATTTGTTGTGATGGTACAAGATGTTTTTTCATATGTGTTGCTTTGTAGTCGGCGCTTCAGCGCTGAATCGTTTATCGTTATTACATTGAGTTGCTTGTAGTCGGCGCTTCAGCGCTGAATCGTTTATTGTTATTACATTATGTTGCTTTGTAGTCGGCGCTTCAGCGCTGAATCGTTTATTGTTATTACATTATGTTGCTTTGTAGTCGATGCCCAAGCGCTGAAGCGCTTACTACGAAAGAGAAAAAATTAAGAGAAGGGTAGGATAATATCAATCAGCTTGATGGCAATGAAGGGTGCAATTACGCCACCAACACCATAAAGTAGGATGTTACGTTTTAGCAGTTGATCTGCTGTTAGGGGACGAAACTTGACTCCTTTTAGCGCTAGGGGAATGAGCGCCGGTATAATTAGAGCGTTGTAAATCAGGGCTGAGATGATTGCAGATTGGGCGCTTTTGAGTCCCATAATGTTAAGTGCGCCAATTCCTGATGCTGCGAAGATTGTGGGAATGATGGCAAAATATTTGGCGATGTCGTTGGCAATAGAAAATGTGGTTAATGCTCCACGGGTAATTAGTAACTGTTTACCAATGGTCACTAAGTCAATTAACTTTGTGGGGTCAGAGTCCAAGTCTACCATATTCGCAGCTTCTTTCGCAGCTTGCGTCCCAGAGTTCATCGCTACACCGACGTTTGCTTGAGCTAGTGCCGGTGCATCGTTGGTACCATCTCCGGTCATGGCTACAAGTTTACCTTGTGATTGTTCCGAGCGAATAACCTCAATTTTGTCTTCTGGAGTGGCTTCGGCGATAAAATCATCAACTCCCGCCTCTTGAGCAATTACCTCAGCGGTAATGCTATTATCGCCTGTGAGCATGATGGTTTTCACACCCATGCGGCGGAGTTGATCGAAGCGTTCGCGCAAACCTGGTTTGACTATATCTTTGAGATAAATAACCCCGTAAATATCATTCTCCTGACAGACGGCTAAGGGTGTACCTCCTAAGCGGGAAACTCGCTCATAAGCTGCGTCTAAGTCGTCGGGAATTTTACCCCCGCGGGAACGAACAAAGCCTTTAATGGAATCCACCGCTCCTTTACGGACTTGTTTCCCATTGGGTAAATTAGTACCACTCATGCGAGTTTTAGCGGAAAATTCCACAGCTTCTGCATTCTTAGGATTTAAGCTTGTCTCAACTTGGTATTTTTCTGCTAATGTGACGATTGAGCGACCTTCGGGGGTATCGTCAAATATACTACCAATTAAAGATATTTGCGCTACATCTTCTATTGAATGACCGTTGACTGGAATAAACTCATTAGCCATCCGGTTGCCTAAGGTGATAGTGCCGGTTTTATCCAGTACTAAGGTGTTGATGTCACCGCAAGCTTCTACTGCTCGTCCAGATGTGGCAATAACGTTGAATTGGGCAACTCTGTCCATCCCGGCAATACCGATCGCACTCAACAATCCACCGATAGTAGTGGGAATCAAAGCTACAAGCAGGGAGATTAAAATGGCAACGCTAACACCAGCACGCAAACTACTACCCGCTTGGGCACCATAAATTGTGCTGACAAAGTTGGCAATGTAGCCGGCGAAGGGGGGAACTGTGGAAACCACAATTAAAAACACCTGCGTCAGCACCGCAAGCAGTACTGTGAGAGCGATTTCGTTGGGTGTTTTGCTGCGTTCGGCGCCTTCTACCAGAGCAATCATGCGATCGATAAAGCCTTGACCGGGATCGGCTGTAATCCGAATGATTAATTCGTCAGAAAGCAAGCGAGTACCACCAGTAACGGAAGTAGAAATATCTGTGCCTGGTTGCTTCAGTACAGGGGCAGATTCCCCAGTAATGGCAGACTCATCCACTGAGCCGATGCCTTGTATAACTTCGCCATCAGCTGGCATCATATCACCAGCAATCACCTTTACTTGGTCGCCCCGTCGCAATTCGGTAGAATTAACTTCTTGAATTGTACCATCGGGCAGCATTTTGCGAGCGTTGGTATCCGATCGCGTGGCTTTGAGTGCATCTGCTTGAGCTTTACCACGTCCTTCGGCAACGGCTTCGGCAAAGTTGGCAAAAACAACTGTGAAAAATAAAATTAAGGTTATCAACCCATTTAACAAGCGTTGCTGGTTGACATCTGCTTCAATTGTGCCGAATAAGTTGGGGTTGAGAGTGACTAAAAAAACGATAATTGTCCCGATCCAGACAATGAACATTACTGGGTTTTTGACGGCATTTCGCGGATTGAGCTTGACAAATGACTCACGAATTGCTCTTTGGTAAAGTCCGCGCATATCTGCTTTGGGAGTGTGTCTGCGCGATTCACGGGTTTGTTGGGGGGAAGTAGTGGTTTGCATATGAATTTTAAATTTGGATTTTTAACCGCAGATGAACGCGGATGGACGCGGATGAATCTGCGTTTATCTGCGTCCATCTGCGGTTTTATATGCCTTTCGCTATTTGAAAGGCTTCGCCAATTGGTCCCAATGCCAAAACTGGGAAGAAGGTGAGGGCACCGAGGATGAGAATTACACCGGCAGTGACTCCTGTAAATAGTCCGGTGTCGGTTCGCAATGTCCCAACTGTGAGGGGAACGGGTTGTTTGCGGGATATACTATCAGCAAGAAATAATAAACCGATGATGGGGACATAACGTCCAACTAGTAAAGAAAAGCAGGTACTCAGGTTCCACCACAAAGCGGTTACGGTTGGTGGTGTACCTGTGGCGATCGCTAATGGGGAGGGTTGAGAATCTCCTAAGCCTTCAAATCCAGATCCGTTATTAGCCGCAGCTGAGGCGTATTCGTAAATAACTTGGGAAAAGCCGTGAAAACCAGGATTGCTAATTCCTCCTAATTGGTCGGGAAATGCTAAAGTTATCCCCGCAGGTATTAAAATCGCAATGGGGTGGACTAACAAAATTAGGAAACTGGCAAGGACAACTTCCCGTTTTTCGATTTTGCGTCCGAAAAATTCGGGGGTACGTCCCACCATCAAACCTGTGACAAATACTGCCAAAATTAGATAAGCAAACAAATAAGCGGTTCCTGTACCCTGTCCCCCAAAGACTATTTGAAGGAACATATTTGATAAGGTGACAAAACCACCGTTGGGCATAAAGGAATCGTGCAAGCTATTGACGGCACCGCACATGGTTGCTGTGGTGAAAACGGCAAACAATGCAGATTGCGCCCAGCCAAATCTAACTTCTTTACCTTCTAAGTTTGGCTGCTGTGAACCTAAAAGTGCGTTGATGGCAGGATTACCGTTATATTCACCGATCGCTGTAATGATGATAAACACTACCAGAATTGCAAAAGGAATGCTATAAACTAACCACGCTTGTTTGAGGTTATTTGCAAACACTCCATAGGTGTATATCAATGAGGTAGGCACCGAAAGCATTGCTACAACCTGAATTAGATTAACTAAGGGATTTGGGTTTTCAAATGGATGTGCTGAGTTGATGGCAAAAAATCCACCCCCGTTTTCTCCTAGTTGTTTGATAATTTCAAAGTGAGCAACTGGACCGCGAGCGATCGCCTGACTTATGGTAGGATCTTCTAAGGTGGGAACTACCACAGCACCGGCTAAAGTTTCCGGAACTCCAGCTGCTATGAGGACAATTGCCCCAATAATACTAATGGGTAACAAAATCCGCATAATTGCGCGAATTAAGTCTACATAGAAGTTGCCCAAAGGTCTACCTGTTAAACCGCGAATAAATGCGATCGCTACTGCTATACCCGTAGCTGCTGAGGTAAACATATGATACCCCAACCCTAACATTTGACTGGCGTAACTTAGGTAAGTTTCACCAGAATAATGCTGTTGATTGGTGTTGGTGATAAAAGAAATTGTAGTATGTAATGCTGTGTCCCAAGTCGGCGCACCTATTTTGTTCGGGTTCAAGGGTAGCCATCCCTGATTCATGATAATAAAGAATATCAGGAATGCCATGACTATATTACTGTACAAAATTGCCCGTGCATATTGCCAGCCAGTCATGCTTTCTCTAGCTTGAACGCCGATTAAGGAATACAAAACTCGCTCAACGGGGTTTAAAATGGGATCGAGAAAGGTTCGTCTTTCCAGAAAGACACGCGCCATGTATCGCCCAAATAAGGGGGTAATCGCGACTACAATTGCTAGCGTTAAGGCAATTTGAATCCATCCTTGTAACATTTTTCAACTAATTATTACTAAAATTTTTACAAGCAGAAAAGAATTACTTGGTATTTGAATAAGTGGAATAGTTTCTATCATTTATCAATTTCTTAATGGAAACAAGGGATAGAGACATATAAAATTAGTTTATTTTTATGTATAGCGTTTATTAAACTAAGTAAACAATGTTTAGAAAAAATATATCTTCGCCAAATAACATATATTGTAGAGACGTTCCGCCGGAACGTCTTTACGAATATTACGGCGAAGTTATATAAAGGTAAGTAAACAATGTTTAGAAAAAATATATCTTCGCCAAATAACATATATTGTAGAGACGTTCCGCCGGAACGTCTTTACGAATATTACGGCGAAGTTATATAAAGGGAAGTAAACAATATTTAGAAAAAATATATCTTCGACAAATAACATATATTGTAGAGACGTTCCGCCGGAACGTCTTTACGAATATTACGGCGAAGTTATATAAAGGGAAGTAAACAATGTTTAGAAAAAATATATCTTCTACAAATAACATATATTGTAGAGACGTTCCGCCGGAACGTCTTTACGAATATTACGGCGAAGTTATATAAAGGGAAGTAAACAATGTTTAGAAAAAATATATCTTCTACAAATAGCATATATTGTACAGACGTTCCGCCGGAACGTCTCTACGAATATTACGGCTGCTGTAGCTTTTAGGGTAAAATTAGTCAAGATAAAATATTGATTTAATATAGTTTATATAAATAACATAATTTAATCTAAGGATGGTTTCGTGAATGGTAGATTTAAAGCGATTTTATTGGCTAACAACTCGCAGTTAGGCAAATCTTTGCTGATTCTGGGATTGTTTATCTTTGTTTTAGTTTTGGAACTTTCTACGCCAAGTGATTATGTATTTGGGTATCTTTACACTGGACCGATTCTGCTGACAAATTCTTGGTTAAATCAGAAAGCAACGTTACAAGCAACATGCGTGGCGATGTTTTTAACGTTGTTGAATTTGTGGGTACCTGGGGGTGAAGTAATTGTTGCTTCTACGGTGGCTAATCGAGCGATCGCAGTTATGGCTTTAATGGTAACAGGATTTTTGAGTCAACGTCTACGACGAACCCAAGAAGCGATCGCATTGACGCAAGCAAAGCTAGAATCACACGAACAATTAGTTAAACTAAGAGAAGATTTTGCTTCTACACTCACTCACGATTTGAAAACCCCTCTTTTAGGAGCAATTGAAACTCTCAAAGCTTTCCAAAAAGAAAAATTTGGCATCGTTTCGTCACAACAGCAGAAAGTCTTAGCAACGATGATTCACAGTCATGATAGCTCTTTGCAATTTGTGGAAACTTTATTAGATGTTTATCGCAATGATACTGAAGGTTTAAAGCTGCATTTAGAACCTGTGGATTTAACTGTATTGGCAGAGGACGTTGCTACTACTTTGATGGAAGTCGCTGCAACCCGACGAGTTAATTTATGCTTTCGCTATGGGGAGTCGGATTTTCGCTCGTCATTGTGGGTAAAAGGTGATGCTTGGCAATTACAAAGAGTATTGACAAATCTGCTGATTAATGCAATAAACCATTCCAGAAGAGGCGATCGCGTGGAAGTAATATTAGAATCTCAAGCTTCTTATCAAGTTGTCAAAATCTTGGATACTGGTGCAGGTATTCCCCCAGAACAGTTTCCCCACTTATTTGAGCGATTTTATCAGGGAAATAGCGATCGGCAAGCTAAAGGCTCAGGATTGGGGCTTTATTTATCTCGGCAAATTATTGAGGCGCATAACGGTATAATTTGGGCAGAGAACAGATCCCATTGTAAAGATGTCTCCACAACTGCCAAAAGTGGAGCGCTCTTTGGGTTCAAGCTCTCAGTTTACCCATATCAGCCTTCTTAAGCTGTGCCAGATGCCGTCCACTGAACTAAAAATTCTCTTGGTTGAGGATGATGAACTTTTCCGCTTAGGATTGCAAGTACGATTGCAGCAAGAAGCTGGTTTAGAAATTGTAGCTGAGGCTGAAGATGGAGAAACCGCCATCGAGCTAGTAAATCATCATGCGGTTGATGTTGTTCTTTTGGATGTTGGATTACCGGGGATTGGGGGAATCGAAGCTTGTCGGCAAATAAAGCAGCGATATCCAAATTTACCGATATTAGTTCTTACTTCCCACTCACAGAATTCACTGATTGCACGGTTGATAGAAGCCGGCGCTCAAGGCTATTGCTTGAAAGGAATTGCAGCCGAAAAGTTAGTTTTAGCACTGCGTTCTGTGGCTGCTGGTGCTTCCTGGTGGGACGAAAATGCTACCAAAGAAATCCGTTCTACCTTTGCGTCTCAAACCATCCAGCTTGATTCTAAATTATCTACAGGCGCAAATCCTCTCACGCACCGGGAGCAAGAAATCTTATTATTGTTAGCAAACCGCAAAACTAATCAAGAAATAGCCGAAGTGCTTTACATCACACCGGGAACAGTTAGAGTTCATGTTCATGCTATTTTACATAAACTAGGAGTAAGCGATCGCCACGCGGCTGTTATGATTGCTATACAAAAACAGTTGATTAAAAGCGATTCGTAGCGATCGCTCAAATCATTCCACACGATTGTAGAGACGTTCCGGCGGAACGTCTTTACGAGGTTTTTTTGGTAAAATGAGGCGAACATTGGAAAAAATTATTACCCAAGAGTTTATCACCCTATTAACACAAACCCAAGAAGCTTATCGCGGACAAAAAACAGAACGTCCTCCTGGTGAAGCGGTTGTAAATGCTTTATTACAAGCAGAAAAAGCTGCCAAACAACAACGACTAACGTACCCATTTGAATCAATGCTTGGTAAATGGCGTCTGTGTTTTACAACTGGAACCAAGAAGGTTAAACATCGTAGGGGAATTAAGTTAGGCAACGGCTTTTATTTGCCCAAATTTGCAACAGCGCACATTTCTTTTAGTGCTGCCCAAGATGCTGACAAAGGGGAAATTACTAATTCCGTTGAATTTGCCTCACTCAAACTAAAACTAACTGGACCAGCTAAATATCTGGGTAACAAAAATTTACTAGCATTTGAATTTACCCAAATGCAAATCAGTTTATTTAGTCGTACTATATATAATGGTCAGATTCGCGGGGGCAAAACGAAAGCTGAGAATTTTGACAATCAGCCGATAAATACTCTGCCTTTTTTCGCATTCTTTTTGGTGACACCAGATTTGATTGCAGCGCGTGGTCGTGGGGGTGGTTTAGCACTTTGGATTCGAGAGACTTGAAAAGGAGGTAATTCCCCTCCTTAATACAATTCACCATTGTAGGTAGATATATCGCAGTTAATTCGCTACGAGTTGTCATCACACAAAGAATACGGTTTCTGCCTATAACGCTGCATCAAAAATTTGTTGAGCAGTTAGATTCAATTCCCCAAAAGTGCGAGAGATAATATGATTAGTACCCCGAAATTGGGTAACTTGGTACTCTTCATCGATTAGCTGATAAATCGAGATAGTAGGGAGTTTGGGATTCCCAGTAAACTTTTTAGCACCAAGACCAAGATAATCTACAACCCAATATTCACCAATTCCCATACTCTCATAGTCTGCATATTTTTTATAATAATCGTCACGCCAATTAGTGCTGACAACTTCGATAATTAAGGGAACTGATGCAGATAAAGTAACAGTGGATTTTTGTTTCCACAATGGTTCGTTTTCAAGATTATCACGATTTAGTAACAACACATCTGGTGAGTAACCTGACTCGCTTTCAGAAGGTTTGACTAATGCAGTTTTGGGTATTCGATAAGGCAAATTTAAACGAGTATATTCTCTAACTAATATTTCAACCAAAAAACCAACAATGTCTTCATGATCTCCTAGTGGTTGAGTCATTTCGACAATTACCCCATCATGCAATTCATAACGTCCACCTTCAGGTTTCCACGCGGTAAATTCTTCAAATGTTACTACTTTAGTTAAAGCTTGAGTCATATCATATCAGGTTTATTACTTACAATGTAAAGACGTTCCGGCGGAACGTCTCTACGAGGGTTGGGATGTTTTTACTACTGTTAATTAAATGGACATGATATCATATAAAATTCACTGTTAACTTTCTTTAATGTGAAGAAGGAAACATCTAGCTGTTTTTCTTAGTTCATCCCCGCATTTGACTTTGCTGAACTTGCTGCAATAACTGCTCGATACTTTCAGCTGCTGGCAGACATTTCAAACCTTGGCAAACTAATCCTACACTGCGCTCTGGTAATTTAGATACGCTGGTAAACACAGCCGTAGGCAAATATTTGGAAATCAGAATATTTATCTGCTCGCTTGTGGTGCGAATCAAAGTCGAGTTACGATACCAATCCAAAGCTGCAAACAAACTCGGACAAGCTTGAGGAGCGCGACTCATTACGGCTCGAAAAGCTTTTAACCCCTGCTCTGCTAAATCGAGATAATGCAAATTATCCGTCAAAAGCGCCAATCGCACAAGATTAGCGATCGCTATTCCATTCGCTGACGGTGTAGCATTATCTACATAACTGCGTTCACGCACAATTAAATCTTGACTTGCATCATTAGATGTGTTATAGTAACCACCTAACTCAACACTTAAAAGATATTCGTCAAATTCATCTTGGAGAGCGATCGCTTTTTCTAACCAAAACGTTTGATTAGGCGAACAAGCGTGTAAATCCAATAATGCTTTAATAAAAAAGGCGTAATCTTCAGATTGAGCTAACACTGTGGGAGACGACTGGTAATTTAATCGGTGGAAACGCCCATCAACAAACTGATTATCTAAGATAAAGTTTGCGGCTCGTGTTGCTAGTTCTAAATAAGACGGTTGTTGAAATACTCTATAAGCTACTGCCAAACCGGAAATCATCAAGCTATTCCAAGCGACAATCATCTTTGTATCTGTGACTGCGGGAATACGTCCTTGCCAGTTTACCGTTTTTGCTTCTTCGTTGTTACGAGCGGGGGGGAAAGTTTGAAGTGACTCAGATGTTGCACCATAGCGAGCAACAAAAAGCTTGGAAAGTGCCTTTTCTAGGGTATCGCTTAATTTTCCTGCATAACGCCTTTGCAACACATTGTTACCTTCAAAGTTGCCGTTGGGCGTTACAGTTATCAATTGTTGTAATTCCGTTAGTTCTTCAGGAGTGAGCAATTCCTCTAATTCTTTATAATTCCAGATGTAAAAGGCTCCTTCCTCTGGTTCAGCTTCTGTTGGTGTTGTAAAAGTGTCAGCATCTTGAGATGCAAAGAAATAACCTTCAGGAGCGGTCATTTCCCGACTTAACCATTTTACAGTTAAAGCGATCGCTCTAGTGAAAGCCGGCTCTTCTACTCCTGCACTCCACAAAGACGCCAGATATTCGATAATCTGACCATTGTCGTAAAGCATCTTTTCAAAATGCGGTACAGTCCAAGTAGGATCAACCGTGTAACGGTGAAAGCCACCACCTACATGATCGAAAATACCGCCGAGTGCTAAATCTAACCCTCGCTGAGTACAAACTTCCTTGCCATTGTATTTTGATTGGTCTTTTACACTATCAGAAAAAGAAAATCTAGTTCCCCGTAGCGCTAATTCCCCATAGGGAATCATCGGGAACCGATTACCTTGTTGATCCGAAGTAATTATAACTGTGCTAGTTTCCCAGCCTTGCCGTAATAATTTATCATCTTGTGTGGTTATGCCGTCATCTAATTGCAAAACCGCAGAAGTCAGCAGCGACTCTAAAATTACTGCTTTACGTTGACGTAAGTCATCTTTTTCGGTATCATAGTAACGGCGCAGCGATTGCAAAACTTGTAAAAAGCCAGGACGACCAAAGCGGGGATCGACAGGGAAATAAGTACCAGCATAAAACGGGACTAAATCCTCTGGAGAAAGAAAGACATTTAGGGGCCAGCCTCCTTGACCGTTACTCATCATCTGCAAAGACTGCATATAAATGCTATCGATGTCCGGTCTTTCTTCGCGGTCTACTTTAATTGGAAGAAAATTAGCGTTCATGTATTTGGCGATCGCCAAGTCTGAAAACGCCTCACCTTCCATGACAGTACACCAGTGGCAGCTAGAGTAGCCAATGGAGAGAAAAATCGGTTTATTCTGGGTTTTTGCACTTATTAGTGCTTCATCACACCAAGTCCACCAATCAATTGGGTTTGAAGCGTGTTTGCGGAGGTAGAGACTCAAGGCTAGAGCGAGGCGATTCGTCATGATTGAGAAAGCGGTAGTTACATTACCGATACATTTTTGTTAACAATTCCCAACGCATGTTAACAAATACTCAAGCTAAGATTCTCTCTTAGCCAGGGCGTATCAATCTATGCACAAGGTTTACACCTCGTGCACTTTATATTTTGTCCTGGTGCTTGGTTTTCGCTACTCATGGACGAAACAGTAAATATTAGTATTTCTTTTGACGCTGTTACCTACTTGTTTTACAGAGGTAAGGTTTACCAAAAAGGTTTCTAACCTTGATATTTACTGTTTACAAGCATTGAAGCTATAGGAAAATTATAGCATTTGTTGAAGATAAGAGAGCTTTCACATCAACTAGCTAGCATCCTTCTTTGCTCAGTTTAATACGATTTCACTTTCCGGATAAATCTTTCATCATCCTACTGGGGTTTAACCTCTAGAAAAGCCCAGATACAGAGAACTTTAGCGACGAGGAACTTAATTGTCAACTACCCATACCTCGACAACTTATCAAATACTATACCTTTATGGCAGAGAGGGAAATACCCAGCTAACCATTGGCACCGGCTTTGTATTTAAAGATAATTCTGTTTTAGTATGAATAGAAGGATTTTGGCTAAGTCCCGCTGACAAGTGAAGTAGAAACGTGATGATAGCGGCTTGCAAAAGTTTTGGCAGCATGGTAGGCTCCTATGTCTTCGGGTGGATGGCAATTGCACTCTTGGTTGATTACCCCGACTGCACCTCGTACTATCGATTTACAGCTTTAGGTAGACTCATCCGGATAATTGTTAGTGAAAATGCTGAAGAAAGTTAAAGTTACGTGACAAAATTGCATAGGTCATAGGGCAAGGAGACTTTTTGAATCATGAAATTCCCCCTATTCCCCAGTTCAGGAGTAATTACCGAAATCAATCAACGGCAGTAATCGATAAAATATATTTAAAATAGCTACAACTAGGCGCTTATGATTCCTATCGTCATTGAACAATCCGGTCGGGGCGAACGCGCCTTTGATATCTACTCACGGCTGTTACGTGAGCGCATCATCTTTTTGGGACAACAAGTTGATAGCAATCTAGCCAACTTGATTGTTGCCCAACTGCTGTTTTTAGATGCTGAAGATGCGGAGAAGGACATTTATATGTACATTAATTCTCCAGGTGGTTCGGTGAATGCTGGTATGGGCATATTTGATACTATGAAGCATATTCGCCCAGATGTCTGTACAATTTGTACCGGATTAGCCGCGAGTATGGGTGCTTTTCTTCTCAGCGCAGGTGCTAAGGGGAAGCGGATGAGTCTACCCAATTCTCGGATTATGATTCATCAACCTCTTGGCGGCGCTCAAGGACAAGCGACTGATATTGAAATTCAAGCGCGGGAAATTTTATATCATAAGCGCAGGCTAAATGAGTTTTTAGCCGAACATACAGGTCAGCCGATTGAGCGTATTGCTGAAGATACCGAACGCGACTTCTTCATGTCGCCAGAGGAAGCCAAGAACTATGGCTTAATTGACTCTGTGATTGACCGTCATGCCACTGGTAGCCGTCCAATGGCTGTTATTGGTAGTAATTAAAGCTTATACCGATTTCATATGAAGATGCATATAATTAGCCTGCGTAGGCAGGCTTTGTATGTAGAGCCAGCGGCTTTCCAGCCTGAGGGGCGTTATGTGCAGCCTCACGTAAAATTGGTATTACGTAGTTAGCGCTTCAGCGCTGAAGCGCTGACTACAAATTTAATTAAAATCCCGCGATGGGATCTGCTTGAGATTCTAAATATCTGAGAAAGTCCAGTAATTCTTCTTGACTCAGCAAAGTGCGTCCTGGCTTTCCATAGGTTTTTTTCAGATGCTCCTTACCTTGTTCTTTTGTCCAGCCTAAGCGCTCAATTTCGACATCTGTTTTCGCAATTACATCGGACAAGTCTATAGGTTGGCTTTTATTATTTCTCTTACTTTTTGGACTTGCGACATCTTCAAGTTGAGTAGAACTGCGGGGCGCAAATTGTCTCACGTTACTAGCAGCAGGCGTTGGTAACGGATTCTCTTCAGGTTCGCTGCCGTCATCCAGCATAGCCCAATTTTGCATCGGTATATCAAATTCTGGCTCTTGGTTGCTAGTCATAGCAAAGCGAGGCTCTAAGTCTTGGTTGTAAGTGTCGCTTAAAGAAGTCACCTCTGGTTGTGTAGTGGGTGCGTAAACTGGTGATGGAATTTGTTCAGAAGCAGCTGCTTCTGTTTGAAGAACAGAATTGACAACAGAGGCAGTTGTATTCAAAGCAGGATGAGGGTTGTTTTGCACCTGGGGTATTGATTTTGGGGATACTGTCGATTCCGATTCGGAGGAAGTCAATCCCAAAACCATCAGCGCTCGATTCCTTGCTTGATCTTCTGCTGCCTCGACTGTTTCTGCTGCTGCCATACCAGTAGCACGAATTACACCTTCAATGTGTACGCTTGCCCGGACAATATATTTTCCACAGGAAATTTGTACTAATTCAGAAATAAGACTGCCGTTGGGATACAAGCTCTGGAATTGAGCCAACATAATAGTGAAAAGGGTAAGGGGGAAAGGGAAAGGGGAAAGGAAGAAAAAATCTTTTACCTTTGATCTCTTTTAAATAAAACAGTTTGATATACCTCGATAGCTTGTACCGATTGTAGCAAAGCTGTTTTTGAACAACTTTTTTGCGAATTGTGGCTAACTCTACGTGGTGTTATCTTCAATGCTATACTAAATACCCAATCCAATATGCAGAACTAGTTTCACAGAAGTACGCTCTAAATCTACAATAATGAAGTAATGGTTCTTCCTCACTGAGCGGTTTCGCTGCTAACCTAGTTGTTACCGATTCTACATATGGGACAATTGGGTTTGCCGGCAGTTTTTCCTAGTTAAACATCAGAGTGTAATGCCGTAAAAGTACCTGAAATCTAGACAATCAAACACCTGCTATTTTCCCCGCATAGCGCTTTTAGACTGGAATGAGTGAGTTTTATAAACAAAATCTCTCAAAAACTGGTCGCATAATCACCTAGTGGGGTAAATTTTCAATTCTTCGTGCTTTGTTAAGATTGGCTGGATGAAAGGTATTTTTCGTAGTGAACTCTGAAATTGTCGTGTCGTGAGAAGTCCGAGGGTCGCTTTCAGTCTCTGTTGGAGGTAGGGCTAAACCTCCGGTTGAGTGCCGGCTCATAGTGCTTCTCTCTCGACGTAAGTGCCTTCTAATAATGATGTTTTGACCAAAGGTCGGTTCACTGCATGGAATTTTCAATCGCTACATTACTTGCCAATTTTACCGATGATAAGTTGGTTGCTCGCAAAGTTTTGGAAAAAAAACTTGGCTGTGAAGATGAAGATAGTTTACAAAAACTTCAAATTACTTTAGAAGTTCTGGAAAAAGTCGGGCTTTTAGTCAAAGAACGCGGCAAATACCGTCGTGTGACAGAAGAGGGAATCATCGAAGCAAAGCTGCGCTGTTCTAGTAAAGGCTTTTGTTTCGCGATTCAGGATACCGAAGGTGCGGAGGATATTTATATTCGCGAAAGTCATCTGAGTAATGCTTGGAATGGCGATCGCGTTTTAGTCCGAGTTCTCAAAGAAGGTAGTCGGCGCCGCTCCCCCGAAGGAGAGGTGAAACTAATTCTCGAACGCTCCAATCACACATTGCTAGCTCGAATTAAACAAGTAGAAAGCGGTTTTCGTGCCATTCCCCTGGACGATCGCTTGCTGTTTGAACTGAAACTGCTAGCTAGTGGGATGAAATTGGAAGAGGCGATCGACCATCTTGCCCATGTCGAAGTTTTGCGTTACCCTTTAGCGCAATATCCCCCTGTCGGTCGAGTCGTGCAAATTCTCGGTAGCGATGCCGAAGCTGCTGCTGATATCGATTTGGTAACTTGTAAGCACGACCTTTCCCGTACTTTCCCAGAGTCAGTTAACGATGCTGCCGCTAAGTTGCCGAAAAAGCTGTTAAAAGCTGATTTAAAAAATCGTCAGGATTATCGTGATTTATTTACCCTAACTATTGGCAGTACAAAAGATTCCCAAGTAATAGAAAATGCCTTGACTTTCGAGAAAACTCCAGAGGGATACTCGCGATTAGGTTTTCACATTACTGATGTTTGTCACTACGTTTTACCAGATGAAGCTCTCGATCGCGAAGCAATTAAGCGGGGTAGGTCAGTATATCTCGGTGAAGTCGTGCTGCCAATGTTGCCGTCATCTGTGGCAGAACGCTGTTCTTTAGTTGTGGGAAGCGATCGCTTAAGCATCTCTTTTTTAATTACCTTTGATTCACAATCACAAGAAGTCCTAGACTGGGAAATTCAAAAGGGTGTCATTAAAGTAGACGAACACATCAGCGAACAACAAGCAGAAGCAATTTTAACAGGGCAAGTAAGTAAACCTACGAAAGGAAAAAATAAGGGATCAGAAGAAGTAGTCCAGATGTTACAAGAACTGCAAGCTTTGCAGCAAGCAGTCAAACAAGTGCGGCTGAGTCGAGGTAGCTTACAATTAAATCTGCCACCCAACCAAAATCCTTACAACGATGAAGGTATTTTAGGATGTGCCGTAGTCAATGATTTACCTGTGCGATCGCTCTTAACAGAATTCGTGCTACTTGTTAATCAACTGATGGCAAATCATTTAAACGCTTTAGGCATTCCTGCTATTTGGCGAGTTCAAGGCGCACCCGATTCGGAAGATGTCCAGGAAATGCTAAAATTAGCGATTAATTTAGGCGTGGAACTGTCACTAGAAGCAGAAGTAGATATCCAACCTTTAGACTATCAACAATTGACTAGAGCTTTTGCCGAATCGCCATCAGAACAAGTTTTGACTTACTTGTTGCAAGATACACTCAAGCCAGCTTCTTACAGCACAAATAAAGGCTCTCACTTTGGTTTGGCGCTAAGTGAGTATATCCACTGCACTTCACCGTTGCGGCGGTATCCAGATTTACTCATCCAAAGAGTGTATTATTCACTACTGGAACATGGACGCGATCGCCGCAACACCCGTGTGAAAGAGCGCGTTAATTTGTGTCATTCCGTAAGCCACAGTGAAATCAACTGGAACGTTTTACCCCCAGAATTGCAACAAGAACTGCAAAGCGAGTTGACAAGGGTAATCGTCCAAATCAACGACAGAGAAAAAGAAGTCCAAGAAGCCGAAGCTGATTTAGCTGGGTTACAAAGAGCTTCTTTGATGAAACAGCGCATCGGCGAGGTTTTCAGCGGTGTAATTACTGGTGTTCAATCTTACGGCTTCTTTGTAGAAATTGAAGTACCAGCAACCGAAGACAAAGAAAGCGGTAATGTGAAAGTGCCTTTACGAGTCGAAGGACTCGTACACGTTAGCTCGCTTAAAGATGATTGGTATGAGTACCGCGCTCGACAACAAGCGCTATTTGGTCGCAAAAATCGGGCTTCTTACAGATTAGGCGATCGCGTAGCCGTACAAGTTAAAAGTGTCGATTACTACCGCCAGCAAATTGATTTAGTCACCGTAGGCAGCGATGGTATCCCCTCAGGCAGAGGTATAAACGGCTCCAATGGCGAAGTATCAAATATGTACTTATCCAATGAAATGGAGTCTCAAGACCTAGAACCATATGGTGATGATGAATAAGGGGCATGGGGCATAGGGCATTGTGCATGGAACAAGGGGAATAATTCTTCTTTCCCCCCTCCCCCCTCCCCCCTCTCCCCCTCTCCCTACTAAAAAAGCGTGTTAAACAAACAACAACCAATTATCTTAGGCATATCAGGTGCATCAGGTTTAATTTACGCCGTTCGAGCGATAAAATTTCTGCTGTCAGCCGACTATGAAATTGAACTAGTTGCCTCCAAGTCAAGTTACATGGTGTGGCAATCAGAACAGAATATTCGGATGCCAGTAGAACCCGTTCAGCAAGAGCAATTTTGGCGACAGCAAGCTGGAGTTGAAGCAGGGGGCAAACTAAACTGCCATGCTTGGGGTGATGTTGGAGCCAATATTGCCAGTGGTTCTTTTCGTACCTTGGGGATGATTGTCATTCCATGCAGTATGAGCACTGTAGCCAAGCTAGCCGCTGGGTTGAGTTCCGACTTATTGGAACGGGCAGCAGATGTCCAGCTTAAAGAAGGTCGAAAGCTGATTATCGTCCCCCGTGAAACTCCTTTTAGCCTGATTCACCTGCGTAATTTGACTGCTTTGGCAGAAGTCGGGGCAAGAATTGTCCCCGCTATTCCTGCTTGGTATCACAATCCGCAAACAATCTTAGATTTAGTTGATTTTGTTGTTGCTCGTACTTTAGATCAATTGGATATTGACTGCATCCCACTTCAACGCTGGCAAGGGAGAAAATAGAAGGGAAAAGGGAAAAGGGCAATGGGCATTGGGCATTGGGCAATTTGAGAAGGGGTAAAGGGTAAAGGGCAAAGGAATTAATTCTTCATCTCCCCCTACTCCCCCTACTCCCCCTACTCCCCCTGCTCCCCCTACTCCCCCTACTCCCCCTGCTCCCCTCTGTGAAATTACCTTTACCCCTTCTTTTTATATGGATATCATTCGCTTAATTTTATTAGTGACGGTACTGGGAGGACTAACGCTATTGTTAGCGCAAAACTGGTCGCCTGTTCTACCGTTAGTATTTTTAGGGATACGGACTCAACCTTTGCCATTGGCGATGTGGATTTTATTTAGTACAACTGCTGGAGCTGTTACATCTGTATTTATCAGCAGCTTATTTAATTTTTCCACTTATTTAGATCGACAACAACGCCCAACTCGACTGAAATCACCAGCTGCTTCACCTCGGAATAAGCAAACCCCTAGAGAAGAAACATTTTCCCGTCCTCCTGTCAACCCTCCACCCCCAGCTAGTAGAACAGAGTCTAGAAGCACTGATGAAGCAGATGATTGGGACACAAATAATACTACAGATGATGATTGGGACTTTGAAGAGAAGTCTAATGTTGAGCCTAATCCCAGTTCGGAAAACATACAAGATAGAGATCAAAGTTACGAACGTCAACAACAACCCAAAAGTAGTTCTCAATCTGGTTCAGTTTATTCCTACAGCTACCGCCAACCAAAAAATTCTGGAGTAGGAAAAACTGAATCAGTTTACGATGCTGATTACCGAGTAATCATACCGCCTTATCAACCACCGGCGACTACCAATCAGAAGAATGATGATGATGATTGGGGATTTTTTGATGATGACGACTCTGTTGATGACGATAAGCGATCGCCCTCTTAAGTAAAAATGCGGCATTTATGTACTAAATACTACATCTTTGTTCGCGAGACTCCTGCTTGACTTTGCCCATCATCGCGGCTTCTTGCAAGCTCATAAAGGCTTTAAAGTCTTCTAAGTCATACCGGGTTGTCAGTAAATGTCGTAGTTGATTTTCGGCTTCAACTGTTAGATAGCCAGTGGATAGCGCTTTTTGCACAACGTCACGAATTCGAGTCATGGTTGATACCTCAATAGACCACACTTAAGTAAGTCGGGTGCACTCAAATAAGATATGCAGTAGTTTTTTTTTCTTCAACCGTTAAGCTGGCAAAGCTTTTTTGCACAATGTCACAAAGTAAGTCATAATTTACACCATGATTTTTTACAGATTTGGAGCGGGGCTTGCTATGACAAAGTTTCTTGAATGTTAATACTGTGAGGTAGAAACACAGTATTGTATAAAGTTAAAACAGCCCCAGTTGAGAAAGAATCTTTATCGTTTATATTGACGACACAAATTAAATAAAGTTTCAAAGAAGCTTTATTAAATTTCCGTTAAGCCTAAAGATACCGAAGCAACAATTGGCAAGTCACCTAACGAATGTTATTAAATTCGTTATAAGTTCATTGTTTGTTTATTTCGATTTTATATAAAAATCGTTAATATATTGCTTGCTCGCTACTTTAAATAAATAACCGTAATGACTGCTAATTCAAATAAAATAGAAGAGGATTTTATAGAGGCTAAAAATAATTGGGAGCTAGAAAAGTTATACGTTGATTTGGCATCGGCAAAAGGAAAAGCTCTCACACCTGTTGAAAAGAAATTTTTGAGAGGTTTACTTTGTGGTTTGAGTCCGGCAGAAATTGCTAATGCAGTTTATAAAAGTCGCAGTAGTAGTACTGTGAGAGTTTATCTTTCTAATGGACTATATAAATATATAGAAGATATGCTGAGTAACCAAGAGGGAAGCAGCATTAAGGTCAAAAGCTGGAGTCGAGTGACTCACTTACTAGAGAAAGCAGGTTATAAAAAAGGCTGGTTTCAAGTAGATGTGACTAACAATAAAATAATCATAACCGAGAAAAACAAAACTGATTTTGATCCGATAAAAACAGATCAAAAACAAGATTGGGGTGAAGCGATTGATGTAAGTAAATTTTACGGACGCACTACTGAACTCGCATCCCTGAAAGACTGGATTGTGCAAGACCGGTGTCGGTTAGTGGTACTCTTAGGTATGGGTGGAATTGGTAAAACAGCTTTGTCAGTAAAGCTTGCAGACACAATTAAGGAAGATTTTGAATTTGTAATTTGGCGATCGCTTAGTCTCGCACCACCCCTAGAAGTCATCTTACATCAACTCTGGTCGCTTTTATCTCCCGAAGCCCAAATACAAAGTACAGAAAGTATAGAAAACAATATTTCCCGACTAATTGAGTGTTTGCGTTCTTCACGCTGTCTAATTGTATTGGATTGTGTTGATTCAATTTTAAGCAATGGCAACAATACCGATTTGGTTAGAGAATATCCGCTCTCTGTGGCAGTCAGCAACCTAGATGTTATGAAGCAAATTCGGTACCGTCAAGGTTACGAAGGTTATGGAGAGTTAATCAGAAGATTAGGAGACTCTCAACATCAAAGTTGCTTGGTGTTAACTAGTAGAGAAAAACCTCAAGAAATTGCCGCTTTGGAAGGAAAACAATTACCCGTTCGCTCTTGGAAATTGACAGGATTAAGTAATGCAGAAAGTTGGCAACTTCTCAAAGAAAAAGGCTTTACAGATTATTCTGAAGAAGAATGCAGAATATTAATTGAGTGGTATGCAGGTAATCCGTTATTTATTAAATTAGTTGCCACGACGATTCAAGAATTATTTGCTGGCAATATATATGAATTTTTAGAACAAGGTACTGTGGTTTTTGGCGACATTCGAGCAATTTTAGATGAGCAATTTTATCGTTTATCTAACTTGGAAAAGCAGATTATGCATTGGTTAGCACTGAATCGCAATTTGGTTTCAGTGCGAAAGTTGCAAAAAGACATTATACCACGAGTTTCCCAACGATTAATATTAGAAGCTATAGAGTTATTACAAAGGCGATCGCTAATTGAAAGACAAGCATCCAGCTTTGCACAAACCCCAGTTTTGATGGAATATATAGTTGAACGATTAATAGAGGAAAATTTTGAAAATCAAGATAAATCAGGTTACTCATTCATGAGTCAGACAATTTTTGAAGCGCAATTGAAAAATTACATTCGAGAAATTCGCCTCGACATCGAGATGTAAAATAGGGTAGAGACGTTCCACGGTCACGTCTGTACGAAAGGTTCACGGTAGAGACGTTCCACGGTCACGTCTCTACGAAAGGTTCACGGTAGAGACGTTCCACGGTCACGTCTCTACGAAAGGTTCACGGTAGAGACGTTCCGGCGGAACGTCTGTACGAAAGGTTCGGAGTAAAGGTGGGGAATTTAAGCGCCCAAAAGGAGTAGGAAATTGACAGTGAGTATGTTAAAAGGAGTTAACCTATACTTAATTGGCATGATGGGTGCCGGTAAGACTACTGTAGGGCGCGAACTTGCGAAACAATTGAGTTACGGGTTTCTGGATGCGGATAACGTAATTGAAGAAACAACCAAACAAAGTATTAATGAGTTGTTTGCATCCGTTGGTGAAGCGGGTTTTCGTCAAATAGAAAGCGATGTATTAGCACAAATTTGCTCTTTTACAAAATTAGTTATCTCTACTGGTGGAGGGGTTATTCTCCAACAAAAAAACTGGAGTTACCTACGTCACGGTTTGATTGTTTGGCTGGATGTGCCAGTAGAATTACTTTACACCCGTTTAGCAGAAGATACCACAAGACCGTTACTGCAAGATGTTGACTTGAAACAAAAACTGCGATCGCTTCTTGAACAACGACAATCACTTTACAATCAAGCCGATCTGCGAATCAGCATCAGTGAGGAAGAAACACCCACGAAAACCGCTACACGAGTACTTGAGGCGATTCCTACTGTTCTGAAACAGACAACCGATGTAGAGACGTAGCACTGCTACGTCTTTCTTCCCCTTTACCCCTCTTCATGAAGAGACATTGTTGAAAGTACCAAACTCCTTTAAACTATTTAGATCAGTTTTAACTGTCAACAGCGCCCCATGATAGTCAACGATACTGAATATATCAGAGAAGACGCAGCCACTCGCGTGCAAGTACTGAGCGAAGCATTACCTTACATCCAGCAATTTGCGGGACGCACCGTTGTTGTCAAATACGGCGGTGCGGCAATGAAAGATAGCACCCTCAAAGATAAAGTTATCCGCGATGTTGTATTCTTATCCTGCGTCGGCTTACGACCAATTTTAGTCCACGGTGGGGGACCAGAAATTAACAGCTGGCTCGATAAACTGGGAATCGAACCGCAATTTAAAAATGGTCTGCGCGTCACCGATGCCGCCACAATGGATGTGGTGGAAATGGTTTTAGTCGGTCGAGTTAACAAAGAAATAGTCGCCTTGATTAACCAAGCTGGCGGCTTGGCGGTAGGATTATGCGGTAAAGATGGTAATTTAATTAAAGCTCGTCCCCAAGGTCAAGAAGGCATTGGCTTTGTGGGGGAAGTTTGCGGTGTGAATATCAAGATTTTGGACACACTCGCTAGCAATGGCTATATCCCAGTAGTTTCTAGCGTAGCCGCAGACGAAACAGGACAAGCTTACAACATCAACGCTGATACGGTAGCTGGAGAAATAGCCGCAGCACTTGGGGCAGAAAAGTTAATTTTGCTCACAGATACGCGGGGTATTTTAAAAGATTACAAAGATCCGTCAAGCTTGATTCCGAAAGTGGATATTCAAGAAGCTCGCCACTTGATTGCTACTAATGTAGTTAGTGGTGGGATGATCCCGAAAGTAAATTGTTGCGTGCGATCGCTCGCTCAAGGAGTACGTGCAGCACATATAATTGATGGTCGCATTCCTCACGCCCTGCTGCTAGAAATCTTCACCGACGTTGGTATCGGGACAATGTTGATGGGTTCTCAATTTACTTCTTAGAAGGGTACAAGGGGGGATTTGAAGAGGGGAAAAGGTTAAAGGTTAAAGGGTAAAGGTATGGAAATAAAGCTCAAACTTAGCGGGATCGGTTTCCGTCCCGTTGACCTTTGTAAGAAGAGTGATTTAAATAACTCTGGGAATATTTTTCTGATCCTTTCCCCTTTCCCCTTTCCCCCTCTTTCTCATTGATATTGGCACAATTAAGAAAGTGCTGATTTGTGTGGAAAACGTGAGTGCAGAAAGTTTAGAAATTGCCAAAAATCTTTACCAATCGGGGAAAGCTGCTTTTGAAAGTGGGGAATATCGGCAAGCGGTGGAAAATCTCGAAAAAGCGATCGCTCTGGTGAATCCCAATTCTCGCTTAGGGGGAGAAGTACAAATCTGGCTGGTAACAGCTTATGAAGCTGCTGAACGTACAGAGGATGCGATCGCTCTTTGCGAAGAACTTAAACGTCATCCTTTTTCCGAAACCAGCAAAGAAGCCCGAAATTTAGTTTACATTCTCAAAGCACCGAAGCTACAAAGACCAAGGGAATGGATGACTCAAATTCCCGATTTGGGCGCACTATCTGATAATGAAAGTAAAATTCGTCTTGCTGCTGGTACAAAATCTTCCCAACCGAAAAAGCCGACTGAGCGAGAATATGTTGACTTGAACCAAGTTAATACTAAAGATAATCGCTTTATTTGGGTTGGATTAATTACCATTAGTTTCATCTTGGGTAGCTTGCTTTGGTTGAGCCTTTAAATAAGGATGAAGTGTGATGTCATGTCCGTTTAATTAACAGTAATAAAAACCTACCTACCGTCGTAGAGACGTTCCGCCGGAACGTCTTTACAACCGTCGTAGAGACGTTCCGCCGGAACGTCTTTACAAAAGTAATTAATAAACCTGACATGATATGAAGGATCAAAAAAGCTTTGGGGTACAATTTCAACCTAGATAGAACTTCTCTAAGGTTTTAACTTCATCCTTCATCTTTCATCCTTGAGTTGACTTTTGTGGAGATTTATAGTTATGAATTTATCGGTTTTAGCAAAAAGCTTTGCACGGCTAAGATTTGTCTGTCTGGTGCTGTTGGCATCCCTGGTGCTATCTGGTTGCGTACAGTATGAAGCGGGGGTAAACTTTGAAAACTCGAATCGCGGTGAACTGGTGCAGCATATTAAGTTAGCAGAACGACTAACTAGTTTTAGCGGTGACTCAGTATACGATTGGTTAAATAGCATTGAACGCCGCGCCCGCAAAGAAGAAGGCAAAGTACGGCGACTTTCTAAATCAGAAATTATCGTCACAATTCCCTTCAGTAGTGGTGAGGAATTACAAACCAAATTTAACGAATTTTTCAATCCCAAGATTAATCAAAAAGCTGAAGTTAAAGGCACATCTGACTCAGAATTGCCAAAAATTGAGTCAAACTTACTTTTGTTTCAGAACAATTTCTTAGTGTTAGTGCGGAATCGGTTGATTTACGATGTGGACTTGCGATCGCTCTCTCTAATCGCTAACAATGGTAACGTTCTGGCGAATGCAGGCTCGATTCTCGATTTAGAATTTAGCTTGAAAACTCCTTGGGGTGTAAGAAACATTCAACAAACCGAAAGCGCTCAAGGGGATTCGAGCCTTTCTGTTGGTATCGCTCCCGAAAAAAGTCAAAATAAATTGGTATGGAAACTCGTCCCCGGTCAATTAAACCACATCGAAGTAACTTTCTGGCTTCCCAGTCCCCTCGGTATTGGTAGTTTGTTAATAATTTTGTTTGTTGCCAGTGGGCTTTATCTAAGGTATACTTTTATGCCAGACCCCAGCATTCAATTTTCTCCTTCTTCAGCTAAATAAAGAATGTAGAGACGTAGCACTGCTACGTCTAAGAATGTAGAAACGTAGCACTGCTACGTCTAAGAATGTAGAAACGTAGCACTGCTACGTCTAATCAAAGGTTCTGGATAACACATATTTAAAGAGCGATCGCGATGTCTATTAGACATCTGTTGGAAATTAATTATGCGTTGCCCGAAACCCTTGTAGAGACGTGACCGTGGAACGTCTTTACGTATGAATCTGGAGATGTCTATTGACTATTACAGCAGATTGCGTTGTTATTAAATACACGTAGAGACGTGACCGTGGAACGTCTCAGAGCGGGTTTTGGGCTTTACGCATGTACCTAATTTACCTGAAAGCGAACATAATATCACCAAGCTTAAAGTTGTGAAAGTACGACTGTTGTTAGTATTCACCGTCTTATTTGTCTTTAGTTATGGATTGTCAGCATACCGGCGACCATCCATATATAGTCAACAAATTATTGCCAGACCAACACCGATTGCAACACCAACACCGAGTCAATCTGATAAGCCAAAGACATCTGTCATAAAGTTGATAGACGACCTCGAAGTGGTGGAGAAAAACTTTACCAGGATTTTTATGATTCTGGTAAATATCGTGGTGATTTTACTAAGTCTTTTAATCGTCTATCGCGTCATTTTAATGATTTTTCAGCGTTCATCCCAATTGATTGTAGACAATTTCATCAATGCTTCTGATGCAGAGGAAATGACCAATGTGTTACCAGGTATTTCGCAATTAGCGCGAGAAAAACTTGTGGGGGAGATGAAAGGCTTGCATCAACGGATGAAAGAACATATCATCCACCAAGGACCCCAAAGCTATCACCCTCCTGATAAGTTACCGTTACCGCAAACAACACCAGACCAACGACTTGGTGAGATGGTAACTTCACTTAGCGAGTTCGCACCAGAGCAAATGCATCCAGCGGTGAACATCTTGAAGGTGATATTTCCACCATTCGGCACCAAAGTAACTAGCATTTTGCAAAGCCAAGGTAAAGAATACCATCGCCTGGGAATTACTTTTGAAATTACTAATATTGCAGGTCGTCTTTCTTCTAAGTTGTACACAGTTTGGGAGTCAGAAGATTCGGTATCCAAAGAAGCACTGAAAGACCGCTACAGAAAGCTGCTTGGCTCCGCTATTCGCTGGTTGGCGTTGGAACTCAGCCGGCGCGAAATGGTGGCTGCTGTGCCTTGGTATCACTTGGGACGAAAACGCGATCGCTATCAAGCAAAGATTTATAATTTTTTTGGCGCTCTTAATCTAGCCAGCGCTCCGACTCAGGGCAAAATGTTTTACTATTTGGCGATTGAAGATTTACAGCAAGCAATAGTTTTGTATCCTGAGTGGTTTCAACCTTACGAAAATTTAGCTGACACATACAGCACCTTTGGAGGAGAAACCTTAGGCAAAGAATGTCTCAATTACCAACGTCAAGCACTACTGCAATACGATCTCGCCCTGAATACATGTGAAGACGAATCTGTCAAGCGTAGAATTAGAATTGGCAAAGCGATGGCTGGGTTAATGATAGGCGATGTCAATTTGATTTTGGAAGCTAAACAGGAAATAGAAAAGCTGAAGAATGGTTGGGATGAGACATCAGAGTTAAATACTCGCTTTTTATATAATCTAGCGGCTTGGTATGCCATCGCTCACCGAACTAATGCTGAGGTAAAAACCGCGCTTTCACTAGCACGCCGTTATTTAGTTTACGCTTTGGTGAGAAACAGCGAACAGACAATCTGGGAATGGGCAGGCAAAGATCCAGATTTACAAGGTATTTGTGAAGATTATGCGGAATTGAAATTCATTATCTTGAAGAAATTAAATGAAGTTCCCGAACTTCCCAGCTTAACAGGTAAAAATTTTACCCAGCACACAGAGGAAATTCTCTGGGTAATGGGCAATGAGCAATTACCAATTCCCAATCAATAAGGACAATATAAAATGAGCGATGACAAAAATAAAGAACAAAAGGGTGGTTCCGAAAGAGACATCAAGCCACCAAATACTGGCAAACCTCGCAAAACTGAGCCAGGTGGTTCTCGTGGAATAGAACCACAAAAGCTATTAGGTGCAATACCACCTTGGCTAGACAAAAACGATTAAGGTGACAAGCGCTCTATTTTCCAACTTTTATCATCCAAACAAGTATAAAGCAAGCGATCGTGCAGGCGACTGGGGCGTCCTTGCCAAAACTCAATTTTTGCGGGGATCACTCGCATCCCTCCCCAATGCTGCGGTCGCGGCACATCTTGATTTTCATATTTTATCTGAAGTTCTTGCAAGCGTTGCTCAAGAACTTCTCTGTTTTCTATCACCTCGCTTTGATTAGATGCCCACGCACCCAAGCGACTATTTAACGGGCGTATGTGAAAATACTCATCTGACTCGTATTCCGAAACCTTCTCAACCAGTCCATAAATACGAACTTGGCGTTCTAGTTCCGCCCACCAAAAAACAAGAGATGCCTGGGGATTTTCGGTTAATTCTTGTCCTTTTTGACTATTATAGTTTGTGTAAAAAACAAAACCCCGCTCATCAAAATTTTTCAATAATACTATTCTTGCCGACGGATTGCCCTCTGGTGTAGCAGTGGCAATAGTCATCGCATTTGGTTCAAGAAGTTGGGCATCTAGTGCCTGATTAAACCATTTTTTAAACTGTTCAAAAGGATTAAAATCAACTTCGGAGACGCTTAGACCCTCTAAAGTATAGTCTTTGCGAAGATCAGCTATAGTTTTGTCCATGATGATTTGCTTCCTTTTTATAAGTTAGGTTTACACACCTTTGTTAAAAATATCTATCATATTCATCAGCACCAGCTGAATCTTACCTATCCTGCCCCCCAGTCCCCAGCCAATATGCGCCGTTCAGCCTCCGTTAAAAGTCTGTTATTCTATGGTCTGAGCGGTCCGATTATCGCTCTGAATATTTGGCTGGTATCTCAGTTTTATCAGTTATTTCAGCATCCAATTACCATTTTGATTGTTGCCGCGATTCTTGCTTTTTTACTGAATTATCCAGTTAAGTTTTTTGAACGCGCTCGAATTACGCGCACTCAGGCAGTGATTATAGTTTTGCTAGGAACTTTAACGCTGTTTGTGATTTTGGGTGTCACCTTAGTGCCGATAGTAGTTGACCAAACGCTTCAACTTTTAAATAAGATTCCTGGTTTGTTAAGCGCTAGTCAAGAAAATCTACACCGGTTTGAGATTTTGGCGAGAAAGCGGCGTTTACCATTAGATTTGACGGTTGTGAGCACTCAAATCAATGCCAGTATTCAGAACGTGGTGCAACAACTAGCCTCTAGTGCTGTAGGCGTAGCTGGGACGCTTTTATCAGGATTAATCAACATGGTGTTAATAGTCGTACTAGCATTTTACATGCTTTTGTATGGCGATCGCGTTTGGTCTGGTTTGGTTAATCTCTTACCATCTAACATTCGAATCCCTTTAATTACATCTTTGCGTCTCAATTTCCACAACTTTTTCCTCAGCCAACTTTTGCTAGCGCTGTTCATGATAGTTTGTCTCACCCCGATTTTCTTGATTCTCAAGGTGCCGTTTGCTTTGTTGTTTGCCATACTTATTGGCATCTCCCAACTAATTCCTTTTATTGGCGCTTCTCTTGGTATCGGTTTGGTGGTAATTTTAGTGTTGCTGCAAAGTTGGTCGCTAGCAATTCAAGTCGCAATAGCAGCGGTTTTGTTGCAACAGATTAAAGATAATTTGATAGCACCGAAATTACTCGGTGATGTTATCGGACTTAATCCTATCTGGATTTTCGTTTCTATTTTGATGGGATTTGAAATTGCTGGGTTGTTGGGGACACTTGTTGCTGTGCCCATCGCTGGTACTATTAAAGGTACTTTCGATGCCATTAAAAACGGCAAGTCAACTGAATTTGGTTCAATTACTATTCCTCACCCACCAGAGTAGTAACCATTCCTCGACAATCGCATTGCTCCCCTTTATCCCCCTCCCAGCACTACTAACAATTACTTGTTTACTCATGTTGCAGAGCGGAATTTACGGGCGCGGTTACGGTTCTAGAGGATGTACTCATCCCCACACCCCACGACTCAATTTGCGTGGATACTCGTTATCCACTTGGTTACTAGCAAAGCCTTGGAGGCGAGTTACCCTCCTGCGTTGAGCTAATTTCGCCATATTTCTATTTTACCGTAAAGCCGTCTTTTAAGGACGGGGTTTCTACCCAATTTTCTGATGAGCGGAACTAGCCAAAAGTTCTATTTCTGAAACCACCCGTTCTAATTCCCAAATCATTGGGATTGATCCAGTCTTATAGAAAGCATCTACAAGGGATCTATAATACCAAAGAGTACCTTCTTTGCCACCTTTGAACCGTTCCCAAACTGATTCCCCTAATACGCGATAATCTTTGCGAATCGATTGAGCATTGTAGAGTTTATCGGCTCCGGAAACAAGTAACACCGATGGCGATGCTGTGCAGATATGAGCAATATATGCTTCTTTGCGTTGTCGCCAAGGTGGTTTGGGTGTAGTGTCAGAGTCAGTGCAACCATCGACAATTGCTGTTACATTGTCTCCAAAACGACGGCGTATTTCTTCTCTTGTCGCCGCCCCACCTTGGTCTTCTATGGTATCATGTAAAAGGGCTGCGATCGCTTCATCTTCATTTGCCCCATATTCTAAAGCAATACTGGCAACACCTAACAAATGAGCGATATAAGGAATACCTGAACCTTTACGAACTTGGTTGGCGTGAAGTTGTGTAGCGTAGGTAAGAGCTTCCGTAAAACGTTCTGAAAGCATTTTATCAAGCATAATATTATTTGGACTTTGGACAAAAAAGTGAAATGTGATACTGCCTGCGAAGTCTAAGACGCGATGCTGAACAACTAGCCTACTCAACATTGGCTATTGCACTTTTTTTGACATCATAATTATTTTGGAGTTATTACAAAACCCACACTTCTCATAGAACGCTGAAGCTGGAGTATCTCTCCCTGTCAATAGATAAATTTTATTGACACCTTGACTTACTAAATTTTGGGAAAGCACATCCATAATTTTCGTGCCAATTCCACTTCGCTGCCTAGTGGAATCAATACATATTTCCTTTAGGTAAAAGCTTTTACCTTGATACCATCTTTCAATATAACCAATAGCAAAACCGATAATTTGATCCTCTACAATTGCAACAACACTGTGTTGCCTTGGCATATCATACAAATCTTCCAATCTGTTCAAAGCTGATTCAATCTCCCAGTCTTCATTCCAAGGAGGATTGCTAAAAACTGAAATAAACAAGTCCGCGCATTCTTTCAAGTGTTGATGCTCAATTGGTTGTAGTTTCATTTAAAATAATGTGGCTCACGTTCATCAGCTACACAGTTTAGTGGACTTTGCTTGTATAGTAGCGAATTCTATTCGCCCTATACTTTTCAAATATCCTCTCAGCTAAAATTGTATTATCTATCTAGCTTGCTATGGCATTATTATGAAAACCGAAAAAGCTATTTTGCCGTCTTGGTACTCTGATGAAGATTTGATGCAAATGAGTTCAGAGAACCCAGAACTGCGATTTGAACGTAATGCGAATGGAACTTTGGAAACTATGCCACCAACTGGGGGAATTTCTGGAAATCGAGAAATAAAAGCAGGAGCTTATCTGCTAAATTGGGTTGAAAGTCAAGATTTAGGTGAAGTTTTCAGTTCAAGTACCGGTTTTAGATTACCCAATACTGCTGTAAAATCTCCTGATGCTGCTTTTGTGGCGAAAGGACGCTTACCATCAGATTGGGATCAACAAGAAGACCAGTTTATCAATTTAGCACCTGATTTTGTCATTGAAATTCGTTCTAAAAATGACAGCTTGGAAAAACTCAAGGCAAAAATGGCAGAATATATTGCCAATGGTGTGCGTTTGGGATGGTTAATTGACCGTCAAAATCAGCAAGCTTTTGTTTATCGAATTGATAACTCAATTACTCAGTATCCAGCAACGGCAATTTTAAGTGGTGAAGATGTTGTACCAGGATTTACATTGCCTTTAAAAAAGCTATTGTGAAAAAGAAAGTCAAGGGGACGTTGTATAATTAATTCTATCCGACTACTTACCAAGAAGGGGTAAAGGAAGAAGAGGGGAAAAGGTTAAGGGGGAAAGGTATGGAAATAAAATACAGATTTATTCGCTATAACTCTATATTTCTTACCCTTTCCCCTTTCCCCTTTCCCCCTCTTTCTCATCAAATATCAGCTATGGGTTTGTGGTATGATTTTTCGATGCTCTTGAGTGCCACCCACTCACCCTAATTGTCAAAAGCGTGGAACGACCAAATTACTTCAATACATATTACACTTTATTTGTCAAGTATATAATTTATACCATAAACAAAATTTAGATGATTTATTTTACAAACATTTACATAATTAAAATAAATAAATGTGAAGTTTTCAATTATTCTTGTAGTTGATCTTTTGTGAGGTAGTTAATTATGAGTACAGGAACCATAAAACAAAAAATTAAATTTTTTGCAGAGAATTATTTACCAATAAAATTATTATATGCCATTGGACTAAAGCGCCCGGTAGTTCTTAATAATTTGGGAATCGGATTTTTTCAAGAAACATCTACATGGCGTTACGACCCAAAACGTTGTCCGTGCGATCTATATTTTGTTGAATACATTCAAGAATCAAAAATTAATGGTAAAAATATCTTCCATTTTGGTACAGGAGAACATCATTTGATCGGCTTAGAAAATCAAAAGCTGACTGAACCAAATGAAATTATGGGAATTACAGCTTCAGCTTTAGAGCAGCAATCATATATCAAATTGGTTATTAAAGATAGTTCTCTGAGCAAGTTTTACAAAGTTCTTTTTGGAGATATATACACATTAACGGCAAGAAATTTACCAATGTTTGATATTGTGACGCTTTTCCATTTAAGTGAATTCTATATACCTGAAAATGCCCCTTTGGTTCATCAAAATGATGAATCGCTAATTCAGCTATTTTTAGATAAACTTAATCCCGAAGGACATATTGTTTTCTATACGGGTTCCTTTGCATGGGGTACAGCTAAATCTATTGTCGAATCATTTGTAGAAGCGGGTAAAATTAAAAAATCACACGAGTATAAAACTCTGTTATTTTATTCTAAAACAGAGAATTTTTAATTTGAACTGAGGTTTTGGGCGTTGCTGATTAGATGTATGAAAATGATTGTGCGCTCTGGTCAAAACCCTTGATTAGACGTAGCATTGCTACGTCTAATCATGCGGATTCATACCTGAATTCAGCAACGCCAGGTTTTGTTTTGGATGCCAACTCCAGGTCTTTCGCACCTGGAGTTGGCATTCCGAAGCCCATAAAACCAGTTATGGAAAGGAACTTTGACGAATTGCGTCACATAACGCTGGATTTGTTTAGGTTGCGCTTCCATTATTTTATTTTACGGCAAAGTGCGATCGCCTAATCGTCCTTTATCTAAACAAATCGTTTTTCGACAATCCAGCATGAATAAGCTTGGGACAGCTTTCATAGAAGGGATAATCGCCTTCTTCACCACTAATATCGATGACATGATAATCTTGGTGCTATTTTTTTCACAGATAAATGCTGACTTTCGTCGCCGACATATCTTTTTTGGTCAATATCTTGGTTTTGCCGTCATCATCAAACATCATTACTTCCGGAAGAAAGACAATTGTAGCGATTTGGATAGGGAAAACGCTGTTGGTTGATAGTGGTACGTTGACTCTACTAAACTTATTGAATGGGGAAATCTCACTTTTTTGTGACCATTGCTCACAAAAATCATTTTTTGTGCCTAATAATACTTTGTCTTCACCCCCTGCCATTTAATTTTAAAAAAAGTATAAAAAACTATCTCGGTCTTGTTATATACATTTCAAAATGGAGGAAAATAAAATTTGAATATCCTAGAATTTTCTTTACTAGTTTGGATAGGGTCATTTAGCGCTGGTTTTCTGGGTGCGTTGACTGGGTTAGGGGGTGGAGTAGTAATTGTCCCTTTATTAACTTCAATATTTGGCGTTGATATCCGCTACGCGATTGGTGCTTCACTGGTGTCTGTAATTGCGACTTCTTCCGGTGCAGCATGTACTTATATAAAAAAAGGCTACACTAATTTACGCTTGGGAATGTTTCTGGAGGTGGCAACAACAATTGGCGCAATAATTGGCGCTTTAATTGCTACCTTTATTTCTGTAAAAGCGCTGACGATTGTACTGGCGATCGTTTTAATTTATTCAGCATACCTTTCACAACAACCTAGACCAGAAAATCTCGAATTTTGCTTTTATTCGCCGGCGTGATTTGATTTACATTCTTGTGAATTTGTTCGTCTTAGCGGCTCTAACTTACAGCTTGATAGGTGCTTATTACTAATTATATAACTCTTCAGTTAAAGGGTGCGTTGTGTTTTGCTAATGCACCCCAATTAATATAACGGTTTTCAATTGAATGTACCACACAAAGATTTAAAGACGTAGCATTGCTACGTCTCTACAAGGGTTCTGGATAATATCATGTCCGTTTAATTAAAAGTAATAAAAATATCGTAACCGTCGTAGAGACGTTCCGGCGGAACGTCTTTACAGTATGTGTAATTTACCGAAGATGAAATGAGCAGATCAAGCCGCTCACTACGAGGGTATCAAACACTAGAGATTTTGATAGCGGGCTAAAGCTATTAAAGGAAAATATTGTTGATAAAGGTGGTATTTGAGGTAAAAGTGACAGGGAAAGCCAGTACCTGTAAATTCTGATTCATCCCAAGTACCGTCTGATTGTTGAGTTGTTAAAAGGTAGTTAATTCCTTTTTCAATTGCCGGCAGCGCTATTATTGCGATCGCTTCAACTGCTACAATTAACCCTATTATTGCCCAAGCGGTTTGGGATGCTGTACTTTTTCCTTGTCCTTTAAGACTAGAATCGTTGTAACTGCCACAAGTTTCACCCCAACCACCATCGGGGTTTTGACATTTGAGTAACCAAGTTGCACCGCGTTCGATACTGCTTTTGTGAGTCTGCGGTGCAACTAAAGCAAGAGCGGAAAGTACTCCACTAGTTCCATAAATGTAGTTTACTCCCCAACGACCAAACCAGGAACCATCGGTTTCTTGTTCATTGATGAGATAAAAAAGCGCTTTCTCAAAGCTTTGAGTATCAATTGACTGTTTGCATTCCCCCAGCATTTCTAATACTCTGGCAGTGACATCAGCGGTGTTTGGATCGATCATCGCTTTCAAGTCACCATAAGGCACTAAATTAAGCCAGTCTTGATTGTTATTGAGATCGAATGCTGCCCAACCACCAGCTTGACATTGCATCGAAGCCATCCAATTAATAGCGCGGGCGATCGCTTGCTGCTTTAATTGTTCATTAGGTAGTTTCGCTATCTGCAACGCCATGACAACCACGGCAGAGTCATCTACATCTGGATAAAAGCGATTTTCAAACTCAAATGCCCAAGCTCCCGGTTTACCTTGATGATTTTTAACTGCCCAATCACCGTAATCCAAAATCTGCTTATCTAACAAGAATTCTCCAGCTTTAACTACTGCCGGATGATCTGCGGCTAAACCAGATTCTATTAAAGCACGCATTGCCCAAGCTGTATCCCAAACTGGAGAAACACAAGGTTGTATTCGGTAGGAATCTTCAGTTTCAATGGCAAAATTATCAATTGCTTGCAAACCTCTAACGACAATCGGATCGTTAACATCGTAATTCAGCGACTTCAAAGCTAACATTGAGTTTAGCATCGCCGGAATAATTCCGCCCCAATCACCGGTTGCTTCTTGTCTTTCTAAAATCCATTTTTCTGCGGCTTTGATACCCTCTTCTCGCAAAGGCATTAAATTTAAGTTTTCTGCTAACTTGAAAGCATTATCCAAGGTGATGAATAAATCTGTCCAATCGCCATTGCGAGGTAATTCAAATTTAATTTGATTTGCACCTTCGACATATAACTCATTTAAAGTGATAGCTGAATGAATTTGATAAATCGGCTTATCATCAAAGACAATTAATAAAGGGACAGTGCTTGACCTTGCCCAACTCGACAGTTCATAAATATTAAATGGGAAAGCATCCGGCAGAAGCATAATTGCTGGTGGAATCGAAGGAAGACCTTGCCAGTTGTAGCAGCCAATCAGCGCTAAATGAAACTTTGTAAAGATGCGAGTTTTGGTGACGCCGCCGCGCTGTAAAATAAAATCTCGCGCCCGAAGCATTGCCGGATCGCTTGGAGAGACTCCTAGCAGCCTCAGCGCCATATAAGCTTCTACCGAAACGCTGAGTTCTCCGCCATCACCATAGAAGAGTTCCCAGCCACCATGCTGTCGTTGTTGAGAACGCAGGTAGGTTTCGACCTTATGTAAAGGTCTTTGAGAGTCTGTCCCCCAAATTTTATGTAGAAGGACAACCTCAGCGGTGATACTGACATTAGATTCTAACTCGGCACACCAATAACCTGGGGGATTTTGAATCGAGAGAAGATGATTTTGGCTCTTGGCGATCGCTTCTGTAACTTGATTGACTGTTACCCTATCTTGAGTTTGCATGTAATATTACTCAATATCAACAAGATTACCGACACAGCATTAGAGAAAAAAGTTCTTTGCATACAATCAGCAAACATAGTATTTTGCTCACAGAGGCAGTGAATTGGCAAGAGGTTATGGAAGGAATTATATTCGGGATAATGTTCTTATGTTTGGCAACTTGGATTGGATTATTAACTTTGCGGGGTCAGTTTTGGCGTACAGACCAGCGGCTAGAGGTAGGAGAAACAATGCTAGAATCATTACCGACGGTGTGTGCGGTAATTCCAGCACGTAATGAAGCTGATTTGCTACCAGTTAGTTTGCGATCGCTTCTAAGTCAAGATTATCACGGCTCATTCACAGTCTTTCTAGTAGACGACCACAGCACAGATGGCACTCCAGATATAGCTTTAGGTGTGGGACACGCTTTAAATAAATCACAGCAATTACAAATTGTTTCTGCCCAAGCCCTACCCCCCGGCTGGACTGGTAAACTATGGGCAATTGAACAAGGCATTCAAGCTGTAGAGACGCGACATGTCGCGTCTCTACAAAAACCAGATGTCGCGTCTCTACAAAAACCAGATGTCGCGTCTCTACAAAAACCAGATGTCGCGTCTTTAAAAAAACCAGATGTCGCGTCTCTAGAAAAACCAGACTATTATTTACTCACCGATGCAGATATTGAGCATGATATAGCAAATCTTCGCCGACTTGTTGCCAAAGCTGAAAAAGATAACTTAGATTTGGTTTCGGTGATGGTGCGACTTCGCTGTAAAAGCCTTTGGGAACAACTTTTAATTCCGGCTTTTGTTTTTTTCTTCCAAAAAATCTATCCCTTTCGCTGGGTTAACGATCCAAATAATCCAACAGCCGCAGCTGCCGGAGGCTGTATTCTAATTCGTAGAGAAGCCTTAAATCGCATCGGTGGAATTAAAGCTGTACGACACGCTTTAATTGATGATTGCGCTCTTGCTAACGCCATTAAGTCTGGAGGACTAAGGACTAGGGAAAAGGGGATAAATAATTCTTTCCCCCCATCCCCCCCTCTCCCTATCTCCCCATCCTCATCCACCGGTCGCATTTGGCTGGGATTAAGTACTTTAACTCGTAGTTTGCGTCCCTATCTTTCTTTAAATACAATTTGGGATATGGTTGCGCGTACTGCTTATACGCAATTGAATTATTCGCCATTGCTGTTAATTTTAACTTTGGTGGGGATGACTTTGATTTATATCGTTCCACCTTTGGGTCTTATTTTGGGTGCCTTGATGGGGCATTGGGGAATCGCATTTATAGGTTTGTTAACATGGTTGCTGATGAGTCTGGCTTACTTACCCACTATCCGCTTTTATAAATGTCCTGTGTGGTTAGTATTTTGCTTGAGTGCGATCGCTTTTCTCTATACTTTCATGACTTTAGACTCTGCTTTGCGTCATTGGCAAGGGCGAGGGGGTGCTTGGAAAGGACGAGTATATCCACGATAAACTCATTAATGGAGCTAAAAGACTCATTAATGGAGTTCAAAGCCTCATTCACGAGTATAAAAGCCTCATTCACG
>JAHHIJ010000009.1 GCA_019358985.1 Tolypothrix brevis GSE-NOS-MK-07-07A | reverse complement strand
AGTATCAAAGACTCATTCACGAGTATCAAAGACTCATTCACGAGTATCAAAGACTCATTCACGAGTATCAAAGACTCATTCACGAGTATCAAAGACTCATTCACGAGTATCAAAGACTCATTCACGAGTATCAAAGACTCATTCACGATAATATGCTGAACAACAATTACACTGTGCCACTATTAAGTAAACCACATCTAGGGCAGTGGGGAGACAATGGAGAGGAATTACCCATGTAATGCCTAATTATCCATTCCCAATGCTTAATGCTCAACCTTATTTCCCCATAGATTTGCTTGTCACTCCTTTTTCATAACGCAAGGTATAGACGCCCAATGCACGAAACACCCGGTACCATAAACCCATTTGCACACCTGTGGAGAGCATTTTACTCACGTTGGTTTTTGCGGTTTTAAACTGTGACGACGTTAATTGATCACCATATAAATCGCGGACAATTGCATCGACGTGAAAATGCAGTTCCGGTCGTTGACGCATCAAAATCAAGATAGCATTCTGAATTGAGTAATCTTGGAATTCTTTTAGTAAAGGTAAAGTTCCGGGTTTTCTAACAATGGTCAATTTGGGAATGTCGGAAATGTCCGGTTCTTTTTTGGTAAGAGCGGTAGAATCAACTAGTTGAGAAGTTGTCTGTTCGGAATGCTCAATTCCGGAGTGCCCAACTTCATCTTGACTATTCAAGAGCACAGCTGTACTTGAGGATGAGTCAGATATACGTCTTTGAGGTTGATACATTTGCTCTTCTAGGGCGTACCCTGATATTAGAGCTTCTAGAGTAGTAATCTGCTTGCGGACTAATGATAGACGACGTTCTAACTCAACTACTTCTAAGACGTAGCGATCGCGCTCTGTTTCGAGTAAACTCAGAATCTCAGACAACTCAGACATAGAACTATTATTCAGTGAAAGGAACAAATCGGTGGAATCTAAGGAAGTTTTTGTCAAGGCTCACGTTCGTGTGATTAAGCAAAAAGTGTATCGCTTTGTCTGTAAATCGTGCAATCTGGTGGTTGAACGCACTTGCTTTCCATCACAACCGTTGTATTGCGATAGGTGTCGTCCTCCCAAAGTAAAAGTCGAAAAACCTCCCACCAAGTCAATCAAATCCAAGAAGAAACTCAAAACAAAAGAATCCGCATATACCAGTCGGTCATGAAAAAGATGGATAAGCGGTAATAGGTAAGGCGTAAGGGGTAAGGGGTAATGGAGAATGGGTAATAGAAAGAATTGTCCCTACACCACGCTTCCCCCACTCCCCATCTAATTGCCTAAAAATAGCGCTGTAACAAACCAATCATCACCTCTGGTAATTCTAAATGTGGCAGGATTCCGGAAGATGCGATCGCCTGAAAATCCCGAATTGCATCTGTATTTAAATTTGCTAATCTTCGTCCTAGTTTGACGCTGGTAAATTGTGCTTTTTCACCCCAAAACATCACAGTGGGAATGCTCAGTTCCTTAATATACAAGCTTAAATCAAAATAAAGGTCGCCGCGCAAAAATGCCAACGCAGCAAACTTAGCATTGAATTGTTGTGCGGAAGTTAAATAAGCCTGTACCATTTCTTCGGATACTCGTTCAGCTTTAGCAAACAAGAAGTTTTGTAAAAAATTGCGGACTGCGATTTCATTTTCAGCACCAAGGGCATATATTAAATTATCTAACAGTGGCGTATTAAGTAACCCAAGTGGAAGTCTACGTCCAGCACCTTGCCCAAAGTCATCAAATCCTGACGGACAAACGAGAAACAGTGCTTTAAATAATTCAGGTTGTTGAATCGCAAGACGGATTGTCAAAGCAGCTGTGAGAGAGGATGCGATCGCTGTTACAGGAGTGTTACAAGTTTGAGTGATAAATTGAGCGATCGTATTTAAATAATCGCTTATTTGATAATCTCGCACTGGATGAGCAGAATCTCCCCAACCAATTAAATCTGGTGCCAATATTCGGTAATTGGCGGCAAAAGCAGGGTAAACTTTAGACCATTCATAAGCAGATGCTCCACCACCAAAGTTATGCAAAAACAGTAGCGGTGGTAACTCAATGTCAGCCATTAACCAAGGTGCAGTGGTTTGCGTATAGTAAACCATTCCTCCCAAGGAAGTATTAACGACTTTATGCCCAAAACCAGGAGGTTGAAATCGAAGCATAATCTACCACTCTGATTAATTTATATTTTCAGTGATTTATAGGCAAAAAAATATCTAATTTTATCTTTTATTCGCCCATTTCTTCTAATATCTGATCTAGAAAATCTTCAATCTTACTCTGATTTCTAGAACTCAGAACAGCCGGACCGTTGAGAAACTCTTTAATAGTCATTTTTGCTGAGTTAAAGTCTTTGACATAATCCCGAATTTCGGATATAATTTCAATTTGAGACTCGATTTGCAATGATAGTTGATCAATCGGGTCAAATCCTTTTTTCTTGACTTTCTTGCATTCCGAAACCATTGCCCCTTCTGGAGTGTTTTTAAAGCTGCGAAGTTCTTTTTTTAAGGTTTCGTATTGAGTTTTGAGGAATTCATTTTGCTGTTCTAAGCGACTACATTTTCTCGTTAAGTCGTCTTCACTGCTGCTATCAATAATTTCTCCTACCTCATGTTTCTTTTCAATTTCTAACAGTCGTGCTAAATCTCCTTCTTGGTAAGCTTTGTTAATTTCTTTCATTATCTCGGTATGACGCATTTGCGTTTCGCTATCGGTGGCTTTATCTGGGTGAAAGATTTCGGCTAACCGCAAAAAGTATGAACGAATCTTTTTTGATTCCTCGTTTCTAGCAGCGGAGGGTGATTCTAATTCAGGTTGTTGTTGACGGTATTCGTGGGGAATTTCCTTTTCTTGTTCGTGGAATTCAAATAGTTCGTCAAATTCTGCATCTTCTTCATCATCGACTTTTTCACTGATGATTCCTGCAAGTTGAAGATTGCGGTAAATTTGTTCAATTTTGTGCTTGGTTTGTTTCGCAAGTTTTTTCTTAGTTAGGATTTCATTGAAAAGGGTATGAATTTCTTCGTCGAGAGCATTTATTTTTTCAACTTTGGGGGTAGTACGCTGATAAATTTGTGTGGCAATAGAGCGCATCTGCTCAACAAAGTTATTCAGTTCAGTGCGTTTTTTCTTAATTTGTGTTAAGAGACGTTGATGTTGTCCTTCCAGTCCTTCTAGGCGGACGTGGACTGTGGAAGGTGCTAGAGTTGTAGTGGTAGCGCGTTTGGGTGCTGAGGTTCGACGAGGCATAAAAGCTATGAGTTAATTTAGGGTGTAAGTTAACTAGATTGGGCTTTTTGTTTTGACTAGTGTAGCAAATTTATGTTACTTAATTCGCTGATTATTTATACGTGACACCCAAATGGTACGAAAGTGACAAAAAACTTAAGTCTCATTTGTCGTTTAGTTAAATTAAAAATCCTGTCAAATTATGTCTGTTAAACCTTTTGGAAGACTAAATAAGGTTTGGAAGTAGAACATAAAATTTTAGATAAAAGTATCCATATACAATTTACATATAGAAAGAAAGGTAAATAATTAAAGAATGCATTCATTTGCATCACGAAATTAAGGTATTCACGCATCAATCAGCAAGTTCTGTAGAGGAGACAAAAAAGTGCAAATCACTAAACGCAATGTCGAGTTAAGAATTGATGACAGTTTAATGCGTGTTTATGTAGCAGCACCATCTTCCCCAGGAGTTTATCCAGGGATTATATTTTACAGTGATATTTATCAATTAGGCGGTGCAATGATTCGTCTAGTTAACTACTTAGCAGGATATGGCTATGTGGTAGCAGCTCCAGAAATTTTTCATCGAACTGAAACAGTTGGTTTGGTTATTGAACCAGATGATATTGGTCGGATGCGGGGTAATGATAATGCTCGTAGAACAGCGATCGCACATTATGATGCTGATTGCCGTGCTGTGATAGAATTCCTCAAGGGAGAAAGTTCGGTTTCTTCTGACAAGATAGGTACTCTCGGTTTTTGTATTGGTGGACATTTAGCTTTTCGGGCAGCCTTTGAAAGCGAAATTAAGGCAGCTGCTTGCTGTTATCCTACGGGTATTCCCAGTGGTAAACTGGGTAAAGGCGTAGCTGATACAATCAAGCGGGTAACCGAAATCAAAGGGGAAATGCTAATGGTGTTCGGTACTCTTGACCCGCATATCCCAGACTCTGACCGTCAAACTTTAATTAAAGCACTGGAAAATGCTAGCATACCTCACCAAGCTTTCTTATATGAAGCGGAACATACTTTCATGCGGGATGACGGTTATCGCTACGATTCTGCTGCTACTGCCTCTGCTTGGTCGGAAATAGTAGCTTTCTTTGCGCGGATGTTTGCAGTCTAAAGAAAAAGCAAGTTTTTTACTCGTAGTAAGCACTAAAGTGCTTACTACGAACCTAATATAATTTATCTTTGAGGTTTGGAGATAGGTGTGCACTGAAAATTGCTGTAATATCATGTCCGTTTAATTAACAGTAATAAAAACGTTGCAACCGTCGTAGAGACGTTCCGGCGGAACGTCTTTACATCATAAGTAATTTTCCGGACATGATATAAATAACTTCTCCACTCCTTCATCTGTCGTGCCAACGATAATAAAGATAAACCATTAGGAGGAAAAAGCGTGAGTGCAATACTGGTAGCAGGTGCAACGGGTGGTGTCGGTAAGCGTGTAGTGCGACGACTGCTGGAAAAAAATTATCAAGTGAAATGTCTCGTCCGAGATATCGACAAAGCACGAACTATTTTAGGTAATGATGTTGACTTAATTGTTGCAGATATTACTAAACCGGAAACTTTGAATTCTCTGGTGATGAGTAATATTGAAGCTGTCGTGTGTTGTACAGCAGTGCGAGTCCAGCCAGTTGAGGGAGACACAGCAGATAGAGCCAAATACAATCAAGGCATCAAATTTTACCTACCGGAAATAGTCGGTGATACTCCCGAAAACGTGGAATATCAAGGTGTGAAAAACTTGGTACAAGCAGCAGCAAAATCTCTGCAAAAATCTGGGGAGAAGGTAATATTTGATTTCACAAATATATCAGACGAATTGAAGAATACTTGGGGTGCTTTAGATGATGTGGTCATGGGTGGTGTGAGTGCAAGTAATATGCAATTTGTGGAGGATACAGCTTTATTTACTGGCAATGTTTCCACCGCAAATTCTGGGGGTTTCGCTTCGGTGAGAACTACAAATTTCACTCCACCTTTTAACTTATCTGGTTATGAAGGTATAGAATTGCGCGTTAGAGGTGACGGTAAACGTTATAAAATCTTTCTGCGGACAGAAGTCGTATGGGATGGCATTGGTTACGGCTATTCTTTCGATACTGTGGCAAATACTTGGATAGATATTCGCATTTCTTTTGCTGATTTGATTCCAGTATTTCGGGCAAAAACTGTTAAAGATTGTCCCTCGATTGATCAAAGCAAAATCGCCTCATTTCAATTGATGTTAAGTAAGTTTGAATATGATGGGGCTTTAAATCCTAAGTTTTCTGATGGTGGTTTTTCTTTGGAGTTGGAATCAATTAAAGCTTATGGTGGGGAAAGTTTACCACAGTTTGTTCTTGTGAGTTCAGCGGGTGTGACTCGTCCGGGAAGACCGGGAATTAATTTAGATGAAGAACCACCAGCAGTCAGATTAAATGAACAATTGGGAGGAATTCTAACTTGGAAGTTAAAGGGAGAAGATAGTTTAAGGGAAAGTGGAATTGCTTATACAATTATTAGACCTTGTGCATTAACTGAAGAAGCTGGAGGTAAGGAATTAATTTTTGAGCAAGGGGATAATATTAGAGGAAAAATTAGCCGTGAGGATGTAGCTGAACTTTGCGTGCGATCGCTACAATTTTCAAATGCATGTAATGTCACTTTTGAAGTGAAACAGAAAGAAGATAACGCTAATTCTATCGATTGGCAGAGGTTATTTTCTGATTTACAAACAGATAATTAATTAACGTTAGGGTGGGGTCTCCCTGCCCGTTATGAGTTATGAATAAAATCTGGGCGCTTGGTGTCGCCGTGTTCATGATAATTATTATTTTGGTCGGTTTCTTGTCGTATCCAGCCTTTTCGCAGCAATTAGAATCCCGTCTTTATAGCTTGGAAGCGGATGTTAATCGTGTGGAGTCGCGGTTAAATCAGATAGAGTCTGTGCTAAATCAAAACCGTTCGCAATCGTCAAGATTACCAGTTACATTACCACAGCCGGCGCGTAACAACAGACGTAATGTATCACAACAAGACCCGATGTTTGATAGATTAGCAACTTTAGTAGTTGAATTGAAGCAACAAGTTAATAAATTAGAGGTGCGAATTTCTAAGTTGGAGTCACGCTGATAGAAAGCAGAAAAGACGTAGAGACGTAGCATTGCTACGTCTCTACATCGCATTTGGGAATCGAATTTTCTCCACTGTCGTGCATTCAAACCTTGATTCCGATTTTCTTGTGAGAGTGGCAAGTCTATCTAGCTCCAGTCAGGAGTAAAAAATACAGAATTTATATATATTGTTTGTAGTTGCTTGTCAGTAAAGAGCGATCGCTTCCATAACCATAATTTAGGTGATTAGCGTCACCCCAAAAACAGATCCAAATCATTTCTACCACATTCGGTTATCACTTAGATTAGGATAAAAATAAATCATACGCTAAAACGGAAATAGTGGTTGAGTGATTACTTAATGATTGTGAGGAGTGACTATGCTGGAAAAATTATTATTAGCGGCTTTCCTAACTTTTGCACTTAGCTTATGTGTCAAGATGGGTTGGTCTTCATCCAGTCAGACAACTGGAGAGGTGAACTTGCATAATCACGCAGTTTTCACTCTGACTGAGCGGGTTAACTGAATAGACATAAGAAGTAAAAATTAATTATGCGTTATCCCAACTCTTGTAGAGACGTAGCAGTGCTACGTCTTTACGTCTATTTCGGGAGATGTCTAATAGACATAGCCGTATAAATTAAATATGCATTATCCAGAACCCCAACAGACGTAGCAGTGCTACGTCTCTACATTTTTTAAATATATACAGCATTACAGCGAGCGACAGGTTGAAATTCTCCACATAAAACACATGAATAATTTAGTTATGCTTGATACCTTAAGCTGAGTTATAACTGTGTCAACTTCTCAGGCGAAGTTCGTAACTTAATCAAGATTTTGACACAGATTATGAAAAAGCAAGCTCTATCCACAGTCGTATTTTTAACCACAATTAGCTTCACAACCGTCGCTCAAGCTGCAAATTCTGAACACGTTAGACAGTTATTAGCAACCAAACAATGTGAAAGCTGCGATTTAAGCAACGCTGGTTTGGTGCTAGCAGACTTATCTGGAGCAAATTTGAGTAAAGCTAATCTCAGTGGTGCAAACCTCAGTCGTGCCAACTTGAGCGGTGCAGATTTAACAGGTGCAAACTTGAGCGGTGCGAGTTTATTTGGGGTTAACCTCAGTGGTGCGAAACTTAATGGGGCAAATTTGCTAGGTACTGACTTGAGAAATAGCTATCTTGCCAACGCACAATTAAATGATGTTAGCTTAAATGGTGCAAACTTACAAGGAGCGCTGGGTATACCATTGCAAGCGGCAAAGCCAGAAGAATTTTATGGTTGGGGAGTAGCAGAAGCGCAAAAAGGCAACCAACAACATGCCATTGATTATTTTAATCAAGCGATCGCTATTAAACCAGATTTTGCCGGCGCTTATCTCGCTCGTGGTGTTGCTCGTTATCAAATTTTAGATCGACAAGGTGCTTTTCAAGATGCTCAAACAGCTGAAAACCTCTTTAAAAGCAAAAACGATAACCCCGGAATGCAAACAGCGCAAGCTTTTCTTCTGGAACTGAAAACACCCCAAGGTAGTAAAGTAACTGCCGGCAAACCTAGTTTAGTTGACTTTTTAGGCGGAGTGGCATCAGTATTACTTCAGTTCTTTCCTTTTTAGGGGAATGGTTCGTAGTGAGCGGTTTACCGCTCATTTTACCAAAAAACCTCGTAAAGACGTTCCGCCGGAACGTCTCTACGAGGTTTTTTGGGAGAAGAGTTAGCGCGTAATGGTATTCCCAATCATGGGTATGCAGACTGGATTCGCACTTATAGCAGCGCAGATTTTCAACCGCTCGCAGTGGAATTAGAAGGTTTGGTGGAAAGTTATGCTACTGCTACTACTTTAGTACATTCAACTTATCGTTATGCGATGTTGTGTGAGCGAGACTTTTTTCAAGCAGCTTGGGAAAGTTTGTAATATTATGTCAGGTTTATTACTTACAATTGTATTGACGTTCCAGTAAAGACGTTCCGCCGGAACGTCTCTACGACGGTTGCGACGTTTTTATTACTATGGTGGTTAACCCAAAGTCTTGCTTTACTCTGCGTAATGTAAAGTCGCTGTATGCCATATTGCAAAATCCGAAGAACGAAATTTGATATTTTTAACTCTTGAGTCTTGCTTCATTGTGCATCCTATGCGTGAGAAAATCATGTAACATAAGCGCTAATCAAAGTGTCGATCGCAAGAAGAGAGCAAAGATGTCAGATAATTTAAGAAGTCAGGTTATCACTCAAGGGGTACAGCGTTCGCCTAATCGAGCGATGCTACGTGCTGTTGGTTTTCAAGATGAGGATTTTATTAAGCCTATTGTTGGTGTAGCTAATGGTTATAGTACCATTACTCCCTGCAATATGGGCATAAATCAACTCGCACTAAGAGCGGAAACTAGTATTAAAAATGCTGGAGGAATGCCGCAATTATTCGGTACTATTACTGTTAGTGATGGGATTTCGATGGGAACTGAGGGGATGAAATATTCCCTGGTATCGCGAGAAGTAATTGCTGATTCCATTGAAACTGCTTGTACAGCGCAAAGTATGGATGGTGTACTTGCTATCGGTGGTTGTGATAAAAATATGCCTGGAGCGATGATTGCGATCGCTCGCATGAATATTCCGGCTATCTTTGTTTATGGGGGTACAATCAAACCCGGACATTACGATGGACGGGATTTAACTGTTGTCAGTTCTTTTGAAGCTGTCGGACAATACAGTGCTGGGAAAATTGACGATAAGGAACTTTTAGAAGTTGAGCGCAAAGCTTGTCCTGGTGCTGGTTCCTGTGGGGGAATGTTCACAGCTAATACCATGTCTTCCGCTTTTGAAGCTCTGGGTATGAGTTTACCATATTCCTCAACTATGGCGGCAGAAGATGCAGAAAAGGCAGATAGTACAGAAAAATCCGCGTTTGTTCTAGTTGAAGCAATCCGCAAACAAATCTTACCCCGGCAAATTATCACCCGCAAATCGATTGAAAATGCCCTTTCGGTAGTTATGGCAGTTGGTGGTTCCACAAATGCAGTATTGCATTTTTTGGCGATCGCACACACTGCTGGTGTCAAACTTAATTTAGATGACTTTGAAACCATTCGCGCTCGTGTTCCCGTATTATGCGATTTAAAACCCAGCGGACGTTATGTAGCGACAGATTTACACAAAGCTGGTGGTATTCCCCAAGTGATGAAAATGCTACTTGTGCATGATTTACTTCACGGGGATGCTCTGACTATATCTGGAGAAACAATCGCGGAAGTCTTGGCAGATATACCTGACGAACCTTCCCCCAACCAAGATGTAATTCGTCCTTGGAATAATCCGATGTATCCTCAAGGACACCTTGCTATTCTTAGAGGAAATCTGGCGACAGAGGGAGCAGTAGCGAAAATTACTGGCGTGAAAGTGCCGAAGATTACTGGAACTGCACGCGTATTTGAATCGGAAGAATCTTGTTTAGATGCGATTTTGGCGCATAAGATAAATGCAGGTGATGTTATTGTAGTTCGCTACGAAGGACCAAAAGGTGGTCCGGGGATGCGGGAAATGTTAGCACCAACCTCAGCAATTATCGGTGCTGGTTTGGCTGATTCAGTCGGGTTAATTACAGACGGACGATTTTCTGGTGGTACTTACGGAATGGTGGTTGGACATGTGGCGCCAGAAGCAGCAGTTGGGGGAGCGATCGCTCTGGTGGAAGAAGGTGATACTATCACAATTGATGCCCATGCTCGACTGTTGCAATTAAACGTATCCGATGAAGAATTAGCGCGACGTCGTGCAAATTGGCAACCCCGTCCACCTCGTTATACCAAAGGTGTGTTAGGGAAATATGCTAAATTAGTATCTTCCAGCAGTCTTGGTGCCCTGACAGATTTGGATTTGTTTTAACAATTGCGTAGAAACGTTCCACCGGAACGTCTCCGTAGAGACGTTCCGGTGGAACAATTGCGTAGAAACGTTCCGGTGGAACGTCTGCGTAGAGACGTTCCGGTGGAACGTCTCCATAAAGGTTTCGGACAACGCAGTAACGTGGGTTAAGTCCCGTTAGTATAGTTGACCAAATTGAAAATATTATACTCTCCAATAGACATCTCCAGATTCATAGGTAAAGACGTTCCGGCGGAACGTCTCTACAAAGGTTTCGGGTAACGCATAATTAAATTCAGTCGATGTCTATGATTTAACCTTCTGGCTATTCTTGTAAACTGATGACAAAACGTAACCAATTAACTGCGATAATCTTAGCTGGTGGAAAAAGTTCTCGCATGGGTGAGGATAAAGCTTTGATTTCGATTCAAGGTGTGCCGTTGTTGCAAAGAATTTATCAGGTTGCTGAAGCTTGTGCGACTACAGTTTATGTTGTCACACCTTGGGAAGAACGCTATCAACACATATTACCGCCTAACTGCCAGTTTATCAAAGAGGCGCCTTTATCTGGTGGACCATTAGTCGGATTTGCTCAAGGACTAGCGCAAGTACAAACAGATTGGGTATTATTGTTAGCGTGCGATTTGCCGAACTTGCGAGTTGAAGTTTTGCAAGAATGGGCAAATAAACTTGATGATGTAGCAACGGATGCGATCGCCACTTTAGCGCATCATATCAAAGGATGGGAACCGTTATGTGGTTTTTATCGCCGTAATTGTTTACCTGATTTAAATGAGTATATCAATCAAGGCGGGCGATCGTTTCAGCAGTGGCTCAATCAACATCTCATACAACCTTTACCCCTCACAGAACCAGAAATGCTGTTTAATTGCAATACACCAGAGGATTTAGCTAATTTAAATTAATCAACTCTTTCTGTGATATAATTAATGATAAAAATTATTGATAATTTTCGTTCAAGCGATCGCCTAATCCTAGCCACATTACTTCTAACTATCGCCTTAATTATAATCGTCGGCATTTCCTTATCATTGGGAGCAGTATCAATGACGACGGTAGAAATCTGGCAAGCACTGACAAAAACAGGCGATACTCTAAATCAAACAATTATTTGGGACTTACGTTTACCGCGCATTTTGGCAGCAATGCTCGTAGGGGCAGCTTTAGGAATGTCTGGTTCACTGCTGCAAGGGATGTTACGCAACGGACTAGCTGACCCATTTCTACTTGGTATTTCTGCGGGTGCCGGTTTATTTGCCATAACCATGTTAAGCTTCGGAGTCTTTTTGAGTTGGATTCCCCTAGCAGCTTGGGTAGGTGGCTTATTAACAACAATTATTGTTTATATGTTAGCTCGCAGTCGTGAAGGTATATCAATCGAGCGGTTAATTTTAGGTGGAGTTGCCGTCAGTTCCTTATTTGGGGCAATTCAATCAGTATTATTATTAATGGCAGAAGATGGTAGAATACAAACTGCCCTAAGTTGGTTGATTGGCAGCTTGAATGGGCGGGGATGGAATGAAGTAACAGTGGCTGGAACTTATATTAGCGTAGCCTTATTACTGGGATGCTTGCTAGCGCGTGCCGTCAACTTGTTGAATTTGGGTGATGAATTAGCTGTGAGTTTAGGAGTAAACTTGTTACGCGATCGCATTTTAATCGGTGGAGTCGCTACACTTCTAGCCGCCGGTGCTGTCAGTATTGGTGGATTAATCGGCTTCGTCGGCTTAATTGTACCTCATGGTATCCGCCTTTTGGTAGGTACAGATTACCGGGCAGTTTTACCATTAAGCGCAATTGGAGGTGCTTTAGTTCTCACAGCAGCCGATTTGCTTTCACGTTTAGGTGCGGTAGAATTACCTGTTGGTGCAGTTACAGCTTTACTTGGTTCACCTTTATTTATTTGGTTATTATATAACAGAAAATCTGGAATTTGATGGGGAGAACAAAGATAAAATTCAAAGTTATAACCGCAGATGGACGCAGATAGACGCAGATAAAAAAGAAAATCATCCGCGTTTATCCGCGTTTATCTGCGGTTCAAAATCCTTGATAAAATTCAAAGTTATAACCGCAGATGGACGCAGATAGACGCAGATAAAAAAGAAAATCATCCGCGTTTATCCGCGTTTATCTGCGGTTCAAAATCCTTTCATCCAAAATCGATTGATGCTTTTAGAAACACAAAATCTCACCGGTGGTTACACAACCAAACCAATTGTCCAAGAAATTAGCCTAACAGTAAAAACAGGTGAATGGTTAAGTTTAGTTGGTGCGAATGGTTCGGGAAAATCGACACTACTAAAACTTATCAGTCGATTACTGAAGCCACAACAGGGAACTGTATTATTAGATGGTAAAGCCATTCACAGTCAACCTGCGTCGGTTGTGGCACAAAACTTAGCATTATTACCACAACAGCAAACAATTCCTAGTGGTTTAACGGTGCGGCAACTGGTATCATTAGGACGTACACCATATCAACCTTGGTGGCAATACTCACTTAACCCAGAAGATAAAGCCAAAGTAGAAACCGCATTGCAGTTAACGCGGATGGATGGATTGTATAGCGATCGCTTTGTCGAAGAATTATCAGGAGGAGAACGACAACGCGCATTTTTAGCACTTGCTTTAGCTCAAAATCCGCAAATTTTGCTCTTAGATGAACCCACAACTTATTTAGATATTCGCTATCAACTCGAATTACTCGAACTACTCAAACAACTAAATCAACAGGATTTAACCATTATTACAGTTCTGCACGATGTCAATTTAGCAGCAAGATATAGCACACGACTTGCACTTTTATCTCAAGGAAGAATCTTTGCTGTGGGAGAACCTAAAGAAATATTAACACCTGCAAATTTAGCTGATGTTTTGGGAGTAGAAGTTGTAATTTTAGAAACACCAGTGGGGTTGCAGATTTGTCCTTTAGCAGCAATGAAAGATTAGTTTAATTTATGCTTTATTGTTAAAATCCGCTTTTTGTATAAATTTTACCTATTTGTAGTTGAGAATACAAGTGTTTTTTACAGTATAAAAGTATTATCAGAGGAAGATTTTAAATAAACCTTGTATAGAAACAAGCGAGTAACACAGTCAGGTATTCCTAGTAGAATTTGACATATGTTTACTCGCTCTTTTTTATATACAATAAAACCATTATGCTGATATGACATTTCTAAATAATTCGTGAAACTTCCTCTTCCTCTTCCTCTTCCTCTGCGCTCTCTGCGCCTCTGCGGTTCGTTTAAAAACATGTATAATCGTTATATATCATCAATTTTCGCAATACTATTAAGCTTCCTTTTACTTGCTTGCAGCACCGCAAGCACACAGCAACCATCAGCCACAAACACAAATCAAACAGCCAAAAAAGTTGTAGCACTTAGCTCACTTGCAGCAGACATTATATCTCAACTCGACCAAACAAAACTTGTGGGCATTTCTGGAAGCAAATTATTTACAGATAATCCGCAATTCCAAAAACTTCCTCGTGTCAATGAAGGACAAAATCCACCTAATTTAGAAAAAATAGTCGCTCTCAAACCAGATTTAGTAATTGGTGCAGAAGGCTTTTCTAATCAAATAACCGACAAACTGAAGCAGCTAGGAATTCCTGTATATCTTACCCAAATAAAGACTTGGGAATCATTACAAGAGCTTACAAAAACACTTGCGTTTAGAATTGATGCTGATCCACAGCCATTATTAAATCGGTATAAAACCTTTTTACCAGAAAAGCAAAGTCCCACATTATCAACTTTAGTTTTAGTCAGTCGCCAACCAATTTTAGCACCAAATAAAAACAGTTGGGCTGGGGATTTGCTGGAAAAATTTCCAACCACCAATCTCGCAGCTTCTTTACAAGGTAGTAGTCCAATTGGTGGATATGTAACGCTTTCGGCAGAGAAAGTTCTACAAGCAAATCCAGATGTAATCATTGTTGTAAATTCTCCACAACAAACTGATGCAGCGCTTCTAGATTCGTTGAAAAAAGAAGCTTTTTGGAAGGAACTAAAAGCGACTAAAAATAACCGCGTTTACGTTTTTGATTATTATGGATTAGTGAATCCAGGTAGTATAGATGCCATTGAAAAAGCCTGCAAGCAACTGAAGCAGATTTTATAAATCGTAGTCAGCGATGAGAACGCTGATCTTAAGCACTAAAGTGCTTACTACGAAGTTAAGTTTATTTAAGTTATTTATCAAACTCGCAATTTAAGAGACGTAGCAATGCTACGTCTCTACATTATTTTTCACGCCTATATCTATTGGATAAAGTGCATAATTTGATTATGCTCAAACCTATTGAGATTGTGTATAGGTTTGCTACAAAAAATGCAACCGTAGTTAAATTACGATATCAAAAAAGTAGGGTAAATATGACTAACAACATCTACGCACTTTTGGTTGGTATTGACGAATACGATCCGACATCTACACAGCAAATTCCCTCATTGAAAGGTTGTGTTAACGACATCAAAGCGGTAGAATATTATTTGCGCGATCGCATCACTAAAGATGGAGAATGGAAATTAGTTGAACCCACTAATCAATCTTGGATACTCACTAATGAACAAGCTACTCGTCAAGCAGTAATCAACGGCTTTTTACAGCATCTATGCAAAGCTGACAGTGAAGATGTAGTCTTATTTTATTATGCAGGTCATGGCGCTCAAGAAAAAGCACCAGAAGAATTTTGGCATTTAGAGGCAGATCGTTTAGATGAGAGCTTAGTTTGCTACGATAGCCGTACAGCAAATAGTCGAGACTTAGCAGATAAAGAAATAGCCTACCTAATCTCGAAAGTTGCAGAGAACAACCCTCATGTTGTCATTATTCTCGACTGCTGTCACTCTGGTTCGGGAACCAGAGATTTATCACCAGAAATTAGAGTGCGTCGTTCTCCTATAGACTCACGAGAACGTCCATTAAGCAGCTTTATTTTTGCGGAAGACACAAGAGCATTAAATGAATTATTGAATTCTTCGTGCAGCTTAGAACAGAAAAGAACTGGTGTGGTATTGCCTAAAGGCAAACACGTCATGTTTTCCGCTTGTCGTGATTATGAGTTGGCGAAAGAATACAAAGGAGAAGACGGTCAACCTAGAGGAGCTTTTTCTTACTTCTTATTGCAAACTCTCCAGCGAACTAATAGTAACATAACCTATCGAGATTTAGCGAGAAATCTCAATGCGTTGGTAAGTGGTAAAGTTAAGGAACAATCGCCGCAAGTAGAAGCAACAGATCCAAAAGATTTAGATCAACCGTTTTTAGGTGGTGCAATTAAAGAACGTCCTAATTACTTTACTTTGACCCGCAGCAAAAACGATAATAGTTGGGTAATTGACGCTGGTGCTATTTCTGGTATCCCGAAACCATCTAAGGATGGAGACACTTTATTGGCAATATTTCCAGCTGCAAGTACTCCTGAGCAATTAACCCAACTTTCCCAAGCTTTAGGGGAAGCGCAAGTTATGCAAGTGCTGCCACAAAAGAGTAAAGTCAAAATTATCAGTGGTAGCGATCGCTTATCTCCAGATGAAACTTATTGGGCGATCGTTACTAGTATACCATTGCCGCCTCTGAAAATTTACATCAGGAACGAAGATAGCGAAAAAGCAGGTTTAGAACTCGTCAAACAAGCACTACAAACATCTGCACTCGATTCCAAACCTTCATTATACATCAGTCAAGTAGAAGAAGCTACATATGCAGATTATGATTTAGTAATTCGTCAAGGTCAGTATTGGATTACACAGCCTAACGATCAACGTCCGCTAGTTGCTCCCATTCCCGAAAATCCCGCAGAAGCTTATACCTCGGAAAATGCTCGTGGAGTAGTTGTTCGTTTAGAACATATTGCCAGATGGACAAACATTCTCGAACTTTCCACCCCTGCAACTAGTAGCGTTAAAACCGATGATGTAGAGATGGAAATTAGCGTCCTTTCTGGACAACAAGAAACTTCCCTTGGTGGTGATGAAAAAATAGCTTCAGAAATGCGGCTAGAGTATACCTCTGAAAATGATGAATGGGTAAAGCCAACTATCCAAATCAAACTTACTAATAATAGCAATAAAGCACTTTATTGCAATGTATTAGATCTTGCAGAAAGTTACTCTATATCTAGCAACTTGTTAGATGAATACCAAACAAGCAGCTTCAAACTTGCAGCCAAAGACTCAGGAAAAAATAATACTCTCGAAAGTGTCAACCTCGAATTGGTCATCAAAGATGAATATTTAGCATTGGGAATTACTGAGTACAAAGATATATTCAAGCTGATAGTCAGCACAACTGAATTTGATGCCAGTTTGCTACAACAAGATGGATTAAACCCACCTTCAGAAACTCGTTCAGTTGGAGGAAATCAAGGCACACTTGACCGTTTAATGGCAGGGGTAAATAGTCGTGAAGCTGTCAGAGCCGAAGGCAGTTATGATAATTGGATGACTAAGCAAGTTTCCATAACCATAGTCTGTCCGCAAGATGCCAGAGCAATTAAATCTGATAGTAGCACCGCATTACAAAATGGTGTAGTTGAAGTGCAACCACATCCGAGTTTGCAAGCAAAAGTTAATCTCACCACTGTACCGCAAGCAAGCAGAGATTTAGGCAATTTGATTTTACCTGCCATTTTGCGCCAACAACCTCGTTTTAGTGAATCTTTTCAATTTACTACTAGTCGAGGTAGCGATCCCGGTTTGAGTGCTTTAGAGTTAAGTGACGTAGTAGATCACACTGTTGTGACAGCAGATGCACCACTTGAATTACTAGTTGATACTCAATTAGCAGAGAATGAACATCTTTTACCGTTTGCTTATGATGGACAGTTTTTCTTACCATTAGGAAGAGCTTCGCAAGTGGCAGATGGTAAAACGAAAATTACCTTAGAAAGGTTGCCAAAGCCAACAGGAATTAGTCGCAGCATACAGGGTTCAATTCGGATTTTCTTTGAAAGAATAGTTAGCCAAAAACTAGGAAGTCCATTTGAATATCCAATTTTAGCTATAGCCGAAGTTGACGAAAAAGACAAAGTAACCTACGAAAAAGATAAGGAGATAATTAAAGCGCGAGTAGCGCAAGCGGAAAAAATTGTTCTCTACGTTCATGGAATTGTTGGTGACACTGCAAGTATGGTTCCCAGTGTGAATCATGCTTTTGTAGAAGTCGATGGAAACCAGCGTTCAATTAAAGAACTTTATGACGTAGTTTTGACTTTTGACTATGAAAATATCAAAACTACAATTGAAGAAAACGCCAAGTTTTTAGGGGAAAGATTGCAAGAAATTGGCTTGGGAGCAAACCACGGGAAACAATTGCATATTGTTGCTCACTCAATGGGTGGTTTGGTTTCTCGCTGGTTTATTGAACGCGAAGGTGGCAATCAAATTGTACAACATTTAGTAATGTTAGGGACACCAAATGCAGGTTCACCTTGGGCAGCTATACAGGATTGGGTTTTTACCGCTCTTGCTATCGGGTTGAATCAACTTTCGACAATAATTTGGCCGACTAAAATAGTAGCAGAGTTGCTGAAAGTTCTGGAAAATAATGATAACTCTCTAGAGCAAATGCAGCCAGATTCACCTATTTTGAAACAGCTTGCCGAAAATCCCGATCCTGGTGTTCCTTATACAATTATTGCCGGTGATAGGTCGGTGATGGCTGCTGCTAATGCTACACTCCAAGGAGACAATCAAATCAATCCACTCAAACAACTGATGGGTAGGATGTTTGGTGCGTCTGTAAATAAAGTTGTAGATATGGCGTTCTTTACTCAGCCGAATGATATAGCAGTGACTTTGACTAGTATAAAGAGCGTTAATTCTAAGCGATCGCCTCAACCTAGAATATTACCACCTGACGCCGCCTGCGATCACCTTACCTACTTTACTCATCCTGCCGGGTTAGCTGCACTATCTACAGCACTTTACGAATTTCCCCACAACGGAAATCAACCACCAGCAGCATCAGCAAAAACTGCCGATTCATTGATTGCAAAACCTGAACCAAGTACCACACCAAAAGCCACTAAGACTTCCTCACAAACCCAAAATCCACTGTTAATTAGTACTGCAATTATTACAGGAATTGCATTGCTTATAGCAAGCATTGCTATCTCCATTTTGCGGAATCGTTCTCCGCAACCACAGCCAACTAATCAAACCCAAAGCAGTCAGACTGTAGCTGCTAACAAACACTCGCTCTAACTATAGGAATCCTAAATAAGAGCGTGAAAATTGAAATTGTAGAGACGCGATATATCGCGTCTCTACTCTACATCTGTATCGTTCACAAATCATATAGGTTGGTGTAAATAAAGCCAGAAACCTTGTATTTCAAGCTTTTTGATTTTTCAATGCGTGACTTTTGACTTACCTTAATAACTTGTAACAAAGGAAAAAGGAGAGCTACTTGGGTAGCTCTCCATATCATCAGGGTGCATCTAATTATCATACTATAGCATTTTAGGGCTGAGGTGTTACACCCATCTTTTATGTACTTTTTATGAAGTTATTGTGAAGAATTATCCGAAAAATTACAGTTAAAAGGGGAAAAGGGGAGGAAAGAAGAATTATCCCCCCTGTCTCCCTGTCTCCCTGTCTCCTTAACTAATTATTCAACTTTTGGTCTACCAACTCGTTAGTCAGTTTCGGATCAGCACGTCCACCAGTTTGTTTGAGAACTTGTCCAACAAAAAAGCCTTTGAGGTTGGTTTTACCACTCTTGTATTTTTCTAGTTCTTTGGGATTGGCGGCAATAATTTGGTCGATAATGGGTTCGAGTACGCTAGCGTCAGAGATTTTCTCTTCCCCTTTGAATACTTCATCGGGAGAATTACCAGCTAGCAACTCTGGTAATTTCTCTTTCGCTTTGTTGCTGCCGATGGTACCCTTTTCAATGAGGGTGATAAGTTTTGCTAAGTTGGTAGGAGTAAGGGCGATTTCGGTGATGCTGAGTTTTTGCTTGTTGAGGTATGCAGCGATATCGCCCATAATCCAGTTAGCAGCTTGTTTGGGATTTGCACCAAATGCGATCGCATTTTCAAAATACCCAGCAACAGTAGTTTCCTCTGTCAATACCCGTGCATCGTAAGGTGAAAGTCCCAAATCAGATTCATAACGATGTCGTTTTGCTGCTGGTAATTCTGGTAGTATGCTATGCCAAGATGCTAATTGTTCGTTTGTTACCTCAATCGGTGCTAAATCTGGTTCCGGGAAATAGCGATAATCGCTGCTTCCTTCTTTGATACGCATACTAATAGTGCGTTGAGAAGTTTCTTCCCAAAGACGAGTTTCTTGTATAATGCGATCGCCAGCTTCTACTGCGGCTATTTGGCGTTCAATTTCGTATTCTATCGCGCGTTGAATAGCGTTGAAAGAGTTCATGTTCTTAATTTCCACCTTCGTGCCAAACTCTTTTTGTCCAATGGGACGCACAGAAATATTGACATCACAGCGGAGAGAACCTTCTTGCATGTTACCGTCACTGACACCGATATAGCGGACAATGCGGCGTAATTCTTGAGCATATTCAGCAGCTTCTTGTCCGGAACGCAAATCTGGTTCCGAGACAATTTCGATCAAAGGTATACCGGCTCGATTATAGTCTACCAGAGAATAAGTAGAACCAGAAAGGCGATCGCTTCCCGCGTGGACTAATTTTCCCGCATCTTCTTCCATATGCAGACGAGTGACGCCGATTTTTTTCCGCATCGGATTCCCATCAGCATCGACTAACTCAATTTCTAACCAGCCATGTTCAGCGATGGGTAAGTCGTATTGAGAAATTTGGTAATTTTTCGGTAAATCGGGATAAAAATACTGTTTGCGGTCAAACTTGCTATATCTAGCGATTTGGCAATTTAGGGCTAAACCCGCTTTCACAGCGTATTCTAATACCTTTTCGTTGAGTACAGGTAATACCCCAGGTAGACCCATACAAACCGGGTCAATGTTAGTATTGGGGTCAGCACCAAAAGCCGTAGAACTACTAGAGAAAATCTTCGTATTAGTACTTAGTTGACAATGGGTTTCTAAACCAATAATCGCTTCGTACTCAGTTTTTACAAGAGCAGTTGAAGTCATAAAATCACTTGCTTGGGCATAATCCTTCTTTAGGCTACTATTGTAGACTGCTATTTACCTCCGATGAAGGCGGTTATTGGGGGGAAACTTAGTCTTGATCAAACAATTTTGTTATGAGTGGCGATCGCGTACAGCCTCAATACGGTTCGGATATAGATCACAAAGACGCGATAAATCGCCGTCTTTACAATTGTAGAGACGGCGATTTATCGCGTCTCTTATAGCGATTCCTACATTCGTGAGGTACAGAAAGAAAAAATTAACCGCAGATGAAGATAGATAAACGCCGATGGACGCAGATAAATTTGTACCTCAGCAGATTAGGAAACGCTATACCCTAAATCGAAACCCTTTTCTGTTGTTACGCAATTTAAGGTACAATCAGGAACTTGCCAATTAATGACGCTCTTGCTGACAGGAGATGCTTCTATGACCCGGATGTACTACGACGAAGATGCCAATTTAGACCTTTTAGCACAGAAAACCATTGCCATCATTGGCTATGGTTCCCAAGGTCATGCCCACGCACTTAATCTCAAAGATAGTGGCATGAATGTAATTGTCGGGCTATATCCGGGCAGCAAGTCAACATCCAAAGCCGAAGCTGCTGGATTAACCGTGAAAAATGTTGCTTCTTCAGTGAATGCAGCTGACTTCATCATGATTTTGTTGCCAGATGAAGTGCAGAAAACGATTTATACAAACGAAATTGAGCCAAATCTGCAAGAAGGAAATGTGTTAGCTTTTGCCCACGGCTTTAATATTCACTTTGGGCAAGTTGTACCGCCGGCAAACGTTGATGTAGTGATGGTAGCACCCAAAGGACCTGGGCATTTGGTGCGGAGAACTTACGAACAAGGACAAGGTGTACCGGCGCTGTTTGCAGTGTATCAGGATGCCAGTGGTCAGGCACGCGATCGCGCGATGGCATATGCTAGAGGTATTGGTGGAACCCGCGCCGGCGTTTTGGAAACAACTTTCCGCGAAGAAACTGAGACAGATTTATTTGGTGAACAAGCCGTACTGTGCGGTGGTTTGAGTGCCTTAATCAAAGCCGGATTTGAAACTTTAGTAGAAGCCGGTTATCAACCAGAATTAGCTTATTTTGAATGTCTGCACGAAGTCAAATTAATTGTTGATTTGGTTGTAGAAGGTGGCTTGGCGAAAATGCGCGATAGCATTTCTAACACCGCTGAATATGGTGATTATACACGCGGACCGCGAATCGTCACCGAGCAAACCAAAGCAGAAATGAAGAAGATTCTCAGTGAAATTCAATCTGGGCAATTTGCACGAGAATTTGTCTTAGAAAATCAATCTGGAAAACCAGGATTTACTGCCATGCGTCGTCAAGAAGCCGAACACAAAATTGAAGAAGTGGGCAAAGATTTACGCGCTATGTTTAGCTGGTTGAAAAAAGCGTAATTTTCGTCTCCGATTTGGGATTCAACTTGTTCTCAAACCGGCAATCAGGTCAATCAGATCCGGGGATCTTGCTGTAAAACGCCCACAGGCTAAAGCCTGGGGCTACACAAGCGAAGCCCGCCTGCGCGGGCTGAAATCCTTACAGGCTGCGGAGGCAGCCTTTGTCCGTATAGCCGCACCCTTCCAGGGTGTCGGATTTTGGCGAAGGTATTTATAGACCACTAGTAGTATGCCAATGAAACTTTGCTTTCTTTCGTAGTAAGCGATTTATCGCTTTTTAAGGACTAAAGCTCTTACTACCAACTAGGCATTGTTTAGTGTGGTGGACTACTAGTTTCTGCACCGAATTTTATTCGCCACGGCTTATCTCCCTGGAACCTTCAAGCCACTACGCTCAAGGGTTTGCCGCACCTCTGGGCTAGGAGTGTAGTTATAGCCGTAGGAGGAGCGCTCTGAGTCATCCATAATTTGCGGCGTCAGCAACACAATCACCTCATTGCGCTGATTGGATCTGTTTGTCTTTCTAAACAGCGAACCAAGGAGAGGAATGTCACCCAAAATAGGAATCTTGGATACACTTGTCCGATCTGAGTCTTGAATGATGCCGCTAAGAATTAGCGTCTGACCATCTCGCAAGCGAATTGCTCCAGATTGGAGACTTCTTTTTGATAGTAAAGTTATATCACCATCAGGAGTGGCTACTGAACCGTTAGGTGCAGATACAGTTGGTGCAACAGATAAAGAAATAAAACCATTATCATCAATCCGATCAACTTTAACTGAAAGGGTGAGACCAGCTTCTCTGATGATCGGTTCTCTCGTAAAGATGGTTTGTAAACTTTGTGATGAACCTGTCTGTACTTGTTTTAAACCTGCGTACACTTCTTGTGTTAGATTCACCAGAGCTTGCTGTCCTTCTTGTACTGTCAAGGTTGGATCGGTGAGAATCTTGGCATTACCGCTTGTTACCTGAGCTTGCAAAGTTGAAAGGAAGCGTTTAGGGAATTGATATAGAGATGGGAGAGAAAGTGTAGAGTTACTTGTTACGCCCCGAAGAGTATATTGATCGGGTATACCAGTGTTCGGATTGATGCGTATCGGTACAATTTGATCTGTAGTTGTCACAGCACTTGTAACACCAGGTTGCAGCGGATCATTTAAAGGAATATAGCCTTGGTTTGGATTGTCTGGATATATAAAAGGCTGTGCGCTTCTATACACGTTATTGATAACAGGTGGAGTCAAAGCGCCAGATGCAGTTGTTTGTGCAGCAGTAGGTGGATTGACACCGCCAAAATTTAGAGCCGCAGCACCACCATCATTGACAAAGAAGTTATTACCAACACCAAAGGAGAAGCTCGTGTTAGAGTTTTGAGTATTTAACAGGTTAACGTCAATAATTTTGACGTTGATTGACACTTGCCGACGCCGAACATCAAGCTGACCTAGTTGTGCCATTGCCATCTCAACTAGCTTCGGTGAACCAATTAAGGTCAGGGAATTAGTGCGCTCGTCTCCTAGTGCTTGCAAACCTCTTAGTAATGGCTTTGAATCTTCAAAGTTAATGCGTTGATTTTCAACTCTGCTTTCTAGCGTCGTTTGAGTTTGAGTGATTGATGCAACTCCACTACCCACAGGCACAGCATTAACGCTGGTAACTTGTCGTTCGCGGCTGACGGCACTTTCTGCCCCTAAGCCGACCAAAAAGTTCAAAGCGACTCCCACCGTTACCTGATTGAGTCGCAAATTACGCATTACCGTATCACGAGTAGCGTTAGGTAAATTCGCCCCCACAAAAATCGTGCGTCCGCTGCGGTTAGCCTCCAAACCACTCAACCGCAAAACGTAGTTAAAAACATCTTGCACTGGCTCATTTTCAATATCTAACGAAATTGTCGGTCCATCAACCCCAGCAGCAGCCGGCTTACCATCAGCACCTTGTCCCCCACTTGCATAAGCCAAATTCAAATTAGCAGCACGGGCAAGCAGTGATAAAACTTCACGTACTGGAGCATCTCGTAACACCAAGCGCGGGACACGTTCTTGAGTTCCCAAATCAATCACGCTCGGAGAAGCATCAGTATTAGAAATGGCAATATCTCCCACTGGTGGGGCAACCGCTCTCGGTAAAAAAGGCGGTGCCGCTGTCCCAGGTTGACCAGAACCCGCTGCTTGTGCCGGTGTCCCGTCCACCCTCACTTGCGGGTTAGGAACAACAGGAGCCTTAGAAGCACTCAGCGCTGCCGGAATTGGTGCCTCTACCGCTATTTCCGTCCCTGGGCTAAAGCCGAGGGTAATTCCGCTGCCTCCTCGCTTCACAGGCTGAGTATTGGGAACTCCTTTCTCTCCAGTCACCGTTACCCGAATGCTATTAGCATCAAGCTGATTGATTACAACAGAGGTAATTCCCGGTGCGGGGTTATCTTGGCGGAAACTATTACCTTTAGGCAAACGTAGTTGCGTATTAATCAAATCTGCTACTAGACTTTTACCCCGTTTTGTGGTAAAAACTTGGGGGCGGGAACCTGAGGAAGTTTTTAGAACAACATTAATTCCCCCATCAACGGGATTTAACTGTACATCAGTAATCTCAGAAGTCTGTGCCGACACAGGTTGAGCGGCTACAAACACAAAAGCAGCGGCTGCCAATATAAAACTATTACCGTGAAGTTGTTTCACAGTTCATTCCTCACTTTATTAAATTATTTAGACAAATGTAGTAATGGCTTTAGCCATTTAAATCTTTATTTTGAGCGCTTCAGCGCTCACTACGAAGCAATCGTTACTTCTTCGCTTGCCCTTCTTTAGCTGCTGCTGCGACTTCCTCGGCATTAAGTGGCATCAACGCTTGTAACACAAAACTTGTAGTAATCGGTGCTGGACCAATTCGACGTATGCCTTTACCTAGTTCAACAGCAGGTTCTGATGCCAAAATAGATTGATAATCTTTAACTAGCAACAAAGGCTGTAAACGTTCAATGTTGCGGAAAATCGATTGTGTTTGTTCATAGGTTCCTTGAACTTCAATATTAATAATGCTGCGTTTCAATTTGTTGTTTACTAATGGTCCCAAACTACTATCGATAATCGGTTCTGGTTTCTGTCCAGATGGTGCAAACTTTTTCAGCTTTGCCTTAACTGCATTTGCCGGAATTTGAGAATTACCAGATTCAACTAAGCGATTCAAATCGAGTAGCAATGTATCCAGGGTTTTCTCATTGGCAAATAAAGATAAAACTTGGATTTGTTGCTGTTTTGATTGCGCTAATTCTTCTTTAACTTTGCCAATTTGTTGGATGCTGGCATTCTTTTGCTGAACTTGGGAATCTAAGTCTTGGCTTTTTGTTTGCTGTTGCTGAAATGCCTCCCAAGCCGGCATCACTAAGCTAAAAAGCATAAAACCTGCTACCCCCAAACCCACAACCCCCACGACAATCCCAATGATTTTTGGCGTGAAGGTAATGCCGAATGCGGTATAACCAGAACTGGGCGCTTCAAATGCTCCGTCTTGCTCACCAAAATTTAAATCTTCACTGTACGTCATTAGACATCTCCAGAAATGAACTATGCGTTGCCTAAAACCCTTGATTAGACGTAGCAGTGCTACGTCTCTACATTCTTTTTCGGAGATGTCTATTTAGAAATGACTCCTGTTTGTTGTAGACTGCGAATTCTACTGACTAATCCGACTGTGCCTTTTTGCTCCAACTCGCGGGTTAACTGAGAAGCCGGAACATCACTCATAGTAGATTGAATAGTGTATTTGACTATTTGCGGTGGTTTAATTAATACAGAATTCGCAGGTTGATCTGTACCAGGGGGTATGGGAGCATCTACTAACTCTGCGGTTGTAATTTTGCCCTCGGTGGATTTAAGGAAACGTGACTGTTGCAGACTGAGTAAGAAATCGTTGACATCGTTAAAAGAGCGAGCATAGCCAGTAATTTCAACTCCACCAGCGGGATTAGCTGCTGGTTGCCCTTGAACAGCGGCAGTGGGTGCGATTTGTTTGATATTTTCAATTTGCACAGTTGCGGGAATGCGATCGCGCATATCTTGCAACATCGCTGACCAAGGTCGAATTTGGTCAAATACAGTCACTAAAGCTTGTGTTTCCTCCTTTACTTTGTTCGTTTCTTCCTTAATTTTGTTAATATCCCCAACTTTCGACTCTAATTCTTGATTCTGTTGCTCTAGTTTGGCTATGTTCTCTCCTAACTCACTATTTTTCCCTTGCAAAAACCACAATCCACCCCCCACCAAAGCCGGGAAAATCACACCAACAGTAGCTCCTATATATATCGGTGTTAAATCACCAAGAGAAATTGCCTGTCTTGGTTTCTTGCCCGTATTTTTCGGCTGAGGTTTGCGGTCTTTAAGAAAATTAACGTCTAAACTGTACATTTATGTTACATCTCCCGCATTCCTAGACCAAGTACTATTCCCAATCCAGCACGCTGCACGAAGGGATATTTTTCCTCGTCAATTTCCAACGACAGCGCACCCACAGGATCGATTTGGGTAGTTGGTAAACTTAATCTTTGGGTGAAAAACTCATTTAACTGCCCAAGTCCACCTCCTGGACCTGCTAACATAATCTCTGCTACCTCCAAATTTTCAGCTTGATTGAGGTAAAAATCCATTGAACGACGCAGTTCATCTGTTAATTCTCCCAATACTCGCACCATCGCTGCCATCCCAGGATTAATGCTAGTAACACCGGTTTTTCCCCCAGCTTCCATCGGGGTGGTCGGAATAATCATGCCTTGCAACAGCTCCGTGTCTCGTGATGTTGGTAAATTCATCGCTTTTGACAAAGCTGTTTGCATTTGATAAGTCCCTATCGGTACTGAGCGTGTAAATTCTGGTACTCCGTTGATAATAATCGCAATTTCTGTGTTGTCGAACTCGATATTAACTAACACTGCTGCTTCTTGCGGTCCGAATTGGCGCAATTTTTCGCGAATTGTGCGAATTAAAGCAAAACTGCTAATTTCTAAAACATCAACTTGCAATCCCGCTTGCTCAAATGTACTTACATAAGAATCTGTAATATCTTTACGAGTGGCAACTAAAAGCACATTTACTTTCTCAATGCCATCTTCATCTACTTTGTATCCAAGTTTTTGATAATCAACATCAGCTTCTTCACGAGGATAAGGCAAATATAAACCAGCTTCGTGGTTTAGCACCATTTCCCGCAGTTCTTTGTCATCTAACTCAGCCGGCACTGGTATCAAACGTATAATTGATTCTCGTCCCGGTACAGCAGTCGCGACGCGAGAAGCTTTGATTTTACTTTCAGCTAACCCTTGCTGAATTAATTCCGCCATTGCAGCAGTATCGGTAATTTGACCATCAACAAAAATGCCTTCTGGAACTGGCACCGATGTTAAGGAGTCTAATTTTAAACCTTGACGCTGCTTGTGTAGTTGAGCAATATTCACCCGCTCAGGAGCAAGTTCTATCCCGACTCCTTTATTTGATTTGCTAAAGAATTTCTGGAAATTTTTAACCACAGTTTTTCGCGCCGCACTGTATAGTAGAAAACTTAGCTAGAGACGCGATTAATCGCGTCTGTACAATTTAATGGTTCGCGTTAACTATCAACCAACAACTACCACGATGATTCAAATTCAAAAATTAAAACGATTGACTGTTTGTGTGCTGCTTGGCTTATTAACCAGTTGGATTGTCAGCTGCACAACAGGTAATGTCGGCACAAGTCCAAAACAAGCTTCTTCAGGGGCAAGTATTGAGTTTTGGACAATGCAACTCCAACCTCAATTTACTAACTACTTTCAAAGCCTAATTGCGACTTTTCAAACGCAAAATCCCGGTATAAAGGTGAACTGGGTTGATGTGCCTTGGGCAGCGATGGAGAACAAAATCTTAACAGCTGTAACCGGAAAAACGCCACCTGATGTTGTGAATTTAAATCCGGATTTTGCATCTCAACTTGCAGGACGAAATGCCTGGTTGAATTTGGATGCAAAAATCCCAAACGAAACACGCTCCTCATATCTGCCGAATATATGGAAAGCAAGCACGCTTAATGACAAAAGTTTTGGAATTCCCTGGTATCTCACCACGCGGTTAACTATCTATAATACCGCTTTATTAAAACAGTTAAGTATTAATAAAGTACCCAGTACTTACACGGAATTAGCAATTTTTGCTCAACAAATTAAGGAAAAAACTGGAAAATATGCTTTTTTTGTGACTTTTGTACCACAAGATTCTGGTGAAGTAATTGAGTCTTTGGTGCAGATGGGGGTGACTTTAATAGATGCTGAAGGTAAGGCGGCTTTTAACACTCCCCAAGGGAAAGCGGCGTTTCAATATTGGGTAGACTTGTACAAAAAGAAACTTTTACCACAAGAGGTGTTAACTCAAGGTCATCGTCATGCGATCGATTTGTACCAAGCTGGAGAAACAGCTATACTTGCTAGTGGTCCTGAATTTTTAAAGCAGATTGCCATAAATGCGCCGAAAATAGCTGAAGTTTCGGCAACTGCACCCCAAATTACAGGGGAAACGGGTAAGAAAAATGTCGCTGTGATGAACATAGTTATCCCCCGCGACACTAAACAACCAGATGCGGCTGTTAAATTTGCACTATTTGTGACTAATGATGAGAATCAGTTAGCGTTTGCTAAAGCGGCAAATGTTCTACCATCGACGACTAAAGCGCTGTCTGACAGCTACTTTAAAGATGTGCCTGCTAGTGCTTCGACTTTAGAAAAGGCGCGGGCGATGAGTGCGAAAGAGTTGCAACAAGCAGAAATTTTAACTCCAACTTTGAAGGATTTTAATAAGCTGCAAAAGGCAATTTATGAGAATCTGCAAGCTGCGATGCTGGGTGAGAAAACGGTAGATAAAGCTGTTGAAGATGCGGCGCAGGAGTGGAATAGTAGTAGGGGTTAGGTAGAGACGTTCCACCCGAACGTCTGTACAAAAGGCGCGGTAGAGACGTTCCGCCGGAACGTCTGTACAAAAGGCGCGGTAGAGACGTTCCGCCGGAACGTCTGTACAAAAGGCGTGGTGGTAGAGACGTTCCGCCGGAACGTCTGTACAAAAGGCGTGGTGGTAGAGACGTTCCGCCGGAACGTCTGTACAAAAGGCGTGGTGGTAGAGACGTTCCGCCGGAACGTCTGTACTATAAGTTAAGAGGACGAGAGGGTTAGGGTGTCCGCGGCTGGTTAAAATTTTGGGTATTTACGGTTGCGAAAAAATGCCCAACTAAATAAAGTGAACCGCATAAAATGACTAAATCATCGGTTGCGCTAAAAGCCGTTTCTAGTGCTGATAATAAATCTGGATAAGTTTGGCAACAGCTCAATTCTGGACAAATTTCTTGAGCTAGTTTTGCTAGTTCCCTCGTATCGGCTGAACTATGATCTGGTACTGGCGCTAAGTATAAACTGTCCTTTGGTCGCAGTAAAGCTTGGAAGATGTCGGCATGTTCTTTGGTGGAAAGCATTCCCATTACCCAATTAACTTTGGGAATATCCAGACTATCTACATACGCACGTAAGGCTTGAGCCGCAGCTGGGTTATGAGCGCCGTCAATTAATAGTTTATGATTTCTCCAGGTTGTCCATTGCATTCGCCCTAGCCATTTAGTTTTGGCGATGCCGTTGATAATGGCTTCTTGTGATATCTGCCAACCTTTTTGTTGTAAAATTTCTAAAGCGGCTAAAGCTAAACTTGAATTAGCTAACTGTATTTGTCCTTCTAAGGGCAATCGATATTTAATTACTTGGGAATTTTCAATTGTTTGATATTCTGCCCATGCTGGGGATATTTGACGGGCGGGTTGAGGCACAATATAGGGGCATTGTAATTCTAGAGTACGCGATCGCACGACTTTTTCTGCATCCGCTGGCAATATTCCCACAACTGCCGGACATCCGGGTTTCAGAATTCCAGCTTTTTCTCTGGCAATCTCGGCGACTGTAGAACCGAGTTGTTGCCAATGTTCGCGGCTAATGGAAGTGATAATAGTTACTAAAGGCTGTGAGCAAACGTTTGTCGCATCTAAACGTCCTCCCAATCCAACTTCTACTACCGCTACATCAACTTTATTTTGGGCAAAATATAACCAAGCGGCTGCGGTAATTACTTCAAACTGAGTTGGTGATTCTTCATTTGGGCTGATTGCGGCTTGAACTTCCAGTAATAATTGATACAATCTTTCGGAAGCGATCGCTTGTTCATTCAAACAAATGCGTTCCGTCCAATCAACCAAATGCGGTGAAGTATAGCGTCCTGTGCGATAACCTGCCTCAGTAAGTACGGAGGAAAGATAAGCACAAACAGAACCTTTACCATTCGTACCAGCAACGTGAATCACCGGGACTTGATGATGAGGGTTGCCAAGATTTGCCAAAAGCTTGACAATACGATCTAATCCCAGATGAACGCCGAAGCGTTGGAAGGGTTGTAGTAATAAGTCGATATTCACGTCTTAGTTAGTAGTTATCGGTTAGTAGTTAGTGGCTAGTTGTAACAAATATTTACTAACCACTAACAACCACGTCAAATTTAGGCTTCTTTGTCTAAAAAGCCTTGAATTTGTCTTAAAGCAGCAGCACCGATGTTGAATATTGCCCAAGCAGCAGCAATAGCAATTGGTGCTAAAACGATCACAACACGCATATCCATATTTAGAACCCCTCTGTTAAGTAGAAATTAAAGTTTTGTCAACTGTTCTCATTTTCATTGTTAGCTGAAGTGGGAAATTTTTCCAGACCTATTTGTAAAGAATGTTTACAAATAGGTCTGTGTTCACATACAACCCAACACCGGCTATACAAATCCTCGTCCGCCTACGCGGACTACAAAATAGGGTTTTTAGCCCACGTAGGTAAGCTCTGTTCATGTAGCCGAGCCAGTGCGTTGCGGTGAGTCCACTCGGCGGTGTCGGTTTCCGTCCCGTCGAAGTGGCGAACCCGAAGGGAGGAACACGACCGTTATAGCACCTGGCGTTCAGGCTTCAGCCTGAAGGCTATTCCCCAGCCTTTGTAAAACCGATATCAGTTCCTTTCCCTGCATGAACCAAAGCTAACTTTTGGTAACGTTGAGCATGTTCGATGAGTTCGGCTGCTTCGTCGTGGGTTACTTGTCGCAACACTTTCCCCGGAACCCCCGTTACCAAAGATAAAGGAGGTACATTTTTAGTTACGACTGCACCAGCACCAATAATACTACCAGCGCCTACCCGCACCTTGTTCAAAATAATCGCGCCAATTCCAATTAAGCTGCCACGTTCAATGTAAGCTGAATGTATCACAGCACGATGTCCGACGGTTACATAATCTTCTAAAATTGTGGGAAAGCCTGGGTCGCCGTGTAGAATTGCTCCATCCTGAATATTGGTGCATTCGCCAATTTCAATCCTTTCCACATCTCCCCTAACTACAGCTTGATACCAAATGCTCGCTCCTGCGGCTATGTTTACCGAACCAATAACCACAGCATTCGCGGCAACGAAGGCAGCTTGAGAAATATCAACAGAAGACCAGTAAGAAGCGGTAGACACGATAGAATATGAATATGGTACCCAGGAACACTGGAAAAACTCCAACCTTGGAAGCTGGTTGCATTCAACAGAATATCACGGTGTTAAGCCTTGATGTTCAGAGGATACGCTTTGTGGAAAACTGACAGCGCAACTCAATTTCTGTGCAGCAATAAGTAATTACCCCAAGTAAACGGAGTAGAAGTGTAAACTAAAACCAATTTGGCGGGTGAAAACAAAAGTATGTTTGTACGCACTTCATGATGAATCCAGGTTTGCAGTACCCAATATTTGGTCCCGAAATCCAGTGTCCCCACTGCCGTCAAACAATTCCGGCACTGACACTAACAGATACATATTTATGTACTAGGCATGGCGCTTTTGAAGCAGATCCCAAAGATGGTGAATTGATTCATCTTCAGTCCGGGCGTCATTGGCGGAGGTGGAATAATGAATGGTATCGGCAACATACCCATCCCGATGGCATTCGCTTTGAAATTCACGAGGCGCTAGATAAGCTGTACACTCAAGGATACCGAGCAACAAAAGTGATTATTGCCAAACGGTATCAAGAATTGATGAGTGGCTACTTGGAACGCAGCACACCTTGGCGTTCTGGTCAAGGGGAGACAACATCTTCGCGGCTTTACGGTTTACCAGTGGAGTTTAGCCCGGATTCCGCAGAAGATGGCTGCTGGGAAGTGATAAATTTTGATTTGGAAAAAGAGCCTGGTGTGCCTGTGCGCTATCCTTATTTTCGGTTGTTTGAGTAATCGTTAGGAGACGCGAAATTGTGTAGACGCGAAATTTCGCGTCTATACAGGAGTTTGGAGTTAAATTTAATTCATAACTCATAACTATTAAGATGCATCACGCTTCGATTCGTACCGCGAATATTCATCGTGCGATCGCCTTTTACGAGCAGTTGGGGTTTATAGTCTGTGAACGCTTCACTACAGGCTATACTCTGGCTTGCTGGATGGAAGGATTAGGGGGCAGAATAGAGTTTATCCAAATTCCCGAACCAAAGCCAGCCCCGGATGCATTCGCAGATGAGCATTATGTCGGGTATTATCATCTGTCATTTGATCTAACACAAATAACGGCAGATTTACCAAGTTGGTTAACAAATCTCAAAGAACGTTTGGCGATCGCTTCACAATCTCAAGGTGAACAATCGCAACCGTTGGTAGTGCTGTTAGAACCCACACAGCAGCAAATAGGCTCGCGTATTTACGAAGTTGCTTTTATTGCCGATACTGACGGATTACCACTTGAATTTCTACGGATCTTATCATAAATCGGCGAATAGTGGCTTCTACTTCCTCTTAACTCTAAAATAATCTTTCTCTGTAATATTGTCGAAGCAATAACTTACAGAAAAAGATTAAACTATTATTAAAAGAAAATTTCTCATAGAATTTACAGAGGAAGTTTAAAAAGGTAATGTCAGTATTTTCCGCATTACGTAAGTACCGTTTTTTGTTTTTAATGTTCAGCGCTTGGCTGATTGTGGTGTTGTTTCTCAGTCATAAACCTGCTCAGAGTAGGCTTTTGCTTGCTTACAATCAGGTAAGTACCCAGAAAACACTTGTAGCAACAAAGCCAAAATCTCTAACAGTGACAGAAAACGTCAACAAAACGGTGCTGGAAAATGGTCTGACTGTCCTCACAAAAGAAGTGCATACAGCGCCGGTTGTAGCTGTGCAAGTGTGGTACAAAGTCGGCTCCCGCAATGAACAACCAGGAGTCAATGGCATTGCCCACCAGTTAGAACACATGATGTTTAAAGGCACTCGCAACCGTCCAATTCAATTTGGACGATTATTTAGTGCTTTGGGTAGCGACTCAAATGCTTTCACTAGCTACGATCAAACAGCATATTATGGAACTTTAGAACGAGAAAAGCTTAAAGCTCTCCTAGTGCTGGAAGCAGACAGAATGCAAAACTCTCTGATTGATGCCGAACAATTAGCGAGTGAAAAACGGGTAGTAATTTCCGAGTTGCAAGGTTACGAAAATAGTCCTGATTACCGTCTCAACCGCGCTGTAATGCAAGCAGCGTTTCCCCAGAGTGCTTACGGATTGCCTGTGGGTGGTACTAAAGCCGATGTGGAGAAGTTTCAAGTTGAGCAAGTACGTAAGTATTACCGTAACTTCTACACTCCCAACAACGCTGTTTTGGTGATTGTCGGGGATTTTAACACCGTAAAAACCCTTAAAGCAGTACAAGAGATATTTGGGAAAATACCTAAGAGTCAAGAGTCAATAGTCAATGGTCAAGAGTCTAAATTCCCCCGTCTCCCCGTCTCCTCGTCTCCCATCGTCTTGCGAGAACCGGGTTCTGCGGGTTTGTTACAAGCAATCTACCCACTGCCCCAGGTGAATCATCCGGATGTGCCAGCGTTGGAAGTGATGGATTACATCTTGACAGAAGGACGGAATTCTCGGTTTTATCAGGCATTAGTGGAATCAGGTTTGGCTAGTGATGTTACTGCTTCGGTTGCTAGCTTGCTCTCCTCTGGCTGGTATAAGATATCGGTGACAGCGGCACCTCATCACGATTTGCGGAAAATTGACTCAGTACTAAGTAGTGAAATCAGTAAGCTGGCTTTTGGGGTGACTTCAAAAGAAATGAAACGAGCCAAGATGCAGTTAGAAGCTTCTGCAATTTTGAGTAACCGTGACATCAGCAATCAAGCAATGCAACTGGGTAACGATGAGCTAACGACTGGTGATTATCTCTACACAGAACGCTATTTAGAAGCGGTTCGCAAAGTCACTGAGGCGGATATTAGGCGTGTGGTAAATAAGTATCTTCAACAAGAAGCACGCACGGTGGGCTTTTTTGAACCAACTCAGAAACAGATTAAAGGAAATAGTGGTAAAGCAAATTCTGTACAAACTACGGAAAATTTTACTTCTGGTGTCCCTGTAGCGCCAAATGAGGTGATGAAGTATTTACCATCTGTGGATTCGACTACAGAGATTGTTGATAAAACCTCTTCAGAAAAGGGAACGCTGCTACCACAAAAAATTATATTTAGCAACGGTTTGCGGGTATTGCTGTTGCCGGATAAAAGTACTCCCACGGTGACGCTGAGTGGTTATTTAAAAGCTGGGGCAGAATTTGATCCAGAAGATAAAGCGGGGTTGGCATCTCTTGTAGCAGACAACTTAATGAATGGTACAAAAACCAAGGATGTTTTAACTCTTGCCCAAGCTTTGGAAGAACGGGGAGCAAATTTGGATTTGGAAACGTATCGCGAAGGTGTGCGAATTCAGGGTAATAGTCTAGCCGCAGATTTGCCTGTCTTAATTCACACTTTAGGTGATGAAATCAAAAATGCTACTTTTGCTGAAAAAGAATTGGAATTGACTCGCCAACAAGCTTTGAATGCTTTGGAACTGGGATTAGATGACCCATCGGAAGTAGCAGAAAGAACATTTGTACAATCGATTTATCCGAAAAATCATCCATCACACACCTTCCCCACCGAAAAGAGTTTGCGAAAAATTAGCCGTGAAGATGTGGTTAATTTCAAAGCAAAATATTATCGTCCAGATACAACAGTGTTGGTGTTGGTGGGAGATTTTGAAGCGACGAAAGTGCGATCGCTTCTGAAAAACGAGTTTAGTGATTGGCAAGTTAGCGGTAAACCACCAAAATTAAAATATCCGGCTGTATCTATACCAGAAAAAGTAGTCCGTGTCAATTCAGTGCTTCCTGGTAAAGCCCAAGCGATTACTTATATGGGTTACATAGGTATAAACCGTCAAGATCCAAGATTTTATGCGGCTTTAATCTTAAATCAGATTTTAGGTGGTGATACACTTTCGAGTAGACTGGGTGCAGAAGTACGCGATCGCTTAGGTCTGACTTATGGAATTTATAGCTACTTCCAAGCTGGGAAAAATATAGGCACATTTTCCATAGAAATGCAAACCAGCCCAGAAGATGCAAGTAAAGCGATCGCTAGCACCCGCAATCTGCTACAACAATTGCATACTCATGGTGTCAGCACCGAAGAAATAGAGGCAGCCAAACGCACCTTAATCAGCAACTACACTGTAACTCTTGCAAACCCACAGGAATTAACTAAAAGAATTCTCATGAACGAAGTATATGGACTGGATGAAATGGAATTACGTTCTTTTACCCAAAAAATCCAGACAGCCAATCTTGCCCAAGTAAATCTTGCTGCTCGTGAGTTACTTCATCCAGATAAAATTGTAGTAGTCACAGCCGGACCGGCTGTCTTAGCACATGGCATTTGAAGAGGGGGGAAAGGGAAAAGGGTAAAGGTATGGAAATAAAGCGCTTTCCTCAGCAACGTTTGCAAGAAGAGTTATTTAAATAATACGAATGAATATTTTTTCCCCCTTTCCCTTTCCCCTTTCTCCTCTTCAAAATTGCCCAATGCCCACTAACAACCAAATAAGCTAACTTAAATATAGATATTGTTTCTCAACTCAACTATAGGACTTACGCAAAAACTCTCTTAAACTCTTATTCCTTGGCTTCTTCTCCTTCGGAGACGCGAAGCGCGTAGCCGCGTGCCTCTCGCAGAGAAGGCGGTTCGTTTTTTGATCCTAAAAGCGTAAGTCCTGAACTAATCTAAAAAAATCATTGACTCTTAAGCGGCAAGGCGCAAATAATTATTAATATCCTATGAACATTTTCAGCAACCTACTTTCTCAATCAACTCAACCTAATGTTTCCAAACGACAACGCAGAGGAATTGAAATTAAATCACCGCGTGAAATTGAAATTATGCGGCAATCTGCAAAAATTGTGGCTACCGTTTTGAAAGAAATTTCTGAGCTGGTACAGCCAGGAATGACTACTGCTGACTTAGATATTCATGCGGAAAAACGCATCCGAGAAATGGGTGCAACACCAAGCTTTAAAGGATATCACGGTTTTCCTGGTTCTATCTGCTCCAGCATTAATAATGAAGTTGTACATGGTATCCCCAGTCCGAAAAAAGTCATCCGTTTAGGAGATGTTTTAAAAGTAGATACAGGTGCTTTTTATCAAGGTTTTCATGGTGACTCCTGCATTACTATTGCCGTGGGTAATGTCACCCCAGATGCTGCTAAACTGATTCGCGTAGCCGAAGAATCGCTTTTCAAAGGTATTGAAAAAGTTAAAGCGGGGAATTACCTCATAGATATTGCTGGAGCAATTGAAGACCATGTAAAAGGTAATGGCTTTAGTGTAGTTGAGGATTTCACCGGACACGGTGTTGGTCGCAACTTGCACGAAGAACCTTCAGTTTTCAACTTCCGCACACGGGAAATGCCAAATGTAAAGCTACGTGCAGGAATGACGCTGGCTATTGAGCCAATTTTGAATGCAGGTTCTAAGGTGACGCGGACTTTATCTGACCGCTGGACTGCTGTAACGGTGGATAATTCACTTTCGGCTCAGTTTGAGCATACTGTGTTAGTGACGGATACTGGCTATGAGATTTTGACTGACCGTTCTCTAGTTTAACTTTGTAGTCAGGAATGCGCGTCCTTATTTCATGTCCAGCAAATCATACATATTGTAGAGACGTTCCGTTGGAAGGTCTCTAGCCAATACGGTTCGGATAAGACTCGATCCCCCCAACCCCCCTTAAAAAGCAGGGCTGTTTCATTCGATAAGATACGTATTTTGTCAATATAATTGGCGATAAATATCAGGGCAAAAGTCATGAATTGGTGACCATTTTGATGCCTAAGATTAAATGGGGAGCTTATTTTTCATCTCCTGAACCCTTGAAGAATGCGAGCCTTTTAGGGAACGAAACAGCCCTGCACCCACGAGGGGTGGGGTTTTAACCTACACCCGAAACCTGCAACCCTACACCCCTTTATCAGAAAAAATGTCTGTGGAGCGACCATAAGACCCGAACAGAATAAATCTGTTAAGGCTGGTGCTATGAAGCAGAAACCTAATTCGTGAGTGTTAGGAATCCCCGACCGAATGGGCGCGGGGAGGATGTCAATCTGGTTCAGTTTTGAAGTCTAGTTCTAGTTGTCGTTCTTCTTGACTGCTCCCGAATGGTTCGGGAAGTTGCTCAATTTGGAAGTATTGGTGAAATTTCGGAGTAATTTGTAGCGAATAAGACCGAGATTCATGATCTCGACGTTTTCGGACAAAACCGAGTTCGACTAGTTCGGGAACGTGTTGATATACTCCCGAACCACGCAGGTTAATCAAGTCGCTTTGAAGAATCGGGGTATTGAGAGCGATCGCTGCTAAAGTTCGCAATGCCCCCAAGCCCAATTCTACTGGTATCATAGTTTGCACTAATTCATGATAATCTGACCGCAGTTGTAGGCAGTAACCTGCTGGGGTTTCTACAACTTCTAAAGCACCATCTCTATGGGCATAGTTATCAATTAATTCAATTATCCCTTCCTCAACAGTAGCGCGATCGCACGCTGCATACTCAGCGATTTCACTGAGGGATAAGGGTTTACCTTTTAAATAGAGAATCGCTTCTATCTTGTTCGCTGTGGCTGTAATCATTGGTCATTAGTCACTAGTCAAGAGTCACCAGAGCAAATGACAACTGCCTGACTGACTCACACTTACTGATTTTTGACACTCCTCACGCCTTCAGGCGTGAGGATTCTTCTCTCAACGAATCAACTTACCCCAGCAGGTTTGCACCAACTCAGATAGAGGTCGTTTCTCCAGAAGCGTTGCCAGTATCTAGTACTGAGCTTCCCGTATGCCCTACGGTAGCTATTCCTTTAGTTAATATATTTAGAGCGGCGTTATGGTCACGGTCTAGTACACAGCCACACTGGCAAGCATGGGTACGGGTAGATAGAGACTTCTTCACAACTACGCCACAATTAGAGCATTCTTCACTGGTATAGGCTGGATTCACTGCAACAGTGACCCGTCCAAAGACTCGCGCGAATGTTTCTAGCCAAACTCTAAACTGATACCATCCCGCATCAGAAATCGATTTAGCTAAACAATGGTTTTTCACCATATTTCTCACTCTTAAATCTTCGTAGGCTACTAGATCGTTAGATCTGATTACGCACCGTGCCAATTTCACAGCATGGTCTTTACGTTGCCGACTTATTTTCAGGTGGATTTTACCTAGCTTAATTCGAGATTTAACGCGATTGGTTGACCCTTTAACTTTGCGTGAAACTAGACGTTGTGCCCGCTTCATCTTGACTGCGCCAGTTCGGTAAAATTTCGGGTTTTCAACCTCTAAACCGTTTGAATCAGTGTAAAAACTTTTCAGTCCTACATCTAACCCAATGGTCTTGCCAGTGGCGGGTAAAATCTCTGTGCGGTCAACAGAAATACAAAATTGAACATAGTAACCATCTGCACGTTTTACCAGTCTTACCCGTTTGATTTGGTCAGGCTGATAGAAGTTTAGATCCCTAGTTCCTTTAAGCCTCAGCTTCCCGATTCCATTCTTATCTGTAAATGTTATCGATTTCCGGTCATCAGCTATCTTGTAGCCAGTGGTTTTGTATTCCACGGATCTACAATCCTTCTGAAACTGTGGAAAGCCCTTCTTTCCTGCCACTTTCTTCTGACAATTCTCATGGAAACGAGAGATTGCAGCCCAAGCTCTTTCGGCTGATGCCTGTCTAGCTTGGGAGTTTAGTTTGTCAGCAAAAGGGAATTCCTTAGCCAATACAGCACACAGTTTATTAAGGTCGTATTTACTGGCTTTAGGATGATCTATCCAAAAACGCAAGCATTTGTTTCTAATGAATTGGGCGGTTCTAATCGCTTCGTCAATAGATGCAAATTGCTGGGGCTTCCCGTATGTTTTAAACTCAAAAACTAGCATGGCTTTATTGGTCTTATGCTGGCTATCTTAGCACAAGATGCTTTTGTTTGACAGGGAAAGCCGTCAAGGGAAGGACGGGGTTTTAAACCCATTTTTCTGATAAGTGTGTGGGATCATATCATTATTTGACATTTGTGTCAAACTTAAAAATTCTCCTTTTTCCCCTGCTCTCTAGTTGTGAGGATGAATTCGGCGATCGCTAAATCTTGTGGGGTAGTCACTTTCAAATTGGTTTCTTCTCCTTGAACAATTGCGACGCTGTAGCCGCACTTTTCAAACAAAGCCGCATCGTCAGTTACTTCCCAACCTTGACGGATACCCGTTTCGTGGCATTGTTTCAACAACTTAACATCAAAACCTTGGGGAGTTTGTGCTGCATACAGTCGCCGTCGGTCAGGAGTACTTTGAATTATGCCATTTTCATCGACAACTTTGATAGTATCCTTGACAGGGATGGCAGCGATCAAACCAGAATAATGGCGAATCGATAAAGCACAAGCATCAAATAAATCCGGTGTCGCAAGACATCTGGCACCATCGTGAATCAACACTTGCTCTGCGATAGATGGTAATGCAAGTAAACCATTGTAAACTGATTCTTGGCGTGTGGAGCCGCCTTCGATCAATTCCACAGGTTTAGTTAATTTTTGTTGAGCGACAATTGTCTGGAGGTCTTGCCAGTCGGTAGGATTCGCAATAATCCCGATCCAACTGATTAAACATGAGGCTTCAGCGGCTTTGAGGGTCCAACTAATTATCGGTTGCGATCGCACCATTAACAAAAGTTTATTGCGATCGCTTCCCATTCTTCGTCCCATCCCCGCAGCTGGAATTAGTAAATGCACAATTTTCCTCAATCTAGATACTGGATAGTGGATGGTGGATAACTGGAGCGTTGTTAGTAGTTAGTGGATAGTCGATAACTGTTGACTGTTGACTGTTGACTGTTGACTATTGACGCTCCAACGCTCCAAGGAACAATTTCAAATAAGTAGCGAGTAAGCGTAAATAAATCTTATGCGAATAGTAGCCCTTCTTCCCGGCGGAATTGGCGAGCAAATTCTCTTCTTTCCGACTCTAGATGATCTGAAGCGCTCATTACCTTCAGCTCACATAGACGTTGTTACTGAACCCCGCTCAAAAGCTGCCTACCAGGTAAACAAGTCAGTTGACCAAGTACTGGCATTTGATTTCCAAGATCGCAATAGTTTAGCAGATTGGGGTAACTTGGTGGGCATGATTCGCGATCGCGAGTACGATGTTGCCATTGTTTTAGGACGAAGCTGGTTGGTTCGTTTTTTACTTTGGTTGACGGGAATCCCCACACGCATAGGCTACCAAGGCAAAGGCTCTGTTTTTTTAACCAACCCAGTACCCCTAAAACAATCGCAGTACACTGCACAAATGTATCACGATTTACTCACAGGTTTGGGCATTCAATCTACTTGCCCAGATTTAACGGTCAATATACCTTTAGCCGATATTGATTGGGCAGAAAAAGAACAAAAACGTTTAGGTGTGCATGAAACAGGTTATATCTTGATTTACCCCGGTTCTAGTCAGTTAGCCCAAAGCATTTATCCTGTGGAAAGTTGGTTGCAAATTATTCAAAATTTCCGCAGCAAGCAACCAGAAATGCCTGTGGTAGTAGTCAAAGAAGCAGAAGACGAATTGGCGCAATCCCTTGAAACGTCGTCCTCGTCATATGTTAAAATGACTTCCCCAGGTGATATCGGCAAGTTAGCCGCCATGATTGGCGGGGCAAATTTGATGCTGTGTACCGACAGTGCGGCGATGCACTTGAGTGTGGCAGTACAAACTTATACCATTGCTTTATTTGGTGACACAGAACCATCTAAGTTGTTACCCAAGAGTGATAAATTCTTGGCGATTAAATCTCTTACCGGTAGAATCGCTGATATTTCACCCAATACAGTTTTGCAGAAAGTTTGGGGTGGTTAGTATTGCAATAATTGTGTATTTGTGCTTTACACGTCTTGACTGAGGATTAAATAGCACATTTTTCTTGAGTGCGATCGCTTATTCAATAGAGCTACATTTGCCACGGAGAATATTTGAACATCCCATGAGAGTATTATTTAAGCCGTGTGGAGGGTTAAGCGATCGCCATAAATTCTTTTTTTTGAGTTTCCATTTTCCTAGACTATACAAGAGTTATTACTTAGTGTATTTTTTGAAACAGTGAAATTTTTATTGTTTCTTCCACAGGCTAAGACAAATTTAGATGCGCTATAATATTTTTCCTATATTAATTTTTCACTTCCATTGTATTCAGTCAGAACATAGCGGATAATCAACCTACCCCAAGCCGAAAATTCTAAACTAACACCACACAAAATCTGATTACATTGCCAAAAATTTAGCTGTAATAGTTGAGTTTATTTTGCAGCAAATTTTAGTTTAAAACAAAAAAATAATTATCCTAAGCAGATGTTGTCAAGTATTTTTATTAACACTTTGTCTCTATTTTGACTGATTTATTTACAAAGTTTGACAAATATGTAATTGACAAAGATAAGTTAAAAAAAATAGATTTTTGTCAAATTGTTAGTTTATATATATTTGTGGGAACAATATCTTTGGCATTATAAATAGTATGCATTTAACCCAGTTGTGAAAATCGGAAAATGGCTAATTATGAATGGTCAATGTGTCCTAGTTAACAACCAGGTATTAAACATGAATTAAATTTTCAATAAAAAAATGAACAGCAAAATATCCTTTTTGGTTGAGCAGAAAATATGAGATTTTTTGACAAAACTAATCAATTACAACTAGAAATTTCAGTTCAAACAAAAATTAGTAACCTTAATACACAAAATTAAGGGTTCTCGGCTATTGGGCAAACACTGGTTGCCGATACTACTTGGTGTGATTAGCTTATGGGTGGATCTAACACGCCATATTTTGTGTTCCTTAACTTGACTTTCGTTAAAAATGCTAGCGTTCAGCCAAAAATGTGATGAACTATACACAAGGAAAAATAAATGGCGATTTGGTTACATGGCTTTATTAGCAGTGGAAAACGGTATATCCAAGTAGATACTCAGACTCATCATATCATTGGGGTTTTCCTTCGTATTATGTGTTCCTCACCAAGAATGCGTTTTTCGACATTAGAAAATACTAAAAGTGCATATTTCAAGTGTAAAGAAGACGCAACAATAACTTTTTACCAAGCGGGAACGAAGAATGAAGTTAACCCAGGAATTTGGACTTATGTTGTGTATGAATGTTCGCTGATGGAAGAAAAAGTATTCCATGACTTATCTATCGACACAAGCGCAAATTTTCTCAAAGAATTATTAGCTGGTAAAAAACTAATTCGATTAGCCGAAAATATTCATGATTATCTCAACTATAAATATAATCAATGTGAATATTTGGATGTAGAACTTCCTTTAAATTGGAATACTTCCGAGGGAAGAGAAATTGCCGATTTGCTTTTAGCAGAATTTAACGCTTTAAAAGCATCATTCGTGTTTGCAGAAAATGCCGGAAAAAAATATATGCAAACAGTTTTGAATAGCTTTATTAAAGCTGCACAGGAAGTTTTAGAAATCGGTGGTACAGCGAAAGATTTTGAAGCTAAACAATACAAAATACTGAATCAAATCAGGATTGATGAAATAGTAAATAGAATTATTGACTATAACGATTATCGAATCTGGCAAGAAGCTTTACCAAGTAAATCAAAAGCAGTTGAATACGCTTTCAATAGCGCATTAAGTTTTATATATCGTATAAAGTGAGTTGTTGTTGGTTGTTAGTTGTTAGCTGTCAAAAAGTACTCGTTACAACCATCCACTATCAACTATCAACTATCAACTTCAAAACATCTCAAACAAAGTATCATCTAAGTCATAACCTAGCAATTGAGCCATTGATTTGAGACGGAATTGATTGGGTATACCTTGCTGTTTGAGCCAATCGCTTAAAATAAAGATTCTCTGCATCAAAAAGATTTCTAAAGCTTCAGGATTATACTGAATACCTTCTTTTTGACTGAATTGGTGGGGTACGAGCATAGCGACGTAACGAACAAGTTCTCCAGCTTTCCAATCTAGTAAAAATGGCAACCAAGGATAGCGAGCATCTAGACGGAGAAACCACAAGCGTACCTCAGGAATTTCTGAAAGTTCCCGTGGATCGCTTTTTTCTTGAGAATAGTTTATCTCAAAGTGCAGCTGCTGTTCGTGAGATGTAATTGCGTTATCTTGCAGCAGTTGTGAAATCACCGTTAATGCAGGTGATAGATCCAGATTGTTAATGCAGTCGGTATTAAGTGCGATCGCGATCGTCATAGGCATTCTTACGATTCTGTACAACAATAAGATCGATAATATACAGTAGCAGCTTTCAGGTATTAACGCCATACCTCATTGATTAAGAGTAGAGACGCGAGGAATATCGCGTCTCTACTCTTAGTAAGCGCTGAAACGCTTATTTACAGCACTTTTCGTGCTTACAGCAAATGCACCCTGATATGATCTGGATTAACTGAAAGATTTGCGGTACAAGGCATTATCGCCACTCACAACAAACGTGTCAATACGGTTGATTCCCGCAGAAACAGCAGCAGGAGCAACAAATGCACGAGCCTCCTAAATTCTTTCAAGCGTTCCAAGTAAGATTATCCCAGGTTTTGCGCTACAAAGCATTATCAGTAACAATCGCAAATACCAAGAATTATCAGCATTAATTCTTAATAATACAGCCTTATTAAGAATTGTTCTTGAATATAAATATATTACATTTTGAAGTGCGAAAATTCTCGCTTAAAAAATTAATCTTAGCGATCGCCCTTATTAGTCGCACAGGGTCTTTCTAACATAATGTATTGGCATTCACCTTCAAATTAGCCCTTGGACTGTCTTTACTACAGGTCGGCGTTTTTGTCAAACTGGGTATCACTTCCACAAAGCCCTATAATTGCTTGCCTGCTTGAGGAAAATCGCCTACACAAATAGCATAGCAATCTGCTGTATATAGCCGTAACATAACTTAAACCCCTGCCTCAAGTAGACGTAAGCTGTGATTTTAAGCTAAAGTTGTAATGAGTTTGTTTTAGATTAGGGTGTGCGAAACCAACTCTCAAGAAGCACAAAAACTAATCGCTCTTTCTTTATGCTTGCGTAGCAATCAAAAGCAAAAATAGAGACATAGGAATTTCAGTGCAAATTACAAAAATATTGCATAAATAAAATAACAATTACACGTTCAAACATAAAAATAACCCCAATAGTTAAGAAAGTTAAATAAATATGCAAAAACAAGTAATCTCTACAACACCAATTCGTTCTCTAGAAGATGCTATTGACAGATGCCAAACGCTGGGTATGCGCGTTAGCCGGCAGCGTCGCTTTATTTTAGAACTACTGTGGCAAGCAAAAGAGCATCTTTCTGCCAGAGAGATTTACGATCGCTTAAACCAAGAAGGCAAAGAAATCGGACATACCTCTGTATATCAAAATTTAGAAGCGTTATCTAGTCAAAACATCATTGAGTGCATCGAACGCTGCGATGGACGTTTATATGGTAATATAAGTGATTCTCACAGTCATGTTAATTGCATAGATACAAATCAAATTCTTGATGTTCATATCGAACTACCAGAAAATTTTATCCGCCAAGTTGAAGAGCAAACTGGAGTGAAAATTACTGAATATAGTATTAATTTTTATGGCTATCGGCAGAACAAAAACGAGAGTTAGGAGACAAGGGTACGGGGAAAGGGGGGAGAAAGAAGAATTATTCTCCTTTTCTCCTTTGACTATTGACTATTGGGTATTAAAATAAAAGGGTGATAGTGGTGCCAAAACAAGTCACAATAAGGGGATTAAACTAAGTATCACAGCTGTTTCCTAAAAGCCCGAAAAATAGCATCTACATTTTTGAGTGGACTATGAGCGATCGCCCTCTAAAAGTATTATTAATCGACCAAGACCCAATTTTTCGGTTAGGGTTGCGAGTAGCTTTGGAACAAGTCCCTAATTTGGAAGTTACATCGGAGGCTCAAACAGATACCGTTGCCTTGCATATATTAGCAGAATTTGCCAAAAATGACCCAAAAGCAGTGAATTTGGTTATTTTGGAATTAGGTAATAGTCGTTATTTACAACTTTGTCGCCAACTTAAAGCTGAGTACCCCAATTTACCAATTTTACTGCTCAGTTCTGTTTCTGAACCAGGGCTGCTGATGGCAGCAAGAGATGCTGGTGTCGATGGCTACTGTCCCAAAGGTACACTTGTTTCTGAGTTAGTTGAGGCAATGCAACTCTTAGCATCTGGTGGTAGTTATTGGGATGGAGTGGGGGAAGTGGGGAGTGGGGAAGAAATAACTTCAAACTCCCCACTTTCATACAGACGTTCCGTTTCGTACAGACGTTCCGACGGAACGTCTCTACCTCAATCCTCCCGTCTTCCTTTCGCTAGACTGCGGAATAATTGGCATTTATTAGGAATTAATTCTATTAACGCTACTTTGGCGGAAGTGACCGCAAAACTGCAAAGACCCGGTTTACCGCTATTAGATCGAGCTATTTTAGCTGGACAGCGACGCGAATTATTAGCAGCAAGTTGGCTAGTCAATCGGCTGTTAGCAACACCCCAAGAAAGGCAAAATGACAAAATGACAGCGCTTGGTGCTGCTCAAGATTCACCAGCGGCAAATCCTTCACTTAATACTGCTATTGTCATAGACTCGTCAATAAAGCAAAATTATCCTTCTTTACTTAGCCCAAGAGCGCTCCAAGCAAGATTATTTTCGTCTTGTGTTGCAAAACTTCAATTACCTTTACAAAATTTGAGCGATGAACCTTTAGAAATTGACATTTTTCGCCAAGATAAAAAACGGGACTTGCTTTATCTCATTCTGCAAAAGCTTGCTAATTCTTTGGATGAACTGCGTGCTTCTCAAATAGAAGTTCATCGATTAAATGAGTTAACAAATATCATATTATGTGATTTATGGCAAGCATCAACAACAGACTTTTTTGGTAAATTTACTAAAGTACAAGTAGGTAATCAAAATTTAGAAATTGTTACTTTTTTGTTGCAAGCTGCGAAAGTTGTGGAAACAGAAATTCTTCTAAAGATTCCTCTGGTAGTAGAGTTATTTTCTTATCTACTATTTCAAACAGATTTATCTATTGATAATGCCATTTACCCAGCGGGCAGCTTAGAAGCGATGGAGCAATCTTTAATAATATTAGAAAACTTATTAATTCAAGTGGCAAATTGTGTAGTGCAGCCACTGCTTAACACTTTAGCAGACGTAGAAGCCATTAAACAAAGTTTTTACGATCGCCAATTTATTTCCACGCGAGAAATCGAACGTTTCCGCAATGATTTATCATGGAAATACCGCTTGCGAAATTATGTCAGTGAAGCTGAGGCGATTTTTGAAAGTCGTTATGAACTACTTGTATTTACCCCTCGTGGTATTGCGAAAATATCAATTTATGCTCCCCGCAGTCAAGAGTTAGCCCAACTTTCTGGAATTCCCCTATTAGTAACATTAGCATTAGAATTTCGGGATGCGATCGCTCCTCGGCTAAAATCCCTTTTATCTTTCGCGGGTAGTGGTATTGTTTTTGTCCTCACTCAAGTAATTGGTAGAGGTTTGGGGTTAATTGGTCGTGGTATTCTCCAAGGTATTGGTAGTGCAAAATTGCCCGAAAGAAACTTGCGACGAAACGATGACCGACCTACTAAGTAGAGACGTTCCACTGGAACGTCTCTACTACTGTTGTTTTAAATCAAAGACTTTTATCGAATTAATTGCATCTTCGTGATTAGGGTTTCTAGTCGGCTTTTGCCGCAGGGTTCAGCGCTTTGGCAATCGTTAACTGAGACTTTTTGATAAGATAAGCGCACTTTCTTGTTTAAAAAAGTTTTTTCCTTGGCACAAATGTTAAAAGACGCACCGATATTTTGGTAAACTTTTCCTTTGTTATCTACTAAGTTGACATAGCACATAATGTCGCCATTAGTCATACTTTTGACTGTGGCAATGCTTGGTTTTGTGACTACCTCGGCTGCTTGAACAGCAGTGGGGCTAGTAAAAAAGATAATACCAGCGCTAACAACTGAGACAGACAAACCTAAGACGGATAAGTATAAGGGTATTTTTTTACCTTTCATTATCTTTTGATGTTGAGCTAGCATGATGAGACTCTCCTATTTATGTGCTAATTACTAATTATATTATGTCTAATTAACATTAAAAAAATATCGCAACCCTCGTAGAGACGTTCCGGCGGAACGTCTTTACAATAATATAAAGATAACTCACACATTCCAATTTCGGCGAAAGTGGAAAAAGCCTTCCAGAAAATCTTGCAAAGCAATATTGCTATTTAACCTTTGCCGTTCCCATTCTCGTACAGTTTGTTCAATAATTTCTGAGAAACCTGGATAAATAAAAGATTGATTTGCTAATTGATTAATTTTAATTTTTTGAGATATAGCCAAAGCAATAAAATTGATTAATTCTCCCGCTTCTGCCCCCAGTAAAGTAGCGCCTAAGATTTCTCCATTACGATGGGCAATTAATTTACATATACCTGTAGTTTCTTCGCTGATTTGGGCTGCTGTTAATGTTTTAAAATACTGTCGCAAAACTAAAACTTCATCTGGAATATATCGACCTTTGGCTTGTTCTTCTGTTAAGCCGACTTGTGCCAGCATTGGATAAGAAAACAGACCCCAAGGAACCCATTGATAATTAACTCTACTAACTGGAAAAAACAAAGCATTCTTTAAAGCAATTTTCGCTTCATAATTAGCAATATTAGCAAATTCATAACCACCAATAACATCACCACAAGCATAAACGCGGCGATTAGTTGTTTGCAATTTGTCATTTACTATCAAGCGATGTTGATGCCATTTGACACCAACGGCAGCTAAATTTAAAGATTCAATATTTGGGTGTTGTGCCATCGCTACCAAAATTGCATCCGTTTCAATTGCCTTATCTCCTGCCTGAACCCACTTTTGGTTATCAATTCGTCTCACCTGAGTTACGGTTGTTTGCGTCAACAAGCGCACACCATCGACTTCTAACTGTGCTTGCAGCAACTGGGTTATCTCTGGGTCTAGATTTGGCAAAATATAGGGATGCTTGACAACCAGCGTCACGCTGCAACCCAATCGTGCCAAAGTTTGTGCTATTTCAACGCTTTGGGGAACACCACCAATTATCACCCAATTTTTCGGTAATGTTGAAAACTCACCCAAAGCCTGCCAAATATTAGATAAAGTCAAAAAGCCAGTACTTTGCAACCCTTCAATGTCTGGAATTGCGGGACGGGAACCACTAGCTAATAAATAGGTACGTGCGCGAAGCTGACGCTTATTAACGGCAAAAGCAAGATGAGGTGACAATACAAATTCACCGCTACCAATGATGACATCGACACCTTTTGCCGCTAAAATCGCGAGTGAATTTTGTTCTTGAAGATTTGAGACAACACCGCGAGCATAAAGCATCGCCTCTTGCCATTCTACAGATGTTTGGCATTTTTCTGGGGAGACTGTTATGGGTCTTGTCCCGTTTAGGTAATTCTGTGTAGTATCCCCATAGGAATGAATACCAAAATTAGCCGCAGCATCAACACGCTGGGCAAGTTTGCTAATTTCCCCAAGCGCATAGTGATAAATAAACCCAAATTCAACTTTGGGTTCCACTAGGGCAACAGTGGCGTGTAGATTAGTAGCAGCAAGGGCTGCATTGCGTCCAGCGAGACTACCGCCAATAATTACAACATCGTAGTCAATAGTCATTAGTCAATAGTCAAGGGTCAAGAGTCAATAGTCAAGGGTCATAGCGCTCTTTTATTACTCTGGAGAGAGCAAATTTGAAACCCTATTTTCAGTCCGCGTAGGTGGACGAGCGTTTGTGTGCCCGTAAACTCCGCGATTTTAATCGTCAGGGCTTCTTCATCCTTTATCCTTTAGTAATGCTTTCAGCGCTGTTAGTAAACGTTGGTTATCTGATTTAGAGCGTACAGCAACTCGGAAATAGCGATCGCCTAATTCTTTAAAACTCAGACAATCGCGAATGTAAATTTGGTACTCCTTAAGCAATTGTTCTTGCAATTGGCAGACAGATTGTTGTGACTCAACAAGTAAAAAATTAGCAGCACTCTCCTTTGGTTGCAAGCCTGGTAATTTAGCTAAACCCTGAAAGAGTTGGTTTCGTGTAGGTGGTAGCCATTCCCAGGTTGCAGACTGAAACTCTTTATCATCGAGTGCAGCGATCGCCGCTGCTGCTGCTAAAGTGTTAACGGGCCAAGGATCGCGCCACAACTGCCATTTAGACAAGCGCTCCGGATTAGCGATCGCATATCCGAGTCGCAGTCCAGGCAGACTGTAAAATTTCGTTAGCGATCGCAAAATCACCAAATTGGCATATTCCTGAATTAGCGGAATTAGACTTTGTTCCTCATCCGGAGGCAGAAAATCCATAAACGCTTCATCCACCACCACCAAAGCAAACTGTTCCAAGTAAGGCAAAATCTCTTCTACCGAAAACAATTTACCTGTTGGGTTGTGAGGATTATTCAGCAATAGTCCTTTGTCTAAAGTTTTTTGTCCTTTGTCAATAATCATTGACAAATCACTATTGACTATTGACTTCGGACACTCCAGCACTTTGACATCATATGCCGCTAGCGAGCGGTAATAGTCGCCAAAAGCTGGAGTAATTAAAGTTGTTGCGGCTAGTCTTGAAAATTCTTTACCTGACAACGTAAGTAATTCTGCCGATCCATTACCCGGCAGAATCCATTCAGGCGGCAATTGATGGAAGTGACCTAGAGCCTGTCTCAGTTCACTGTAATCGGGATCTGGATAGTGCTTAAGATTACCCAATTGAGATGTAATAGCAGCGATCGCGCTATTTGGAGGTCCCAAAGGGCTGATGCTCGCAGAAAAATCCAGAATAGCACTAGGGGAACAGCCAGCGAGTGCTGCTGCCCAAGCTAAATTTCCCCCGTGTGCTTTTTGCCGCATAAAAAAAGAGTTCCCTAAGAAAGAATTTATACTTTTGGAGGTGCAACTCTTTCTCTAAACATTTTGCCAGCGGAAAAAGCAGGAACCTTGGTTGCTGGAATTTCCATCTTTTCGTTTGTTTTCGGGTTGCGACCTTCACGAGCTTTACGTTCGCGTGATTCAAACGAACCAAACCCCACCAGCGTTACCTTATCACCAGAAGAGACAGCTTCGATAATAGTTTCCAACGCCGCACTTAAGACAGCATCAGCTTGCTTCTTCGTCACACTAGCTTTTTCAGCCACCGCATCAACTAATTCACCTTTGTTCACGTGAAACTCCTTGAAGTTTATTTTCGATTGTCTACGGACACGCTCCTGAGCGCATCACAAGCGTAAATCTCCGTTTCGAGATTTACAAAAAGTCTCCTTTGGGAGCATTCCACACAAAATCTGTAAATCCCGGAAACTCAACTTTTCAAAGAATCATTCTAAGGCGTTGTAGCCAGATGTGGATAGATGAAACCATTAATTTATATAGATTTCGGCATTTTTTCTTTTTATAAAGCGATTCTTTGACTAAAACTAGGAATAAATACCTAGTAAAAACACTTTAGGTAGGGGCGATCGCTAATTTCGGCGATCGCTTCACCTTGTTACAAGCGTCAGGAAACCGGGCAAGAATCTGCCTCAGATTAGGATTTATGACATCTAGCTCCAGAGGGAGAAAATCTTCTAAAATTTTGGCTGCACTTACATTTTCAGCCAGCATCTCTAAAACGTCGCTCACACGGAGGGAGCAAACTGATATTTTCCTCGAATTGATGCGCGAACATCGGCTAGTATGTAGGGTAGAAAACACTCAGAAAGGAGGAAACTTAAAAGTAGTGCCTACTACAGAACAGCTAAAAACCTTTTTCCGTATATGTGTACGGGCAAGTAATCTATTAAGGAATATTGAATTAACAAGATACGATACACGCTCACAGCGAATCGTTGTTTTAATAGGTCAAGAAATTCAAGTAGAAATTTTGAGTAATGGAGAGGAAATAATTCAATGAGTAACACTAACTATCAACAATTAACAGAAATTGAACTGAGAAATTATATTAAACAACATCCTGAAGATGAGGACGCTTTTCAACACTACCTTGCTATTATGCGAGCAAAACCGGGTAGAGTTGTAGTTAGCACGGAAGAGCAAGCTGTAATTGAATTTCAAAAGAGAATACAGGCAGAGTCAAAGCACCAACCATAAATTCTAATGACCACAAAAATTAAGCGTGATAAACGTCAAGTGTTTACTGGTGATAGTTTTGTAATGACTTCTACAGTACTTATAAAAGTGGAAGATAACCGCTTAACTTATGTAAAACCTATTACCAGTAAATCACAAACTTTTCTCACTAAAGCGATCGCTGAAAATTTTTGTAGTCTACGATACTTTTTCCTATTTTGGTGATTTAAATTGAGCCGCTGACAATAGTACAGGACTTACGCATAATAATGATAAAACGAACCGCAGAGGCACAGAGAACACAGAGAAATAAGAGGAGCGAGAGAGTTTTTGCGTAAGTCCTATAGTATATAGTTTGGCAGGCGATCGCATAACGCTGTACCAAGGTTGTGAGGTTGCATTATGTCGCAAATGCTGGACGATGGGATACCTGCGGTAAAACGGCTTCCAGTTGTGCTGCAAGGCTGATAAGAGTAGCTTCAGCAGCGGGTTTTCCGATTAATTGAACGCTCATAGGTAAACTGTTATTGTCAAAACCAACGGTCAGTGCGATCGCTGGTAGTCCAGTAGCATTGGCGGGTGGACAAGGTGCAATCCATTGTATAATTTTTTGGAATGTCTCTTCCGGACTCAAATTTGCCCATTCTCCAACGCGGATGGGTGAATGCAGATAAACTGGCAATACCAACACATCCACTGTGTCAAAAAACGCTATAATTTGCCGCGCTACCATTTGCATTTGAAAGACTGCTCGCAGATATTCACCAGCCGAACCGGTTCGCGCTAATAAAAAGCGATTCACGGGTTGCAAAACTTCAGCCGGAATACCCGACGCAGCCACGCTAGATTGCCACACAACTTGAAATGGTTCAACTAAACCGCTAAAATCTGGGCATTGTTCTTCAACTGTATGACCAAGTTCTTCTAATAACTTAACTGTTTGCATCACAGCTTGGTGGCAAGTTGCGTCAGCTTTTCCTAAGGGAGGGATGCTAGTCCCAAAGGCAATTCGCAATTTCCCGACTTTTTCTTTACTTGCAGTGAGAAATGATGGTTTGGGATCGGGCAACCAGTAAGGATCGCCGGTGACATAGCCAGACATGACATCCAAAAGAGCCGCTGCATCGGCTACAGTACGAGCTATGGGACCATTGGTGGCAATTCCACTGAGGCGATCGCCTGCTGGTGCATGTGTCACTCTACCACGAGATGGCTTAATCCCCACCAAACCACAACAAGCCGCAGGACCGCGAATCGATCCACCACCATCGGAACCTTGAGCGATGGCAGACAATCCCGCTGCGAGTGCTGCCGCTGCCCCCCCACTGGAACCACCGGGAGTGTATTCCAAATTCCACGGATTTCTCGTTGGGGGAAAACCCGTAGGCTCTGTGTAAGGGAATGAACCTAGTTCGGAAGTTGCCGTTTTACCCAAAAGAACAAATCCAGCGGAGCGTATTCGCGTCACTATCCCATCATCAGACTCAGCAATCTGATTCAACAACGCCGGATTGCCGTAGGTACAAGGGAAACCAGCCACCGGATTCAGGTCTTTAATTGAAATTGGCACCCCAAAAAATGGTGGTAGGGATGAGGAAACCCCACCCCCAGACAACATTTCTGTTTTGGCTTTGGCATCAGCTAAAGCACTCTCTGCCATTACTGTAAAATAACTTCCTAATTGCGGATCTAAGCGCTGAATTCGTTCTAGATATAATTCCACCAACTCCAACGGTGACACTTGACGCTGACGAATTAATTCTGCCTGCTGTAATGCTGGAGTAAAAGCTAAGTCAATTTGATTCATCCGATAGAACCAAGGTAGTTTTATCTATTCGTACCATTTTTTCGGCAATTTTCACTTGTGACTTGTTATTTTTGTCTAATTTCTGGAAACTTTAAATCTATAGCTAAGATTTGCAACTTAAACATTCTTTAAAAGTGAGCTAGCAAACATCGTTCTGATGTAGTTTGTTTTAGATACTGTTCAACTAAACTAGTCGAAAAATGAGTAATGTGTTCATGGTATTTTCAATCATGGTGATCAGGGTAAGCGCATCTCAAATGCTATTGACAAGCGAATTCCGTCACGCATTCAACAGTCAAAAGTCCATCATTGAGAGCAAGTTATTAATGGATTTGGCAGCGAGTTGAGTTGATCGCTTGCAATAATTCTCCAGCTGTGCAGGGTTTGGATAAAAATCCATTGACACCTGTGCCGGCGGATTCGGCAATGTTTTGATTTGATAACAAACCGCTCATGGCGATAATTTTCACATCAGGATTGATTTTTTGTAGGGTGCGAATAGCGATCGCACCATCCATCCAAGGCATCATCATATCCAACAATACTATACTAATTTCCTGCTTATTTTGGGCATAAATTGCTACAGCTTCAACAGCATCACTAGCAGTTAACACCCGATAATTATATGTTTCTAAAGATGATTTAGTCACATCGCGAATTGCAGTTTCATCATCCACCACCAAAATTAATTCACCATTTCCTGTAAGTGCTTTTAGTTCTTCAGAAGGAGGATCGATTTCCACTTTAGTGGAACAAGGTAAGTAAATCTGAAATTGCGTTCCCTGATTAACTTCACTGTATAAATTAACAAATCCACCGTGGTTTTTAATAATGCCTAATGCTGTAGAAAGTCCTAAACCTGTACCTTTACCCACCTCTTTAGTAGTGAAAAAAGTCTCAAAAATTCGCTCTTGAATTGTCTGCGGTATCCCTATACCTGTGTCCGCAATGGTGATGGCAACATAACAACCCACTTTGGCGTCGATATGCATTTTCGCATAGTGTTCATCAATGGCGAGATTTTCGGCTGAAATCGTCATTATACCGCCGTCTGGCATGGCATCGCGGGCGTTGACAACTAAGTTCATTAGCACTTGATGCAATTGGGTAGTGTTTCCCTGGACATGCCAAAGATTGTCTGATATGTGTGTATGGCAAGCAATGGATTTAGAGAATGTGCCGGTGATGTCCTTAATTTCTGTTAACAAAGAGTTAATTTTAACAGTTGTCTGTCTGCCTTCTATACCCCGTGCAAAAGACAAGATTTGTCTAACTAAATTTGCTCCGCGCTTGACGTTATTTTCTAACATTTTTAGCAAATGTTCGCTTTGCGGATCGGACAATTTCATCTGCAATAAAGGAACTGCTAATAAAATCGGTGCTAACACATTGTTGAGATCGTGGGCAATACCACCAGCTAAAGTGCCGATACATTCCAAACGTTGCGATCGCAAAAGTTCTGCTTCTAGTTGTTTCTTTTGCGTGATTTCTGTATTAACAATTAAAATTGATTTCGGTTGCCCAAATTCATCACGTACCAAACTCCATCGACTTTCTACTAAAACTTCATCACCATTTTTTTGTACTTGTTTTAATTCACCTTGCCACGAACCGTTTTGAATCACAGTTAATAGCGCTGATTCTGGGTGTGGTAAATCTTCGTACAAAAGCGCTAAAGCATCTTTACCAACGGCTTCCTCAACTTTCCAGCCATACAAAATTTCCGCGCTTTTATTCCAGAATAAAATCTGATTTTGGATGTTTTTTACGAAAATTGCGTCAGTTGCTACATCCAGTAGCGCTGCTTGTTCACAGATTTTCTGTTCTGCTTGTTTCAGTTGGCTGATGTAATGTATAAGCAATTTATACAGGATCGCAAAGAGCGAAAAATCTGCAATCTTGCTGATGAAAAATTTAGCGATCGCCTTTATACTCCCAGAAAATTGTCTTTTTGACAATGTTCTGTTTGTCTCTTTACGAAACAGTTTAGGCAACATTTGCTCTGATAACTTTTGTTTTGACTCAATGTCGAGAACTAGCATTTGAATATTATTTGTCATTTGCTTATCTCTAGGAGATATAATTGACTGCCGAGCGGCTTCAAGCATTTCGATTTCTGATTCTCTGAATGTTGAGTCTTGAGATAATTTGTGACTCAAGTAAATAAATACACTGCTATTTTCCGGATAATCTTTTTGAGGAGGGGGAAAGGGGAAAGGAAAAAAGGGGAAAGGAAAAAACACCCATCCAATTTCTTCCCCTTTTCCCTTTCCCCCTCTTCATAAATGACAATCATGTGTATCTGTAGGGATCGCGTAACCAGTGAACGAAATTAAGTGCATCTTTAAGTGTAGTTCTTGCACTCTCAAAGGAAAAGGGCAATTTGAAGAAGGGGAAAGGGAAAGGGGAAAAGGGGAAGGGGAAGAAAAATATGATGAGTGATTTAAACTACTCTTCTTACAAACGTCAACTGGACGGAAACCGACCCCGCACCAGTTAGCGCTTTATTTCCATACATGAGTCCCTTTACCTTTTACCCCTTTTCAAATTTCCTAATTTTCAAGGCTTAAAGAATTTAATAGCAATTTCAACATTCAAAAAAATGTCACCTGAGTTACATTTAATCAAAATTGGTTTATTTGATTAAGCTACTGTTTTATTCTCTGAGATGGTATTTGGCACACTTTTCTCTTGGAAATTTCTGGCTTTAATTTGATACATATACTGCCAGATAACAACTTGACAAGTTTAATATAAGTTAATAGTTATCAGTAAGTATAAACTAAGTTTAGTTGATAATTTTACAAAAATTAAGATGAAACTCATAATTCATCGCTAATAACCACTTTCAACTAATTTGTCACTTTTTATGAAAACGCTATTAAATAACCTTGACATTGGTCACACAATCTGGCGATAATTAGAGTTTGTGCAAACTTTAGTTCTTTAATAAACGCTTGGCTAACGTCATTGTGATAGGCGCCCAGTGGGGCGATGAAGGAAAAGGTAAAATAACAGATTTACTCAGCCGTTCTGCAAACGTTGTTGTACGTTACCAAGGGGGTGTCAATGCTGGACACACGATTGTAGTTAACAAGCAAACCTTTATACTGCACTTAATTCCTTCTGGTATTTTATACCCAGATACCGAGTGCATAATCGGCTGCGGAACGGTAATCGATCCACAGGTTCTCATCGAAGAACTAGATCAACTTGAAAAACTAAATATATCCACTCGCAATCTGCTGATTTCTGAGACGGCTCATGTAACGATGCCTTACCATAGATTGATTGACTCCGCATCGGAAGAACGACGGGGAAATCATAAAATCGGCACAACAGGTAGGGGTATTGGTCCAACTTATGCTGACAAATCTGAGCGTATTGGTATCAGAATGTTAGATTTGATGGACAACATCGGGTTGCGCGAACAGTTGGAGTGGACGATTAATTATAAAAACGTCATTCTCGAAAAGCTTTATAACTTGCCGCCCCTAAATACCCAAGAGGTGATAGACCAGTATTTGGGATATGCAGAACGGTTGCGACCTTACGTAGTTGATACCTCATTAAAAATATACGATGCGGTGCTGCGACGGCGCAATATTTTGTTTGAAGGAGCGCAAGGTACTCTTCTCGATTTAGATCATGGAACTTATCCTTATGTAACATCCTCCAACCCCGTAGCTGGTGGGGCTTGCGTTGGTACAGGGCTAGGACCGACAATGATAGACCGGGTAATTGGGGTATCGAAAGCGTATACCACCAGAGTAGGAGAAGGACCATTCCCCACCGAATTAGACGGAAAAGTGGGAGAATTGTTATGCGATCGCGGTGCCGAATTTGGCACAACCACCGGACGCAAACGTCGCTGCGGTTGGTTTGATGCTGTTATCGGTCGCTACGCCGCTAGAATTAACGGTATGGACTGTCTGGCAATTACCAAACTCGATGTCCTCGACGAATTAGACCAAATCAATGTTTGTGTCGCTTATGAAATAGATGGGGAACGTTGCGATCACTTCCCCTCTAGCGCTCGTAAATTTGCACGCTGTCGCCCCATTTATAAAACAATGCCGGGATGGCAGGTGTCAACAAGTGATTGCCGCACTCTCGAAGACTTGCCAAAACAAGCACTGGACTATCTAAAATTCTTAGCAGAATTAATCCAAGTCCCGATTGCGATCGTCTCCCTCGGAGCCAGTCGCGATCAAACTATCATCGTAGAAGACCCAATTCACGGTCCCAAACGCGCATTATTACACCCCAACGGCACACCAGCCACTTTGCTCAGTGCCTAATCGTGATTTGGATAGTGGGTAGTGGTTAGTGGTTAGTGGATAACTCTTAACCATCAACTAACAACTAACAACCATCAACTAACAACCATCAACTAACAACCATCCACTAACAACTTTTATGGATCTCACAATTGAATGTCAAAAGCGCTTAGAAGGCAGCAAACCCAAGGCTTTGCGCCGTTCTGGGCGAATTCCGGCGAATTTATACGGTCACAAAGGTACAGAGTCTATCTCTTTAACCATTGATGCCAAAACTGTTGAACGCTTGCTAAAAAAAGGTTCAGTCAACAACACCTTGATTGATTTGAAAATTACTGATATCCCTTGGCAAGGCAAAACTTTGTTGCGAGAAGTTCAGATTCATCCAGCAAAACGCACCCCCTTCCACCTCAGCTTTTTTGCGGTAGCAGGTCACGGTCCGACTACAGTAGAAGTACCACTGCGGTTTGTCGGAGAAGCGATCGGTGTTAAACAAGAAGGTGGTATGTTAGACACCGTGTTTAACCAATTGCAAGTCAGTTGCGAACCAGAAAATATCCCCGAAGCAATTGAAGTTGATGTTTCTAACATGAAAGTTGGTGACAGCTTGCAGATCCATCAGCTTTCATTGCCCCCAGGTGTGACAGCTTTAGCTGAACCAGAACAACTTGTTGTCAGCGTTTTACCATCACAAGGCTCGGCTGAAAGCGAGTCTACAGAGACTGCAACTCAGTCTTAAGCTAAGTGACATCTCCTACACCTCTCTTCGAGTAGGTGTAGGCTTCTCAGATATTCCGAAGAATATGGAGAACTTCCTTAGAGGTATCATCGGTAATAGAACCAACTATTACGACCCCACCTTTACGGCGTTTTATAGTAGGGAAAATGTCCAGCCCTACTCTCATGATGTTGACTGCGGCGTTAATGTCGCGGTCAACCCAAAGTTTATGAACCTCATCCCAATACTCACGAATACTGCAATCGGTGAAAATAACTTCATCCCGATAGCTCAGTAATTGAGACGTATAAGCAGGATTCTTCGCAATTACTATGGCTCCAGCTTTTCCAGCTATGTTACCGAGGATTTGGAAGAATTGACCAAACGCGGCATCCGACCAAGACAAATTAAGTCCAGATTTAGCAGATTGACCGTTGGGAATGAAAGCACCCGTTTCGTCCTGTTTGGGTGCATTTCGACGGGATAGACCTTTGAGATTAAGGTCTTCGTGAAAGAACACTTTCTTACCCGTTCTCAATAATTGGTGAGCAGTTTTGTATTAGACATGTCCTTACGACATCTTGCAATTTTTTGGTGTTGCCCTCCTTCTCGTTTTGCCAGTTGACGACGGGCTTTAGAACCGCGTTTACGAGCGTTCTTTTTCTGCGAAATGCGAGTTAGTTTGTGTTGACTTTTTCGCAACACCTTAAGCGATGGCAGTTTAACACCTTCAGAAGTGGCAAGATAATCATCTTCATGCAGCACCGCATCCATTCCAAGCGAGTTATCCCAAGTTGGAACAATATCATCGCTCTTAACGGGTACGGTAGCATCTTCTAATCGCAGGTTTACGAACCAACCATCATTCTTTTTGACAAACTGGAACTGTTTGAGAATCGCACCATCAGGTAAATGACGATGTGACCGGATTTTGATTAGCCCGATCTTGGGAACTCGAATATATAGATATTTACCACCGACCGAGCAAGAATGCAGATCCAAACCTGCACCTTCAATCACGAAAGACCGATAGCGAGATTGAGCCTTGAAGCGAGGCTTACCGCTTCTCTGACCATTAGAATCACCCGCGATGAATCGTTCAAACGCAATATCAACCCGCTTGCAGACGGATTGTAGTGTGTTCGCTGGAACTCGTGATAAGTCCAACTCTTCACCCGACCATTGCACCGTTACAGGCTTTTTCTTGAGTCCTGGTAGATATTTTTTCTGACTGTAATAGTTGGGTTTGTCTCGCAGCACAGGAAGCGAAGCAACCAATGGGCAACTATCAACGGATGTTCTGTTTTGTTCCCACCAATCGAATCTGTCCCCTAGCTGCCGATTGTACCAGTACTGGCAAATCCGCAGCCAGAGATTTATCTCTAACTTAATTTCAGTAGTTGGAAGTGCTTTGTACTGGTAGGTGTATTTCATACTATGATTGTAAATCATATTGCTTTACATCGCAACCTATGAAGTATGAGGATTCAATTAACATCAGGCTCCCAAAAGAAGAGAAGAAAATGCTAGATACCTATTGCAAGAAAGTGAAGCGTAATAAGACGGATGTGATTCGGGAGTTTATTCGTTCATTACCAGAGAGATAGTTCGTTTCGTCGTCGGTGTCTTCCCTCGCTCTCCGAGCATTGGTCAGAAACTACTCCTTAACTCACGCGCATTCCTCTCACACTCCCTTTATGGGTGAGTGTGAGGCTCCTGCTGTTCTAACTGAAGTATATAATAGTTGTCGATGATACCAGGAGTTAATTCCTGGTTTTTTTTGTGTTTGAATTGCCAACTCACCAAGGACGCTAAAAAAAGATGACAGTTTCTGTTCCAGCTTTGATTGAGCAAATGTTGCAACCTGGGTTTTATCCTCATGGGGTAACAGAACCAATTCAACTGATTCAAACGCACATTTCTTATGTGCTGCTAACTGGGGATTATGCTTATAAAGTGAAAAAGCCGATGAATTTTGGCTTTTTGGACTTTTCAACTTTGGAAAAACGGCAGCATTTTACTCAAGAAGAATTGCGGTTAAATCAGCGGGGAGCAGCAGAACTGTATTTAGAAGTTTTGCCTATAACTTTGACGGATAATCAATATCATCTGGGAGGAACGGGAGAAGCTGTAGAATATGTGTTGAAAATGCAGCAATTCCCTCAAGAGACTTTATTTAGCGCTTTATTTGAACAGGGTAAGTTGAATGAAACTGATTTAGAACACTTGGGACAAGTTGTAGCTGAGTATCACGCCAAAACTGAGACTAGCGATCGCATTCGCAGTTTTGGGGAAGTTGCTCAAGTTCGAGAAGCGTTTGATGAGAATTACGAGCAAAGTGAAAAATATATCGGTGGTCCTCAAACGCAGACACAATTTGACGAAACAAAGCTATATACAGATAACTTTTTTCGCGATCGCACCGAACTGTTTAAAAGTCGCATTGCCAATAACTTCATTCGAGAATGTCACGGAGACTTGCACTTAAGAAATATTGCTTTGTGGCAAGATAAAATTTTACTGTTCGATTGCATTGAGTTTAATGAACCGTTTCGCTTTGTCGATGTCATGTTCGACATCGCATATGCTGTGATGAATTTAGAAGCAGAGCAGCGACAAGATTTGAGTAATGCGTACTTAAATACTTATCTAGAGCAAACTGGTGATTGGGAAGGGTTACAGGTACTACCAATATATTTAAACCGTCAAGCGTATGTCAGGGCAAAGGTGACATCATTTTTGTTAGATGATCCAGGTGTTCCCGCAACCGTTAAGGAAGAGGCAGCAAAAACCGCATCTGAGTATTACAAACTGGCTTGGCATTATACTAAACCCAAGCAAGGGCAATTAATATTGATGTCGGGGTTGTCAGGTTCTGGTAAAAGTACCACAGCGCGGTTATTATCGCGTCAGCTAGGAGCAATTCTGATTCGTTCAGATGCAGTGCGGAAACATTTGGCGGGAATTCCACTTTTAGAACGGGGTGGAGATGATTTGTATACACCTGAGATGACCCAGAAAACTTATGCACGGTTGCTGGAATTGGGAATTCTACTGGCAAATCAAGGTTATACAGTGATTTTGGATGCCAAGTATGATAAACAACAACTGCGACAAGAAGCGATCGCCCAAGCTAATAAACACCAACTTCCTTTGCAAATTATCCAATGCACCGCACCAGTATCCGTTTTGGAACAACGGTTGCGCGATCGCACTGGTGATATTGCCGATGCCACAGTTGATTTATTGCGATCGCAACTTAACTCGGCTGAACCCTTCACCGAAGAAGAAAAACCCTACCTGAAAATTTTGGATACAACTCAACCACAACAGGCACAATTAGAAGTAATTCGCCAATAGATTTAAGCTTATGGCACCAAAAAAGAACGACTTCGGCGGTCTGATTACCATCTCTCAAGCTTTCTTTTCTCAACTCGTCTTTGGATTATTTTTAACACTCATATTTTCCATGACGGGCGCACCATCATCCCTAAGTATCTTCTTGGGGATAGTGGGTGGTATAGCATTAGGTGGCTTAACAACCGCAACCAGAACCAGTCCTCAAGCCCCTACTTTAGGTTCAGCTGATGGCATTGATGCCGGATTGAAATACTGGTTATTTTTTCTACTTGGTTTTCTAGTTTTGCGATATCCAGGACCCATAAGTGTTTTGTTGAGCGCATTAGCTGGTTTAGGGGGGGGCTGGATTATTGCTTGGTGGGAAGCCTCAGAAGAAACTAAAACTCAATTACCTGCTGAAGAGGCAGAAGATGATCAAGGACAACTCTCAAACGAAAGGGCAACCAAACGGAAACGCAGACCCACTCGTCGTTTCCGTCGCTCTCGTGGAGCTTTCAATTTGAAGTTTTGGGAAAAGTAGTAATTGGGAACTAGGGACTGGGGACTAGGGACTGGGGACTGGGGACTGGGGATTATGAAAAGAATTATTACCAATGCCCAATGCCCAATGCCCATTGCCCCATGCCCAATGCCCAATGCCCAATGCCCAATGCCCAATGCCCAATGCCCAATGCCCATTGCCCCATTCCCTATTATGTTTTTATATCTTTCTAAGTTATTACCGCTGTTTTTTTACCCGCTAGGGTTAGCTTGCATTTTGTTGCTGTTTTCACTTCTTCTGCTGTGGAAAAGACCGCGCATGGCAGCGATAGCGATCGCATTCGCATTAATTATATTACTAGTTTCTGGTAATGCTTGGGTTTCTAAGTCTTTGGTGCGATCGCTTGAATGGCAAAATCTCCCACTTGCGGAAATACCACCTTCTGATGCAATTGTGGTTTTGGGTGGTGCAACTAAATCAGCGACTCCGCCACGTCCAGGTGTAGATTTAAATGAAGCAGGCGATCGCGTTATTTACGCGGCTCAACTTTATCGCCAAAAAAAAGCCCCCATAATTATTCTCAGTGGTGGTCGGATCGATTGGCGTGGTAGCGGTTCCTCAGAGTCAGGGGATATGGCAACAATTCTGACTTCTATTGGTATACCAAAAGAGGCAATTGTCCAAGAACCTGACTCTCTCAATACTCATGAAAATGCTGTAAATGTCAAGAAAATTGTTGCGGCTCGTGGGATTCGTCGGGTATTGTTAGTTACTTCGGCAATGCATATGCCGCGATCGCTACTTATTTTTAAGCGTCAAGGAATTGATGCTATTCCTGCACCTACTGATTTTCTCGTCAGTGAGGGCGAAATAAATGAACTCGCCAACACTCCCAAAGCCGCTATCCTAAATTTGTTTCCCGATAGTGGCAATTTACACGACTTTACCAGCGCTTTAAAAGAGTACATTGGTACTCTTGTCTATCGTTTACGCGGTTGGCTTTGAGAATACTCTTTAGAGGAAAGCTGTCAAGTCAGATGTTAATAGAAGAAATTAAATTATCTGAACTGCAATCAATTTATTTATTAGACAAAGATAATTTACCTAATTGTGCAGCCATCTACTTCGTATCTGATAGCAGTCAGGTGCTTTATATTGGTAGAACACTCAACTTAGTTAAACGCTGGAAAGACCACCATAGGTTTAAGCAACTAAAAAGGTTTAATAGAAAAGACCGGATTAGTATTAGCTGGATGGTTTGCACTAACGATATAAATACTCTTTTACATCTCGAAAATGAGTTAATAAAGTTATATAAACCGCCTCTAAATTGGTCGAAAGTCGTATCACCAATTAGAAAAATAACTCCATTAGAGACAGCATTACAACAGAGCCTTCAACAGCTAGCCAAGTTCAATACTATGATATTTGGCTTTGACGCAGTAGCTGAAGAAGAACCACTGACAATATATTTAATGTACCCTGTTTATGGCAGACGCGGTGTATCCGGTGGCATCCGGAGCGTATTGAGAAGTATTAACAAAAAGGCTAGTTCTTTGAAGTGGAAAGAGTACCAAACAAACCCTAAATCCTTAGGTAAATTAGGTTATTGGGAAACAATTTATAACGGTATAAGAATAGATTTAACGCCATTTGATGGTCTAGTTCATTTTATGGATAATTCCACCCATAGGACTATTGCTGGTGTAGAGTTTATGGCTTTTAGCCAAGAGCAGCTAGAAGTACTTCTAGAAAATATACCAGAGAAAGAGGAAATTTCATCTCTAGAAGCTTTGGAGGATGATCCTATTCCGGTAAAGCTTGTTGATAACTATCAACCTCAAGAGGGGAAACATATAAATGTAGTTGATGTAGAACCTTGGGAGGAATTAGAACCAATGCCTGAAGGTGAAGCTAGAGTAATGACTCGTCAGTTCTTGGATGTAGACGGTGTGGAAGTAGAGGTATGTACCAACGCAAATGGAAAGTATTTTGTCAGGCACAATGTTTATTGGTGGATAATGCGTGGACAAAAAAATCCGAACCCACAGAATTACAATCTAATAATAAATTTTCAGAATGCAGTAGATAGACTATCTAGTATTAAATGGTCTGGCTATAGATTTAGATTTGAAACTATCATGTTTAGTGAAGACGATGTAGAAGTTGAAAGCGTACTGCTACCATTAGTTATGTTTGAGGACTTGGTAAAGAATGATGTCAGCTCATTTTTATATAAGGTTCTTGAAGAAATTCAAACTGGTGAATACAAGCCAAAGCCAGAAGATTCTTTACATTTAAAACTATATGCGTGGTTGCAGCGTAATTCATTATCCTCACGACTACAAAGCGAAAATAACTAAATAAATACGCAAGCATTTACATGTTTCAAAAAATACTTCATTATTTTAACCCGCGTAGGCGGGTTTTGTTTGTATAGCCCCAGACTTCCAGTCTGAGGGCGATTCATAAATCGCTATAATTTCAATAGCTACAAAATCCTAAATCCCTCAGCACTTATAAAAAAGTCAATGAATAAAAACTTACCGTATATTCTTCGCATTCCTCAACCGGAAATTGAAGAAACCTTTACCGCTCACCAAACTACTCATCAGTTTTATCACGAAGTTCGGGCGCGGTCAGAGTTTAAGCGTCATTGTGAATGGTATTATATCACAGCAGAGCGTAACCGTCAAGAATTAGAAAAGATGCGCGGCGAACTAAATATTTTCCGTTTGTTTCGCCGCCGATAAGAAATTTAAATTATATTATTTCTAACTCATTATCGCGTAAGTGAGCCTTAAATTTTTTGGTAAACTGTACCACGAAGGGCAGGTTAGCGCTAATAGGTTTACCTTTCCATTCGGTTGCAATTTGCACTACTTCCCCTTCTGATCCTTTGATGTCAAAACCCTGACCGCGATGCTCAGGATGATGGTAAATTATTACGGATTCTTTAACGCGGACGCGATCGCCAATTTTCATAAGAAAAAAATGTTAAGTGGGAAACCCACTGGCTTTAGCCGTGGGAGGGAAACTGCAAATCGCGGTTTTAACCGCATTCAATATTTTGAAACCATTATCGCCTTGGGATTGTTTGACTAGGTGTGCTATTGTTTTGCACTTTCAATGGGACAGTTACCATTTCAAATTTCACAACCCTGTACGCATAATGTTTGCTCATTCGAGCCTCCCTTGCGGGGTGATGTGAGCTTCTCCCAAAGGGAGACGCTGCGCGAACGACAATGTTAAAGGTCGGTACTTTCCAAACAACACTTCTTTAACCTTTTAAAGATGTTTAATTGTTCGGTTCTAGAGCAGAGGGCTAGCTACGCACCCTCAGGTAGGTCTTAAACTCTTGCCTTTAACGTAGTACTCGTAGTACTTAGTCTGGTCAGCTATTTCTGAAGAAGACTTCTAGTTTTAGGCTAGAAGCCCCGTTTCTTCAGACCGGGGTTGCTGACATTAACATTTACACCTAGTTGCTTTTCTACAAGTATCTCCACAGTCGTTCCTCATTTTACTGAACATTGATTTCAAAATAGACTGCTTGCTTTCTTTGAAGATTAATGCTTAAGTACCTGCTATAAAAATAAAGTCCCGAAATCTGGAATTGCCGTCAGCGCAGAAAGCCTATCATTAAGAGCCAGTGCAGGCTTTAATAACAATTAGACGGCAACATCAGAGTCGTCAGGTACTTTAGCAAGAAGTCTCATTTTTTATCTTCGATTTCACTCTTCGTTAAACAAAGCGAGAACTCCAACAGACGCGATCGCTATGAAGCATTGCCTTATAATCCGAAAGGAATAACCCGACGACGCTTTTTAAGTGCGTCTTAACGCCAAGATTAATTTTACAACAAATGGGGCACTGGGCAGGAAGGAAGGGGAAAGGTTGAGATAGAAGAAATATTTCCCCATTAAACATCGACCGAATTTAATTATGCATTGCCCTAAACCCTTGATTAGACGTAGCAATGCTACGTCTCTACGTGTTTTCTACCAGATGTACCTTTGTCCCTATTTCCCATGTGGACAGAGTTGCTGTACTTTTTGAGGAAGTTGCCGGCACGTTTGCTGGAATCTTTGAGGATTAAGTTGCGACCAAGCAAACAATCCTATTGTAGTTCCTGCCAGCAACGCCAACACCCCGGACAGTAGTACCCAAAGCTTACCGTGAGGTGGTTTTTTCACTTCAGTTGGAGTTACAGAAACGGCAGGTGCTTCGGCTGGTGGAATGTCTAAATCTAGTAGCGCTTGAGAACTATCTGCCAACTCTGATTCTGCTTCTTCTTCTATTACGGCTAGCGGCTGGGAGGGAGTTACAGGCACCAAGTATTCTGGAGATACACGGCAATGGGTAAGCACAACCGAAATATTATCATGACCATTTTTCTGATTTGCCAAATTAATCCAGTTGTCAACCGCATCTTCTGGTGAAATTTCACCTTTTAAGACTGGTACTGCATATTCTGTCCAGTGATTTTCTACCAAATTATGATCGCTGAGTCCATCGGAACATAGCATTAATATGCCATCTTCTTCTAAGATGAATCGCTGAATTACAAAACGCAGAAATTCACCATCTTTCGTTCCCAAAGCTTGGGTAAGAGCATAAGCATCTGGACGTTGTAGTGCTTTGCGATACAGACTGCGGGCAAAGCGTACTTCCCGCGATGCCACATCGTCATCTACTGTCAGTAGCTGGCAGTAATCGCGTGTAATCCAGTATGCGCGGCTATCACCGACACTTGCTAAGTAAAGTTCGTGAGTATTTTGTGAATACGAACCAGGAGCTATCTTGATTTGTTGCGGCACTTGTAGAGCCATAACGACGGTTGTTGCCATGCGTTCCCTACCCTGGCGTTTTTGCTCGTCGTTGCAGGCACAAATGACGTTATTTACAACCCGCAAACTTGCTTCTAGTTGCTGCTGTAACAATTCTGGCGATACTAGTTCAGTTTGTTCTGCTACTTCTGCTAGTAAAGCGCGAATTTGCAACTTCAGAGATTGTACTGCCAATTGGCTTGCGACTTCACCGCCCTCATGTCCGCCGATACCATCGCAAACAATCGATAAGCGGGGTAATAGGGGATCGTCTGAGTTACCAAAAGCGATGGGATAGCAAGTATCTTCATTTTGCTTTTGTTGGGAACCGCTATCTGTTGCCCCTGCCACTTGTAGATTTAATGGCAATTGGGCTGCTGATGATAATAATAGCTGATTGAGTTGAGTTGCGATCGCTTTTAAGTCAATTTCACCCTCAAGGCACATAGAATCGACTATTTTTTCCAAAGCTGGTGCTACTTCTGGTTTAGCGACAGCTACAATCGGTTTCCAGGATTCACCCAACTGTTGAAGACTCGGCTGTTCTGACTCATAAAGTTCCAAGAGTCGCACGCACCAACCTTGTACTCGCAGGTTGTGTGGAAACAGTAAGCTTTCGGCAACTCCAAATTCTGATAGAGGTTGCCAAAGTTGAATCATTTGCCACAGCCAGTAAACTTGTCGCACTGGAGTTGCTTGTTCCCATGCGTCGGTGATCGCTGGATATAAATTTCCAGTTTCATCTATCGGCACATTTTCCAGTAAAAGTATATCATCCGCAAATCCATAAATTTGAGGCAGATGGGAGCGATCGCTCGATAAGCGTAAATAAGGAATAATTGCTTTTGGCAATTGTTCGGGTATCTCTGGCACCTGGAGGGGTTGAATATCCAGCCAAATTTGCGATGTAATTACCTCATATCTATCTTTTATTAATTCTCCCGGTGGAATGGCTTGATGTTCCCCAGTAGCCCAAATATAACGGTGAATTAAAGGAGTTTGACAACTTGCACATAATCTGCTTTCACCCAGAGAATTGATGGGGTTAGTACAGCCGGGATTTGTGCAATAAATTATCCGCTCTTGTAAAATCATGCACCTAAAAAGTTAAAGGTTTAAATCAACCGCTGAATTCGATTACATCTGGCTGTCAACTGAAGAAGGATGAAATTAATCTTTTACAAAAGTTGTATTTTTTATCCTTCTCAATACGCACTCGCGAATAAACTTTTTGGATGTTTTGAGTAGGTTATAGTCTCATGTTTTGGTATAGATTATTTTTACAATGGTATTTAAGTTTAATTACTTAAGTATGCTTTGAGATTGTGCGATCGCCACAAACAATAGTAGTCGAAAATTCAATCATGTAATTATAGCCGAAACAAGGAGACAAGGAGAATAATTCTTCTTTCTCCTCCTGCTCCCCCTGCTTCCCATCCTCCCCTCTCCCCATCCCCCTACTCCGCAGCTTGTGTCATTTGGCATTGGCTGCACAAACCAAAAAACTCTAAGGTGTGATAAAAAATCTTAAACTTATGAGTGCCTTGCAATTGTTCTTCTAAATCATGGACTGGGCATTGATTAATCCCAATTGAAGTACCGCATTGCAAGCAAGTCATGTGATGCTTGTCTTGCTGCGCTAGGCTATAAAGGGCTTCACCGTTAGCTAATGTCCGCACTTGCACCATGCCTTCCATTTTTAAAGCATCCATTGAGCGGTAAACTGTAGCTAAACCCATGCTTTGGTTGCGTTGACGCAGTTCTACGTAAATATCCTGTGCCGAAATGCCTTGCTTGATGGTTTTCAGAAGGCTCAAGATACGGTCTTGACTGCGGGTACGTATGGCTCTCATAAAAAATACTGGTAAGTGTGGAAACGAGCGTGCATGTGCGGCATAGGAGGAAACACGACTCAGGCAGTTAAAACTGCCTTGAATATTTTTGATGCTGCTACCGCCTTGAGACTACTAAGTTCAGCGTACTTTTGTAATGTACTTTCAGTGGGACAATTACCACTATGAACTATTTGCCCTGTACGCATAGCAGCGCTGTAAACTCCCTTGCGGGGTAATGTTCGCCTAGTCAATGTTATCGGTCGGTACTATCCAAAACACACGGTCTTACCCCTTGGTAGAACTGGTTAATGTTTCGGTTACAGAGCAGTGGACTGGCGGCGTATCCAAAGGTGTGAACTTAAACGCTTGCCGATAACGTAGTACGCGAGGTACGTAAGACGGGTCAGCTATCTACAGAGGAGGCACAAAGCCCGGTCTCTGAGCAAGCGGGGTGCTGACACTGTAGTTAAAGCTGTTTACTGGCTAATTGATAAATCAACAAGTTAGGGCTTCTTGATCTTATTTTCACTCACTTGGAACAGAAAGTTATAGTATAGCGATCGCAGCATTCAGCAAAAGCCTGTGCAAAGGAAATATCTAGCTAAAATTTTTGTCACCCTTCGTCCCTCGGTCTTAGACCCTGCTGGTGTAGCTGTACAATCTAGCCTAAAGCAGTTGGGATACGATAACGTTAACTCTGTACGGATTGGTAAGTACATCGAAGTAACCATCACTGAACCTGATGAGCGTAAAGCACGTCAACATTTGGAGCGCATCTGTGACCAAATGTTAGCAAATCCCGTGATTGAAAATTATCGCTTTGATTTGATTGAAGTCGAATCACAGACAGGAGTATTCTAGGGAATTGGGCAATGGGCAACGGGCAACGGGCAATGGGCAGGCTCGAATTAAACAAGTTCAAGATCGCTCATGCGTGAATAAATACGATTCTTTCCATACCCAATGCCCCATGCCCAATGCCCATTCCCCGTTCCTCAATAAAAAATGATTAAATTCGGCATTTTGGTTTTTCCAGGTTCTAATTGCGATCGCGATGTTGCTTATGTCACACGAGACATTCTCAAGCAACCTACTCGCATGATTTGGCATCAAGATACGGATATTTCGGATAGTGATGTGATAATTATCCCTGGTGGTTTTAGTTACGGGGATTATCTGCGCTGTGGAGCGATCGCTCGTTTTTCACCTGTGATGCAGCAGGTTGTGGAACATGCAAAAAAAGGTAAATTTGTCATCGGTATTTGCAATGGTTTTCAGGTATTAACTGAAGCTGGACTATTGCCTGGAGCTTTGGTGAGAAATCGGGATTTGCATTTTATATGCGATCGCTCTCCCCTAAAAGTTGAGCGCACCGATTTACCTTGGACACAAGCTTATACAAAAGGTGAAATTATCACTTTAGCGATCGCTCACGGTGAAGGAAGATATCATGCTGATGATGTCACTTTGACAAAAATTGAAGATAACAATCAAGTTGTCTTTCGTTACGAAGGTGAAAATCCTAACGGCTCGTTAAATAATATTGCGGGTATTTGCAATTCTACAGGAAACGTGCTAGGCATGATGCCCCATCCAGAAAGAGCGTCAGATGCGGTATTGGGTAGTACTGATGGGTTAAAGTTGTTTTCTGGATTGTTAGATAAAATAGGCTCTTTAGTGTAATATAATTTCTTCTTAAAGACTCGCCAAATTCAGCCTGGGTAGACAGGCTTTGTTTGTGTAACCCCACTCTTATAGAATGAGGGTGATATAGCCCAAATTCATACAAAATTGGTGTAACTCCTACGTTAAATTACCGTGGCGTTATGGTGGCTATTAAGACTAATACTGAATAGTCACCATAAGCTAGGAATTAACAGGGTGAATAATATTCAAGCAAGAAGCGACGATTTAATTTACGTAGATTATAGCGATTTGTTATCAAAAATTTTACATTGTTTGCGTGATCAAAAAGTCTTTAAAATCTCTGATGATAACAACCATTTACACATCGATATTGATAGCATAGCTGCTCAAGTTGCTACTTTGCAGGTAGACAATCCTTTAGGAGTTTCTGCTAATAGCGCCAAAGCTGCTACAGTTAACTTTAGTCCAGGTTTTAAAGAAAACTTTCCCAATCAAATTCAAAAAATAAGAGATTGTCTTAAGCAGATATTAGAATCTGAACTAGGAGATAGTACCTCAATTGAAGAGTTTGTAAGCAACTTAGTTACAGATTTGCAGAATTTTCAAGGAGATAAGCCTAGTTTAGACTTTACCTATCCCTTTCTTCCACATCAAGGGTTACAAAAACAGCGGTTAACTTTCAATAGCGAAAATCCTGAGAACAAAGAAGTTTTGAAAGTTCACAAATTGTCTATCACTGTGCAGAATACGCGTGATTTTAACAGACAATTACAGCAAGGTTTAGAACATTATATTCACGAGCAATTTAGTAGTGCAAGTGCCGGAGAGAAAGAAGATATTGAGTACATACTTGAAGATTTGGAAAAAGAGACTAACTCTGACTTTTACAAATTGCGGGATATTGTCAATCAGCAAACATTAGGAAAACTCAAAAAACAAGCACAGATAAATTATTTGGAGTTTCTCCACGAGAATATTAATACTGGTACTAGCGCTGCTTATACTGAAGGTGCTATATATCTGCAAGACTTGATTAGACGACTAAAGCTGATAGAAGAATATATTAACGATACCACCAAAGCTGATGGTGATTACTTGGTCAACTATGCAGGTACTTCAGTTAATTATAGAGATTTGTTTTCTCGTGCTGAAGCATTTGAAATATTGCCAATTATCCCCATCATAGAAGGTTACTTAGGAGAAACCAAAGATGACAACCGGGGAGAAATTCAATTTATCTTTGGTCTGAAGCTGAAGCTTGATGGTAAAGTGCAAGCGTATGGTGGTAAAAATGTCTTTCAATATCGTCTGAATTTGCTTAATCCAGATACCAAGGAACATCAAGGGGGAATCGCAGATGCTAAGAACGAAACATTTGCGAGAAAAGTTTTACAAATAGCGTTTTTATACTATTTTTTATTTGCCAGTCGCAATAACCCAGAAAGCAAAGATTACAAACTGAATGCTGAATTAGAATACGATCCTATTGCTGGATTTGAGAAAAATGTAATCCAGATTCTTAAGGGTTCTGACGAAGCTGCAAAACAACAGCTTTTTCGGAAGATTTACAAATATTTTCAAGAATTCAAAGTTCAGAGAAAAATCAATCTTCTCAAGAAGTTGCTGCAAAATCTCCTCAAACGAGAGACTAGCTTTCCGATACGAGAATATCCCCTGCATATTTCTGTGAAAAAAAGCATCCTTGAGGACAATAAAAGTAATATCTTCAAAAACAATACATTCTTCAAACCTGTTTTAAGAGGAAACCCCAAAGAAGTTCTCAAGTATATATCTATTGGGGAAGCGAAAGCACAGACAAATTCTCTTTGTACTCTTCCAGCCAAAATTACAATCAGCGACATTCATTTTTTTGCTACCGATGACCGCGAAACCTTCCGAATGGAGTACGATTTAAAAGGTATCCGTGCTTTACCTATCCTTTTTGTCCCTCTAAAAGATAAAAAATGCCAAGAGATTTACAATCAACATTTCACACAGCGTAAGTTGATATTGTTCCCTTACAGTTTAGAAAGTAATAAACTAGAATCTCACCAAGCTTTTGCTTATCGCTTTACCTTTTGCTTACTTGCTTATATCAGTATTCGCATATTATTGAATAAGCAGACGATATTATTTATCCCGATTTTTCGGCTACATCTAAACAACAAGCAAGACGATGCACCAATAGAAAAATTTATCGTGTCCTTGTCTTGTGTATTATCTCATTTACTCAACGAGAAACATCGTTCTAATGCACAAGGAATTGACATTAGAGACTTGCAAAGTAAAGGTAAATTTAAAATTCCGAATGTTCTGAGTTCATTATACTCAGTCTTGCCGAAAAAATTTACCTTTACCAATGCGTCAAACTCTCCTGAATTGGACAAATTAGCGATTGTGATAGTTTCTAGTCGAGAGAGCGATCGCAGATGGAATAGTTCTCAAAAAATCTCCAATTTGATGGGAGAAATTATGGGAGTTAGACGTCAAGATAATGCTGTCAGAGTGCAGTTACTTAAAACTTTCTCAGACAACTACGATAAACAACAAATGTTTACATATCCCAGCGTTGTCATTGACGAAGTAGCTAAACTTTACAAAATGGGATTTAAGCATTTTCTGTATATTGCCAAAGCACCTTATTCGAGTACATTGCACATGACTCAAACTGAGGAGGATGACGGATTATTTTTCATGTCAAGAGATGTGATTAAAGCTTTAAAAGCAGAACACAAAGACATCAAGATATATCCGATGTTTTTTGATAAATACTATGCGGTTAAGCTTCCAGAAAAATTCAAGTCAAGTTCATTATATATTCAAGATACCATAGAACTGACAAATTTAGTCAATGACCCCAGCAAGCAATCTGTTGTATTTTTTAACTTATTTAATGGAATTGACGTTCCTGGTGAACAAAAAAACTACAACGGTGTTATTTCTTACGCAACCTTATTAAATATTTATAAAGACATCCTTGATGATGAAGACATTAGGAAAGGTTTGATTTTCAACGGTTCATTAAAAAACGACATCTTGCAATATTTGACCTTGTTCCACTTTTCTCGATACCAAAAAGCTTCTAAAGACATTTATCTCAAACTTGATCCTTACGAAAATCTCATCGGAGAAGAGTCTGTCGGTAAACTCTCCCTATTTAATCATATGAGAGGAAAAAGCGAATTTAACTCATTAGCTTTTTTAACTCAAGTAAAGAAAGTATTAAACACAGAAATTCGCTGAATTATCTTATCTTACTCTGCGCTACTCTGCGCTTCCCTCTGCGTTCCTTTGCGTTAAAAAAAGACTATAATGAAATCAAAAATAGCAGAAGATTTAGGACGTTTGTTTGAAGTAGGATTTAATATTGGGATTCTTGCCTATATTGAGCAAAACAAAATTCAGCACAAATTTGCAAACTTATATCGTCATGAATTACAGCAATTAAAGTTTCCCAAAATGCGGTTGCGAGTTGTAGATAAAGTTATCAGCACTTTAGAAAGAGAAATGGCTGAAACTTGGAGTACATTCTTTTTACAAAAAGGGTTTTTGAGTGGTTTTAATTTCTTTCATGAATACTTGAAATCTACAGATTGGCTTAAATCTCACAACCTAAGAAATATAGAAATATTATATTACCAATGTAGGTTTAGCGGTGATAACAGCATCGGAACCTACGATATCAAGGATGATAGTCAGTGGTTTACAGAAGTATTATCTCAGTTTGAAAACTTAGATAATATCTCTCAGTATATTAAAGGTTATAAAGCAAAAGGTGAGTTTTTGAATGCAGACACTTTAATACTGCTGCGACATCGGAGAGAATATCGGGTTATCTGTGTTGATTTATCGGTGTTTTCTATTAATTCCAATGACGATGTTAAAAACCTAGATTATATAGAAATTATCCGACGTTTATTGATGAGGGATATTAGTTATTTACGCTCCAAAAGTGTTTTTTCTAATCTTCGCATTGATACCGAATCTTTAGGGTTAGATTTTTCGGAAGATTTAAAGAGTTATTTTAGTGCTTTTAAATATAAAGACAAAGAAAGTGCGAAATTAATCCAAGCTGCTGGTTATGCTCATAGCTTCTATAATTTTATGCACTCAAGTGGGATTTTACCTGATGCAGCATCAGTGGTATTCAACTCTCTAGGATATAGCGATCGCGGAATAAGTGCCATGTCCATCAACCGCGAAAATATAGATGTTTTGAAAACCTGCTATCAGATTTACAAACATGACTCAAGTGGCAAAGAAATTCCCGAAGCACGCAAGCAAGTCTTAAATCTAATTAAACGAAGCGCTTATCATAGTTTTGAGCGTGGTAAACAGTTTGTTGATGCTCTTTTAGAAGTTCCTGCTGACGAGATTACTTTTTTACCTCCTCATCAAGAGAAAATTACTGGATTTTTCAACTTTGTTGCAGAAGTTCCCCCAAAACTGATGCAAGAGTTAGGTTTAACTGGAGTTATGAACCTGCGACAAGCTCATGCTGAATTGATTAAAAAAGCTTTAATTTCTCAGGATACTTATATATTTTTAACTGGCAATCCTGGTATTGGTAAAACTACAGCGATCGTTGATTTTCTCAAAAATCATATAGATGAAGGTTTTCTCTTATTTTATGTCAGTCCAAGAAAACAAGTTAACTTAGATATTATCGAGAAGTTTAAAAATAAAAAAATCGGTAATTTATGCGATGATAGGTTATTAGCTATTAATAGCCACAGCAATCTAATTACAGATAATTTCGGACGCTACACTGTTGAATATACCTGCAATCAGTGTCAAGGTAACTTTGTGCGAAAGTCTGTACACTTTATTGATAGTAGGGAAGTTGAGCGAATCGCACGACGTTCAGATAAGCTTAAGAAACCGACTGACGATGTTATTCAAGATAATAAACACAAAAAGAAAGGCGTTTTAAATAGCATTTGCGAGGCAATATCAACGATTGTAGAAGATGAATTGTCAAATAATATCATCGCTACTGCTTCTATCCAAGCTTTAAAAAAAACACAAACTGACGACACTTTGAAGCATTTTGAAAAAATATTTAGAAATGCTTACAACGAAAGAGAAAATATAATCTTTCCTGAGAGAATGCGAGAGATTTCTGGCAGAATCAAGCACTTATTCATCATGATAGATGAAATAACAGGGGATGATAGCGGAGTTCACTTTTTAGATGGAATTCATAAGATTATATCTACGTATAAATTAAATGATAATCAGTATGGTTTTAATACAAAGGTGATTGTTGCCGATGCTTCTATCGTTGATAAAAACGTCATAATTCAACACCTTTCTGATAAATCACCAGAACCAGACAAAATCTATTTTCGTCGTGCTACAGAAATTGCTCAACCTATTTCAATTCAACCATTAGTATTTAAAGATTTCGCAGCAACTGTTATCAATACTAACTCCTACCCGGCAAAAAGTTTATCTATCACATATAAAGTATTGATAGAATCTTGCAAGTTTATTGATGAAGCGCGTTTCAAGCAAAAACATAACTTGGAAGCAAGTTTGCAAAAGGAGATTTTAAAAGACATCGAAGCTTTTTTAAATCAATCTGATGTTGACCAGATAATAGTTTACATCCAAAATCAGCGCAGATTAGCAGAACTGATTGAAAGAATTAAAGAACATCGGGGACAATTTGATAAGTTCACCGATTATCTGGAGATACACGCAAATATATCTGAAGAGGAAAAGAAAGAAATACAGAATTTTCAAGAAACCGTAAAAGTAGTTTTTATGACTTCTTCCGGAAGTCGGGGTTTATCCTTCCCCAAAGCTAAACACATCCTGGTAGAAATTCCCAAATTTGAGATTGAGAAAAATCTCATGGAAGTAATTCAAGTAATTTACAGAGGTCGTGGTAATGATAAGATAGATAGTCAGGATAAAGAATTAGTTTTCTATTTATCAGAACGTTCAGTTTATTATCAGGATGACCAGCAATTATCTTTACAAGAAAGTGTGCTGAGTCTGTTAAATATCTTATTAATTTTGAAAGCTTCTATAATGACCAGAATTTTTGGCTCTGGTTGCATAGGACGCGATAATTTTATCATTATACCTATAGGTGGTAAGTCTGTTTTAGCTGCTGGTGAAACATTTTCTGCTCAGATGGTAAATCTCATCAACCAATTGAAAAAAGAACATTATAGAAACAAAAGCGATGTTTTAGTAGAAAAGGTTTATACAAGCTTAGAACAGTTATTAGGACGAGCAGAATTTACTGTTAGAGATACAACTAAATCTAATTATCTAGCGTTACGGGAGTCTTTCAATCGGGATTTTTATCAAATTTGTCACACTCTAGATAAGTTACTGGATTTTGGTAAAATTGAACTGGGCTACATTAGTGGTAGTCTGTTGATAGTGCCTATTGCTAACAATACTTTAGAAGAAATTTATCAAATACGATTGCTTGATATTGCAAATTCTACTGATGAATTGTGGCTAAATATGCAGCAAATTAGTCACCGGAAATCTTACCCGGAAAGTTTGCGCTCTGCGATTAAGGATGCTATAGAGTTAATCACAAAGCTCACGGATGGGGTTGAAAAAACACAGAGACTTGAACAATTTAGCCAGCGTTTTGATCAGTATTATGCATTGCCATTATATGCATTTATTAGCGGTGAGGCTATGAGTGAATATTTTGCGAATGAACCTAATGAACCTGAAGATGAACGCTTCCGTGATATCCTAGCTGCATATATTCGCTTGCTGTATCCTGTTGGTAATATTTTGCCTATTGGTAACAATTATCAAGATTTTCCTTTTGTTGTTTTTAGAAGTTACAGTCTAGAGGAAATGAGGCAAAAAGTTTTTACAGACAAGTATCTTTTAACTTCTAATGAGTTAAATGTACTGAATTTAATTCTTTATAGAGATAGTGTTTTACACCCACCGGATGATGAGAAGTAGGATTTTAGGTAGGCATCGCACGCTAAATTGACTTATAATATTGCCGTTAAATCCAACACAAATCCAGGTAAAACATCTTCACCTGATAAAGTGGCAGGATTTTCTAAAATTTCTACTTCTTTAAGAGGACGATAAATTTCTACTCGCTTGTTTTTGCGGTCAATTAACCACCCTAAAGAAGCACCATTGTCAATATATTCTTGCATTTTATCCTGCAATTCTTTGAGAGAATCAGTACGCGATCGCAACTCAATTACAAAGTCAGGAGTTAGGGGAGCAAACCTTTCTTGTTCTTCCGAGGTTAAAGCATTCCACCGTTCAATTTTCACCCAAGAAGCATCAGGGGAACGTTTAGCACCATTGGGTAGGGTAAAACCGGTTGAAGAGTCAAAAGCTTTACCAAGATTATTTTGACGACTCCAAGCTTGAAGTTGATAGGCTAGTTCAATATTACGGTTGCCAGTATCACTACCTGTAGGTGACATAATTAATAATTCCCCTGATGCTGTGTGTTCAAATCGATAATCGCGGTTATTTTGACACAGTTGGAAATATTGCTCATCAGTTAAATCTATATTCAATTTTAGTGTAGAAGGTAAGGCAATTGTAGTGGTGTTCATAAACTTACCTAAACATCTGTGGATGGTGAATACTTTCTATTTTCATTATAGATCGCACGCTAAATTGACTTATAATATTGCCGTTAAATCCAACACAAATCCAGGTAAAACATCTTCACCTGATAAAGTGGCAGGATTTTCTAATATCTCTACATCTTTAAGAGGACGATAAATTTCTACTCGCTTATTTTTCCTATCAATTAACCAACCTAAGGAAGCACCATTGTCAATATATTCTTGCATTTTATCCTGCAATTCTTTGAGAGAATCAGTACGCGATCGCAACTCAATTACAAAGTCAGGAGTTAGGGGAGCAAAGCTTTCTTGTTGTTCGGGGGTTAAAGCATTCCACCGCTCAATTTTCACCCAAGAAGCATCAGGGGAACGTTTAGCACCATTGGGTAATGTAAAGCCGGTTGAAGAGTCAAAAACTTCGCCTAAGTTATTCTGAGAATTCCAAATATCTAGTTGAGTGGTTATTTTAACATTACGTCTGCCAGTATCACTACCCGTAGGTGGCATAATTAATAATTCCCCTGATGCTGTGTGTTCAAATCGATAATCGCGGTTATTTTGACACAGTTGGAAATATTGCTCATCAGTCAAATCTATATTCAATTTTAGTGTAGAAGGTAAGGCAATTGTAGTGGTGTTCATAAACTTACCTAAACATCTGTTTGTGGGTGAGTAGTTTCTATTTTAATTCTGTTGCACATAACGCCCTCAGGCGCTTTAGCCTGGGGCTAAACGAACAAGAGCTTACCTGCGTGGGCACTCATTAGGCGCATCTTCATACAGAAATGGTATAAGCGTTATATTAAAGCTAAATATTCCAGCTTTCTACGAGTTGGTTTTTGCAATGGAAAACACAATTAACACGATTGAAGAAAGTTGCGAAAATACCGAAGCGATCGCTCTTGCTCAAGCGATACAAATCCAAGATAAAATCAATCAACACCTCAAACAATTATCCTTAGAACGCTTACAAGTTGTTGCTGACTTTGTAGCTTACCTTGCAGATAAGGAGAGTGAGGAAGCAACTCAAGAACTTGAGAAAATTCCTGGCTTTGTTGAATCCTTTGAAAAGGGTAAGAAAGACATTTTTGAAGGTCGCATTACACCTCTTAAGCTAGTTAATTGGAGAGAGATTCGTTCTGATGTATAAAGTTACCGCAAACAGCGAATCGCTTCTAAAAGTCCCCGCGCTTTATTTAACGTTTCTTCATACTCTTTCTCTGGCTGGGAATCAGCTACCATACCGGCGCCAGCTTGCACGCTGACTTTACCATCATGCACTACCATTGTCCGGATAGCGATCGCACTATTTAATTGTCCTTCAAAATCGTAATATCCATACACGCCAGAATATACACCCCGCCGACACGGTTCTAATTCGTGTATAATTTCCATAGCCCTAATTTTGGGTGCGCCGCTGACTGTACCCGCTGGAAAGCAAGCCTTGAGCAAATCCCAGGCACTTTTACCCTGCGCTAATTTCCCCACAACATTACTGACAATATGCATTACATGAGAGTATTTTTCTACCCCCATTAATTCATCAACTCTCACACTACCACTTTCGCAGACTCGCCCCAAATCGTTACGCCCTAAATCTACCAACATGACATGTTCAGCGATTTCCTTGGGATCTTGCAGCAAATCTGCGGCTAAAACTGCATCTTCCTGGGTTGTTTTCCCTCGTGGACGGGTTCCGGCAATCGGGCGGACTGTGGCGATTATATCATCTCCATCGCGTTCAGCTTTCACCATCACTTCTGGACTGGAACCGATAATTTGCCAATCTTGGAAGTGAAAGTAAGACATGTAAGGCGAAGGATTAATTTGGCGCAGAGAACGATAAAGTGCAAAAGGGTCGCCAGTGTATTCTGTTGATAATCGTTGGGAAACTACTACTTGAAAAATATCGCCCGCTTTGATATAATGCTTTGCTTTTTCAACTTGGGCGCAAAATTCATCTCGCGTGAAGTTGCTGGTATACTCCCCCACTCCCCCGCTCTCCCTCTCCCCCACTTTTGTAGAGACGCGATTAATGAGCCAGCGCGTTGCGGAGGTTCCCTCCGTTGTAGCGTCTGGCGTCGCGTCTCTACTTCCTGGTGGTGTCCATTCCAAGATAGTATTTTGGGGCGATAGGGGTAAAGATAACTTGTGAACCATCTGGGTGACGCGATCGCACGCTTGTTGATATGCTGCTTGTAAATCTACTTTTGCGTTACGTAAATCAGCATAAGCAACTGCCCAAATTTTCCGCTTCACCTGATCGAAAATCAACAGATGGTCTATTTGCATCCATAACCCATCCGGAATATTACGGTCATCTTGGGCATGAATTGGCACGCGCGGCTCAATCCAATTAATTAATTCATAGCCCCAAAAACCAAACAAACCGCCAATTCCCGGCGGTAATTGGGGTAATTTTACTGGATGAAAAGGTTCCAGACATTTACTTAAAGCTGCAAAAGGATCGCCTTCAAAGACAATTTGCGAACCATCGCGATGGGTTTGAGTTGTGCAATCTCCCCTAGCTGCCAAAGTCCACAACGGATCACAACCCAGTAAACTATAACGTCCGAGGTTTTCTCCGCCTTCTACCGATTCCAACAAAAAGCTATAAGGCTGACCAGCACATACTTTATACCAAGCAGATACGGGCGTATCCAGGTCTGCTACCCATTCCTGATACACTGGGACAAAATTACCTTGTTTGGCTAGCTCTTGAAATTCGGCAAAATCAGGAAAAATCATAATTTAGGAATAGGGCATAGGGCATTGGGCAGGGGGCAAGGAGCAGGGGGCAAGGAGCAGGGGGCAGGGGGAGCAATATTTCTTCCCCTTTCCCTTTTCACGGCAGATGCTACAACGGGGGGAACCCCCGCAACGCACTGCCTCCCCTTTCCCCCTCTTAAATTGCTCTATTCCTTATGCATCGTAAGGAGATTTACCGCTGAACTTGAGTTGAGATGCATTGGGATTGCTGCCGATGTTGCGGTCTACATAGCCCACTTTCCCACGACCTGGGTTTACCTTTTCAGGGAACACACCATCAGCCGGGTGCAGATACTGAGTTTCGCCGCTGGGATAAATCCGGTAGATTTTGTAATCTGTGATTTTGAACTTCCGGAGTTGACCGCCCAAAGCGATACCGTATTCTTTACGAGCTAAGTAAAGCAGGTTTTCGCCTTGGTTCATGATAGCAGAGCCGCCTGTAGGCATTTCAAACACTTGCTCTTTGGGGCTAGTCCAGGTGATAGCGTACTTTTCTTCTTCGTATGCCTTTGAAAGCAAACCGCCAGTGCTGCCACCGAATATGGGAGTTTGTCCAGTTAGTGTTTCTGCCATAAAAAAATTGTCTCTCAACGTTTTTAGGGCATCGTAACACTGCAACCTGGGTCATGTTGCGATCGCGTTATAGACTGTAACAGTTCTTTGTTAATTCTAAGTTGTTCCCATTGACCCTTGACTATTGAATTTTGACTTTTGACCTCTTCTGCTCTTGACTACCCTCGACAATCGGGATGGTAAAGTGAAACTCACTGCCTTTGTCTTTGCCCTTTGAGGAAGCCCAAATTTCTCCACCCCACCCATTGACAATTTGACGACATATTGCTAGTCCCAATCCAGTGCCGCCAGTTGTACGTCGCAACGCTCCCTCTTCTTGATAAAAGCGGTCAAAAACTACTTCTAATCGATTCGGTTCAATACCGCGTCCAGTATCAGCCACAGTCACTTCAAGCATTTGATCTCTGTTGCGAGTCGCTTTAATGGTGATTTCTCCTTGTGGAGGTGTAAATTTACAAGCGTTATCAACAATTTTTGCTATTACCTCTACTAACCAATCGCCATCTGCTCTGATCAAAGGTAAATTTTGGGCAATTTTACTCTTGATTTTTGGCTGCTTTTCTGTAGCAGAGCGAGTGCGAAAACGGCTAATTGCTAGTTCCACGCACTCTTCTATGGTCAAAGATTCTGGATGCCATTCTACCCGACCACTTTCTAAGTTAGAAAGTGTTAAGAAATCTTGCACCAGTTTCCGCATTCGTTCGGAGTCAGCTAGAGCGGTACTCAGCATCACTTGTTGCAATTCTAGAGGCATATCCGGTTCGCTGGCGAGGCTTTCCAGGCAAACCTGAATGGTGGATAGAGGGGTGCGGAGTTCGTGTCCGGTGATGGCTATAAGGTTGCTGCGGGTGCGGTCGAGGGCTTCAAGTTGTTGGTTGAGGTCTTCTAGGTTAGCATAAGCTTCAGCTTGAATTAGAGCCGAGCCAACTTGAGTGGCGATCGCTTTCACTAAATCCAATTCTCCAGGTTGCCACTGATGGGGAGGCAAACTGCAATAATGTAACTCAACTATCCCCAACAATCGTCCTTGAAATAATACTGGTTCCATCAGCCAAGAACGAATCGCAAACTTTTTGACAATTAAAGAAAGTTCGCTATCACTGTTAATGCGATCGTCACCGACAGTATTGACAACACTGATACCCTCACCCTGTTGTGCGATCGCCCCAAATAAGGGATTATTTTGTAAATGCCAAGTTTGCCCGACAACAGATAAAACACCAGGACTCAAAAACTCGTGTTCTATTTTTGCGCTTGCATCTGTAGCTTGAGCGCGGTAAATTAAACACCTCGAAGCTTCTAGATGTTCTCCTAGTTCTTCCACTGCGACTTGGAGAACTTCGTGAGGATTAAGCGATCGCCTAATTGCGGTGGTAATTGAATTGATCAAGCGCTCTTTGCGTGCTTGAGCGGCAATTGAACGATAAGCTTTGTGCAATTTGTACTGACTAGCTTGCAAGTAAGTTACCAAACGCTGCACAAATGGGTTAGTGTCAATGTCACAAAAATCTAAAGGTATTTCTTCTACTTTTGAGTAGCTTGACAGCAAATCCTGAGTCACTCCTCCCTTACCCTGATATACCCCAATCCCAAATCTCTGGCTTACCTGCTCAACTTTGCTTGTCAATTCTGGTCTGTAAATTACGATTCTGTCTAATAGCAACTCGGCTGCTTTTAGGCTTACTTCTCGCTCACTAGTCCAAATCCCCTCAAACCTGCGTGCTGTCTCCATATCCAGACCTATATTCAATTCTGGCATCTGCTTCTTTTTGCTCATAGAGCCAAGGCTTTCTCGGCACACCAAGCAAGTTGCATAGTTTTGGGCAATCACCACCAAATGCCATTCGTGACTTAAGCCATCTTCTTGCTCAAAGGCGATTTTTTCGTAGTATTCCGAGCTATTAGTGAAATCCGTTTCCGGTGCAGCTAACACGTATAGTTGATTACTGCGATCGGCAAGTCGCTGATATCGATGAGCTTCTTGACGGTAGAATCTTTCTCGTTGGAAGCTCGCAATGACCAAGGGATGGTCTAAAGTTGCCGCCAAAACCTGATCTTCCATCGCATGGGAGAGCGCTGTTAGAGAAGCTTTGAAATATAGCTGGGGTCGCACGTGAGGTAGCGTCTGTAGCAGATCGCTCAACACAGAAGTCGAAATGCTCATGAATGTCTTTAACGAAGCCCAAGTTGGACAATATCGACGTCACAGATGCATTGTACAAATTACAACGGACTTTCAAGTTAAGTAGATAGTTGCAATATGTAAAGAATCCTGAATATACTTTTCAGCTTTCCCAAAAGCGCAGGGCTAAAATATCACTTAAAAGGAACGCATAGGAATTTCTTTACAAAAATCAACGTCTTTTATTCATTAGGTATCTCCGGAAAACAATGTAGAAACCTAGCAATACTACGTCTTACACCTTTTCCACTCTTATGTCTATAGTATATTTATCGTGAAGAATCAAATACACCACAACGAACAATGTTCTGACATCAAATGTAACGCCAGAACATGTATTCCAGGCAATTACAACAAGCGCGATCAAATCAATTCCCCCTAATTGCTGACTCCCCAAAGTCAGATGAAGATGAAAAAGTCTTTATAAGTATTATAGAAACAATTAGTATAAATTCTTATCAAAGGACAACACAAAACTTAACCAACTATTTTCTTGTTGGCAATGTTCATATTCGTCACGCATTAGTACATATTTGGCATGAGTAGCCTTGGTGGACAATTACCTTTTTTCCACATGAAAGCTATTAAATAAAAGGTTTTATGCTTTTCTAAATACTTTGGTTTGATTGTTGTAAGTTTCAATTTAAATGTATCAGCATTTACACTATACTTAATACCCTCAAGAACTTAATTACGGATAATCTATTAGTATTTATTGCACATAATTTTTCAGCGTATTGCTAAATATAGTAATTTCAGGTAATATACTTTAGTCGATAAAAATCAATACTTTTTAAGTAATGGAACAAAAGTAAAATCTCTGCCTTTTACTCATAGCAGTTAATGCATAAGAATTGAGTAAAATCGGCTGAATCCTTGGCAAAGTAAGCCTTGGTGGGAGGAGAATAATACCATATTAAATAAAAAAAGCAGGAAAAATCATTCTCCAATGCCTTGATTAAAAGCAGATACAAAGCTGACGCGATTTTCCACCATCAGGGCTTTCAAGACTAAACAAACATGGCATATAATCTGAAATTTCAAGAAACAATTAGTTTCTTGTGTTCAAATTTATTCAGATAATGTGCTGAAATTTATCGGCTCAGGTGAGACATGAAGATTGCCCAAATTTCTCCATTATGGGAGCGTGTTCCTCCCTTCCGTTACGGCGGTACAGAACTAATTGTCAAGCTAGTCACAGATGAATTAGTTCGGCGCGGTCATGAAGTTACTTTATTTGCCTCCGGTGACTCAATTACTACAGCAAAGCTACGCTCAGTTCATTCCCAAGCTTTGCGACTCGACCCCAAAATTAAAGAGCCATCAATTTACGAACAAATGATGCTTGCCGAAGTTTATCAACAAGCTGATCATTTCGACCTTATTCACTCCCACATAGGCTATAACGCCCTTAGTTATTGCAGTTTTGTGAAAACGCCCACCGTCCATACAATGCATGGCATTTTCACACCTGATAACGAAAAAATATTCCAAAAATTTTCTTGGGAGCCTTTAATCAGCATAAGCGAGGCACAACGAGAACCCCGCTTAGGTTTAAACTACATCCATACCGTCTACAACGGCATTGACACCGCCGTTTATCGGTTTTATCCCGAACCAACACAACCTGCATATCTTGCCTTTGTCGGGCGAATATCTCCCGACAAAGGACCAGTCCAAGCGATTAAAATAGCGCGTGCGGTTGGCTTACCTTTGAAAATGGCTGGCAAAATTGACGTTGTAGACAAAGAGTTTTATACAGAACAAGTTGAACCGCTAATTGACGGCGAACAGATTCAGTACTTGGGTGAAATTTCCCACCAAGACAAAGTTAAACTGCTAGGTGGAGCGACTATCACTTTATTCCCCATAAATTGGCGAGAGCCTTTTGGTTTAGTAATGATTGAGTCAATGGCAACCGGTACACCTGTAATTGGTATGGGGTTAGGTTCAGTACCAGAAGTCATCGCTCACGGCAAAACTGGTTTTGTTTGTGACTCTCTAGAACAAATGATTGAGGTTCTTCCAGACGCGACGAAAATAGACCGGCATACTTGTCGGGAGTATGTTATTAGCCGCTTTAGCGTCGAGTCTATGACCGATGAGTATGAAAAGGCTTACGCGATGGTGCTTTGAGGGGGACAAGGGGGGGATGGGGAGACAAGGGGGAGAAATATTTCTTCTTCTTACCTTTCCCCTTTCCCCTTTACCCTTAATTAGTTACCCAAAAATGGTGTAGGAATGTATAGAATCTTTAAAAGATATAAAATACATTCTTTTTAAATGCACACATTTGTAGCTTCTTCCTCAATGCAACTGTCTAGACCAACTGATTGTCAGCCTTTAAAGATTGTCGCACTCTAAAGATAGCTTAGTTTACGGATTTGGCGATCCAGAAGGGGGAGGCTGGGTTGAACGATTGCGACGGTCGTGGATGTCGCCGGATAGTGCGGGTCATATTGTTTATAATTTGGGAGTGCGAGGCGATCGCACTCAACAAGTAGCACAAAGACTCGAAATTGAATTTCGTCATCGGGGAGAACTGCGAAACCGCGTCCCCGATTTAATTATTCTCTCACTCGGAGTGAATGATTCAGCACGATTGGCACGTCCTAATGGACGCAACTATACAGATTTTGCTATGTTTGAATCACAAATCGCTTCTTTACTCAAACAAGCACAGCAACTGTGTCCCGTGTTATTTGTTGGGATGGTGCCAGTGGATGAAGCCAAGATGCCATTTTTGGATTGTTTATATTATAATCAAGCCGATCAGTACCGCTACAAAGAAGCTACTCGCATCGCTTGCAGTAAAAGACGCATTCCCTATCTTGATATTTTTGAGCGTTGGATGGGACGCAGTGAAAATTGGAGACACAAACGTCTAAGTAAAGATGGACTTCACCCGAATACACAAGGTTATCAAGCATTGTTAGAAGATGTGATGAATTGGGAAGCGATCGCCACCTATAATTCCCAAACAATTGTCAGCTAGCATCATTTACAGTACCGAGTTTTAAGTAAAAATTTACATTTTGGCATTATTTTGCTGATAGGCATTGCCGATCTTTTTTATCTACGCATATTTGCGGAAAACATCAGTATTTCCACTATTATTTTCAGGTTATATAACCCAATCGTCATAATAATTAACAATAAAATATCTTACCAAAAAATCTTAGTTATCTTCAAAGACATTGACATATTCAGCTGATTTGGAGAATCATCAAAGGGACATCGGCTAGTGGATGTAGAGGAAACTATGCATATTGACACAGTTATTCTCGTTTTGATTGAGGTGCTGATTGTAATTGGAATGTCACGCTTAATAAGATTGGCATTCCGATGGATTAAGCAACCCGTGGTAATTGGTGAGATTGTTGCAGGCATTATGCTTGGACCATCATTATTTGGTTGGCTTGCTCCAAATCTAGCCGCTACCCTATTCCCACCGTCAACTGTTCCCTTTCTAAATATTTTATCTCAGGTGGGACTGATATTTTTCATGTTTCTGATTGGGTTAGAGTTAGATCCAAAGTATCTCAAAGGAAAAATAAATGTAGCATTTTCGACTATTGCAATGTCTGTTTTAGTACAATTTGCCTTAGCAACTTTATTAGCTTTGTTACTGTATCCGTTGCTTTCTCATGGAAATGTTTCATTTACCGCTTTTGCACTATTTTTGGCATCGGCAACATCGATGACAGCATTTCCAGTGCTTACCAGAATAATTACCGAGAAAAAATTACAGGCAACGCGCTTAGGAACTTTGGCGTTAACTTCTGCCGCTGTGAATGATTTGATCGCTTGGTGTTTGTTAGCACTAGGAATTGCTGTCGCTAGAGAAGGTAATATTGTTGAGGCTTGGCACAGCATTATCGCTCTTTTGCTTTACATCGGGTTTATGGTGACAGTGGGACGAAGTTTTTTGCAACGTCTTGCTATTTACTACCGTCGCAGAAGAAGCCTTAACAAATTAGTTCTAGCTTTAATTTACATGGGAGTAGTTGCTTCCGCTTTGATTACCCAAATAATTGGTATTCACTTGATTTTTGGGGCATTTTTGCTAGGGACGATAATGCCCAAGAATGCTGCTTTGGTGCGGGAAATAAGGGGAAAAACTGAAGGTTTTGTGTTGATAGTTCTACTACCAGTATTTTTCGCTGATAGTGGTCTGCGGACGCAAATCGGCTTAGTTAACCGTCCAGAATTGTGGTTATTATGTGGATTGGTGCTATTTGTAGCGATCGCCGGAAAATACATAGGCACTTATGTAGCAGCTCGTTTCTCAGGAATTGAAAAACGTGAAGCTTCAGCACTCGGTTGGTTGATGAATACTCGCGGTTTAACCGAACTGATAGTATTAAATATTGGTTTGTCATTGGGAGTAATTACGCCTTTACTTTTCACCATGCTGGTGATGGTGACGCTAGTAACCACATTTATGACCTCGCCTTTGTTAGAGTGGATATATCCGACACGGCTAATCGGACTAGATGTGGTTGAAAAAGAAGATGAACCAGAAGCGAGTAGAGAAATTGCCACTGAAGACTCTTACGGTCAAATTTACCGGATTTTAGTACCAGTAGCGAATCCGAGTACACAAAAAGGTTTAGTACAGTTAGCAGTAGCGATCGCACTCAACTACCAACAACCTACAGCTGTTCATCCTCTTAGTTTGATTGAACTTTCAGAAGATTATACCTTTGAAAGTACCCCAGTTGAAGCAAATCGATTAGTCGAAGAACGTCGGCAACAGCTAGAAGAATTAATTGATACCTTAGAGCCGCCGTCTACACGCTCTTATGTACATCCAATAATTCGCATATCCAGTAACGTTGCACGAGAAACAGCAGAGATAGCCGAACTTGAAACTGCTAATTTAATTTTAGTGGGATGGCATCGCCCAGCTTTTAGTAATAATCGCTTAGGTGGGCGAGTTGGTCAAATTCTCACTACAGCACCGGTTGATGTAGCAGTGTTTATAGACAGAGGCAAAAAGCGCTTAGAAAATTTGTTGGTGCCCTACTCTGCAAATATCCACGATGATTTAGCACTGATACTTGCGTTAAGACTGCTCAGAAATCGTGATACTTGCCTGTTAAAGATTTTACAGGTTGTCTCAGAAAATCGCGTCAAAAATGAAATGAGCTACGAATTACACAAAATGATGGAGCAATTGCCTCAAAGTGTACGCGATCGCATTGACATTAAAACGATTGAATCCTCCGAGCCAATCCAAGCTGTAGTCAAAGCCTCAGAAAGGGTAGACCTCACTATTGCAGGTACTAGCCGTGCTTGGGGTATTGAACGTCAAACCCTCGGACGTTATACAGACGAGCTAGCGATTCAGTGTCGTTCCTCACTTTTAATTACTCGTCGTTACAGTCAAGTCACCCCTGTCTTAGCTTCAGTCCTTGCTGATGCTAACACTCACGAATCAGCACTTAGAGGATAGGAGGAGGGGAATAAAGAAGAATTATTCTCCTTAGACATCTCCAGAGTTTAATCATGCGTTGCCCGAAACCCTTGTAGAGAGGTAGCATTGCTACGTCTCTACGTCTTTTCAACCAGATGTCTATTGTCCCCTTGTGCCACCCTTAGCAGGCATGAGGGCGAATAAAGCGCAACCTCACATATAGGAACCGTAAATTGTTTTTGAAAAAATCTAAGTAGTCTTGTAGGGTGTGTTAGCAAAGCGTAACGCACCATTCCAAGCTTTTGGTGCGTTACCAAGAGCGCTAACACACCCTACGTGGATTTCAAAAATCAAATAGTAATCCTATAGAATTGGTATCAGTTATAATTCAACTTCAGATGTTATATGATGACCGCGCAATCACCCATAATTCATGAAGAACCCCACCCGCCTGTGGCACCCTCCCCGCTTGCGGGGAGGGTTGGGGAGGGGTTCTTTTATTATGGCTGTTTGACTGAACATCATATTAGATAAAAATAATCTTGCAGGTGAAAGAGATTCCTAAAACGATTAAAATTACAGCTACACCGTAAACAAAAGCCAAAGGACACAAATAATGGTAATGGTGTTGAGGATTAGGCAATTTTTTCTTTATGTGAGTTTGTTTGGCTTATTCACAGCAATCACTCTCAAAACTAATAGCAGTATTGCAGCCCCAGCAGCAAGGCTAGAAGATTGGCGTTTTTACCCAGAAGCTTTTCAACTAGAAATTAATCTCTCAGCAGGTACAACACCGCGCTACTTTTATCTTGCCCAACCCCCGCGCATGGTTATAGATTTGCCTGATACCAAATTAGGCTATGTTCCCACCCAACAAAATTATTCTGGAGCAATTCAAAAAATTCGCGTTTCCCAATTAAACGCAAACGTAACTCGAATTGTTTTAGATTTAGCACCAGGAACTTCTTTAGAACCAAATCAGGTACAACTGCAACCCGTTTCCGCGCAAAATAACACTCGCTGGGTTTTACGTCCTTTAATTGCTCGTGGCACATATTCTCAACAGGGAAACTATCCACCACCAAGCAACTTACCACCGAGTAACTATAACTATCCACCGCCTAACAACTTACCACCAAGCAACTTACCACCGAGTAACTATAACTATCCACCGCCTACTAACTTACCACCAAGCAACTTACCACCGAGTAATTATAACTATCCACCGCCTAATAACTTACCACCTAGCAACTTACCGCCAAGTAATTATAACTATCCACCGCCTAATAACTTACCACCAAGTAACTTACCACCAAGTAATTATAACTATCCACCGCCTAACAACTTACCACCTAGCAACTTACCGCCAAGTAATTATAACTATCCACCGCCTAACAACTTACCACCGAGCAACTTACCGCCCAGTAACTATAACAACTCACAGATACCTTTAGTAACAGTACCGCCGCTGAATTCTAACAACCCTACTCAACAACCTGGTTCTGTTCTTCCCCCAGCGACTTTCCCAAATCAGCCTGGTAAGTTTAATACTGCTCCTCTTAGTGTCGGTGCCCCCGGTTTTCCTGTTCAAACCGTCCCTAACTATCCAGTTAATGTTCCTAATTCTGGGGTATTTGAGTTTGGTCAACCCTTTCCCAACTCCAATCGGTAAGCCGCTTCTCTGTGAAGATGCGTTTAATTAGCCCACGCAGGTAAGCTCTATTTCTATAGCTCCACCCTTCTAGGGCTACGGTGTACACACAAGTCATCAAATTGCCAAAAAGGAGTGAAAAACCTCACCCTGTCCGTTCCGGACATCCCTCTCCTTGGTAAGGAGAGGGAAAGATTTTAGCGTAGCTAAAAGCGAGGGTGAGGTTTTTCCGACTTGTATGTACACGGTAGCCTTCTAGCGTGAGGGATGATTAAGCGCTTCCTTCTTTTTGTTTTTAGAATCTATCCGTTTCCTGTGGTTGTGAGACTGCTCCTGGTTGATTGATAAAGAAGTTTTGAGCAGCTTCATTTTGATAAATACACCTAATATCAGGTTTTTCGCTATCCAAATTACCCGTAAAACCAAAAGTGTTCAGTCGATTTTTGCATTCGTTCACCTGCTGCGATGATACGAGCTTTCGTTGCTCTAAAAGTGCCCAGTTATTTTGGCGGATAACGCATCCAGGACGCATACTCGGTTGAGCAACGTAGACATTAAACGGGTTGAGAGTCACGAAAAGTCTGGCATCCATCACCATAGCGCTAGCTCCATACTGCACGCAAATCTCCGGGTTCGGTGCTTTGGTGTCAATAAATTCGCGGGAAGCCACATTTGATGGAGTCAAGGTGGTTGTAGAGCTAAAAGCAATACCAATCCCAATTCCCAAAATAAACACCCCCGCCAAAATCGCCATAGTGGTGAAATTAAACGCAGGAGATTGAATACCAGGGGGTTTAGAATTGGTAACTGTTCTACCAGTAGATTTACGTCTCATTGTTGCTTAATCAACTTCACGCCTTAAATAGCTGGGAGTAATTCAAGGGTTCTCCCTCTTTAAGTATGACGAGTCTTAGCTAAAATTGGTCAATAGTCAATAATCAATTGTTAGCGTTGCTGAATTCAGGACGTGAAAATGGTTTTGTGTGATTTGAAAACCTTTGTAGAGACGTTGCGTGATTTGAAAACCTTTGTAGAGACGTTGCATTGCAACGTCTCTACATCAAAATTCATATTTTTAGCCATTTCTACGTTGGTATTGGCTGATTTGTTCTTGGCTGTTGCCAGTTTACGTACTACTACTGAATAATAGTAATGTAGTGTCATGCAATTTCTAGTCTAGAACTAAAAAATAGTTGCCTGTCATGACCAAACCTCAAAGAAAATTTACCATTGAACCAAAAACTTGCCGAACTGGAAGCCAGAAGTGCGGTGCTGTAAGCTTTAGTAAAAGCCAATTAAATCAAGAATAATTTAAATAATTAAATTTATGTCAGCAGAAAATTCCACCCCCAAAGCCATCTGGATTCTTACCGAAGAAACCGCTGAAACATTAAATACAACTACTGAAACATTCACAGATAATGTAACCAGAAGCAGTGGAGCAAGAAGCAGTGGAGATAGAGGAGGACTACTCGGTGGTGTCCAAACCACTGAAGAAATAGTTGTGAGCCGAAAAAAAGACGAAATAGTCATTACCAGACGCAAAGTTGAGGTAACTAAACTCAAGGAAGAAATGAAGGGGTTTCTGCAAGCAATGCGGGAAATGCTTGATGAAGCTGACCAACCCGATTCTAAGCTCCAGCTGAATGAGGTCGAACTTTCAGTAGAAGTCAATGGTGAAGGACAAATCAGCCTGCTTGGGATTGGTGGTGGTAAAGTCGGGGGAAAAGGAGCGATGACTTTTAAATTTAAGCGGAAATAATTGGTACTTGAATATGGGAAGGAATTGGGCGATTGTTGTTGGGATTAATCACTATGAAAACCTGCGATCGCTAAACTTTGCCAAGCGAGATGCTTCTGTGATGGCTACTTGGTTTCGACAAGAAGTCAGATTTGATCAAGTTTTCCTGTTTACTGACGATTCTCCCCCAATTCCAGCCAATCCGCCAATTCCTACTCAACCTACACGCGGACACCTGTGGCGATTTTTACGCGCACAGTTTGAGAACATTGAAAACCCTTTATTAAAGCCAGAAGATAATTTATGGTTTTTCTTTGCAGGTCATGGCAATCGATATAAAGATAAAGATTATTTAATGTTCTCAGACAGTGACCCTGGAGATATAGAACATACTGCTATTTCTGTTGATTTTGTAACCCAAAGACTACGGCGCAGTGGCGCTGATAATGTAGTGTTGTTTTTGGATGCTTGCCGAGATGAAAGTAGTAGAGCCGGATTAGGAATTGGTGAACAAAGGTATCAGGGAGTTATCACCTTTTATTCCTGCACAGCTAACCAAAAATCTTGGGAAATTGAGGAATTAGAACATGGTTCATTTACCCATTCACTATTAGAGGGATTGCGACTACAGGGAGAGGCTAATTGTGCCACAGTAGAGCGTTTAGCACAATATTTACGTTACCAAGTTCCCGATCTGAATACTCGCTATGGAAAGCCTGCACAAAATCCTTATTGGCAGGCAGAACCGCCCTACAAAATGTATTTTATTTTATTAGAGCAAACTGCCACACTTAGAGATGTAGAGCCATTAAAATATCAAGCCTCTCAAGCTGAAAACAGAGGTAATTTATCATTAGCAAAGCAATTATGGGTGAGAGTTTTAGCTGTATCCCGTGGTGATTTGGATGCAATTGACGCTATTGGAAGGATTGCACTGCGTCAACGAGGAAGTTTTGAACTTACAATTGCACCTGATGAGTCTGTTACTTCATCAAGTGGAGGTAGGTCAGTAAGTTCTGAATCAGCCCAAGAATCACTGTTTGCTCAAAGGCAAGAAGAACATCGACAGAATTTAGTTCGTTATCAGCAAGCTTTCTCCGAAGCAATTGAGCGAGAATATCCGCTCAAAGAATCAGCTCGTCGTCAGTTGAAGCAATTACAGAAATCTTTGCGACTCAAAGAAGCAGAAGTATTACAGATTGAGCAACCAATTGTTGCGCCGAAGGAAGCAGAATATCGGAAACAGCAAGAGAGAATCAGGCAGCAACAAGAAGCAGAAAAACAACGACAACAAGAAGAAGCAGCACGACTGAAGCAGCAGGAGGCAGAAACAAAACGGCAGCGAGAGGAAGCAGAATATCGTCAAAAATTACAGCAGTATGAACAAGAATTAATTAAAACAATTAATGCCGGAAATTCTCTTGAGAGTCATGTTATTCGGCTGAGGTTAAACATACTTAAATGGATTTTAGGACTTAAACAAACAGATATCATTGCAATTGAAAGGAGAGTTGTAGCAAGCCAAGAATTGATTAAATCTCCGATTCAGCAGCCAAGCGTTGCTCAACCTACTCAACCGATTCAAGAGCGAATAACCCGACAAAAGTTTTTGAAGTGGGCTGGCTTGGGAGGTGCAGGTTTAGTGACAGCAGTGGTAGCCGGTGAAATTTTTAAGGATCAATCACAGACACCAACATCAACACCAACACCAATACCAACATCAACACCAATTTCTGTAGCAGAACCTAAATACACACTCTTAGCAACCGAGAAAGCATTCGGATTACCCTTGTCCAGGGTTGAGTTTGAAACGGTAACGGTAGATGAAAAGGGACAGGTAATTAAACGAGATTCTAACAAGCAAGCCAAATTTTTTAAGGAGGACTTGGGTAATGGTGTAACTCTAGAAATGGTCTCTATTCCTGATGGTTCATTTAAGATGGGTTCACCATCAGAAGAGAAAAGTCGAAGTTCAAGTGAAAGTCCGCAGCACGATGTAAATGTGCCTGCTTTTTTTATGGGACGGTTTGAAGTCACCCAGGAACAGTATAAACAAGTGATGGATACAAATCCATCCAACTTCAAGGGAGAGAAACGTCCTGTAGAGTTAGTTTCCTGGAATGATGCAGTGCAATTTTGCAAAAAGTTGAGTCAAAAGACAGGACGCACTTATCGCCTGCCTTCGGAAGCACAATGGGAATATGCTTGTCGTGCAGGAACAACAACACCATTTCACTTCGGCGAGACGATTACAACTGGGTTAGCTAACTACGATGGGAATTACACTTACGCTTCTGAGCCAAAGGGCAAAAATCGTGGACAAACAACAGAAGTAGGAATTTTTCCACCTAACGCTTTTGGCTTGTACGACATGCACGGTAACGTTTGGGAGTGGTGTCAAGATACTTGGCATGACAGCTATAAAGGAGCGCCTAAAGATGGAAGTGCTTGGATAGATAATGATAATCAATATCAAATACTGCGGGGCGGTTCCTGGTTCAACGATCCTGAGTACTGCCGTTCCGCGTCTCGCTACAACGGCATTAGGGCGGAGCGCGACTACATCATCAGCGTTATTGGTTTTCGTGTTGTCTGCGCCGTTGGGAGGATTCTTAAGTAGCCCTTTATACTTTAGTTCTTTTGCCCTCTACTCTTGTTTCTTTTACCCTTTTTTAGTGTAGCGGAGCGGAACGATCTAATTTTTTTTCAACAGTCCTCCTTCCCCATCTCACAATACGGTTCGGATAAGGTTTTTTGATGAAAATTATAGATCACAAAGACGCGATAAATCGCCGTCTCTACAAAGGACTGATTATTGTAAAGACGGCGATTCCCTTGCGTCTCTTGCCTTAACACCAAGCGTATTGCCCCTTCTCTTGTCCTCCTTCCCCATCTCACTTTTAATAAGTAGTCGGACAGAATTAATTACACAACGTCATTGCGAATGAAGCGAAGCGGAATGACGCAATCTCAAAGTCTTGCGATTGCTTCACTTCATTTCATTACGTTCGCAATGACTGTAAATATTTTTGTCCACCTACTTACTTTGGATAGTTAAGCTATCAAAAAATATAAAATATTAATTAAGAAAAATTTGATACATAACTTAAAAAAAGTGACATCTACAAGACCGCTACTCTTAAGCAAAAGCTTCAAAATCTCGCAAATTCAAATTCTTCTAGCTGATAGTCTGACTATTTTTTGGGGAGAATGGCTGGATTTACGTGTGAGAATTCCACAACTTGCTACATCAGGCTTAATCTCTCCACTGGTATACATTCTGGCTTTTGGCTTTGGTTTGGGAGGTTCAATTAAACCAGGGGCAGGAATTAGTGGTGATTATAAGAGCTACTTAGAATTCATTTTGCCAGGGATGGTGGCGCTGTCGTCGATGACAGTCAGTTTTGTGGGGACGACGTTTTCGATTTGCGGAGACAGACTGTTTACCAAAAGCTTTGAAGAATTGTTGCTTGTACCCGTGCATCCTTTAGCTTTGCACATCGGTAAAATGCTCGCGGGAGTAATGCGGGGGTTATTAACTTCGCTGGGTGTAATTTTGGTAGCGTTGTTGTTTACTGGTAACTGGCGTTTTCTGCACCCGTTGTTTTTGTTATTGTTAGTGCTGAGTTGTGCAGTTTTTTCTGGGTTGGGGGTAATTGTCGGGTTAAGTGTGCGATCGCTTGAAGCTGTCGGACTCTACAATAACTTTATCATCATCCCCATGTCCTTTCTAGGAGGGACTTTCTTTGACCCAAATACATTACCCGCAGCTTTAAAAGTTGTAGTTTATTTGTTACCGCTTACTTATGCCACCTTAGGACTGCGTGCAGCTGCTTTTTTGCCATTGTCCCAGTTTCCTTGGTACAGCATACCGATTTTGTTAGTGATGGCGATCGCTCTTTCTCTCTGGGGTGCTTACATTTTTGCCCACCAACAAGATTAAAATTTGCAAAAAGCCAATTATCCAAAATGCTAATTCGCAGTGCCACATCAGACGATGTACCCCAAGTTTTACCAATGGTTGCTAAAATTTGCGCCTTGCACGAAAATTGGGACAGCGCCAAATATGGATTTTTACCTTATCCAGAACAGCGTTATGAAAAATGGTTGACGCGGTTAGCGAATAATAGCGATCGCAATGTCTTCCTAGTAGCGGAAGATGAAGGTAAATTGGGGGGATTTCTAGTAGCGACAGTTGAGCGAGAAATTCCAATTTACCGTTTACAGGAATATGCTTTTATTCACGATATCTGGGTTGAACCAGAATATCGGCAAAACGGAGTAGCGCAACAAATGGTAATGTTGTGTAGCGATCGCTTCAAAGAAATGGAAGTTCAGCAAATTCGACTTGATACCACAGCAGTCAACGAAGCAGCACGACAATTATTTGCATCCTGCGGTTTTCGCATCAGCACCATAGAAATGCTCAAAGAGTTAGGAGTCAAAAGTCCATAGTCAAGAGTCATTGGACATCTCCACAAATTAATTATGCCTTAAGCGAAACCCTTGTAAAGACGTTCCGCCGGAACGTCTCTACGTTTTTTGTGGAGATGTCTATTATTTATTGGACATCTCCAGAAATAAATTATGCGTTGCCCTAAACCCTTGTAGAGACGTAGTAGTGCTACGTCTCTACATCTTTTCCAAATAGGTTGTCTATTGGACTTTTAACTGTTAACTAGCAGCTAAAAGCGTTTTCTCCAGAGGTGTCCAACGGAAGAAGCGATCGCCTCCTCTTTCGAGAACTACTTTCACTCGTGGCTCTATACTAGGCAAAGACGCTAAATATTCAACTTCCTGATTGGAAAGAATATGCCCTTCAATAATCCACAACACTAGACCCTTTGACTTTGGTGGTAGCTGTTCTAGCTGATAGTTGATAATCGGTGGTACATAGTATACAAAACCGACTGCTGCACCATTAGGGATAGTTTTTTTACCCAGGTGAGGAGGTCTGATTCCATGAACTCCCGTCAAATAAGCAGCTAAATCGCCCAGTCCTCTTGCGGTAATATGCAAAGTGGCATAACCAGCCGCACGCAGTCGGCGTTGATACCGACCTTCAAAACCCCCTTCCAGAGGTGCGTATACGCCAAGAGTGCCAAATTTTTCCAGGTCGCGAATGAAAGGTTTGCCAGTGGTTATTAGTGCCATAGTTTTTCGTATTATCCCACTTATATATCTCTATTATTCACTGTTAATCGATATATTTAGTTAGATAACAAACTTATAAGAAAAGCCTTGGCGACTAGAAGTCGCGACTACACAGACAAAACCCACCTGCGTGGGTTTAAAACCCTTGATTTTCTCTTAGTCCACGCAGGTGGACTTCGTTTGTATAGCCGCGAATTCTATTCGTCAGGCGCTGGTGCTACACCCTCTTTTCGCAAAAATTATAGACAAACACAAATAGATGAACTATGATATTAGATTGTGACCAAAATATAAATTAGTTTACCTTCTAATTAGCATTCTTAGCTAGTTTTAGCATTTAGGGTTGATAATTAAATTCAAAATGTGATATAATCGCTCGGATGGGTAAGAAGCTGATAAACTAATAGAGCCTTGAGTAAACTTAGGAGCATTGGAATAAAAACCAAAGCACAACCTAAGGAAAAAAGCGCATTCACTCATGCGTATCTCTTGAAACTAGGCAAAACATTAAGCGATCGCTTGATGTATTTAGAAGTAAAAACTGAGCAGTCATCTTGGTTTGATGACATTGCATCAGCCTCAGCCAAGGGATACTGAGCAACAATTGTATGCTTAAGTCCCACTGCAACACGGACACATGAAGTGTGACGCAAGTCGTTTTCATTTCTTCGTCAAAAGCAGTGTCCGCCAAAAAGTGCCATAGCGATCGCTTAAGGGACGAAGCATTGCTGCACAAAGCGCAAAGCTATAAAGTAAGCGCGAAGTTAATTTCACTCACTGAAAGATTTCCAATCGGGAAGATGATTTTAGCTGCAAAGAGTGAAAATAAACGGATTCAGCAACCCTAGAAGGATACCCTTGTTGCAGCCAGAAGCGTCCGCTTGCTGCAAAATGCCCTAGTTAGGGCATTGAAACGAGTATTTGATGAATCCGATTTTAAAAGTAAGTAGATAAGGAGAGCCAGTAACTGTGTCTGTAGGCATTCTCGGCACCAAACTTGGCATGACCCAAATATTTGACGAAGCAGGAGTATCCATTCCTATCACTATCGTCCAAGCGGGACCATGCACGGTAACACAAGTAAAAACAAAACAGACCGACGGTTACTCTGCCATTCAAGTTGGCTATCGTGAAGTGAAGCCAAAGGCTTTAAACAAGCCTTTGCTGGGACATCTGGCAAAATCAGAAGCTCCAGCATTGCGTCACTTACGGGAATATCACATTGAGAACGCTAGTGAGTATTCTTTAGGTCAACAAATTACGGCAGATATTTTTAGTGCAGGTCAAATTGTAGATATAAGCGGTAAAAGTATCGGTCGCGGTTTTGCAGGGAACCAGAAACGAAACAACTTTGGTCGTGGACCCATGTCACACGGTTCCAAAAACCATAGGGCACCCGGTTCGATTGGTGCGGGTACAACACCCGGTCGTGTCTATCCAGGTAAGCGGATGGCAGGACGTTTAGGTGGTAAGCGCATCACAATTCGCAAGCTGACTGTAGTGCGAGTAGACCCAGAACGTAACTTATTGCTAATTAAGGGAGCTATTCCTGGTAAGCCTGGAGCATTGATAAGTATTATCCCAACCAACAAAGTTGGTAAGTAGTAGAGACGCGATTAATCGCGTCTGTACAAAAGTTAGTGGCTAGTGGTTAGTAGAACTAACAAATAGCAATTAACAAAGAACAAAGGACAAAAAGATGACATTTGAGTGTGTAGTTAAAAATTGGCAAGGAGAACAAGTCGGAGAGAAAAGCTTCGATTTGCGAGTTGCCAAAGAAACAACGGCGTCTCATATTGTGCATAGAGCCTTAGTGAGACAGATGACCAATGCTCGCCAGGGAACTGCCAGTACAAAGACCCGTGCAGAAGTTAGAGGTGGTGGTCGCAAACCGTGGCGGCAAAAAGGTACAGGAAGAGCGCGTGCCGGTTCAATTCGTTCACCCTTGTGGCGTGGTGGTGGTGTGATCTTTGGACCAAAGCCCAGAGATTATAATCTGAAGATGAACCGCAAAGAGCGGCGTTTAGCATTGCGGACAGCGTTCGCCAGTCGCATTGACGATTTGATTATAGTGGAAGAATTTGGGAACGAGTTTCAACGCCCGAAAACCAAAGAATTAGTACAAGCGATCGCCCGTTGGGGTTCACAACCAGAAAGCAATACACTTTTGATTTTGTCGGAACGCACCGAAAACGTTTATCTCTCAGCTCGCAACATCGAAAAATTAAAGTTAATTGCCGCTGACCAACTAAACATTTACGACTTGCTGCGGGCTGACAAAATTGTCATCACAGCACCAGCTTTAGAAAAAATTCAGGAGGTCTACAGTGCCTAACTTTGACCCCCGTTATTTGCCCGACTTAGTGCGTCGCCCAATTGTCACCGAAAAAGCGACCATTGCGATGGAGCAGAATAAATACACTTTTGAAGTAATTCCCAAAGCAACCAAGCCAGAAATCAAAGCCGCAATTGAAACCTTGTTTGATGTCAAAGTTGTGAAAGTGAATACTTCAAGACCACCCCGCAAAAAGCGGCGCGTTGGTAAATTTCTTGGTTACAAACCCCAATACAAGAAAGCCATTATCACAGTGGCACCTGGGGACGAAGACAAGATTAGACAAGTTCTATTCCCAGAAGTGTAATTAGTTAGTAGTTAGTAGTTATTAGAACTAACAACTAACAACGCTCCAACTAACAACGCTCCAACTAACAACTAACAACTCCAATTATGGGTACTCGTTCTTATCGCCCTTATACCCCCAGTACTCGCCAAGTTACTATCTCCGACTTTGCGGAAATTACCAAAACCGAGCCGGAAAAGTCTTTAACGACAAACAAGCATCGTCCTAAAGGTAGAAATAACCAAGGGCGGATTACTAGTCGCCGGCGGGGTGGCGGACATAAACAACTTTACCGGATCATCGACTTTAAACGAGATAAACGGAATATTCCCGCGAAAGTCGAAGCGATTGAATACGATCCAAACCGCAACGCCCGAATCGCCCTTTTGTTTTACAAAGATGGTGAAAAACGCTACATTCTTCATCCCAACGGCTTGAAAGTCGGGACAACAGTTATTGCTGGACCAGATGCGCCCTTTGAAGATGGTAACGCCTTACCTTTGTCGAATATTCCCTTGGGTACTAGCATTCACAACGTAGAATTGACCCCAGGAAAAGGCGGTCAAATCGTTCGTTCCGCCGGTGCTACCGCGCAAGTTGTGGCAAAAGAAGGAAATTACGTAACCATCAAACTACCTTCTGGTGAAGTCCGAATGATTCGGCGCGAATGCTACGCCACCATCGGACAAGTTGGGAACACCGACGCGAGAAACCTAAGTGCAGGTAAAGCAGGAAGAAACCGCTGGAAAGGTCGCCGTCCTAAGGTCAGAGGTAGCGTCATGAACCCAGTGGATCACCCACATGGAGGTGGTGAAGGTCGCGCTCCCATTGGTAGATCCGGTCCTGTGACACCTTGGGGTAAACCTACCTTGGGTATGAAGACACGCAAGCGTAAAAAACCAAGCAGCAAATTTATTGTACGTCGTCGTCGTAAGTCTTCTAAACGCGGACGCGGCGGACGCGAGTCTTAAAAAGTACGAAGTATGAAGGATGAAATCTGAAGTGTGATTCATCCTTAATCCTTCTCCTGCGGAGACGCTTTGCGAACATTCTTTATTTTCATCCTTTATCCTTAATCCTTCATCCTTTATTATGGGTCGTTCTCTAAAAAAAGGTCCCTTCGTTGCGGATCATTTACTCAAGAAAATTGAAAAGCTCGACGCAATCAACAGAAAAGAAGTTATTAAAACTTGGTCGAGAGCTTCAACAATTTTGCCCCTAATGGTAGGACATACCATCGCTGTTCACAACGGACGCCAACACGTACCAGTTTTTGTGAATGAGCAAATGGTAGGACACAAATTAGGTGAATTTGCCCCGACACGCACATACAGGGGTCATGGAAAAAGTGATAAAAAAGCAGGGAGATAGAGTTAGTGGTTAGTGGTTAGTTGTTAGTAGAAATTGAATTCAACTCACAATTAACAACTAACTAATAACAAAAAAGGAGAAACTTATGGCAACTGATACTAAAGAAGTAAAAGCGATCGCCCGTTTTGTACGCATGTCTCCCCTGAAAGTGCGTCGCGTACTCGATCAAATTCGCGGCAGATCCTACCGGGAAGCGCTAATTATCCTGGAATTCATGCCCTATCGTGCTTGCGAACCAGTATTAAAGCTAATTAGAAGCGCGGCAGCGAATGCCGAGCATAACGATGGATTAGATCGCGCCAAATTGGTGATTACTCAAGCATACGCCGATCAAGGTCCAGTCCTGAAACGGTTCCAACCAAGAGCGCAAGGTCGAGCTTACCAAATTCGCAAGCCGACATGTCACATTACAGTAGCAGTTGCAACTGGAGCGGCTGAATAAGCTTCTCCCAGAAAAAAATTGCGTACAGTCAGAAATTTTTAGAGGAACTATTTGTGGGACAAAAAATTCATCCAGTCGGTTTTCGACTGGGTATTACTCAAGAACACCAATCACGTTGGTTTGCCGTTCCTGACCGTTATCCAGAACTTCTTCAAGAAGACTACAAACTGCGTAACTACATAGAAAAAAAGCTGGGTAGATACGCTCAAAACAACGCTGGCATCTCGGAAGTACGAATTGAGCGCAAAGCAGACCAAATCGACTTAGAAGTACGCACGGCTCGACCGGGTGTAGTTGTAGGTCGAGGCGGACAAGGTATTGAAGCATTGCGTACCGGACTGCAAGATTTGTTAGGCGGCAATCGCCAAATTCGCATTAACGTAGTTGAAGTACAACGAGTTGATGCCGATGCTTACTTGATTGCGGAATACATCGCGCAACAATTGGAACGCCGCGTTTCCTTCCGTCGGGTAGTGCGTCAATCCATCCAACGTGCTCAACGCGCTGGTGTGCAAGGCATTAAAATTCAAGTTGGCGGTCGGCTCAACGGTGCAGAAATTGCCCGGACAGAATGGACTCGTGAAGGTAGAGTACCTCTACATACCTTACGGGCTGATATTGACTACTCTTGCTGTACCGCAAAAACCATTTACGGCATTCTCGGTATCAAAGTGTGGGTGTTTAAAGGAGAAATTATTCCCGGACAGGAAGAAACTCCTTCCCAACCAACAACCAGAGATCGCGAACCTCGTCGTCGTCAACAACAACGACGTCGCCAACAATTTGAAGATCGTTCAAATGAAGGATAGTTAGTGGTTAGTGGTTATTGGTTAGTGGTAATAACTAACAACTAACAACCAACAACTAACAACCAACAACTAACAACCAACAACTAACAAGTCATGTTAAGTCCTAGAAGAACTAAATTCCGCAAACAACAACGCGGACGGATGTGCGGTGTAGCTACCCGTGGTAGCAGCCTGAATTTTGGCGATTTTGCCCTCCAAGCACAAGAACCAGCTTGGATCACCTCTCGACAAATAGAGGCTTCTCGCCGAGCAATGACTCGTTATATCCGTCGGGGTGGTAAAATCTGGATTCGTATTTTCCCAGACAAACCTGTAACCATGCGTCCCGCAGAAACTCGGATGGGTTCCGGTAAAGGTTCGCCGGAATTTTGGGTAGCAGTCGTCAAGCCAGGACGGATTTTATTTGAAATTGCTGGCGTTACTGAAGAAATCGCTCGCGAAGCCATGCGCTTGGCAGCTTTTAAGTTACCAATTAAAACTAAGTTCATTACACGCTCCGAATCGGAGCCGCAGGAGTAAGTCATGCCTCTGCCTAAAGTTTCAGAAGCAAGAGAATTAAGTGACGAAAAATTGTCTGATGAAATTCTTGCTGTGAAAAAGCACCTATTTCAATTGCGTTTGCAAAAAGCAACCAGACAATTAGAAAAACCCCATCAATTCAAACATGCTCGACACCGTTTAGCCCAGTTGCTGACAGTAGAAACAGAGCGCAAACAACAAGCAACTGAATTGGTTAAAGAAGAAAAGTAGGAGATTATGGCAGTCAAAGAAAGAGTTGGTTTGGTAGTGAGCGACAAAATGCAGAAAACGGTGGTAGTCGCCATTGAAAACCGCGCTCCTCACCCCAAGTACGGCAAGATTGTAGTGAATACCCAGCGCTATAAAGTCCACGACGAAGAAAACAAATGTAAAGTGGGCGATCGCGTTCGCATTCAGGAAACTCGACCCCTGAGCAAAACCAAGCGCTGGCAAGTCACAGAAATCCTGAACACTAAAGCTATAACGTAATAGTTGTTAGAAAACTAACAACCTCACAAGGAAGAAAAATTGTGATTCAATCCCAGACCTACCTCAATGTCGCAGATAATAGCGGCGCCCGCAAATTAATGTGCATCCGCGTTTTAGGCGGAGGCGGAGGAAACCGTCGTTATGGCGGCGTCGGTGATAAAATTATTGCCGTTGTTAAAGATGCCATTCCTAACATGGCAGTAAAAAAATCTGATGTTGTGGAAGCGGTTATTGTCCGTACCCGCAAAGCCATGAGCCGTGATAGCGGTATGAGTATCCGCTTTGACGACAACGCCGCAGTAATCATCAACAAAGATGGTAATCCCAGAGGTACGCGGGTTTTCGGACCAGTAGCACGGGAATTGCGCGAGAAAAACTTTACCAAAATCGTTTCTTTGGCTCCGGAGGTGCTGTAATGGCAAAACAGCCGAAACCTAAAGTTTTCCATAAAATGCACGTCAAAACTGGCGACACCGTGCAAGTGATTGCCGGTAAAGACAAAGGCAAAGTTGGTGAAATAGTCACAGCACTTCCCCAAGTTAGTCAAGTCATTGTCAAAGGCGTCAACATTAAAACTAAGCACGTCAAACCCCAAGCCGAAGGCGAATCGGGACGCATTCTTACCCAAGAATTCCCAATTCATAGTTCCAACGTAATGCTTTATTCAACTAAGCAAAACGTTGCTAGTCGCATCTGCTACACCACAACCCAAGAAGGGAAGAAGGTACGGATGTTAAAGAAAACCGGCGAGATACTTGATAAATAGTCAGAAGTCACGAGTAAGGAGTTAAGAGTTAGCTTTAACTCATAACTCAAAACTCATAACTTCTTTTCCCCTGACCAAGACCAGGGATAAACAGGAAAAAAAATATGGCGCCAACAAGACTCAAAAATTTATACCAAGAGACAATCGTTCCCAAACTGATGAATCAGTTTCAATATACCAACATTCATCAAGTACCGAAGTTACTAAAAATTACGGTGAACCGGGGATTGGGGGAAGCAGCTTCCAACGCGAAAGCATTAGAAGCCTCATTAAATGAAATTGCCGTGATTACAGGTCAAAAACCGGTAGTCACACGAGCGAAAAAGGCGATCGCTGGCTTCAAAATTCGTCAAGGAATGCCTGTTGGAATCATGGTGACACTTAGAGGCGAACGAATGTACGCCTTTATCGACCGACTGATCAGCCTTTCTTTGCCTAGAATTAGAGACTTTCGCGGCATTAGTCCCAAAAGCTTTGATGGTCGGGGAAATTACACTCTCGGCGTCAGAGAACAGCTAATTTTTCCAGAAGTCGAGTACGACAGCATCGATCAAGTACGTGGTATGGATATTTCCATCATCACCAGCGCAAAAAATGACGAAGAGGGACGCGCGTTACTCAAAGAAATGGGAATGCCCTTTCGCGATCAATAAGTTCAGTTATACGAGGGAACGATGGCGGCTAACGACACAATTGCAGATATGCTGACGCGCATCCGCAATGCTACTATGGCGAGGCATCAACAGACACTAGTGCCAGCGACAAAAACAACCCGTAGTATTGCTAAAGTGCTTCGTGAAGAAGGCTTTATTTCCGAATACGAAGAAGCAGAAGATGGAGTAAAGCGTAACTTGGTGATTGCCCTGAAATACAAGGGTAAAAATCGCCAGCCTCTAATTACCGCTTTAAAGCGAGTGAGCAAACCAGGCTTGCGAGTTTACTCCAACAAAAAAGAATTACCACGGGTACTAGGTGGTATTGGCATTGCCATTATTTCTACATCCAGTGGCATTATGACCGATCGCGAAGCGCGACGTCAAAACTTGGGTGGTGAAGTGCTTTGCTACGTTTGGTAAAAAAGTTAGTAGTTAGTGGTTAGTAGTTAGTGGGAATTTGAAGAGGGGGAAAGGGGAAAGAATTATTACCAATGCCCATTGCCCAATGCCCATTGCTCAACAAATAACAACCAACAACCAACAACTAACAAATAACAAAGGATAAAAAATTATGTCTCGAATTGGTAAACGTCCAATTACAGTCCCTGCCAAAGTAGAAATAACAATTGACGGCACAAAAGTTGTGGTGAAAGGTCCCAAAGGTGAACTTTCTCGCGATCTGCCGACTAATGTGAGTGTCTCTCAAGATGGGGAAATATTACAAGTAAATCGGCGCGATGATTCCCGCACATCTCGGCAGCTACACGGTTTATGCCGTACCTTAGTTGCCAACATGGTAGAAGGAGTTTCCACAGGTTTTCAACGTCGGTTGGAAATTCAAGGGGTAGGTTATAGGGCGCAACTTCAAGGTCGTAATCTAGTCTTGAATATGGGTTATAGCCATCAAGTTCAAATTCCCCCACCAGACGGAATTCAGTTTGCAGTTGAAGGTACCACTAACGTCATCGTTAGCGGGTATGACAAAGAAATAGTAGGTAACACCGCAGCGAAAATTCGCGAAGTTCGCCGACCAGAACCTTATAAGGGTAAAGGTATTCGCTACGCCGGTGAAGTGGTCAGACGTAAAGCTGGTAAGACTGGTAAAGGTAAGAAGTAAAAATGAAACTTACTCGCAAAGAATCTAAACAGCGTCGCCATCGACGCGTCCGTGGTAAAGTAAGCGGTTCTGAAGAACGTCCACGGTTAGCTGTATTTCGCTCGAACGAGCATATTTATGCTCAGGTAATTGATGATACTAAGCATCACACAATTGTGGCAGCTTCGAGTGTAGAACCAGATTTGAAGTCTAATTTGGCTTCAGGCTCTAACCGGGAAGCATCAGCTCAAGTCGGCAAGTTAATTGCAGCGCGATCGCTCGAAAAAGGCATAACTCAAGTAGTTTTTGATCGCGGTGGTAATTTATATCATGGTCGCGTCAAAGCTTTAGCCGATGCCGCACGGGAAGCCGGCTTAAATTTCTAAAATTAGTAATTGGTTAGTGGGAATTTGAAGAGGGGGAAAGGGAAAAGAGTTATTACAAATGCCCAATGCCCATTGCCCATTGCCCATTGCCCATTGCCCATCGCCCAACAACCTACATAGCATTAATTATGGCAACCGAGCGTAAAAACAAAACAAAACGCGCCAAAAAAGAAGAGACAACCTGGCAAGAACGGGTGATTCAGATCCGACGCGTCAGTAAGGTCGTTAAGGGAGGTAAAAAACTCAGCTTCCGAGCGATCGTTGTCGTTGGTAACGAACGCGGTCAAGTTGGTGTGGGAGTAGGTAAAGCTTCAGATGTAATTGGTGCCGTTAAAAAAGGTGTAGCCGACGGCAAAAAGCATCTGATTGAAATCCCTATGACAAAATCTAACTCCATTCCCCATCCTATTGATGGTACCGGTGGTGGTGCAAAAGTCATGATGCGACCAGCATCCCCTGGAACCGGGGTAATTGCAGGTGGTGCTGTCCGTACCGTATTGGAGTTAGCTGGAGTTCGCAACATTTTAGCCAAACAACTCGGCTCCAACAATCCACTCAATAATGCTAGAGCCGCAGTTAATGCCCTATCTACCCTGCGTACCTTTGCCCAAGTTGCCGAAGATAGAGGCGTTCCTATTGAGAATCTCTACATTTAACAAGTCAAAAGTCAAGAGTCAAGAGTTCATTGACCATTGACTATTGACCATTAACCATTAACAAAATTATGAGACTAAATGATGTTCGTCCTCAAAAAGGCTCCAAAAAACGCAAGAAGCGTGTAGGTAGGGGTATTTCTGCCGGTCAAGGTGCCAGTGCTGGTTTAGGTATGCGGGGTCAAAAATCTCGCTCTGGTAGCAGCACCCGACCTGGATTTGAAGGTGGTCAACAGCCGTTGTATCGCCGTATCCCTAAGTTAAAGGGCTTTCCAGTTATTAATCGTAAAAATTACACTACGATTAATGTAGAGAAACTAGCTTCCCTTCCTGCCAATACAGAAGTTACTTTGGTATCTTTAAAGGCATCAGGTATTATCACTAGTGCCAAAGCACCATTGAAAATTTTGGGCAATGGGGAATTAAGCGTTGCACTCAATGTCAAAGCCGCAGCTTTCACAAGCCAAGCTCGAAGCAAAATTGAGGCAGCTGGTGGGAGTTGTGAAGTTATCTAAATGATGAATGATGTTCGCAAAGCGTCTCCGAAGGAGAAGGATGAAGGATGAAGGATGAAAAATACATACTTCACGTTTTATACTTCTGACGAGCGTACTTCACATTTCACATTTCATACTTCAAAGGTAGCCCTTTATGATTAGTCGAGACAAAGCCCCAACGGCTCAAGAAACTTTTATGCAGATGGCGCAAGCCGCTGGACTAAGAGGTCGGCTGCTTGTCACCGTCGGTATTTTAATTTTGATTCGCCTGGGCATCTTTTTGCCGGTGCCAGGAATTAATCGCGACTTGTTTGGTCAAGCTATCCAAAACAACAGCGCGATATTCGGCTTGTTAGACATATTCTCAGGACGCGGACTTTCTACTTTGGGAGTCTTTGCCTTGGGCATTTTGCCTTACATTAACGCTTCCATTATTATCCAATTGCTCACAACTGCGATTCCAGCTTTAGAAAATTTACAGAAAAATGAAGGTGAAGCTGGACGGCGAAAAATTTCCCAAATTACACGCTATGTGTCTTTAGGTTGGGCGATTATTCAAAGTACTGCGTTCTCAGCATTTTTCTTACAGCAATTTGCTAAAGAACCCGGTCCGGTTTTTGTAGCGGAAACAGCGATCGCTCTCACGGCTGGTTCTATGTTCGTTATGTGGGCATCAGAACTAATCACCGAACGAGGTATTGGTAACGGAGCATCTTTGTTGATTTTTGTCAACATTGTCGCCTCACTACCAAAATCTTTGGGCGATACCATCGACTTGGTGCAAGTAGGCGGTCGGGAAATAGTCGGGCGTGTAATTGTACTGGTATTGGTGTTCTTGGTAACGATTGTTGGGATTGTCTTTGTTCAAGAAGGAACGCGGCGCATCCCCATTATTTCCGCTCGTCGTCAAGTCGGTCGGCGTGTTTTGGCAGAGCAGCGTAGCTATCTACCCCTGCGGCTAAATCAGGGCGGTGTCATGCCGATTATTTTCGCGGCTGCCATCTTGAGTTTGCCACTTTTGCTGGCGAATTTCACCAAAAATCCGGACTTGATTAATATTGTTAACACTTATTTGAGTCCGGGTGGTTCTGCGCCTTGGGCATACTCGCTGATTTACCTCATTTCTATTGTTTTCTTCAGCTATTTCTACTCTTCGTTGATTCTTAACCCAGTAGATGTGGCGCAGAACTTGAAAAAAATGGGTTCTAGCATTCCTGGCGTTCGTCCGGGTAAAACAACGAGCGAGTATATTGAGCGGGTGACGAATCGACTAACTTTTTTAGGTGCTATCTTTTTGGGGTTGGTTGCAATTATCCCCACCGCTGTAGAAAGCTCTTTAGGTGTGCCAACTTTTAAAGGAATTGGCGCAACTTCGTTATTAATTCTGGTTGGTGTGGCGATTGAAACAGCAAAACAAGTCCAAACTTACGTCATCTCTCAGCGCTATGAAGGAATGGTGAAATAATAGTGACGCGATTAATCTTCTTGGGACCGCCTGGAGCTGGTAAGGGAACTCAAGCTCAAAATTTAGCTTACGACTGCAATATTCCCCATATTTCCACGGGTGATATTTTGCGTCAAGCAATGAAAGAGCAAACCCTTTTAGGAATCAAAGCTCAAAATTACGTTGATAGCGGCGAGTTGGTTCCCGACCAGCTAATGCAGGAGCTAGTGCAGGAGCGTCTTAGTCAACCAGATATTAAGTCTGGATGGATTTTAGATGGCTTTCCTCGCAAAGTAACGCAAGCAGTTTTTTTGCAGGAATTGCTGCTTCATATGGATCTTCCTAGCGGTGAAAAGGTGGTCAATCTGGATGTCCCAGATGATGTAGTGGTAGCACGTTTACTTGAGCGCGGACGAAAAGATGATACCGAAGAGGTAATTCGTCGTCGCTTAGAAGTTTATCGCAATGAAACTGCACCTTTGATTGATTATTACGGCTCGAGGCAAAAACTTCTCACCGTCAATGGTAATCAATCCCAAGAAGAAGTCACTAATGAACTTAAGAAGGTAATCGCTTTTTAGTTTCAATCATGGGGACAAGAGGACAAGGAGACAAGGACACAAGGGGACAAGGGATTTGAAGAGGGGCAAAGGTATGGAGATAAAGAGTTATTTAAAAACGAATTCTAGATATTTCTTCCCCTTTCCCCTTTCCCCTGCACGAAGTGCTTCCCCATCCTCCACTCCCCCTTAGGACAGGATGAATTCAAAATTTCGCTAAAATATATTAAGAAACTGTTGATATAATCGCCAAATTGTGTTCTCTTGCAGATGTAATTACTCCAACTGTTGGGGGAGACTGTTGAATTGAGGAAAAAATAAATTGTCTAAACAAGATTTGATTGAAATGGAAGGCACTGTCACAGAGTCCCTACCAAATGCTATGTTTCGCGTTGACCTGGATAATGGCTTTAATGTTCTGGCTCATATTTCTGGTAAGATTCGCCGGAACTATATCAAGATTTTACCTGGCGATCGCGTCAAAGTGGAATTAACTCCCTACGACCTAACAAAGGGTAGAATCACTTATCGACTGCGGAAAAAGTAAGTATATGTAGAGAATCTTACCATAAACCACCAAATTAGGTGTTAAGCAAAAAAATAACCGACTAAATTACCCAGAAATGCTATAATTTACTATTTGGAGTCAATTAAGAACGGCATGAAAGTCAGAGCTTCAGTCAAGAAAATTTGTGAAAAGTGTAACGTGATCAAACGTCGCGGGCGCGTGATGGTTATTTGTGTTAATCCCAAGCACAAGCAACGTCAGGGATAGCATCGATACTGCTAGCAATGACATTAATTAGGTGAAACGAAAAAATCACCGTCACGAAGATAGTAACAGTACTGGCAAGAACAATAGGGAGAAAGCAATAAATGGCACGTATTGCCGGAGTAGACCTTCCACGCGACAAACGCGTAGAAATTGGTCTAACTTATATCTACGGAATTGGATTATCTAGATCGCAAGAAATATTAGCTAATACTGGTGTAAATCCAGATATTCGTGTAAAAGATTTAAGTGATGCTGATGTAGCAGCGCTACGGGGAATCATCGAGAGCGACTATCAAGTAGAAGGTGACTTGCGGCGTTTAGAGGGACTGAACATCAAGCGTCTGATTGATATTGGCTCCTACAGAGGTCGTCGTCATCGGATGGGCTTGCCAGTCAGAGGACAAAGAACTCGTACAAATGCCAGAACTCGTCGAGGCAGACGGCAGACAGTGGCAGGTAAGAAGAAAGCTCCCGGCAAATAAGTTTCTTTTGTCTGACAAGAACTATTACCATTATTCAACTACACCGATATTATGGCGCGACAACCAACTAAAAAAAGTGGCAGCAAAAAGCAAAAACGCAACGTTCCTAATGGAATGGCATATATCCAGTCTACTTTCAACAATAGCATTGTCACGATTACCGATCAAAACGGAGATGTGATTTCCTGGGCAAGTGCTGGTTCTAGCGGTTTTAAAGGAGCAAAAAAGGGAACTCCTTTCGCAGCCCAAACCGCCGCAGAAAGTGCAGCACGCCGAGCGATGGACTCTGGAATGCGCCAAATTGAGGTAATGGTTAGTGGTCCGGGAGCGGGCAGAGAAACCGCTATTCGGGCACTGCAAGGAGCCGGATTGGAAATTACACTGATTCGGGATATTACCCCAATTCCTCACAATGGTTGCCGTCCGCCGAAGCGCCGTCGAGTTTAGACATTCTAGCTGTTGGGCGATCGCATTTTAGCTGCATCGTCCACAATCTGTGAGTGAAGCTTCAAATACCAACATTGGCAGGTATTAAAAAGCTTCCTTGAAGTTCCAAAGTATTAAGTAAATAAAGACGAGGCAATTGATTTGCCTTTTAGCAGCACCTTAAAAGAAGGGAGGCTACTCCGTGCCGCAGTTTCAAATTGAATGTGTAGAATCTAATACCGAGGAAAGTCGGAACCATTACAGTAAATTTGTCTTAGAACCACTAGAGCGCGGTCAGGGAACAACAGTAGGCAACGCCCTGAGAAGAGTTTTACTATCTAATCTAGAGGGTACAGCAGTTACCGCAGTGCGGATTGCAGGGGTTTCCCACGAGTTTGCCACAGTTCCGGGTGTGCGAGAAGACGTACTGGAAATCCTCATGAAAATGAAGGAAGTTATCCTGAAAAACTATTCTTCTCAACCCCAGATCGGTCGGTTACTTGTGACAGGTCCAGCCACAATCACTGCATCACATTTTGACTTGCCTAGTGAAGTAGAAGTCATCGACCAAACCCAGTATGTAGCGACCATCGCTGAGGGAGCAAAGCTGGAAATGGAATTCCGCATCGAAAAAGGCAAAGGATATCGCACCGTAGAGCGAGGACGTGAGGAAGCTACATCTTTAGACTTTCTCCAAATCGACTCCGTGTTTATGCCAGTGCGGAAAGTTAATTATAGCGTTGAAGACTTCCGTGGAGATAACTCCATGCCCAAAGACCGACTACTGTTGGAAGTTTGGACAAATGGCAGTATCTCACCTCAAGAAGCACTTTCCTCTGCTGCTGCTATCTTGGTAGATTTATTCAATCCGTTGAAAGATATCTCCCTCGATCCAGTCGATACAAACTCTGATGTCCCGGACGATCCAACCGCTCAGATTCCCATCGAAGAATTGCAGCTTTCTGTACGAGCTTATAACTGTCTCAAACGAGCACAAGTAAACTCTGTAGCAGATTTGTTGGATTTTACCCAAGAAGACCTCTTAGAAATCAAAAACTTCGGTCAGAAATCGGCAGAAGAAGTTGTAGAAGCTTTACAGCGACGCTTAGGCATTACTCTGCCACAAGAAAGAGGCTCCAAACACGCATAGTTGGTTGTTAGTTGTTAGTAGGAGAGTGGTTAGTAGATAGTAGAGCAACTAACAACTAACAACTAACAACTAACAATCAACAACTAACAATCAACAACTAACAACTAACAAAAAGATTATGCGTCACCGTTGTCGCGTCAAAAAACTTGGTAAACCAGCTGACCAGCGTCGTGCTTTATTGCGATCGCTCACTACTGAGCTGATTCGTCATGGTCGGATCACCACCACTTTAATTCGCGCTAAAGTTTTGCGAAGCGAAGTGGATAAAATGATTACCCTAGCTAAAAATGGCTCGCTGACAGCACGTCGTGAAGCCCTTGGCTATATATTCGACAAACAACTAGTTCATGCTTTGTTTGAACAAGCCCCCACCAGATATGGTAATCGTCAAGGTGGTTATACTCGCATTCTGCATACCGTCCCGCGTCGGGGTGACAATGCGGAAATGGCAATAATTGAATTGGTTTAAGTCATTAGTCAGTGGTCATTAGTTAAGAATTTTAAACAAATGACTTTTGACTATTGACAATTGACCAAATCCCTATGTTAGAAAGCCACTCCTCAACACCGACTTATAGAGTAGCCCTAGTAATTCAATACCTGGGCACTCATTTTCATGGGTGGCAACGACAACTACAACAGCGCACCGTCCAAGAAGAGATAGAAAAAGCTATCTCAGTTATACTGGGGTATCAGGTGACACTACACGGTGCAGGGCGAACCGACTCCGGAGTTCACGCGGCTGCTCAAGTAGCCCATTTTGATGCCACAGGTAGAATCCCCGCCGAAAAATGGGCAACAGTTCTTAATAGCTATTTGCCCAAAGATATATTGATTCGGGCTTCGGCAGGTGTAAGTAACAGTTGGCACGCTCGCTTTGGTGCAGCTTATCGACGGTATCGTTACACGCTTTACACCGAAGACCGACCGAACTTGTTCGTTAGACCCTTTAGTTGGCATTATTATTATGCACCCCTGGATGAAGCTTTAATTCAGGCTGCCCTTAAACCCTTGATGGGAAAGCATCATTTAGCTGCTTTTCACCGTGCCGGTTCAAAGCGCAAGCATTCCTGGGTAGAAGTGCAAGCAGCGGAGTGTTATCGTACAGGATCATTTCTTCATATTGAAATTCAGGCAGATGGATTTTTGTACGGCATGGTGCGGCTGTTGGTAGGGATGTTGGTAGAAGTAGGTTCACAAGAGCGATCGCTTTCTAACTTTACAGAAATCTGGACATATCAACACCGGGAAAAAGTAAAATATGCCGCACCACCCCAAGGATTATGCTTGTTGCGAGTCGGCTATCCAGATTTTCCCTTTCCCCAAGAAGTTTGGTACGACACCTTACCAAAATTAGTTTTTGGTTAGTTGTTGGGAGGGGCGCAGTTATTGAGGCTGCACCTGATCGCCCTCAGGCTGGAAGCCTGGGGCTACACGAACAAAGCCCACCTGCGTGGGCTAAACTAGGCGCACCTTCATATAAAAAGGGTATTAGTAGAACAACTAACTACTAACCACTCTCAACTATCAACTATCAACCAACAACTAACCATTAACAAACAAAGGACATAGGACAAATGACAACAAACAAAACCTACCTTCCTCCCCTAGCATCCATTGAGCGTGAGTGGTACATAGTAGATGCCACCGACAAACGCTTAGGTCGCCTCGCCACCGAAATTGCCATGATTTTGCGCGGCAAAAATAAACCAGAATATACCCCTCACATGGACACAGGCGGCTTCGTCATTGTCGTCAATGCTGAGAAAGTCACAGTCACAGGCAAAAAGCGGACTCAAAAAATCTACCGTCGCCACTCCGGTCGTCCCGGTGGGATGAAAACCGAAACCTTCGCCAAGCTGCAAGACCGTTTACCAGAACGGATTATCGAAGTCGCCGTCAAAGGTATGCTACCGAAAAATAGCCTTGGCAGGCAGTTATTTACCAAACTGAAAGTTTACGCTGGTGCAGATCATCCCCACGCAGCGCAACAACCGAAAGAACTAAAAATTAATACAATTCCTGGAGCCGAAAACTAATGCAAGCACTAGACACCAACAGTGGTCGCGCCGTTTACTGGGGTACTGGTCGCCGTAAATCAGCAGTCGCACGGGTACGCCTAGTTCCAGGTACCGGTCAGATGACCGTAAATGGCAAACCTGGAGATTTATACTTCCAATTCAACGCCAACTATTTAGGAGTCATCAAAGCACCCCTAGAAACTTTGGGACTGGAAAACGAATATGACATTTTGGTGAAAGCTGAAGGTGGCGGCTTAACCGGACAAGCGGACTCTGTTCGCTTAGGAGTCGCCCGTGCGCTATGTCAACTAGATCCAGAAAATCGCCCACCTTTGAAAACCGAAGGCTACCTCACCCGCGATCCACGGGCGAAAGAGCGGAAAAAATACGGTTTGCACAAAGCCCGCAAAGCACCTCAATACTCGAAACGATAAGCAATTGGGCATGGGGCAATTTTCAGAGGGGAAAAGGGGAAAGGGGAAAGGGGAAAGGAAGAAATATTTCCCCCTGCTCACCCTGCTCCCTCCGTCTCCCCAATCTCCATTACCTGTCCCAAGTTATAATTTATATAGATTAACCACGAAAGGAAAATGGCTAAACCTGATATTCATCCTAAGTGGTATCCAGATGCGAAAGTTTACTGCAACGGTCAAGTTGTAATGACCATTGGCTCAACCAAGCCAGAATTGCATGTAGATGTTTGGTCTGGAAACCACCCATTCTATACCGGCACCCAGAAGATGATTGACACCGAAGGTCGAGTAGAACGCTTCCTTCGCAAATACGGTATGTCCTCATCGTCAGATGAAGAAGGCGCAGGCGGCAAAAAGAAAAAGTAGCAAAAAGGCTTGGGCAGTGTCAACGACGACCCTGTACTTTTCGGGGTCGATTGTCTTTTTTCCTAAGCCAATTTGTTATTTAAAGGAGCGCAAAGACTCATCATGGCTGAATCATACCTGCTGGATAAATTAAAATCCGTTGAACAAACTTTTAATGAATTAACCCGTCGGCTTGGCGATCCCGATACTGCCAAAAATCCGGATGAGTATCAAAAAATTGCCAAGTCGCGCTCTTCTTTAGAAGAGGTAGTAGATACTTATGAAATTTGGAAAACTGCTACTGAAGACTTGATTGGGGCACGTCAAGTTTACAAAGAAGCAAGCAGCGATCCAGAAATGCATGAAATGGCAGCACTGGAAGTCGATGAACTTGAGCAGAAAATCGAACATTTAGAAACTCGCTTGAAGGTGTTGCTGTTACCCCGCGATCCGAATGATGATAAAAACATCATGTTGGAAATTCGCGCCGGTACTGGTGGCGATGAGGCAAGTATTTGGGCTGGGGATTTGCTGCGGATGTATTCGCGCTATGCTGATACTGAAGGTTGGAAAGTGAAGCTGGTAAGTGAGTCTCTCGGTGAGATGGGCGGCTTCAAAGAAGTAATTCTAGAAATTCAGGGTGAGAGCGTTTACAGCAAGCTGAAGTTTGAAGCTGGAGTGCATCGCGTGCAGCGTGTGCCGGCAACCGAAGCTGGTGGACGAGTTCACACCTCCACAGCGACTGTGGCGATCATGCCAGAGGTGGATGAGGTGGAAATTCACATCGACCCGAAGGACATTGAGATGACTACCGCTAGGTCTGGCGGTGCTGGAGGGCAAAACGTCAACAAGGTGGAAACAGCGGCTGACTTGATGCACAAACCCACCGGAATTCGGATTTTCTGTACTGAAGAACGCAGCCAGTTACAAAATAAAGAACGGGCTATGCAAATTCTGCGGGCAAAGTTGTATGAAATCAAGTTGCGTGAACAACAAGAAGAAGTAACTTCCATGAGGCGATCGCAAGTTGGTACAGGTTCCCGTTCTGAAAAGATTCGCACCTACAACTACAAAGATAACCGCGCCACCGACCACCGTCTTGGTCAAAATTATTCCCTTAACCCCGTCTTGGAAGGCGATTTAGAGCCACTGATTCAATCTTGTATCTCCCAAGATCAGCAGGAAAGGTTAGCAGAACTCGCCACTTCCGGCGCTAGTAATTAATTATTACACGCTGTAGAGACGTGACCGTGGAACGTCTCTACGTAATTGTCTTTAGAAACCGGTTGTAGTGATGTTGCTTTCAATACACACAAGCGGTTTTCTAATGCGGTGTCAAGTGCATCTTCGATTTCTCGGAAATAATTGTAATAAGCGAATTCATACCGCATGATACGATTTAATCTCGTCCATTCCTTCACTGTAGGACAGGTATAAATTACCTTTTCTACTTCATTTTGCCAACGTGCAAAAATCCGGTAGCTGAAAAAGCTGCTGCATACACCACCTTTCTGATTCCAATAAGAAATACAAACTTGATGCTTCAGGCAGCGGATTTTCTTGATTTTCTGGACACGCTCACCTTGGGCTATAAGTGCTTCTTTGGCTTCGGCTTCCAAAATGTGCCATAATTGTGGTTTAATTTTATTAGCGGCGATTAAACTTTGACCTTTGCGGCGATATTGTGTTTTCTTGCGTGTCCAACTAACCATGATGCACCCTAAGAGTTATTGGCGGCAATGCCCATACGTAAGCATTGCCATTTAAGCAAATCGAGTTTTTCGTATGAAAGATTACTGTATAAGCCTTCTTCCTGAGAAAGACCTTAGTATCTTTAGATTATCACTAACAGTTGCTGCAAGTCAATATTAACTAGCCTTAGTGTTAAATAACTATATACAAAACGTCGAAACGTACAAGTAAACTGGTAATTACAGTTGAGTTGCCATCAAGCCGTGAATACAGAGGCTAGAAAGAAACTAATAGAAATAGTCAAAAAAACTCGTGGTACCATGAGTCAGCGAGGGTTTGCTAAACTTTTGGGAGTTTCTACTACGGCTGTTCAGTCATGGGAAAGGGGTGACAGCGTTCCAGATACCGAGAATTTGGCAAAAATAGCAGCTCGTGCAAGCTACAGCTTAGAGCAGTTACTCGCCTATTTAGACGGCAAGTCATTACCAGAAAATTCCGAATTTTCAACAATTTTGAAACAAATCAAGTATATGCCTTTGTCTCAAGTCGCTCAGATAGCTCAAGCTGCTGCGGAGCGATTTGCTTCTGTTGCTGAAGCTTCAGGAGATGAAGCCAAAGCCAGTTGAGAAACACAAAAAACGAATCACTCCAGGCAGAAAAACATAAATACGAAACTTGTAAGTAGTGAACATTGTTATCTACTTTAAACCTAAGTTGCCGTATTGCAACATAAGATATAGATTACTGCTAAAAGACAAGCCTGTCAATATAAAAGTAAACTTGTAATATTGCAACTAAACTTGTAAATAAAGTTGACTAGCTATAAAAGCAGTGAACATCGAAAGTAGACAAAAACTGATTGAAATCATTAAATTAGCTCGTGGTTCAACGAGTCAAAGAGCTTTTGGCAAGCTTCTGGGAGTTTCTGCTACTGCTGTTCAAATGTGGGAAAAGGGTGTGAAGGTTCCAGATACTGAAAATCTGGCTCAAATTGCAACCAGAGCAGGGTATACGTTGGAAGAGTTACTCTGCTGTTTGGAAGGCAGGGCAGTGCCAGAAACTTCAGATTTGACCGTGATTTTAAGACAAATCAATCATATGCCTTTGTCTCAAGTGGCTCAGATAGTTCAAGCTGCTGCTGCGAGATTAGCTGCTGTGGCTGAGTCTGCGGGAGATGAAGCGAAAGTTAGTTGAATTTTGAGGGGAATTGAGCGATCGCCCATCTCAATACAATTCTGCCCAACACCCTAGAAGGGTGCGGCTATAGAAACAAAGCCCACCTGGGTGGGCTTTGTTTCTATAGCCCCAGGCTTCCAGCCTGAGGGAGTGCAAATTTCCCAAATATAAAATACCATTTGGATCGATGAATTTATCACAAAGGAATAGTTAAAAATACTGATTATTCCCCAAGCATCAAAAATCCAAAATGGTAGCAACACCTGAAAGTCTCCACAAGTTTGTTAATTTTTGTCAACAACACATCAAAGGTGAAGAAAGAAAAGAAGCGCAAACGTTTCTAGATCGGTTTTTTCGAGCGTTTGGACATGAGGGAGCGCTAGAAGCGGGAGCGAGTTACGAAGAAGCGATTAAAAAAAGCAGCAAAAAGGGTAAAACCGGCTTTGCTGATTTGGTGTGGAAACCCCGCGTATTGATTGAGATGAAGAAGCGCGGGGAAGATTTAAGTAAGCATTATTCTCAGGCTTTTGATTATTGGACGCGGTTAGTTCCAAATCGTCCGCGTTATGTTTTGTTGTGCAATTTTGACGAATTCTGGATTTTTGACTTTGATATCCAACTAGATACACCCGTAGATGTAATTCCCCTGGAGCAACTGCCAGAAAGGGCAGGAGCCTTTGCGTTTATGGAATTGGGAGACAAAACTCCTGTATTTAGAAATAACCAGCTAGTAGTTACAGAACGCGCCGCACGTCGTATGGGAGAATTACTACTGGAGTTGGAAAAGCGCAAAATTGAGAAGTTGACAGCGCAGGGGTTTATTTTGCAATGCGTGCTAGCGATGTTTGCTGAGGATAGGCAATTATTACCCCGTGATATGTTTATTTCCTGCGTTCAGGATTGTATGAAAGGGGCAAATTCTTACGATGTTTTGGGTGGTTTATTTCGGGAAATGAATCAGCCAGGAATTACGCCAGCGGGACGTTATCAAGGTGTAGATTATTTTAACGGCGGTTTATTTTCGTTGATTCATGGAATTGATTTGACGCGGGAAGAATTGAACTTTTTGGATGTATCAGCGCGGGAAGATTGGAGTAAAGTACGTCCGGCAATTTTCGGGAATTTGTTTGAAGGGACGGTGGATAAAAAAGAGCGTCATGCACGGGGAATTCACTTTACTTCAGAAGCGGACATTATGAAAATTGTCCGTCCAACTATTAGTAGATATTGGGAAGAAAGAATTGAAGAGGCTACGACTATAGGTGAACTTTCGGCTTTGCAATTGGAATTACAAAGTTATCGGGTGTTAGATCCGGCTTGTGGTTCGGGGAATTTTCTCTACATGGCATATCAGGAATTAAAGCGAATTGAAATGCTGCTGTTAGATAAAATTGCCCAGCGTCGGAAGTCTGCTAATGAGCAAATGCAAATGGGTTTTGTGACACCGCAACAATTTTATGGGATGGATACAAATCCGTTTGCGGTGGAGTTAGCGCGAGTGACTTTGATGATTGCGCGGAAGATTGCAATTGATAATTTTAAGTTGACTGAGCCGGCTTTGCCTTTGGATACGTTGGATAATAATATTGTTTGTCAGGATGCGCTTTTTAGTGAATGGCAGAAAGCGGATGTAATTATTGGCAATCCTCCTTTTTTGGGTGGGCATAGAATAAGAAAAGAGTTAGGTGACGATTATACTGAAAAGGTTTTTAAGAAATTTACAGAAATTAAAAATCAGCAAATAGATATAGCCTGCTATTGGTTTCGATTAGCTCACTCACAGCTTGAAAAAAAAGGCAGAGCAGGATTAGTTGCTACAAATTCAATTTGTCAAGGTAAAAGTAGGGAAGCTTCTTTAGACTACGTTGTTAAAAATAATGGATATATTCATGATGCTATCTCTAGTCAACCTTGGTCGGGTGAAGCAAGTGTTCATGTTAGTATTATTAACTGGAGTCAAGAAAAACCTCAAATATTATATCTAGATAATTGTTTAGTTACAGCTATAAGTTCTTCACTGAAATCAACTATTGATGTTACTAAAGCAAATCGAATAAAAGCAAATATTGGGTGCTGCATTCGAGGAGTAGAACCCAATGGGAATGGATTTATAGTTACTGAGGAACAGGTAAAAGCTTGGGTTACAGCCGATTCCAAAAATCAAGAAGTTCTCAAACTCTTTTCAATGGGTGCTAATCTAGCTAAAAATCCTTACGGCACTCCAGAACGTTGGATTATTGACTTTGTAAATATGTCTATTGAAGAAGCAAGCAATTATATACTGCCTTTCAGACATGTTGAAACTTTTGTCAAGCCAGAGCGTTTAAATAACCGTGAAAGGATTCTACAACAAAAGTGGTGGATATTTAAGCGTACTAACGAAGCAATGAGAACAGCAATTACTAATTTAAGTTGCTACTTTACAGTACCTAGAGTATCAAAATGGGCTGTTTTTATCCCTGCATCTATTAACTGGTTAGCAGGTGATAAGTCAGTTGTTCTGACTAATGATGATTTTTATGTTTTTGGCATCGTTTCATCGATAGTGCATCGCATTTGGATGAATGCTCAAAAATCAACACTAGGTGAAACTACAGCCTATACACCTACAAGCTGCTTTGAAACCTTCCCTTTTCCCCAAACACCTGACGCTAAATTAGTTAATCAAATTCGTACCAAAGCTGGAGAACTTCATCAATATCGCACTCAACAAATGGAAGCGAAACAATGGGGAATTACGACACTATACAATAAGTTTTTTAATGAGCCAACGAGCCAACTTTATAAACTGCATGAACAGCTTGATAAATTGGTGATGCAAGCTTACGGTTTTAATCCTAATGACGATATTTTAGAGAAGCTGGTGGAATTGAATTTAGAATTAGCCGAAAAAGAAAAGCGGGGTGAAACTATTGTAGGTTGTTGGACACCAGTTTGAAGTCAAATAAAACCCATCCCGCCAAGAATAAATTCCCTGGCTAATAGCGAAAGTCCATTAAAATGGATATCTTGCACTAATCCCAACAACCGCCTTAGAATGAATTCTAAGGCTAATAGCTGAAGTCGTCTAAAGACGACTGAGGTTTAGAACCGTTGGTGAGTGATGAAAAAGAAGAAAGCGATACATGATAATCTGGTGATGGGTGTTTTATTTCCTAAGTTGTGAAAACCGACAGCATCTTTTATCGCTTATTTCAAGAATTTCCTAGTATCTTCTTTGAACTCATCGGTGAACCTCCAGAAGAAGCGAACTTGTATCAATTTTCATCAGTTGAAGTTAAACAAACAGCATTTAGAATTGATGGGGTTTTTCTTCCTACACAAACAGAGGAAAACCCAATTTACTTTGTGGAAGTTCAATTTCAGCCAGACTCAGAAATTTACTCTCGATTGTTTGCAGAAATATGTTTATATCTTCGTCAAAATAAACCCAAAAACGATTGGTTTGCTGCTGTTATCTATCCAACCCGGAGTGTAGACACAGGAAATATAAAACATTACCGCGAGTTCTTCAGCAGTCAGCGAGTCACTCGCATTTATCTAGATGAATTAGGTGAAGCGACATCGCTACCTATTGGCATTGCTACTATCAAGTTAGTTATTGAAGATGAAGAGAGAGCGATCGCACTCGCAAGGGAGTTGATAGACAGAGTTACGCAAAGTGTCGGCGGTGGAATTTCTCAACAGCAATTATTACAATTAATAGAGACAATCATCGTCTACAAGTTTCCAAGGATGACTAGGGAGGAAATACAAGCAATGTTTAGTTTAAGTGAGTTGAAGCAAACCAGATTTTATCAGGATGCTTTCACAGAAGGTAGGGAAGAAGGCAAGCTTGAAGGCAAACGTGAACTAACTTTAAACGCTGTACGCCAATTTTTGGCTTTGGGGCTTAGTTTAGAACAGATAGCACAAGGCTTAAGTCTAAGTGTTGAGGAAGTAAGACAAATGGCACAACAACAGTCTTCAAACGAGCAAGGCAATAGTTGAAATTATAACTTGATAACAAGCTTGTAGAGGAAATACAGCCAATGTTTAGTTTAAGTGAGTTTAAGCAAACCAGATTTTATCAGGACGCTTTCACAGAAGGCAAGCTTGAAGGTAGGGAAGAAGGCAAGCTTGAAGGTAGGGAAGAAGGCAAGCTTGAAGGCAAACGCGAATTTTATTCAAGCGCTGTACGTCGCTTTTGGGCATTAGGATTGAGTTTAGAGCAGATAGCAGAAGGTTTAGGCTTGAGCATTGAAGAGGTGAGGTAAATAGCACAGTAGCAGCATTCTCGTGACGCCTTTGAAAATCTTCTGTTTATGCCCAGAATCAATACGAAATATGTAGTTAAATTTTGTTAATATTTGGACACGGCGTAAGCTTCTGCGCCTCTGTTACCCATACCCTAACCCTAGAGACACCGAATGCTGCGACTTGAACATATAAGTAAAATTTATCCCACAGGCGAAATTCTTAAAGATGTCAACTGGGAAGTCAAAGTTGGCGATCGCATCGGCTTGGTGGGTGTCAACGGTGCCGGAAAATCCACCCAATTGAAAATCATCGCCGGCGAAATCGAACCCACCGCTGGGGAAATTATTCGTCCTTCTAGCTTACACATAGCTTACCTTAACCAAGAATTTGAAGTAGACCCCAGCCGTACTGTTAAAGAAGAATTTTGGCGTGCCTTTGTCGAAGCAAACAAAGTTAATGAAGCTTTGTCACAGGTGCATCGGGAAATGGAAACGGCAACTCCAGAGGAGTTAAACAAACTGATCGACAAAATGGATCGTCTCCAAAGGCAGTTTGAAGGGCTTGATGGCTATGGATTAGAGGCAAAAATTGATAAGATTTTGCCAGAAATGGGTTTTGATGGTACTGATGGCGATCGCTTAGTAAGTGCTTTCAGTGGCGGTTGGCAAATGCGGATGAGTTTGGGTAAAATCCTGCTGCAAAAACCCGACTTATTGCTACTGGACGAACCTACAAACCACCTTGACTTAGAAACCATCGAGTGGTTAGAAACTTACCTTAAAGGGTTGACTACCCCGATGGTAATAGTATCTCATGACCGGGAATTTTTAGATCGCCTCTGCACCCAAGTTGTGGAAACAGAACGCGGTGTTTCCAGCACTTATCTTGGCAATTACTCGGCTTACCTGTTACAAAAATCTGAAAGTCAACAAGCGCAACTTAGCGCTTACGAACGTCAGCAAAAAGAACTAGAAAAACAGCAAACCTTTGTTGACAGATTCCGCGCTAGTGCTACCCGCAGTACCCAAGCAAAAAGCCGGGAAAAACAACTTGATAAAATCGAACGCATCGAAGCACCCGTAGGTGGGATGAGAACTTTGCACTTCCGCTTTCCACCCGCACCCCGCAGCGGACGTGAAGTAGTGGAAATTAAAGATTTAACTCATGTTTACGATGATAAAATTCTCTTTCTGGGCGCAAATCTCCTAATTGAAAAAGGCGATCGCATCGCTTTTCTCGGTCCCAACGGTGCCGGGAAATCTACTTTGTTACGTTTGATTACGGGTAGCGAAAAACCTACAGAGGGTACTGTTGGGCTAGGCGAACACAATGTTATTCCCGGTTACTTTGAGCAAAATCAAGCCGAAGCCTTGGATTTAAAGAAAACTGTCATGGAAACCATCCATGATGAAGTTCCCGACTGGAAAAATGAAGAAGTCCGCACGCTGTTGGGACGCTTTTTGTTTTCTGGTGACACGGTGTTGAAACCAGTCGCAGCATTAAGTGGGGGAGAAAAAGCGCGTTTAGCGTTGGCAAAAATGCTTTTGTGTCCTGCGAATTTACTCATTTTAGATGAACCGACAAACCATCTTGATATCCCAGCCAAAGAAATGCTGGAAGAAGCAATCCAAAATTATGATGGCACTGTAATTGTCGTTTCTCACGACCGTTATTTTATTTCTCAGGTAGCAAATAAAATCGTCGAAATCCGCAATGGTGAATTTCGCGTCTATCTAGGGGATTATCATTACTATCTGGATAAAATTGCCGAAGAAAAAGAACAAGCAAAGTTAGAAGCGATCGCTGCTGAGAAAGCTGCCAAAAAAGCCGCAAAAGCTGCCAAAACCAGCGGCAAAAGTAAATAAGGGGTTGGGAGTGGTTAGTTGATAGTAAATAGTGGTTAGTGCATGGTGGAAGCGTACTTATAGTTTTTACAACTAACAACCAACAACCAACAACTAACCACGTTTACCACAAAAAATCAGGAAAAATTATTCCAATTGAAAAAATGTTAAAAAAAATCGTAATTACATCATAAATAAAGTTAATAAGCAGAAATTCACTTGCGGGGGTGGGTAGCAGTGGTATCATTCGGGTATTACAAAAAGTAAAGGGCAATTTTATTATGACCAAGGCACCTGTTGCTCCCGTGGTGCTTGTCATTTTAGATGGATGGGGCTACTGCGAGGAAACACGAGGAAACGCGATCGCTGCTGCTAAAACTCCCGTAATGCAAAGCTTATGGGCAGCTTATCCGCATACCCTCATCCACACATCCGGAAAAGCCGTGGGATTGCCAGAGGGTCAAATGGGCAACTCAGAAGTTGGTCATTTGAACATTGGCGCTGGGCGAGTTGTACCGCAAGAATTAGTCCGCATCTCAGATGCTGTGGAAGACGGTTCGATCCAACGCAACCCCGCACTGGTCAAAACTTGCCAGGAAGTCCGCAGTCGAAATGGCAAGCTGCATATAGTTGGGCTTTGTTCCGAGGGTGGGGTACACTCGCACCTGTCGCATTTGTTTGGATTACTTGACTTAGCCAAATGTCAAGGACTTGACGAAATTTGCATCCACGCCATCACCGATGGTCGTGACACCACACCAAAAGATGCTGTACAAGCAATCGGGTTGCTGCAAAATTACATTGACCGCATCGGCGTTGGACGAATAGCCACCATTAGCGGTCGCTATTACGCAATGGATCGCGATCGCCGTTGGGATCGAGTCAAACGCGCCTACGACATCATGACACAAGATGGCGCTCTTGACGGTCGTAAGGCTGTGGAAGTCATAGAAGCATCTTACGTCGAAGGTGTTAACGACGAATTCATTTTACCAACACGCATTGCTCCTGGCGCAGTAGAATCAGGCGATGGAGTGATATTCTTTAACTTCCGCCCCGATCGCGCCAGACAATTGACGCAAGCTTTTGTCAATCCCAATTTTAACGACTTTGAAACAAGGGCGATCGCGCCGCTGTCGTTTGCTACTTTTACTCAGTACGATCCAGAATTAGGAGTTGATGTAGCCTTTGAACCTCAGAATCTCAGTCATATTCTGGGGGAAGTAATTGCCAATCATGATTTAAAGCAGTTTCGCACCTCCGAAACTGAAAAATACGCTCACGTCACCTACTTTTTCAACGGCGGTTTGGAAGAACCTTTTCCCGGAGAAGACCGGGAAATGGTCAGCAGTCCAATGGTAGCGACCTACGACAAAGCGCCGGCGATGTCAGCAGCACCATTAACAGAGGTAGCGATCGCTGGCATCAAAAAGAAAATTTACTCGCTAATTGTAATTAATTATGCTAACCCAGACATGGTAGGGCATACTGGTCAAATAGACGCTACGATTAAAGCATTGGAAACCGTTGACCGATGTTTGGGACGCCTTCTAGAAAGCATTAGCAAAGCCGGAGGTACAGCAATTATTACCGCCGACCACGGCAACGCCGAGCATATGCTAGATAATGCGGGCAATCCTTGGACAGCTCACACCACCAATCCAGTCCCCTTAATTGTGGTAGAAGGAGAAGGTGCAAAAATCCCCGGACATGGTACTGATGTCAGCCTGCGAAACGATGGTAAGCTAGCTGACATTGCCCCGACAATTCTGGAGATTTTACAACTGCCGATTCCAGAAGAAATGACAGGGCGATCGCTACTCCAAAATGCTGAGTATGAAGTGCAATTAAAACGCACTCCCGCACCAGTTGGATTGTAAAAAAGTTAGTCCTTCATGAGTGAGAAGTTAAAAATTAATAATTTTTTAACTTTCCTACAGACGTTCCGGCGGAACGTGTCTACTGCAACTTTCCTACAGACGTTCCGCCGGAACGTGTCTACTGCAACTTTCCTACAGACGTTCCGGCGGAACGTCTCTACTGCAACTTTCGTACAGACGTTCCGGCGGAACGTCTCTACTGCAACTTTCGTACAGACGTTCCGCCGGAACGTCTCTACCTAACTCTTTAAATTCCTACCATGACTGTTACTAATATTGTGCAAGGCATCTGGGCATTTTCCGCCATTGGTTTGATTGTTTTAGTATTACTGCATAGTCCGAAAGGCGATGGCGTTGCTGCCATTGGCGGACAGGCTCAATTGTTTAGCAGCACCAAAAGCGCAGAAACCACACTCAACCGAGTTACCTGGACGCTTACGGTAATTTTCCTCGGCTTAACTGTAGTTTTAAGCGCTGGTTGGCTGCCTAAGTAAGGATGAAGTTCGTAGTCAGGGCTTCAGCCCTTAAAAGGGAAGATATGAGCGGTAAACCGCTCACTACGAAGGAAAGTATTTTACGTTTAATTGCAGCCCTTGTCTTAGCTATTTGCACAGGGCTGTTAGTTATTTTTACTAACTTTCAGAACAACCCCACCCTTGCGGAAAATGGCATCTTGACACAAAGATCGAAAGATGCATCAGAGTTAAGAACAATTCTCGCTACTTCCCCAAAACCTCATCCCTTACCGCCGACCCTGGTAAAGTGGAAAGACAACACCAACGGCGGTGACTACTTTTCTCAAGTTAAATTAACTGAAGTCGGCTATTTAGTTTGGTCAAAGTTTCCCGTTCGCATTTACGTAGAAACACCGAAAGAAATTAGCAGAGAACAGGCTCAAATATGGGTTAATACCGTCCTACAAGCAGTGCAAGAGTGGAATGTTTATTTACCTTTGGAGGTAGTCAAACAGCCGGAAGTTGCGAATATTACAATTGTGCGAAAAGCCCCAGCTCTTCAGAAGTCGCCTAATAGTAACATTCCCCGTGCGCGATCGGCACAAACTACTTACGAGTTATACACAAATAACAAAATTTTATCTCACCGCTTCACGATATTGCTGAGTCCTACCCAGACTGGTAATTATCTTACCGCAGCCGCTCGCCACGAATTCGGTCACGCGCTGGGAATTTGGGGTCATAGCCCGATACAAAGTGATGCTTTATACTTTTCCCAAGTTCGCAACCCGCCGCCTATTTCTACCAGAGATGTAAATACTTTGAAGCGCGTTTACGAACAGCCTACTAGTTTGGGTTGGTCTTCGGAGAAAAAGTATCAAAACTAAACCTTTTTGCCACTAGAACTATCATTGAGCGACGATCATCGCTTTCCTCCAATTCTAAATTAAAAATTAAAAATAAAACCCAAGACGTGCTTTTAAATAGAAAAACATGATTTAAGTCATGTTTAGATCATTACCTTCGATTGATGTGTTGATGCAACTCTAATTTCTACAATTGGGGTGGCTTCAATTCAGCAAGCCTCAACTCAAAGTGGGTTATCAGACAATACGCTTGGTGTTAAGCCTGATCGGACGAGCGTAGAGACGCGAAATTTCGCGTCTCTACAGATCAAAAATCATTACCAAAAAGTCTCAACACCAAGTGTATTGAGTTATCAGATATTTTTAATTTCAATTTCAGCTTTTCAATCAGGATATAAAACCATGAAACGTACAAAACTTTTATTGACTGCCGCTGTTCTCTGTTTAGGTATGATACCTACATTCCCGGCTCAGGCTGCAAATGGCGAGATTAGTTGCGATAGACTTATCAACGAAAATGGTTATTCGGTAGTTGCTAGGCGAGGTAGCGAACCTGTTTACCAGAATGGGCGCCTTGTCAGTTATCGTTATGTCTACAGCATTCGGAATCGCGGTAATCAAGGAGGCGATCGCTATGAAAGGGGCGATCGCTATGAAAGGGGCGATCGCTATGGAAGGGGCGATCGCTATGAAAGGGGCGATCGCTATGGAAGGGGCGATCGCTATGGAAGGGGCGATCGCTATGGAAGGGGCGATCGTAATATAATTTGTGTCTGGAACGCAAGACGCGATTCAGCCAGACTAATTGAGCGCTAAAAAAGTAACTTTTTTTGAATTCAAAGGGGGTTGACCCCTTCTTCTGCCGTTCAAAAGCTAGGGTGGGTATTATTGCCCACCCTAAATTTATTTCTAAACAGGGCGTAGGTTCATAAGTTCTTGGGGAGATGCTAGCATATCGATCGCCACAAAGAAAATCTTACCTTGAGGATTGATTAAGAACCGCCAAGCAATATTCATACCCACAGTGACACCAAACCAAGGAGTTTGTACCACACCTGTGATTTTCAGTTGCTTAGAACCATCTGCTAGAACATCGCAGATACCTTGTTGGGGCATAATGTTCAGTCCTTGGGCTTCTTCGCGCATGTATTTAGCGATCGCCTCATGACCGACTATCGGCTTCTGGAATGGGGGTTGCAGCGCACCATCGGTAGTAAATAAGTTAATAGCTGCATCAAAATTATCTGCGTTCATCGCTTCGATGTAGCCGATTACAGCAGGCTCTGTGATACCCTCAATCTTGACTGAAGTAACAGAAGGAGTACTACGTTTAAACGCAGGTTCCGCAGCAGCCTTGGAACTACTTGGACTAAGAGCAGATGTATCAAATCCCATATCTACTACGGTGTTACGCAGTACGGTGATTTGCTGACCTTCATCAAGCTTCTGGGTAGCTTCTAATACTACTTTCACACCAGGAGACATTTGATAACCGCTAGGGATGGGAGCCACAACACCCTGTTTCATCAACTCACCTAACTCATACCAGAAAGCCAGCTTGGTGTTAACACTGAAGAAACCGTAAGAACGGCTGATTGGACTATCAGCACGGCTAGCAAGTTCCCGCATGACTTGGGTTTGCTCTTCTTTAGACATCTGCTTAATTTGGTTGAGCAAACCTTCCGCTAGTTGCAAGCGTGCTGCTCCAAGAGCTGCCGGAGTAATTGTCCTACCCATTTCTGTGTAAGCATACCAGAGATAAGCCAGTTGATCGTCAACGCCTAATTGATCAAATAGGGCTATGGTAGCTGGAATTGGGCTAGGAACTTGAATGTTAGAGAAAATATTTTGAGCGGACTCGATAGTTAAAGCCATGTTCGCAATCTCCAATGTTATTTGTTAATTAGCTGATAAGCATTCATTCAAAAAAAGCGAATTTTCTTGACTGAGATAGAGTGGCAATAAACGCGCGTCAACTCCAATCGAGCAGGGTTAGCGTCCTAAAAGCCAGACAGAGAAAATCTTCACCCTTGTAGGTGTTCAATTTTTTTCGTAGTTAATCAAGCCAGTCGAGAGACTGTCTTCCTAGTAAATCTTTAATTCAATAACAAAGGTGTGGTTTAACTTTTGCACCACAACAACCTAACTGCTCACAGTCACGAAGCTTTCCTCAGGGGAGGTTTGGTTCTGTAACCAAGTCTACCAAACTTAATGAATTTTTGTAAAGTTTTTTTACAAAGTAGTTACAAAACTTGCTTATCGCTCATATTAAATAACTAAATTTATGTAATAGACATCTCCAGAAAACAATGTAGAGACGCGAAATTTCGCGTCTCTACAGGTTTAAAATCAGTACCAAAAATCCTTACCTTAACATCAAGCGTATTCCCCTTGTCCCCAAGGAGTCCCCTTGTCTTGCCTACGCTCCGCGACTAAATTGCACGCGTGGCTGTCTTAAAACGTTAGTATAAAGTTCTTCCAGTCGAGTAATATTATTGCTGAGGGTATATCGCTCTAGTACTCGCTTTCTGGCTTTCTGCCCTAACAGTGTTGTTAATTCTGGATGGTCTTGGAAGAATGGCAAAAAAGTTTTTAATTGCGATCGCACTGTTTTCGTGTTGAGAATTACACCCGCACCCTTTTCTAATACTTCCCCATCTGCACCGACATCTGTGGCTAAACACGCGTTTCCTACTGCCATTGCTTCTAACAAAGACAGCGAAAGTCCCTCTACTAATGAAGGTAAAATAAATACATCTGCACCGCGTAAAATTTCGATGCGCCGATTTTCGTTGGCAATAAACCCTAACCAGTAGATGCCATATTCGGAACCATAAAAGCTTTCTAAAGAAGATTTCCCTGGACCATCACCAACAATCAGCAATTTACTATCAAAGCGCATTTCTGCTTGTTTCCAAGCGCGAAGGAGGGCTTCGACGTTTTTCTCAGTAGCGATACGACCTTGATAAACAAACAAGCGTTCTGCTTTAAATTCTGCTTTGATTTTAGAAATCCCTGGAGAATACTTGGTAGTATCCACACCGTTGGGAATTACGGCAATATTTTCTTCTGGCACACCCATACGTGCTAGCAATTCTCGCTGTATTTGAGAAAATACAATCACGCGATCGTAGTTACCCAAAAAAGGCGCATAAAGTTGATACGCCAAAAGTTGTGTTCCAGAAATTAGTTTTGCCCCTTTGCCAGCAAATGGTGTGTGGAAAGTGGCAACTAAGGGCAAATTCAGTTCTTCACAGATTTCTGGCAAAACAAAGTCAAGGGGAGATAAAGTCAAAGAAGCATGAACTACATCCGGCTTGATACGCTTTAACGATTGAGTTAAAACCTTAGTCGCTTTAAAAGTCGGAATTGTGTAAACCTGGGACTTGTAAATGAAGGGTAGCGGAACCTCTGGGCAATTGGGCCAGTTGTCGGGTTCAGATTCTTCTTGGGAGAAGTGAAGGAAACTAACTTCATGTCCCCTGTCTAGCAAGGCATTTGTGATTTCCCGACTGTAGGTAACATTGCCGCAAAAGGGTGATTTTTTTCCAATCCAGGCTATACGCATTCTTTATTAGCTATCAGAAAAGCGGGTTTGATTTATTAGCTTTTTGTCCTTTCTTTTTCGTGTTTTGTACTTGCTAGGTTTTTAGTTCTTATCAAATCCCACGATTACCCAATTCCCAGGGCAAAATTTGATATTGCTCTACGAAAGTGCTTTTTGTGGATTTTTTACTTTACTTCTAAGTTGCTAATTCCTAATAAGTTCATAACAACTTACATAGATGCGATATATCGCCTCTGGTTAATGTTAAGTTTATTGCCAGCAAGGACGTGATAAATCATTATTGACTTCAGTTTAGCACGAAAACAAAAGCTTTCAGTAAATAATTGATAATGTCAAGCTAGTTAACAATAACTCCTTTTTTTTGATAACTAGTCAGAGAGGTTATACCAGGTTAATATACTACCTGAAAAGACGATCGCTGCCAATCCCAAAAAGACAGCTTGTAATCCAACGAATGTTTCTGCGACACCTGCCAATGCCAAGGGTAAAGTGAGGGCAATATTAATGACATTATTTTGCAGTCCAAAGACTTTACCACGCATTTCCGGTGGGGTTTCGCTTTGGATCGCCGTTTGCATGGGGATACCGACTAACGCTCCACACACACCCAACAGCGCTATCAACAAAAGGATAATCCATAACTGTGTTGTGAATATCGACAAACCAATCAAGGATGCTGTCATACCCATACATCCAAATACACTTAATTGGTTATAAGAAAAGCGTTGACCAAATTGACCAATAATGCTTGCCCCAAGAGCGATACCAACACCACCAGATGCGAGTAAAAAGCCGAATTGGGAGGCTTTTAAGTTAGGAATTATTTCTGCCATGCGAACGGCGAGAACAGTTAAGGCGGCAAAAACAGAAAATAATATAATAAGTTGGATTAAAGCATTGCGAAGGCGATTATTTTCTCCTAAATACTTAAAACCATCACGCAGGTCAGCAAAAACGTGGGGGTATTCTCTTTGATCTGAGTGAGATTTCTCATTAGTTGACAAAAGTAACAAAATTATGCTGGCGATCGCATAACTACCACCCACCAAAAGTTCTTTACCCAATCCCCCACTACCACCAACAATTAGCTGCCAAATATGATCCGCAACAGCTAACAGCGGTTCCCCCACTGCAAACCCGACAATTACCGATGCCATCATCGTTGTTGTATACAGGGAGTTAGCCGAGAGTAAATCTTGCTCTTTCACTACCAAAGGAATCGCTGCCTGTTCTGCTGGTGCAAAAAACTGGGTCAGCGTCGAAACCAAAAAAGTTACAACTAAAATCATGCAAAAACCAACTGGCAAAACTCCGATTGGTTTCCAATCATGAGTTAACCACAGCAGCATCGGAATTGCCAAAACCAAAATACCGCGCCAAAAGTTTGTTGCTACTAGCACTGCCTTTTTTGACCAGCGATCCACAAATACACCGGCAACAGAACCAAACAGCACCGCAGGAATAGTAAAAGTCATCATCAGCGCTGATACCCAACCGCTAATACTTTGATCGCTTGCCTGAAACTGAGTATTTATCAGGGCAATCATCAGTACTAAATATATTTTATCTGCCAATTGGCAAAAGACTTGACCACCCCAAAGAGCTAAAAAATTAGGATTTTTGAATACAGGCAAAAAACCCTGTTGAACATTACTTGATACTGCTTCACCTTTATCTGGCGGTTCTTTGCCATTTATAGAAGTTAATGGCAAATTATGCTCAGAAGCAGAAATTTTGCCATTTTCACTTGTGTTTTTTTCGCTTAAATTTGTTAGATCGCTTTTTAATATTTCCGACTTAGACGAATTTTTCTCATTTTGAGAAACGTCTGGAGATATTTCTTGGGTATACATGCGATCGCATTTCAAGTCGGGAACAGCACTAAGATGTGGTGTTTCTGACGGTGATAAGTTAGGTGTCCTATTATGTTTTTTGCCGTGACTGGGTGACATCGGCAAGATTTTTGGTTCTAAATCAGACGGTTGCATCATAGTTGTCAGCAAAATAAGAATCGATCAAAGCAGCGGAGCGAATAGGACGACCAAGATGATATTGAGCATATAATCGCAGAATTTGCTCAACAGATGACCAGCCATCATTGGCAGCATCAATAGGCATTATCTCTGGTTGCGACAGCTGCTGGAGCATAGCCAGTTCTGTCGCATTTAAACGGCATGAAAGCACTGGTATTTCTTGGCGATGGACAATGGTTTCGTAGGCTGAGGAAGATGGAGGGATGGAGGGATGGGGAGATGAGGAGATGCGGGAAAAGAATTGTTCTCCTTGTCTCCCTGTCCCCCTGTCCCCTTGTCCCCCCATCTCCCCCTCTTTTCGCAAGCGTTCCAAAGCTTGTAAACTAATTATTCCACCAACAGAGACACTAAATCCTACCTGAGGCTTGGGGTCTGAAAAGTCTGGCATTAAGGGACACCCAGTCAAGCAACAAACTTGCACTTGGGGCGTCAGTCCTGAATTCGCGAAAAGGTGAAATACAGCATGTGCCAAATGAGCGAAAATACTTTTTATTTCTTTGGTGGGTATCGCTTCCAACCTACCCAGATATTCATTAAGTAACTCATACAATTCCTCTTGGGGTTGTTCGCTTAGAGCTTGACATAATACTATTTCTGCTAAATACTGACTAGCAGCTAGTTTTGCTAAGTCTTTACCAAGACCAGGATAAGTTTTTATAGTTTGTGCTTGTGTAATTTTATCAAGCGATCGCCCTTGGGCAATCAGTAGTTCATTTACAACAAACATCCCACTCCTACCACCAAGGCTTGACTTGTGCTTGCGTGCCCCTGGAGCAATTGCTCGAATCAAACCAAACTCTCGCGTCAAAATTGTCACTAGCCTATCGGCTTCGCCAAACGCCTGGGTTTTCAGGTTAATCCCAGTTGCTTTATAGGTTCTACTCATTTAGTCATTGGTCAATAATCAACAGTCAACAGTCAATAGTCAACAGTCAATAGTCAACAGCCAAAAATCCTTTGACTTTTGACCTCTGACTTTTGACCTTTGACCAATGACTTTTGACTTCTCTCTATGATTCCAGGGTATCGCGCTGGCGGATTAAATCGATACCGCGAGACGTACCTAATCTAGTTGCACCCGCTACGATTAAGTCTAAAGCTTGCTCGGCGGTTCTAATTCCTCCGGAAGCTTTAATTCCCACCCTTTCTCGTGCCACTTCTTTCAAAAATCGGACATCCGCTACTGTGACACCTCCATTCCAGCCTGTACAGGTTTTGATAAATGCTGCCCCTGCATCCATAGCTATTTCTGCTGCCACACTTTTCTCAGTATCCGTGAGCAGGTTCGTTTCCAATATTACCTTGACATTTCCATCCGCGGCTTCGCAAATTTCGGCAATTTCCCGATGTATTTCCTCAGTTTTCCCAGCTTTGAGCCAGCCCAAATTAATTACCACATCCAACTCAATAGCACCATTTTCTAGTGCTTCTTGAGCTTCAAACAGCTTGACGGCTGAAGTTGTAGCCCCAGAGGGAAAGCCAATCACCGTACAGACTTTAGGACTTTTGCCGTGGAGGAGTTCCGCCGCTTGCTTGACATGTACCGGATAGATGCAAACTGCCGCAAAGCCAAATCTGTCTGCTTCTTCACACCATTGCTTAACCTGCTCTGAGGTAGCCGTAGGCATCAGCAGGGCATGATCGATGTATGGCGCAATATCAATGTCTGGATAATCTGCTGCCATTGTTAGTTTTACCAGTAATTGATTATTAAACTTTATTTAGAATCATAAAGACATTTTTATTAAATTAAACCATAATTCGTGACATTTTTCCTGAGTATGTGACAGATGATTGGGTGTTGAGAGTTATTTGGCTGAAATTACTCTGAGTATTTAAGTTTGCATTGGGTAGTCAGGCAGTCAGGGTAAAAAGCATTGCGATCGCTCACCTCGTGTGCCGTAGATATCGTCTTCTAGCTCATTTTCTTTTCCACTATCCCCTGTTGCTAAAAAGTCAAGGATAGTTTCAGCCAATCCCTTTGAAGCTAGATATGGTACACCATTACCAATAGTTTTAAACATATTCGTCAACGTCATATTCTCTGGAAGCACATAATTTTCAGGTAAAGATTGTATCGCTAAAGCTTCCGCTACAGAAATTCTTCTAACTTTGTAAGGATGTAAATGTACTTCATTATTGCCATAACAAGCTGTGGGAGAATAACGCCATCGGTGAAGACGTTTGTAAGACTTTTTGGAATCATCTCCTTCATCAACAACACCAAATTTTTTTATCCCAGCCCTTGGTTGAAAATAGTGTTTTGAATTAGGATGATTTAATACATCATTCTTTCTAAACCAATATTCAACTGTTAATTCTTGAGGAATTCCATCAGGACATAACACTATAGAATCTTCTTTGAATGCTTCGCGCATCCCCCAAGGGTAAGAAAAGACTTTATTTTGAGGATATATAATGTGTTTTTTCCAAGGAAAAGTACCTTCAGGAAGAATATTTTCACTCGGAAGTATTATTCCCATATCTTGAATAAGTTTTTTTCGGAAACCTATCAGAATAATTCTTTCTCTATCTTGAGGTACACCATATTCAATCGCATTAATCAAACGCTCTGTTAATACATAACCTGCTTGCTGTAATTGTTGTTTCAGCGCTTCAAAAAATAAACGATGTTTTGCTGTTTTCCACAAACCTTTGACGTTTTCAAACAAAAAGAAATCAGGCTGTTGTTGGCAAATTAACTCAACATAGGCAGCCGAAAGTTTACCATTATCTCCTAAACGTCCTTTGTTTTTACCACCAACAGAAAAATCAGGACAGGGAGGACCACCAATAAAACCAATTATATTATTAGACTTGCGGCAATCTTTTATTAACTCTCGCAGACGTTTTGCTGGTAAACCTTCAATAAGTTTGGTTACGTCGGCTTCTTCCCCGTAATGATATCCGTATTTCGGCAATGGCAGATTGAGAGCCTGCCGTGAATAGCGGTATGCTGACATAAAAGGGCAAAAAATTTCATTTACATAAACAATATTAAAACCGTTGTTTTCAAAACCTAAATCAAGGAAACCAGAGCCGGCAAAAAAGGAGAAAATTGTAGGGCGATCAAAAGTCATCACATTAACGTTGCTTACTTTAAACTAAAGTACAGCACCCTATTGTAAACATAAATTGCCACTTTTGCCCATTCTAGGTTTAAATTCTCGCTTGCCCTCGAAGCTGCTACCTGGGCTAAACCATGCCAGTTGAAGTTATTTGATATATGCTCTTTTCCTGTCCAAATAGTTTTCAACCAAGCTTGTACTTGAATTGCATCTTTTTGGAGTAGGGATTTTAATAACTTTGTAACGTCATCTTTACTCATAAAAGTTACAGTTACTCTAGCCTAATCAATCTGGAATATTGATGCCGTTAGCTTTAAAAGCTTCTTTGCCAATTTGTAAACTACTTAAACTTGGTTAATAGTGTCCGCTGTAATTGTTGATATTGAGCAAGTAGTAGTAATTATTAAAACCAGTAATATCTGCCTCACCCGCAGCTAGTACAGGTTCCCCATTAGTTAAAACAGTGTGGGATATTTCTTGCCCTTGTACATATTTTGGAACTATAAATAATTCTCTTTGTTCCGTAACTGCCCATTTGACTGTTCCTGCATTGACTGTTGTCTCAAATTGACGATCGCTTACCGTCAGTGGTCTGACATTGAGTTTTCTCGCTGCTAGCAGTTCTTCAGATAAGCGATCGCTAAAGTTGCACAAAACGTAACTAACCTTTAAGCAACTGTCTCAGACGCGATTATTTTACCTTGAGATGCTTCTGGTAACAAACGCTTCACACCTTGCTTAACAAATCCCTGCAAAACACCAATTTGCTGATTCTGCACAAAGACATTTTGCAACGTTTGCCGCAATTTATCCAAATTAAAACCACCTTCAGAATTTAAGGCGATTTCTTGTTGCTCGAAATACTCAATTAAGCTAAGACCTGCTACCCTAGTAAGATACGCAGCACTGACACCCTGCACCACACCACCAGCAACAAAGGTGACAGCGTTACTTTTGAGGACAGTGCTAACAGCTTTCGTAGAAAGTTCCACTAAACCGAGTTTCAGCATCAAACTTCCCATTGCACCGGCTACAGTTTGCGCTTGTTCTAGGGAAAATTTCTGCTGATAAATACCACCCAAATCCATTACCATTTGGGCATTGATTGCCGCTGTTGCCAAGATATCCAGCGCTGGTACTGGGTTGGCGAATGCCGCAGCCGCAGCAATCCACTGATATTGTTCTATTATGGGAGTTGCGCGATCGCATCTCACGCCATTCAACACAATCTTCGCATCAGCTTTCAACAACTTCGCTTTTCTCATCGTGGTTGTCCACACCAGTTGTTGTCTTTGCTGTGCGACAATCTCAAATAAATGCTGCGTCAACTGCTGAATATCTGGTGCAGGTTGTTCCATCCATTCTTGCACGGAACCGTCTTCTTGATGCTTCCTGACTTTCGTGGGCAAAGGAGATACCGCAGTTGCGACTACATTTCCTTGCATCCGCTGTTTCAACGAAAGTAACACGCTCTGACGTTCGTCTGGTAGATACTGGTCTTGTTTATTAAAAACCACCATTGCAGGTTGATTTGCTGCCTTTAGCTGCTGTAAGCTTTGAAATTCTGAATCTGTTAAATCGCCGTTTGTCAAAAACAGAATAAAATCAGATTGATTAACTTCTGCTAAATTATCTGACTTTTCAGCGGCTTCTACAAACAAAGGTGCTGTTTCGTTGAATTTTACAGATGCGAAGTTTTTCTGTAGAACTTGAATTAAGGTGGTTTTACCTACCGACTTTCCGCCGGTAACAGCTAGTTTAATTTCTTGTCTATCTAATTCAAAGAATAATTGATTAACTTGTTCTCGCAGTGTCCCTAAAGCTGGATGATTCTCTACTTCTGTTGCAAGTTGGTTAATTATGACTTCAGTCAGTGCGATCGCCTCTTCTACTCTAACCCGATTTACAGCCATTCCATCAAAGATATCAGAAGCATTTTTGCCGCGATTTTGCTTAAATAACCACAAACCACCACCAACTGCTACCAGACTAAATAAACCCAACTCTCCCATCTGCACCATCGAATGATGCATATTTTGTAAAATCCATAGAGAAAAGGACAATCCCAATCCTCCCACTAAAATCGGTCGCTCCAGCTTCACAACTATGATTCTCCGCGCTTTTTTGATCCCTTCTCCTCCAGAATAGATCAAAAATTCACTTCTCCAAGTTGCATGGGCAAGTCCGGATAATTTTCTTTACTTTCTTTACTTACTACCGTTTGTAAGATTAACTCCCAAGCATCACGATATTTGGCTGAACGTGGTTTACGCTGCCGCTTGTCTGTTTCAACAAAATGTATTTCGCTACCATAGCTTATGAACACATCTACCGGGAAGATATAGAACAGGTCAAGTTTCTCTATATATACCAAGGCAAAATCAAAGTCGGATTGTTTGTAGGCTTCTCTAACCATTAGTCGCCGATTTGTTTTGGTGCGACGATTATCTACGACATAATTGCCTGAAGGCTCATCAAACCAGGCATATTTAACTTGGATTTTAATCAGAGTTCCTTCAACATCATACGCCAAGTCGTAAGCAAGGCGATCGCCAACAGGTTTTAAAACTCCCCAACCACGCTTGAGAGCATGAAGAATCGCAGCTTGTTCTGCTATGTCTCCCCTTAGCTTTGTGTCCATCTGCAATTTGTGGAATAGCTGCTAATCAGCATAAAACAAAACCCTGTAACTTTTGAGTGTTACAGGGTTTGTTTCTTAAGTTGGTGGCGGGAAGTGGATTTGAACCACTGACCTTCGGGTTATGCTTACCATCTACAGTTTTCACTGCCTGGATTAACCAGTTTGTGGTCTGGACTGTCCCTTTACCCTCAGCTTTCCTGTTAGGGTACCTGCCTTCCAGTCTCTACACCTTCTCCATTTCTGGAGCTTGGTTCGGGATTACCGCGCTAGTGGCTTCCCCGAGTTTGACAGGTAAACATACGTAAGTTTCTTTACGTACCGCCCATAGTAAGACTAACTTTTAAGCGTTTAGTCAATCTTACTCGTTGAGCCCGACGAGCTACCAGGCTGCTCTATCCCGCGTCGTCTTTATTTAATATAACCCAAGCTTTTAAATTTGGCAACTACAAAAGTGATAATTCTCCAACAACTTCTAAACGCTTGTATTTACCGAAGCTCATAAACTTTTCTGACAGGCTTTGAGCGACGCTGGGGTTAATCCAGCCCATCTGCTGAAGTACGTGAATGGCAACAGCGTGTTTTGCTCGCTTTGCTCCATCTATGACTTTAATTGCCAATCCCATGCCTTCACCAAGCCGAGAAATGCACTGCACTCCTTCGGCGCCGGATTTACTTACCAATTCTCCTGGAGCCAAGCGCATTAGTTCTGTATCAAATTCTCCCTCTCCTGCGACCAAATTGGGATGATGAGTCATGGCACGGACAATGCGCTCCATATCCAAGTTATTACCAGAGCCTAGCAGAGCATATAAAGACGCTATTTGAGTAAGTTGCATGAAATAAGTAGGTACACCACAATCATCACGAGCGCTGATAAATTCTTCTGCCGGCATTCGTAGCAATTCTGCTACTTTGCTGACAATCAATTGCTGGATGGGGTGTTTGCGTTCCAAGTAGTTATTTAAAGGAAAATGGCGCTGTTGACAAACGGCTAACATTCCCGCATGTTTCCCAGAGCAGTTGTATTCCAAACTACTTTTTTTTCCTTCTGGAATCGGACATTGAAGTGCGCTTGGATCGAGATCGGCACGCCAAAGTATATTAAATACTTGTCGTACCTGCTCGATTGTACCTTTGTGAGAAGATACGATAATTGCTAAGTCGCGATCGCTCAAATCATAACGTTCCAGTGTACCTCCGCTGGTAACTGCCAGTGCCTGAAATGGTTTGAGGGCTGAACGCACAAAAGTAGCAGTTTCAGCGTTTCCCGCAACGGATAGAACCCGTCCCCGTTCATCGCAGACAACAGCTTGGACTATGTGCCTCGATTCAATAATGCCTTCCCGCAGCAACCTAACTTCTAGTGCTGCCGCTTGAGTTCGTTTTCCCCTTGTCATGGGTGAGAATATATCATGGTTTTGTCCTTTGTCAAAAATCCAGAGTCACGCATTCCATAGTCAAGAGTTGATTGACTGCTATACTTGTGACTATTTAAAGTAAGTGCCAAATTATCGTACCAGCAACTAACAATCCCGCCAAGCAAAGACTCGTTATTTGTAAGCGACGGATAATTGGTTTGATTTCATAGCTGACGATTAAGCGATCGCGCATGAGGACGGATTCGGGTTTTGTCCAAGTTTGACCGTCGTACCAGCCTGATTCTTCATAAAATATTACTGGACTGAAAAGGCGATCGCGTACATAAGACCAGCCTAAATACAGCCTTGTTAATCCCAGAATTACCCCTACACTCGCTCCCCCAGCTCCACACAGCAGAAACTGAGCAATATATTTATTTGGCGTAAAACTTGCGGCTGCAACTGGTGCTGCCACCACCCAAGATAAACCCCAAATCCAAACCATTTTTATGATATAATCACGCCAACTTAAGGTGCAATCACGAAATAGCCAAGAAATTTTTAATTCTTCATATTCATTTAGCGGTTGCTGTTCACTAGGAACTGGGCAATTGGAAACTGAGGAATTAATCATATTCGTTACCCCTACCCTCATCCGGTTTTGGATACTCTATTCGTTCTGCATGACCCCAAAACGCTTCTAAATTATAAAATTCTCGTTCTTTCGGCATCATCACATGAACGATTATGTCGCCGTAGTCGTGCAAAACCCAACTTCCCTCAGCTTTTCCTGCTGTACGCAAGGGATTTCGTTGGAACTCTGTTTTTACTTTTTCTTCTATTGCGTCGGCGATCGCTCTTACTTGTACCCTTGAATAACCAGTCATCATCACAAAGTAATCCGCCAAGTAACATACTTCTGCTACATGAAGCAGTACAATATCACCTGCTTTGCGATCTGATGCTGCTTCAACGATAGTTTCCGCTAACTTTCTGCTCATCTGGTCGTCAGTTGATGAGCTTTCTACCGCTTTCTTGGTTAAAAATACAGATTGTAATGGAATTCCTTGGAAATAATCAGACATTAAACCTCAGGTGCTTTCTGTTTTTTTGCAACTATTTTTTACAATTCTTAATTAATGAAAATTAATGGAATTGTAAACGTGCGAACTGGTTTTTTTTGAATACTAACAAAAAATCGATGTCTATGAAGTTGCGTTGATAGTTCGTGTGATGAAGTTCCCATCAGCCGAAGCTGACAAAGGAACGGATTGTGGTTTGCTTTTCGATTTTTGCAAGAACCAATTGCGGGTAGCGATCGTGCGAGGATGAATCAAGCAATGACTTTCAATTAAGAATTTTAAAGAATAATCGCTACTTTTCCAAACAGCCCGGTCTATATTTTCTCGGCTAATAACTCGTAAATTTTCTAATTCTGGGGTATCGCCGCGTCCTGGTTCCAGACTGTCTGCTAAAAACACGATACAACTTAGGAGACTCATACTTGGTCTACCTAAAGTGTGATTGGCGATCGCTTGTAATACTTCTTCATCTTCTACGCCAAATGTATCTCTAGCAATAATAGCACTTACGTCTGCATGTAACAGATGGGGGGCGGCTTCCATCACTTCATCAACCTCCAAACCTTCTTTACGTGCCATTTCCAAGAGTTTTGGTGGCGGAAAATATTTTGCCAAATCGTGCATCAACCCTGATGTAGCAGCTTTTGTTACATCTTGTTGATAATGAACAGCTAACTCGGTTGCCATCTGCTCAACCCTGAGAATATGGTTGACTCTAGAAGGAGGCACATTTTCTGCTAACCAGGCGAGGACTTGTTCGCGCATAATAGCTAATACCACAAATTGAGGCTTTTGGCAAAAAATCGCAAAGACGTGAATGAAAAATTTATATTTTATTTTAACTCAGGTAAATAGCTCCTTGTAGTAAGGGCTTCAGCCCTTGAAAGCCTTTGTAGTGAGCGGTTTACCGCTCACTACAAAGAAATAAATTTTATGTTTAATTATATCCACTTACTTATAACTTTGAATTGGTTTAACTGAGCGATCGCCTAACTTTTTGCAATACATAATTTATATTTTACACATTTAAACAGCCAAAAGCAGGAGATAGTTTGAAACTAGCTCCTGCTAATCTGATCAAAAGGTTTCAGCCAGGGGGTAAGCTCTGTCTGTGTAGTCACGATTTTAATCGCCAGGTACTTGTAGATTACACTTGCTGTTTTGACACTACCGTAGACTCAAGAACTGGAGTCTGTGCCTTAACTGAGTAACACAACGACTCATAATTATTTAAGGCTTGGTCAAAGGAATATTGCTCAATCGCAAATTGGCGACTGTTATAACCGAGAGTTTTAACTTTTTCTGGATGTTGGTACAAATCTAAAACTGCCGCTGCTAAAGCTTGGGAGTCTTCTGGAGTCACGACAACACCCCCGCCGCTTTGTTTGATGGCTCTTGCTGCTGTACCATTATCAGGTACAGATGCGACTAACGCCCGACCGCTGGCAAGTAGCACTTGAATTTTTGATGGCATATTGAAGGATATAACATTTTTCTTTTGCACCACCAAACCGACATCAGCAGCAGCTAACATTTCTGGCAGCTTTTTGCGGGGTTGAAAAGGTAGTAGCAAAACATTATCTGCACCGATATCTTGACATTCTTTTTGCAATCGCTGCAAACCTTTTGCCTCACCCACAATCACAAAAGCAATATCTGGAACATCGCGCAAACTCGCAGCAGCTTTCACAACAGTTTCTAAGCCTTGAGTCAGGGCAATATTTCCAGAATACAGCACGACAAATTTGCCATCTAGGTTGTGTGTGGCACGAAAAGGATTATTTTCTTTAGGCAAAGGGCGGATAAAATTAACATCAACCCAGTTAGGAATTTGCACAATTTTGTTAGCAGCTACACCTTTAGAGCGCAAATTGTCTACAAATCCATCCGCGATAACGCTAATTTTTGTTGCAGTGCGGTAAGCAAATTTTTCTAAAGTGGCAAAAACCCGGATGAGAAATTTATTTTTAAGTAAACCGACGTGAACAGCGGCTTCTGGTAATATATCTTGAAGATTTAACACTACCGGGCAATCATGTAGCCATCCTAAAAGGGCAGTTGGGATGCAAACCGGTAAAGATGGTGATGTGGAGAGAATTACATCTGGACGCCAGCCAAAGAGTGCAGGCAAAAAACTGGAGACAACGAAGCTAGCATCTAGCAACACTCTATCTAGTAAGTTGGGTTGGGGACGAATCCAAACATAACTGCGTTGGATTTGAACGCCATTTTTATATTCATTTGTATATAACTTGCCCCGATAGCCTTCGTATATTTCACGTTCAGGGTAGTTAGGCATAGCAGTGACTACGCGGACTTGGTGCCCGCGTTTGACTAGTCCTTCTGCTAATTCAGTCATTAACGGGGCAATACCAATTGGTTCTGGATAGTAGTTGTAAGAGTAAATTAAAATTCGCATAAAAAATTATTCAGAATGACCCCAGTTTTTTGTTTAATGAATGACAACACTTGCTAGCAAAATCATTCCGCACAAGCGCAGCACTTATGTTTTCATTTTGGCTTTAAAATTACTTAATGTCAGTGATTATTCGTTGAAGATTGAGTAAAATTTGATATCATGTACTGAGTTAGTAAACGATATATTTTTTACTATTTGATTAATTTTCTGAGTATATTTTTTTATTATTCGTTTACGTAAAAACCCTCTGATTATTAGTTTAACAGGACATATTGACAACATACAAACCATCGCTTTGCGGGTTCTGTTGCTTAATCCTTAGGGGTTTTTTCAAAAAGACTACTGGGAGTATGAAGGTGATGTCTATCGACAAGCTACGTATTCCTATGGTTACAAAATTTTTATTAAATATACTAAAATAGCTTTTAAAATATTTCTTGTGGCAAATTGCGTTTATAGGGCAATACGCTTGGTGTTAAGGATTTTTGGGATTGATTTCGGCATGTAGAGACGCGAAATTTCGCGTTTATACGCTCGTCCGAGCAGACTTAAAAGTATTGCTTTATACGGTTAAAAACGTGAATCCCGGTTTCTCAAAGAAACCGGGATTCAGAACATGCCCTGTTTTGTATGCATTAAAGAACAGCTCTGTTGTCTTCGGTTTTTACCGAATTTAATCAAGGGATGATGTTCTTCAAGTCAAAAGTCATATTGCTCTAGATTAAAGAGACAAGGGTAGGACACTTGCGTGTTTTAATTAAAATTTCCCTTGCCCCTTTTTTGATTTTAAGCAAGCTAAACAGCACCGCTATTTCTATTAAACAGGACGGCTACCGTTTTGAAAATCAGTTTTAAATCGTACACTAAGCTCCAGTTTTTTTGATACTGCAAATCTAAGCGAATTACATCCTCAAAACTACGTACAGCAGAGCGTCCATTTACTTGCCATTCTCCTGTCATACCGGGTTTAACATCCAAACGTTGCCACTCCGGTACTTCATAGCGTTCCACCTCATCAGGTGTGGGTGGTCTGGTGCCAACTAAACTCATTTCTCCGATTAAGACGTTCCAAAATTGGGGGAGTTCATCCAAACTGGTTCGTCGTAAAAAGCGTCCTACCCGTGTAATTCTTGGGTCGTTGTCATTCTTAAAGAAAGCACCTTCGACTTGGTTTTTGACTTGAGCTTTCTTCGCTTCTGCATCGACACACATCGAGCGGAATTTCCAAATCTGAAAACGTTTACCCATCCAAGCACAGCGAGTTTGCTTAAAGAAAATTGGACCGGGATCGTTGATTTGAATTGCTCCTGCTATGGGAATAAATAAAACTGCCGTAATTACCAAACCTACCAATGACCCGATAATATCTATAACTCGTTTCATCCAAGAGCGCACGCTCGGATGAGTAGTCGGTAACTGCTCACCCAACTTTTGGGGTTCTCTTGGGGGTGTGTCTCCAAGAGACTCAATGGAAAAAACCTGATCCAGTCCTGTGAGGTTTAGCACTGCCATTACCTGAGGGGTAACGTTTTGCAGTGTAAGAGCGATTCCTTTTTCCTGAGCGGTTTTCAAATTATTGACGAGAGAACCTAAGCCACTACTGTCCATAAAAGTAGTTTGATGGAAGTCAATAATTATTTGCTTGGGATGGGAATTTACCTCGATTAACTCTTGGCAGGTTTGCTTAAAGGTTACAGCCTCAACCACGGTCAACCGTACGGGTATCTGCACTATAGCCGTGTCGTTTAGGGAAGTAACCAGAAAATCTACCTCTTTGGGTTGGCTAGTCATGAAGCTCTGCACTTTCGTTGCCTTATAAATGTAATCTGCCAAACGCTGTTTTCTCAAGAGCAAATAACTTAACTATTGTGTTTAACCAATAAGAATTAAAGTTAATTGCTAGTAGGAGAAGTGTGAAACTGAATATCGTCTGCGACGATTCACTACTTAACAAGAAGCTAAAAAACATCCTTGTTGTTGTGTCAGCGCCACGAGTAGGCGTTGCTATCATCGAATGACTACTAATACTGTTACACCAACTGCACGCCTGGTGGAGGTCATTTGTTGCCATTCAAAGAGAAGGACTAAATGTGGGAACACGTCACATTTTTATTCGGTTTGCTCTTTGTGATTTGCGCTGTCACTTTTGTGATATCGCTCACACTTGGGATGCACCCTCGATTTTTAGGATAGAGCTCCCGCCTGGATTACGTAATTTTTAAATTCACTCGAATCCTATCTCACTACCCATATTAATAGAATGGGTTGAGCGGCAAAATCTACCTTGTCTACACGATAGCATTAGCCTGACTGGGGGCGAACCACTTCATCATGCCTTATTTTTCAGATAATTTTTCCCTCAAATCCGCTCCAGCACTGGTTTAACTGTATATTTGGAGACTTTCGGACATAGCCACAGCAAAAAATTTTGTAAAGCTATCATCAAGCAAAAAATAAAGTTGATGAATTTATTGCGTAAAAATCAGTACATACTTTGACGGTTAACCTGTTCTTAATACGGAAGTCAGATGCTGAGAAAGGTAATTATTTGGGTTTTAGCCATGATGAAAGCAAAACATTGGCTTTCGGTATTAAGTTGTTCGTTGATAGTCTGTGTAGCTAGTGTTACAGGGTATACAACATCTGCCTACGGTCTGACTCTGACTAATACTCTGACAATTCCAGGTGAAAGTATAGATTTATTTCCTTCAGGGGGAAACAATGCCAATGTTAATCGTTTAGGATTTTTCTCGGATCTCTACTACGATCGCTACCAGAACGTTTATTACGGTTTAAGCGATCGCGGTCCTGGTGGTGGTGTAATTGACTACAATACGCGAGTACAGAAATTTTCTTTGGATGTTGACTCAACAACGGGAGCGATCGCTAACTTTAAAGTATTGGAGACTATTCTTTTCACCAGGGATGGTCAAAACTTCAACGGTTTGAAGCCTAATTTATTACCTAATGGCAATAAAGGAACTCTTGGTCTTAGCTTTGACTCAGAGGGGTTCGCTGTCGCTTCTAATGGCAATTTCTACGTCTCTGATGAATATGGTCCCTCTGTCTACGAATTTAGTCCTACAGGCTCATTTATCCGGGCATTTGCAACTCCAGAAAATATAATTCCCAAACAAAGTGATGGGACAATTAACTATGTTGATGGTCGTCCAACCATCACCAGCGGTCGTCAAGATAACCGAGGATTTGAAGGGTTGACTCTTAGCCCAGATGGCAGCAAACTATATACATTGATGCAAGACCCCTTGGTGAATGAGGGTTCCCCGGATGGTCGGCGGAGTCGCAATATAAGATTAGTAGAATTTGATACGAAAAAGGGAGAAAGTACTGCTCAGTACATTTATCAATTAGAAAGTTTGGCAGATATTAACGATCGCATTCCCGGAACAAATGATGATTTTGGCGCAAATTCCCAAGGTCGCAATATCGGGATCAGTGCAATAACAGCCTTGAATGACAAAGAATTTTTGGTAGTAGAACGAGACAATCGCGGGTTTGGGGTAGACGCACTACTAGGTTTAACTGAAAACCCATCCACAACACCACAGCCCGTTGGTAGCAAGCGTGTATACAAGATTAACCTAACGGATGCAACTGATGTTAGCAGTATCAGTCTGGCAAATACTAATACTTTGCTAGCGGGAGTCAATCCCGTGAACAAATCGCTGTTTTTGGATATTGCGAAAGCTTTGAGTCCAGATAATCCGGGAGATTGGACAAAGATCGCAGAAAAAATTGAAGGACTAGCTATAGGTCCCCAACTTAAAGATGGTTCCTACACGCTACTAATTGGCACTGATAATGATTACAGCGTGACGCAAATTGACGATCAGCCAACTCAGTTCGATATTTGCAGTAACAACAATGGTACTAGCGTTAGTCGCCTACCCATCGACCAAGGCTGTCCTACAGGACAAAAGTTGATTCCTGGCTACCTTTATTCATTTAAAGTCAGTGCCGCTGAGTTAGGCAACTTTATTCCACCATCGAAGAAAGTACCAGAACCAACGGCAACTGTTGGAATAATGCTACTAGGTTTAAGTGGCTTTTGGTTGAAACGACTCTACCGGTAAGAGGGAATGGGGAATGGGGAATTGGGAAAAAAGAATTATTTGCCCCCTGCTCCCTGCTCCCTGCCCCCTGTCCCCTGTCTCCCCTACATTCCCCCATCATCAATAGTCTTAGATTTGCCTTTTGCCTTATTAGCGCTGCGTTTGAGTGCAGAGAGGCGTCCTTCGTATTTAGAGCGTTGACGCTTGTTGGGAGTGCTGTCAATCAAGGTTTTTAAAGCGCTACCGAGACTTTTGTAGGCATTGGGGAGACTATAACCAAAACGAGTTGCCAGTGCGATCGCTTTTTCATCTGCGTCGATCAGTTCTCTTATTTGCTTATCGCCATTATTCTTTTGATATAATCGCCAGCCAGAAACGCCACACAAAGCCATAGCTAACACCAGTAGCAATCCATCCTGCACCCACAACTCGCCGACAGCACCTCCTAAGCCAATCGCTAGAGCTGCCATTTCCCATCCATCTTTCGGGATCGTGTCATTCTGCACGCGGGCGACTTCGTGCCAAAAAAGTAGGTTACGCTGATCCATTGCGAGCGCGTCCCATTTCACCAGGTCAATTTGGATTTCTACCTGGTCTTTGCCAATTTCTTCGCAGCGGACCAGGGGTGGATTAACCTCAGTTGTGCCTTCAACCGTTACCCAGCTCTGCAATTCTGGTGGTAGTAAGTTTTTCAAACGCCGAAGTTCACTCATTTCCGCTTTAGCAGAGGAGGTTGCATAGGATGTCATAAAATCCAGCCCTAGAAAAATTCAGTATATAGTGAGGGTATCACTTTGGAGTATAGCTATAAAGAGTGATAATTCGCCTCACTCGTTAGGAAAACTTCCGCGTTTTTTCCGTGCTTCCATTGCTTTTTCCAGAAGGTCTAGTAGTCCTGGAGCTTCTTCTTGAATACTCAGCAATAGTCTTTCCCCAAGTTCCACATTTCCAGGATCTTGCCCTGTTTCCATCACCTCTTGCAAACGCGGGATGGCAACGCTATCGACAATTTGAATTAAACCCGAAAGACAACGGTTAAATTGTTTTTCGGTAAGAATTGAGTCTTCTAGGGGAAACTCAATAATCGCCCGAATTTCGCCATCAGATGGGTCATACTCCCATTGGAGCATTTTCGTTTCCCAAGAAATGGCAAGCATCGTTTGCAGGATAGCTCCTTTGTAAGGATGCTCTTTCACTCCCTGAAGAAGTTGAGGGGCAAATACCCGGAAAAATTTTCCCTCTTCATCCAACTGGACAACAATCAGAAAATCCTCTAAATTTTCAGCTTCCACACCTGTGATAATACGGTCTTCTTCGTCATCAAAACGGTAATCCCAACCAAGTTTGTCTAGATATTTCGCAATCTGTTGCAGATTAGCTCCCATAAAAGCCTCACAACGAACGGTGGAGCGGCTGTCACCAGACCTAGTTTAACTTGGCTTTGGTAACGCTATAACATCATAGGGCGAAGGGGAAAAGGTAAAACGCTGCTTTTTCGGGTTGCTAGGAGCATTTGAGATCATTTCATTACAATTATCCGTCTAACAACAGATTTAAGTAAGTTGTAGTTGTTACTTAAAATAGAACGACTTCTGTATAAATAAATATGTCTAATTATTCGACCATAACAGCAGCCATCATCCACCAAGCTAAAAAGCTTGAGAATACTTTACCAATAAAAAACGAAGCTTGTCGCCCCAAATTCTTTTTTCACCCTAAACCTACTCCAAAAGTTTGCCTTTTTTTCCACGGATTTACTGCGGGTCCTTATCAGTTTGAACCACTAGGAAAAGCGTTATTTGAAGCTGGTTATAATGTTTTGGTTCCATTGCAACCCGGTCATGGAGTTGCAGGAAAATGGGATAAGGATAATCCACCACCTTTGCCAAGTGAAATTGAAATTTATCAACAATTTGCTTTATCTTGGTTGGAAGTTGCCCAAAAGTTAGGAGATAAGGTAATAGTTGGCGGATTATCTACTGGAGGAAATTTAGCAGCTTGGTTAGCATTAGAATGTCCTCAACAAATTGAACGAAGTTTATTATTTGCGCCATCTCTTGGTAGTAATAATGCAGTAGTAGATTTTTTAGTAGAAGTCTTGCCTATTTATTATGAATGGCTAAATAAAGATAATTCGGGTAACTTTGGTTATGATGGCTTTTTTATTCCATCATTTAGAATATTTTTAGATATGGGTAAAGAGATTCTTGAACGCGTGGAAAAAGAGCCAACAGTGCCGATGTTTGTGGTTTATAGTGAAAGCGATCGCGCTATCAATCACCATGAAATAAAGACTTTATTTGAATCTCTATTAAAACAGCAACCAAAGTCATGGTATCACCGCTTTGATAAAAGTCTAGAAATTCCCCACACGATGATGACTAAAGCTGAGGGAAATAAATATCAAGACTTGCTGATTACCTTAGTTAAAGCTTATGTGGAAAGCGATATAACTTGGGATGAATTGATAAAAGTGGGTTATTTGATACTTCAAGGAAAAACTTTTGATGTTGCTGTGAATGAATTAGATTTAGTTGATAGAGTTACTCCAGATTTGTCAGTTTTGCTGGCAGTGATGGATGATAAAATGATTATTGATGGTTATAAGTGAAAAAGTAGCAGGAGTGTATGCCAATGCACGCAAATCGCCCTCAGACTGGAAGTCTGGGCGGCAGTCGCTACAACGGAGGGAACCTCCGCAACGCGCTGCCTCGGCTATACGAACAAAGTCCGCCTACGCGGACTTCATACTTCAGCTTTACATGATAAATTAGTTGCCAATCATGGCGAGCAACTGCAAAAAAGCGAGTTTATAAAATTTGGATTGAAGCGGTGCTGCGGGGAACTAAGTAAATGGCAAATAGCTGCTCTGAAGCTTCTGCTAACTGTAAAAGTTCACGCAAGTTTTCACTATGAGCTATTAAGCCATTTGCATTGTAAGCAACATATTGATTCTTATATAAATCTAACAATATTTGGCGGTTTTGGTTGAGCCAAATCAGCATCTCGCGGCTTTCATTTTGGGAAGGTGTTTTACTCATACTCATCTAAATCAACTTCTCTACAAAAAGATGCAGTTGAGTCTTAGTTCTTTTTGAACTGCAAGTTTTTTCATACTCATCTATTTATCGATATTTAGGAATAGATTTACCTGTTACCAGAGAATAAAGAACATCTGGGTCTAAATCTGCGCCATTATCCCAGTAAATTGTCCCCCATTCAGGGTTAAGTTTAACTGTTCTAAAATAGTCTAAATCTTTTAAAGGTTCAAAAACTCCCCTAAATTCGATTAATTGGTTGACATTAATAATACCTTTTTGTCCATCTTCAAACTTTAGATAGAGTTGATAATTATCTTGGGGGATAACTTCTATAATGTCTTTTAGCATAATTTACTCTAATGGTTCGACTTTTTTCATACTCATCTAAATCAACATAAATTAGGTTTCCTTTGTCTACATTCTCCATAGCTTTAAGCAGATGTTTTTTGTTAGCTTCTGATTTCATCAGATAGGTAGTTTCATCTTCTTCAGTTGGTGGCTCAACTAGCACAATGACTTCTACTACTGTTCCTTCTGGTAGTTCTGTTGCAGATAGCTCAATTTTGCCATCTTTTCCCACAATAGCCTTTTGTTTAATTCCACTAAACATAATTCCTATTTACTCCCATTTTTACCACCTTATTGTAACTGTATCTGACTGAGATGACATTTGATCGATCGCTCCCTTCTTCCTCTCTGCATCCTCTGCGGTTCGTATAAAAAAAAGGCGAACCCAAAGTTCGCCTAACTTAACATAAACTCGCTCAATAAAAACCCTAAACCTTAGCGTCTTCTCTCACCAACTTATCCCAACCCAAATCCTTCAAATTGTTATTCCGACGCAACGGACGAGTCACCAACTCTAAAATATCCCGCGCATTCGTAAAGCCGTGAATTTGAGCAAAAGTGAACTCCACAGACCACTTAGTATTAATCCCGCGTGCTTCCAACGGATTAGCATGAGCCATACCAGTAATCACCAAATCAGGCTTCAACTCATAAATCCGCTGAAGCTGATTGTAATTATCCGGCTTCTCAACAATAGAAGGCAGGGGTGAACCCATTTCCTGACAAGTTTTCTCCAACAAAATCAACTCAGCAGCTTGATAACGCTTATCCATGTAGGGGATGCCGATTTCCTGAACAGTCATCCCACAGCGCACCAGGAACCGCGCTAAAGAGACTTCCAGCAAGTTATCACCCATGAAGAATACAGACTTGCCGCGAATCAATTTTACATAATCTTCCAAACCTTCCCAAATTTGCGCTTCCCGCTCATCCAAACCTTTCGGGGTAATACCAAACACCGAGCAGATTTTTTCAATCCAAGCGCGAGTACCATCTGGTCCAATGGGGAAAGGTGAGCCAATTAACTTACATTTGCGGCGACGCATTAAAGTGGTAGCAGTACGGCTGAGAAAAGGGTTGACACCAGAGACATAATACCCTTCTTCGAGTACAGGCAATTCAGTAAAGCGCTTGGCGGGCAGCCAACCAGAAACTTTGATACCTTGTCTCTTCAGTTCCAAAGTTAACTGAGTGACAACCGGATCGGGGAGAGAACCAAATAAAACCAAAGGCGGATGATCTACGTACTCAGATTCATCTTGAGCCACATCTTCTTTCTTTTTACCAAAGTTGAGTAATTTAGCGATCGCATTCCGCTCATTTTTCTCTGTTTCCGCTACGGGAACTTTATCCGGACAACGATTAGCCATTGCAGCTAATACGGTGTCTTCTCCTTGAGTAAAGGCGTAATCTAGCCCGTTAGCACGCGCTACTACTATGGGGATACCAATTTCCGATTCTAGCTTGGGTGCCAAACCTTCCAAGTCAGTTTTGATGATTTCCGTGGTGCAAGTGCCAATCCAAACAATTACACTAGGATTGCGATCGCGTTTAATTTGTAAGCATAACCGCTTTAACTCTTCATAATCATTCAACTGTGCGGAAATATCTCCTTCTTCCAACTCAGCCATTGCATAGCGGGGTTCAGCAAAAATCATTACCCCCATCGCGTTTTGTAAGAAGTAGCCACAAGTCTTTGTCCCAATCACCAAAAAGAAACTATCTTCAATTTTTTGGTATAGCCACGCTACGCAACTAATCGGGCAGAACGTATGATAATTACCAGTTTCACACTCAAAATTTAAAGCTGATGGTTCTTGAGTAGCAGTCATCTTATTATTTTCTCCCCGTGATATTTATGGTTGTAGAGACGCGAGAAACATCGCGTCTCTACAACTTTGTAATTACGCGTTGGGGAAAAGGCGGGCAATTTCCGAGTCGTCAAAAATGCCAGATGGCAAATCTTCTCCTGAAGCTGATTTTTCTTCACTCCAAACATCAGACATCACGTCACCAAAAGCATTTTCGTCTCGTGTATCCAAATCATCCAGCATGTTCTGCCCCAAGTTAGCAACTGAAGCAGTTGTTGCGGAGATTTTGCTGTCGGTATCCTTCAAGTCATCAAAGGAAATATCGCCAAAATCATCAACAGACTCGATGCTGGGTGTTTGGTTTGAGTTTTGCCCGTTACTGAAGGAAATATCGCCAAATCCAGTTTCAGTTCCATTAAACACTGTTTTCTCAGCGATTTTACTTAAGGCTATTTGGCTAAACTCATCTGGTATCAGCATTTCTTGATGAGAATCTACCATCACGAACTCGTGAATTATCGTCTCTTCCCCAAAGCTATTTTCATTGGGAATCGTCAAGGTTTCATCATGGGGCTTTCCCTCCATGACTCCTTCTGATTCCATATATTCTTCTACTTTGGGCATGACGCGGTTGCCCAAAGCCATATCAGGATCGAAATGCAAATCCAGCACTTCTATCAAAGTATCTGCGTCTGGATTCAATTTCGCAAAGGGCAACATTAACTGCGCTAGCTTCGGTTCTAGTGCGTTAACGACTCCCAGGATGAGGTAAGAGGAGGGTCGCTTTCCACCATCGGGGGTGTAAACCGATTCTACCTCCATGTGGAGAGTAATCCAGTCACGATTCACCTGGAAAAATTGCAACCACTTTTGTCTTAAAGAATCTGTAAAGCTGTAAAAGAAAGCCATGTTGTCCCTCATCCTGAGAAAATAGATGATTTATACAATCATCAAGTCTAGTTGCTCTTCCGGATTACTAACCTGGGGTTTACTCGGATTTAAGTAAAAATCAGACAACAAAGAGAACAATTCTCGGTCTGGGGTGTCGTTAGGTACAACACCTTCTGGACGCGCTAAAATTTGGTCGGCGATGCTGAGGTAGTAATCGCAAACGTAGTTCAGAGAAGGATCGTTCTCTGCCATTTCAAACAAGGTCTTGCCTTTGACGCGAGAAACACGGATGTCTTCTATCAAAGGTAATACTTCCAGTACTGGCATGGGTACTGCTTCTATATATTTCTCGATCAAGTCGCGTTTGGAAGTGCGATTACCAATTAAACCAGCTAAACGCAATGGGTGAGTACGTGCTTTTTCCCGGACTGAAGCGGCAATGCGATTTGCGGCAAATAAAGCATCAAAGCCGTTGTCGGTAACAATTAAGCAGTAATCAGCATAGTTGAGAGGTGCTGCAAATCCACCACATACAACGTCACCGAGAACGTCAAATAAAATCACATCGTACTCATCAAAGGCGTTGAGTTCTTTCAGTAATTTTACGGTTTCGCCGACGACGTAACCGCCGCATCCAGCACCAGCAGGTGGACCACCGGCTTCAACACAATCGACACCGCCGTAGCCTTTATAGATTACATCTTCGGGCCAGACATCTTCGTAGTGATAGTCTTTTTCTTGCAGGGTGTCGATAATTGTCGGAATCAAAAACCCGGTCAAGGTAAAAGTACTATCGTGTTTTGGGTCACACCCAATTTGGAGAACTTTCTTTCCGCGTCTGGCTAGGGCTACGGAGATGTTACAGCTGGTTGTGGATTTACCGATACCACCTTTTCCGTAAACTGCTAATTTCACTTTTGTTTGCCTCTTTATAGTTTCTTTTCAAACTCTTGGCTGAAACATTTGCCTTCACCAAACACCTCGCGCCGTGGAAGCCCCTGCATTCATGCATGGGGGTAAGTAGAAAGCGGCGATTTTAATCGCTGTCCCCAATAGGGGTTGGATAATTAGAGGAATAGTACTTATCCATTTCCCTGTATGCCGGGAATCGCCTTGCTATTCCAGTAATGTTAGCTTCGACAATGTTTAAGGTCGGTACTTTCCGAACGACACTGGTTTAACCCTTTAAGCCTGTTTAATCGTTCAGTTCTAGAGCAGGGGACTAGCTTCGCATCCCTTGGTAGGTCTTTAACTCTTGCCTTAAACGTAGTACACAAGGTACTGAGTCTGGTCAGGTTAAGGTTTTTCAAGCCTCCGCCTTTAGGCGTGGGGTTCCTGACCTAGCCGCACAGGGCGCGATGTGTGAGGTCTTAGTCATTATTATCTAAATCGAATGTAAAAGAAAGTGGCGGTGAATCTGTCATAGGGTTATATTAGGCATATTTTGTCTTAAGTAATCATATTTTTGGTTTAAATCGGCTATAAAACTATATAAAGGTTTAAAAAAGTCAACATTCAGCTTTTTGGTATTTAATTAAATAAAATTAGTTACAAAAGACAAAAAGCTGAATTGCCTATTTCAATGGTTTTCATAGAAGAAACTGATTGTTCATGGCAATTTCAGCTATAAGTGGTTTATCAGATAGGCTGAAGTACTGACAGTAAAGGCTGTGTAAGTCAGATTGGTTAGGATAAACTCAGTTTTCAGCCTTGGAAATCTAGGTTTTGATGGCGAAAATGCAAATAAAGTTGCTTTTGTCAATGAGAATAAAGCGGTAATTGGCTGGTAAAGTCAGATTAGGCGATCGCTAATTTAAACTGATTTCTAGTTATTTGTAAAAAATTATTAATTTCCGGGATATTGGTTAAATTTTATTAATCCGAGGATGTTTTTAAACGCAGAGGGACGCTAAGGTAAGCGCAAAGTAACGCAGAGTCATGGAATGGGTGGAATTTTGGACTAAGGTTAAGATACATCGTCTTCTACTGCTCTTATTTCTTGTAATGTTTGCCAGCCAGCTTGCCACTGAGAATTATCTTGTAATAATTTGGCATTCAGCCAAAAGCGAACGTTAGGATCACAAGCAGCAACCATCTCAGCATAAACCCACTTAGCTTGATTTTTGCGGTTGACTACTTGGAAATGTCGCCAACCATCTACTTTTTGCTGCGCTGTCCATTTAGAACCGACTAAGTAAGGAAATTTTGGTTTTTTAGGCATTTGTTAAGAGTTAATAGTCAATTGTGAAGAGTCAGTAGTCAATAATCAAGGGTCAATATAAATTCCGGAATTGTGTGACAAAACGTTGAAGGTGATTGTGGAATGTACTGATTCAAGTTATGCTTATAACCTTCACCTTCACGCTTAGTCAACAGCAAACTTTTGAATTGCGCTGTGATTATGGGTCACGTCGCTTGGATAAAGTAGAGTTATTAGCACTAATTGACGAGTGTGAGCAAAATTATTACTCAAAAGAAAGCGATCGCCTATCCTATCTTACCGAAATTGGACGACAGCTTTATTTTTGGCTGGATGGCAAGGAAGGATGGCTGAGAAATGCGCTGGATGAGACGGATGAAAAAACGATTTATCTAGATTTGAGCCAAATTAGTGAAGCGCAGGGATTGGAAAGAGAAACGGAACGTGTCGCTTTGGGATTGGCACATTTGCCTTGGGAATTGCTATGCGATCGCACAGGCTTTATACTAGAACGGCAAGATATTACAGTGTTGCCAGTGCGTTCTGTCCAGCAGCGTAACACCAAAGAACTTCAGCAACAGGTACACGAACAGCGGATAATAAAAATTGCCGACGGAAATTCACGCTTGTTGAAATGGCTATTGGATGTTGTCAATAAACCGAGTTTAGCTGCGGATGAGTTGTTGACGAAGTTGGAAGGGACTCAGCAGGAATTTCGCGAGAATATTTTGGCTGAAGTGGTTTTGGGTAGATTTGAGGATGCTTTAGCTCATTATCAGCAAGCTTTAGACCTTTGCCCTGAAGAGGACGACATCCGCAAAGCTGCTATTCTGCACCAAATGGCAGGTTTAATTGCCCAAAGCGGAGATATTGATGGTGCGATCGCACTATATCACCAATCTTTGGAAATAAAAGAGCGGATTAACGATGTCAAAGGTAAAGCTGCTACTTTGAGCAACATGGCAGGTTTAATTGCCCAAAATGGAGATATCGATGGTGCGATCGCACTATATCACCAATCTTTGGAAATAAAAGAGCGGATTAACGATGTCAAAGGTAAAGCTGCTACTTTGAGCAACATGGCAGGTTTAATTGCCCAAAGCGGAGATATTGATGGTGCCATCGCACTATATCACCAATCTTTGGAAATAAAAGAGCGGATTAACGATGTCAAAGGTAAAGCTGCTACTTTGAGCAACATGGCAGGTTTAATTGCCCAAAGCGGAGATATCGATGGTGCGATCGCACTATATCACCAATCTTTGGAAATAAAAGAGCGGATTAACGATGTTCAAGGTAAAGCTGCTACTTTGCACGCAATGGCATATTTAATTGCCCAAAATGGAGATATCGATGGTGCGATCGCACTATATCACCAATCTTTGCAAATAAAAGAGCGGATTAACGATGTTCAAGGTAAAGCTGCGACTCTGCACGCAATGGCATATTTAATTGCCCAAAATGGAGATATCGATGGTGCGATCGCACTATATCACCAATCATTGGAAATAAATGAGCGGATTAACAATGTTCAAGGTAAAGCTGCGACTCTGCACGCAATGGCAGGTTTAACAGCCCAAAACGGAGATATCGATGGTGCGATCGCACTATATCACCAATCTTTGGAAATAAATGAGCGGATTAACGATGTTCAAGGTAAAGCTGCGACTCTGCACGCAATGGCATATTTAATTGCCCAAAATGGAGATATCGATGGTGCGATCGCACTATATCACCAATCATTGGAAATAAATGAGCGGATTAACAATGTTCAAGGTAAAGCTGCGACTCTGCACGCAATGGCAGGTTTAACAGCCCAAAACGGAGATATCGATGGTGCGATCGCACTATATCACCAATCATTGGAAATAAAAGAGCGAATTAACAATGTTCAAGGTAAAGCTGCTACTTTGGCAAGTATGGCTTATTTGGCAGGTGAAACTGGAGATAAGGTCAGGCAGTTAGACTTAAATCTACAAGCTGCTTCAGCATTGGCACAGATTCGTGCTTATATTGATTTGGTAACAGTTCTGGTTAACTTAGGCATAGCAGATAAAAGCAACGGTTTGGTTTACCTGGCTCAAGCAACTTGGCTAATAATAAAAATTCAAACCCCTTTAACAAAAACAATTCAGCTAATTCGTGATTTGTATGACGCAGTACCTCAAGGTGATGAAATGGAAGCCTTGCTAGGGGCAACGGCAGTATTCTTTTGCTACCAACGCGGCAAAAATCATCCGCAGTTAGAGGAATTCCAGAAGGGTAGTTTAAACATGATTTCAGCGGCAGCGGATGCCCAAGGAATTGAGACTCAGGAAGCTTTTGATACTTGGTTTGTTCAGCAACGGCTAAACGATCCAGAATATTATATCCCGCGACTGCTTCAACGGCTTGAGGAGATTGTTGGGGATGAGTGGCTGTTTGAGCGATTTTAGATTACCTTAAATTATTGAGTCTTTTTCTGTTGAAAAACGCGCTAATAAAGAAACTAGTTTAGCAATAAGTTATCAAATTATAACGGCGAAACATGGAGGTAAATTTAATTTAAATTCCCAATTTGGTGTCGGTACGGAATTTAAAATTCTCTTACCTTTAGTTTGATTATTTTGTGATATCATGTCGGAGAAATCACACATATTGTAGAGACGTTCCGCCGGAACGTCTTGCAATACGGTTCGGATAAGATTTTTTGATGAAAATTATAGATCACAAAGACGCAAGGGAATCGCCGTCTTTACAATAATAAGTCCTTTGTAGAGACGTCGATTCCCTTGCGTCTCTTGCCTTAACCGAACCGTATTGGAACGTCTTGACGACGGTAGGTAGGTTTTGATTGCTGTTAATTAAACGGACATGGATATTAAGTCCGACAAATCACACATATTGTAGAGACGTTCCGGTGGAACGTCTTGACGACGGTTAGTTTTGGTAAAATTTGTGTCATTTATCCTCACGAATCCTTCCTGTTTTGAGATTTTCTAGTTTGATGGCAGCAACTTTTCACCACGTTGGTAAATTTCACGAGCATAATCAGTCCAAGCACCTTGTCCCCAATAACGAAAACAGCTTGTTTGCAACAATAAATTATGTAGCAATGCATTGCGATAATGAGAATCTTGAGTAATGCTGGAATCCACTTTTTGATGAAATAAACTGCTAAGTTGATTCATCGGACTAAGAACATTTTCATATCCATTTACCCAACTGATATGATTAGTCCAAGAAGCTCCATCCATGTGAAAATTTGAATTAATTTGCTTAATTTCTTGAATTGCTTTTTCTACTTCTCCTGGTTGAATATTCTCCGATGAAACTCGCTGCCAAATTTGATGTTGTCCCACTGGCTGACAAGTTGGATAATCTTCACTCTTACAACCCGCAGCTTCTATTAATTCTAAATATTCTGTTCCTGTCACACCAACAGTACCTGTTTTTCCGATTTGATGCCAAGCTTGTTTAAAAGCGCTGGGAAATTCATTCATCATCACTCCGCCATTTTCACCATCGCCGATTTGACTAACTATTGGCGGGATATTTACACTACCTAATTGTTGTTTAGATAATGTTTTAGCTTCGTAATAAGGCTGCATTTGAGCAACTAATTTAGTATCTGAACCTTGAGTTTTAATTAAAGCTATGATACTAATCGTTTCGCCTTGGGAATTGCGAGCAATTAGACGATGTGGTAAATGTTTGTGAGCTAGAGATTGACCGTCAAGAGTTTCTACAGAATGTTCTTGAACTAATAGCCAACGATAGCCACATTCTTTCAACGCTTTAACAAATTCAAAGAGAGTATCGGGGTGATTTGGTAAGTGCATTTCTGGAGGTGAAAATCCTTTGACTCGCGCTAATGCTTCCCAACCAAAAATCGCGGCAAAGTGATGTTGCCATGCTATAATATGCAGTTTAATATCTGGGATAGGTGTAGAAGGAACTACAGCATGGCTCCACATTGTACCGAGCCATTCTACATAAGGTTGATAGGTGCGATCGCATGTTATCCGCTTCAGGTTATTTAAAATATCCTCGCGTCCCATTTGCCGCAATCCCCACAACAAATTCCCAGAATAATCTAGCATGACGCGAGGATTGCAACCTTGACTGACAAGTTCGGGTATAAAATCGCCCATACGACTGTAACAATATGCAAAAGGTGCTGCATTATGATTATCCCCAACATTTGGATGTTCAAACATATGTTGCAGATTGCTGATGAATGCACCATCATGTCCTGCGGGGATAGTTGGTTGATGCATGTGGAGTGCGATCGCAAAAGTTGCGGTTATATCTTCTAACCGTAGGTTTGTTGTTGGCAAAAATACAGGTGCATCACGGTTGACAACATCAAGCACCTCTGTTTCCCAACCAGAAATATTGGGCAAACCATCAATGATTTCCGGCAAAGTCGTGAAGCTGATTGTTGGGGAAGGCATTTTTGGTTAGCTCCGAAATGAGATATATCTAAATATCTTGTATTTTGGACTGTTTTTCTAACTCAACAGCTTATATCTTAATGAATCACTTGTAGAGACGTTCCGCTGGAACGTCTTTATTTTTAATTGAATAATCCTAGCAATAATACCGAAGACATCACAGCCTGACAAAATTACGTTAGTCGTAGAGACGTTCCGATGGAACGTCTTTTCCACAAATCATCGTAGAGACGTTCTGGCAGAACGTCTTCTGCACAAATCATCGAAGGAGACGTTCCGCCGGAACGTCTCTACAAATGTAATAATTGCGACAATTGGATTTTGTGATTTATGACCCTATATAAAAATAAATACCGTATTGAAACAGTGCGATGTTCAAAATGGGACTATACATCTGATGGCTATTATTTTATTACCATTTGCACCCATAATCGACAATTTTTATTTGGCGAAATAATTGATGGTGAGATGCAGTTATCCCAAATAGGAGAGATTCTTGCTGAAGAATGGCAGAAAACATCACAAATTCGCGCTAATGTCCAATTAGATGCATGGGTGATAATGCCAAACCACATGCACGGTATTTTGATTATTAACAACCCCGTCGTAGATACGTTCCCGCAGGTAGAGACGTTGCACCAGGTAGAGACGTTGCACCAGGTAGAGATGTTGCACCAGGTAGAGATGTTGCACCAGGTAAAGACGTTGCACCGGGTAAAGACGTTCCACCGGAACGTCTCTACGAATAATGTGCCACGATTACAATCTAATTCTTTAGGTTCAATAATTGGTCAATTTAAATCGGTTTGTACCAAACAAATTTGGATTGCTGGATTTACAGAATTTAAATGGCAAACTAGATTTCATGACTGTATTATTCGTGATGAAGAATCTTTCAACCGCATCAGGGAATATATTATTAACAACCCTGCAAAATGGGAATCTGACGAACATCATCCGGAAAATTTTCATATCCAAAAACCCAACCACTAGTAGAGACGTTCCGGTGGAACGTCTTCTGCGCAAATCATCAAAGAAGACGTTTCACCGAAACGTCTCTACCGCAAATTATTGTAGAGACGTTCCGGTGGAACGTCTTTAGCGCAAATCATCAAAGGAGACGTTCCGCCGGAACGTTTCTACCGATGTATCAGCCTTTACGTGCAGACGCAAAAGAAATTGTGTTTCTTGACTCGCTTGTCCACAAACTCAATCTCTGCATTAGTCCTACCCGTCTTTGATAAACCTGATGTTTTTTGGCTACTTGCTTTGGCGGAGTTGCCAACTTTAAAATCAACTCTAGCAGCCAAGGTGCAAGACGTTGACACCAAACAGCTAAATGACTTTGCCAACCAACTAAGATTTCTGATGAATTTTTTGACAATCCGGCAACGAGTACTTGCGCTACTTGTTGGGGAGTCATGGGGATCACCCAGCGAAATAATCGCATGTCGCGCACCATGTCTGTGTCTGTCAGAGAAGGCAATAATGCTTTTACGTCAATATTGTATTGCGCTAGTTCTTGGCGCAGTGCCTGGGTAAATCCTAAAATGGCAAATTTGGTAGCTGAATAAGTTGCCATCGTCGGAGCAGCAATTTTCCCCATCAAGCTGGAGACATTAATGATTGTCCCTTGTCTTTGGCTTGCCATGCGTCGCGCTACCAAATGAGTTAGGGTGTAGGTTCCCAATAAATTCAGAGAAATTTCTTCTTGAACCTGGGGTAGTTTCGCTTGCAGAAATGAGTTTTGGTAAGCGATGCCGGCAGAATTAACTAGCAAATGAATCGGACCATAATTGCGCCATACTTGAGCAACGGCAATATTTACAGCTGTCGGTTTAGTTAAGTCTATCGGTACAATTACCGCGCTGACACCCATTGCCTCAATTTCTGCGGCTACTTCAGCTAATTTGGCGCGATCGCGTGCCATGAGTATCAGCTGCTTTATCCCTTGTTGTGCTAATTCTAGTGCGATCGCTCGCCCAATTCCACGGGAAGCCCCTGTAACTAAGGCTACCTTTCCTTGTATATTCATCGGTTTTTCATCTCCAAATTTTTGGTCTTACGGTGTTTCTTGTCAAGAAACAAAAATCAATACTCCGAAGTTTCTCGACGGGTAAGACAATAATCAAGAATTGATTGAAATATGAAAGTAACTAAGTTCTTAGAAACGAGATAAATTAGGCGCTAATTTGTTGTCATACCTCATAATTACCATTCAAGCCAGAATTTACTCGCTTTCATTCTTAAGGATGGATATAGCTCATAGGTTAAACTTCTCCTAAATACGAGCATTCACCCAAATCGTTTCACTTACACACACTAACAACTAAATCAAGTAGCTGCAATATTTTTTAATAAGAATTTCTTAATACTTTTTGACAAATTGTTATATATGTAGAATGATTTGGGAGATAAGTTTTAATTAATACTTGCGGTTAATATCGTGATCCCCTGACAAGGAGTGTAAAATAATTCGCCTACATCAAACTTTTCAGGGAAAAGAGTCATAACAAATACATATATTAGACATAAAAAAGATATATAGACACAAAAAAGATAGGGGGATAAGCGATCGCTTCTTCCCCTATCAAGATTCAACCTAAAACAAACGGCTAACTAAACAAAACGACTACCGCTGGACTCTTTGCGTCGAATCCCAATCACTCCTGGACGTGGTGGTCCTTGGGGATTGCCCTCAAGATTACTGGGCCAGTTACTGCCACGAGGTACACTGCGTCTTTGGGTGAACAGAGTGCCATCCAAGTTCAACATCTCAATATCTCGGCTGAGGGTTTGCTGAGGGGTGAATGGAACCTGTTCACCGGGGTGCTGTACGGAAATAATCAGTGTATTCCCAACGAAAGTAGGTCCGGTCATCTCACAGCGTGGTGGTCCATAAGCAAAAGGTACAATTTCCCCAGCATCGGGACCAATGGTAGGAATGTAGAACAGCCAGTTATTGCCAAAAACCCCAATCAGGCTAGAAGTCTGAACATTAATATTAGGGTTAGTCGGACTGGGGGAGCTAGCACCTACTACCCTGTGATCTATTTGTAATGGAGTGCCGGCAGCACCTACATTAAAGCCATTGTGGGAGCCAGTGGACATATCAGTCACACCCCAAATGTTACCCTGATTATCAAAGGCAAGATTATCTATGTTGGCAAAGCCATTTCCAGGTTCTGCCCCCGCTTCTCCACCTTTAGCAAATAGCTCCCAACGGAAGGTTGTACCTGTGCTATCCGCGCTATCTTCGATAATCTTAAAAAGTTCCCCTGAAGGCTGTCCGGCATTGACATCAGAACTATACTTGGAAACTACAAAGATTCTCGAATCAGGATATCCATCACTTCCGGGAGCACCATCTGTGTAAGCGATAAATACTTCTCTGGGGTTTCTGGGATTGATTTCAATATCTTCAGGACGAGCTGTAGGAGTTCCACCAATGAGATTGGCTGCCAAGAAAGCATCAACTAGCACAGCGCCTTGACTAGTGTAGAAATCTGACAGTTTCTTACCTTCATAAGCAGGCAGAATTTCGGCTTCATTAGTCGTCAGAACACTGACAGATACACTATTTCCTGAAGGTTCCAAAAGCCGAATTGGGGTATTACCATTGCTGGTAGCTCTACCTAACGCGGCAATTTCTACTGAAGCAAGCACCGACGGCGGAATCGGATTGGTGGGAGTATCTAATTTTAAGGGAATCCATTCACCCGTACCGTTAGCATTGTAACGAGCGACATAGAGAGTACCGTCTTCAAATAAGCGGCTGTTCCTTTTATCTGTGGGATTGCTGACTCTACCAGAACTGACAAACTTCCAAGTATGACCACCGCGTCGGTCATCACCCAGGTAGGCAACTAATCGTTTTCTAGGTTCCACCCGCATGGCAATATTTTCATGGCGGTAGCGACCCAAAGCAGTGTGTTTGCGAGGACGGAAATTCGGGTTATCTGGATCGATTTCCACCATATAGCCGTATTTTTCGCCAACCAAGCCAAATGTAGCTCCCGTGGTGCCAGTGGTATAACGTACCTGGGTGCCGTTGTCGTTGACAGGTTCGGTGACTCCAACGAAAAAGGCTGTACTGCCTTGAAAGTTCTCCTCAGCAGATAACACGGTTCCCCAAGGAGTTGTGCCACCAGAACAGTTGTATCCGGTGCCGATAATTTTGTTACCGAGTCCGTCAGAACTCAGAGGAAAGACTTCGGTAGCAGCAGGTCCAGTGCCAATTAGATAATTGTCGTCTCCTTTTTGGTAGCTCTTGGAACCCCAGGAAGTGACGTTTCTATAAGCATCAGAGCGATCGCTATTGATCCCTAAACCGGAAAGTCCGTGGATGCGACGGTTCTTAGAGTCACGCACAACAGCAAAGCGTCCATTGCGGTTTCGGCGAGAAATCCGCACGATAGAACCGCCTATGTTATACATAAATTCACCCAAGACTTCGATATTAGTTCTGTCTTCTGGTAAATTTTGTCCAATAACTAGGGAGTAAGATGTGGGAAATCCCGCTAAATCACTTGGGGTTTCGGGTGTAACAAATAAAAACGGATAGGATACGTATTCGTGATTGGTGAAAAGGTAGCCGTCATTGAGGCTTCTTCTAGCATCAATGGGAACAAAGCTGGTGTAGTCGCTGTTGTAGCCAAAGTAATCTTCTTGGTTGGGGAAGACGCGATCGCCCCAACTCACAATTAAGTACCGTTCATATTCCGGTGGTACTACAACATCATCAAGTATGGTGTAGCTACTTAACTGTGCATCGGCAGACGCTTCTAATACCTCTCCTTGCTCAATTCCTGTTGGTAAGTAGCTGTTTTGCTCTGTGTAAATCGGTAAAGGATGAGGTAAACGCATCGGCGTAAATCTCAGGGGTTTAACCGCATTAGCAATACCAAAATTGCTGCCAAACGGTTCTTTCCCAAAAGCAGGAGCTAGCACAGCTGCACCAGCACTCGCTCCAAAAAAAGCTAGTAGCTGCCTTCGTGTAAATTTAGACATCGAATTGCCTCTTAATAGGAATAGATAGAATTATTAGCCTACAAAGCATTTTTGCTATGAATAATGTCAATTTTGACTAGCAAATATACTGTCAAATATGCTCATTAAGCTGCATTTCAAAAACAAATATACACGAGCAAGATTAAGGATAGTTTATGTTTCTTTACTAATTTATTCGATATCATCTATAAATTTACTCAGTAGGAAAATACCTAAGTTTTACCATTATTTATCTAATCGTTAACTTATTGTTAATCTGAGCATTATGTAATTCAATATAAATCAAGAGCGATGCATAATATAGGGATGAAATTTTCTGATTCTGCATCTACTTGAATTAATAAGATAATTATATTTACAGCGATTCCCACATTCATGAGATACAGAATATTGAATTAACCGCTTCGGAAGACAGATAAACGCCGATGGACGCAGATAAATTTGTACCTCAGCAGACTAGGAAACGCTATACAGCAGATTGTGGTCTAATCGAATATACGTAGAAAGACGTAGCAGTGCTACGTCTCTACAAGGATTTGGGTTTTATATATCAATACCTTCACCAAAATCCGACACCCTGGAAGGGTGCGGCTATACGGAGAAAGGCTGCCGACCCAGCCTGTAAGGATTTCAGCCCGCAGAACATCGCGGGCTTCGCTTGTGTAGCCCCAGGCTTTAGCCTGTGGGCGTTTTACAGAATTGGCGAAGGTATTGATATATGTACTTCATTTAGGTCAAATCTGTTGTATCTCGAACTCCTAAATTAGCGTAGTGATCCTTAACACGGTTTATCGTACTCCACCTTCCCGTAATCAAGTTTGATGATTCGGTTTGCCAGATGAAAATAGCGATCGTCATGGCTAATCACTAATATTGTTTTGCCTCTATCTCGCAAATTTTGTAACAGTTGGGTGTAAAATATCTCTTTGAAAACTGGATCTTGATCGGCTGCCCATTCATCAAACAGATAAATCGGTCTATCTTCCAAATATGCTGTGAGCAAAGCTAGTCTTTTACGCTGTCCTTGAGAAAGATTTGTGGTGGAAAGTTTGCCATTTTTAATTTTAACTTTGTGGTCGAGTTGCAATAGCTTTAAATATTCTTGGGCTTTAATATCTAAGTTAATATTTTCTAACCCTAAAAGCGTGTCGAATAAATAGAAGTCGGAGAACACGACAGAAAAATGTTGCCGATACCACTCTCGATTCTGTTCGGTGATTAATTCTTTATCTAAAATAATTTCGCCGTTTTCGGGGATGTAAAGTCCGGTGATGAGTTTGGCTAAAGTCGATTTACCGCTACCATTACCACCAACAATAAACACTAATTCTTGCGGATAAAATTTCAGATTAATGGGACCGAGAATAAAGTCGCTGTCTTCGGTGTCTGTGCGGAAAGTGTGGGTTACATCTACAAATTGTAAGCTGTGCCAAGAAGATTTAGTTGCAGGTGGAACTGTTGAGATTTCCCCTTGATTAGTCAAAGATAAACCAAGAGATTCTATCTTTTGTAAAGCAATGCCGGCTTTGCTTAATAAAGGCAGATTGTTGATGATATTTTCCATTGGCAACATCAAATATGTGAAAGTCAAGATGTAGCCAGATAGTGTTTGCGGACTGATAGGAAAAAGATTAGGAAGTGCAAACAGGATAAAACCAATTGAGAAAAAAAACAGTAGTCTCCCCCAACTGGAAGTTGTAGCAAAAAAAGTCAAACCGCGAATATTATGGTTGCGAAATGTGGTAGCTGTTGATTCGAGTTGTTGGGTAAGAAAGACTTGACGTCGGTTATAGTGTAGTTTGAGTTCTTTAATTCCTTGGGTGATGGTGCCCAAATGTTTAAATAGCAAATCTTGATCGTCACGCGCTAAACTAAGAAAATGTCTTCCTCTTTGTAACAACCACTGACAACTAGCGATCGCTAAAATTGAAAATACTACAACCATCAGCAATACTTGCCAGGAAAGCCAAGTTATGTATAGCAAGCAACCGGCAACTATGGCAATGTCAACGCAGAAAAAAGGAAGCTTCTGAACAGCATTGGCAACTGCTTGAACGTCCTCAGTGAGGGTTGCTAATAAGCGGGGATTTCCCAACTTTTCTAAATGACTCAAGGAGGATGCGAGAAGTTGACGACTCAAACTCATCCGTAATTGCAAAACGGCATTTTCTGATAAGCGAATCAGCATCACTTGAGAAATGATACTGGTAATTAAAGCAACCGTTGCTAAACCGACGAAACCCCAGGCGATCGATGTGAGGCGCGATGTGGCATTATTACTGGTAGCATGACTAATTAAGGCAATTAGGCTAGCACTGCTACCTCCACTCACTAAACCGGTGCTGATGGCTAAAGCTACCATTCCCCAAGAAGAACGCAGAAGGAAGGAAATCAAATTCATCTCGATTATTTGCCAATTATTTCGCTAACGAACTACCAAGTTATTTTAGGTTGTTATATAAAAATGCATCTATCTAAAGTTAGATTAATTTTTCTTCATTTACCCAACGTTAATAAAAGTTACCTTGATACTTTTTTACTTATGGTTTTATATTGTCTGAAAGGGCAAATTGAATACAGCATGTGAGCTGCTTTGTGGGAAGTTGCTAAGTACTATAATGTATTGATTAGTAGCTTTTTTCAACGCAAAGGTAAGCGCAAAGGTGAATCAGTCGGCGGAGTCGGTTTCCGTCCCGTCGAACTGATGAACCCGAAGGGTACGCAGAGTTTTCTTTGAAATTTTCGTTATGAATTTATGCTCCTGTTGTACTAAGATTGCTTAAGCATCAACGTCTCCAATCCAAAATCTAAAATCTAAAATTGGTATGACTGTTAATCTCAAATATGAAGAAAAGCTAATTTCTCTAGGGGAATTGCCATCCGCTGGTCATAAAAGAACTTCTTACGTTCCTTTGCATCATCGAAATATCCTCTGTATATTTCCCAAGTACAGCCGCTCATTTGGTACTTTTCATCACGCTTACCCGCTGATGGGTAATGTTAAGGCTTTTATGCCACCTCAAGGTATTTTGATTGTGGCTGCTTATTTACCCGAAAAGTGGAATGTGCGCTTTATTGATGAGAATATCACTGAAGCAAAACATAGTGATTATCAGTGGGCAGATGTGGTGATTGTCAGTGGAATGCATATTCAGCGACCACATATTAATAAGATTAATGAACTTGCCCATAAAGAAGGCAAAATCACAATTGTAGGGGGACCTTCGGTTTCTGGTTGTCCAGAATATTATCCCGATTTTGACATTTTGCATCTAGGTGAATTGGGGGATGCAACCGATCGCATGATTTCATATATTGACCAAAATAGCGATCGCCCGAATGAGCAAATTCGCTTTGAAACTAAGGAACGTTTGCCTCTGAGCGAGTTTCCTACCCCAGCTTATCATTTGCTGAATCTCAATGATTATTTTTTAGCAAATGTTCAATTTTCCAGTGGTTGTCCTTATCGATGCGAGTTTTGTGATATTCCAGAACTGTATGGAAGCAATCCCAGGATGAAAACTCCAGAACAAGTGATTGCTGAGTTGGATACGATGTTGGAATCTGGGAATCCGGGATCGGTGTATTTTGTCGATGATAACTTTGTGGGCGATCGCCGTGCTGCTATGAAGTTATTACCACATCTGATAGACTGGCAAAAGCGCAATGGCTATCCGTTGCAATTTGCTTGTGAAGCCACACTGAATCTGGCTCAAAGTCCCAAGCTTTTAGAAATGATGCGCGAAGCTTATTTTTGCACAGTTTTTTGTGGCATTGAAACGCCGGAAACTGATGCTCTGCAAGCTATTTCTAAAACCCATAATTTGAGTATGCCGATTTTGTCAGCGGTGAAAGTTTTAAATAGTTATGGGATGGAAGTTGTATCGGGGATCATTCTCGGCTTTGATACAGATACACCAGAAACCGCAGACAAAATTATCGAATTTATTCGGACTTCCCAAATTCCTGTATTGACAATAAACCTGCTTCATGCATTACCAAAGACACCATTATGGCGCAGGTTAGAACAAGAAGGAAGACTCGTTTTTGATGAAAATCGAGAATCGAATATCGAGTATTTAATGCCTTACGAACAAGTCATGGAAATGTGGCAACGGTGTATTTCCACGGCTTATGATCCAGAATTTTTATATGAACGATTTGCCTATAATATGGTGCATACCTACCCCAACCGAATCAAACTTCCTAATAGCCCCGCTCGTACTTCTTGGGGAAATATTCGTAAAGGTTTAACTTATTTCACCAATATCTTACTGCGAGTAGGTGTGTTTAGTAACTATCGCTCTACCTTTTGGAAGATGGCAAAACCAGCACTCAAATCAGGTAACATAGAAGACTTAATTCACATTGGACTCGTCGGACATCATCTAATTAAGTTTGCCCAAGAATGTACCAGAGGTGAAGAATCTGCCTCATTCTATTCTCAGAAATTACGGAAACCCCAACCAGTAAATCTGGTATAGTTTTCTGATAATATTCCTCATTAATTCTCAGCGTCACTTTGCGCTTCCCTCCGCGTCACTTTGCGTTTAAAAATAGTCTAAAAAAAGGAGAGATCTTAGTGAAAAAAACTCTATTCCTCAGTCCTCCCTCATTCGATGGGTTTGACGGTGGTGCAGGTTCTCGATACCAAGCAAAGCGAGAAATAACCTCCTTTTGGTATCCTACATGGCTAGCGCAACCTGCTGCCCTTGTACCTGGTAGCAAGCTTGTAGATGCACCTCCACACGAGCAAACTGTGGAAGATGTGTTGAAAATTGCCTCAGATTATGAGTTAATTATCATGCACACCAGCACCCCTTCCCTGCTTAATGATGTCAAGTGTGCGATCGCAATTAAAGCGCAAAATCCAGATGCACAAATTGGCTTGATTGGAGCGCACGTAGCAGTGTTACCAGATATTACCCTACAGGAAAATCCAATTATCGACTTTGTGTGTCGGCACGAATTTGACTACACTTGTAAGGAATTGGCGGAAGGTAATTCTTGGGATGAAATTAAGGGTTTAAGCTACCGCGACAATAACCGTAATATCCATCACAACGAAGACCGCTCATTGATTCACGATTGGGATGCTATGCCCAGTGTATTGCCTGTTTACGCACGGGATTTGGATATTACAAAATATTTTATCGGTTATCTGCTCCATCCCTACATCTCATTTTACACTGGGCGCGGCTGTCCGGCGAAATGCACCTTTTGCCTATGGCCTCAGACGATTGGTGGACATTTGTATCGTACTAAAAGTCCGGAAGCTGTGGGACGGGAGATGGATGAAGCCAAAGCTATTTTTGGCGATCGCGTGCGAGAATATATGTTTGATGATGATACATTCACAATTGACAAACAACGAGCGATCGCTATTAGCGAACACATGAAGCGACTCAAACTGACTTGGAGTTGCAATGCTCGCGCTAATTTAGATTATGATACTCTCAAACAACTGCGTGACAACGGCTTGCGTCTACTATTAGTCGGATTTGAATCAGGCAATCAGGAAATATTAGACGGTATTAAAAAAGGTATTAAGTTGGAAGTAGCGCGGAAGTTTATGGAAAATTGCCATAAACTCGGCATCACTGTACATGGTACATTTATTATTGGTTTGCCCAACGAAAATCAGCAAACAATTGAAGAAACAATTCGCTTTGCTTGCGATATTAGTCCCCATACAATTCAAGTTTCCATTGCTGCTCCTTATCCTGGGACAGAACTTTATCAGCAAGCGCAGGAAAATAATTGGTTTAGCGATACTTCTTTAGTTGCTAATTCCGGGATTCAAATGTCAACACTGCAATATCCGAATCTTGCCGGTGCGGAAATTGAAGATGCTGTTGAAAGGATGTATCGACGGTTTTATTTTCGTCCTCAAGCGATTATTCCGATTGTTGGTGAAATGCTGACTGATCCTCAAATGTTGATACGTCGTTTGCGTGAGGGACGTGAGTTTTTCTCTTATTTAAGAGATCGTCGTAGTCAGTCTGTTGCTCAAGGGAATTGAGGGTTAAGATTTAAACGCAAAGGTACGCTGAGGTAAGCGCAAAGGTACGCTGAGAATTAATGAGGTAGAAGATTAAGAATCTAGTGCTTCAATTTAGTTTAGATTATTTTGCTTTGATAAGGGCTGCAATCCAGTTTTTATTGCTGATTCTGTGTCTGTCGGGAATTTCTTATTACTGCTATGGGATCTATGCGGCAATTCAGTTTTTTTCCCATAAGACGCAAATTGATCCCAATTTCCATCCACCTATTACTATTCTCAAGCCAATTTGCGGTCTTGATATTGAGACTTACGAAAACTTTGCCTCGTTCTGTCAACAAGATTATCCGGAGTACCAAATCGTTTTTGGTATGCGGGATGCAAATGACCCAAGTGTGCAAGTTGTCAAGCAAATTATTGAGGATTTCCCCGAAGTTGATATTAGTCTGGTTATTAGCGATCGCACAATTGGTACTAATTTAAAAGTTAGTAATTTAGCTAATGCTGTAGTTGAAGCTAAGTATTCGCTGTTGTTGCTTGCAGATAGCGATGTTCGTGTGGGACGAGATTATTTGCAAAGAGTCATTCAGCCAATGTGCGATTCTGGGGTGGGTGTTGTAACCTGTTTATATCGTCCCTTTGTTCGCGGTTGGGTGGCTATTTTGGAGGCTGTGGGGATATCGACTGAGTATCATGCTAGTGTTTTAGTCGCTAGGTCGTTGGAAGGAATGAAGTTTGCCCTTGGTCCAACCATCGCTATTCGCAAAAGTGTTTTAGAAGCGATTGGGGGATTTGTCGCAATTGCCGATTATTTGGCAGACGATTTTCAACTTGGCTATCTACCTACACAATTTGGTTATAAGGTAGTCCTTTCTGATTATATTATTGATCATGCGATCGCTACAGAAAATTTGCTTGATTTAATTCATCGTCAGACACGCTGGAATTGCTGCACGCGAGTTTCTCGACCTTGGGGTTATGTGGGGTTAATCTTTACCCACGGCACAGTTATGAGTTTATTATTTTTGATTGCTACAGGTGGGTCAAATTTTGGTTGGGCGATCGCGCTTTTAACTTTAAGCGTCAGATTAATTATGGCATGGGTTGTTGGTGTCAAGGTTCTCAAAGATCCAATCGTGAGCAAATTCTTGTGGTTGGTGCTTTTACGCGATCTTATCAGCTTTGGGATTTGGTGTAATGGCTTTTTTGGTAGCACAATTGAATGGCGAGGACAACGAATGAAGTTAACTCAAGGTGGAAAGTTGGTAATAATTCCTCTGACGACAGAAGAAGTTGTGCCAAGTTGATTAGTTAAAAGGTGTAATTGCAACCGCTCCTATTTTATCCGCGTTTATCCGCGTGTATCTGCGGTTATAATTTTCGGTTTTTAACCGCAGATGAACGCAGATGAACGCGGATATTTATACATTATGTCCAGCAAAGAGAAATGCTGTAACTTCTTCCAATACTTTCAATCCTCGCAGGGAACCTTTAATTAAACGAGTAGCGGCAATGGGTTGACGAATCATGCTCATAGCTAAAGGCAAAGGTTGAAGGGAACCATCAGAATTGATTGCTGATGTTAAATCGGGTATATCGTGCTGGGAGTCATCGCTGACGATTCGCAGCATTGCCACTTCTACACCTGCTTGCTGAAAAAATTCTAAAGCTGCAAAGCCTTCCATGTCAACTACATCAGCACCGGATATTTTACCTAAATGTAGTTTTTCTTTCGCTGAACAAACTACGCGATCGCTTGTCAAGCCTTTCACCAAAGAAACCTTATCTTGAAGATGCGTGTAAAGTTCTGCTGTGAAGGAGCGATCGCACTGTTGCACCTTCGTTTCATACACACATTCATCATACAATACAACATCGCCGACTTGAAAGCGATCGCGCAAGCTGCCACATAAACCCATCATCAGAACTTTTGTTTGAGGATTCCACAATTTGTCTTGACAAGTTTGCAAATATCTGATTGCAGCTTGACTACCCACAGGAATTGGTATTACATTTTGTTTCACGGTAGTGCTGCGACTTAAACCGCGACATACAGCTTTGTATTCTGCTCCTTGAGGAACAATAATTATTGGCATTGTTGATTGATAAAACATACGTTTACGCTAATTTTCATAGGAATATCTCTGTTTAGAAGTAATAAGTGTAAACGGTTATCACTACTTAGCTGCCAAACTTACGTAGCTTTTCCACTTGTTTATTATCTATAATATTTGGTTGCTGATTAATGAATTCTTCAAATAAGCTAAAAAATCTGTCTACTGCACTTCGTTCATCCGCAGAATTAAAGAGAATGATACTTGCCCATAATTGTCCAGTTTCAACCTGAAATTTTTCTCTTATCCATTGTAAAAATTTTTGAAACTCGCTCTCTTGTTCGATTAAAGGTATACCAAGTTCGCGCCGAGCAAAATAGTATCCATCCAAAAATGCCTGAAGATTGAAGATGGAATGTTTGCCCAGAAACATTGCAGGTCTTTTTTTGATCTTTTGTAGTAAATCGTATAGATTATCCATATTTAACTCCCTGAATGGCTTGATTTAAAAGTAAATTGTGGAAATGAAATTTTATTCAATAGATGACCATATTTGAAGGATGCGCTGACGCACTTTTTCCCAATCATTTGGTTGTAAAGTTCCTAATTGACGTTCTAATAGACGCTTTTCTACTGTGTTTATCTTATGCAATCTAACTACCGATGGACGCATTAAACCTGCTTGCTGCCATTCGATAATTTCAACATCAAAAGCTGTTTGAGTTATTTGACTGGTAATCCGCGCCACAATAACATCATCATCTCCAGTATCTAAAAGTAATAATACCGGACGCAGTTTGAATGTTACTGTATCAGAAAAAGGCAATTTGAGTAAAAGAACTGAGCCAGACTGATAATTTTGCATTGCTTAAATCCTGTCGTAGATAGCATCATCTTCGCTGTAGCCTTTTAATAATTGATCGGCTGCAAGACTATGCCAAGCTGCTTCTTCTTGTTCTTCTTCTGTGGGTTCATTGACAAGAATAATTACTTTTACCTGCTGTTTATTTACTAACTGTTGCAAAATCACATCTGGTAATTCTATTTTGCCTTCGGTAGTGACATTTGCTGGAAATTCGTATGCTTTCATGTTGTTTTTATTGTTCACTAGTTCTAATACTATTTTGACGCTGTTATTCCCAGACTAGCTGCGATCGCCATATTTTGATATTTCCGCCACTGTCTCCAGCCGCAAGCCAATTTCCATCGGGGGTAAAGGTGATGGAATTAACCCAGTCGAAAAGACTGAGGGTGCAAATTTCTCTGCCTGTTGCGACTTCCCACACTTTGAGGATGGCGACATAAAGCCAGTCGCAAAGCTTCATCACGAAAGTCATGCCGTAATTTATCTTGATGTGGTATCCATTTGGGATCGTTGAGGATTTGTTCTCTGAGGGTTTTAATTACCCGCAACTCACCGCGTCGATTTTTTGCCAGATAGGTTATACCTATACCACCTTCGCCTAATTTTCTCTCGATGATGTAGCGATCGCCAAACAACGGCTGTCCCGGATTCCACGCCATAGGTAAAAATTTTGAGATTCTGCTAATTATTTTGACATAAGGAACCTCATGATTTTTATCCGCTCAACACTTGCAATTTTTCCTGTTTAAGAAAGCACTCTTCGTGCTTACTACGGTAAGAAAGTATTTTTCGTGCTTAGTACGGCTTAAAGGATTCGCATTCCTGTGGTGATTAATGTACGATCACTAATAATTCGCCCGTATGATGATTTTTCCAGATAATGAAGCCTAATAACTCAAAATCCGCACGAGAGCGCTTTAATATCTCCAAGTTAGCGATTCAATTTTCGTGGCTGACGCTTTCGTTTTGGATTGCGGTGACGGTAGCTGGATTATTGGCTTTCAGCCTATGCCGTCCCGTCGAACTGATGAACCCGTTCGCGCAGCGTCTCGTTCGCGTAGCGTCTCCGACAGGAGAAGAGAAGGGAGCGCGGAGGTAAGCGCAGAGTGACGCAGAGTTTTTGTGAGAAATTTTCGTCATGAATTAATGCAATGTTGTACTTAGTACACCTCATCATGAGTACCAATATCAATCAGCAAAATCTCCTCTTCCCCAGATTCTAAGTTCTCAACAAAGTTGAACACTATGCGAGAGTCATACCCCACAGAACATGCCCATGATCCAGCCAACTTACCTTTGAGCTTGTGGGTTTGCAAAAGTGGATTGAATGGATCGGCAGCTAGAAGTGCCAGACATTCTTCAATCGGCTCTTGGAGTTGTGGCTGTCGTCGTATCAGTTTCTTGAATGCACGTTTGAACGACGAGGCAAAAACTAACGTTTTCACTGCCTTAACTCGGCAATTACTTCCTCAACGGTTCCTCGAAACACTTGTCCTGTTTGATATTCTGCTTTCGCTTGAGCAATATTTGCAGCAATTTCTTCCCGTCGTCGCTCTGCCAGTCGCTGCTCTACCAACTTAATCAATGTTTCCTGTTCATCAACTGATAACGCTTCTACACTATCAAGAACTTTTTCAAAATTAGAAACCTTTGTCATGGTTACGATGTCTTAGTGAATGACACACTATCAGTGTAGCGTGCCCAGTGTCTCAACACTGCCCCGCTAGAATTTATAGACTTAAGGAAGCACACTACAACGTATGAAGGAAGACTCTGCGTACCTTTGCGCTTACCTTAGCGTTCCTTTGCGTTTAAAAAAGCTACGAATTCGCATTCCTGAGATGATTAATGTACGATCACTAATAATTCATCCGCACGAGCATTTTACCAGATGATGCCTCATAACTCGAAATCCCCACGAGAGCACTTTAATATCTCCAAGTTAGCGATTCAATTTTCGTGGCTGACGCTTTCGTTTTGGATTGCAGTGACGGTAGCTGGATTATTAGCTTTCAGTTCTCTTAAATATGCTTTGTTTCCTGATGTTACCTTTCCGGTGGTTGTGGTGAATGCTTCGGCACCGCTAACTACGGCTTTGGATACGGAGGCAAAGTTAACTCAACCTCTGGAAATGCGCTTACGTGAGTTTCCCGGTCTTGATGATGTGCGCTCTTCGTCGTATCCTGGTCAAAGTGTGATCAGTTTGGCTTTTGCTGTTGGGACGAATTTAGAAGAATCGACGAAGGAAGTCGAAACTAGACTGAAGCAAGTAAGTCTGACTGAGGGAGCAAGTTATAAAATCATACCTTTGAATTTGAATGAGTCGGCAGCGATTAGTTATGCGGTTGAAAGTGATTCGCGCAATTTAACGGATTTAGCTAAACTAACTAAAGAGCAGATTGTAAATACTCTTGCTCTCATTCCAGGAGTCCTAAAAGTCTCTTTATTAGGCGCACCTGTTGATGTTACTCCAGAAGCATCTATACCAACCGGGGGAGCGACATTAGTTAGATTTAATGGTAAAGACGCTTTAGCATTTCAAGTCATCAAACGCGGTGATGCCAACACTTTAGAAGTTGTAAGTCTTGTAGAAAAAGAAGTTCAAAAACTGCAATTAACTCTTAAAGATGTCAAACTTACCTTAGCAGCCACCCAAGCAGAGTATATCCGCAATGCGACCCAATCGACAATAGATGCGTTAATTGAAGCGATCGCTCTTTCGGTAGTTGTCATATTTCCTTTTTTATGGAATTGGCAAGCTACCCTAATTTCTGCATTAGCGATTCCCGTCTCAATGTTGGGAACGTTTATTGTCATGGCTATATTCGGCTTCAATTTAGAAACCATTACGCTGCTTGCTTTAGCTTTAGTGATTGGTAGTATAGTTGATGATGCGATCGTTGATGTAGAAAACATCATGCGACACATTCAAGATGGCGAAAGTCCTCGTCAAGCAGCACTTTTAGCGACAAATGAAATTGGTTTGACTGTCACTGCTGCCACTTTCACAGCTGTAGCAGTTTTTCTCCCCATAGGTTTGATGGGTGGTACAATAGGTCAGTTTTTCAAACCTTTTGGCATTACTGTTTCCGCAGCGATGCTGACTTCTATGCTCGTAGCACGTACTTTATCCCCAGTTTTAGCTCTTTACTGGCTAAAACCAACACCTCCACGTCCCCCACGGCAAACCAGCAACATCGGTGCAGGCTTCAACCAATCATACCGCGATTTGCTCAGTTGGTCTTTAAACCATCGACGCATAGTTATGGGTTTAGCTGTATTCAGCTTCATTGCCGGGATTGCATTGATTCCCCTGATTCCCAAAGGATTTATTCCCAAACTAGATCGTGGCGAGTTTAATATTGTTTATAACGCTCCTTTACCAAATATATCAGAATTAGAAAAGCAAGGAAATGCAGTATTAGGAAGCCTTTTAGGTGAAGAACAATCTCCAGTTTTTGATTCGCGGGCAATTTCCAATCCTTTAAATGATTCTCTCGAAGTTGCCAAGAAACTAGAAGAAGTAGTCAGAAAATCACCAGCAGTGGAAACGGTATTTACTACCGTCGGTTCTCGCGGAGGTGAGCCGAATAAAGGTACACTTTATGTCAAACTCAAAGATAAGCGTACAATTAACACCTTAGAATTGCAAGAGCAGTTCCGTACCTCTTTGCCAAATCTTGCCGGTGTCACTACCAGCGTCGAAGATATACCATTTGTCGATAGCGGTGGTCAAAAACCGCTACAAGCTGCATTACAAGGTAATGACTTGCAAGCTTTGAATACAGCCGCGAAAGCAATTAAAGATAAGTTAGTGAAAATACCAGGTTTCGCTGATGTGACAGTAACAGGTGAAACAAACCCCCAAGATACAATCTTTCAAATTGAGCATTTAAATAATCAGCGGGTAACTTATATTAGTGCGAATCTCGGTAAAGATTTAACTTTGGGTGATGCAACCGATAAACTAGTAGCCACAGCTAAAGGAGTGATTCCTCCAGATGTTACCTTAAACTTGGGAGGAGACTCTGCCAGCCTTAACACAGTTATTAGCAGTTTCGGCACGACTTTAGCAATGTCTGCCTTGTGCATTATCGCGGTATTGATTTGGCTGTTTAAAGGCTGGATTGATCCGTTGGTAATTGGCGTTTCTTTGCCTTTAGCAATTGTCGGTGCTTTATTAGCCTTACTCATAACTAAAAGCGATTTTGGGATGATTTCGCTAATCGGCTTTGTCTTTTTACTAGGAATCAGCAATAAAAATGCCATTCTGATTGTAGATTATATTAACCAATTGCGCGAAACAGGTTTAGATCGCACAGCCGCAATCCTCCAAGCTGGACCCGTGCGCCTGCGACCAATTATGATGACCACTGCGGCAACTATTTTAGGAATGGTACCGATCGCGTTAGGATTAGGAGCAGGATCAGAATTGCGATCGCCAATGGCTGTTGCCATCGCAGGTGGTTTAATTAGTTCAACAATATTAAGTTTGATTGTTGTGCCAGTACTTTACACCTTGATGGATGATTTATTTCCCCGCGCAAAGAAGAAGAATATAAGTAATTGAACTATCCGCGTTCATCTGCGTTCATCTGCGGTTAAAAATGCAAAATCTAAAATCCCCAAGTGTTTTTGTTACAGGTGGTACGGGTTTTATCGGCGCCAATTTGGTGCGGTTGCTGTTACAAGAAGGATACTCTATCAAAGCTTTAGTGCGTCCTCACAGCAATCTGGGAAATCTCCAAGGACTGAATGTAGAAATTGTCAAAGGTGATTTAAACGACTTGAACTTATGGCAGGAAATGCAAAGTTGTCAGTATCTTTTTCATGTCGCTGCTCATTATTCACTTTGGCAAAAAGATAAAGAAGAACTATATCACAATAATGTATTAGGCACGCGCAACATTTTAGCCGCAGCGCAAAAAGCAAATATTGAGCGTACAGTTTATACTAGTTCCGTCGCAGCTATAGGTGCGGGTAAATTTGATCAAGTTGTTGATGAAACTTATCAAAGTCCCGTAGAGGAACTTGTTGGGGATTATAAGAAGTCTAAATTTCTAGCTGAACAAGAAGCGATAAAAGCCGCTAATAGAGGTCAGGAAGTGGTTATAGTTAATCCTAGCAGTCCCATTGGACCATTCGATATCAAACCAACACCAACAGGAGATATCATCCTGCGGTTTTTACGGCGTCAAATGCCAGCATATTTAAATACAGGTTTAAATTTTATCGACGTGCGCGATGTAGCATGGGGACATATACTCGCATTGCAAAAAGGAAAATCAGGCGATCGCTACATCTTAGGACATCAAAATCTTACCTTAAAAGAACTACTTGATGAACTAGAATCAATCACAGGTTTAAGCGCACCTCAACACACTGTACCAGCTTGGCTACCCCTAAGTGTCGCTTGGATTGATGAAAAAATTCTCGCACCTTTAGGTAAACAACCGAACGTACCCCTTGATGGCGTCCGCATGGCGAAGCAACGCATGTACTACAATGCATCAAAGGCAGTACGAGAATTAAACTTACCTCAATCTTCTTTGAATACCGCACTCAAAGATGCTATAAACTGGTTTGTCTCTCACAAATACGTCAATTTATAAAAGCTCGTAGTAAGCGCTTCAGCGCTTTCAATTTATAGAAGCTCGTAGTAAGCGCTGAAGCGCTTAAAAGCACGAAGAGTGCTTAAAACGGTATATTATTATCCGAGGAGTGATACGAGAAATGGCAATTAACTTACAACAAGCAATAGATATCGGGAAGTATCTAGTTACTCAGCGTCTTTTAGGACGCAAACGCTTTCCCCTAGTTTTAATGCTGGAACCTCTATTTCGTTGCAACTTAGCTTGTACAGGTTGCGGTAAAATCCAGCATCCCACAGACATACTCAAGCAAAACCTCACCCCCGAACAATGTTTCAAAGCAGTGGAAGAATGCGGGGCGCCAGTTGTCTCGATTCCTGGGGGAGAACCTTTATTACATCCACAAATTGATGAAATTGTCAAGGGATTAATTCAGCGCAAAAAGTATATTTATCTGTGTACCAATGGCTTATTGTTAGAAAAGAGCCTCGATAAATTTCAACCTTCCCCCTATTTAACCTTCACTGTACATTTAGATGGATTGCGAGAATGGCACGATCAATGTGTCGATCGCAAAGGTGTTTTTGATACTGCTGTCAAAGCAATCAAAGCAGCGAAAGCGAAAGGATTTCGGGTTGCCACTAACACCACTATCTTTGAAGGTGTCGATCCCCAACAAACGCAAGAGTTCTTTGATTTTTTGGGTACGTTGAATATTGATGGGATGACAATTTCTCCAGGTTACAGCTACGATTGGGCGCCAGATCAAGAGCATTTTTTAGGAAGGGAACAAACACGCACTCTCTTCCGCGAAATTCTTGCACCTTTCAAAGCAGGTGAAAAAAAATGGGACTTCAATCACAACCCGCTTTTTCTAGATTTTCTCACAGGTGAGAAAGATTATGAATGTACACCTTGGGGTAGTCCTAGTTACAGCGTCCTCGGTTGGCAAAAACCCTGTTATCTGCTAAATGAAGGTTATTACACCACTTTCAAAGAATTGCTAGAAAAAACAGATTGGAGTGAATACGGTCATAAGAGCGGTAATCCTAAATGTGCAGATTGCATGGTTCACTGCGGTTATGAACCTACCGCTGCAATGGATGCAATGCAACCACAAAATATGGCGCGATCGCTTGGTAGTGTATTAGGGATAAGCTAGAAAGTAAAGACATTCCGGTAAAGACATTCCGGTAAAGACATTCCGGTAAAGACATTCCGGTAAAGACATTCCGGTAAAGACGTTCCGGTAAAGACGTTCCGGTAAAGACGTTCCGGTAAAGACGTTCCGGTAAAGACGTTCCGGTAAAGACGTTCCGGTAAAGACGTTCCGGTAAAGACGTTCCGGTAAAGACGTTCCGCCGGAACGTCTCTACGACTATTGCGACGTTTTTATTACTTTAAACAGACATGATATTATATGGCTTATAGCGATTTTAAGCTGGGTGAACTTATCAAAACTTTTGGGTTAACAATTAGTGAAAGCTCTGGATTGTTTGCTAATGTACCAGAAGTTGATTATAGCGATATTTTAGCAACGCTCCTCCAGGAAAATGTTGATCTAGCGGTTTCTATCAATACCGAAAAAGCTCGTTCGGAAATGATAATTGCTCCGATTTTATTAGAATTGAGGCGCAAGTTCAACTATCAAATTGGTTTATTTTCTGGAATAGATTTTAATGTCGATAACCAACGCGGATTAAATGGCTTTTGTGATTTTATCATCAGCCTTTCCAAAGAACAGCTTTTAGTTCGCGCTCCAGTAATTACTATTGTAGAAAGCAAGAATGAAAATCTGAATATTGGGTTGGGACAATGTGTGGCAGAAATGATCGCAGCACAATTATTTAACCAAAACGAAGAGAATGAAATTCCGATTATTTATGGTGCTGTAACTATTGGGACGATTTGGCAGTTTCTGAAATTAAAAGATCAAACAATTTTTATTGATTTAAGTCAATACTATATAAAAGATATTAAGAAAATTCTCGGTATTTTATCAAGTGCGATTAGTCAAGATTAACTGCGACATTAACAAATTCTATCCCGTTATTTTACTCTTATATCCTCCTTATGTAGTAAGCACTTCAGCGCTTTAAACGCCCAGCGTCATGTGTCGTAGACACTTTAGCGCTAAAGGGCTGACTACGCTTAAAGAAGCAATACATTAATTATCACTAAACGTCAGACTACTTAAATCATTATTACAAACTATGCTCAACAGGTGCCGTAACAATTACGCAACAGTTAGACTAGAAGCATCAGGTAACAAATAAAGGAATATATGATGAGCGATCGCGATTACACATTAATCCTTGACAAAAGCGGCAGTATGTCCACCCCAGACCAAGCCGGTGGCAGAAGTAGATGGGACATAGCCCAAGAATCTACGCTCGCTTTAGCAAGAAAATGCGAACAGTTTGACCCAGATGGACTTACAGTATATGTATTTTCTGGGAGATTTAAACGCTACGATGATGTAACAAGTGCCAAAGTCGCGCAGATATTTTTAGAAAACGATCCCGCAGGTACAACAAATTTAGCAGGTGTACTTCAAAACGCACTTGATAATTACTTTCAGCGCAAAGCTGCCGGCAAAACTAAGCCCAATGGTGAGACAATTTTAGTTATTACTGATGGTGAACCCGACGATCGCAAAGCAGTCTTTGAGGTAATCATCAAGGCTACGCAGCAGATGGAACGCGATGAAGAACTAGCAATTTCGATGATTCAAGTTGGTTCAGATGCCCAAGCAACTAAATTCTTGAAAGCTTTAGATGACCAGTTGCAAAGTGTCGGTGCCAAATTTGATATTTGCGACACTATCACCTTAGATGATATGGAAGATATGACTTTGGCAGATATATTAATGAATGCAATTACTGATTAATTAGTCAAAGATATTTTGACCATTCACCATTGACCATTGATTTAGGAGAATTTACAAATGCTAGATAATCGTGACTACACCTTAATTATCGACAAAAGCGGCAGTATGGCAACCCCAGATCAAAAGGGTAGCAAAACCAGATGGGCAGCTGCACAAGAATCTACTTTTGCCTTAGCGAGTAAATGCGAGCAATTAGATCCAGATGGTATCACTATTTATCTATTTTCTGGCAGATTTAAGCGTTACGAAAATGTGACTGCAAGCAAGGTAAATCAACTTTTCCAAGAAAACGATCCCTCAGGAACTACTGATTTAGCTGCTGTCTTAAAACACGCGCTAGATAACTACTTTGAGCGAAAATCTTCTGCTAAAACTCAGTTAAATGGTGAAACAATTCTAGTTATTACTGATGGTGAACCAGATGATCGCAAAGCTGTAATGAAGGTGATTATCGAAGCTTCAAGGCAAATGGATCGCGATGAAGAATTAGCTATTTCTTTCATTCAAGTTGGTACAGATGCTCAAGCTACCCGCTTTCTCAAAGTCTTGGATGATGAACTTCAAGGTGCTGGAGCCAAGTTTGATATTTGTGACACAATTACAATGGAAGATATGGAAGATATGAGTTTATCAGAAGTGCTACTCAATGCTATTAAGGATTAAATATCCGTTTGACAGGATGTAAAAAATGGATTCAATTGATAAGCTATTGGCTGAACTTAAAACTGAATATACTCAACCAGCAATACCCCAAAAATCTCCACCAGCAACAAAACAAATCATCCAACCGGCGCCAAAATCGACATCTTTAATGGATAACCTTTTGGCTGAACTTAAAGCTGATTTTGTTGCAAAAGAGACAGATGAAGAGTTAAGAAGACAGCAAAAATTAGAACAAGAGCGAATTCAACAAGAAAAACTGAAAGCACAACAATTGGAGGGTTTGAAAAATCAAGCCAAAGATTGGTTGAAAAAATTAGATCCATTGTCAGCGGAAGGACTTTGGTTTGAAAGATTTGCTGAAAGTTATTCTTCAAAGTTAGAGGCAGCGATTGAATATTTACAAACTAATGAATAAATTATTTAATAAAAGTTAGTATTTAGTAGAGGCGTTCCGGTGGAACGTCTCTAGGAGAGGTTAGGAGTGCAATGCCTTACGGCAAGCCGTTGTCTACGCTTTTAATTTAACTTCCATTTTGACCCAAATAATGCTGCACTCCCCATGCTTCCCTAACTAAATTTACGCTTTGATAAAAAACTTATTCAAAACTGTGTTAAATGTTTGTTTTATTTGATGATTGCGATGCCATTTTTGAAAAGCAATTTCGTATTCTTCGCTGTTAGTTTGATAAGTACTCCAAGCATCAAGCGCTACTCCCATTCCCCAGAATAGTAAAATATAAAGTGACCAGGAAAGACCACCACCACCAACTAAATCGACTAACATTAAAACACTATTGACAATTGCATACTTGCCAAAACGCTTCTTGAATCTTGTTTGACGATAGATGTTAAAAGATTGACGCTGTTGCATTTCTCCTTGTTTGTCCAACCAATCGCGCTCTGCTAATTTTAAAGATTCTGGAGGAATTTCTAACTCAGCGGCGATTTCTAACAATTGCTCGTAAGAAAATTCTTTATCTTTATCGTCCGCTTGACGAGCGATCGCTAAATGAAGAATTTGCTGCACATCTTCTTGATTATAGAAACGGGTTACTTTAGATTCAGAAGCTGCCATAATTCTGTCTCTTGTATTACTTTTAATAAAGTTTTGTTACCCGATAGATATTGAGCAGTTACGCCACCACCATCAGGATTATTTTCATTATCACTAGGCTAGCAAATATAAATAGTGCTGTGGGTACGGTTTTCATGCCATTCACACAGCATCTGAATGCGATCGCTCGCCCTAGAGGTCAATACGCTTCTCTATCAGTCTGAGGGTTCAGCTATTGCTAGCTGCCCATTGCCCAATTCCCTACTCTGTTGCTTCTGGCAAAATGAGCATTGCATCACCGAAGGAATAAAAGCGATATTGAGAAGCGATCGCTTGCTGATATATATTTAACAATCTTTCCCGACCAATTAAAGCACTCACCAGCATCAGTAAACTAGAACGTGGCAAATGAAAATTGGTAATCAAACCATCAACCACTTGCCATTCATAGCCTGGATAAATAAATAAGTCTGTCTTACCACAAAATGGCTGCAAATTGCCAGATTTAGCCGCTCCTTCTAAAGCACGCGTTACCGTTGTTCCCACAGCAATAATCCGTCCGCCAGATGCTTTTGTCGCGCGAATTTGCTCTACTGTTGACCGGGGGACTTCAATAAATTCTTCATGCATTTTGTGAGTAATAACATTCTCCACTTCCACCGGGCGAAATGTACCCACGCCGACATGCAAAGTTATAAAAGCTTGATTAATGCCGCGATCGCACAACCGCTGCAACAATTCTGGTGTAAAATGTAGCCCAGCTGTGGGAGCTGCGATCGCTCCCGGATGTTGAGCATAAACTGTTTGATATTGTTCGCTTTGGGCTTTGGATTCTGTAATGTAAGGTGGCAAAGGTACTTCACCATACACATCCAACAATTCCACTAAAGAAACTCCCTCCGGCAAATCAAATTGCAACAGACGTCCCCCAGTTGCTTCATCCGTCTCCAGAACCGTAGCAGTGAGGGAGGAGGAGGGGGTGAGGGGGGGTGAGGAAGAAATTTCTTCTTGTCCCCCTTGTCCCCCTTGTCTCCCTTGTCCCTCTACTCCCCTTGCTGCAAAAATAATCGAAGTACCCACTTTGAAGCGTTTTCCAGGCTTGACTAAAGCTAACCAACAGTTGTGGCTTCGTTCTTCTAACAACAATACTTCTATTTCTGCGCCAGTGGATTTACGACCATACAACCGCGCTGGCAAAACTCGCGTATTATTCATAATCAGTAAATCCCCTGTTTGTAATAGCTCCGGTAAATCACGAAATATGTGGTCTAAGGGTGCTAAATATTTGCCTGTATTAGGAGAATTTACTAATAAAAGCCGAGAGGTATCTCTGGGGACTGCTGGGTTTTGGGCAATCAGTTCTTGAGGTAATTCATAGTCATACCCAGCTAATGAACGATCTAAGTCAATGTTGTGTACTTCCTGACTGAAAGTTGAATTCATGTTGGTTAGTGCGGGTATGGGCTGTATCTATCTAAAGATAGTTTTAAATAAAAAAGCTGGTTTTAATTTTATTTTATTAAAAGCGATCACTTAATTTCATCCCTAGATTTGACGATGGATACTATTGAGTAATACGTAAACAAGAATATAAAAATTGGGTAAACCTCCCCATCGAAAGACGGGGGCTTTTACCCTAGCCAACGGTGGGGTCTATCTATAAATATATAGGTGTAGGATTGGCTTTGATCCCAATTACCAAGATGGAATATTTGTATTACCTGGCAAATGCCAGTTTAACTCTAAGGGTGGTTCAACACCTCCACGGCAGACCCCAGACACCTGTTTCATTCGTCACCGTGATTCATCAAATTGATGGTTGGGTGGTTAGGGTAAAACTAAAAGGTAATGTTACACCCCAAGAAGATGGCGATTTTCGCGCTTTCTTGAATGAATTAGGAATTAGTTACGACCCACCAATGCGAGTGCAAATGGCACTTTGGAGTTTGGAAGCAGGGCAGTGTCCTGTTGATGTGATGCGTCGCTATCAGGTAGCGATAGTTTCTCATGGAAACCCAGAGAAAGAAGAAATTGAAGCGTTTAGACAACAGTTTGTCCGAGGACTGGGCTATTGTCCAGAAACCTTAGCGTAATTTCATACTACTAAATTAATATTACGAATAATTGTGGCTAATAGCTGCTCCTGGGAAAAGCTATTAGCCATTAGCTATTAGACATCGACCGCGCTATGCTTATGATGCTTTACCACAAACCCAACAGACGTAGCAGACGTAGCAGACGTAGCAGACGTAGCAGTGCTACGTCTCTACATTGATTTTCATGTCTATGTCTATTGTGATTTAGCTATTTAAATCGAAAGCTGCCAGAATGTATTCTTGCAACGTTAAGTGATATACTCCATCTGAGGAATTAGCTAGAAGTTCGGAGCTAGGCAAAACCGAATCCGGCAGTTTTTTTGAGATTCGCTGGCATCGTACTATGGCAACATCAAATCGGCAAGGATAATCGGCTCTCTCAGGATACTCTGATAAAAACATCTGCGCTGTACGCCAGAGTTTTGCTTGCTTTTGTCGGGTAATCGCGCTTCTTCCCCCTGCATCCCAATTACCAGAACTGCGAGTTTTGACTTCAATAAATGCCAGCATTGAATTATCTGCTTTCCCGTTCTCAAATTGGGCAATGATGTCAATTTCTCCCCAACGACAAGAAAAGCGACGATGCAGAACCATCCAACTATTGGATTGTAACCATTGCGCTACTAAGTCTTCTCCTAAAGTACCGATATCGGGATAATGAGATGAAGGAAGATTCGCCATTGGCTAAAAATAGCATGAATTCTATAAATAGCGATCGCATAACAATTGCTTTTACTAAATCCCCAACTCAGCTAGGGTTGCAGGGTAAAACAATGAATCACATAGAACTTACGCAACTGTCACACGAAAAACATAAATATAAACTCGTAGTAAGCGCTTTAGCGCTTATTTTAGGCACTAAAGTGCCTACTACGAAGATTATGTGCCAGATGCGTAAGTCCTATGGCATTTGGGCAAGCATACTCAGTTTCTTGTTTTGGGTATCAGTTTCCATCACAGCATCTTTCTATTCTATGCCAAACGCTTTTGCGCTGGAATATAACAAAGAAATTCTGATCAATGCTGATTTCTCAAAACGTGATTTAACAGATTCCAGCTTTACTAAAGCTAATCTGCGCTATAGCAACTTTAGCTATTCTAATTTGCGCGGTGTCAGCTTTTTTGCGGCAAATCTAGAGTCGGTAAATTTAGAGGGTGCCGATCTCACAAATGCGACTCTAGACTCAGCTCGTTTGATCAAAGCGAATTTGACAAATGCGGTGTTAGAAGGTGCCTTTGCCGCTAACGCTAAATTTGATGGTGCGATTATTGACGGGGCAGATTTTACTGATATGCTACTGCGTCGGGATGAGCAAAACAAACTTTGCAAAATCGCCAAAGGTACAAATCCCACAACGGGACGGAATACCCGCGATACTTTGTTTTGTTCGTAAACAAAGCTAATACTATCGTGGGTCGTGAGGGTCAACTAAAGGATGAAGGATGAACGATACGTTTTCTTACAATTCCGATAGATGTGTATTCTTACACAAAAATTCAAACTACAGCTTCTTTTTTCTGACAATCAAAAACTACCATCAAGCTGACATCAGGTGCTAGTTGGCGTAAAAGCCGCAAATGACCTTCTGCATCAGACCGATTGCGGAATCGAGCGATAATCTCTTGTTGCGTATCGGGAAGCAAACGAGCAACAGCCCAAGAACTAAGGCGCTTTTTGTAAGCGATGGCATCAGAAGAAGAAACGGAATCGCTGTAATCTGTATTTTGTGGCATGATATATGTCATCCTTATGTGTTGGAGTCAAGGGCGTTAGTAAGTCTCTTGGCGGGGATGGACTAACGCCTTTTTAAATGATGCTCCCACTGGGATATCATAGTAATTATAAATTGTCAACAGTGCCCTCGCCACTTCTAATAATTGATGAAAACGAAAACTTTAACAACCAGGTGCGGCTTTCAATTACTTAAGTAAGTAAAGTAAATATGAAACCTACGTAGGGTACATTAAGCTTCGCAAGAACACACCCTACTTTGTCACAATTAAGAGCGTTTTGTGAGCGATCTCGATCATTCAATACCCTTGGTGTTAAGGATTTTTGGTACTAATTTTTGACCTGTAGAGACGCGAATTTTCGCGTCTCTACACTCGTATTGTGGGTTTAAATGAACGGTATTGCGCGATGATTACGAATTTTTACCTAGCAAAGATTCAAATTCCGATTGTAAAGCTTTGATATCAGCAATTCTTGACACTAGTAAATTATCTCTGCCAGCATCAGTTAAACGTGATTTCCAATAGCCAATACTATCTGAATTGTTCAACCAAAACTGAATCACCGTATCTACGACTTGATCCAAGTCCCAATTCCATTTAGACGGAACTGGTTCTACAGACTCGATCAATGCATCAAGGGTACATTTATGGGTTCCGATGTATTCTACCCCTTGGTGTTGTGGTTGTTGGCAAATCTGTTGATGATTAAAAAATTGTAAAACAGGGGATACACCTACAATATCAAAAGAGTACTTCATTGCAGTTGTAAGGAGTTAATTTTTTCTTGTTTTTCCTTATATAAAATATTATGCCTGAAAAACCTAAATATTTATCTATATCTTAGATATTAAAATTACCACTTAAAGCTGTGGAGTGCTAATTTTGAGAAAAAGATTTTATATCATGTCCGATAAATTACTCGCAATTGTAAAGACGTTCCGACGGAACGTCTCTACGACGGTAGGTAGGTTTTTATTACTGTTAATCAAACGGACATGATTTCAGGTATTATTAAATAGTTTTAAGCATTAAAGAAAGGGGTGCAGATTATTTTTAATATTTTTTTAAATATCTCACTTACAGATTTTAAAGGTGAAGTAGCGGCTTTGTTAGCGGCTGGTTTGTGGGCTGTAGCTTCGGTGGTGTATGGGCGTTTGGGGCAACGTATTCCACCACTACAACTGAACTTACTCAAAGGGATAATTGCGATCGCTTTGCTGACAATCACCATTTGTGTGCGGAGAGAATTTTTCCCAATCTTGACAGCGGAACTTATTTAGGTATTTGGTTGCAGCAGACGGCAATTAAATTTACCCCAGCGGGAATTGCTTTAACTTTATTGCAGACTAGTCCACTGTTTATCATGGTAGGTGCGATTTGCATCGGTGAAAAAGTCAGCTTTCGAGCGATCGCTGGGGTGGTCATAGCGATCGCTGGAATTGGATTGTGATTTTATTTGCGGTAATCAGAAAAAGGGAACACAGTCTTTGTTCAATCAAATCTTATCATGTTCTTGCCAAAGCACACAATTTTTTTGCGCTTTGGAAAGATTATTCGCGAGTAATAGTAAATTTTCTTTAGGCAGAGACAATGTGTTGTAAAACGGCTGTATTGGTTGTCTAGAAGTGTAATCAAAAAAGACAGCGAATCTATCGTCAGCTACAGGCATCTTTCCTCGATGGAAGATGCCAGCAGTACCAGCGAAAATTACTGTCCCAGAAAGTCCTGTGCATGATTTCCAAATGGATGGAGATACTGCTTGTTGCATAATTTCGTCTGTTATGTAGCGAGGACGATGTTTTAAAGACTGAACGACTGTTGAGGTTAAAGACTGGGGAATATATTGAAAAGGACCTCCATCTTCATTGACATCATTTAAATAAACAATAATTTTCAGGACTTTTTTATCTTCCAAATCTACATGCCATAATCTTGACTTTATCGCCACCTTATTAGCGATATCTCTGCGAAAAAAGACGCCCTGATAGGCTGCTGGTAAGCCAAGATAATTTTCGACGATATTAAGTAAACGTTGTTCAACTCCCCACAAGAAAATCTCTGGATGCTCCATGATTTGTTGAGAAGTAGCATGAACAACAAACTCGTCTTTTTCACCAGAAATACTTTTTGGTATTTCTGACATCAGCTTTTTGGCAACCTCGAAAAAACGAGGATTAGAAGGAATTCCTAAGGCTGATAATGAAGTAATTACTACTCCATCGCGTTTAATAGTCTCGACTAAAGTGCGATCGCTTGCTGAAATAACAGGTAAATTGACAAGATGTTTGTTCAGCGCTCTCTGATAAACAAGCTCAGATTGAGCTTGCACAAATGGTACTTGCGTTAACTTCCTTATTATTCTATTACGTGCTTTTTGAACCAGTATGTACATGAAACTAACCCTATTTTAAAGTATTTGCAATATTTTGTTAAGTATTAAGGCTTAACTCCGGAGAATAATAGATACACCTTTACTATAGGCAAATATCAGAATCGGTTAACACTACCAAATCAATAAAAGGTGCGACCTTTATCTTTCTGGTATGAAAAATTATCGGAGCTATGATGACGTAATCAGAAACTATTTACAGAGCGATAATTTCCGCCCAGCGTAGGTTTTTAGGAGAACAAGCATGTTAATTACCACGATATTTTATCCGACTGTTTAATAATGAAATTCAGGTAGATTATGCCCAGATGAAAGCTTATTATTTTGTCCGAAAAGTTATCGGCAAAAGTCTAAAATATTATTATTTTTATTTTTGATGTGCTTATATTATGACAACTTATAAGCATAAACACGAAAAGTACCCAATTATTTATCTATACTTTTAGATAAATTTAAAATTACTTTATAAAATCTAGTAATGCATTACGATAACTTTATAAATCAATCCGCTTGGTGTTACTCCGTAACCGCTAGAAGATTACTTATAATGTAGGAAAAGGTATTACATAAGTGTGATCGGGGTAGCATTGTGGGTGAATATGTGAGAAATTGAACATTATGGCGATCGCCATAATGCAAATGGTGCAATATATAAAATTATACATTATATTAGTCCGCGTAGGCGGACTTTGTTTCTGTAGCCAAGCCAGTGCGTTGCGCGGGTTAAGCGCGTTGAAGCACCTGGCGTGCGATTTTAATCGTTGGGGCTTCATGAGATTATTTTCTGCCCAGAGTCATAGAAGAGCATTAGGTTGAGGTTCTTGAAATTCAGCCACAGTGGTAGTTTTGTATCCTGATATTGCCCCAGGCGTGAGCATGAATCGACGGATGCAAAAAACCTAGAATTTGATAACCCGCAACTTGGGTTATTATTAATCTAAAGAATGTAGCAGTCGCAACAGGCATCTGAATTATAGGTATTTCAGCCGATAGATTAACAGGCAAGCTGCCTGTGAAGGAAAAGAGTATAATCCGATGTATCCAGGAGACTGGATATGTAGGTTCTCTCAACAAAGCAGGAATATTGGCAAATCCACCTTAAACTATGTAGCCGATCGCGGCTAAAAAATGTCAAAATAGTATATCTGTTCTATTCATTTCCAATTTAGACTCCTTAAAATCCATATATTATTTAGAGGCAGAAATGGCTACTAACACCACTGATAATGCAGGGAAGCAAAAAGCCCTCAGCATGGTACTCACCCAAATTGAGCGTAGCTTTGGTAAAGGAGCAATCATGCGTCTGGGCGATGCTACCAGAATGCGTGTGGAGACGATTTCCAGTGGAGCGCTCACCCTGGATCTAGCATTGGGCGGCGGTTTACCCAAGGGACGGGTAATTGAGATTTATGGACCAGAAAGTTCTGGCAAGACAACGGTAGCGCTACACGCAGTCGCCGAAGTGCAAAGAGAAGGCGGCATCGCCGCTTATGTTGATGCAGAACACGCCCTAGACCCCACTTATGCTGCGGCATTGGGTGTTGATATTGACAACTTGCTGATTTCTCAACCTGATACCGGAGAATCTGCTTTAGAAATTGTTGACCAACTCGTTCGCTCCGCTGCTGTTGACATTGTAGTTATCGACTCAGTAGCAGCATTGGTTCCCCGCGCTGAAATTGAAGGCGAAATGGGAGATATTCACGTTGGTCTGCAAGCAAGACTGATGAGCCAAGCCCTACGTAAAATTACTGGTAATATCGGTAAATCAGGTTGCACAGTAATTTTCATCAACCAGCTGCGGCAAAAAATCGGTGTCACCTACGGTAGCCCAGAAACTACTACTGGCGGTAATGCCTTAAAGTTTTACGCTTCCGTGCGTTTGGATATTCGTCGAATTCAAACCTTGAAAAAAGGCACAGAGGAATTTGGCAACCGCGTCAAAGTCAAAGTTGCTAAAAACAAAGTAGCGCCGCCTTTTAGAATCGCAGAATTTGACATTATTTTTGGTAAAGGCATTTCTACCATAGGTTGCATTGTTGACATAGCAGAAGAAACTGGTGTCTTGGTTCGCAAGGGAGCATGGTATAGCTACAACGGTGACAACATCTCTCAAGGTCGAGACAACGCCATCAAGTACTTAGAAGAAAAGGCGGAATTTGCTGAACAAATTAAGAAGCAGGTTCGTGAAAAGCTAGAAATGGGGGCTGTGGTTTCGGCTAATTCTGTGAAGAAGGCAGACGAAGGCGAAGAGGATGAAGTGGAAGAATTAGAAGAATAAAACTTACAAAAAAGAGACGGGAGCATGAAAGCTCCGTGGCTAAGATGCGGAAATGAAAGGCGATGGGGCAGGTTCTAACCTGCCTTAGAAACGAGAACAATAGTTGAAATATAGAGTAATTAGCGGTAATCTGCACATAAAGAGACGTAGCTACGTCTCTACAAGGAGAGGGGTTTTAGTTTTATATATATACTTCCTGAAATTACAACAAGCCTCGTTTCCCATTGGGACGTACAGTCATCCAATTAGTCTTAGCTAGTGCCAGCTGCTCCTCAGAAATTTTCGCACCAGTTAAATTAGCGCCACACAGATTAGCACCTCGGAGATTGGCATTATTAAGATAAGCATAGCTAAGGTCTGCACCTCGCAAATCTGCTGCTTCTAAATCCGCATGACTAAAGTAAGCCTTGCTCAAATTAGCGTCCCTGAGATTCGCACGGTTCAGAGAGCTTCTGCCAAAGTCACTGCTGTGGAGATTAGCTCCTTGGAGGTTGGTTTTCTCCAATTGAGAGGAATGGAAATTCGTTCCTGATAATTCTGCTCCTTGCAAATTGAGTAGATTCAAATTGTGTTGGGCAAAATCTCGTCTTCCTTTAACATAAGCCGTTAATAAACTTTGAGTATCTAATTTACGAGTAACTTTAGTATTTTGATGAGAAGTGCTGCTGCTTGCCAAAGTAGTTGATTTTGTGCTAAGAACTCCTTGGCGTATTCCTGGAACTTGTAAAGCCGCTCCTTCTGCGGCTTTGGCTCGTCTTGCACGAATTGCTGCTGCTATCTGCTGAACCCCTGCACTAGAAGAAGGGCTAGAAGCATTGCTGCAATATACACCAGAATCCTCCAAGTGGTTACGTGTTAGAGAAGTTCGTTCTTTCACGCTTACAGAAGATTGAGCAACCATACTTTGTGCCAAACTCTCCAAGTATGGTTCCATCTCTAATGCTCTGAGTACTTCTGACGCTGACTGATAGCGATTGCGTACTGAGACTTCGAGCATTTTTCGCAGCACTTGTGTTAAGTGAGCGCTTACTTGTACAAGCTGTTCCCACATCATTTCCCCGGTTGTGGGATTGTAATTCAAATCTCTAGGAGATTTGCCAGTCAGCAGATAAATGCATGTTACTCCCAGTGCGTAAATATCACTAGCGTAAACTGGACGCATAGCCATTTGCTCTGGAGGGGCAAAACCAGGAGTGCCAATTGCGTATGCAGTTAATGCTGTTTGGTCGGATTGGTTTGTAACTTGACTGACTTCGTTTTTCACGGCTCCAAAGTCAATCAGAACTAATCTGACATCTTGATCGCGGCGAATCAAGTTGGCTGGCTTGATATCGCGGTGAATCACCCTTCGGTCGTGGATGTATTGTAGCAATGGCAGCATCTCGCTTAAGAATTGCTTGATTCCGGCTTCGCTCAAAACTCCGTCGCGTTTCACCTCCTGCTGAAGGGTAGCGCCACTGATGTATTCCTGGACTAAGTAGAATTGTTCATGATCTTCAAAATAGTCTAGGAGCCGAGGTACTTGGGGATGATTGCCAATTTTGCCTAGAGTTCTCGCTTCTCGCTCAAACAGTTCCCGTGCCATTTGTAAAATGTGTGGTGCGGTTGCTGAAGGACGTAGTTGCTTGATTACACAACTTGGTTCACCTGGTAAGACTTCATCTTGGGCTAGAAAAGTTGCACCAAAACCACCTTGACCTAATGGTTTGATCACACGATAGCGATCGCGCAACCGTAGTCGCGAGCCACAAGACTGACACCTTTGGCTGTATGCCAAATTTTCTGGACTGGGACAAATCGGATTTAAGCAGTAGCTCATGCACTGTTAACTCGCTGCACGAATAATTAGGGGAACCATTAAACTCTCTTTTCATTATTTAAACAAAAATCTACTTTTGTTAGGTCATTTTTGCGGTAAATCCTTTGAAGAGTTGCTAAAGTTAGCCACCTGCTTACGTAAAGCAATCATAAACCCATCAAAATCTACTATACTCAACCTCACGGCTACTTTTTCGGTTTGGTTTAAACCCGAATAATTATGACCTAAAAACTTTAGTTCCGTGAACAATTTTTTGTATTTAGTATTAATTATTTTTTTTTCACAAGTGATTTTACATATTAAAGAAAAGAAAATATTTTATTTTTAGAGAGTTTTTTCTTAAAGCAAGAATAAACAACTCAATTTATACTGGCGAATGAGCCTCAAAATCAATTTATCGCTTCAGTAAGGTTAAATTATATTTCTGTATACATGAACGTCTGTTCATGTGTTATATTAGTTTGAGTATTCGGAGGAAAAATTATGGCAACTGTAACCCAAATGAAATGTGCTTGTCCTTCTTGCCTGTGTGTCGTTCACATCGAGGATTCGATTAAAAAGGACGATAAATCTTATTGCTCGGAAGCTTGCGCTGAAGGTCACAAAACCATGAAAGGCTGCGGTCACAATGGTTGTGGCTGTTAAAAAGTGACTGGCTACTGAGGACAAGGGGAAGGAGGAAAAAACGAATTTATGTAAATAATCTCTTTCCTAGTACAGCACGGCGTAAATAAAGCTACCATTCAAAAAAGCCAAAAACCTTGTATTTCAAGCTTTTTGACTTTTGAATTTTGAATTTTGACTTCCGCGAAGCGGTACTAGTCCCCAGTCCCCAGTCCCCAATACCTAACTTACAAACTAGACATGACATCGCGTGCAGATGCCAAAGTCCGCTCAATATCTTCTTCGGTGTGAGCAAACGAAGTAAACCCAGCCTCAAACTGAGACGGTGCTAAGTAAACACCCCGCTCTAACATACCGCGATGGAAGCGCCCAAACTTGGCTGTATCCGACTTTTTCGCATCTTCGTAGTTATGGACTGGTCCTTCGGTAAAGAATAAGCCGAACATGGCGCTAATTTGTCCCCCACAAGTGGCGTGACCAGTTTCAGTCGCAATTTGCAGCAACCCGGAAGCTAGCTTCTTGGTGATTTGGTCAAGATACTCGTAAGTGCCTGGTTTTTGCAGCAATTCCAGTGTCTTAATCCCAGCAGTCATCGCCAAAGGATTACCAGAAAGCGTTCCGGCTTGATACATCGAACCTGCAGGAGCAACCATTGACATGATATCCTGGCGACCTCCGTAAGCTCCGACTGGCAAACCACCGCCGATGATTTTGCCCAAAGTTGTCAAATCCGGGGTGATACCAAACTTCTCTTGAGCGCCACCGTAAGCAATACGGAAGCCCGTCATTACCTCGTCAAATACCAATAACGCCTTATGCTCGTGGGTAAGCTCTCGTAACCCTTCCAAGAAGCCTGCATCGGGAGTAATAAATCCAGCATTGCCGACGACTGGCTCAAGAATGACACCAGCAATTTCATCGCGGTTCTCTTCAAACAAAGTTTTGACGGCTTGTAAGTCATTGTAAGGCGCGTTTAGAGTGTTGGCAGTTGTCGATTTCGGCACTCCTGGGGAATCGGGTAAGCCGAGTGTCGCAACACCTGAACCTGCTTTCACCAAGAACATGTCAGCATGACCGTGGTAGCAGCCTTCAAACTTGATGATTTTATCGCGTCCAGTAAAAGCCCGCATCAATCGCAGCACTGACATACAAGCTTCTGTGCCAGAATTAACAAATCTTACCATTTCGATGCTGGGGACGGCAGCGATTACCATTTCTGCCAGTACATTTTCTAGTACTGACGGTGCCCCGAAGCTTGTGCCTTTTTCTAAGGCTTCATGGAGCGCAGCAATGACTTCTGGATGAGCGTGACCGCAAATTGCTGGTCCCCAAGTGCCTACATAGTCGATATACTGATTGCCATCGACATCCCAAATGTACGCGCCTTTAACGTGATCAAAGACGATTGGTTGTCCACCCACGGATTTGAAAGCGCGCACAGGAGAACTGACACCTCCTGGCATTAAATTTTGAGCAGCCGCGAAGATTTCTTCTGATTTTGTAGTTTTAATGGTGGTATTTACCAAGGTTTTCTCCTAACTGTGGAAACAAAAAGCTCTATCTTAGGATAGGCGTAATAACTGTTTAGAACTTCTATATTAGTAAATTACCTGAACCAGGATAAAAATATGTTATATAAATCGAATCAAGATTTGCCTTCAGATATTCGCACTCGATTATCTGAGCCATATCAGGATCTTTACCGGGCAGCTTTCAACTCGGCTCTACACTGGTATGGCGAAGCAACAAAGGCTCATAAAGTGGCTTTAAGTGCTGTCAAAATGCAGTCTGCCATGAACAGGAATGTTGTTGTTTAAGATGAAATAACAGAGTTTAATTTCCAAAATTACTCCAGCTGCTTCATCCACAATGGTATCGTAAATCAAGAAGTTATTTTTGCATTTATTTGCAGCAGCTGGTATGTTTTCGATTGATTCCCATTCAGTCCCTGTTGAGAAAATTCGCTACGATGACAAGGGTTTAGTACCCGCAATTGTCCAGGACTATCTGGATGGTACTGTTTTGATGATGGCATGGATGAATCGAGAGTCGTTGCAGAAAACTTTAGAAACTGGGGAAACTTGGTTTTGGAGTCGATCGCGTGATAATTTGTGGAACAAGGGAGCGACTTCAGGACATCTGCAAAAGGTACGAAGTATCCGTTATGACTGTGATAGTGATGCTCTTTTAATTGGGGTTGAGCAGTTAGGAGATATTGCCTGCCATACAGGAGAGCGGAGTTGTTTTCATCAAGTAGATGGGACAATTACTGCACCACCAGCCGATACGTTGTCACAATTGTTTCAAGTGATATGCGATCGCCGTGACAACCCAAGTGAAAGTTCTTACACTTGTAAGTTGTTTGCTGGCGGTGATAATAAGATTTTGAAAAAGATTGGCGAGGAATCTGCTGAGGTGGTGATGGCGTGTAAGGATGATGAACCAGATGCGATCGCTGGTGAAGTTGCTGATTTGATATATCATACTTTGGTCGCTTTGGCTCATCATCATGTTGATTTGAAGGCGGTTTATCGGAAGTTGCAGGAGAGAAGGAAATAGAACGAACTGCCTTCCCTTAGTACAGAATTTCGCTTTTTTTGTAGCGAATCCTCTTAAAAAACTCTGCGTCACTTTGCGCTTCCCTCCGCGTTCCTTTGCGTTAAAAAACGCGCTCGTTGTACTTAGCATCTCCGAAAAAAGGCGAAAGTTAGGATAAAATAGACAACTGATGTAGAGACGTAGCAATGCTACGTCTCTACATCAGTTGGTGGGTATGTCAATCTTGTTTTATATTATTAGGCAAAATTCGATTGAGATATTGCAAAATGGCAAGGATGATGATAATACTAAAGGAAAATCCTAACCAAAAGCGATCGCTAATAATTCGCGGTTGATCTAATGCCCAACCCCCTAAAGGAGGACCGATAAAGTAGCCAATTGCCCAACACAAAGAATTGATGGATAAATAAACGCCACGTTGAGATTGGGGGGCTAAGTCGGTGACTAATGAAGAGGCTGAGGGGGTGTAGGAGGTTATAGCAACGGCAAATACTGCCAATGCCAAAGCTGCCCAAATTAGATTATCGGTTTTAGTAACGCCACAAGCCCAGATGAAGCTGAAACCAATTGCCCAGAACAAGGAAGAAAAGGTAAACGCTACTGTGTGAGAAAAGCGTTTTAAGATACGGGCTAGGGGTATCTGTGAGAGAATAGCGATCGCTAAATGCAGTGCGAAAAGCGCACTAATTGTAGTTTCCGAAAATCCTTGTCCTGAGTTCCCAACTGACACAAAGTTTTTAAAGTAGATGGGGATGGTGCTGTGCAGTTGGGAAATGTAGGTGGTGAAGATGATATTAATGGCAATGTAGACCAAAAAAGGGCGATCGCTTAATGCTGACATCCAACTTGAAGCGATATGTTGCGTCTTCTGTGATTGTCTCATATCTGGTTGACGAGTTTCCGCGATCGCCAGATAAATTACTGCAAAAAATACAATAAAAGAAATCGCATCAATAATAAATAGCGATCGATAACTGCCAGTAGTCGTCACCAAAACACCACCTAAGACAATTCCCATCCCCAAACCGAGGTTATCTGCCAGTCGCGTAATCGCATAAGCTTCACGGCGATTTTCAGTTGGTGTCAAGTCGGCAACAACGGCTTCATTTGCGGGCCAGTATAAACCCAAACCGAAGCCTGTAATTAAGTTACCAATTACCAAAGTAGTAAAATTGTGGCTTGCAGATAATACTAAAGAACCAATTGCCGAAATTGCTGCTGAAAACAACAATGTGCGTCTGCGTCCCCACGATGGAGAATCAACACCAATACCACCTAAAATTCTGCCTGCGATACCAGAAATCGACGCGCTACCCAAGGCAAAACCCACAGCGGTTGTAGATAAACCGACTTTGTTAACAAAATATATGGGCGCATAAAACAGGGTAAAGCCTGTGCCCATTTCCAACATAAGCCTACCAACTGCCAAAATCCAAACTTGGGGATGAATCGGCAAAAACCACGATGGGAACTGGAACTTGGGCGGAAATTTCAACTATAACTCTGTGGGTAGGGCTTGTTGATTATAAGTTTAAAAAATTAAAAATAATTTTTTATCTGTCAAAGGGGCTAAATTGTCTTTTTTGTAATTCTTATCATTCACGCTGATTTTCCTCCCTAATTCCACAGAGTTTCCACAGCTATTTTACAGGTTTTCCACAGTCTTTTTACGATTTCATCGGCTCTTGATGATGATCGCTTAATTTTTTAGTGTTAGGGATACTTGACTTAAAAGACTGAGTTTTTATGAAAAAATGTAACAGATAATAGCCTAGAAGCCTGATTATTTCGTAGTTATTTGGTTTGGCGCAACTGATTTGTAACATTTCGCAGCATTGACAAACCTACCCCCTCTTAGCGCACAATGATTCGGCTTGCTTTTGTAATCGGCAGTGCATCTGTGTAAAGTTACCCAGTTGTTGCCTTGTGATTCTTGGTTAGGCATTCATCTGGTGTGTTATTCATACCCTTAGCAACGTGTACTTTATTGATTAACCTGATAGGGGGAAAATAGAAATGAACGCAACGGTTAGCATATTTACAGAAATTCCGGAAACGCTCCACGAATCGCTCAAAATTTACTTAGAATCACATCCGGATTGGGATGAAAATCGAGTATTAACGGCGGCGCTGTCATTGTTTTTGCTGCAAAATGGAGATAACGATCGCCGCACGGCTCGCGTATATTTGGAAACTTTATTTCACAATTGTTAAGTAAAAATACAGTGCGAGCGATGGCTAAAAACAGCTAAGATACAACACCTCAGCATCGTTCTTGGTGCTGTTAACCGGGTTTCCTCAGGTTTCTTTTTTGGTTAGAGTATAGTCAGATGGCGATCGTTTCCAAGGGCGCTTAACAGCGGTTAACGCCTGCATTGCCACTGACGACCCTATCTCAAATAAAGGAAAATGTTATATATAAAACTCTCAATCTTTCTTAAAATTTGAAGTAATTTATACAAAGTGCGATGGCGTTCAGTAATCGAAGCAAGTCAAATTTACCTGACAATTGCTCAAATTGAAACTAAATCTACTTGAATGACAGTTAACAACTGTAAAAGCTAGACGCACCCCGTTTAAATTTTAAATCAATAATTTCCCAAAACTGTGTGACTGTAAATACCTCAATGGCGTATCTTTGGGCGTTTGCTGTGTGAATTTAGCAGTTGATACCAAAGAAATTCACGTTTTTTCGGTTCAAAAGTCAAGAGTCAAAAAACTCAAGACTCTTGACTCAGGACTTAATATCAGACTGGGGCTGAGTAGGACATTCAAATTTATATCCTACGCCACGCACAGTCTGGATTAGTGCTGGCTGACTAGCATCGACTTCAATCTTCTTGCGAATTTGACCGATATGCACATCCACAACCCGCTGGTCGCCGACATATTCATAGTCCCATACCTCTTGGATGAGTTCGGCTCGTCGCCAAACTCGACCTGGATGGCTGGCTAAAAAATGCAACAAGTCAAATTCTAGAGCAGTTAAAAGTACTGGTTGGGTGTTAAGTGTTACCTCTCGGCGTACTGGATCAATCATCAATTTTTCAAATACCAGGGATACACAAGTAACGTAGTCAACCGAAGTCAAACAGCGTCAATTCCTCGTAGTTCGCTCTCTGATTGACCTTACTCGTTCGTTGTCTTTTAGGTTCTAGAGTCTGGGGTTTATCCGTACCCGTT
>JAHHIJ010000063.1 GCA_019358985.1 Tolypothrix brevis GSE-NOS-MK-07-07A | reverse complement strand
CGGAACGTCTCTACGATGGTTGCAATGTTTTTATTAGTGTTCATTAAACAGACATAATATTAATTAGGGTTTGCTGAAAAATCATTGTAAAGACGTTCCGCCGGAACGTCTCTACGATGGTTGCAATGTTTTTATTAGTGTTCATTAAACAGACATAATATTAATTGTTAGTATCTGAAGAATCATTTGAATCGACATTATTATTCTTCGGTGTTTTGCCTTTCTTCTCAACCGAATACTTAATTTCCATCTGTTCGGCAGCCTTAAAACTGCTTTCCTGACCACTTCCATAAACAACATGCAAATTCCCTCTCTTATCCTTCCTCTCTTGGCGTTCTTGGCTTCTTGGCGGTTCGTTACTCCTCCCACCCCTCCTTCGAGCTGAAGTACCCTCCTCACTCGTATCCTCAGCCACCACCTCATATAAAATCGCCTGCTTATTTGGGATATTACCCTTCCTTAAAATCCTCCCCAAACGTTGAGTATATTCCCTCGCCGAACCAGTACCCGATAAAATAATTGCAATACTTGCAGCCGGCACATCAACACCTTCATTCAAAACATGAGAAGCAACCAAACATTTATATTCCCCCTCGCGAAACTTAGTTAATATTTCATGTCGTTCCTTCACAGGAGTTTGATGAGTAATTGCCGGAATTAGCAACCCTTGAGAAATCTTGTAAACCGTCGCATTATCAGCCGTAAAAATCAAAATTCTTTCCGGATAATGTTCCCCAAGTAAATTCGTAAGAATTCGTAACTTTCCATCAGTACCCAAAGCGATTTCTTTCGCTTGGCGGTGTGCTAACATAGCTCTACGTCCAGCAGGCGATCGCGCACTCATCTGCACAAAATTTTGCCAACCCTTCAAACTGCCCAAAGAAATCTTTGATTGCTTCAAAAAATCATTGCGAGTTTGAATTAATTGATTGTATCTTTCGCGCTCAACTTGCGATAGCTTCACCTTTATTTGGACAATTTCATGTTGTGCTAACGTATTCCCCGCCAAATCCTCAGCGCGTTTGCGATATACTTCTTTACCAATGAGGATATTTAAATCAGCATGTTTCCCATCAGTGCGTTCTGGTGTTGCAGAAAGTCCCAATCGATAAGGTGCGATCGCATATTCCGCAATTACCCGATTAAAATCAGTAGGCAAATGATGACACTCATCAAAAATCACCAAAGCATACTTATTTCCCAAACTTTCTGCGTGAATTGCCGCACTTTCGTAAGTCGCAACCAGTATCGGAGTTCTATCTTTCGATCCACCCCCCAACAAACCCACCTCAGCATCAGGAAACGCTGCCATTAAATGTGCATACCACTGGTGCATCAAATCTAAAGTCGGCACCACAATCAGCGTTGTGCGCGGTGTTGCTTGCATCGCCATTTGCGCCAGATAAGTCTTTCCAGCCGCAGTAGGAAGCACCACTACCCCCTGTCTTCCTGACAGTTTCCAAGCTGCTAACGCCTCACTTTGATGGGGATAGGGTTCCATCTCCATACTTGCAATTAACTCTACCGGATGAAATGCCTTCGCTTCATCGATAAAATTAGTCTCTTCCGCTTGTAACGCTTCTACTAAAAGTCGATATTGAATCGCCGGAATGCGGAATTTTTCTATTCTATCATCCCACGTAGCGTAATTCATCCAACCCTTGCCCCGCGCTGGTGGATGCAAAATTAATGTGCCACGATCAAAAGTTAATGTGGGGGTACGAGCCACTCAGAAGCCTTAAAATTTATATTATCTCAGTTTAATTACCCATAATAAAACATCATCTGTCGCAATACTGCTCTTCTTGCTGGAACTTATTTCTCTGCGCTTCACTCTGCGTACCTTTGCGTAAAAAAAAGGTGAGCATTGCCCACCCTACTTAAATTCATCCTTTCACACAAAGAACTTGCTTCAGTGTTGCCTCAACTTCAACCAAATCAGCTTGATTTTCCATAACTTGTTCTATCGACTTATAAGCACCAGGAATTTCATCTAAAATACCTGTATCTTTGCGACATTCTACACCCTTTGTTTGCTCAATCAAATCATCGAGTGTATAAGTGTTTTTTGCCTTATTTCGAGATAGCAAACGTCCCGCACCATGACTGCAAGAACAGAAGCTGTGAGCATTACCTTTACCTTTAACAATGTAGGATTTTGCCCCCATTGAACCGGGAATAATGCCGTAGTCTTCTTCTTGTGCGCGAACTGCACCTTTGCGAGTGACATACACATCTTCACCAAAATGTACTTCTTTTTCGGCATAATTGTGATGGCAATTCACTTCTAATAAAGGTTTAATTGCCTTTCCACCTGCGAGATGTTTCTCCACAATGCGCTTAAAACGTGCCATCATGACATCACGGTTAACACGCGCATAATCCTGCGACCACTGCAAATCATGCCAATATGCTTGAAATTCTGGCGTTCCGGCGATAAAATAAGCCAAGTCTGGGTCAGGTAAACTATTACCTGCCATTTTTGCCAATTCCTTCGCAGTGTGAATATGGCATTGCGCTACATTATTGCCGATATTGCGGGAACCAGAATGCAGCATCAGCCAAACAGAGTTTTCTGTATCGAGGCAAACTTCAATGAAGTGGTTCAATTTGTTACTAATTGCTTGTTAAGTTTGCTAAGTCTCCACAGTCTAAGTTCAATACTGTTTCGACTTCTACCTAACACTTTCACAGATAAAAGTTGCAATCGACCAAGACATTTCTGCTTGGTTCTATACCTTCGTTTTCGGTATAGTTCGGAGCACACCTTCATCCTAATTAATTAGGATGCCCAAGTCCCTCTGCTCTCTACGGGGCGTTTTACCGCTTCCCTCGGTATTAGCAATCTCAGCCTTCACCGATTTGGACGAGTTTTGATTACTGTATTACTACAGTAAGGGGCAATTCTTCACCCCCTCCAAGAGAACCTAACTGCCGCATGGCTTTTCCTTGTAAGTCTTGTACCCCACGATGCAAGTCTTTAAAATCACTCCAGCGTTGCCAGTTGGTAACGGATTTTTCCACTTCTTTATTTTCGTTAAATCCAGTTGGAATTGCTGCTTCAATATCCAAGCGAATTTTCTTCAATTTGCCTTCGAGTTGTTCACCTTTAAATGGTGTTTTTATTGCCATTATACCGCAACCAATATCTACACCGACAGCAGCCGGAATAATTGCTTCTTTTGTGGCAATTACAGAACCAACTAAGGCTCCTTTCCCTAAGTGAACATCTGGCATTAAAGCAACGTGTTTAAATACAAATGGCAGCGATGCTACGTTTTTTGCCATTTTAATTTCATCTGATTTTAAGGGGTGATTAGCCCAAGATAAAACAGGCGATCTCGTGGATATTTCTAAGTTTTCGTAGGGCATAATTTGGTTGATAGTTGATGGTTGATAGTTGTTGGTTGATAGTATTTTCACTACCTACTAACAACTAACCAATCCAAGTTAGTTGTAACAGTTTAATTTTGAGTTAGTCGGCTTCCTAAATTTTCGTGAAGCTGATTAACTATTCTGGGAGAACAAGCTTGTATTATTATCGTAACACATATAATACATGAAAGCGATCGCTTCCTGCACAAATACCAGATTTTTCCAAAATGTATTAAAATTTATAAATATTTACATAACTTAGATAAATTTGAGAAAATTATATGGCAGTTCGTCAAGATACAATCTGGGAACGTTTTCTATCACCTGTAGTACGCCTTTTAATTGATGAGGAATCTTTGCGGCGTTATGCTGAAAGTGTAGACTGGGAGAAAGAGAGCGCCAGCTTCCGACGAGATGATGTAACAATTCCCTCGTACTACACTAGCCAAAATTTCCACGGCATTGAAGGGGGATATCTCAACTCAGGTGCAGCAGTTACCTACGATGCGATTACCCAATACGTTGTACCACCTAACGAAACCTGGGTGCGGCAAGCTTTAATTGATGCTATTATAGTACAACCGCGACGCATCCTCGATTTAGGCTGCGGTACAGGTTCCACAACTTTAATGCTAAAGCAGGCTTTTCCTCAAGCTGAAGTTATTGGTTTAGATTTATCACCTTATATGCTAGTAAGGGCAGAACACAAAGCCCAAAGTGCTAAATTAGATATAACTTGGCGACATGGGAATGCTGAAAAAACAGTTTTTAAGGATGCTTCTTTTGACTTGGTGACAGCTTCTTTGCTATTTCACGAAACACCCCCAACAGTATCCCAAGCAATTTTGCATGAAAGCTTCCGCTTGCTGGTGGAGGGTGGACAAATATTGATTTTGGATGGTAATCAAAAGACCCTGCGTCAGTTAGAATGGCTGAATGATGTTTTTGAAGAGCCTTATATTCGTGACTATGCTGCTGGCAGTGTAGATGCGAGTATGGGTACCGCAGGATTTGCAGCAGTGCAAACCCAAGATATTTGGTGGATAAATCAGGTAACTAGTGGCGTGAAACCGATTTTAGGAGACAATACAATCAAAAAAAGTGTTGGGCAGTACGCCAGGGCGACAGATAATAATGATTTGGAGGACTTTGGATCTCCAGCATTTGGCACAAAGGCATGAGTTTAAAGGCAGTTTTATTTGATTTTAATGGCGTTATCATTAATGACGAGTCAATTCACGAAGAACTGATTAAGCAAATTCTGATTGAGGAAAATCTCACCTTGAAAAAGGGTGAGTTAAACCAAGTTTGTTTGGACAAGTGCGATCGCGCAATTTTGCGTGAATTGTTGGCAAGTCGTGGTAGAGTCAAGAGTGAAGATGACTTAACTGTGTTGCTAAACCGCAAAGCAGCTATGTATGCCCTGGAAGTTGAGAAAAGAGAAAAACTGCCTTTGTATGCGGGTTTAGATGACTTAATATTTCAAGTGCGATCGCGCAATCTGAAATTAGGATTAGTCAGTGATGCTATCCGCAAAGAAATCTCTCTGGTACTCGAACACGCTAAACTCGCCGAATACTTTAAAGTGATAGTAGCAGGTGATGACATCGCCACTAGTAAACCAGAACCCGATGGTTATTTATTGGCAGTGGAACGCCTGAATCAGGAATATACTGATTTAAATCTTCAACCTTGTGAGTGTCTGGTGATAGAAGATACTCCAGCAGGGGTACAAGCCGGAAAACGTGCAGGAATGCAAGTATTAGGTGTAGCAAATACTTACCCATTTCACATGCTACAGCGTTGCTGCAACTGGACTGTAGATTATTTAACTGATTTGGAACTAGAACGGGTAGAAGAAGTGTTTTTACACTATGAGCCTCAACAATCTTTGCAGGCGAATGCTAGAATGGTTGATGGCTCACGACAAAAAGACAAATAGCAATTTGGGGAATTAGCTCAGTTGGTAGAGTGCTGCGATCGCACCGCAGAGGTCAGGGGTTCGAGTCTCCTATTCTCCATTAGACATGTACATTAACTAATTATTTGTCACTGTTAACAGATTAATGTCATTTTTAACAAATTAGTGTCACACCTAACAAATTAGTGTCACACTTAACAGATGTACACTGACTAATTATTTGATCGCCTTGCCAAATTAAATGACCTTTTGACTTTTTCTTGTCTTTACACTCGTGTTGACAGATTAATCGTCCTTGGATTTTTGCTAAAGCTAATATACATCTTTCACGCTATGTACGATCGCAGCACTCCTTTCAACCCACCTTAATTTTAGAACAGTATTTTAATTTACTAGCCTTTGAAACCGAACGCAAAAATTTTATGGTGAATTTTAACCCGCCTCAAGCTAGGAGGCGCATTGAAACAATAGCCATCCACCTGCTTTTCAACCCGCCTCAAGCTGTGAGGGGTATTGAAACAAGCCGGAGTGCGATCGCCTCCATCAAAAAGTTGGAATCTTTCAACCCGCCTCAAGCTGTGAGGGGTATTGAAACTTCAACTACAATTGAACCGCAATCCAAATCAATCTTTCAACCCGCCTCAAGCTGTGAGGGGTATTGAAACCCAAGCGGTTCCAAGCTTACAATTTCGCGGAGACTTTCAACCCGCCTCAAGCTGTGAGGGGTATTGAAACTCTGCACCTCAAACCCTTCACGAACAAAGACTTTCAGAAGCATTTTTGTCAGGTCTGCCAAAATCGCCTGTCAGTTAACACTTAAAAAAGTAAATTAACTGACACCATCAAAGCTACAAGCATTAATCAATAAGCGATTTGAACTTTTGGCAGCAACCCCAGGAAAATCACTCCCGCTTTACCATGCCAAAAAATAATTAAGGTGGGTTCCTCCTTGGTCGGAGGTGATTGGGTAGCCACCACTGCGGTAAACCCGCACCTCTATTACTGGGGGCGCACCTAATTCCTGTCCGCAAGGGACAGCAGCATCAAGGTGGGCAGCTACCAGGGTCAGAAAGCAAGACTGTTTAACAGCAGTCAAACTAACCCAAATTTACACAGCACAGAGGCTTGTAACAAGCATGAACTGCGGCGCTATTACTGATTATTTTATTATCAAGGTTCGGTGTTTTGTCAATCAGTTTATTTTGCGGGAATGGTAAGCAGCGATCGCTAATTCTTTCGCTTTCTCCTGTGGACTACCTCGAATTGGCTGTTTTGACTCCTCTATAACAATTCCAGCTTTAGCAGCTGACGAGTGAATATTTGCCATCAATCTGCTGTAACTCCACTGATAGACGCTAACTCGGTATTGTTTAGCATACTGTTTTTGAACTTCTATTAAGTCTGATTTTTGTTCAGCTTTGGCTTGAACCTCACTTTGAACTTGTTCTCGCATATCGCCTAGCTTGGGTAAAACAATACTTCCAGCAAAGTAGTTCAGTGCGATCGCAATAATCTCTTTCGCTAGTAATCTGTCAATATACTCCCCTAACTCCGATTCCCCAAAATGATTTGGTGCAGCAAGTGTTTGAGCTATTTTACGCTTGTGAGATAAGGCTTGTTTTTGTTGTCGTTGTCGGTTGAGTAGTTTGTAATTTTCGCCCAGCAGTTGTTTGATGTTGCGGTAGGTTATAACTTCCCCAGTTACAGCATTCACAACGGCTAAGGTTGCAGGCTTTTCCAAGCCGAGACTCACGCCAACAAGAATGTGAGACTGTCCTTTGTATAGAGCCTTGGTAGGACGGGGGAAGGGGTTATGAATTCTAGCGAGGGTGGAGTTTTTACGTTTGATATGGGCTAATTGCTTCTCATTCAAATCACCCTTATCTTTGGTTTGAGTAATGATTTTGGCTATATCTTCGGCTTTTTCCTCTATGACTAATTTTGTCCCTTCGGCAGTCCACAGACGGGTATCGACGGTACAGTAAAGTGTTAAGTGATGAAGATTCCAAGGATCGCCTTTGCCTTCCTCTTCTTGCCAAGCAATACGCCCACTACGCAGGGTGAACAGGCTGCTGGAGTGTTGATTTTTGCTATTTTTCTTAATTTGTTGATCTTCTAGAAAGCGTTGAAACCAGTGAAGTTGGCGAGAATCACAATAAACTTGAAAGCTATGCTCACTCAAACCGTTGAATTTTACACAGATGCGCCCAAACTGGTTTTTAAACCAAGTCATGTCTTCGTTGCTTTCGTAAGCTACTGGGAAAGGTACTTTGCTGGATTGCCTTAAAAGGCTGTCTTGCCAAGATTTTGCCTCGGCTTCATTGGTTGGAACGTTGTGAGTAGCAGTGAAAAGAGTTTCGAGCCATTTGGTATCGGTTAAATCTCGACCTTTGGGAATTCGTGTTTCTAGCTGTTCTTTGAGGCGTTCAATCTGAATTTCAACTTTACGGCGACGTTGAGCAAATTTTTTAGAGTCTTCCTCTTTCTCGTTGATTTTGCAACTATTTTTGAGCAAATAGCTGATGGCGCAACGAGTCAAGTTATCTTCTGTGTTGCGGTAAGTCTCAAATAAATTCTTTGATAAATTGTTGCTATCTGAATTTTGAGCTTTTTTGCGCTTTTTAGCTTTTTTTAAATTCGTTGATTGAGTTTCAGCAGTATTGAGAGTAGCAAATTGAACCAAAACTTCAGCAGCTTTAGTGCGAAGACTATCTAAGCTGACACCACTACTTTCTACCAATTCAACATCACTTTTGAGCATTTCCAACCAGCGAATTTTGCCTTCTAGTTGGAACTGCGATCGCTTCATTAGCGTAAGTCCTAGATTTATAGATGTAGTTCACCAATGCGATCGCACTTGCATAAAACCGTGCAGGTTGACCGATGAAGCGAGGGTCAGTTTTTAAAGGTTGGCAGAGTTGTTTCACAACACTAGTAGGGTGTTTGCCCTTTTGCCGCCAACTTTCAAACTCTGGGTGTTGATTTACCTGACGCAATAGTTCATTAATCAGTGGCGTATTTAGCTCTGCCATCAACTTCCATAGTTGGTGGCGTGATGACTCTGAGGCTACAAGACGACACTGAATAGTGATTTGACTCATCGCTTTAAAACAATATTGTCTAATACTAACATATTTGTATTAAACAAGTCTTCTGTAAAATGAATTGTATGCAGGAGACATTTTTTACAAGCAAGGAAGCTGCTGAAATCACAGGCTGCACCCTTCGTCAGCTACAGTATTGGCGAGAGAGGGGGGTGATTGTTCCTGTAATCAGTGATACTGGGACAGGACGTAGTATTTATTACTCAAAGTCTAATTTGCTGGAACTGGCTGCAATGTCATATTGGCTATCTGTGGGGTTAAGTTTTGACATAGCCAGCACCACCCTGAAAAAGCTGAAAGACCAAGAGCCGGAGTTATTTACATCAGGTAAAGGTAAGCGGTTTATGTTGTTGTTACAAGCGCAGGAGCGATCGCCGTTAGGCGTGCCGAAGGTATCGCTTGAGCTTGTGGAGTTTGACAGAAAAAAGGCGATCGCATCTTTGGACGAAGGTAAACCTGTAATTCCGGTGTGGTTGGACGAGATTTATCAAAAGTTGGCGCTGAAGTTGGGAAAAAGTTAAAACTTCATATGGGGGTGAAGACGGCAGTGCTGGTAGTCGCACCAAAAGTTTGAGCAAGAGAGGCTATTGTTGCTGTAGACTTTCTATTTGCTGCTTTAAAAAATCGGCACGTCTACTATCACCTAACAAAGTGTATCCATCCTTAGCTTGAGAATACCAACTTATAGCCTGTTTATTATCATCTGTTGCAGCATAGACTTCCCCTAAAGCGAATTGGGCTAATATCTTCTGTTCTAAATCTTCATCACTTTTGACAAGTTTGATTGCTGCCAAATAATTGTCCACTGCTTTTTGGGCTAATCCAGTTTGCCAGTAAATATCTCCGAAGGAACGATAAATGATTGTTGATTGCTTACCTGTTTTGACTACATTTTCTAAGGTGGCGATCGCATCTGCACTCAAGTTATAGCTTTTGAAGGTATCAGTAGTCAGACCATAGTCTTGAATTGCATCTTGCGGTAAAGTGTAGCGGCTGTAAAGATTTGCCAACATTAGAGCAGCTACTTGTTCATTTAATCCTAATTTAGTTATTTTAGTTACTTCAGATTCGATAGCTGTTGCCTCAGATTTACGTAGCACTCTAAAATCTAGGTTAGACGTGCCTTCGTCCTGAGATGTTTTGCCATTATTGGCTTTAATAACTAACGAATAGCTTGTTCCTGGTTGTAATGGAGGTAATCCAGGATAAACTAAAGAATTGTTTTTGACCTGCTTTTGCCACACTACTCCTGTGGAACTGTGTAAAGTTACTGTATATTGCGTAGCGTTAGGTACAGCATTCCAACGGAAAGTAGGAGTGTTGTTCAATAGTAGGGTATGGCGAGGGGTAATTAAGTAGGGAATTAGGGGATTATTACCGCCTAGAGTCCCAGCGGGTGGAGGTGCTTTAGAGATGATTGCTTGCCAAACAGGACAGATTGTTTTTAAACCTGATGGCACTCCTATGGGAATAAATGGTTTGGAGAGATTAGGGCAAACTACTCTCACCCTAACACCCTTATCAGGCTTGATCTGATCTCCCTGATTTAATTCTGTTCCCACAGAAACAGGTCGAAAATTTGACCAATCAGGGCGTTTGAGAAAGATTTTGCCTGTTGTAGAGTCAATTCTAGCAGAGTACACAACTGCTGGTTGACCTTGGGCAATTACAGTTTTTGCCATCCCCAAAACTACTGTCCCTAATAGTAATATTTTGCAAGTTAGGTTCAAGCTACTCATTTCTTCTTTTCCTTTTCTGCCAAGCGTTTTTGAGCAGTAATAACCCAACCATCGTCATCAGTACTAGAAGCAATATCGGCATACTGAATGCAAGTTTCCCATTCTTTGAGAGCGCCTTTTTTATCCTTTTGTGCTTCCATTACCTGCGCTAATAGACAGTGGGGGGCGGCAATATTTTTTGTTAGTTTGGCAGATTGTTGTAAGTCAATTGCTTCTAGCAGTTTTGCTTCTGCATCCGGGTAATGGCTTTGCATGAGCCTTGCCCAACCTAGATTTTTCAATAAAGCGTGTTTAGTCTCTGCACTAGGTTTTAACTTCTGTTCATCAGCCAATGTTTTTAACAATAAATTAGCCGCAGCTGGATAGTTTTTATTGAGGATGTAAAGACGAGAAAGATTATTTATGGCATCGGGAATATTTTCTTGTGCTGCAATTTGGTATTCGGTACGTGCAAGATCAAGTTTTTGCAACTCTTCGTAGAGTAAACCTAAGCGAAAGTGGGCTAGGGTATCATCAGGGTTGAGTTTGATTGCTCGTTGATAATTCTCTTCAGCACTTCCCCAGTCACCTTCTTTGTAGTTGTTGAAGCCCCATTTATTGTATTGAGTGGCAATTTGGGGCAGAGATAACCGCAAACCTAATAATCCAATTACTAATAAGAATGAAAAAGCTGCACTAATCTCATGCCAGAATCGCTCTGGTATTTTCAACCTTTTAAGAGTGCGTTTGTAAGCTTCTTGTCCTGCTAGAGTTAGTGCGCCACCAGCAGTTAGTAAGGTCAAAATGCTTTGTGTACTGACTGCCACTGCGCCTAGTGTATCAGGTCCACCTGTGAGAAATCGAGATGAAATGTCTCCAACTAAACCAAGAGAAATAGTCAGCGAAGATATAGAAACGGCACCCCAAAACCAATCAAACTGATCCCAAAATTGATGAGGTTTGTTTTCAGGTTGCAATGACCACCACCAAGCTTTTTTGGGAGGATTGAAGCTGGTTTGCCAATCAGCGGTTTCGCGGATGGTGGCGATCGCCTCAGCATTGTCTTTGAGTATTTTATCTAGTTCTGCGATCACTGCTAAATTCTCTCCAGATGTCTGGGTAGTATCTGTCAGTGCTGCTTGTACTTCATCTCGCGCTGTGAACACTTCTAAAATTTGCGTGGGTGTAAGTTGCTTTTTTGCTTCTTCTGGTGTGGTTGTTGGTTTAGCGGTATTAATAGTAGTTTTAAGTTGTTCAATAGCTGTTTGATAACGATTGATTGCCTGTTGCAAGCGAGAATCAGTCATAAACACATAAAAAGAGATTTTATTTTATTTTGCCTTGTGAATAAGCGTAAATGCTGCCCAAAATTTGGGATTAGGATGATTTTCTATAACTTTACTAAGACGAAAATTTCAAGTTGCCTCACTTATCTCCATCATTAGTAACCTCAAACGTAATTGATAAAGCTGCCATTTGTCGTGTGTCAATTTGACGAATACCGGGTATTGCACTTGTACCAGTGCCACGACTGCCTTCGTCTAAATCATCTAATAAACTGGCGATCGCCTCTGCTGGCTCTTTGTCCAAATTCACAGGCAATCCTCTTTTGTCTTCAGGTTGCTCGGCTGCTAAAGTCCGCAATAGCTGAATGGCTTTTGTCAAGGGTGTTGTACTGGCAATTATCAGTACTTCTGCTATTCCTGGATCTTTGCCAATTTTAAATTTATAGTTTTCCCCGCGATCGCGATCGGGTATTTGAATTTCCTGTTTTGCTGGAACTGGTTTGACATCTTCGTTACCTGGTAACGGTGAGAGGACTGTTAACTCGCCATCGACACTAATCAGCAATACACTAATATAAAGGTCATGGGACTCATTATTAGCTACCAAGAATTGTACCTCGGTTCCTGCCTGCATTTTCTGAGCGTTGGATGTCTGAGGTGCTGTCCCTCTGGTTCTACTGGGAATTTTGTTCGCTCCTCCCCGCACGGTGAATGATTCTGCCGCAATTTGACTACCATCTACCCTTTGCATTGCTGCTGATACTAGAAGCCGAGATGAGGTAGTATTTAACGTCAGCTTGACAATTCGCGCTGCTAGCAAAGATTTTAGTTTGGCTTGTAATCGCTTGACTGCATCGGTTACTTTTTCTGTTGGGATACCTGCTGAACCAGGGATTAAATCTTGTGCAGGGGAAAACAAAGCAATGCTACCGACTTCTGGCAAGTTTTTCACCTTCAGCTTTTGCAATTGCTGATAATAAGATTTGGTGATTCGACCGAGGATATATTGGACTTCTTGTTGTGATAACGGCACTGGTTGAATGCGTTTGATAGATTGAAGTGCTTGCTTTGCCTGTTCTATCTCCTGTCCCAAGGAGGGATCTAGCCCAATGTCGAGAGTGAGGTTGCTGGGAATTGCCCGCGATCGCTCTTGTAATAATGTACCAGCTGCGATGATTCCCCTATTTACTTGGATAAATTTGCCTTGTGCTTTAAGTTGTTGTCGTGACTCAATTTGTACTTGCCCTTGTTCTCGCCCTTGATTATCGACTACTGTAAAAGTTGCACCTCGTCCAAAGGCTTTTAAACTTCGAGGATCTATCCCTCCTAAAAACAAATCAATTTGATTTCCTTGTACTTTGGTAACTACTGCTTCGGCTGGTGTGTTTTTTCTCTTAGTAAAATAAACTATTTTCTTGTCGTTATTGCTTCCCTGCTTGACGTTAAATTCTGGTTGTTGCACAATGCCGGATGTAGGGAAATATTCTCGCAGTATTCTATTTGTGGTGTCTGCTGCACTTACCATCACCTGATTAACTGACTCAGAGGATGTTTGCTGCCAAAGATAGCGACTGAGTGTATAAGTAAAAATACCAACAGGCGTATCAGCAAAGCGCGTATCAATGGCTGACTGGTCTCGTTTAGCGGCAGCAAGCATGACTCCTTTCGGCACACCTTGTTGACGCATTTTAACAAAGTCTGAGTTGGTTAACTTCAGTCGAGACATTAGTTGTTTTTGATATTTTTGTTCTTCGGTACTTGCTAAAAGTTGGATTTTGGAGTCTGTAATACGCAACAGTTCTTGATCACCGGGACGCGATCGCACTGTCAAAATCCCTTTTCTTGCACCACCTGAGTAACAGCTATCTAGCACAAAAGTGACGTTTTCTGTATTGATAGCTTGCATTAATAACCACAGTGTATGCCCAGTAATATCATTGACTTTGCCTCCTTTGTTGGGATATCCAGGTGGAAGTCGGCTGTCAATGGGTACAATTGTGCTAACTCGTTTATCGTCAAAAACTTTATCTGGATCGGCAACTTGAGAACCATGTCCAGAGTAATGAAATATCACCACATCTCCCGGTTGCGCCCATTTAATTAAGTGGTCTTCAAAGGCTTGTAAAATATTTGCACGGGTTGCTTCTTGGTTGTGCAGGATACGGATGTCATTAGGTTGAAAGCCAAAGAGGTTGATTAAAAGTTCTTTCTGGATTTGAGTATCATTGACAGCCCCTTCCAATGGATACCATTGAAAATCACCTACTTTTAGGTAATCATTAATGCCTACTAATAAAGCTCGTTTGCGGGGGGTATTTTGCGCTAAAACTTCCGCATAGCCAATCGCTTGCTGCTCAATTTCTAACTGGCTAATGCCAAGAGTGGCTAACAACGAACTTGCGAACTGTAAAAAATGACGACGCTTGATGAATGACATAGCCTATTCTTTTCCTCATATACTTAAGTAAAGCGGCGTAAATAATTAAAGGTTTGTAGTGTTCGCGTAGCCTCTCGTAGTGAGGACTTTAGTCCTCAAATGAAGGCTGAAGCACACAGCTAAATTTCACTTTGCCTCGCCAATCAAGGTAAATGCTGCCCAATCTTTGGGTTTTGGATGATTTTTCATAGTTGTCAGCATTGCTTGACGTAATGCTTGAGCTTTATTTAGCTTGCGCTGTTGCCAGTTGCGATAAAATTCAGTCATCAACTCAGCTGTAGGTGCATCGGGTACAGACCACAAAGATACGATTACACTGGGTGTACCTGCTGTAATTAAAGAACGGGATAAACCAATTACACCATCGCCAGTGATTTTACCTCCTCCAGTATCGCAAGCACTCAGGACAATTAAATCAGCATTGAGTTTCAAGTCTAAAATTTCGTTAGCGGTAAGTAAACCATCGTTGAGTTCACCGTTACCAGATGGCGCAAGGGCGATCGCTCCTGGTACACCTAATCCTTTAAAATCATCTAATAAGCCATGCGTTGCTAAATGAATGATCCTAGCTTGCGATAGCTTGGGTAAGATTTTGGCTTTGATGGCTTGATTTCCTGTAAATGCCTTAGTTTTAAATAGTTTGGCAATTTCATTTGCTTCTGCTTCTGCACCTGCTAAGTTAGACAACTGCTGAGGTGCATCGCCAAGTTTTGTTGCGACTTTAGGCATTGTAGGATTACCCACAATCAACGCTGCTTGCAAATTTGCGGGTTGTGGCTTGAGCTTTTGTTGATGAGTTAAATTTAGAACTTGAATTGCAGGTGCAGTGAGAATAGTATGTTTTTCAATCAAATATTTACCATTCGCATCCTGTAAAGCGGGAAAGGGAACTAAAAACAGTTGACCTTGAGGAATAAAGATGACGTGAGAGTTTGGATCTTTGGGAAGAATGTCAGCAATGGGATCGATAAGTAATTTGTGTAATTGCTGTAATCGGTTTTTTTGTTCTGGTTCATTAACTATAAGCTCTGTCAAGATGCTTGCTTTACGTCCTCTAACACCAATGGAATTACGGCTGCTGGTAACAAGCTTTGCTAGAGAGGTGTTTAAAGATTTTTTGAGATCAATTGAGCGAAATTCTACTTCACCTGTAGGCTGAACCACCCAAATGTAAAGTTTTGATTCTTGGTTGGGCTGTAAACCTTGAATTCTGGCTGGAACTAATGCTTGGGAAGAGTTGTAAATAATCGAATATTCAACGAGTGTAGCGTTTTGTTCCTTAGCAACTTTCTTTATTTGTTCAAGGTTCAATGATGCGTTAGGAATCTTTGTCAATCCTGCACGGGATACTAATAACTCAGAAAAAGATTTTGCTCTACCTTGTTCAGCAATTTCTAAGGCTGCAATCGATTTATTTTGGGCAATTAATACTTGTTGTAGCAATTCGTAAACATCTGTGTATATCTCAAAGAAAGAGACTTTTTGTAAGTCCTTTTCGCCTAATCTTGTTCTGACTGATTCAAATATATTAATTGCTTCTCGTAGTGTTTTCTCCGCTTCCGGTAAATTCCCAGCCAGAAATAGAGTCCGTCCCAGATTCCCCAAAGCCCCAGCTTTACCGTAAAGATTATTGTCTTCCTGTGCGATCGCTAAACTCTCCTGAGCATACTCAACTGATTTTTTAATATCTCCCTTGGAAGCATAAGCCGAGCTTAAAAATTGTAGATTAGCCCCTTCTATCTGACGGTTTATCTTTTCAAATTGCGGTTCTTTGATTGAGCGTCGAACAGCTAAAACTTCTTCGTAATACTTTATAGCTTCGTCATATTTTCCTAGAAAAGCATTCGCACTCCCTAAACTCTGATAAGCATTTGTTAAAGCTGTGACTTTGTTATTACTACTGGGAAGATTTCTTGCAAGTTCTAAATTTTGCTGGAAATATCCAATAGCTTTGTCGTGGCTGGCACTACCAAACAAGTAAGCAGCACCCAATAAAGACAAGGACTCGCTCTGTAATTGTGTAAGGAAATCAATTTCTATAGTAGATAAAGTTTGCTGCCCTTGCCGGGGCTTATCAATTTCTTCAACTATTTTTTTAGTTTTTTCAGCGTAATTAATTGCTTGTTCAAAATCTCCTAATCCCAAATAAGCAGTTGCTAATATTCTCAAAGATTGCACTTGTAGCACTAGATTATTAATTTTTCGCCCAGTTGCCAAACTCTGCTCAAAATAATTAATTGCTTGGATATAGTTGTCTTGTTCCCAGTAAAGATTACCTAGAGCATAAATAGCCTGTCCTTCTCTAAGAGAGTTTTTAAGTTTACCGGCTATTGCTAAATCTTGCTGACGATACTCAATTGCCTGCCGTAAGTCTCCTTGAAGTGTATAATTAGTCGCTATTTCTATCAGAGCTATTCTTTCTGTTTCAATACCTAAATCTTTAATTTGACTATTATTTGTTTTTTTTATTTGTTGAGCAATAGCTAAAGTTTGCTTATATAATTCAATCGCCTTATCAGGTTTTTTCTGTAAAGAATAAGTAGTTCCAAATTCTAACAAAACTTGACTTTCTAATAGCGAATTTTTCATATCTCGCGTTAGTTGCAAACCTAATTCAAGTGCTTTAGCAGCTTCTGAGTAGTTAGCTTGCTGATTGTAAATCCTGCCTGTCTCAATTAAAGCAAGTACCACTGCTGGTAAATTATTGCTTGTTCGTGATTGTTCTAGTTTTTGGCGTACTTGTTCCAATTCTTGGTAATTAGAAGGAAGCTGGATTCTTTCAATATTTTTACGCGCTGCTATCTCTTGTTCTTTGTCGTTTAATCCCTGTGCTAATATTAACTGGAGTTGGTAAAAGTCACGAGCTTTTTGGTTGTTACCCATTTTTTCATAGGCAAGTCCTAGCGCACTTACTATAATAACTTCCTCACGACGATTATCGAGTTTTCTACTAATTACCAAAACTTGCTGATAATATTCAATCGCTTTGGCATATTCTTGCATGGCATTATAAACTTGTCCTAAATACACTAAACAAAGTGACTCTAATTTGTTATCTTCAATTGACCGAGCAATAGTCAAACCCTGTTGTAAAATTTCTACTGCCTTGAGATAATCTTTTGATTCGTAGTAAGCAATTCCTAAATTACCGATTGCTATACCTTCAACTTGTCGGATTTGGGATTGACGTGAAATTACTAAACTCTGTTGGTAGTAGTTAATCCCATCAGGGTACTTTTTCCAATCACGATAAGCGTTTCCGATATTCAATAACGCCCTACTTTCTAAATCGGGGTTATGAATTTGCTGTGCTATTTTTAAAGCCTGTTGTTGATAATTAATTGCTTGGGCATAGTCTGCTTGAAGATAATAAGCATTACCCAAATTTTTTAGAGTCTCTCCTTCCCCTAAAGTGTCTTTAATTTGCCGATAAATATTAAGCGCTTGCTGTAAATATTTTTGCGCTTCTGATACTTGTCCTTGATTTAATGTCTCAATTCCTTGTTGCAAAAGTCGATTAGCTTCTGCGTTTTTAGAAGACGAATCTTGAACCATAATAAATGATGGAGTTGTAAAATTAATATCAACACTTTTTGATGGCAATAAATTAACTTTTGAAGTAAATATTAAATTTTGTTCTGGCTGCACTGCGACATTTTCGACATGGACGATCATCGCAGACAGTGCAGATGGAAAGATAGGGTATAGCATACTATAATAACCACTATTTATTGCTTATTAGTTACTGTTAGTGTAGACAAGAGGGCTTGCGTAAGACTAAAAAGTTTGTACCTGTGTCAAAGTTAGGTTTGCCATAACTGCAACAGCCTTGAGTTCTCCTGTGGCAGCAAAGGATAACAACAGAGTTACAAGCATTACCCTCAAGCTTTTGATGCTACTCAGGAGCATATTGTCAACCATCTAATTTAATATAACCGCAAAATCTCTTAAATAGATACAAGGCATCGAGTATATTTTCCGGATAATTACTTAAGTCTGATGATTTGGTTATGCGATCGCATTGTCACCCGACACAAGGGCATTGTTACTCGATGCGATCGAATTGTGACCCGACACAATGGCATTGTCACTCGATACAATGGCATCGGATCGCGATCCAATCGCATTGTCACTCGATGCAATTGAGTTGCATCGCGAGCCAATCGCATTGTCACCCGATGCAACTCAATTGCAGAAGGTTGCGTTTAAATAGCACGGCAGTTCAATTCTTCTAAACTAACTACAATCCATTGCCAATTAAAATAAATGGCGCCCAGTAGTAAGGATGACTAAGCTTGTCGCCTAAATTTGATGCTAAAGGTTCTATTACAATACTGTCCCCGCGTTGTTTGCCAACAGGATTTTTGCTACTATTAATTAAAGCTATTTGTGCTTGTCTTAAAGCTTCGGCTTTGGTGAGATTTCCTTGTTTGAGTTTGGTGTAAAAAACATTCATCAGCGCTTGAGTGCCGCCATCATTAACTGACCACAGAGAAGCAACAGCAGCCCTTGCTCCGGCATTTTGCATCAAGTAGCCAAATCCTAAAATTTCTTCGCCATTGCCTAATATTCCCCCTAATCCTGTATCACAGGCACTCAACACAATTAAATCAACGTTGGTTAAAAACCAAGTATCGTGGATGTTGCGTAAAGTGATGCGATCGCCATTTCCAAATAGAATAAACGAATCTTCTGGTAAACCAGGAACAAAAGCCGCATGAGTCGCAAAATGCACCACCGAGTTTTGATTCATTTGCGGAATTGTGGCTTTCGTGCTAAAATCCTGATCTAACAGCTTAGTTGTACCAGAAATAGTTGCTTCCAAGTTGGCAACTTCCTTTGCAGCAAAAGGTAGTCCAGATAAGTTGAAGTGCTGCTTACCTAATTGAAATTTATAACCCACATTTCGCACTTCAACTTGAAGTACAAAGAGATTACAGTCAAGATAAAAGTGAAAAGTCAGGATAATTAAGAAAATAATACTGAATTAATATGATTAGGCAAGAAAAAATATTAAACATA
>JAHHIJ010000050.1 GCA_019358985.1 Tolypothrix brevis GSE-NOS-MK-07-07A | reverse complement strand
GTCAATTTCTTATGGGTTCACCAGAGAATGAGCTAGAAAGAAACGATTCTGAAAGTCCACAGCACACCGTCACCGTTCAACCCTTCTTTATGGGTAAATTGACCGTCACGCAAGCTCAATGGGCAGCTGTTGCCGCTCTGAAAAAGGTTAAAATTGATTTAGAGCTAGATCCATCAAAATTCAAAGGTGCTAATAGACCTGTTGAAAAGGTTTCTTGGAATCATGCAATTGAGTTTTGTGCCAGACTGTCCAACAAGACTGGGAAAGACTATCGCTTGCCCAGTGAGGCAGAGTGGGAATATGCTTGTAGAGCCGGAACAACTACCCCGTTTTATTTTGGTGAAACGATTACAACCGATTTGGCAAATTATAACGGTAACTACACTTATGGCTCAGGGATAAAGGGTCAATATCGTGAGCAAACAACAGATGTAGGAATTTTTCCGCCAAACCCCTTTGGTTTATTTGATATGCATGGTAATATATGGGAATGGTGTCAGGATGAGTGGCATCAAAATTATAATGGAGCGCCCACCGACGGAAGCGCTTGGTTAACTGAGAATGATAATCATTATCGGCTGCTTCGCGGTGGTTCTTGGGGCAACGTCCCTGAGAATTGCCGTAGTGCTAACCGCTTCTACGGCGACCCCGTCAGCCGCAACGGCTTCATCGGTTTTCGAGTGGTTTTGGTTTCTGCGTGAGGACTTAGTAGCCCTTTACACTTTTGCCCTTTAGCACTCTACTCTTTTTTATTTACCCTTCTTTCTTGCCTCGCGCTCTGCGCGATCAAAATTTTTTTCGATTTTCGGATGAGTTATCTATCTATAATACGATAAATTTACGATTTTAGCAAGTGCAGGATTTACGCAACTGGAACAAAACGCGGGCAGGTAGACAAGGGCTTCTGCCGGAAATTGTCTTTGCGTTAATCTTGATCGAAATGAGACTCTACATCCATACGATCATGCAAAACACGAATAATATCAATATGTTCATCGGTTTCCTGATAAAAGATCAAATGCCGTCCGATGTGGTATTTGCGATATCCTGGGCGAATATCATCACAAGTTCGTCCCCTGTGTGGCTAGGAGTGCTAAGAGATGAAAGCAGTCGTCCAACATAGCAAGATAACGGTTTCTCTGCTCAGTGTCCCATGTTTTTTGGGTGTAGCGACCGATTGATAGCAAGTCTTGTCTGGCTAATTTAGTAAGGCGAAATGCTGACATGAGCCTATTCACCGTCAAGTTCTGCAAGCAATCCTGAGAGAGAATAGTCAGCAAATCCGCTGTTTTCCCCTTCTATTAATGCCCGTTGCAAAGCGGCAAGCTTTATTTCTCGCTCCTCTAAAAGCCGCAGTCCCGCTCGAATCGCTTCACTGGCACTGGCAAAACGACCGCTGTCAATCTGACTGGTGATAAACGCTTCAAAATGTTCACCCAAGGTAACACTTGTATTTTTTTGCATAGAATATCCTCCTGTATAATACCAATATATAATATTTTTTGGTATTATACAGCGTAAGTCCTGGTCTAGTGAAAAGAGCGATCGCTTTATCTTAACTTGTAGGACGCAATAATTGCCGTGGAGCGATCGCACAATCACCAAATGCCAGCGGTGAAATCGTCACATCTTCCGAGAGTATCGTCTCATTTTGATAACCATCTGGACTCGGTAAGCGATATACATGCAGTTTACAAGGATAGAGTACTCAAAGTAAAAAATGCCCAATTGTCATTGCGAATGGAGCGTAGTGGAATGAAGCAATCTCAGAGTCCTTGCGATTGCTTTGCTCCACTACGTTACGCTCGCAATGACAGGCTTTGAATTATTTATTGGAACAATCATATATTCTTTCTTTATTCGTCGCTCAAGTCAAAATTAACCCGTTCGTAAATCTCCCGCAAGGAAATTTGGAAATCGAGAGAATTTAATCCTAAAATTGCATCTTCACCTTCATATTCCTTAAAAATCCATTCTCCGGCTGCTTTTTTAGCAAATTGTTCCACCGACAAATCATATTGATCAATCATAATATATTCTTGAAAGTTAGGAACTGAACGGTAATATTTAAATTTGTCTGTTTTGTCGTAATTTTTAGTAGAATTTGATAAAACTTCAACTATTAATAACGGGTTAGTTATCTTTGTTGTACCAGTTCCTTCATAAATAGGTTCACCTTTGATGACCATAATATCTGGGTAAGTGTAGATACGATAATTCGGTATCCATAACTTTATATCAACTATGTATATGTCATAATCTTGACTTTGCACCTGAGAAGGAAATTTTCTATAAAAATTCCCGGCAATTTTATTGTGGTTGGTTGTAACTCCTGGCATGAGTCTAATTTCTCCATCTATATATTCACTTTTGTCTTCAGCTTTTTCTTCTAATTCCAGATATTCTTCTACAGTGTAAAAGCGGCTTTCTGTTTGGGAAATCATGATGAATTACCTCATATAGACTAGATTAATTTAAATATAGATTTTTTTGTCATGAATCTGGATGGAGTAACCCTCGTAAAGACGTTCCGGCGGAACGTCTCTACAATATATGTAACCCTCGTAAAGACGTTCCGGCGGAACGTCTCTACAATATATGTAACCCTCGTAAAGACGTTCCAGTGGAACGTCTCTACAATATATGTAACCTTCGTAAAGACGTTCCGGTGGAACGTCTCTACAATATATGTAACCTTCGTAAAGACGTTCCGGTGGAACGTCTCTACAATATATGTAACCTTCGTAAAGACGTTCCGGTGGAACGTCTCTACAATATATGTAACCTTCGTAAAGACGTTCCGGTGGAACGTCTCTACAATATATGTCATTTGCCGGACATGATATTACGCTTTGCTAACGCACCCTATGATTATTCCATAAAATCAGGTCGCGCTTTGTGATTTAACTTCAGCTTTTCTTCAAGCGTCGTCCAATCTTCTTGGTCAATTATGTTAATTAAATCGTCAAGTTTATGGCGATATTGTTGTAGGGAATTGAGCAATGCTTCACGATTAAATCGTGCCATCATCAAGCCTAATTCGGGATTTCCGCCACCGACGCGACTTGTATCTCGAAAGCCGGAACTTGCAAACTTTTTCGCTAATTCTAACACCTCTGAGTCAGTTTCACTCATGCAAGCAGCAATCAACGAACCACTAACCATGACTGGTAAATGAGAAATCCAACTAACAGCGCGGTCATGTTGTTCTGGGTGACAATGGTAGATATTTGCGCCAAGCGATCGCACAATTTTTTCCACAACTTCAACTGCATAAGTTGGTGTTGTGGATATCGGTGTCAACACATAAGGCTTGTTAACAAATAAGTTACTTTCTCGCGCTTCTATCCCATTATCTGTGCTTCCTGCCATTGGATGACCGCCAATAAAGTTATGCCAAAGTGGAGAAAGTGCTTTAACTATGGGTGCTTTCACCGAACCGACATCAGTCACAATTGTAGAAGGCGACAAATAAGGAATTAATTCCTCAAATTTGGGAATAATAAGCCCTAGAGGTGTGCAAATAAATACCACATCTGCTGCTGACAGCAGGTTTAAGTCAACTGAAGCCTCAGAAACGCTACCGAGAGCGATCGCTTTAGAACAAGTCGATTCACGACGGCTGACACCTAAAACATGATGTCCTTGCGATCGCAAATCCCAACCCAAAGAGCCACCGATCAGTCCCAATCCTAAAATACCAATTTTCATCTGTGATTTTCACATTGCTTTTACATAATTTCTACATATACCAACTATTAGCGTCGGCATTCGAGGGGTGACATTCATGACTGTAGAGGAATTACTAGAAAAATACGCTTTCGGAGTCACAGACTTTAGTGGTGTTGACCTTTCGGAAGCGAATCTGAGTGGCATCAAGCTCAGTGGTGGGAATTTTACGAGGGCTAACTTAAGTGTAGTCAACCTCAGTGGTGCAAATCTCAGTGGAGCAAATTTAAGCTACGCCAAGCTGAATGTAGCAAGACTGAGTGGTGCTAATCTCAGCGACGCCATATTAAACGGTGCCAGTCTCAATGTAGCAAATTTAATTCGCGCCGATCTCAGTCGCGCTCAACTTAGGTTTGCAACCCTGATTCGCGCCGAGTTAATTCGCGCCAATCTCAGTCACGCTGACCTTTCGGAAGCAAACCTCAGCAGCGCCGATTTACGAGAAGCGACACTGCGTCACACCGTACTTTGTGGTGCCAATTTGAGTGAAACGAACTTGAGAGGTGCTTTTTTGACCCAAGCCAATTGTGAGCAAGCTAATTTCAACGCCACCGATCTTAGTCGTACCGATTTGGAGAGTGCAAATTTCCGAGAAGCCGAATTTAGACAAGCGAATCTCAAAGGAGCTAATTTGAAAGGAGCTAATTTGAGTGGTGCGAATCTGCGATGGGCAGATTTAAGCGGTGCGAATCTGCGATGGGCAGATTTAAGCGAGGCAAAGTTGAGTGGAGCAAACTTAATTGGCGCAGACTTGAGCAATGCTAATTTAACCAACGCGAGTTTGGTACACGCCGATTTATCAGAGGCTAAATTAATCAAGGCAGAATGGGTAGGTGCAGATTTAACGGGAGCAACTTTAACTGGGGCAAAACTTTACGCTACTTCACGATTTGGCTTAAAAACCGAAGGTATAACTTGCGAATGGGTTGATTTGAGTCCCACAGGCGATCGCACAATTATACAAAATTTTACCTCTGTTGACTCACCAGACTTTTTTAACGAAACTCCCCCGACAATCCGCATTATCGTAGATGCGGCTTTAGAATCAGAAGCACATTTTGCCCTTGCTGGGGCTTATTATCAAATAAGCCAGCAATATCGGCAATTCAGACAACCCCCCAGCATGGAAGTCGGACGACGCCGGACTGTTTTCACCTTTCGGGTAGATAGCGACGAAGCTTTATTTCCCACAGCTTACATTGCGATTCTACCTTTTAAAGATGCCGCAACTACCCAAAGAAATATTCATGAAGTTGTAGAAATAATTAAAAGTGAAGATATTTCTGCCAGAGAAAATAAGAGCGATCGCACCAAGCAATTATCTGCTTTCATAGAAGAAGCTAGGAATAATGCCGATGTAATTAAACAAATGCAAAAAAATCTAGAAATAGCCGCAAAATTAAACTTCTTCCAAGCACCTACCCAAACTATATTAACAAATTCCAGCGCTCACACTCTCATTGTCCATGACCACCCCAATTTTGGCAAAAAATTTATTAATCGCGGAGCAATTAATGGTTCATATAATGAAAGATCAAACGCATCTGCCAATGTTATACTACCTTCAGTAAACGCAGTTGTAGATTTTGTTAAAGGGTTTCATTATATTGGATAGACGCGATTAATCGCGTCTATCCAATATAAGTGGAGGTGGTTAGTGTTAACCGTCAACTATCAACCAAAAACTATCAACTTTAAGGAGAATCAAAAATGCGCGATGGCTTTAATAAAATGATGGGTCGGACTCGTTATGTAGTCTGTCGCCTATTTATACATTTAGCAGGTTCTGAAGTAGCGCCTATTTTAGGACAATTAAATCGTGGCGCACGACAAGCAATTGATGCCGATGGCGACGTAGAAATTTTAGGAGGAGGATTAGTAGAACTCTGCCAAACTCTACTGCAATACGACGAATATTGGACTTCTGCGGCGAATGAAGGAGATGTATTTTGGAGTGAAGGTGAGGCAGGAGATTATGTAAATGAATTATTTACCGACTCTGCTGAACGTTACCTCAGTGAACCAGATTTTAGTTCTAATAGGTCAAATGAACCTTTATCTATACCTGTGACGCGCAATGTAATTGTGATGATTACATTTGCTTATGAAGGAGAAGTGCCAGAATTGGAAAGCGACCTTTCTAACATTGCGGGGCTAAAAGATGGATTGAAAGCGATTATAAACTTGCACTACAAACATAAACTAAGAGCAGTCCAGGTGCATTTTTCGCCCGCGCAGTTAGGTGACGAACTAAGCAACGATCAGTTGTTGCAATTTTACCCAGAATTGATTCCTTTGTAACTTGTAGGGTAGTCCCTACTTACTGTCTGAATGAATAACTTGTTAAGCTCAAAGATAGGATAATAGTCAAATGCTAAAGAGAATAATGCGTAAATTTACAGCCGTTTTTTTGGCACTGAGTTTGTGCTTGACAACTGTAGGCTGCGGCGGCAATTCAAACCAAGCTACTACTCCTCAAACTAAGAATGCTAGCCAAACCTCAACTACCACTAAGCTCAGTGATGGTCAGTATGATGTGCAACAAGCTAGCTTCGACGATAGCAATGGGGAGTATACGCTATTTTTATTTAATGCTACCCCCCCAACTTTTAAATCGCAAAACCTGCAAATGGCACGGCTTACCGATGATCAAATTAAGGAAGGTAAGAAAAGTTATTTAAAGGTAGAAAATGGTCAGCCTGCCTTATATTTGACAGAAGATTTCAAAATTGAATATGTCCACAATGTCACCGAAAATAAGACAAATCCCCAAACCGGACAACAGGAAACAGTTGTAGTCAGACAACAAAATAGCTTCTGGGCGCCGTTTGCAGGAGCTGTAGCTGGTAACATAGCGGGACAAGCGATCGGTAGTTTACTATTTAGACCTCAGCATTATGTACCGCCAGCTTATCAGCCGGGAGGGGTACTAAGAGGCTACGGCGGTTATGGTAGCAGCTACGGTGAAGCAGTTAGTAATTACCGAACTCGTTACAATGAGCCACCCGCAGTCGAGAGAAATCGCACTGCTTTCCGCAGTACAGGGACGATTAGAAATTCATATCCTGGTAGTTCTAATGTACGTACTGCACCGCGTCCTTCAACGGGTAACAGCCGCGCCACCGGTTCAGGTTATGGCGGCAGTACTTTAAGACCTTCTGGCAGTTCCAGCACCACCAGACGCCCTTCTGGTAGTGGTTTTGGTAGTGGTAGGCGTTCTGCACCTAGCCGCTCGTTTGGTTCTGGTAGACGACGTTAAAACAATTCGCAATTCGCAATTCGCAATTCGCAATTACGTTTTGTAAAGGGGATGAACGATTTAGGCATCAAAACGCGCTGCTTGATAGAAGCAGGGGACTGAAACCGCCAAACCTTGTTAATAACTGCTAAGGGTAGAGACGTTCCGGTGGAACGTCTCTACAAATTTTTATGCTATGGCGATCGCTACTTCCCAACGTCCAACTGCTTTACCAATCACTGCTAATTCTTGCATCAAACGGTCGAAACGCTCTGGTGTAAGAGATTGGGGACCATCAGATAAAGCTTTGGGGGGGTTGGGATGAACCTCTATCATCAGAGAATCACATCCCGATGCGATCGCACCCATTGACATCGAAGGTACAAACTCAGACCAACCTGTACCGTGGCTGGGATCAATCATAATCGGTAAATGTGTCAGCTTTCGCAACACTGGCACCACCGATAAATCTAAAGTATTGCGAGTAAATTGCCGATCAAAAGTGCGAATACCCCGCTCACACAAAATCACATTCGCATTTCCTGCCGCGAGAATATACTCAGCAGCCATCAACCAATCTTCAATTGTCGCTGCCATTCCCCGCTTCAAAAGCACCGGTTTGGGTTGCGCTCCCACTTTTTTCAGCAGGGAGAAATTCTGCATATTTCTTGCCCCAACTTGAATCACGTCAGCAACTTCGGCAATTATATCTAACTCCGTAGAATCCATTACTTCCGTAATAATACCAAGTCCACTGACTTCTCGCGCTTTCGCCAAAAATTCCAAAGCACTTTCACCATGTCCTTGAAAAGCATAAGGCGAAGTCCGGGGTTTGTATGCTCCACCCCGCAAAAACTGCGCTCCAGCCGCCTTAACGCGCTGCGCCGTCTCCACAATCATTTCTTCATTTTCTACCGAGCAGGGACCCGCTACAACCACAATGGGGTGGTGTTCACCAAATGTAACTTTGCCATTAGGAGTATCTACCACTACCTCAGAAGCTTCACCGTGGCGGAATTGGCGACTAGCGCGTTTGTAAGGCAATTCTACCCGCAATACTTGCTCAATCCAAGGGCTGACTTCTTGGATTTGTAGTGGGTCTAAATTAGCGGTTTCACCTACTAAGCCGATTACCACTTTATGCTTACCGATAATTTTTTCTGGTGTCAGTCCCCAGCTAGTCAGTTCCTCGTCAATGCGGTTAATTTCTTCCGTTGGGGAACCAATTTTCATGACTACAATCATGTTAAATTACCTTTATTGCTATTATCTTTAATTTCAAAAAATATAGCGCTCAGATTGTTTTGCGACTGTCTTTTGGGTCTAAAAAAAATCATAAATTTTTAATTAGTAATGTTGAAGTTATAAAAATTATCTAAAATTTAAACTTCAACATACACTTTAAAATTTACCCAACAGTACAAAATCTAACACCTGAGCGCTGATAATTATACGTTCTTTTGACGAGTTTCCCGCCAAACTTCGACCATTCGCCCCCAGTTGGTGCTGAACTCATTTAAGCCCACTAAACCCCCAACTCTCTCTTCATCCCAAGAGGCAGAAAGAACGCCATAAGTTATCCCTAAGACTCCCAGACCGAATAATCCCATGTTAACTAATAACACAGCGATCGCAGGTAGCTTAATTTGGGCGTACACAACTAGTAAATAACTGGCAACTAGGGTAGCAATGCCTAAAATTGTTGGCACACCACAGAAGCCAGCGACTCGTCTAATCATGCGCTGACTGACAACCTTGGGGATTGCCATTTCTTCTTTGGTGTAAGTTTGCTTTTTATTAACCTGTTTCTCAGCTTCTTGCTTAACAATCGGCTTATTTTGAGATTTAGCCGATTTTAGGCGTTTTTTTGGTTCAAAGGGCAATTGACTGCGTTGATCTTCAGCAGACATAAGCGTTAGTCCCTATCCACGAATACCAAGGCGACCAATTAAAGCTTGATACTTTTCCCGGCTGTCTTTTTGGATGTAAGCTAGAAGCCGCTTGCGCTGACCGATGAGCTTTAACAATCCCCGACGAGAAGAATGGTCTTTCTTGTTTGCTTGGAGATGCAAGCTCAGACGGGTGATCCGCTCGGTGAGCATTGCGACTTGGACATCGGCGGAGCCTGTATCGGTTTCGTGAACTTGATAATTGACGAGGATCTCTTGTTTGCGCTCTTGAGTTAAAGCCATGATGGATTTTATTTATATATGCAGCAGTTTCCCATAATATCACAGCCCTCAGATTGTATGTGGAATCACCTTTGCTGCTACGCCTTTAGGTAGATACGCATAAATGAAACCAATTCGCAATTCGCAATGACGCTCGCGGACTCGCTACCGCTACGCTAACGCAATTCGCAATTAAATAAAGACAGACACAACGGGCAGAGGGTTTAAACCTGATAGAAGGATTTTTTCGCGCCACTTGCGGGCGAGGTTTTAAACCTTCGCTTTTTTCATAAACAAAGATATTATTGTATGATTTTGTGTTTTAACACTTAAGCTCTAATACCATTTCACAAAAACTCTGATACAAATACAGATGGTGTAGAGACGCGAAATTTCGCGTCTCTACAACGGTTTCGGGCAACGCATAATTAACTTCTGTCGATGCCTAAAGTTAATGCGTTAAAATGGCAGCTAACTAACAGATACAGGGGCATCCGCCACAAACTTATTATCTAAAATAGGCTTGCGGTTTTTTAAGTCAAACTTATATCCATTTGGCAAAATATGCAGCTTGGCTCCACAAATTGCCAAAGGCTCATCCTTCAAAATGTCGTTAATGTTGCTATGTGTAGCTTCTGATTCATCGACGACGGTGACACAACCTTGCCCAATTACTTCAAATTCGTTATCGGTAACAACCATTGCGGTATTCTCATCAATGCCGAATCCTAACACAGCAGGCTCTATGAGCAAAGCTGAAATTAAGCGTCCCAAACGTCCGCGCTGTGAGAAATGCTGGTCAATTACCACCCCAGGTAAAAAGCCCATACCAGGTCCCATATCCACGGCATTAATCCGAGGATTTGTTTCTGAGTCTCCTTCCACAATCATCATATCTGGCATGACAGCGGCTCCGGCGCTTGTGCCGCCGATGACAATTCCTTCAGCGCAGCGTTTGTGAATTGCGGTATCAAGTTCAGTGTCTTTGAGGATGTTGATGATCCGCGCTTGGTTGCCTCCAGTAAAAAATACGCCTGTAGCTTTGTCTACTGCTTCCAGCGCTGTTGATGAGGTAGCATCTTCACGAGTTTCGGTGTCAATTATCCTAACATTCTCTGCTCCCAGGCGCTCAAACACTTTAATGTAATTTTCCCCTACTTCTCTTGGTAGTTCGGTTGCTGCTGTCATAATGACAATTCTGGCTTTTGTGCCGCCAGCACGTCGCACAAACTCACGCAGGATCTGGCAATCGCCTTCTTTGTCTTCTGCACCGCCAATAATCACCAATTGCCGTTTGGTTTGAGTCGTCGCCATGATGCCTCCGGATTTTAAGTCTGTTATTTTTAATAAAGCACGATAATTTAAACTAGAAAAACATCCATATGGTAGATTTAGATACAAAAATAAATATACATATATTCTGCACGCTCCTCAAAGTTGAGAAAGCTGATGATTTTGGTTTAATGAAAAACATTAGGACTTACCCACTCGCTACTAGAAAACAAGACTTTGAGATTGCTTCCTTGCGTCGATAGGGACGGAAACACATAGTTCATAGGTAAGTCCTGACATCTGACTGGCGATCGCATTCAGCGAATCGGCAGTCAGATGTGATAAGATGCACCTTAAATTGTGTAAAAAAGTTCTACTTAATAGAACCACTAAGAAGCAAGTCGTTTAAGAAAGAACGTGCCTCTTGCAGTGGGAAATGTCTAGGTTTGCCCTCGAATAAAATCTGGAACTCGTCGCTGTCTGCACCATCACCATAACCGGAAATAAGTTTGCTATGAAATGCTTCTTCGGCAAGTTGTCGAATTTCATTTCTAAGAGCAGCTTTTGTGCCATTCATTCTCGGCTGTCTCCTAAATTTTTCTTTTATAACTCACTATTTATAAACAATATGAGGTGTAAACTGCACCTTTCAAAGGTTATAGATTTGGCAATGGATAATTAAAAAGTCTTCCTTAAAGCTTCACTCTGACTCTATATTTCTTACCCTTTCCCCTTTTTTCCTTTACCCTTTCCCCCTCTTCGATTGTGCATTGCGTGGTAAAAAAAATGGTCTATCATTTATACCATAGTTTTTAAATTATGGTATAAATGATAGATTATGCTAGCATAAATATTGAGTTTTCTTTTTGAGTTAAAGACAAGCGATACCTACGGGAAGCTAGGCTAACGCTCTCAAAACACGGTTAGGGAATAATTTCACTACAATCAAACAGTTATAAAGTCTAAGTAAACCCAGGTAAATATCATGAATTTGGGAAAATGTAAATACCCAATTTGGGTGAAGTGATTTATTCATAGCTCAGAAGTACTGAATTGAAGGGTGTTTAGCCAAGGATATATAAATCAATGATTCAAGAGAAAATCACCGATGCAGTTCGCGTCAATGCCAGAAAAACAGACGTTTTCGACGTTTTCAACTTCAAGCATTACACCGGAGCAAATCCGTATTTGGAAACAGGAGCGCTAGTATTTAGTTTTGCGCTGACAGAATATAAACAGCCTTTACCCATTGAGGAGTATGTATCAATTATTGGCATCCGCTACCCACAGATAAAAGAGCAAACATACAATTCCCATGCCGATTTATTTGCTCGCACTTTCGCAGAAGTCGGCAAACTGGATATGGGTTTGCACCTCAATCGTTGGAGTGTAAAACCATACGCGAATTACAAAAAAATCAGCGTGCAATCGCTGCACGAACGCACCACCAGATCCATACTTTACTTCGTTTGGGATTGGTTTGAAGCAATTACCCAAAAGGAAGAAGTTGTTTTTGAAGAGCAAATGCGATCGCTACAAAACAGATTTCGCCAATCTGTTTACGGTGGTCCCACAGTATACACCTTATTACGCAACGCATACGAAAAAGGTATTCCTAGCTTCTATCTGTGGGAAGAAGGATTGATGCAATATGGTTACGGCAAAAAACAAGTTCGCGGTGTAGCTACCACATTTGATTGTGATGCTCATCTAGATTCGGATTTCACTACCCGTAAAGATGACTGCAAAGCATTTTTAAACACCTTAGGTTTCCCCGTACCTCAAGGCGATATCGTCACTACTCAAAGAGAAGCTTTAGGTGTAGCCAAAGAAATTGGCTACCCAGTAGCAGTCAAACCCGTTGTTGGTCATAAAGGAATTGGCGTAACGGCTGATGTCCAAGACTCTAGAGAATTAGAATCGGCTTTTGAGCGATCGCTCCAAGCTATAAGCGAAAACGAGCCAACGCGGATTATCATAGAAAAAAGCATTTCCGGCGCAGATTTTCGCTTATTGTGCGTCAATGGTAAATTTGTCGCTGCTACCGAACGTCGTCCCGCATCAGTTGTCGGTGATGGCAACTCCACCATCAGTGAGTTAATTCGCGATGAAAATCGAAAACCCGCTCGTTTGGATACACCGACTTCCCCAATGAGCAAAATTCAAAGCGATGAAGCGATGGAACTGTACTTAGACGAACAGCGTTTATCGTTAGACAGCGTAATCGAAAAAGATCGCACAGTTTATCTTCGCAAAGTCGCCAATCTTTCGGCGGGAGGTGTCAGCATTGATGCCACGCGCACAGTTCACGATGACAATATAATATTGGCGCAAGATATTGCCCAACACTTTCGATTAACTTGTTTAGGCATTGATGTCATTACTCCAAGTCTTGATAAATCTTGGAAAGAGGGTAACTTTGCGATTTTAGAAATCAACGCCGCACCTGGAATTTTAATGCATTTAAATCCTGCTGTTGGTGAAAGCGTTGATGTACCTTCTCATATTTTAGAAACCTTCTTTGAGTCGGGTACAGATGCGAGAATACCAATTCTCACCTTTAATAAAATCACAGTTTCTGAACTTCAAGAAACCATTGATCATATACTTTTGCAACATCCTGATTGGACAATCGGTGCTGTTTGTCAAAATGCAGTTTTTGTGAATCGGTCGAAAAAAATCTTCAATAAGGATTACAACAGTAACATTTTAAGTTTGTTGCGTAATCCTAAACTTGATTTACTCATTGCCGAATACGATGAAGAAACTTGGGAAAATGAAGGCATGTTTTACCAAGGAAGTAACATGGTAGTTCTAAATAATCCCACAGAAACCGAGATGATTCTCACACGAGATGTCTTCGACGGTTCTACTGTGGTGATTAAGAAAGGAGACACCGTTTCTATTCGTCGCAAAGGTTTGATTGAAGAGTACAACTTGGGAATAGATGAACCGTTTACACGAGTTTATTTGAAAGAAATCGGCACAATTTTGTAATTTCATACCAGGTTGCACATCATAACCTCACCCCGACAAAGCTATGCTTTATCTCCCCTCTCCTTGTTAAGGAGAGGGGGTAGGGGGTGAGGTGATATCTATGACGCAACTCGGTATCAATACACAGTAGAGACGTTCCGCCGGAACGTCTCTGCATTTGTCGCTACCCCTTTACTTTAGCTTTGCGTGTGCCGCCAAAATAATTTGTTCTGTTTCTTCCCAGCCAATACATTTGTCAGTCACAGAAACGCCATATTTTAATTCTTCTGATTGAGAAGAAATTGATTGACTTCCTTCATATAAATTCGATTCCAACATCATACCGACAATTGAAGTATTGCCATCAACGATTTGTTGAATAACATTCTCTAAAACCTTAGGTTGCAATCTGTAGTCTTTATTTGAATTACCGTGACTACAGTCGATGACAATTCTGGGTGATAAACCTGCTGTTTTTAATTTATGTTCCACTTGTTGGACATTCGCAGCATCGTAGTTAGGTTGACCGTTACCGCCACGTAAAATAACATGACCATAGGCATTTCCTTTAGTTTGAAATATGCTAACTTGTCCTTTATGATTAATTCCGAGAAAATGGTGTGGACTTTGAGCTGATTCCAAGGCATTTAAAGCCACTTGAATATTACCATCAGTGCCGTTTTTGAAACCTACAGGCATGGAAAGTCCGCTTGCCATTTCGCGGTGGGTTTGTGATTCTGTGGTGCGTGCGCCAATTGCCGACCAAGAAATCAATTCGCTAATGTACTGCGGTATAATGGGATCGAGCGCTTCTGTGCCGGCGGGTAATCCGAGTTCAGTAATTTGTAATAGTAGGGTACGTGCCATTACTAAACCCTTTTCTACATGGAAAGAATCATCCATATCAGGATCGTTAATTAATCCTTTCCATCCCACTGTTGTTCTGGGTTTTTCAAAGTAAACCCGCATGACTAGCAGGAGTTTATCTTGGACTTTTTTAGCCAGAGTTTTTAGTTTTTCAGAATAAGCGATCGCAGCTTTAGTATCATGGATTGAGCATGGACCAACTACGATAAATTTTCGCCTGTCTTGAAAATCAAGAATATGTCCGATTTCCTGCCTAAATTTTAAAACACTCTCTTCAGCCGACTTTGTTAAAGGTAATTTTGTCTTTAGATCATTTGGAGTCAATAAAACGTGTGAACTTTTAATGTTAGTGTTAAATAACTTGTTGTGCATGAGGGTTATTTCGTAATTTGCGCTACATATTATGTTAACAGTCATAAAAACACTGCAATCATCGTAGAGACGTGACCGTGGAACGTCTTTAAAATATGTTCGGTAAACCAAACATGACATGAGCATCGAAATTCATATGGATATTTTAAAACAAAACTTATTTACAAATAAAAAATATATATCTTAATTCATTCACATATAAACAATATTTGTAATATAAATTAACAAAAAAAGGGGAGAAATATTTCCCCTCTTTTTTCCTTATTATCTAACTAGTAGTCTGTCAATATAAAAATGATGGACTGTAGTGTGAGCGTCTCGCTCACGCGGGCAAGATGCCCGCACTACCAAAAACCCCTCAAAACAAAATTGACAGACCACTAGTACAGCACGGCGTAAATAAACCAACCATTCTCAATCCCTAAAAAGCTTACTCCATATTACTTTTGAATGAGTGACTTCCGCAAAGCGTTACTACCGCATTATTGCCAAACAAATACTTTCGCTTCATATGGTCCCAAGTCACTCAAAATGCCATCATCACCAGCTTCGACATCATAATTACCTGTCCACTCGTGCCATGTACCACCACTAGGGAAGTTAGGAACGTGATAACCACCTAAGAAATTTTCTGAGAAATTGGCTACAACAACTACACGAGAACCTTCATCATTCCAACGGCTATAAGCTAGTACCTTTGCCTCTGGATTTTCGTGGATAAAGTCGATATTTTCAGTGTAGAGTGCGTGATTGTCTTTACGCAGCTTAATTAAGCCTTTATAGTAATCAAACAACCCACGATTTAAGCCATTACTTAACAGTGTCCAATCGATTTTAGCTGATTCTTGAGATTTGGGTTTGTACTCGCCAAATTCTTCACCCATCCAAATCAAAGGTACACCAACTGCTGTCATGAGAATAGCAACTCCCAATCTAGCTCTTCTAAAAGCTTCTTCATCAATAATTTGACGATTTCCTAACTCGACCATAACATGATTGTGGTCGTGGTTGGTGAGATAATTAACTACATTTGTAGCACCCAAAAAGCCTTGACGCTTGCAGTCAATTACATCTTTGAGGCGCTCTAAATCAAATGTATCACCGCAGATATGTTCTAAAATACAGTGATAGAAACTATCATGCCAGCACCCATCCATTGGTCCATCGACATTGGTGATGCTAGTAGTTTCTGGAATGTGTTCGGCAACGTTGTAAAAAGGCTTCATGTTAACAGTTTTTTTCGTTTCCTGAACAATCCAGTGCATGAAATCGTAGTTAGCAATTTGCCGTGCTGCATCGTAACGAATACCATCTGTATGATATTCCTGAATCCAATAACGTACCGTATCGCCGATAAATTTACGAGCAGGATAAGTTTCTAATTTCTCGTCGTAATGTTCGTAATTAAACTCAGGTCCCCAGTTATTATCAGGGTCGCGGGGTTGGTGATGATACCAATAATCGTGGTCAATTTGTGTTAAAGGACTTGATGCTTCTGAGTGGTTATAAATACCATCCATAATGACACGAATGCCTCTACCATGACACTCGTCAATTAAACGTTTTAATCCATCTGTAGTACCATAACTTGATTCTGTAGCAAAGAAGTGCCGAGGATTATATCCCCAGCTATAATCACCAGGATATTCCTTGAGTGGCATCAACTCAATAGCATTGATTCCTAATTCAGATAGATAATCTAATTTTTCAACAACGTGCTTATACTTTCCTCGTGCGTAAGGGTCATCTTCACCACCAGAAAAGTCTGCAATATGCATTTCATAAATAACTAATTCATGGTCAGCAGGTAAAGGTTTATCGTCGTGTTTCCACACATAGGTATCAACAATTCTTTCACCATCTTTAATCCGTACGATACCGTTATCCTTACCAGTTGTTTCATCAATATCAGTTGCGTAAGGGTCGGTAACATCCACCCATTGGTCTGGTTCAAAAAACCATGATTTTGACTGAACGCGGAATTTATATTGATAATCCCCGTCTTTTAATTCAACAGTTGTACGAAAATAACCGTCATCACCTTTTTCCATTGGAATTTCTTTCCAATCAGAAAAAGAAGCAATTAACGCTGCTCCTTCGTTGTATGGTGCAAATAAGTTAAATTCAATTGGTTTAGCCATAAAAAGTATTTCTACTTTGAAAGTGTAATTATTCGTATTTTCAGATTTTTTTGAAAATAAGCCAATAGCTCTTGCGAAGTAATTACAAAATTAATACCTCTATCTTTAGATATATTTGTTTTAGGGATACTTGATTTTTTTGTAGCGATCGCTTAACTGTTCATTTAATAGCTTATAATACTCGTTATGAGCGGTTTACCGCTCATATCAAAGTTTTAAGGGATAGAACCGCTGACTACAAAATTCCGCTTATTGATAGCCATCTACTTATTTAAAATTGCGAATCTGGTTGATTACTCAGATTTACTGTTAGTTTGTTGCATGTAACTTAACAACCAATTCGCCGCCGTCGCTCTCCGAGTTTGTCGAGGTCCAAATTCACCGATTTTATAACCTTTGAACCCTAATTGTTCTTTCAATAATTGTTTGTTTTCCGCAGGAATGGAACGAGTCAATTTAACTGTTGGGGGGCGATTTTCAAGAAAATTTGGTGGTTCTGGATACTCATCCCGCCATTCTGGTAACACTTGACTAGTGTCCCATTGTCCGGTTGTTTCGTCGTAGCGATAGCCTAAGTAATGCCATACCAATTTATTAACTACGGCATCATCAATTTCTTCATTAAGAATTGCCCAAATGGTTTCGGTATTGAGTGGAGGGAGGTTAGACATAAGGAAAAATGTTAGTTGTTCGTTGGCAATGATGACCAGAAAAAATAGTTAGTTAAGGCTGTGAACGATGATGACTAGGATTAAAATCACTTTTTTCAACTAAAAAACTAGATATTATGTCAATAAAGCAGGTAAACTAGATATCGTCAAGAGTATGTTATCCAATGGAAAGTCTTACAGCATCGCCGCAAATCTGCGCCCACGTATTTGTTACGGGGAGAGTTCAAGGAGTAGGTTATCGCTACACCACTGTCAATACAGCCAGCCAGTTGGGATTGCACGGCTGGGTGCGAAATCTCCCCGACAATCGCGTGGAAGCAGTCTTTGAGGGAGCGCAGAATGTTGTGGAAGAGATGATTCGCTGGTGTCATTCTGGACCACCTGCTGCTATGGTTCAAAGTGTAGTAGTTGAGTATGAACAACCAAAAGGATTGCAGGGATTTGAAGTTAGGCATTTTTCAATTGTTTAGGTATTGTAAAGCTTTAAGCACTAATCTTTTTGTAAAAATATTTTTTATCTCATTTCTAGACATTAAACATCGACCCAATTTAAATATGCGTTATCCAGAACCATTGTAGAGACGTAGCACTGCTACGTCTCTTTTTTGCCAGATGTCTATTGATATTTTTTAATTACTCGTCCATTTCTTTCAAAGTAGCTAATGCTGACGGAGATAAACGACTGAGATAGCGGAATATCCAATATTTAAATATCGTGTCTAAAATCACAGGAAATGTAGCGATAAATAAAAATATTACGCTTCTATTTGCTGGTAAACCTAAATGTTCTGAGAATCCTTCTAGAATAACTTCCCATCCATGTGGTGAGTGGAATCCGACAAATATATCTGTGAATAAAATAATTAAAAAAGCCTTAGCGCTATCACTTAGACCATAAACAATTTCATCCATAAAAGACTTGACCATCACAATTTCTCTTTTACTTGTAGCGATGACTACGCCAAAAGCAATTAGTGATATCAAATCAGCAAAAACATTGCTAATGGCATTATTGCTTTTACCAATAAATTCTTCGGCAAGTTCAAGTGCTTTATATTTGACTTTTTCTTCTATTACCTCAGAAGAAAGCAGCGGTGCTTGATGAACCAAATTGTTAAATTTAAGTTGTCTTTCAAAACTCTTTAATTCGTTGAGAGCTTCTTCTTCCATTTCCGAGTTCAGGAAAATTTCGGGTGTATTTTCACCTCTAAGGCGCTCTAATATAGGACTTATTATTAATTGTTTCGATAATATTTGCGCTAAAAGTGGTATGATAACCAGCATTGCCAAAAATTTTACTGCCGTTATTGTTCTATTTCTAGAAACTCGGTAATCTTGAACAAATTGCTGCTCTGATTGTGGATTAAAATCATTTTTGATTTTATTAATTGTTCTGCCAATTGACCTAGGTATAAATCCGGTTTTTTTCATGGCAGGTTGGACTTTTTTAAATTCTTCAGGAGATGAATCTGGTTGCTTTTTCACTTTGTCACCCCTAATTTTTAGTGTTTCAATTGTTATTTATATTAATTCAAAAAGGCATCTCTTGAGCAAGATTACCTATTTGCGATAGTCCTTTCATCACTCCGCAGTGAGAATGACCGCAAACCAATGTATTTAATCTTTGTGAAGATAGGATGAAAATCATGTGTAAAGGTTGTGACACAAACCTCAAGGCTCTCGGTGGTAAAGTTGTTCGGTTGATAATGGCTAAATAAATTAGTCAGTAAATCTACCATTTATTATAGTTATTGTCAAGAAAAAATAATTTATCCTCAGTTATGTATTATATTAAAAAATAAGCAATGGTGTCCTGATATATATTAAGTATATTCCGATATAATGCAATTTGATTTAGCAAGTAAGCGTAGAGCAACATTAGTGTTATTAACCCTTTTTACTAAGTTGTATTTATGAAAAGAAAAATATCTAGTCAAGTTTTGATTGAGTTTACACGAATCTTTGTACAGATAGAACTCTGTTATTCACTCTCAAACGTGGCAAAGCTTTAACGCTCCTGCACACCAATTATTTTATCGGCGTGCTTTGGCAGTAATAGGGATGAGGAAATAACCCAAAAAATTAAATGAAATGAATTGGCGTAAATTTACACTGATTGCCTGTGTGGGCTGTTTATGTATCATGTTCTCAACATGGTCAGTAAATGTCAGTAGTAGTAAGCTTGCAAAACCACAATTATCATTTACTCAACTATCGATAAAACAGTTGGAGAAGCGAGGGCAAGCTATTACGGTGAAGGTAATATCGAAAGATATCTTGGGCTCAGGAATTTTACTGAATAGGCAGGGGTACTTTTATACTGTGTTGACGAATGCTCATGTTTTGCGAACAGATAACCCCCCGTATCGCATTCAGACAAACGATAATCGGATCTGGTTGGCTGATGTGCGGTCTATTAGTCGCTTTGGGCAAAATGATTTAGCTTTATTGCAGTTCCGCAGCACTGGCATAATTTATGATGTGGCATCTTTTGGTTCTTCACCGGCGGTGGGGGATGAAGTGTTTGCTGCTGGCTTCCCTTTTGTAGAAGAGGAAACTGAAAAAAAAGGCTTTGTCTTGACTACTGGTAAGATATCGCTGACGCTGCACAAAGCTTTAGAGGGAGGATATCAGTTTGGGTATACTAATAATATCGAAAAGGGCATGAGCGGCGGACCATTGTTAAATCGTCGAGGTGAAGTTGTGGGTGTGAATGGAATGCACGCTTATCCATTATGGGATATGCCTTCTGTGTTTGTTGATGGTTCAGAAGCTGACACAGCTTTGCACCAAAAGATTACTCACCTCAGTTGGGCTGTGCCGATAGAGACTGTTATCAAGTTTGTTGGAGATTAAATTATGAGTTTTTATTCTCAAAAAAGCACCAGCACTATAGCGGTTCTCATTTGAATCACATACGTGTTCAAAACATTCATTTTCACACTCCTATGTCTATATCTGAAACCCTTGATTAGACGTAGCAGTGCTACGTCTCTACATTCATTTTCACTCCTATGCCTATTGTAAAGACTTTCTATAATCGAACATTTCTATTCCATTTCAAATGATTTAATCATTGTCTCTGCTGTTTGGATAAAGTCATTGTAACTATCTCTTGTTGCTGTGTAAGTAATTACGTATGCTTTCTCACCTTTTAAAGTAAAGATTTGCATACTTTTTAAATCATTTCCTCCGTCATTGCCTGTATAAATTAATTCATACGCTAATTTATTTCCAAGTGTTGCCTCCCTTGGCTTCTTGATTTGAGGTTTTACCAGATGATTGTTGATGTCCTTAGTCGATGTATCGCTAAAATCCTCTAATGTTCCAGAAAAATTTTCAACGCTGATAGTGAGTTTTTCTTGAAATTTGTCTGCATCACTTTGTTTTGAAGATACGAATGCAACCACTTCACCAGTAATAAAATTGTCTAGATCTCGTCTTTGCCAGCTTTGTGGATATTTCATTTTTATCCCGACACTTGAGTTTTCATAAGTTACAAAATTTTCTGGTGCTAATGTTGGTTTCAAAAAAGCAATATAATACCATATACCAATACTTATTGCAAGTACTCCTGCGATCGCTGAACCAATAATAAATTTTCTGGGCGATCGCAACTCCTCCGTTGGTATAGTTGGATTGACGATGGAAGACTGAGTAATTACTGTTACTTGATTGTGTATTCCTATGCCCGAAGGTGGTGAAGCCTCTAGAACTGGCAATGCACCTGTTTGATTTTGTACTTTTGTGCCCAAAGGTGCTATAGCCTCTAGAGCTTCCAGTACAAGCGCTGCTGAGTGGTAACGTTGACGAAAGTCATAGCACACCATTTTATCTAAAATGTCTGCTAATTCTTGGCTTACTTGTGCATGATTGCGCCAAACAATTTCGCCTGTTTCAGGATCTTTTTGGAAACTCTCCGGGGGTATTCCTGTGAGTGCTTGGATACCAATCATTCCCACTGCGTAGACATCGCTGCTGAATTGCGGGTTAGAACTACGTTGTTCACTCGGCATATAACCAGGAGTGCCAATGGCAACGGAAAAATTCGTTTGTCCCTCAGCATTTACAACTTGGGTAGTGATTTGTTTAACCGCGCCAAAGTCAATCAGCACAATTTTACCATCTTTGCGTCGTCGGATATTTGATGGTTTGATATCTCGATGAATGATTTTGTGCTGATGGACAAAAGCTAGAACTTCGAGAATATGTTCTAAAGTTTCAGTGACATAAGCTTCGCTGAGTTGTTTGCCTTTAGGCAGTTCAGCACTTAAATCGTGACCTTCAATAAACTCCTGAACCAAATAAAATTCTTGATTTTCGTCAAAGTGAGCTAGAAGAGAAGGGATTTGGTCATGTTTTCCTAACATTTCTAGGGTTTCGGCTTCTTGCTGAAAAAGACGTTGTGCTTCTCCTAACGTGTACGGATCGATGGCTTTTGGTTTAAACTGCTTGACAACGCACTGAGGATTCTTCGGTCGTTGCATATCTTCAGCCACAAAAGTAACTCCAAAAGTCCCTTCTCCTAGATATTTGAGAATTTGGTAGCGTCCGCCAAGCTTTTGAGATTGCATGAGAGTCACTCTAGGTACTGGAAGTTATTACATTATTTGATGACGATTTTCGCACACATTTTAACTGGGGGTATAGCAATGGTATATCAATACTAATATTTATTTAGGCAAAGAAATATATGAGAAAATTACAAAAGTCAACTTTGTCATAGCTTGCATCACTTATCATCAGGTTAAAACCTACACAAGGGTTGGTTGAAAGCTCTTTTATTTGAAAACAGAAGTGTTTACTCCTATACCTAAAATATAGTCGCAAAATGTTATAAATTATCTTTGTAAGCTATGATGTTTTCATCTACTTAAGTATACATTTGTTTAGGAGTTCTTGTATTTGTTATGATGTATAAATTGCTCAATCCAATGTTGAGGAAGGCTGCTAGACTTTGCAATATGGCATTACTAACCGTATTTGCCGCAACTACAACCAATCAGCCTAGTTATGCTAATAACATGAAGTTTTTTTGCGAGGAGAGCAAAGGTATACCTACAACGTTTGCGCGTCGAGAAGATGGGAGGAAGATGCCAATAATTCGCTGGGTTTCTTCTTATTCTTTTTTAACACCGCTAAAACGTTGTCAAGAGGTATCGCGGAGATTTCAGAAAAGTTATGACAATGGGAATCTCAAAACTATCATCACAGGGACGATAAATGAACAATCTGTTATATGTGCTGTTGTGAGTACAAACGATGCTTGCACCAATGCCACTGTATTATTCACTCTCAAGCGTGGTGATAATGGCAAAACTGTTTTGGAAAGGTTATTAGACCGGCGTGGTTTAGCTGGGAGTGTAATACACAATCAAAGTAGCGATGACTCTCAAGTGTATATTGACTTTGAGACATATTTAAGTAATTTAAAACCTGAATGATAAAAATTGTCGGCAGTGTTGACCCAGTATAATTCACCCTATACCAGTCTGATGAACAGATTGGTGAACACCTAGATTCACCGATTTCTTGAAGAAGTGGGGAATGTTAACATAGCGAATTTTCATGTGGGATTTAGGATTGCGATTAGACATCTCCAAAAAAGTAGAGAGGCGAAATTTGAGCCAGCGCGTTGCGGTGAGTCCACTCGGCGGTTGCCTGTATCGTCCCGTCGAAGTGGCGAACCCGTTCGCGAAGCGTCTCCGCGAGGAGAAGGGAGGTCACGAGCGTTGTAGCGTCTGGCGTCGCGTCTCTACAAGGATTTTAGGTAAGACATAGTTAAATTCGGTGGATGTCTATTAAGAAACTTTTAGAAAAAATTAAATGATGAAGAATGATGAAGTATTATCACCCACTTTCGCCAGTGCTGATTGGTTTATTAGTGTTGCTGGTAGAATCTCAAGTAGCATTCGGACTGTCTGCATCAGAAGTGGAAGACATTGCCAGAGAAATTACTGTGCAAATAGTTGACAGTGAAAATCCTAGCCTTGCGGGTTCGGGAATTCTTGTCAACCGCTCAAACAATACTTACACGCTCTTGACTGCGGATCATGTGGTGAAAAGGGGAAAGAAACAAATAATCACCCCTGATAAACAAAGTCATCAAATCAAAAATATAAAACCTCTGGGAAATTTGGATTTGGCAGTTGTTGAATTTAATACCAATCAAAAATATACAACCGCGAAGATCGGCGACTCTGATAAAATTACGAAAAGTGCACTAATTTACGTTGCGGGGTTTCCTGCAAAGACGGCAGCAGCTCCCAATGTTGATTTTAGGCTCAAAGAGGGCAAGGTGGATGCTAAGGGTTCCCAGCGTGATGGTTATGACCTTAGCTATGATAGTCGCACGTCATCCGGTATGAGTGGCGGCGCTATACTAAATGAGGAAGGGGAATTAGTAGGAATTCACGGTAGAGCGATTACTGAAGCTTTAGAAGGTGAATCTCGAGAGGTTGTAATAGTTGGGGCTTTAGGGACTACTATTTATTCTTGTTTGCGGCAAATGTTGGTGATTGGGGTAGATGTGGGAGTAAAACTACCGAATGTAGTTACAGCAATGTCGTCGAAAGCGGATAATTTTTATATCGAAGCGAATCAAAAGTATGCTCGAAAAGATTATAAAGGGGCTATAGAAGATTTAAATCAAGCAATTCGCCTCAATCCCAACTACGCTTATGCTTACAACAACAGGGGTATTGCCCGCAAGTATTTGGGAGATAAGCAACAAGCATTAGCTGATTACAATACTGCTATCAAGATTAATCCTAACTTTGCCGCAGCTTACTACAACCGGGGTGTTATCCACGCTGAGATGGGAGAAAAGTTATTAGCATTAGCTGATTACAATCAAGCGATTAAAATTGATTCCAAGAATGCAGATGTCTACAACAATCGGGGTAGTGTCCATTTTGATTTGGCAAACAAACTTTTAGCAATAAAAGATTACAATCAAGCCATCAAAATTAATCCCAACTATGGTGAAGCATACTACAATCGAGGTATTGCTCACTCTGCTTTAGGAGAAAAGTTATTAGCAATAAAAGATTACAATCAAGCCATCAAAATTAATCCCAACTATAGCGAAGCATACTACAACCGGGGTAATGCCCGCTCTGCTTTAGGAGACAAGCAGAAGGCAATAGAAGATTACAATCAAGCCATCAAAATTAATCCCAACTATGTTGCAGCTTATTACAATCGGGGTGTTATCCGCGCTGAGATGGGAAATATGCAAGGAGCATTAGCTGATTACAATCAAGCCATCAAAATTAATCCTAACTATAGCGAAGCCTACATTAACCGAGGTGTTGTCCGCAAAGAGATGGGAGATATGCAAGGAGCATTAGCTGATTACAATCAAGCCATCAAAATTAATCCTAACTTTGCCGAAGCCTACAACAACCGGGGTATTGTACACAAAGAGTTGGGAGATAAGCAACGGGCATTAGCTGATTGGCAAAAAGCAGCTGAACTATTTCTACAGCAAGGAAATAGAGCGTTGTCTCAACAAGTATTGGAGTCGATTAAAAAGTATCGTCCCTAAATAGGTGGGGCGAATGAAAAGCATGAACCCGAAGGCTATGATTATAATAACTTTGGACGACGGCAAGTTATGAAGCTCAGTTTATGCATGATTGTTAAAGACGAAGAAACAGCACTACCTAAATGTCTGGGTAGTGTTAAACATATTGTAAATGAAATAATCGTCCTGGATACAGGTTCTACAGATAAAACTCCTGATATTGCTAAACAATTCGGTGCAGAAGTTCATCACTTTAAATGGTGCAATGACTTTAGTGCAGCCCGCAATGATGCTCTAAAATACGTTACAGGTGATTGGATTTTGGTATTGGATGCGGATGAAACTTTGACGACTCAAATCGTACCGCATATTCACGAAGCAATACAAAGTGATTTGTATATTTTAATTAACTTAGTGCGACATGAAGTTGGTGCAGAACAATCTCCTTATTCTATGGTTTCGCGCTTGTTTAAAAATCATCCAGGTATCAGCTTTTCCCGTCCATATCATGCTTTGGTTGATGATAGTATATCGGCAATTTTAGCTAAAGAACCGGATTGGCAGGTAGGCTATTTACCAGAGGTGGCAATTCTCCATGAAGGATACCAAAAAAACGCGATCGCTCAACAAAATAAATATGCGAAAGCACAAGCAGCGATGGAAAGTTTTCTTGTCAATCATCCTGATGATCCCTATGTATGCAGCAAGCTAGGTGCTTTATATGTGCAGACTGGTAAAATTGCCCAAGGTTTAGAGTTGCTGATTAAAGGTGTTGCTTCTAAACAAGTTAATGATGATATTTTATATGAACTTTACTATCATTTAGGCATTGCTTACAGTCGATTGCAAAATCCGAAACAAGCGATTGCTCACTATCAAGCTGCAATCAAGTTGCATATTTACCCAATGCTCAAATTAGGAGCATACAACAATCTGGGTAACTTACTCAAGGCAGGGGGAGATTTAAAGAGCGCAAAAACAGCTTATGAAACAGCTTTGCGAATCGATCCTAATTTTGCTGCCGGACATTATAACATGGGAATGACATTTAAGGCTTTGGGATTGTTGAATGAAGCGATCGCATCTTATACTCAAGCGATTAAATTAAATCCCAACTATGCAGAAGCTTATCAAAACTTGGGTGTTGCTTGGTTAAAATTAGGCAATCTTCAAGATAGTTTATCAGCTTTTGGCAAAGCGATCGTCCTTCATGAGAAGTATAACCCCGACGAAGCGAAGAGATTACATCACTCTTTGCGCGAAATGAAGTTGATTTAACCGTCGTAGAGACGTTCCGGCGGAACGTCTCTACAATATATGATTTGTTGGAGTTGAAGATTCAGTTGACTTATTTTTAGGCAACAAAAGCGAAGCAGGAACCAAAGGTAATTTCACGCTAAAGGTTGTACCTTGATTTTCTCCCGGACTCTCTACCGTTACACTCCCCCCATGCAAGTCTACCAGATTACGCACGATCGCTAATCCCAACCCCAGCCCGCCAAACTGTCTGGTTATGCTACTATCTGCTTGTTGGAAGTATTCAAATATATGGGGCAGAAAATCAGCACTAATACCCTTACCCGTGTCACTGAGGTTAATTTCAACGCAAGAGTTATACTGCCTTAAAGAAATTTCTACCTGTCCACCAGAGGGTGTAAACTTGACAGCGTTAGAGAGCAGATTTCCGATAACTTGGTGGAGACGATTAAAATCACCGTAAACAAAATTTACATTCGGGTCAATTTGAAGGTGAATTTTGATAGCTTTAGTTTCTGCTGCCCAGCGCACTGTTTCTAATGCAGATGTAATTACAGCTGATAAATCTACAGAACTAATTTCTAGAATCAGCTTATTGCCGAGAATCCGGGAGACATCAAGTAAGTCATCAATCAGTTGAATCTGCAATTTGGCATTGCGTTCGATGGTACTGAGTGCCTTAAGAAGGGTAGCATTATCAAAAGAGCGAGTTTGCAGCAGTTTTGCCCACCCCAAGATGGGATTAAGTGGTGTGCGGAGTTCGTGGGAGAGAACGGCAAGAAACTGATCTTTAACACGGTTGGCATTTTCAGCTTGTTGACGGGCAAATTGTTCACGAGCGTATAGCGCTTCCCGTTCTTGTTCGGCTCGCTTGCGTTCGGTAATTTCTTGGACAATAATATTAATACTTGCGACTTGGCGATCGCTATCTTCCAGGGGATAATAACTAAGGAGCCATGACCGTTCAATGCCCGGTTGCGCTGGAGTCTCACCGTGGACTTCACGATTGAGAATCGGTAATCTCGTGGCAATTATCTCCTCAAAAACTGGCTTCTGCACATCTCCTAACTCTGCCAATACTTCGTGTACAGTTCGTCCCAGATGTTCTGATTCTGAAATGCCATTGATTTCGGCTAGCTGCTTGTTGACACGAATATATCGGAAATTGGTATCCAACATACACAGTCCAATGGGAGCATTAGTATAAATAGCTTCAATCTCTGTCAGTTGTTGCCTGATGGTTTCTTGACTTTGACGTAGCGCTACTTCTGTATGCTGACGTTCGACAATTTCCTGCTGTAATTGTGCGTTAATCTGCATAAGTTCATTGCTACGTTGCGCTACCAAGTGTTCGAGATTATCCTGATATTTTCTTAGCTCCTCCTCTACCCGCACACGTTCACCAATTTGTATTTGCAGTTGTTGATTAGCTTGCTCTAGTTGCGCTGGACTTGGAAGCGCTAACGCTTGCGGCACTAACTCTACTAGTTGGAAGGCGGTAAATACAGATATCATTGCCGTAACGGCTTTGATTGCTCCTGATAACCAATAGGTAGGATACCACAGCGTCCAAATCTCCATCAAGTGGGTGGTGCCACAAGCGACGATGAAGGCAGCAAACAACAAAAATATCCAGTCAAACGGCAAATCCCGTCGCTGCCGGACAAAGCAGAACAGTGTGATGGGGATGGAATAATAAGCTAGGGCGGTGAATCCGTCGGATAATAAGTGTAGCCCGACTAAATTTGTTTTCCAGAGATAACAGTGACCGTGGGGAATAAATGGAGATGATGTAAAAAAAGTAGTCCACAATTCTAACATATGCTGCGTGTGCTTTAGGCTCTTTGATTAAACTATAAGAGGAGCTATTTGCCTATTAATTATCCAATATTGCCAAGCTTGTTGCAGAGCGCGTTGTCGAGCATTTGTCAAAGCCCTGACGATTAAAATCGCGGCTATAGGAACAAAGCCCACCTGCGTGGGCTAATTAGGCGTATGCTTATAAAGAAATGGTGTAAAGTTCAAAGTTTGGAACACGAAACTTTGACTCTTGACTATTGACTCTTGACTAAACACACGATCGCACAAATTTCTCTAATCTATCCATTCCTTTCTCTATTGTTGCCATATCGGTAGCGTAAGAAAGACGAATATTGTTATCGGCACCAAAAGCGACTCCGGGAATGACTGCGACTTGCTCTTTTTCTAGCAAAGCGTCACAAAATTCTAGGGATTTGATACCGAGTTTGCTGATGTCGGGAAACATGTAAAATGCACCATCTGGCTTTTCACAAGTTAAACCGGGAATAGCGTTAAGTCTATCAAGCATGACTTGCCGACGTTTGGCAAAAGCTTGACGCATTTCTTCTACACAGTCTTGATTCGATTCTAATGCTGCGATCGCGCCATATTGAGCAAAGCTACACACATTTGATGTACTATGACTTTGGATCGTGATTGTCGCTTTAATGATTTCGATTGGTCCAGCTAGATAACCAATGCGCCATCCGGTCATTGAGTAAGCTTTCGCAAAGCCGTTACTGACAATAGTGCGATCGAAAATCTCTTTTCCTAGAGAACCGATGCACAAATGTTCTGCACCGTCGTAGAGTATTTTCTCATAAATCTCGTCGGAGACAACAAGTATATCTTTTTCAACTATAATCTCTGCTATAGCTTTAATTTCTTCCGGGGTATATACCATCCCGGTAGGATTTGAGGGGGAATTGAGGACAAATAGCTTTGTTTTCGGTGTGATTGCTTCTCGCAGTTTTGCGGGTGTAATTTTATAACCTGTGGAAGCATCTGTAGGTACAATCACCGGAACACCACCCGACAAAATTACCATTTCTGGATAACTTAGCCAGTAGGGAGCGGGGATAATTACTTCATCGCCTGGGTCGATTAGTGCGACAATTAAGTTGTAGAGAGAATGCTTACCGCCATTGCAGACGATGACATTTTCTGCTTTGTAATCGAGATGATTGTCTGTTTTTAACTTGTGAGCGATCGCTTCTCTTAACTTTGGTTCACCAGACGCTGCACCATACTTGGTTTTGTTTTCATCTAAAGCCTTTACCGCTGCGGCTTTGATGTGAGCCGGGGTGTCAAAATCCGGTTCTCCAGCGCTAAAACTACAAACATCGATACCTTCAGCCTTCATTGCCTTAGCCTTGGCTGCGATCGCTAAGGTTAACGAAGGGGATACTTGACTTACTCTTGCTGCCAGCTTCATCTTACTTCTTTCGGCACATTTTCACCTATTTAAGATTATCCCACAATCGGGAGCGAGATTTTTCTCTTAATAATTCCTTCTTTATGGGGACTACCCTGTAATACCAATTCTTTATGAGGCTGCGCTTAATAACCCGACGAGTAAACTCGCGGCTACACGTACAAGGAACACCTGCGTGGGCTAAATTAGGCGCAGCTTCACACAGAAATGGTATAACACACATCCTGCAAAACCTCACCCTCACTTTTAGCTAAGTAGTTGTGCAAAATTAAATATATATTTGTCATTGCGAATGGAGCGAAGCGGAATGAAGCAATCGCAAGGGTTTGGAGATTGCTTTGCTACATTTCATTTCGCTCGCAATGACATAAATAATTTTGCGTAATCACTTACGCTAAAATCTTTCCCTCTTCTTATATCGTTTTGAAGTACCTCAATATCGTTTTGAAGTACCTCAATATCGTTTTGAAGTACCTCAATATCGTTTTGAAGTACCCAAATATCGTTTTGAAGTACCCAAACATCGTGTTGAAGTACCTCAATATCGTTTTGAAGTACCTCAATATCGTTTTGAAGTACCCAAATATCGTTTTGAAGTACCTAAATATCGTTTTGAAGTACCTAAATATCGTTTTGAAGTACCTAAATATCGTTTTGAAGTACCTAAATATCGTTTTGAAGTACCCAAACATCGTTTTGAAGTACCCAAACATCGTTTTGAAGTTAAGGCAAGAGACGCAAGGGAATCGCCGTCTTTACAATAATAAGTCTTTTGTAGAGACGGCGATTCCCTTGCGTCTTTGTGATCTATAATTTTCATCAAAAAATCTTATCCGAACCGTATTGGAACCGCTCCCGTCGTGTTGGGAACCATATCAAAAATCCTTAACTAAACTCTATTGCTTTATAAGCCAAATAAACAGCTTCCAAAAAGACATCGGGGACAACGTTTTCTGGTAACTTTTGTAAATCGATAATGTCTTGAACCTGCTTAGTCAATTGTAAAGCCAGATTCATTCTTGCTTTTGTTGACATGACACCGCGTCTAAGTAAATATTCCCGAATAACAGCAAAATCATCAGGCAATAATGCTGATAAATCGGTAACTTGCAGCAAATGCTCATATATCGGCTTTGCCTGTTCAGAAATTGTTAAAGTTGTTGATGCAAGAGGTCTTTGAACTTGAATAACAATTGTACCAGCAGCTAAATCACCTATGCGCTTTTCTCTATTATTAAAGATAATAAATAAAGTGCCAAGATAGAAAAATTCATCAATCGGTCTAAGCAAAGCGCGTAATGTTGTTTGTTGCAAACCAACAGGTGTACCATCATCTCGAACAACGCGAATTTTCGCAAAGCGTTTGCCGGGAGTTTGACCTTGCCATAAAGTTTCAAAGAAGACAAAGTAACCTGAGTAAATAGCAAAGCTGGCGATGAATGCGATCGCTATTAACCACAAATTCACCTGATTGCCAAAAATCCCTGTCCACAAATACCCTAACTGCACAGCAAGAGTCACCCAGACAGCAATAAATACCGTCATTATCGCAGTCAAAACGAGATAATCAATTAACAATGCCCAAGCGCGATTACCGATGCCGGCAAGAGTAAATTCTAGTTCTACACTTTCGGGTGTGCGAAATTTAATTCTGTTGAATAAGTGCATAGCAGTTTTTTTACTTAAGTTTAAATTTCCCGGTCTCGTAACTTCAATCCCATTCCTTCCCGACGACTCCGCAAGTCATAATAAACTACTGCTTTGATGGACTGCCAAAAAGGTACAACCAACGCAGCACTTATTAAATTCATAATTAGATTCACCAGTTGCGGAAGAAAAATGAGGTTACGATTTTCTTGAGATAAAGATACTAAAGCTAACTGAATAATAGTGCTAAGAACAGCAAAGGGAATTTGTATCGGTATCGTAATTAAATAACCCACAAATAAAATTGCTACAATTCGCCAAGCATGTCCTTTTGTTAATTCCCAACTGCGACCAATTGTAGATATTCCATCAACATTGTCTTCAATAGCAAGGGGAAGTTCCACAACAAAAAAGCGAGCTTGTACCCAAAGCACAGCAATAAAGAAAACTGGTATCAAAATCAGTGTTAACAAAGAAACAGCCAATATTATAGTTGGGTTGATGCTTCCACCTGCGGCGAAACTGCCAACAAAAATAGCGGTAATAATCCCGATAAAAATAGAAAAGGGAATTATTAAACCTACGCCAATTCCAAACATTAACAAACCCATAATAAAAAACTGCCACATGCGCGAATTGACAATTCTGCGACCACCTTCAACAGGTTCGGGTTGATCCACCAATTCCCCAAAGGCTAACCGAGATATTAAAGCTAAAATTGCTCCACATTTTGCCCAACCATAAATTGGTACAAATATCCACAAATAAGCATTGAATGCTAATTTAAGATAAGATTTGAGGTGAGAACGATATAACCGCAGTCCGGCACTGACGACATTGCCGAGGCTAAGTGGTTGTATTGGGCTGGGAGAACCGTAATTAAGAGACATAATGCTAAATTCTGTTGTAAATTAAATTTGCAATTTGAAGCTATCTTAAGATAACTTCAATTAAGTATTCCCAAAGTTTATGAATATTCAACGTTGGATTTCTCGACGAGAACCAAATTGGCAGCGTTTAGATACTTTATTAACACAAGTAGAAAAAAAAGGAATCAAGTCACTCCAAGCAACGGAAATTAGAGAATTAGCGAGTTTATACCGTTCAGTGGCAGCAGATTTAGCCCGCGCTCAAACTCAAAAAGTAGGCAATACTTTGACGCAAAGTTTACATTTTTTGACAACTCGCGCTTATACGCAGATTTATCAAGGTTCAAGACGACAAGAATGGCAAGCGGTGGTGGAATTTTATAGTTGGGGATTACCAGCAGTGGTGCAGCAAACATTTTTATACATCGCTGCTGCGACTGCGACATTTTTGCTGGGAGCATTAATTGGTTGGTGGTATGCGTGGCAAGATCCCACCTTTATATCACTTCTCGTCCCCGAAAGCTTAATTACCCAGGTGCGAGATGAGCATAAATTGTGGATGGGGTCAATAGTTGGGATTGAACCTTTAGCATCAAGTAATATTACCATTAATAACTTATCAGTATCCTTTGGCGCGATCGCAGGTGGGATGACAGGGGGAATTTACACCACATTCTTATTATGGTTTAATGGTTTATTAATTGGTTCCCTTGCCACTTTAGTTAGTCAAAATAACCTTGCCTATCCCTTTTGGGCGTTTGTATTTCCCCACGGTTCCCTAGAATTACCCGCTATCTTTTTTGCTGGTGGTGCAGGTTTTTTACTGGCTAGAGCAATTTTATTTCCCGGAAAATATAACCGTCGCGACGCACTCAAGTTTTACGGCTCTCTGGCAGTACAGTTAGTATTTGGCATTGTCCCAATGTTGATAATCGCTGGTACTATCGAAGGCTTTTTTTCTCCCAACCCTAACGTACCAAATCCCTTAAAATATCTCGTGGGAATGAGTTTGTTTGTACTTTTAGTAGCGTATTATAATCGTAAACAGGGGTAAGCATTTATATTTGGAGAATAGCCAAATTTACTTTGACTATGCATAAAAAATCAGAGTGTCAACTATAGATATATTGGCGTTGCTGAATTGAGGTATGAATCTGGATGTAGAGACGTAGCAGTGCTACGTCTAATCAAGGATTTTGGTATTATGTAAAATCCTGCGTCATACATGAAATCAGCAACCCCTATTTAGCAAACAAAATTGATACGTGAGTGAAATAAAGACAATTATGAAAAAGAAAATTTTTCGTAGTTTACTCGCTGCCGCTTTAGGAACTGGCTTATTCTCAATCGCTGCACCTGCAAGCGCTTTTGAGATCAAAAGTCGAGATGAAGCTCCTGCTAATTTCCAAAATATTCTGCAAGACTTTAGAGCTTTTGTTGGTGAAGAACGTCGCTATTTGTCCCCTGAGACGATTCAGGCAAAACAGATTGATCTATCTGACCTAACGTTAAAGTTTGACTATGATCCCAAAGTATACTTTATCGGGGAAACGGCTGGAGATTATCGCGATCGCTTGGATTTCACAGCGACTACCGGCTCTCAAGTTCAGACAGGCAAAATTTTCGGCGATAGCTCTTGTAATACTGGCGATAGTGGCTTCACTAATTTTAGTAAGTTTTGCCCAAATCCGAACGACGCGCTACCAGGCACAGTTGCACCCAATAGACCATTGAATGTCGGTGACGGGGTGAATCTTGGCTTATTTCAAGCTGGAACAAAATTGGATTTTCAGTTAGTTCCTAACGACATTAACGGTGGTGTCTATGAAAATGGAGTTAAAAGTGTCTTTGGTTTAAATCAAGCTCTTAATCCAGATGGTTTGCAACACGTTATCGCTTATTACTATAAAGACTATGTGGTGCTAGGTTTCGAGGATTTATCGGGTGGTGGTGACAAAGATTATAACGATGCAGTGTTTGCAGTTGATATTGGTAAAGCCAATGCTCGTGGAGCAGCTAAAATACCAGAACCTTCTGTAGTTGCGGCAATGTTTGCGATCGCACTATTAGGCTTAATGAAAACTCGTCGTAGTCAAGCTGTTCGGTAATAGACATCGACCAAATTTAAATATACGTTATTTATAACCCTTGTAGAGACGTAGCAGTGCTACGTCTCTTTTTCCGTGATGTCTAATAAACATCGACCGAATTTAATTATGTTAGGACTTACGCAAAGTCGAAAATGTCATACTGAGCGAAACGAAGAATCTCCGAGATACTTCGTTTCGCTAACACTACACTTCACTATGACAGTTTCTCGTTAAAATGCGTAAGTCCTGTATGTGTTAACCGAAACCCTTGATTAGACGTAGCAGTGCTACGTCTCTACATTATTTTCCACACCTATGTCTAATAAACATCGACGGAATTTAATTATGCGTTAACCGAAACCCTTGATTAGACGTAGCAGTGCTACGTCTCTACATTATTTTTCACACCTATGTCTAATAAACTATGCTGTACGCAGTTCATCTTGGCTACTTATATTTGTAGAATATGTATTGTCATAAAGAACTATTTTTCAGCATATTCGTCTAAATGATTGCCTTTTAAGTAAGTGGGCGAAATTAAATGTAAAATACTCCTTCGTAGTGAGCGGTTTACCGCTCGTCCCTGAGGATTTCACTGCTCGTCCCTGAGGATTTTAACGGCTGTTAGCGAAGCTTTCCCGAAGGGTAGCCGTTAGTACGTTAAAAAGTCGCGGTTATGAGGTCTTTCCATTCCCCGCTCCCCATTTTTATAAGAGATATGCGGTGTTTAAAATTTGTTGCTTTATTTTTAAGTCTATCTCTGGCAGCAACACCTTTGGTGGCAGTTGCTCAAAGTTAGGACTTACGCATTGACAAAGTTGTCAAAAGGTGAAGTGAGTGAAAACAGGGAAATTTTCGGGCGATCGCTAATTGACAGGGGTATTGAAAGACGGATAATACCTATGTTGTCTTGATGATCTAG
>JAHHIJ010000047.1 GCA_019358985.1 Tolypothrix brevis GSE-NOS-MK-07-07A | reverse complement strand
TGAAAATTGGTATGAACTTCAAAGGAATTTATCTCTTCAGATAGCTCGTGACTTTATTTTGAAACATTTACAACAAAAGCTAGATTCAAACACACATATTGACTTTTCTGTCAATGCGTAAGTCCTAAATGTAGCACTTCGTTTAAGATATCGCCCCTTAGTTCTGCAATATCATTTTCCTTCTTTATGTGAAGAAATCAAAGTCAGACATGCCGAGTACAGAAAGGAAAGTAAACAACAAAAAATACAACCGATTCTTGAAGCGGCACTCAAAGAATTTCCTCCTCCTTCACTTCTAGAAATTAATCGACGACTTGGCTACAAAAATAACAGCTATTTATACAGATATTTTTCTGAACCTTCTCGCAAAATATCAAAGCGTTATAAAGATTACCAAAAAGCAAGTGGGCAAGAGAAAAGGGAGTGCATATGTCAAGAGATTATTGATACTGCTCAATTGCTTCATAAAACAGGACAAAAGCCTACTCAAGCCAGGGTTACTAAGCTTCTCGCCAAACCATCTGTCATGCTAAGTTGGTATGCTAAGAAAACTCTACGTGATATCCAATGTTCTCTCGGCTATGAATAAACGCTATTGTATGCTGTATTGAGCTAAAACTACTTACACTGTGTGGAAGCATAACTTTGCCGAAGTTAATTGGAAGCATGAGCACGTTTTTACGGCAATATTATGGGTTAACCGACAATGGTGGTTGTGATGCGATACTCTTTCAGAGTCACTCCGTGAACGCTCTCCAAGGAATCTCGGAAGAAAATACCCCTGTCTTCAAAAATCTAAAAAAAAAGCCCTAGTAACGGCAATAAATCGAGTTGATGAATTAGTGCAACAAGTGCGATCGCGCATTCACGAAAACATCCAAACTCTACACGGAACAATGCCATTGTGGGGAATCGATAATTGGGTTCCTTTGGGGGATTTGTTTGTCGATGTCAATATTTTGGAGTCCCTCAGCAGTAACCGCAGGTCGGAATTGGGCGATTTGTGGCAGGATTTTACAAAGAGTAATTCCAATTACCGCAGTTTGGATCGGATTGGTTCGGGTAAGGAACAGCAGCGCGTGTCGGGGTTGACTGTGCTGAAGCGGAATACTAACTTGATGGTGGTGGGTAGACCGGGTTCGGGAAAAACCACCTATCTGCAAAGGATTGTCACCAAATGCAATAACGGTAAATTGCAAGCACAGCGAATTCCCGTGTTGATAAAGTTGCGGGAGTTTGTGGACGATGGACGCAGATATGGCTATAACTTGGAGCAGTTTTTGGGACAACTTTGGTAGTTGAACAACGCAGATATGGAATTGGTGCTAAACCAGGGTAAAGCTTTGGTGTTGTTGGATGGGTTGGATGAGGTGACGGGGGAAGCGGGAAAGCAAATTACTAGGGAAATCAAACGGTTTGCTCGTGTTTATCCCCAAGTATTAGTGGTGGTGACTTGTCGGACGCAAAGCCAGGAATCGCGGTTTGAAAGGTTCGATTATGTGGAGGTGGCTGATTTTAACGAGGAGCAGGTGAGAGCGTTTGCAGAGCATTGGTTTGGGACTCTGCGACAAACTGCTCGTACAATCCCGCTTTTGTTTCTGGTAATTTCCCCTGACCCAAATACCAATTGAAACACAGCAGTGTCAACCGTAACGGATTTTTCGCCAAATCCCGAATTCGTTCTTTCCCTGATTCTGCTAATGCCGCACATAACCGTCGTCCTGTCTGGGTTTCTGCTGATGGGAGCGAACCAAACCAATTGCCAATAAACTGCTCCACCTGCTGGGGATAGGAAAACTCCAGGGTGCGATAATTATCAAACAAATCGAGGGCATTGCTACCACCATCCCAAAGATTTAACCGACAGGAAAGCACAATCCGCGCTTGTTGGAGTAAAGTTCCCGTGCGAAATTGGCGATCGCACTCTCCCAAAGCATTACCAACGGTTGCTTGCATCTCATCCACCCCATCGAGCAACAGCCACACCAACCCCAGGGGAAACTGAGCGACAAAATCATCTTGAATTTGGGTAGATGCTTCCGCTTGTCCAATTTTCCTGGCTACCGCTTGCAACCATACCTCGAATAAATATGCTTCCAACTCCCGTCCCTGCAAATCTGCCAGAGATATCCAAATCACCACTGCATCGGGTATTTCCCCGGATACCCAATCAGCGATTTGTTGCAACAGGGTAGTTTTCCCTGCTCCCGGTTCCCCGATAATTGCAATGCGTTTTCCCTGGCTTTTGGGACTTTGCCTGTTTTTGAGTACCTGCTGTAAAAATTGCTGATACTCGAAGGTTTGGGTAATTTCGGCTTCCCGGTAAAGTTCTGAACCCTGCTCTGGTGAAACATCCTCCTTTCGTCGGGTTTGCTTTTTCCGCTCCACCAATCCCAGGGGTACGTATACTTGTGTAGTACGATGGCTAATTCCCTCACCGGATGTTAGGGGGTTTGTGGTGAGTCGCTGCTGCTCAGACAGCATGGTTTGGCTAATATCGTGCCAGTCAATTTCTATGTGTTGGGTATTTTGGGAAAGTACCTCCCGCAAAATAGCGCGAATAGTCTCTGCCTCAGTACCTTGGTAAATCTTATCGCCAATATGAATATCCTTACCATCGGCAATATTGACGTTGTATTTCCCCAACTGCACAACATTTTTATCGCTATTTGCCGTGATAAATTGACGCAATTGGGCAATGTCATTCTCGTTTGCAGTGCCGTTGAGGATGCGATCGCATATTGTCTGTAATTCCCACGAGTCAGCCATTCCTTGAACGCATTCCCATAGCATTAAAATATACAAAAATTATAGAGAATTTATTGAAACAGCGCCTAATATTACTAAAGTTATAGTTTCTCCGGAATCGATAATCATTTGATTGAAGTACCTTAAGTTATAGTTAAATTACTTAGGAGTAGTCTTAGTGATGCCTGCCTCTGACGATTTATTAGCTATTATTGAGCGTATATTAATCACAACCCGTCAACGTCGATTAGATATCAACTATGCTGAAATATCACTGGATGTATTATCACCAGATGAAGCATTGTCATTGTTGAGAGGTATTTTAGGCGAAAATGATAGACGGTTAGATAGGGAAATTGAAACAGCGAATAGTTTGTGTAAATGGCTGGGTTACTTACCTCTAGGCTTAGAATTAATTGGACGCTATTTGGTAGAAGACCCAGATTTGTCGATTGCTGAGATGTTGCAAGCTTTGAGAGAGGAACGGCTCAAAAATGAAGCGATAAGTCCTTCTTTTGAAGACTTAGAAAACACAGAGATAACTGCAAAATTAGGAGTGAGGGATGCATTTAACTTAACCTGGGAAAAACTTGACCCAAAGACTAAGAGAGTTGGAGAATTGTTAAGTTTATTTTCTCCCGATGAAATCGCTTGGGAATATGTAGAATCTGTGAGCAAATCGCTGAGTTGGGAAAAGAAAGAAGTAAATGAGGCGAAAAAGCAACTTTATAAACGCCATTTAATTGAAAGGTTAGAAGAAGGGGAAGCTAATTATAAAATTCATCCATTAATTCGTGAGTTTTTACGAGATAAGTTAGGATAATTAGAAGAAGTTAACGAATTTAAACAAGCATTTACCAACACTTTTATCGAGATTGCTCGAATAATTCCTCAATCACCAACTTTAGAATTTATCAACTCAGTTAAAATAGCTATTCCCCACTTAACAGAAATCGCCGAAAATTTAACCGATGCAGTCAGCGATGAAAATTTACATTGGGCTTTTATTGGTTTAGCATGTTTTTACAATGGACAGGGTTTATATGGATTAGCAGCACCTTTCTATGAAGGATGCGTATCAGCAGTAAAATCCCGCTTGGGAGAAAATCATCCTCACGTTGCAGGAAGCTTCAACAATTTAGCAGCAATCTACTGTTCTCAAGGAAGGTACGAAGAAGCAGAACCCCTTTACATCCAAGCATTAGAATTAGCAAAACAACAGCTAGGAGAAAATCATCTCCACGTTGCAATGAGCTTGAATAATTTAGCAGAACTCTACCGTTCTCAAGGAAAGTACGAAGTCGCAGAATCCCTTTACCTCCAAGTATTGGAGTTACATAAACAACAGCTGGGAGAAAACCATCCCGACTTTGCAATGAGTTTGAACAATTTAGCACTACTGTACTATTCCCAGGGAAGGTACGAAGCAGCAGAACCTCTTTACATCCAAGCTTTGGAGTTATATAAACAGCTACTGGGAGAAAATCATCCCCACGTTGCAATGAGCTTGAATAATTTAGCAGAACTCTACCGTTCTCACGGAAAGTACGAAGCAGCGGAATCTCTTTACCTCCAAGCATTGGAATTAAGAAAACGGCTACTAGGAGAAAACCATCCCCACGTTGCACAAAGTTTAAACAATTTAGCAGCAATCTACTGTTCTCAAGGAAGGTACGAAGAAACAGAACCTCTTTACCTCCAAGCTTTGGAGTTATACAAACAACATCTCGGAGAAAACCATCCCGATTATGCACTCAGCTTGAATAATTTAGCTACGCTTTACCATTCCCAAGAAAAGTACGAAAAAGCAGAACCTCTTTACCTTCAAGCATTGGAGTCGCACAAACAACAGCTGGGAGAAAACCATCCCCATGTTACTACCAACCTGAATAATTTAGCAGAACTCTACCGTTCTCAAGGAAAGTACGAAGCAGCGGAACCACTTTACATCCAAGCATTGGAGATTGCAGAGCGGGTTTTGGGTGTAAATCATCCGAATACGGTGACTTTTCGGGGGAACCTGGAATATTTACGCGCACAACAGCAAGAAAGTGGGGAATAATTTTTAACTTCCGTCATTGCGAGTGTAGCGAAGCGAAATGAAGCAATCCCATTAACTCGTTGGTGTTGAAGATATTGTGATTGCTTCGTTCCTCGCAATGACAGTTAGGGTTTTGTGGTTTGGGTTGGAGTGCGAAGCTTGCGTGACGAAAGTCGATCGCTTATTGCTGAGAATGACGGTTTTTGGTGCTTTGGGTTGGAATGCGATCGCTTGTTCCTGAGAATGACGGTTTTTGGTGCTTTGGGTTGGAATGCGATCGCTTATTGCTGAGAATGACGGTTTTTGGTGCTTTGGGTTGGAATGCGATCGCTTATTACTGAGAATGACGGTTTTTGGTGCTTTGAGTTGGAATGCGATCGCTTATTACTGAGAATGACGGTTTTTGGTGCGTTGAGTTGGAATGCGATCGCTTATTACTGAGAATGACGGTTTTTGGTGCTTTGAGTTGGAATGCGATCGCTTGTTGCTGAGAATGACGGTTTTTGGTGCTTTGAGTTGGAATGCGATCGCTTGTTCCTGAGAATGACGGTTTTTGGTGCTTTGGGTTGGAATGCGATCGCTTGTTCCTGAGAATGACGGTTTTTGGTGCGTTGAGTTGGAATGCGATCGCTTATTACTGAGAATGACGGTTTTTGGTGCTTTGGGTTGGAATGCGATCGCTTGTTACTGAGAATGACGGTTTTTGGTGCTTTGAGTTGGAGTGGGAAGCTTGGACGACGTAATGCGATCGCGGCAACCCTAAAAATAACTCTCACTACTGAATAAATTACAGACATCCAAAAAGATTTTCATGAAAACCCCCTGACTCTAAATCAACAAGTCAGTTGGTGCTGGCAAAATTGGCAACCATGTAAAAACTAAATGAAAGCATCGCAGCAAAATTTCCACAGAATAATGGTAGGGTTTCCCATAAAACCATCCTTCCACTGTTCGCTCGTGATACCCTGTTAATGTTGATAAGGTAGTGAGACAAGCTTTCATATATCCTGTATGATTTCGTTCTCCATCGCAAGGCAATTCGATTCCAGGATGGATAACTGGTATCCAAATTAAACACCATTCTTGTGGTGTCATGGGTTCGAGCAGTGTGAAAAATATCTGTTGATTATTGGGGTTATACTGTGACCGCAGTATAAACTTTGCAAACCAGCGAGGGATTTTCTTGATATGAATCTCTTTTTCTCGACATTGCATTTTCAATTTCTTTGGTTAGCTTGTTTTCGCCATGTCAAACTGATCGCCATTTTGAGTCAACAGCAAAATTCGACACAAATCTAATTTGATGTAAATCTAAAATGTGATTTCCTGCTGTTGGTAACTTGGGGAAGATGACTTTAAATCTGAAATAAAAGCGGCGATCGCATTCACCCCAGTACAAAGCATCCCACTTGCAGCACGATATCCTCGACTGCTCCAACCTTGCCAGCCAAATCTTTCCCCAATCTCGCCAAATTCAGCCACAACAGCATCTGATTCTTGGGAATTGCTCATTTGTAACCGAACCAATTCCTGCTCTTTTTGGGACAAAATACTGTTTAGGCGATCGACTTCGGACATCAACGGTTCAATAGTTTTCTCCAACTCCGAGTTAAGCACTTTTGCAGCTTGATTGTTAAAGGTATTGCCCCAATTGTTCGCACTGGAGTTTTCGAGGGCTTTTTCTAACTCTGCCACTCGCTGTTCTAATTGTTGGTTTCTGGTTTGCAATGCCCGTATTGACTTTAGTTGATCTTCTTTCGCAGCCATTTGTGCGAGTAAATCCTGGTTTTTTAGTGCGATCGCTCGTGAATATTCTTGCGCTGCTTGGATTTCTCGCTTGGCTGCTTGTAGTGCTGCATCTCGAATTTCGAGAAATCTTCCCTGTTCTGACTCAGCTTTTTCGCGGTTATATTGAGCGATCGCATCTGCAATTTTCTGCTCAACTTCGGCTGCTGTAAAAGATTCCTGTGAATTAGCCTTTCTCATTGATTGTTGAGCTTCTGGTTGAATTTGGTGGGGTTTGAGCAAGTGTTTGACTTCCATCCCTTGGGAGACTGTGTGGTCAAGCAATACCCAAAACTCCCCTTCTCGCTGGGACATAATGATTCCACTATGTCCATTCCATCCCGTATCTTCTTCCTTAACAATAATTCGCATTCCTGGGGCTAATTCCAGAACTGGTAAAGCAGGGGTTTGGTTTACTTCCTCACTTGATACTCTTTCGTTTCCTTGCTCCTGCTTAACTTGTGCTGCGGTCTTTTTACCCTCAAGCACGAGTTCTTTGACCAAATCATGGCTGACTTTTGTTAGCTGTCGAAGTGCAGAAACGCTCCAATTCTGCACGTTTTGACGGATTAGACGTTGTATTTTTTCTGGCAATTTCTCGAACCAAGCGCTGATTTCCATTGCTGAGGAGGCAATATAGCGGGACGCACCAAAATCAGGAGAAGCAAGCCATTCGGAGAATACTTTTTTTCCGTTGGGGCAAAAAGCAAGGCAGTCGAAGTAGAAATCTTGGAGCGATCGCCCAATCTCTAGAAGACCATCAAAAGTCTGGCGAACAAAACCAAAGAAGTTGCCGAGAGTGGATTTAGCCTTGGCTTGCAAGTCTGGTTTGGTAAAGCGATCGTAATCGAAAGTATATGCTAGTGAAAAAGGAGCAGTTGCGTTCATAATAAAGATGTCCCTTTTATACTTGGGCAACCAAACCCTCCGAGCTAGATTGCGAGTCAGAGCGGGGGGTTTTGGCTATTAATTTAAAAATATCCCGATAATCTTTCTTATTCCTGTACCTGACAGATGTAGGAAAAATTATTTGTAGCTTACAGTTGAATTATATCATGTACCATACATTAAATACAAAAGGGATGAAGGTAATCTAGATAATTTAAATTTCAAATGTGATAATGATGGTGTTGAAATTTTTGGGGAAAGATATTTATTTGTGTCAGGGAATGAAGATGATTTAGTAGCCTATCGCCTGGAATTGCCGGATGAGCTAAGAACGCAGTTCAAGGGAATGACTGCTATGAACGGGACAAATATGAAGGATGCCTTGATTCACTTTATTGAGTGGTATGTAGGAAAACGGCAACAACCACCCATCAATAAGCTGGTTAATCAAGAAGTTAGTCAGTGGATCGAGAAAGAACCTTAGTAAACTCAAAGACAATGAAAATAGGTCGCATCAGCTATTTAAAAAGGGGTTTCTCGCAAGAAATCCCTTTTTAGTAAATATAAATTGGAGTATGAAAAATAAAAGCGATCGCCGCAGGTACTCCCTATCTCTTCCTGACACTCTCCACCGCAGCATCAGCATTAACCAAACCCTTCCCGAAGAAATACTCCTGTGCTGACACTGGCTTTGCCTTCGCAAAAATCCCTGAAGGGCGAGAAATTGGAGCATCTATAACAGTGCCAAAACCCACTTCCTTCTGCAATCGATACCGATTCACATCAGAAGAAGAAAGATTTAACCCATCATAGGTAGCAGTCTTCTTCAAAATCGACACCATCTCCTCCCGACTCAAACGCCGTTTTGGGTCTTCCCCCTTCATTAATGCCACCACTCCCGATACAATGGGAGCCGAGAAGGAAGTACCCTGTACTTGAACATACTTACCAACAGGGTCTAAAGCCACACCCCAAGAATTATCGGGTACAGACATACCTTGCCAAAAACCATCCAACCAAGTGCCACCTGTAGTTAAAATCCCTCCACTCATGCCATTTTGGATTTCTCCCCCTGGTGCAACTACATCCAATCCCCCACCGTAACTACTGTAAAAGGTGCGATTACCAGTCATATTTGTGGCACCAACCGATAGAACCCCAGGAATCCCAGCAGGGAAAGCAACACCATCTAAGTTTTCATTCCCCGCAGAAGCGATAATTACTAAATTGGGGTTACTATCCAACACATCGAAAATTTGCTCAGTTAATCCCTCATCGGGAAGCAAACCACCCAAACTCATATTAATCACATCAACATTTCGACTCGCAGCGTAACCAATTGCTTCCCCTAAAGAAGCGGAATTAATCGCACCACCCAAGGCAAATACCCGTACTGGTAAAATTTGGGTATTGGGTGCAACCCCCAGAACACCAGCTTTATCTGGAGAATTGGCAGCAATCACCCCCGCAGACCAAGTACCATGAAACTCGCTACTAATTTCATTGCGAATCAGATTCCGAATTTGGTGAGCAATTTCCCCAGGGGAAGCTTTGGGATTACGTTTTTTGAATATATCGGCAAACTGTTGATATTTCTTTAATAATTGGTCGCTAGGTAATTTAAAAGTATTTTGCCATTCTGCTTGTATCTGTGATAATTCCTGAGAACTTAACCGTGTGTCTGCATCACCTTGTCCACTACTAGAAAAGTCCCAACCATATTCTTCACCAGGCAACTTATCGGGATGATTTCCAGATTTATAGATATTCTTCACCAAATCGGGATGGTCCCATTGAATCAAGCTATCAATCACCGCTACCACAGTTCCCCGTCCACCATTGCTATGTTTCCATGCTTCCGTCGCACGAACATCGGTACGGGCTAAAAGTTGACCGCGTTTGGGTGTGCTATTTAAGTGCCACTGTAAGGGTAGTAATTTCGCGGATACAGGAGTATCTTTCGGTTGAGGCAACTGTGCTAATTGTTTTTCCAAACGTTGAGCAGCATTGGGAGTTTCTGGTAAATTAGCTAAATTCGCCAATAGTTGCGATTGTTGGTAGGATGTGGCTTAGATGAAATTGGGTGTAGCAGATTGTACACCTGTCACCTGCGTTAATTGATTCGCTAGGTTTAAAATCTCTGTCCCGGATACAGATTTGGAACGCACTAGGTAGCGGTTTTTACTAAATCTTAATGGGCGAACAACTTCCAAATTATGGCGTAATAATACCATTTGCCTTTGACTTTCAGACATATCTCGGTCAAATGCGATCGCAATCTCATTAGGTAGGACAATAACTTGCTCTGACTCTTTTTCCTTGGATGCTTCCCCCGATTTGCGGGTTAAAATTGGTAGGGTTTCTTTAACGTAAGACTGGTTTTGAATCCTTTGTTGAATGGAATTTAGGGAACTACGAGAACCAGTAGGTATATTCACAAGGGCAATATTATCCCCTAAAGGTTTGACATCAATATCAAAACCACTATTTCCACTGCTAACACTGCGAGAATTACCACCACCACGTCTTAAATCCTGCTGTAACTGCAAGTATAGAGGTTGAGTAGAGCGAGAGGACCGGCTATTAGTCGTTGGTTTAAAGCTGACAGCAACGCGATCGCGTTTGAGATTCAGAGGGATTTTTTGACCGTAAAATGTATAAAATAGTTCGTCTGTAGTTTGTGCTTGTGCGAGTTCCCGATATTGATGAGGGATGAGGGGGAGAGTTGTAGAGGTAAGGAAACAACCAGCTAAAACCAGACTTGAGAGGAAACGTTTCATAATTGCGATGGGGATAATTTTGCTGGTTAGGTGTATTTCTCAGGTTGGGGAGGATATGCCATTTTCAGAAATTGCATAAGGTCAATTTCTCCAGAATTATAAAAAGATGAGGATGGAAAATAGTTGTTAAATCAGGTACTCAGTATTAAATGTATCAAGATAGAACTTGTTGCGTATGGGAGCATTCACTATGTGACAATCAACAATAATACTTAAATAAAAATACTTATGGGTGATGCTTCAAGGTATTGGAAATTGGTGAGGATTGATGGGGGAGGGAACCGGAAAATTCTGGAAATCCCTGCTGCTAGGTCATTTTTCACGCAATTGTTTGGTGAATTAACTAATGATGCACCGGATGGAGACATTCAGCGTCAATTGATGGATTTGTATCGAAGTAGTTCTGGTGAAAGCAGTTTGCTTGCAGAACGTTGTTTACTTTGCTTTATCTCTGAAATTTTGGAACAGGGATGTTTGAAATTAACAAGGAGATTTGGTGAGAAGTATAATTTTCATTGCAGTGAGTTGTTAGTTTTTGTCCTAGAGGATGATGGGAAGTTATTACCAGCAATTAACTATCAATGTTTTTCTCGACAAATTCTTCAAAGTTTTGATGCAACCCAAGGTAGCTTGACTGCTTGGACTATGATCAGGGTAAAACAGCATCCAGATTTGAATAAATTTCTTTTGGAACGTGGTGTTTATCTAATTAGCAATTGGGCAATTCTCAATGATACTCAACCTCAACAATTGCAGCGTATTCTCAAGGATTTTCATACTCTTGGAGAATTAGAAATTCAGTCAGCACAATATCTTTTACAAGGCTATCATACTATTTACCGAGTTCAAAGATTACAAAATATTAGAAATAAGATTAGGAGTAAATGTATTGAACCAACTTACCAGCAATTGGAAGATATTGCTCAGTATCTAAAAAATCAAACAGGCAGATTATTTGATGCGGAAACAGTGAGACTCAAATTACAAAAGTTAGCTTTTCAATTACGTGAATATCGAATTTATGTTAGGGGTGGTTATCTACCAATAGACTCTCTAGATGTGGCTTTTGAGGGAAATTCTAATTCTTTATTAGAGAAAGTTCCTCCTACCCCAATAGAAGAGGATGAAACCAGCGATGAAAAAGCCGAATTTATTCAATTTTATCGTCATCAATTACAAATTTCTTTAAAGCAAGCTTTAGCTCAAGTGACAGAAGCAAGGGTGAGGAAATTACAAAAAAAGGGTGATAAAGCCAGAATGTTTTTAACTGCTCTGGAGTTATCCCAATGTCAGAAGTTAGCAATGAATGAAATTGCTGATAAATTAGGAATGAGAGCGCAATATACGGTGACAAAATTATTGAAATTAAAGGAATTACGAACGGATGTACAACAAGAAATGTTGATAATTTTAAAAGATTCGGTAAAGGAGCAAGCAAAAAAGTATGCTGATGTGGAAGCATTGAATAAGCTAGATGAACAGCTAACAATTTTTCTGTTATCAGAAATAAGCAAAATTATTGAAAATGCGGAATCCCAGTCTCGAACGGCGAAGAATTATTTAACAACTGAGATTTTTACAGAACGTTTATGCGAATACTTGGATATTAGGAAACAAGCGAATAATTAATTATGAATAACCTTACAAGTAATATTTTACCCATGTCTTACCTTGACTTCGACGATTTACCAACCTCAGCAATTATTTTATCAGATGATGATATTAACCGAGCCGCAGAAATTAGCGATCGCATTCCCAATCGGTTGAAGCAATGGCAAGTGTATCTCAATTGTTTGGCTTTATCTGCTTTTGAAACCTGGGTAGATGAAAGGGCAGAATCGCTAACTATTAATTCAGATAAATGTACGATTTTACAAACTGCTTTAGCAAATTTTATTAATGGTGTTGCTAATTTAAAAGTTGGTGAATTTAAGGTTTGTTTGATTGCTACTGGTAGCCTCAGTGATGAAATGGTGAGTTTCCCAAGAGTAGTTGTTGATTTACCTGAGTTTATCCCACATTTTTATGTTTTAGTTGAGGTGCTAGAAGAACGACAAAGTGCGAATATTTACGCTTTCTTATCCTATCAAGAATTGCTAGAGAGGCAAAATTTAACGTCTCTACAATCAGATGGGAATTATCAACTACCAATATCATCTTTTGATAATAATCCAGACCGTTTATTGTTATATTTACGTTGTTTGGAAGTATCAGCAATCTCCTTACCCGCAATTCCTACAAACCGTGCAGAGATTTTAGCAAGGGTACAAAATCAATTACTTGAATTATTACCTGAATTGCAATCTCCTGAACGGGAATTGTCTGATATTTTAACCTGGGAACAAGCAACTGCTGTATTTACGAATCCAGAATTACTGAATTGGGTTTATACCTTACAGCAACAAAATTATCCTCCTGCAAATACCTTTTTACGAGATTTAATCAAATTAATTACTCAACCAGCAGTGAACGCTGGACGTTGGTTAGGGAATGAGTTAGATGAGTTAGCACAGGGACTTTCTTGGGTGCTTTTACCAAGTTTTGTGCCAGCTTCAGGAATGCGTCCAATGCGTAGTCCAGAGGAAGAATTTGAGGTAATTGCTACCCAATTGCGACAGAGGGGTTTGGAAATTCCTGTCCAAGCAAGGGGTGCGTATCAGGATATATTGTTAGCTGGGATTCCTTTGCGGATGTATGCGGTAACTTGGCATTTGGTGGGAGAATCTGAGCAACGGGAATGGAGTTTATTGTTAATTTTAGGCGCTCCTGCTTTGAGTAGTTTACCTGCTGATATTAAACTTAGAGTTAGCGACCAAACTGGTATTTTAGATGAGTTGGGATTAAATGCAGAAAGCGAAGATGCTTATATATTTACCCGTGTAGTGGGTAATTGGGATGAGAAGTTTTTGGTAAGTGTGAGTTTGATGGATGGGGTTGAGGTGACTTTACCACCGTTTGCTTTTGATTTAGGGAGGTGACAACATCTATACATTGGCTGGGTAAATTCGATAAGATGCTGAAATGATAGACCACGATCGCCTGTTTAAAGAACTCCTATCTAACTTTTTCCCGGAGTTTATCGAGTTATTTTTCCCTGATATTAGTGCTGAGTGGGAGCGTGACTCAGTACGGTTTTTACCTTTGGAAGTAATTACCGATGTGACTGAGGGGGAAAGGAAAATTCTTGATGTTCTCGTACAAGTGTCATTTAAAAGTCAGGATGCTTTATTTATCATTCATACTGAACATCAGTCCTATTCCCAAACTGGGTTTAATCAACGGATGTTTACCTATTTTGCTCGTTTGCACGAAAAATACGCGCTTCCCATTTACCCGATTGTTATTTATTCCCACGATAGCCCCAAAACACCCGAACCAAATTCCTACCGTATTCAGTTAGCAAAGAAAGTAATATTAGAGTTTAATTATGATGTTATCCAGCTAAATCAACTGCATTGGCAAGATTTTGTGAATCAGCGAAATCCTGTCGCTAGCGCTTTAATGGCAAAAATGCGGATGAGTACAAGCGAACGTCCCAAAGTTAAACTGACATCATTACAATTGTTAACAACTCTTCAACTCAACCCTGCACAAGTACAGTTAATTTCTGGTTTTATTGATACCTATCTCGAATTGAACTCCCAAGAAGAAGTTGTGTTTCAGGAACAACTTGCTAACATTGAAGCAAGAGAGCAGGAGGAAGTTATGCAAATTGTTACTAGTTGGATGCGACAAGGACTCGAACAAGGAGAAAAGCAGGGAGAGTTAAAATTGCTAATGCGACAAATTAACCGTCGTTTTGGCGAAATTAGCCCAGATTTAAAGGGTAGAATTGAGAATTTGTCAACCCCTGAGTTAGAAAATTTGGGTGAAGCGCTGTTAGATTTCTCTGATGTTGCGGATTTAGAAGCTTGGTTTGAGAGTCTTGGTTAGTTGAGAGTGGAATTATGCTCAAATTGAGATTCCCTTCGATAAAGCTTTAATTAGAGAATCTACCTTCATTCTCTAACCTCTATCCTAAATTGGGTCATCTCTACCAATCCCCAATTCCTTCAGTTTGATTTTCACATCTTCCCACTGAGTACCGCAATAGTAATATTGTTTATCTAAGATATTGGCAATGTAGTAACCCTGCTTTCCACCATTGATGCGGAAAAGTGCGATCGCAACTTTTTTCATTGAAGTGTCAAATGCTGCAAATTCGTCTTCGGGAGATAAATTTGGAGCATTAAATAAGTTTAAAAATGGTTCACCATGTTTAAAAGCCCAACCATTACCTCTGCGCTGAATAATTTGATAATACACAGGACAAACTACTGTGGTGCTAGAATCTGCCATAATTAAATCAGTTTTAATTTTGAATAAAGCCCCTAGCAGGCTACTAGGGGCTACTAACTATATGTTAGTTGTTAACGTTGTTTTGCTCACCTGGCTCATCAGCAATGTCTTCCAGGTCTTGCTCAACTGTTTCTGAGTCAACGAGGTAGGTTTCCCCCGATAGTTCGTCTCGCTTTCTCCAAACTCCTTGGAAAAGACGGATAAATATCTTTACGGGATTCCAGAAACCTCGATGACCGTTACCATTTTGATTCAATAAATCACCTCCTTAATTCGGTAAATGGGGACACAATTGTCCCCAAATTTATTTTAAATGACTTTTACACCAGTTTTAATGAATAAATTTAACTATTTTTAGAGGTTACAGATGATTTATTACTGAGGATTAAGATAATTTCTCCGTTAGCGATCGCATCCAACAATTGTCCGGTGGAGCCTTCATCATCGTAGATATAGCCTAGATTTTGGGCTATTTCCTTTAACTTGTCTCCTGTCCCTTGGGCTACTCGTGCATGGAGATTGGTGCGATCGAGTTTCTTTCTTCCTGCCATAAGTGTCAACCATAAAATCACAAAAGTGGTTTACATCTATAGGATAGCAAAAGGTATTTATGTTGTAATGCAGGGAATACTAGAAACTTTTTTGACTTTTCTTCACAATATCTTTACATTGCCCATAGTCATCAGTGTTTGTACGGTATGTCACCTCAAGGTATCGTAACTATGCTGAGGTTTATTTTTAAGTTTTGCGTAAATTTTGGCATAACCTGGTTTGCCCTCAGAAATACAAGAGATTGAACAAGCAGCATGTAGCAATAAAAGAGGAGTAACCAATGTCTAACCGTTTGAAGAGTTTTGCTTTAGCTAGTTTAGTGTTTTCACTGACTTGTGGTGTTGGTTTAGCAGCGAATGACGTAGTAATCAAGCATACTTTGGCACAAACTGCGACAAGTTCTGATGGGAAAGCGGAAGCAGATAAGTTGTTTCAGGATGGGGTGCAGTTGTTTCGACGTGGGGAATATCCCAAAGCGTTGCAGACTTATCAACGGGTGTTGGAGATTCGGCGAAAACTGGGGGATAAAGCGGGTATTGGGCAAACCCTCAATAATATAGGACAGGTTTATAATGGTTTACAGCAAAACGACAAAGCATTAGAAGTTTTACAACAAGCATTGACAATTCGCAGGGAAATTAAAGACCGTGCTGGAGAGGGAGAAACTTTAGATATTCTGGGTGCAGTTTACCTCAGTTTGCAACAAGACGAAAAATCGCTCGAAACTTTACAACAAGCCTTAGCAATTCGCCGTGAGGTCAAAGATAGAAATGGGGAAGCAGCGACTCTTAGTAAGATAGGATTTACTTACGTTTTCTTGAAAAAGCAAGAACAGGGCTTGAAGCTTTTACAGGAAGCATTAGCGTTACATCAAGAACTAAAAGACAAGTTTCAAGAAGGTTTTACCTTATTTAGAATAGGGAACGTTTATTGGAATGCAGATGACTATCCTCGTGCTTTGGAATGGTACAAGAAGTCACTGATAACAAATCGAGAGGTAGGAAACCGTGCTTTTGAGGGTAGAAGTTTGCAGCAGATAGGATTGATGCATTTTAATCAACAGGAATATGACCAAGCAATTAAGTTTTATCAACAAGCTTTACCTTTAATTCGAGAAGCAGGAATTAGCCTAGCACAGGAAAGTATTATAGCGTCAATAGGAGATGCTTTTAACAATCTCAAACAATATGATGAGGCAATAAAATTTTATCGACAGGCACTAACTATAGCGCAAGAATCAAAAAATAAACCACAAGAAGGTAGCCTACTTGTAAAATTAGCAAATACCTATTTTACGCTCAATCAATATGAAAAGGCAATTGATAATTATCAACAAGCGTTATCGATTGCGCGAGAAATACCCAATAATAAATCACAAACAGCAGCCCTTCTAAATTTATTAGGGGATGCTTATTTTAAGCTAAAACAATATAAGCAGTCGTTGAGCTTTTACCAACAAGCATTACCAGTCGCTAGAGATGCAAAAGATAAATCACGGGAAGCTAATATTCTGACAGTGATGGGTGATGCTTATAAGTTGCAGGAGAAATACGAACCTGCGTTGAAATCTTATCAACAAGCTTTAAGTGTTGCCACAGAGGTAAAAGAGAAATCATTAGAAGCAGCTATTCTTCATATGATGGGTAACATTTATTTTACTCAAAAACAGTATAATCAAGCAATTAAAATATACGAACAAGCATTACCCGTAGCTAGGGAGGCAAAAGATAAATCGCGGGAAGCTAATATTCTTGGAGAAATTGGAGATACTTACAAACAACAACAAAAATATGACCGTGCAGTTGCAATTTATCAACAAGCACTACCACTTATACTAGAGCTTAAAGACAAACCATACCAAGCAAACTTTTATCTGGTAATTGGGGAAAGCCATTTGGCTCAAGATAAAGATGACGAAGCAATCGCACTTTTTAAACAAGCATTAAGCATTTATCAAACACTTAACGATAAAGAAGGTGAATTGACCTCACTGCATAAAATGAGTCTAGCTTATAGCTCTAAAGCAACAGACTTATTCGTCAGAGAATTATATGCTCAAGCCAAAGTCGAATATTCTCATTTAATAGAGATATCACAAAAAATTATAATTTTTGCCAGAAAACTTAATAGGTCAGAGATAGAAGCATCTTCATTAGGTAATTTAGCCTCTGCTTATGCTTTTTTTGGCGAGAATGACAAAGCTATTGAAACTGCATTACAATCAGCAAATATTGCTAAAAAATCAAAAGCGTTAAGCACAGAAGCAACGGCTTTATCTATTTTAGGAAATATTTACAATCAACAGGGAGAATACACAAAAAAGCTAGAAATAGATAAACGTCTCTTAGAAGTTCACAAGAAAAATAAATATGCTCTAGGACAGGTAAGTACTTTAAATGCTATTGCTGGGACTTATAATTTTTTCGGACAGCATGAAAAAGCTGTTGAAATACATTCGCAAGCATTAGATTTAGCCCGGAAAATTGATATTAAAATATTAGCTCCAAGTTCCAAAAAGCATCTCGTACTAGTGGAAAATTCAGCTTTAACTGGTTTAAAGCATAGTTACAGCTGGCTTGGACAATCAAACAAAGCATTATATTATGCTCAACAAGCAGTAAAAAATGCTCAAACATCAGCTATCCCAGAGTATCATGCAGACGCTCTCATTAGCTTGGCTGCACTATATACTAATGATTTTAAAGATTTTCCTAAAGCAATTAATACAAGTAAGGAAGCTTTAATCATAGCTCAACAAATCAAAGAACCTAAAATTGAAGCTAAGGTATTACAACAATTGAGCGATACCTATATGAAACAAGGTAATTATGCTTCTGCATTAGAGTCAGCAGAGCAATTGTTGAATATAGCCAAGCGAGTAGAAAGTCCTTCTTTAGAAAAAGATGCTTTAAATAATCTACGTGACATTTACTTTAATCAGGGTAACTACTCAAAATCTTTAGAGATAACACAGCAAAATTTGAAAATGGTACAAAGTAAAATACCTGGGTATGAAGTTCTTGTTTTGTTAAATCTCGTTGATAATTACATTTATGTAGGAGATATCAGTACAGCATCTGAAACGGCACAAAAAGCTTTATCTATAGCCAAACAACAATCAAACTCTATCTTTGAAGTAGGTTGTTTAATCTACCTCAGCAAAGTATATAAGTTTCTAGGAGAATATGACAAAGGTATTAAAACAGCAGAACAAGCATTAAATATTTCATATCGGACAAATAGTTTCATTTATGAAATAGAGTCTATTGCTGCCTTGGCTAACATTTATGAAGCCACAGGACAATATCAGAAAATTACGGATCTTGGTGAACCCCTTCTTGGTAAAATTCAAAAGTTAAATAATCCAGTCAGAAAAGCAGAAGTTTTAATTGTTGTAGGTAAAGCATATGGATTAACTGGGCAATATACTAAAGGGAAACAACTAGTTGAACAAGGTTTGACAACAGCCCGTGAATTAAAAAATCCACTATTGGAAGTCTATGCCTTGACAGCATTAGGTAGCATTTACAGTTCCCTGAATGATTATGGACAAGCTTTAGATTTGACACGGCAAAGTTTAAAAATAGCAGAGCAACTCAAAAGTCCTATCATTCAAGTTGATACCTTATATTTTTTGGGAGATATTTATAGCAAGCTAGGAGACTACAAAAATAGTGCCAAATATTACGAACAAGCATTGACAATAGTCAAACAGTTCAATAATCGTAAAGGTGAAGGTACACTTTTATTAGCTCTAGCTAGTAATTACTTTTATCAAGGAGAAACGAATAAAACGATAGATTCAGTAACAAAAGCATTGGCGATTTTTACAGACATTAAAGAACCACGCTTAGAAGCTTTATCCAAATTAATTTTGAGTGCTGGCTATGGTGAATCAAAAGATGATGCAAAAGCAATGGAATCTGCTCAAGCATTTTTGGATTTTGCGAGAAAAAACAAAAATAGTGTTTGGGAAAAGCTCGCACTGAGTAATATTGGTAGTTTACATCGCAAGTTTGGCAGAACAGAACAAGCAATAGTTGCCTATCAACAAGCTTTAGCAATTAAAACAGAGAATCAAGTCAAAGGTGCAGATGCAGGTATTTATGCTGGATTAGCACAGGTTTATCAGAATCTGAATCAACCTAATGTTGCTATTACATTCTATAAAAAATCTGTTAATAGACTTGAAGAAATTCGTAGCGGTATCGAAGGTTTACCCAAAGAATTACAAAACTCATTCTTAAATTCAACATTTGATTTCGATAAAGTCAAAGTTTCAGATATTTATCGTCAACTTGCAGAGTTGTTAATTAAGCAGGGAAAAGATAAAGAAGCGTTATACGTGCAAGATTTATTAAGAAGACAGGAAATTAGTGAGTCTACAAATACTCGAAGTGATTCTACTGAAAAACCACAAATTCCTCTCACAGAAATAGAGCAGAAAGTCCCAGCTTTAAACGAGTCTATTATTGCTTTAGGATATCAAATTACTGAATGTAAACCAACAAATAGTCAAAAATGTAGCCAATTAACACAGAAGCGAAGTGAGGTAATTACACAATATATACAGCAGTTGGAAGGGCTTAATAAGTTAATAAGTGATAACCGTCATAAAGATGATATTTTCTTTGACCCTACAATCTTAGGAAAAATTGGAGAAATCGTTGAAGCTAGTCCCAACACTGTAATGATTTATCCATTAGTGGGAGAACGAGAATTATATATACAGTTGTATGGCAAAAAAGGTGTCGTAAAAACAGTTACTGTTCCGGTTGGGCGTGTAGAATTAGGAAATGCAGTAAAAGAATTTCGCAGTTTGATGGAAAAATGTGAAAAATTAGCTTACTGCGGTGGTGAAGATATTACTAAAGTAAAAGCAGCAAGTAAAAAGCTTTATGGCTGGCTTATTAAACCAATAGAAAAAGAATTAAACGCTAATCCTGTAGAAAATTTGGTTTTTGCTCTGGATAGGGTGACACGTTATATTCCCACAAGTGCATTATTTGATGGAAATCAATACCTGATCGAAAAATATTCTATTTATGTTGCACCTTCGGCAGATTTAACAAATACGACTAAACCGTCACCATCCCTAAGCACTGGAAATACCAACATATTAGGAATGGGACTCTCTGATTCTGTACCTCAAAATGGCATAATACCTGCTTTTAAGGGTTTAAAGAGTGTACCCAAAGAATTAGATTTTATTGTCAAAGAGCAAACTGATTCTAGCGATAAACAAGGCATTTATAATGGAAAAACTTTCTTAAACTCTCAGTTTAACTTCTCTACAATAGAAAATAATCTGAAAGGTAATAATGTTTTGCATTTGGCAACTCATGGTGTATTTGACCCTAATAGCTCACAACAATCTTACATACTTTTAGGAGATAAAACTTTATTGAATCCAACTCTGATTCAAACTTTGGTTGATTTAAAATATATCCATCTTGTTGTACTTTCTGCTTGTCAAACCGCACTTTCTAGTCCTAATCAAGAAGGTATAGAGATTAATGCTTTTGCTAATTATTTTTTGAAAAGAGGTGCGAAATCAGTAATGGCTTCTCTGTGGAAGGTGGATGATCCTAGTACGGCTAAACTGATGCAAGATTTTTACAAAAACTTAGCCACTGGCAAAATGACGAAATCTCAAGCACTACGTCAAGCACAATTAAGTATGCTCAAAGGTGATAATTATACCGTAGAGAATGGTGATAAACGTGGTGCTTATGTAGAGAGAGAACAAGAAGCATTACCCAGAAACGAACAACGAAAAAGTAGTTATTCTCACCCTTACTACTGGGCACCATTTATTTTAATTGGTAACGGTTTATAAACAACATCAGAGATGTAATTAATTGCATCTCTCCTTACTAATAAATAACGCACTACCAATCAGCAAGTATACATGAGCAACTTTTATCTCAAAGTTCAACACATCGAAAATCTTTGTTTATTTCAACTCACTTGGGGAAAAGGACAGCAGCTAAATGTGACAATTCCCTATCCTCAAAATATCACCATACTCTATCAAAATTGGCAACGTTCCTATCTAAATTATTACAAAAATTACAAAACACAATCAGTACGTGGTAGGGTTGCAGATAGCGGTGTTCTTGCTACTCCTCCAACTGATTGGCAGGCAAAATTAGTGCAAGCGGAAGCTAAATTTTTGTTGGAATTTCATAAGTGGTTGCGTTGTGGAGAATTATATGAAATTCGTATGGCTTTAGCTAATGTAGTAGGAGAAAAAGAAAAGATAGAAACCCCTTCTCAATCGCCAGAAATTACAAATCTTTTTATTACTTGTAACACCATAGATTTAGAACGCTTTCCTTGGGAATCGTGGGAAATTGGTACAGAATTTGCACTTTCTTCTGGCAAAGTTCGCATTGTTCGTACACCAATAAATATTCATCAAGGATTTACACAGAAAAATCATCGGCTTACTCGTAAAGTGAGAGTATTAGCAATTTTAGGTGATGAAACTGGCTTAGATTTCAAAGCTGAGAAGAAAGCCATGCATCAATTGAAAAATATAATTGATGTAAAATTTGTCGGATTGCAGCCAGAAGTAAGTATTCCAGATTTAAAAACTAAAATTAAAGACGCTCTTACCTCAGAATCAGGTTGGGATATCTTATTTTTTGCTGGACATAGTAATGAAAATAATATCACTGGGGGAGAAATTAGTATTGCTAAAAACGCCACTTTATCCATTAGCGAAGTTGCACCATTATTAAGTATTGCAATAAAACGTGGTTTACAATTTGCAATTTTCAACTCCTGCAATGGTTTGAATATTGCTAACTCTCTTATTGACTTGGGTTTAAGTCAAGTTGCTGTGATGCGCGAACCTGTTCATAATGCGGTAGCAGGGGAATTTTTACTACACTTTTTACAAGCTTTAGCGGAATTTAAAGATGTTCACGAAGCTTTATTGTTATCCTCACAATATCTAAAAACAGAGAAAAATCTGACATATCCCAGTGCTTATTTAATCCCTTCTTTATTTCGTCATCCCGAAGCACCTTTATTTAAGGTTGAACCATTTGGAATTAAACAAAGACTCCAAAAAATTATTCCTGCTCGCAAAGAAGCGATCGCACTTACAGCTTTATTATTAATTAGCTTACAAATTCCTATCCAAAATCACTTATTAGGACACAGATTATGGGTACAGTCTCTCTATCGTCAATTAACAGGAAAGGTTAACCAGCAAGAGGTTCCTCCCATATTAATCGTAAAAATAGACGACGAATCAATTAAAAAATCTAAAGGTAAAATCAGCAATCCTAGACCGATGAATCGTGAATATATTGCGAGTTTAGTCAATCAGCTAACAGATAGAAATGCGAAAATAATCGGGATTGACTTTGTATTAGATAGACATCAACCCGACAACGATAAATTTTTAGCTCAAGCAATTAAAAACGGGATTAATAAATCCCCTAACCCAACTTGGTTTATCTTCGCGGGAACTGAATCTGATGCTGGAGTTTGGCAAACTGTAATCCCAGAAATTGCTAGTTCTAATTGGAGTTTAGATGGGGAAATTGAAATCTTATTTTGTGATAAAATACAGCGTATACCTTGTTATATTACATTGTTACCACCGTCAAATAATAATTCAGCCTCTTTTACTTTTGCAGGTTTATTAGCTTTATCACATCAATTAAAATCTTCTTTCGATAATTCCAGTCAAGATAGTAACAATAATTCCAAGATTCCCCAACCAAAACTAGATAGTCAAAGCAATTTTTGGCAGCAGTTAAATAGTTATATTAACCGGAATAAACAGAATACGCGAGACAATACGATTTTAAATTCACCTCGTTCTCGGTTGCAACCAATCACAGATTACAGTACTATCATTTCCCAAATGTGGTTGCATCCGATTATTGATTTTTCCATCCCTCCTAATCAAATATATGAATCCGTCCCTGCGTGGAAATTATTAGAACAAGATAGTAAAAATCTACCCTTAGCTAACCTACAAAAACAAGTAGTTATTATCGCAGCAGGGGGATATGATGAAGCAGGAATGTCTATGGATAAAGAAGATAACTTTGATGTACCACCAGCACTAGATTTTTGGCGATTGCAACAGGGAAACAATAGCAAAATTATACCAGGTGGAGAAGTTCATGCCTATATGGTGCATCATTTCCTCACCCAGAGATTGGTTATACCTATTCCCGATATCTGGATATTAGGGATTGCTATTTTGATGGGGAAATATCTCTACTTTTTATTACGCAAACATCCCCGGTATCGTTGGCAATGGTTCATGTTACTTTCTTTACTGACTATCGTTTATGGAATTATTAGTTTGGAAATATACATATCATCCCTAGCAATTCTTTTCCCTTGCTTTTTACCATCTGCTACTGTTTGGACGTATTTCACATCAGCTTTTTTACGGAGAAAAATCCATGAATAATTACAACTTGATTTTATCTAGCTTATTGATATCTGCGATGACTGCTACATTTCTTCCCGTTTTACCAAATCAAGTATCCTATGCAGAAAAGCGTCCAGCACAGGAGTCTTTTTCTTGGTGGAATCTTTTTCGGAGAAAGCGTCCAGTGGGAAGCGGTAAAGGAGCACCACGTCCAACCATAAATGGTGTTTGTATTGCTGCACCAGTTCGTGATGAGATAGTTTGGAGCGATCGCCCGTTTATAATTTGGCAAGGGAATCTTAGAAAAGTCGGACTTTCCCAGGGTATTCCCAATGCGACTGCAACTGACAATATCCAAACAGGACAGCTTTATGCGAATTATACGGGTAAACCATTGTTTCCCGGTCAACAATACAATTGGTCAGTAGCAATTGAGAACTCTTGGACAGGAAATATTGCCTTTAAAATCATGGAACCCCAGCAAAGACAGCGCATTACCAATTATTTACAGCAATTGGAGCAGCAAGAAAAAGCTAAGGGAACAAGTGCTGAGGGTATCGCGTTTGCAAAAGCGAAGTATTTTTTAGAACAAGAAACTCCATTATGGTCAGATGCTTTGCAGCAAGCTTACTCGGTGGAGAAGCCTTCACCGGATTTAGTCAAGATGCGGGAAAAGATTGTTAAGGATTTGTGTGATTCTTGATGCATCTGGACAGTAAAAATCTGTAGTGCAAGCGTTTTTGAATAAAGAAAAAGATGCTTGCATCACAATGATTAGAAGAATCAAGGGAACTAAATAAACAGGGACTTAAATTATTTCGCCAAGGTAAATATAAAGAAGCCCTAGAGTTATTTGGGAAAGCGCTAGTAATTAGCAGAGAAATTAGTGATAAGGGAAGTGAAAGTAGAATTTTAAGCAACATTGGTTCAGTCTACGAGAATCTGGGAGAGTACCAACAAGCACTAGATTATAATCAACAAGCTTTAACTATCGCTCGACAAATCAATGATAAATTAGGCGAAGGTAGAATTTTAGACAACATAGGAAAAGTTTACGATTATCGGGGAGAGTACCAAAAAGCATTAGATTATTATCAACAAGCCTTAACCATTGCCCGACAAATTAATGATGAATCCGGCGAAGGTACAACTCTCCACAATATTGGGAAAATTTATGACAATCTGGGAGAGTATCAAAAGGCATTAGATTATTATCAGCAAGCCTTAATCATTGCTCGACAAATTGATGATAAAGCTGGTGCAGGTACAACTATTAATAATATCGGCAAAGTTTATCGCAGTCTGGGGCAGTATCAAAAAGCATTAGATAATTATCAACAAGCTTTAACTATTGCTCGACAAGTTGGAGATAAAGAACTTGAAAGTACAACGATTAACAATATTGGTTTAGTTTATAATAGCTTGGGACAATATCAAAGAGCATTAGATAATTATCAACAAGCTTTAACTATTGCTCGACAAATCCGTGATAAAGCACTTGAGGGTATAATTCTCAGCAATATTGGGGTATCCTACGACAATCAGGGAGAATACCAAAAAGCATTAGATAATTATCAACAAGCATTAACTATTGCCCAACAAATTGGTGATAAAGCTGGTGAAGAAACTACTCTTGGTAATATTGGTTTAGTTTATCGCAGTCGCGGAGAGTATAAAAAGGCATTAGATTATTGTAAACAAGCATTAGCTATTGCTCGACAAATTGGTGATAAAGCTGGTGAAGGTACTTATTTAAACAATATTGGAGTAGTTCACAACAATTTAAAACAGTACCAAAAAGCATTAGATTATTATCAACAAGCATTACCTATTCGTAAACAAACTCGTGATGATTCTGGCGAAGGTGGAACTCTCAATAATATTGGTGCAAATTATATAGATCAAGGTAATTACTCCGAAGCGGAAAAACCTCTCTATGCTGCTATTAAAATTTGGGAGTTACTACGGGCGACATTAAATGATGAGCAAAAAATATCAATATTTCAACAACAAGCCACTACCTATCGCTGGTTACAAAAAGCTTTAATCGCCCAAAATAAAATAGAACAAGCATTAGAAATATCCGAACGTGGTAGAGCCAGAGCAATTATCGACTTAATCACCTCAAAATCAACCAGAAGTAATAAATCTTTAAACATAATTCCATCCATTGCTCAAATAAAAAAAATTGCTCAACAGCAAAAAGCTACACTTGTTGAATATTTCTTAGCCAAGGATGAAAAACTTTATATTTGGGTTGTAAAACCCACTGGAGAAATTGTATTTAAACAAGTAGATTTAAAATCTCTTAAAACACCTCTGAAAAAATTAGTAGAAACCAGTCGCCGTTCTCTTGGTGTTACAGGTGCTGTTATGAAAGAACGTGGTGCTGAAACTATAAACCCACCTCAACCAAGTCCAGAAAATCAAAAGAAAGGCTTACAACAACTCCACGAACTCCTAATTACACCCATCGCCAACCATCTTCCCAAAAATCCGAGCGATCGCGTAATTTTTATCCCCCATGAATCCCTATTTCTCGTTCCCTTCCCAGCGCTCAAAGATGCAAACAACAAATACCTGATTGAAAAGCATACCATCCTTACTGCTCCAGCAATTCAGGTATTAGACTACACCCGTAAAAACACAGAAACATTGAATATTGCATCTCTGCAACCGGGAGATACATTACTAGTAGGGAACCCAATTATGCCAATTACAGGGATTCCCCCCGTACAACAACGTCCTTTACCCGGTACAGAAAAAGAAGCGAACAAAATAGCCCCCATCCTCAACACTCAACCTTTAATCGGTAAACAAGCAACAAAATCTGCCGTACTGCAAAAAATATCAACCGCCAAAATAATTCATTTAGCCACACATGGGTTACTCTATGGCTTTGGGGAAAGAATACCAGGTGCGATCGCACTTGCTCCCGATACTCCTGGTGTCAACGAAGGATTGCTCAAAACAACCGAAATAATTAACTTAAATTTGAAAGCAGACTTAGTGGTTTTAAGTGCTTGCGATACTGGTGGAGGAGAAATCACAGGTGATGGAGTCGTGGGATTATCCCGTTCCTTGCTGACTGCGGGAGCAGAGAGTGTAATCGTTTCCCTGTGGGCAGTTGATGATAGTTCCACTTCAGATTTAATGGTAGAATTTTACCGCCAATTACAGCAAAATCCTGACAAAGCCAAAGCCCTACGTCAAGCAATGTTAAGCACAATGAAAAAACATCCCCATCCCATACACTGGGCAGCTTTCACCCTAATTGGCAACGCAGAATAAACAGGAATTTTCAAAAAAATTTCACCAAGCCGCAAAATTTTGGCATATCCTCCTTGCTCCCAGAAATACATAAAACCAAGAAAGCAAAAGATACTTCCAGAACGGAAAAAACAATTGTAATTCACTCTGCCGAACGTATCTATTTCTCTTTCCCAAACACCACTCAACAATCATCAATCATTCAGGAATCAGAAAAATGAAAAAATTCACATTAGCACTCAGCATGGCTGTATTAGGCGCAATTGTTTCCAGTCCCAAAGTATTCGCAGAAAACCTCAATCAACCCGAATCAATCCTTATTGCCCAAGCAAAACTACAACCACAATCAACACCTAACTCCAACCCGGAAAATAGCAATAATATCGAGACATTAGTAAATCAGGCAGGAGAGTACCTAGAAAAGGGTAATTATGACAAAGCAATTAAGAATTGTAACAAGGTTTTAGAACAAGATAAGAATAATTATGGAGCCTATATAATGCGAGGTTTAGCATACACCCAGCTAGATAAGTACCAGCCAGCAGTTGATGACTTTAACCAAGCAATTCGCATTGAGCCAAAATCCCATTACTCATACTTTGGGAGAGGTTTCGCTCAGTTTCACTTAAAACAATACGAACAGTCACTAGCAGACTTTGATCAAACAATCAAACTAGAATCAGACTTTGCCCATGCTTATTTTTGGCGCGGTATTACTCAAGGTTATTTAGGTAATAAACAGGGAGCAGTTGCAGACTTAAGACAAGCTGCGGAACTGTATAAGAAAGAAGGTAAAACTGACAATGCGAAAAGAGCACTAGATATTTTGAAACAAATTAGTTAGTGCAAATACTAAGCTAAGATTCCCGATTTTTTGAAAAAGTTGGGAATCTGTAGCATGACGAAATATCTTCTAAATCTCCTTAACCAACAGTTATGCCAAATCCAAAATATCTCTTAAAGATAGTTATCTCGACAATAACTATCAGTATTATTGCGATAACATCAACCCCAATTAATCATGCGATCGCATCGGACAAATCAGCAAACCAGTTAGAGACAACAGCAGGTAACAAAGATAATTCTCCAATTCAACAACCGAATAAATCATCACTTGTCAAAACAGCAAAACAACTAAACGCCACACTTGTACAATATTCAATCATCTCGAATGAATCCATTGTTGATGGCAAACCCCAAACTCAAGAATCAGAACTATATATTTGGGTCGTTAAACCCACTGGTGAAGTAGAATTTCGCAAAGTTGACTTAAAAGCTTGGGAAAAAATAGAAAAGAATTCATTTCTCAACTTATTTAGAAGAGAACGACGCATATTTAGTGCCAGAAGTGCGGGTACAAAAGGAATTCAAATCGAATCTAAACCTAAGAAAAATAACTCATTACCAGATTTACAAAAATTGCATCAAGTCTTAATAGAACCCATCGCTAATTTACTACCACAAAAACCCGATGAAAAAGTTATTTTTATTCCTCAAGGTGAATTGTTCACCGTTCCCTTTGCTGCATTAAAAGATGCAAATGGCAAATATTTGATTGAAAAATACACAATTTCCACTGCACCATCAATTCAGGCATTAGATTTACTTTACCAACGAAAAATTAAACGTAAAGGTGAACAACCTTTCGTCGCCAAAAATATCACGGCTGATGAATTATTAATAGTAGGTAATCCTACCGCACCAAAAACACCTCTAAAACCAGGAGGGGAAATCTGTAAATCACAACCATTACCGGGTACAGAGAAAGAAGCAAATGCGATCGCACAAATATTTAAAGCCCAAGCACTCATCGGTGATGCTGCCACAGAAACTGTAATTGTGGAAAAAATGCCCCAAGCCAAAATAATTCACTTAGCAGCCAATGCTTTTTCTAATGATTGTCAGGAAGGAAACTCTCCTGATGCGATCGCGCTTGCTACTTCGGATCGAGATGATGGTTGGTTGAGGACTGAAGAAATCCAGAATATGAACCTCAAAGCCGATTTAGTTGTCTTGACTGGTTGCGATACAGCTTTGGGACGCATCACAGGTGATGGGGTAATTGGGCTTTCCCGTGCTTTTTTAGGCGCCGGTGCAGATAGCGTCATTGGTTCACTATGGGAAGTGGATGATATGGCGACGGCATTTCTAATTACTGAATTTTATGGTAATTTAAGCAGAAATACGGATAAAGCGGGTGCGTTACGTCAAGCGATGCTGGAAACGATGAAAAAGTATCCAAATCCTCGCGATTGGGCTGGTTTTACGTTGATTGGTTTGTTGTAGTGGTGAGGGGTATGGCTATGCGTTCCTGTAAAATTGGGTTAAGTGTGTTTGTTTGTCTGTTGGCTGTTTTTTCGACTTCGTTGGGTTCTCGGTTGCCGATGGTGTCGGTTGAATCGCGGGTTTTGGCGCAGGCGTTGGATGCACGGAAAGCTGAAGCTGATAAATTATTGCAACAAGGTCGCGAACAATTTAAAATCAATCTGAGGCAGCATTGCAGTCTTGGCAACAGGCATTGATTATCTACCGTGAAATCAAAGACCGTCAAGGCGAAGGTAAGGTGCTGAATAATCTGGGAGTTGCTTACCGTAACCTGGGAGATTATACCAAGGCGATTGAGTACTATCAACAGTCATTGGTAATCGCACGTCAAATCAATGATCGTCAAGGCGAGGGTAAGGCATTAGGTAATCTGGGAGTTGCCTACCGTAACCTGGGAAACCATGCCCAAGCAATTGAGTACCATCAACAAGATTTGACAATCGCACGCCGAATCAAAGACCCTCAAAGCGAAGGTCAAGCGCTGGGTAATCTGGGAGCTGCTTACCTTTCTTTGGGAGACTATGCCAAAGCTATTAAGTACAGTCAACAGGCGTTGACAATTGCACGCCAAATCAAAGATTCTGAAAGCAAGATTGCAGCGCTAAGTAATCTGGGAATTGCTTACAATTCATTAGGCAACTATGCTAAGGCAATTGATTACTATCAACAGGTGTTAACAATCGCACGCCAAATCAAAAACCCTCATCTTGAGGGTAACACACTAGGTGGTATAGGAAATGTGTACCGAAACTTAGGAGACTATGCCAAAGCGATTGAGTACAACCAAAAGGCTTTGACAATTGCACGCCAAATTAAAGTCCCTCAAAGGGAGAGTCAGTCGCTGGTTAATTTAGGAAATGTATACCATTACCTGGGGGACTACGCCAAAGCGATTGAGTACAATCAACAGGCATTAACAATTGCACGCCAAATCAAAGATTCTGAAAGCAAGATTGCAGCGCTAAGTAATCTGGGAATTGCTTACAATTCATTAGGCAACTATGCTAAGGCAATTGATTACTATCAACAGGTGTTAACAATCGCACGCCAAATCAAAAACCGCCAAGGTGAGGGAAAAGTGCTGGGCAATCTGGGAAATGCCTACGCTAACCTGGGGAACTATACCAAAGCTACTGAGTATCATCAACAAAATTTGACAATTGCACGTCAAATAAAAGACAGTCAAAGCGAGGGAAAAGCACTAGGTAATTTGGGAAATGCTTATGCTAATCTGAGGGATTATGCTAAGGCAATTAAGTACTATCAACAGCATTTGACAATTGCACGTCAAATAAAAGACAGTCAAAGCGAGGGTAATGCGCTGAACAACTTAGGCGCTGCTCTGGAAAAATCAGGCAAACTCCCAGAAGCAGAAAAAATCCTACAATTGGGAATAGAGGTTTGGGAATCTCAACGTCAGAGATTAGGTAGTAATGATGCTTTTAAAGTTTCATTTTTTGAGGAGCAAACTAATACTTACCGCATTTTACAATCCGTCCTGATTGCTCAAAATAAAACAGATAGAGCGCTAGAAATATCCGAGCGAGGAAGAGGACGTGCCTTTGTAGAGTTACTCGCTTCTCAAGTATCTTCTAACCCTCAAGAACAATTATCCAACCCACCAAATATTGACCAAATTAAACAAACTGCCAAATCGCAAAATGCCACCTTAGTCCAATATTCAATTATTACTGATGACTTCAAAATAGCAGGTAGACAAGAAACCAAAGAATCAGAGCTATATATCTGGGTAATCAAACCCACAGGTGAGGTAATCTTCCGCAAAGCCGACCTTAGCCCCTAAAATGCTTTCAACCAGTTTTGGATTTGATTTAATAAATTTACGAGCATTTTTAAAGGAAGATAATATTAAAGTTTCGGTCGTACTAATAAAGGTGTAACGAACAAGAGATGACAGATTCCCTAATAATTCTTCTGCCAATTCTTCAGTCACATTCGCCATAATATAAGCCCCTAGAGGCTCGTTAAAAGCAAATATAGTTGCAGCAGGTAATACCCCGCACCCCAAGTAACCGATAAAGTTACCGACGGTACCGCCGAGCATACTACCTAAAGCGTCCCACTTCGCTTGTATCTGAGTATCAATTTCTTTATCGGTAATATTCCAATTAAAATTCCAAATATACTGAAGCGTACTAGTAAACCATCCCCAAAGGGTCGTTAAAGAAAAAGATAAAAGTTTGCCGATATTGTCAAAAATAAAACCGGCTAAACGTTTCGCTCCATTCCACAGCCAGCCTAAAAAACCGCCTTTATCATCCTTCTGCTCTTCTTCAAAAGAACTCTTAAAAACTCTCTTTCCCTGTTTGGCTAAACCGTTCCGAACAGTTTCTGATTCTAAGGCTTCAAAAGCAATATCTGCTAATCCCACAGGTTTTAAGATAAAGATTATCAGTTCTTTTTAACTTAAAAATATTAAAGTTTCTACTCAGAAGTGTCTGAACTGATATCTCTAATTTTTGGACGTTCTTCTAATGGTCGTCCGTAAGGATTTGTTTTATCCAAAATTCCTGGTTGGGAGATAAACCCCATCTCCGTTTCCTCTGTAAATTTATCCCAGTCATCTTCTAAATCTTTTGGGTTTTTATCCTTCTTCTCTTTAGCATTGTAAGCCTTGACTTTTTCTAGGTGCATCCCTGCATCAATATCATCCGAAAGTTTACCAGCATTTTTGAGAAATTGCTTGAGTTTCTCCTTTGGATCTCCGGCTCCCGTTTTACGATAATTAGCGACTTTCCACATTGCAGCTAATTCTAAGAGTGGTGCTATAAGGTCGTTGAAATCGTCTTTATCCTCGTTCTCCCATCCCTTAACCGAGATTTCTCCCTCTTGCAGCATTTTATCTAGACGTGCCTCTCCTGGCTTGAAAGCGAAAGCAATTTTTCGCTCTTTCTGCTCACCTTTATAACCCAGGAATTCAGCATTAGCTTTGGCATATTCGTAAGCCATAAAAGCCATTTGTTTAGCGCTACCAGCTTCAGTTAAAGCCCGAATAGTTGCGTTTAATGTAGCGTCGCTTTCCGAACGCAACACTAATAACATCCCCATCATCTCTGCTAAGGTTTCGGCAATATTTGGAAGTTTAATTTTCTTGGTTTGATTCCCCTCTTTAGTCAAGTCCGCATCTTCTATGTCGATATCAATCGGGTAGCGACCACACACTGCGTCAAGTTGCCTGACTGTGTAAGCAGTAAATTCTGCGAGACTTTCTATTTTTATTGTTCCTTTTTTGCGGTCTGTTAAGACCTTAGGAACGGATGCAGGTAAATTGGTAGACCCAATTTTTTTAAGAATTAACTTTAATAATTGATCGTTTTGTTCAACCTTGGGACAACAACTCATAGGTGGTGGTACTTGTGGGGTAGGAAGACGAAAATTTCCGCAAATTACTGCATACTTCATTGCGGTTTCTGAGGCAAAAAGCTGATATTTTTCATAAAAGTAATTTACCCCGTAGAAATCAAAGGCTTCTCCAAGGATATCTACCGTTCTAGGGTTAAAGTTACTAGGGATAAAAATAGGAAAGTCGTCCTTACTGCGTGTATACGCTTGTACTTTTTCACTTCTCCCAACCTCAGAAACATCTTTACTATTTTTAACTGATTCAATAAAATCATCATGAAACTGGAAAGAAGAACCAATACCAGGATATAAAAAATCTCTTTTTTCAAACTCTATTATATGAAAAGTTGCAAATCTGTAGTAAAAAATTTTCTGGTTCTCTGTGGTTTCCCATTGAGACTCGTTGCTATAGGGGTCTCCTGTAATTGTCCCCCCCTCTTCTTTCCATGAATTTATAAAATTTTCGTTTGCACCGCCGATGGCGTACCCATTTGCCTTATAGCTGCCATTTGCCTCAAACAATGCATAAGCTTGTGGCTTGCCATAGTAACTGTTTTTATAATCTCCAGTGTAAGGATACTGTGCCTCAACAAGTTTTATTTTTCGCTTACTAACTTCTACCCCCGCGCCGTAATCTCCGTACCCTTCTACATATGCATTATTGATTTCTCGATACGCTATACAAAAGGATTTTCCTGCACATTCCTTTGGGGGAAATGCAGAAGGTTTTTCTTCGGTTGTATTTGGTGGTGGCAGTTCCGGCTCGGCTGGCGGCAAGATACAATCTGGATTCCTATAAACAATCTGGAGTGGAGCAATTTTAATAAAGCCCAAAGAACCCCCAAGCTGAATTCCTAAATTACACTCGTCTCGCACTAAAGAAATATCAATACTAATAGGCTCTTTTGTAAAAGGAAATCCTCCACAGTAGGGGCTATCAGGATACCGATTACAATCTCTTGGGTCTGCCGGCTCATCAGGTGTTGCGTAAAAAGGGCTATTAAATAGCGGGACTAAACCTTCTTGAGGGTCTTCTGCGTTGTCCCAAAATTCTTTAGCGTCTTTGGCTTTTTGAAAAGGCTTAAATCTTTGTCTCACCATTAGTTTTGTCTGTATCGTCGGACTAGTGGATGTTTACTTTGATTTGTGAGTCTATTATATTTATCTGTTAACAGTTCTAAATCAATTTTCCCATAAATCTGATATGGCATTTTAAAATCATCGGGGTCGTTGATGATTTCAAAATATCTGACAAAGGGATTTTTTAACATTTTAATTACTAAAAAAGAAATTTAATCCAAGCCCGCCGGCACTACCAGAACTTAATCTAACAGCACCGCCGGTTTCAACTATTAATCGAGAACTTCCATTATTTGCCCAAGTCAACAGCATCATAATTTTGCTCGGTCGATAGCCTACTGGCAAGGTACATATAAGCTCGTTCGTGGTAAGAGCGCTAGATTTTTTGATGACGCCTTTAACTTCAATTAATCCGCCTACGTGCTTCCGGCATTGGACGGTAGCGTAGCCCGTAGCGTAAATACTCCAACCGGCACTTATGCTTAAATCCTGCCATGACTCAGGGTCGTGAGTATGTGATGCCAACGCTTTCGCATCTAGCGCCGCTTGTAATCCTTCAATTAGTGCGATCGCATGAGTGTGGCTAGTGGGAGATTTAACATCCAACGCCCCTTGTAATCCAGTAATATCAGCAATTGTTTTGATTGTCTCAGATTTTGAAATTGGCATTTTTATCTATGAATAATTCACTTTAAGTGATTATTTAAAGTGAATTAGAAAGAACTTAGAAAGTTAATTGACTAACGCAATCACGACTTCTCTTACTAAAATTGTTCCAGTTCCGCCACTACTAATTGCATATAAAGCATCACTGAAACCGGGATATGCCATTTCATAAAAAGCCCCTCCTGTGAGTGAAAACATGAAGGTTGATGTATTGTTGTGAGATACCGTATCAAAAAAAACTGTATTCGGGTGATCATTGTGAATTGTTAAGCCGCGTCTACCAGTATTATTGTCTAGTATTTTTGTTCCGGTAGTACTATTAACTGTTGCATCTTTGTTTATAGATTGTAGGATGTCCGGGGTAGGGAAATTGACAATAGTTTGTACTACTGGGTTAGAAATTGGCATTTTCTTTTTTTTATTACGTTTAAATTAAGTACATTCTACTCCTGAAACTGATGAAATGTCATTAGCCGCTATTGCAGAGATAGCGCCAAAATAAGGCTTATCAAAATCAAAACTTCCGGCAGGAGTAAGGTAAATGCCTTGCCCTAGTGTTGCCGTATCTCCTAAATTCAAGTAAATAGGGTTGTCGCCGTTATTGGTAAAAGCAACATATTTTCTCATTGGATTAGTCGCGAGAATAATTGTATTTACGATATCAACTAATTCTTCAAAATCATTAGTATTTTGAAGAACAGCACTGCCACTATCAACCGCAATTTCTTGCACATAAGAACCGTGGATTGTGATGTTATCGCCGGTTTGCAATGCGCCATACCCAACATCTTGAACCTGGACACCGATCCGCCCGTTTTCTCCTAATTCAATGGCTAAATTGTCGGTGATTAAATCCATTAAGTTGTAAATCCGATAGGGGTAGCCAGAGGGATTTAGTAGGCTAATCGCCCCCACTTGATACCAGTCTGTATCGTTGTCAGATATATATAAATTTAACTGTTTTCTCGCGCTACCCCACTCTATATCTAGGGTTTTATATAGCTTGTCGGTTTCGGAATCTTCCAGGGTAAAATTTGGCAGTTTTACGGGTGCAAGGCTTGAGATTTTAGCGTGTGCTTTGAGGTTTTTAACAAAAGCGTTAACACTGATAAGTTGACCAGGATAGTTCCCTGTAAGGGTATTAGCGAAGACTGGGATAATAAGTTGTCCTGTGGTTGAATCCAAAGATTTGACAATAGTCTTAGCTTTGTTAAAGGTTGAAATCACTTAGTCAAACTTCATGGGCAATAAGTTCTTTTCTATCTAAAAATAAGGGTGGCGAAGCGAAAAACAAGTTTTAGTAACAATTGTTTATGTACGAACTTACCCCGAAAGAATTTGAAATACTAATGTGTGTTGTGGCAGGCAGACGAAATGAAGACATAGCGAAGTCACTAGTCATCAGTCGTCGGACTGTGGAAGCCCACGTTTCCCACATACTAGGGAAGACTAATTGCGATTCTCGCGTTTTATAAATCTCCCGTTATTTCAACGAGAAAGAGAATTTTATGGTCAAACAGACCAAGCGTGAGGAAATTATAAATTTTCTTGCCCAAGAAGAGCAGAAACTCAGCTACTCGGCTATAGCGCGGAAGTTGGATACAACCCGCGCTTATGTCAACTTGGTAAAAAAGGGGATGAAGACCGCAACTTCAAGATGTGGCGGATCTCCGGGATTTTAACGCTCCAGTTTAAACTCATTATCTCCAGCGACTTGAATGCGATCGCCCACCGGAGTTCTAAAAACCCACCAACTATTTATCGGATGTTCCGGCACTTCGGTACAGACGCACCCCTCAACCCAGATAACTTCGGGATTTAGCATTTCCCCCACTATTTGAAAAACGCTGTAGCGACGCGATGGATGTTTGATGGCTTCTTTGGTGCGATCGCTAATTTCTTTGGTTGCAAGTTTTTCAGCATCATCTTTCTTGATAATCGGTCCGAATTTACGGCTAGTGGTGCCGTTTGCAAATTCAAACTCAAATCGGCACTCAATCCGATTGTCCTTTTTACGAATTTTCAAGGGAGTTACCAGGCAAGTCGATGTCCCCAGCGGGCAATCAATTTTCACTTCAAATGGTTGGGGAAGTGGTAAGCCAGTGCGGGGACAGGTCACTTCTGACTGTACTGAGGGAACTTGATACGCGATTTTTTCACTATTTTGCTTATCGATGAAAGTTTGGTTTTTTAATGGATCTAGCGGATCGAGTTGAGAATTATTTTTTTGAAACCCTTGCCCTGAGTCGTTATCAACTCGATCCCTTACAAATTCAAAATTATTTGATACAGTATAATGCGCTACGTCATTTTGACTCGATCCGCTAGATCCATTGGAATTTATAACATTTTCGACTTTTGAAAAGTGGTCATTTTTTAGGGTATCGAAAGATACACTGTTTTGACTCGATCCGCTAGATCCATTGGAATTTATAACATTTTCGACTTTTGAAAAGTGGTCATTTTTTAGGGTATCGAAAGATACACTGTTTTGACTCGATCCGCTAGATCCATTGGAAAAAGTAACTTTCGTTTTTACCTCTTCCCAAAAACGACTCCAGGCACCATTGACATATTTTCGGACGCTAGCCCAATTAAGTTGCCTTAAAATCGCGGCGACTCGCTTTGTTAGTGAGATGTCTTGCCGCGATGGTTCTATAGAAAGGTGGTAGAACAAGTCGGTGATATTGACCTGGATTTTGCCGCGAATATAAGTTTGAATTGTTTCAAACCAAGGGTCTTGCGTTTGGAAGTCCTTGTTTAGTTCGGCTTGTCGTATCCGGTCATCTAGGTCTAGTTCCCACTTCTCCCCGTTTTGATAAGCGTGATAAGCCGCAGCCCAAAGAAGATCGCGTTCCTTTTCAAGCAAATCTAGTGGTATGGATTGGACGCTAACCGGAATTATCCAAAATCTTCGACTTCCTGTCGGGTCGTTTAAAATTTCTTCCTCATTTGAAGTTCCCACGAGAATTGATTGCCGAGGGTACTCTTTGGTGGTTCGGGCGTAAGGCAGTCGAAAAGCATCTACTCTAGCTGACATAAACTTTTTGAGGCTAGCGACATCCTTTTTGCGGTACACTGTTTCAAACTCAGCCCATTCAAGTCCCCAAAATTGGTGTACTTTAGCCAGCTCATCTTCAGATTTTGTGGCTTCTCCTAGTTGATCTGAGAAAAACTCTTCACCAAACAACTTTCTCCAAAAACTACTTTTGCCCGCGTATTGCTTTCCAGTAAAGATAGTTGCCGCGTCATGCTGGCACCCTGGCTCGTAAATTCTGGCAACAGCCGCTATCAAAGTTTTTCTCATATATATGTCGTGGAGTATTTCTTGGGAACCAAGGTAGCGTGACGCCAAGTTATCCAAAATGGATAAATCCGGATTTGGGTACTGTTCGGCAACATCTTCTAGATATTCCTGCACTGGATGATAAGACTGCTGTTTTGCCAAAACATCAACAATCGAGATGGCATCATAACTGGGAACGTCCATATCAAATTCAAGGGCGATCCTCAATCGCACTTGCTCTAGGTCGAATGGCTCCCCACCCATTTCCACCCGGTTTTTTAAGCTGTTAAATCTTAGCCCGTCACCCCACCCCAGTTTTATAATGTGCAGGAATCTAGCGAGCTTGGATTTTTTGGTTTCTTTGATTTTCTCTTGCTCAAGCAACCAAAACTGCTTTACTTGGTCTTGCCATTCCTCGATAGTTTTAGCCGAGGGGTACAAATTTTCAAATGCTTCTTTACCGTTGGTGACGATGAAATCATCCGCTCCTTTAGCGTCTCCGGGGGGGAATTCCAGTACCATCACTTTTGATCCGGTAGCAGATAAGTCACGCGATAAATTTAACAGTGCATTCTGCACTGGTTTTTTGGTCATTAGGTCATTATCGAAACCAAGGTAGAAGGTGCGACCATAACCACAAAATAGCTGTAGTAACTTATGTAGTCGTCCTTTCTTTCTGCAAGTGGAAACCCCAGGAATAGATATAGCGGCTTTCCCCAAAGTAAGTACTGCACCGGCTTTTTTTGCACCCTCAACAATAGTTATAGGGATTGATTTGTCTTCGATTATTTTTAACCAATAGTCTGGGATTCCCACATCTAAAAAGAGAGGCGATACTCCGTATCCGCTGGCACTTAAATATTTCTGAGGCTTGCCATTTATGATTTGTGGGTTGTCTGACTTAACTTGAACTCCTTCTAATGTGCGTTCCCATCCTTGCGGATTGATGCCACTAACACACCAAGCGGGAATCAAGTTATCTGAATGTTTTTGTCTGCGTCTGTTGTTACGATTGAGAATTTTATCCAACTCTTGACTATCGTGTACTGACGTGATAGTGAGAGAGATAATCAGTTCGCTAACACCGCTGTTTAGCCATTCTTGAAAGTGGCGATCGTCAACATGCGAGGGCGCATTTATGGTAAAATAAGAGGACATATTTTTTGTAGGATTTGTACTATCTAATGTCATTGGCTTATTCCTTATTTATGTTAAAGTTGGGTTTTTCTAATGGCATTGGGTTATGCATGTCTTTTTAATTATGAAAACCACAGAAGTAGCCCTCGCTACTTTTTTTTTAGGTGTGACGAACAACTTGATATCTGTTGGTTCTTCATGATTAAAAAGGGATGTTGTCGATAGCTGCTAGGTCAATAATTTCACCTGCCTGCTTTCTGGCAAAGGCGAAAGACTCACAAACGATCCAAGGAATGTCTAAAGTTAGCGCGGGATCATTGATGGTGACTATAAACCGTAAAGACCCGTAGCGACAGGTATTTTTGGATAACTCCACTTCTACAAGTGGAAGTCGAAGCCGCAGTTGGCAACGATGGAAGCGTGGAGAATGAACCGCAGCCCAAAACCAAATTCTTAATAGGAGGCGCGATCGCTTAATTTTTTCGATAAGTTTCATTGGGTGGTTATTGTTGTCCCGGTTTGCGATCGCTGACTATATAAAAGAAGCACTCGCGATATTCTCCCTGGATGTTGGAGTGCTGAAAGACGCGATCGCCCCAAATCATCACTGCTGGATATTCGTTAAAAGGCAAGATTTCGGCATCTCGGACAAATTCACCAAATTGAGTTAAAAGTTTGATTTTCATTGGTTGTTGGTAGATCGCTTTTGAATTTTCGGGGGAATGCTATTAGTACCAGGCTGCTACCTGGGAATGGCGTTAACTGAGGATTGAATTGTGAGCTTAAATAAAGACGATGTGGTAACTGTTCAGAAAGACCTTAGTTTTGTTGGTGCTTCAACTTTTACTGTTGAAGAGGCGGGGGGCAAATTAGCCGAGTTTGTACAATACAAAGCCAATATTGCGGCTAAAGTTTGGATGGGTGACGGGGTAAGATGTCGTGTGCTACAAGCTGGTAGCGGAGGTTGGAAAGAAGGAAGAGTCAGGATTTCTTTGGAGTTTATTCCCGATGAGGAAGAAGTCGAGCAAGACGCTGAACTCGTTGAGGAAATTGAACCGGAAGAAAATGTGGCGCTAAAGCAACTGTCACCATTAGATGAGTTTCGGCAAACGAATATTGAATAAACACCTTCTCTCTTAACTTTGCTACCTCACAGCAGGTAGTACTCCATTAAAAAGCCATCCTGCCTCATGAGGCAGGATGGCTTTATTCAAGCTGTTCGGATTCTAGCTCTAACTGGTTTTGAAGTGCTTCAAATTCCTTAATCCGAAATTCAAGCTTTTCTTTGTCCTCGTTAAGACGTTGCTTCTCGGTGTCAAGACGCTGTTTCTCTTCATCAATGCGGTGGATCTCATTTATCTTTGTTGCCATCTGATCGCGATAATCGCTAATCAGTTGGCGAAGCATTCCCCCAGCAATTGAGATTCCGGGGAAGACGATACTTGATCTCGCGCTATACGCTCTATCAATTCGCTCTTGCTGATGCCTAGCATTTTCGCCTTGGCTTCTAGCATTTCCCTCCCCTCCGGTGTCAGCGCAAACATAATATTTTTCTTCCTTACGCCATGCATTGGCTTCCTCATTCGTAATACCCATGTAGAATCCCCTCTATTTTACCTATGAACTATCTTGCTATTTCTCATAGGTAGTATTAGACTTTATTTAGTTGTACATTGGAACAATTATTTTTGCAACCTTCGCCTGATCGCAACCCGACAGAGATAGCAGCCTGCCAGACCCTGAGTCGTAATCCAAAGACCTGCTAGCGGTTATCGGTGTAGAGACGCCCAATACCCAATAACAAAGGAGCGCGAGATCGCTATTGAGTAAATTTATCCAGACATCTGACCACGCCGGAGATCCAGTAATTATCAACTTGGAGGTAATAACTCACATTTTTAAGGTTGCTTGCAACAACACATTAAACATCCACCTCGGACGCTACGTTGTGACACTTCAAGGAGAAAACGCGGATATCTTTTGGGACCTCTTATCAAAACAGTCATTGCATCTCTACCAACAACCCCAGGAGGACGAAAAAGAAGGGAACGATTAGTCGTCCCCAAGAGCGTTAACTGTCCGAAACACCATTATGGCAACGAAAAATGGAACTAACCAAAACCTTTCTTGAACGCTTGCAACATGTACAAGGGGAATTGAGAGCGATCGCCTCTTCCCCAGAATTGCGTCAACTAGTACAAAGTGACTATTACAGTTACGATCCAGACCTGACCATCATTGATGCAATTCATGCAGTATCTGAAGTGGTCGATGCCTACGAACAAAACTATTGTGTCTTCCACCTGCAAGCCGGGGGAGAACTAGGGGTTGATGATTTAGGAATTCCCTTTAATTAATAACAGCCATGAAAAACCTGGATAAGACAAAAGGCGATCGCCCTTGCAGGAATCGCCTCTCGGTTCTCTGCATTGTTAGACAACGCAATTAATTTAATTATGCCATGAGTCAAACCCGAATAACCTTAAATCCGCAAGTAGTTCCACTAGCGGAAGAACTGTTGCAGCTAACAGGCGTTACCAATCTCTCTAACCTGTTTTGTTTGCTACTAACTCGCTATGGCAATCATCTCAAAAACTCCTGGGTGATTGCCGTCTCGTCAACCACAGCTGCATCAATGCAAGAAACCGCGTCAATGCAAGCTTTCCCCCACGAGTTATCCCAGACCGAGCCAATGAAACAACTTCCCCAGTCTCAAGATCCAGTCATACAAAGGATGGCGCGACTCATCGAGGACTTTTGAGAAGAGGCGATCGCCATTCCCAGTGGAAGAAAGAGCGATCGCCCCGCATCAGGTGCATAGAAAAAACACCGACATTAAACAATATCAACTTACAATTCTACCAAAAATGACGAAACCATTAGGCTATTACACAAGTTACACCCCAGGTGACGAAGGATTACTTGCCGAGATGCAAGAAGCTTGGGGGTCACAATTTGAAGAACTAACCAATGTCGAGCGCACTTGGATGATTATGAAGATTGGTGAAAATCTTTGTGCTGACTTTGACGAAACAGAAGACGATAACTCGTTGCGTGACGGTATTGAAAAAGCCGTAGAGCGAATTTGCTCAGACGAATTATCGATTGGTGACCAACTGCGGTTAATTGAAGCCCTAGTTTACCAGGTGATATCGTCATGAAACACACCGAAATTGAAACGAGTGATAAAGAAACCCACGTTTCTTACTCCAAAATTCACCCTAGCGGGGTATTGGAATCTGTCATCGCCTTACTAATTATAATTTACGCCCTGCCGGTTAGTGCCGTCTTACTTAAAGGCACTTTGTCAATTTTGTATCCACCAGCCGCGTGTGAGGTGCAACGCAATGGTTGAAATCTTTTTAATTTGTGCTGTTGCAATTTCCATCGTTGGTGGTGTCAGCGTCCCCATTGGGAAAATTCTTTTTACTACTTACTCGGAAGAAAGAAAACGTTTAGAGTCTGGAGGTGAACCACGATTTCCTTTAACTTATATTCAACCAGAAATTGAGGAATCCTCATCCCCAAAATACTCACCAGATCGCAAGACTCAGGAGGTGAACAACCGGAACTAAACTTTTTTGACTGGCAACGATTCCGAACTGAACCTAATAAGTTTCCCCACATTCGGGTTGTGGCAGGCACGGGTGAGGGGAAAACAACTTTAGTCGATTGGCTAATAGACCAAAATATCAACGGCGAGCTAGCCCCCGGATTTATCCGTGGGGGTAAGCCGTTGGCGAATTTATTCGCCGTCAAGTTTCTTTTTGGTTTTGAATATACATTTTGATGGTGTCCAAAGTCG
>JAHHIJ010000045.1 GCA_019358985.1 Tolypothrix brevis GSE-NOS-MK-07-07A | reverse complement strand
GCCATGTTTACAATGTCCCAGGCTACTTGATAACCCTCTGTTTCCAAAACGTCCAATATTATGTGGAAACTTTCAGACTTTTTATACCCAACGACATTTTCTAATGTGAAATTTTTGGGTTGTAGATGTGCGATCGCATTCCCCACTGCGATCGCACAATCGCGATCGCACTGCGATTCTATGCGATCGCGCTTTGCGTTACTAAAGTTACTACAAACTGGGGAAGCATGTAAGTAGTCTATTCTTTGGTGTGGAAAGTCTGGGAACCCCGCAGATGCTACTTCTTGGACTGTTTGCCTTATTAATTTACAGCCGTATTCGCTGAAGTTGCGATCGTGATTGTCTGCGATCGCAATGCTGAGTTTTGTAAGAGTGCGATACTCCGAAGGAGTCGCTCCGCGATCGCATTCCACTGCGACAACTGGGCGGATACCCGCTTCAACCATGCCGGCTTCAATTCCACCACCCCCGGCGAATAAGATTACGGCAGTGGGTGCGTTGTCGCTTATTACTGGCTTATTTCCCATGCTTCCTCCTGCGGGAATTTGGGCAGAGAAAATTATCCGCAAAACTGCCGCGCTTAATTAATTCGCTGCCACAAATTGGGCATTTCATCTCGTTGAGAGCTATAGCGTATACACAATATCTAGAAGCGGATTTGACATCGTACTGAGCGATGCTCCACGCCATTTCCATCTGAAGATCGCTGAGTGGATTCATGATTTAAAAATCAACCTCAAAAATTTCACCATCAATAATTTCGTAACCTTGCGCGTTAGCTCGACGTGTTACATCTGCAATCACAGAAGGTATCCCCGATTGCAATAATTCAGTCCAGTAAGCTAGCTTGTTCCCTAGTCGCTCTTCATCTCTCATGCGCTGTTTGTCTTCGGCACTAACAGATGGCATTCCCATCTTTGGGGTCAAAGCATCTATTCGAGCTTTAGCCTCTTCTAAGCTGCTTATAGGCTGCGCTATGGGTTGAATGCCGCAAGTCAAATGTTTTTCGTGGAGAGCGCGGAAATAATCAGAATCTTCAGACTTTGCAGTATTGGTGTATGCAGCAATGTTCTCTGCGCCATCTGGTATTGGTACGCTAAACTGCGATTGCTCCCATAGCGTTTTGGCAGCTATGGTATCCCAAATGTCATCTGAGACGGTGGCAGCTGATTCTAGTTGCGGTGGTTCATGGCTGACTTGCTGTGCTGACACAAGGATTTTTGGGTCTATGCTTTCGGTTGACTCTGCTGTGATGAGCGTAAATGCGCGTTGATTTTTAGCGAGGTTGTCCAGTTCGTCTTGACCAACACTTATGCCGTTGTTAACTCTGGCTGCAACAACTACAGCCGTATGAACAAGAGCGTCACTGTAAGCTCTCCACTCAATTGCTATTTTTCGAGGATCGTTAATTAACTTAGTTTCAAAATTGCCTTTAGCCCTTTCAAGTGTCGTGGAAGCAAATTTCATAATGCACCCAGCACCCCAGGCTACAAAAGGTCTATGAAAAATTGGCATTTCGGCAGTGCTGTTAGGCTCTAGCCAAGGTGTATTCTCTGAAAAAACTAACGATGGGTGGGCTACTGCGTCTAAATATTCACGCCTCTGCTGCCTAACAGTTTGTTTTAAATTAAATCTTGATTCCATTTTTGCGATTGGATGAACCGACTCAGATGGCAGAGGCTTTGTTTTTTGTATTTCTGCCGGCGCCGGAACAATTATCCCCACGACAATATCGCTCGTTAGTTGCGTAACCTCTGGCTTTTTATCCAACGAAGTAGAGTGTTGTGGGACTAGCTCCAAATTCTCTTTTATTTCAAATCCAAATTTTCTTTTACACACATCTTCCCCTTGGGGGGATAGGGGGGGTGTAGTCTCTGAAGTAATCTCTGTATATATAGATTGAATGTCACTTTGTACAATCTTGTTTGCCACATCTGACAATCTTGAATCTACAAGATTGTCATTTTGTACAATCTTGTAACCATGCGGGTTTGAGTCTTCACCAAGAATAATCTCATAAAGCTTTTCCTTGTTAACCTTATAAAACAATTGGCTAGGCATACCCTCTCTTTTTTCCTCAAGAATATGGAGCGCAATTAATTTCTTCCTTGCCGCTGCTTGTTCTCTGCGAGTAAGCACAGTCTCCTGATACCACTCTTCTTGAGTCTTATAAAACCATTCACCATCAATAGTGGTACGAAACGACCAATAATAAGCTTGACTTAAAAATAGTCCTTCGGTAGCGCCACCCGCTACTGTCGCAAAAATCCGATGAAAAGCGATTGGTCTAGCCAAAAGCTTTTCGAGCAAAATAATATTCATTTTTATTTGCCCTTGTAACGAACTAGTGACTCTGCAATATCAAAAAGCTCTTGCCCTAAAATAAGTTGTGATGCAGTTTCACAAGCTGCCCAACATGTATTTTCAAGCTCTTGCGAGTCTCTGCAATTACCAACTATTGAAGGTAGCTTGTTGAAGGTAAAGAAGATAATTCTTTCAAGTGCAGGTATATTGGTAACGCCTAAATACAAAAGGCGGATAGGGCTATAAGCTTGATTAAAGTAATTGCCGTCAGTAGGTAGCCCAGAGTCTGCAATAACTGATTGAAAAGATTGCATTAAGTACTGTCTACAGGTTGGGCGATGCCCAGTAAACTCAAGCTCAAGCACGTCAAACGAGCTTAGAGATAGAGTATCATCTCTTTCATTGCTGACTTCAAACCATTCACCAAACTTTCTATGTGGAGCTAAATACTCTCTATTATGAAAATATTTTTCATCCGCGATCGCATCCGGTGTCCAGAAACACTCAATTATTTGTAGCGGGTATGGTGATTGCTTTTTGAGGGTTTCTAGCCTTGCTGGCGGGTTTACACTACGCCCAATCTTGTATCTATCTGTTCCAACAGCGTGAATCAAGTACACGTAACCTTGATTAGCACGATACCGCTGAAGAACATCTTCAGTTAAAATCATGAATGCATCTCCTAGTAACTTTAGGGTTGCCACGCTCCCGGTTGCTTGTAACAACGTGGGGGCATTACTTATACTATTATCTTGTATTTGCGCTTCAAGAGTGTGACTCATACTGCTACCTTCATTAATTGCTCATACACCATTCCTTTTTGCTGATGCGATAGCCTTGGCAGGACTCGTAAGAAAGCCGCGATCGCAACCTCAATCTCCAACTGTTCTGACTCGCTCATCACCCCTTCATTCCGGGCAATATCCGGCAGCACCTGAAGCCGCGTTGGCGAAGCCTTGTCGCCTCGACATCGCAGTCCAAGCGATCGCGCCATATATGTATCCTCCTGTTTTGTAGATGTAAATTCTTTTGTCCCCTCAACTGCCGCCAGCATGTTGTCAGGAATGAGTCTGCTTTCATCCCCAAACCGGACAATGCAGCGGTCAGCCGATGGATGCTGCGTAACAATCCCTTCTGTCCCCGCTACTTCTTCATCTGGAAAATGCTTACGCACTTCCACTACTGCCCCAATTGGGATACGGGGTGGTTTTGAGAGCTTCACTTTGGGTGGCTTGATTTCTGCCACAGCTGCTTCAAAATGTTTAGCTTTTGGCTCCTCTCCTTGAGTTTCGGCTATTTCAATAGCTCGCTTGTAAGCCTGTTGCACTTGTTTTGGCTCCTTTAATTGGGTCAATGGTCTAAAATGACTTTCCTTTTGTTGCGTAATGTTAAGACCAATTGGTCTTAACATTTGTACACATTTCTGAGTTGCGATAAGTCTGTTTAGATGTCGGTCGGTAATGTCCATATCCTCCAGTAGCGATTTAAACTTCTCGCGATACTGGTTGAAACTATTCGCCTCATCCCGCCATAATGCAAGTTCGTCAATCCTCAGCAGTGCGATCGCCGCCTGCTGAAAACCGCGTTTACCGGCTTCAATTCCTTCCCTTACGGAATCTTCTAGTTGCTGCTTTTTATCCAGTTCGTCATCATCTAATTTTGTATTGGTAGATACATACATGATTTAATTTCCCTTTTTTTAAGTAGATACGTACTCGGTTGCCAAAACTTGAAATTTTGTGGCATAATGAAAACCTAAAAGAGCCTGGGCGACAATCTCCTGTCACATAGCGATCGCTATGCAGGGTTTGGGTTTAGGTTTTTCTTTGCGTATATAAAAATTTTCTAGGTTGCGAATTGGAAGTTTGCAACCTAGTTTTGTTTTAGGGTTCTACTCGCTGTTAATTGCCATCTGTTGCTCCATTGATTGCTTGATATCTGTTTACACTGTCCAAGTTTTAAGCTATCTTTCCGTACTTCCGTGAAGCTCGCTCTTTCCCAGAAACTTCTGTCCGGCGAGCTTCACGCTTTTCGGGCGGTAAAGCAAGTTGCTGTTCACATTTTTCAATGTGAAACTGATAGCGTGGCACTAGGGAATCAGGCGATCGCACATCGCGCACCTCATGCCCAATTCGCAATGTGCCACTTCGCACCATCTCCCTGAGTTGCTTGACCGAATTCAGCCCCAATAAAGAGTAGGCAAGTTCTGTGTCATACCACTGTCGGCTCGACTGAATAACATTATTTACCCCAAGCATTTCTGCCAGGATTGTTTTAATGGCATCCCTGAGTTGGGATTCGGGGATAAATCTCTCCCGTAATTTGTAGCTGGGTGATTCCTCCATAGAGCATTTATGCAGCTATAAGGTCTTTGTGTTGCTTTTTTTCGCCTTTTCTCCGGTAGTAATCCAGGAAGTAGGCTTCCAGTGCAACTACAATCACCGCCGATTGGGGAATGCCGAGTTCACGCGCTACAGCTACGAGTTCGTCTGCCACGCCTGGCGAGGCATCGAAAGACTTTTTTATTGGCTTTACTGCCGTAGATATTACCACTACTTTATTGGTTAGTAACTACTATTTCACTAATAATAATATTATTGAAGGGCTTTGTAAAGTGTCGTCCGGAGTTTAACAGCCCTCAAGAGGGTGCATTATGATATGTGGTTAGCAATTCGGCAAATTTTGATGGAAGAAGGATCTAGAGAACGCCTTGCAAAAATAGTAAATAAAGCGAAAGGGGAGCGATCGCAGAGCCAGTTTGCGATGGATTTGGGCGTGAGTCTTGGTGCAGCGCAAAATTGGCTCAAAGGGCAAGGTATGCCTTCTGCCAAAAATCTGGAAAAAATTGCTACGGCAGCCGGAATGAGCTTAGAAGAATTATTTTCTGAGATCAGTGGGGGTGAATCAGAAAAGATTTATTCTCCAAAGGTGGCAGAAGATGTCTTGCAAATAGCGAAAAAATTAGATAAAGAGCAACGAGCAAGATTAGTCAGGCTGTTGTTTGATGATTTGTTAAATTAAGCTAAGTGGCAATAAATAATGAGCGATCAATTTGGGGAGCGATTTGGTGGAAATTGTGAGTCGGGCAAAGGGCGATCGCTCTCAAGGTGAATTTGCACGCGCGTACTTGGTGTCAGTTCGTCTACTGTTCAAGATTTGTAAAGGCTTTCCGTCCCAAGCACGGATAGACATATATCCGTGCTTGGGACATTTAGGATTGATTGAGCGAATTAAACACCTTTGCGTGTTCAATTTCTGAAATCCAGCGGTTATATGTTTGGTAGTGAACCACGGGGCTGTGTCCCGCCCATGATGCCATTGTCGCTACTGGCACTTTGTACCGAACGCTCCCCCTAATACAATAAGCGTGCCGGAGGTCATATGGTAAAAATGGGGTGTTTTTCCGAGCGAAAGTTCGGCTGACTCGCTGCCCATAATCCCGATACATTTTTCCTGTGCAGTTTGGCTTTTTAATTTCCCAAAGTCGCCATTCCACTGCCCAATCAGGATGCAGGGGATAACAAATTCGTTCCCCTGTTTTTCCTTCTTTTACGTGGCAGATGTGGGGTGGGGTGGGTGAGATTTCACAAAAAAACACCTCATGATCGCGCAATCCATACGTACTCATCACCCCAAATACCCAGAGCCAAGGAGGGGAGTTGAGAAAGAGCGATCGCGCTGCAATTATCTGATTGTCAGTAGGTATCTGGCGCGGCTTCGTCTGCCAGTTACCGTAATTGCCAATGTAGGGTTTGAGGTCTACTTTTATTCCAGCAAGTTCAGCCAATAACTGCAACTTTTCGCAAGTCCGTTTCCGGCTGCGGCTATTGGCAGGGGTGGAAATTGCAGCTGCGATTAATGGAGTGATCGCAACCTCTCCCTTTAAGTTTTTAAAGGCTGCCTCGTAGTCGTTCTTCCAAGTAAATTGCGTGTTGGGTGTGTCACCTTTTTGGGCAAAGTAGTTCTGACGTAGCTTTTCTATCCACTGCCCCCAATCCCCACTCCCCATTTCCTGCTCCGAAACAAGATACCGACTCCAATCAAACTCCCCCCGTGCCAACAATCCACCAACAATCTTGGCTTCTGCTTCTGCGCGTTGCAGTCCCGCAGGATTGGCGTAAATTCCCAAGGCAAGATATTGCTGATATGGTTTAATTTTGGCGCTTCCCGGCTTGGGTGGTAGCGTGGCTCGAAGGGATAAGCGATCGCCCCTAGCTTCAACTCGTACCCCAATTTTCGCTGCCTTAAGCCTGTCGTTGATAATCTCAATTGTCAATTTCACTGCACTAAATCTGAGCTAAAATTACAGTGTGATTTAGGGTGATTTAGGGTGATTCAGGATATTAATATTATCCCAAATCGCAGCAACAAGATTATGTTTCCAATAAAAAAGCCGCCATTTGGCGGCTTTTCGTGAATGGGCAGTACCAGACTCGAACTGATGACGTCCTGCTTGTAAGGCAGGCGCTCTACCAACTGAGCTAACCGCCCGTTTTCACTCACATTTACATACTATAGCAAACTATTCCAAATCGCGCTACTATTTTTGAGAAATATTTTGCAGATTTTCTTATCCCAAATCCAAAATCCCTATGCCCTCTGGACGGACGCACGATCGCATTACTTTATGGGCTTTACCAATTGTTGTAGCGATCGCCTTCTGGCAAACTCGCAACGGCAACTTGACTTTATTGCTTGCTGGTGGGTTTATGTTCGGTGGGTTGATGTTCGGTCCCGATTTAGATATTTACTCGCGTCAATTTCAGCGCTGGGGTTGGTTGCGTTGGATTTGGCTACCCTATCAAAAACGTCTACGTCATCGTTCTTTTTTCTCTCACGGTCCGATAATTGGGACAACGCTGCGGGTGCTTTATTTAACGACTTTGCTGTTTATCTTGTCAATTTTTGGTTTGGTGGTTGGGGCAAAGCTGGGAAATATAACTTTGAATTGGCAGGATATGAGTGAAAATGTCGGGCGATCGCTCACGAATTACTCTAGCGAATTCCTAGCACTATTTTTTGGACTAGAACTCGGTGCTATGAGTCATTCTCTCAGCGATTGGGGTGGTTCGGCTTACAAGCGTTACCAAAAGCAAGGGGTTCAAGGTTTGCTGCCCCGTGCGAAAATGAAGAAACGTAAACCGACAAGTCGGGGGACGAGGAAGACAGGGGGGACAAGGAAGACAAGGGAGACAAGGGGAAAATGACAAATGATACTTTGGCGGCGTTACAAGAGTTAATTGATGTGGTGGCAAAGTTGCGATGCAAAAATGGTGGTTGTCCGTGGGATTTGGCGCAAACTCCCGAAACGTTGACACCATATGTGATAGAAGAAGCTTATGAAGTGGTAGACGCAATTAAAAGTGGGGATAAGAATGCGATCGCTGAAGAACTCGGAGATTTACTATTACAAGTAGTACTGCAAGCGCAAATCGCTAGCGAATATCAACAATTTTCCCTGAAAGAAATCGCTCAAGGCATTTCCCAAAAGTTAATTCGCCGTCATCCCCATGTATTTGCTGATGTATCGGTGGAAAGCGTTGATGAAGTGCGGCAAAATTGGGAACAAATCAAAGCTGAAGAAAAAGGTGAAACGTCTCCAGAAAACCAAAAGCTAAGTTCTAAACTCAGTCGCTACGCTAAAACTCTTCCCCCCATGATAGCGGCAATGAAGATTTCTCAAAAAGCCGCAGCGGCTGGGTTTGAGTGGGAAAATATTGATGGTGTCTGGGCAAAGTTTCATGAGGAATTAGGGGAATTTGAACAAGCTTTAGAACAGGAAACACCAGCAGAACAACAAGCGGAATTAGGCGATTTACTATTTTCGATTATTCAACTTGCGCGATGGTATAATTTTGACCCGTCAGAAGCTTTGCAAGGAACTAATCAGCGATTTATTCAGCGGTTACAAAAAATGGAGGCGTTTGCTAACCGCCCCCTTTCCGATTACACTTTGGATGAGTTAGAAGCGCTTTGGCAACAAGCTAAAGCCAAACTTGCACAAGAGCGTTAAGCGGACGTTTTTACAATTTGATTGTGACGGTCTTAACTTCAGTGTATTGCTGCAAGCCATACTCGCCGAGTTCGCGACCCATTCCGGACTGTTTGAATCCACCGAAGGGTGCAGCAGCGTCGAATACGTCGTAGCAATTTACCCAAACGGTGCCTGCTCGAACTTTGTTAGCGATCGTATGAGCTTTGGTGATATCCTTTGTCCACACAGCTGCTGCCAAGCCGTATGTGGAGGCTAGGTTTAACGCTTACTCAGTGTTGTATTATAATTCAATTCCGGTAACACCTCTGCGAGGAAAGGAAATTGCTCAGTGTCCAATATAATACCTCCAGATCAATCACCAACACCAAATAAGCCGACAAAACCAAATAAACCAGGACTTCTAACGCAACAAACGCTACCTTTGTCACAATTGCGAAGAAAATCAACATGGAATGTAGCTAAAAAAATTATTACGAATTTCTTTACTATAGGACTTTTTGTTTATGGTGGATATCTTGTATATAATGATAAACCAGAACCAGGAATGGCTGCAATTGGAACGGCAGTTGTCATAGCTACTAGTAAACAGGAAGATGAAGATAAACAAAATAGTCAATTGGAGGAACTACAAAAAAAAGAAGAATTGATTGAATATTATGAAAAATTTATCGATTTTTTGCAAGAGAAAGAAAAGCAATCGGAAGAAGATAAAAATAATTCTAAAATAGAAATAAATAGATTAAAAATAGAACTAGAAAGCCAAAAACAAGTGGCAAAATTGGAGATAGAAAATGGGATTTTAAGAACAGAAAATGAATATATTAAAAATTTACAAAAGTACCAATTACCTGAAAGTACAAATCAAGAGTTTAAACCACAACAAAATACAAATCAAGAACAAATTGAAGCAAATGATTCAGAATCACAGTCATAAATAGTGTTAAAATATAGAAAAAGAGAAATAATTATGAAATATCGGGAAAGTAATGAAAATAAAGGTAACGCTGTAATGTCAGGTGTAGTACTTGTAGCAGCAAGTATTATACTAATTTTTACTATCAATAATTTTCCTCCTGGCGGTGCTAGAAATGTAGCGTCTTTTGTAGCTGGAATGTTTGGTTTTACAGCTGTTCAAGCACTAAGACGAAGTTTTGATGGTTAATAAAGATTTTCTGAACAATCATCTTTTTGTAGAACTTATAGATATATTTTGTCTAAAAAAAAGTATTGTTGTGGCATTAATTACTGAACTTGAGTCTAAAAAAGGCTTGTGGGGTGGACATCTTGTCCGCCCCTAAAAAGTCAATTAGCTACCTTTCATAAACACCGCAAAGATCACTCCTAAAATAATCGATCCGCCACCCAAGACGAATGACCAAAAGCGATGGTAACTGTTGACAATGGTGCCGCTTTCACTGTTAAGTTGACTTAAATCCATCCACGGTGCGACACCTCGACGGAACCAACCTACCGCACCAACTGATTCGCCAATCAAGCTTTCAACTCGTTTCATTCCAAACAAGAAGTTACCAATCGGACCAAAGCGCGAAGCATAATGCAAATAAAGCATCCCACTGCGATCTTGAATTTTCAAGTCAGAACCAAATTTATAACCGGAATCTCCACGACCAATTAATGTACCTTCCAGTTTCGCAGGTCTTCCACGCAACGGACTAGCATAAGGATCTGACATCAAGGTGAGAATGTCAGTTTCTGGCGCTTGGCTGTAGCTGGGGAACATAATAAAGGCTTTGATTACCACTCCTACACCTAAGCCGATGAATGGTACACCCATCATCAAACCTGGGTTTTGTGAAGTTGACCAAAGAATAGCGCCAAGAACTAAGCCTGCGACAAACCCAATGGTTTCAGCACCGTACAGGATAACATCTAAGAAGAAGCTGCCGTAAAGCTTACTTTTATTCAGAGTTTTGCCTTCACCAATAACTCGTCCCATGTCGAATTCGGTTGCTAAACCTAGCTGTTCTGCATAGGTGCTAAGAGCGCGGACTCGTTTTCCAGTCAGGGGGTGAGTGGAATTTAACTCCATCCACCAACCCCACGGATTAAACATATCCCACAGAAAGACGCGACCGATTTTTTGCGGATCGGAAGCAATGCGGTAGGCGGTTCCGGTAGACGCTGCCGCTTTATGATCGTAAATACCCAAGGCACGAGTACCTTCAATTAAACGGCTGGGTTCTTTTGATCGCGAACCTTCTTCTAAAATGCCGTAGGCTATTTTCACTAAAGCGCGGGAAAGTCCGTTGGGGTTGCCGGTAGTTTCTGCGGCAAAGTGGTCTGCAAAGTATTCTCGTGTGCGGGAGAGGTACAGTACTAAATATGTACCGATAAAGTAAAACACATAAGCAGCTAGAGCAGCAGTTTCTGCCGCATCTTTGATTTTACTATCACCACCGCCACGTCCGAGGTTTCTAGCTGTGATATAAATCAAATAGCAAATCTGCACTAGGGTGGAAGCTACTGTCATTACCGCAAAGTCCCAGTGGACGATGTGTCCTAATTCGTGGGCGTAGACGGTAGCAATTTCATCATCATCTAGGTAGGTGAAAAGTCCGTGACTGACCACTAAGCGGGCGCTATTAGGTAATGAGCCGTAAGTAAAAGCCGTGGGGTTTTCGTCGTCAATGATTCCCAAACGGGGAATTTTTAATTTTTTCTGCTGACAAACACGACGAATTACTCTGGCTGTTTCTGGACTGAGAATTTCAACTTCTGTTATGTCTACCCAACGAGTATGGTAGAGCCAACTTTGGGTTAAGTCCATCAAAAAGGGAGAGAGAAAGAAGGCAACGAGGTTGAAAATAACAGCGATCGCTAGAGCGATCGCTAGTCCATTTACAGGTGCATCGCTGCTTACAATGAATACCAGGGCTAAACCTAAAACGAACACCATGCCAAACAGCAAGGTGAGGGTGACACCAGATGCTAGTGCTAAACTACCACCGATACCCTTCATCGCTAAGTTGACATTAGCTGTAGGAGCGCGATCGCTGCGAGATGGCGTTTTTAAAGCCTCAGGTAAAGTAGGGTAAGCTTTTTCTGCCCAAGTGCGTATCTCTAAATTATCGCTGCTCATTAACTGCTGACACAGTTCCCTAGCTTTTTCAATTTTTCCAGTAGCTTGATACGCTTTCAATAGCCACATCTGCGCGTTCAAATAGTCTGGAGAAATTTCATCAACACAATTTCGACTGAATTCTTCTAATAATTCGATCGCTTCTTGATAACGTCCGATTTGAAAGGCATCTAAACCAGATTGCAGTGACATAGTATCTCCCTTTAGGAGGAGTGGTGTTGATCTATCAATACTCAATAGATACAGCGATCGCCACCGCAATTACGGAAAAGTTTTTCGACACATATCTACATATGTGTTTTCACTAATTATATAAAGTTTCTTTAATTTTTATCAGTGAATCGCGCAAGTAGGGGAGGGGAGTGTTTTTATATCATGTCCGACAAATCACATATTGTAGAGACGTTTCGCTGAAACGTCTTATTGTAGAGACGTTTCGCTGAAACGTCTCTTGTGACGGTTTAATGCGGAATTTTACTTAACTCGAACCAAGTGCGATCTTCAACAATGCCATCATCAGGCAACTCAGTACGTTTTTGCAGGTGCTTAACTGCACGTTCTAGCTTAGAAGCAAATTCACCGTCGATCGCACCGTTATAATCTTTGGTAGACTTGAGAATATTCTGAACAATTATCACCAAGTCGCCTTTACTGCCTTTTTTCAAAATTGGCATATCGACTGGCGCACCTTTAAACAAAGCTCTCCAAGCATTATCGTCAACAATACCATCTTCTTCGAGAAATACGCGATGTTGAAAGGCTATGACACCTTTTTTCGTCAGAGGACCAAATAAACCATCAATGGCACCTGCGTAAGTATTGTATTTTTTGAGAAGTTCTTGCAGTTCTTTGACTGCATCACCTGTGGAACCTTCTTTCAGTACAGGTTTGTTGAGTTGAGCAGAGACATCGTTGGTAGATTCCATTGTAATTAACTCCAAAAAAAGTAAATGTTTGAGGAAAATCGAAAATTAGAAAAGCATATCAGGTACTGTTTCACCAAGGCTCATACCGAAACCTTGATCTATATTTTTAATAGGTGTAAACGAAGTCAAATTATGCAATTAAAAGATTAATTTAGAAATCAATAATTGCGAAACGCTCTGACAGTAAGGAAAAATTAAATTTATGCCACACTTATTATTAGCGGCAAAACTCATAAATTTCCTTGACCATTAGACATAGATGTGGAAATTAATTTATTACCCAGAATTCCTACAAGACGTAGCAATGCTACGTCTCTACAATATGTAGAGACGTTCCACGGTCACGTCTCCGGGGGATTGTTATACTGCTGTATGCATGTACTATGATTATTTACCAAGCTACTGACTCTGATTTGATTTCCATTGCTCAAAAAACCCGACTTGCTGCCAGCAAGTTAGCAATTCTCTCTAGTGAACTGAAAAAGCAAGCGATTGAAGCGATCGCTATTGCTTTAGAATCGGCTAAGGATGAAATTTTACAAGCGAATATTACAGATTGTGAAGCGGCAGCTACTGAAGGGATTGCCAAACCGCTTTATAAACGCTTGCAGTTAGATGAACATAAGTTAAGAGATGCGATCGCTGGGGTACGAGATGTAGGTAAACTAGACGATCCAGTCGGTGCAGTGCAGATTCATCGCGAAATTGATACTAATTTAATTCTCAAGCGAATCACTTGTCCTTTGGGCGTTTTGGGTGTTATTTTTGAAGCGCGTCCAGAAGCAGCAATTCAAATTGCTTCTCTTGCTATTAAATCAGGTAATGGTGTTATTCTCAAAGGTGGAAAAGAAGCGATTCGTTCTTGCGAAGCGATAGTTAAAGCAATTAAACAAGGTTTATCTCAAACTGCTGTTAACCCGGATGCGGTGCAGTTGTTGACAACGAGAGAAGAAACTTTAGAACTTTTGAAGTTAGATAAATATGTAGATTTAATTATTCCTAGAGGTTCTAATTCTTTTGTGCGATTTGTCCAGGAAAATACCCGCATTCCTGTGTTAGGTCACGCGGATGGAATTTGTCATCTTTATGTAGACAAAGCTGCCGATATTGCCAAAGCTGTGACGATTACAGTTGATTCTAAAATTCAATATCCGGCTGCTTGCAATGCGATTGAAACTTTGTTGATTCACTCGGATATTGCGACAACATTTTTACCAAAAGTAGCTGATGCTTTACAAAAAGTTAATGTGGAATTAAGAGGAGATGAACGCAGTCGGGAAATTTTGCCTAATATTGAAACTGCAACAGAAGAAGACTGGGAAACAGAATACAGTGATTTGATTTTGTCAATTAAGATTGTTGATTCTTTAGGAGATGCGATCGCACATATTAACGATTATGGTTCTCGTCATACGGAAGCGATTATTACCGAAGATGTAGAAGCAGCGGAAAGTTTCTTAGCGATCGTAAATGCAGCTGGAGTTTACCACAACTGTTCTACTCGCTTTGCTGATGGTTTCCGCTATGGTTTCGGTGCAGAAGTGGGAATTAGTACTCAACAAATGCCACCTCGCGGTCCCGTGGGTTTAGAAGGTTTGATAACATACAAATATCAAATGATTGGCGATGGTCATGTTGTAACTACTTACACTGGGAAGAATGCTAAATCTTTTATTCATAGAGATTTGCTGTAATATCATGTCCTTGTAAAGACGTTCCGACGGAACGTCTCTACGACGGAAGAATGCTAAATCTTTTATTCATAGAGATTTGCTGTAATATCATGTCCTTGTAAAGACGTTCCGACGGAACGTCTCTACGACGGAAGAATGCTAAATCTTTTATTCATAGAGATTTGCTGTAATATCATGTCCTTGTAAAGACGTTCCGACGGAACGTCTCTACGACGGAAGAATGCTAAATCTTTCATTCATAGAGATTTGCTGTAATATCATGTCCTTGTAAAGACGTTCCGACGGAACGTCTCTACGACGTATCATGTCCTTGTAAAGACGTTCCGACGGAACGTCTCTACGACGATTGTGGCGTTTTTATTTAAACTAATGCTTTTAATAAAGCCTGTAATTTAAGTTGAATTTCTGCTAGTTCTTTGTCGGGATCGGAACCTGCGACGATACCTGCACCTGCATAAAGTCTAGCGCGATCGCCATCAATTAATGCTGAACGAATCCCGACAATAAACTCACAGTTCCCGTCAGAATCAACCCAACCCAGTGGCGCCGCATACAAACCCCTCTCAAAGCTTTCGTGACGAAGAATTTCTGCACAGGCAATATCTCTTGCTGCACCGGCAACAGCTGGTGTAGGATGCAATTGTGCGACTATTTTTAACGGGTGTACGTTAGTGGGAACTATAGCGCTAATTGGTGTCCATAAATGCTGAATATTAGATAATTGTCGCAGACGCGGTGATAACATTTGCGGTAATAAACCTAGTTCAGATAGGCGTTGTGTGATAAAATCAATTACTAGGGAATGTTCGTGCCTTTCTTTTTCGTTATTTAGCAAGCGATCGCCATTTGCTGCATCTTCAGCAGGTGTTTTACCTCTAGGTGCAGAACCTGCCAAAGCATCAGTAATTAACTGTTGTTTGTGAATACTAATTAACCTTTCTGGACTTGCACCAATAAAGTTTTGTCCCTTACCATTACTTGTAGAAAATACATAACAATTAGGATGTAATTGTCGAAGATTGTTTAAAGATTGAACTAAATTAAATTTATGACTTGATTTGACATCTAGGACATCTGCTAAAACAACTTTGCTCAAGTGATTAGAGCGGATTTGTGACAATGCCGATAAAACTGAAAGTTTAAATTTCTCAGGGTTGGGTAGAGTTTTTTTACTGTATTTACGTCGAGAATAATCAATATTTATCGCATTTGCTTCTAAAGATTGAATTTTATCTACTTGTTCACAAAGGTTGTGTAATACTTTTTGAATATTGACGCTGGCATTGATGATTGTATTAGCAACTAATATACAGCGTCCATTTTTCGCAGCTACTTGCCAACGGGGTAAAAAAATGGTAGCCGCAGGAAATGGATAATCAAGTTGGGCATTTTTATCAAAAAAACTGAAGCAACAAAAAAAGTGAGCGCGAGAAAAAGGTAGATTTGTACCACCGAAATTAATTATATTTTTGAGACAATCTCTGATAAAATTTTCAGCTATAAGAAAACGGTCTTTGTCAGCGATTTCTAATTTTGCCACAGCATCGATGGCAGCGATCGCTTCTTTTTTGCCTCTGTTCTCAAAGTAAAAATTTATTTCATTTGCTTGATTAAATTGTTCAAGTACTATCAAAGGATCTACATAGTCAATCTCTAGGGAAATACTGACAATCTGCCGACAATCATTTTGACGGCAATTCTCCTGAACCGCTAACAGAAATTCGTATAGGTCTTTATTATATACTTTGAAGTTAGTGCGACATGGTGAAACTGTCATGGATCTAAATTTAGTAAACTTTTTTGAAGTTATCTTCCTAAAGTGCAATAATTCGTGGTCGTATTTTTACAGGTAACATATTCAGTCGCTGTTTAACCAGCGTAGTGGCTAAGTGCAAATGACGATGTTGCAATCCCATTTCACGTCATGACTAGTTTAAGGCAAATCAGTCACAGAAAAAATAGCGATCGCTGCACATCTGACTTTTGTTCTGGTATAAGATCGAAACCATAATTGCTAACACAAGATGACTACAAAGCTGATTTCATATCCCCCAAAAAAATTATGGATGGCGGCAATTAAACCGCCGATGTACAGCGTTGCGATTATGCCTATCTGGGTAGGAACTGCTGTAGCTTTTGCCGAAACCAATATCTTTCATGGAGCAGTTTTTTCTACTTTTTTAGCATCTGCAATTTTAATTTTGGCGTGGGAAAATATCAGTAATGATGTCTTTGATTCCGAGACGGGAATTGATAAAAACAAACATCATTCTTTGGTAAATTTAACAGCAAATAAAACATTAATATTTTGGTTAGGAAATTCTTGTTTGGGATTAGGTTTACTGGGGATACTAGCAATAGCTTGGTGGCAGCAAGACTTAACTGTGATAGGGATAATTTTATTGTGCTGTGCCTTCGGCTACATGTACCAAGGACCTCCCTTTCGTTTAGGATACCAGGGCTTAGGGGAAATTCTTTGCTTTTTCGCCTTTGGTCCATTAGCAGTGACAGCAGCATACTACAGTCAAACCCAAAGCTGGAACATGACAAGTTTAGCAGCTTCGGTGTTCGTGGGGATTGCCACGAGTTTAATATTATTTTGTTCACACTTTCACCAAGTTAAGGATGACATAGCTGCCGGCAAGCGATCGCCTATTGTCCGTCTCGGTACTGCCAGAGGTGCCAAGGTTTTAACCTGGTTCACGGCAAGTATTTATCCCCTCAGCTTGCTGTTTGTAGTGTTGGGGATGTTCCCAGTGTGGACATTACTGAGTTGGCTGAGTTTACCCTTTGCCTTCAAATTATGCAACCACGTTTTGCAAAATCATGACGAACCAGAGAAAGTTAGCAACTGTAAGTTCATCGCTGTTGCCGTGCATTTTTGGAGTTGCTTGCTCTTCGGTTTGGGTTTTATGTTGTCGTAGAGACGCGAGGAACATCGCGTCTCTACAATGATTAGTGGATAGTGGATAAACCTCAACTAAGTACAGCATTTCATAAGTTCATGACGAAAATTTATAACAAAAACTCTGCGTCACTTTGCGCTTACCTCCGCGCTCCTCTGCGTTAAAAAACGCGCTCGTACTTATGCAAAACTGTACTAAATTGATGCGCTATCAATTTGAGTTTCGTCCTTATCAGCGGAAATTCATACGTCCCCTCGTTACGAGTCATGGTAGTTGGGATATCCGCGAGGTTATTATTCTCCGTCTTAGCGATGAAACAAATATTGGCTGGGGGGAAATTGCCCCTATTAGTTGGTTTGGTTCCGAAACCATAGAAGAAGCTTTATCATTTTGTCGTCAGCTACCAACGGAAATTACTGAGGAGACGATTTTCTCGATTCCAGATGAGTTACCCGCTTGTCAATTTGGCTTTGAGTCTGCGCTTCGGGGAGTGGGAGAGGGGGGGACGAGGAGACAAGGGGACAAGGAGACAAGGGGACAATTCTTTCTCCCCCTCTCCTTGTCTCCCTCATCCCTCACCTACAGTGCTTTATTACCAGCAGGAGAGGCTGCTTTGGAACAATGGCAGAAGTTATGGGAAGAGGGATATCGCACGTTTAAATGGAAAATTGGAGTGTATGCGATCGCTTCTGAACTGAAAATTTTTGAGTTACTCACTCAAATTTTACCACTAGATGCAAAACTGCGATTAGATGCAAACGGGGGACTCAGCTATGAAGATGCAAAATTATGGCTGTGGACTTGCGATAATATTCAGGCAAATAAAAACCGAGTGTCAATTGAATTTATGGAACAACCGCTATCTGTAGATCAATTTAAAGAAATGCGGGAATTAAATAGTTGCCATGAAACAAAGATAGCTTTAGATGAATCTGTCGCCACACTCAAACAACTTGAATGCTGCTTTCAACAAGGTTGGCGAGACATTTTTGTAATTAAACCTGGGATAGTTGGTTCACCATTTCGTCTGCGTCAATTTTGCCAACAACATAAAATTGATCTTGTATTTTCATCGGTATTTGAAACTGAAATTGGCAGACAAGCTGCACTTAATTTAGCTGCGGAATTATCTCAATATCATCGCGCAGTTGGGTTTGGTGTTAACCATTTTTTTGAACAAGAGAAAGATAATTGGCTTCAAAATCTATGGAAATTTTAGATTATATCAAAGGTCAAAAGTATGATTGGTTGATTGATAGCGATCGCTTTTATTTTCAGCAATTATTTGAAACCTTGTATTTAGAACTATCAGCATATAAAACACCGCAGAAAGTCCTTTTAGCTGAACGCGAACCTGTACGATTTTTAGCAGGCTTTCTAGCAGCTTGTGCAGCTAATTGTCCGGTTTTTCTTTGTAACCCAGACTGGGGAAAACAAGAATGGGAAGAAGTATTTAATTTGGTCCAACCAAACCTTATTTTAGGAGATGGCAATTCGGGAGGATGGAACAGAATTCTTTATACTCCATTACCTATGCATTCTTCTCAATTACCAATTTCCAATACAATCATGATTCCCACAGGTGGTTCATCGGGAAAGATTAAATTTGCCATCCATACTTGGGACACACTCATGGCATCTGTGAGAGGATTTACCGAATATTTTGAGTTAAATCAAGTTAATTCATTTTGTGTATTACCGTTATATCACGTCAGCGGTTTAATGCAATTTATGCGTTCCTTTACCACTGGTGGCAAACTCGCTATTTTCCCCTTTAAACAAGTAGAATCAAGTCAAATATATCATATTGAACCATCGGAATTTTTTATATCTTTAGTTCCAACACAATTACAACGTCTTCTACAAAATCTAGATTTAACAACGTGGCTATCCCAATTTAAAACTGTACTTTTAGGAGGTGCCCCAGCTTGGAATGAGCTTTTAGAAAAAGCCAGATTTTACCGCATTCGATTAGCACCAACTTACGGGATGACAGAAACCGCTTCCCAAATTGCCACAGTCAAACCTGACGATTTCCTCAATGGGAAAATTAGCAGCGGTGAAATCCTCCCTCATGCCAAAATAACAATTTGTAATGAAAAAGGCGAGGTTTTGAATTCAAACCAAAAAGGAAATATTATTATAAAAGCTCAATCTCTAGCCATTGGCTACTATCCAGATATTTGGAAAAATCAGGATTATTTACAAGTTGATGATTTAGGCTTTTTAGATAACGACGGTCATTTAAATATTGTTGGACGCAGCAGTAATAAAATCATTACTGGTGGTGAAAACGTCTATCCAATCGAAATTGAATCAGCCATTAGAGCAACTCAAATGGTAAACGATGTTTGTGTAATTGGCATCCCAGATGAACAATGGGGACAAGCAATAACAGCCATTTATATTCCCAAAAAAGCAGAAATATCTAGCTTAGAAATTAAAAACATACTCAAAGAGCAACTTTGTAAATTCAAAATTCCTAAACACTGGATTTCCGTTCCAACATTACCTCGTAACACTCAAGGCAAAATCAACCAGCAACAGTTACAAGAAATAGTAAAAAATGTACTTCAAATCTCCTTAAAATAATAATACCAATTCTCCATAATATGGAAGAAATCGATTATCTTGTGACTATATGCTGCAAAAATTTCTACCAAAACCACTGGTTAGTCTTTTAACTATGGGATTGCTTGTACAACCCATTGCTGCTGACTCCCAGACTTTAGCCTATAATTACAACTATGTAAGTTTATCCCAGCAGTTCTTACTAATCAGTCAATTTAGACCAGGGGATAATTGTGAAGCAAATGACAATTTAAGTTTATTTGCTGATACTTTTATTAGCGTGTGCCGAAAGGCAACAATTAGGCGGGAGTTTCCCAGTGAGTTTCTCAATTATTATTTAGAAGACATCAAGAAAAACAAATCTGCTGTTGGTAAAAAAGCTTGGAAATTCTTAAATGATGGTAGATTCAAAAAATAGATGTGGAGAATTTGGTATGAAAGCTGAAAATGTAGATAAAGCAGAATCTTTCTATATTGCGATAATTCTCTATAAATCATCTTCAGATAAATCTGATTATCAACCTTTGTATCAAGAAACCTTTGTTTTAATCAAAGCTAACTCTCTAGAACAAGCAAAAGCAAAAGCTTTGAATCATGGCAAGAATGAAAGTGTCAGCTATACAAATGAGAATGGAGAAACTATTACTTGGTCTTTGCAGCAAGTAGTAGATGTGAATTCAGTTTTGTATGATGACTTTGATTCTGCTGAGGATGCTATAGATTTATATACTCGACATTTTCGCAATTATGAAGCTTACCATTCATTTGAGTCATTTTTGTCTAAAGAGCAACTTTAGGATTTACGCATTCTCTGCGGTTTGTTTCCAACCATTTTATTATCTCACCCGATAACTCCCTTTTACTTCTACTACTTGCCTCAATACAAACGTGTCGAGTAATTGCCTTAGCAACTATTACATCATCAACTACAATTTCGTAAGCTATTTCAAACTTTTCAACACCGACTTTTTGCGGAATCAAGCTAATAGTTAACTTATCCCCACAAAACATCGGACGAAAAAAATCTACATCAGCGTGAATAATGGGAAAAGCCACAGATGTATTGCTAAAAAAATCTTTTATCTTAATACTTGAAGCTTCTAAAGATGCTTCATAAGCTTCATGACAAATAGACAAAACGTTGGCAAAGTAAACTACCCCAGCGGCATCAGTATCTGAAAATCGAACGGTGCGGTTATAAGTAAACGGCATATTTTACAATTAGCGAAAAAATAGCAGACTTATAATCTGCTACCAAAAATGATTTTACGCTAATGACAACAGTTAAGTAAGTGGGCGAAATTAAATGTAAAATGCTTTCCTGGTTCGTAGTGAGCCAGCGCGGTCTTGGGGGTCTCCCCCATGAGCGACTGGCGAACCCGGAGGGTGAGCGGTTTACCGCTCAAAACAAGGATTTTAACGGCTGTTAGCGGAGCTTTCCCGAAGGGTAGCCGTTACTACGTTAAGAAGTGTTTATTTATGTTTATCTACTTATCAATTTAAAAAGTAATAAGTATCTTTAGAGTAGGGATTGAGGTAGGGACGCTGTAAATCTATATTTAGCTCTGTAAAGTGTTGAGCGATCGCTTTCATTTTCCCCTCAATACTGTTATCACCTTTTTGCCAAACTGACAACAAAGAAGAAGCGATAATTTGACAACGATTCATGCCAAAATTATCTTGTGCAGCAAATTTTTGGCTTGGTTCTTCAGCTAAACTCAAGCCAGGGGCTAAAAACTTGGTAAATAAAGGTATTTCTGGCTTAAAATAAGATTTATACTCCCAATAAACAGCTTGAAGTACTTTCCGCACCGCTGGATAGTCGTTGCGTTGAAAATACAGCACCCCAGAGTCGTAACGTTGGTATGCACAAGGGTTGTAGAGAACTTGAAAGTTAAAGAAAATCTCAGCCGCGTTTAATTGTAGAGTGAGACTATCCATGAGAGCGATCGCTCCAGGAGGAGTTAAATTAAAATAAATTCGCCCCATATCCAAATCAACATTTGGATTATTGCTCACTGCTAAATAATAATTATTTTGTAGTCGATTTTTTGGCATCAAAATTGCAACCAACTGACCAATTTTGGCAGATTTCATACTTGGTTGCATAGGCGAGTTATACTCAACATGCAATGTCAAACCGTCTTTAATTACCACCAAAGTACCATCAGGTTCTTGTCGCAAAACTTGCCAACCAGAATCAAGATAACCGACACCGTGATTACTAGCATCTAATTGTCCGTAAAATTCGCAATCAGTATCGAAAATATAATTGTTTTCTAAAGTTTGGTGTGGTAATAACTTAGCTGGTTTGGCATTTAGTGCCAAAATGTTTCGCAAAGAACCATTGTAATAAATTCCGTAAATAAAATTTCGCAGTAGCAGAGTCAGATATTTACGTTGCAATGTTGGCAGATTTTGTTGAAATCTGTCTGCTACTTTTTTTGACAAGGCAAAAGGTTGATAATTGGGATGAATAATGCAAAAGTTGGATTCAATCTCAATATTGCTGGCAATGTCAAATAGAGTATCTAGGAGTTGATTTGTAGGTGTATATAGCATTTTCAAATGTAGTAAGCGCTTCAGCGCTTTAATTAATGAGCGGTGAACCGCTCGCTACAAAGTTAACATCCACGCAGACGAGTTTTTGGGTAATAAAGATGAGCGGTGAACCCCTCGCTACGAAGTTAACATCCACGCAGACGAGTTTTTGGGTAATAAAGAGGAACCAAATTCTGCTTGCTTTCTGGTTGAGGCAAGTTTTCTAATTTGGCAACGGGTTTGAGTATTTCCGATTCAGAAATACCGAAAACAGTTAGCACAGCTTGCTGTGGCATGGTGAGTAGATTTTTGGCGACTTGAAGCATTGAGATGCTGATATTATCAAAGTATTTATGGTACTTAATCGTTGCCTCAATTTGATGCATCAGTGCTAAACCCGCAAACTGAATAACACGCAATAAAAAATCATTACGGTAGTCTAAAATGTTGGGAAAAGCTTTGAGATAAGCTTGAGTTAGGGCAAGCATTGAAGGTTGAAGAATTTCTAAAGGTGTCACCGCCAATTCCAAAGATTCTTCTAACTCAATGGTAGGATCTACCACCAAACTGTCTAGCCAAATTTTTAAATAGCTTGCCAGTAAAGTTCCTAAATCAAAAGCTGGATCTCCCCAAGCACATGCTTCCCAGTCAATCAGCCGGACGATCGCATTATCTAAGTGTTCCCACCTGGAATGGATCAAAATGTTGTCTAATTTCAGGTCGTTATGAGTCAAGCAGCAAGGTTGCCAATCGTTTGCTAAGTCTCCAATTGCTGATTCTAAGTTGTCGTGGCGTTGATAGAATGCATAAAATTTCAGCGCATCAGTGGGAACCACGCTAAAAATCTCAGGTGCAATTGAATCGATTCCTTGTGCTGGATTGTTGAAGTGATAGCGAAACTGTCCTTCGGGAGCAGTTGCCATAAAATCGCGATACTCACGACGATTGAATGTAGCACGATGCAGCGCTCCTAAGGTATCGCCAATGGTGCTGGCGATCGCTTGGGGGAAAATATCGTTTTGTTGATAATAATTCCCTAGTTCCTGATACTCACTTAAGTAGCTGCGGATCAGGATCGAGTTTTCCTCATCGAAGTGTAGCACTGATGAGGCGATCGCCCCGATGTTACCAATCACTGGAAATTGCTCAAGCAATTGGTGAAACAGCCACTCATTGAAAAATTGCTCTTTTCCATCCGAAAGGTCAATGCTACGTTCCTGTTTAACCAGCAGTTTGCGATTATCTGCCAGAGTAATCAGTAAATTTAAGTTTTTCTTACTTTCAGGTAACTCAGAATCGCCAGATGCGCCATCTTCTGAGCTACACAGACCTGCTTGTTGCAGATACTGGATAACGTTATGAGAAGACAGTGAAACTACCATGTATTATTTCCTAATTCTTAAAGTTGCTCTCGTAAATCACGCAAGATCCAGATTGGCTTAACTTTTGTAGTTCGTGGTAGACAGCAATAACACTGGGAATATTAATCACGATGATTACAATCTACTAATATCCGATCTCCAAAAGAAAAACCTGCCAAAATGGCAATTCTGTATTTAATATTCCTTGAAAAAAAATCGTAAATTATTTATGCACAATAAGTATTTTTGCTTGAATTGATATTTAGTTTTGTGGTTAAGTTGTTTACTGTTGTTGACTTTCCGGCTTTCTGCGAGTTCAAGAAAAATTGACGCATTAATTTTTCACTTCGCAATAAAAATAAGTGCGAAGTCAACCGTTTTTGAGATGATTTCGCAATATTATTAGTATCTTCAAAGAAAATGATTTTTTTAATTCACATTTTTACCATCATCGCAAAATAACGGTTGAGCTACGGTTTTTAACTAATTCCCAAAAAACAAACATTTGCTCATGAACTGAATCACAAGCAAAAAAACTAAGTCATGGTAAATGTTGATTGATATTATGCCGCCATTTATATTCAATTACAATAAGATATATCCGCTACATAAATCAAGCGATCAGTTTTAATTCTGTCAAATAGAGCAGAGCCGATTGGGATGCTCCCATTTCCAATCGGTAATCTAGAAATACTTACGTATATAGCTACAAGGGCAGCAGTTGCACAACTGACAGTAAGAGGGGGAAAGGGGAAAGGGAAAGGGGTAAATGGTAAGAAAATGTAATAGACATCTCCAAAAAAGACGTAGAGACGTTCCAATACGGTTCGGATAAGATTTTTTGATGAAAATTATAGATCACAAAGACGCGATAAATCGCCGTCTCTACAAAGGACTTTTTATTGTAAAGACGGCGATTTATCGCGTCTCTTGCCTTAACCGAACCGTATTGAGAGACGTTCCACCGGAACGTCTCTACATGGGTTTCGGGCAACGCATAATAAGCATAGCGATCGATGTCTAATACGTATATTTAAATAATTCTTTATTTTCATTCCTTTCCCCTTTACCCATCTTCGGTAATATAAATGTACTAATAAAGGTATACTAACTAAAAGAATCATGCAGGCGAAAAAAATAGCTTTGCATCATCTGCTACCTTATTCTTAATGCCATTAGTTGATTCACCATCACCGCTAACGTCAGCACACCGAAAAACAGCATCAATCCCGCCGGCATAAACTTGCCTGTTTTAGCCAGTCGTAATGCAAAGACAACTACTAAAATAGCAGTGACTAAAGCTGCTATAATCAAACCCCATATTATACCTTGAAATTGGAGGTAAGCGGCAAAAACTAGTAATACACCACTAATGCAGCCACTAAAAAGCGAAACTTTACTAGTAGAGAAAATGTAACCAGTGATGCCACCAACCATTGCTAAAATCCCGTAGCCAAGAGAAGCAATAATACCTAAATTCATTGTTAAAACCTATGTAGATTTTGATGCGTGCTGCAAACCTCAGCAGACAATTTACCATAGCTCAAGAGCTATATCATCGTGTTAATTGATGGATAATTAAGCAATGTCCACGGCAAGTAATTCATTACAGATAAAGGTTCAGTTCCTCCAACGTCAAGCAGCGTCTCTATTAATCTACCAATCCGTCCTCCAAGGCGAAGTCAGTATAGCATTTATGAATTTGTTGCAAACCATACGATATCCAGAAGCGGATGCACGCAGTTGTCTCCAAGCTTACGGCAACTACTTTAAGTGCTTGGCTGCCAGAAATGAAAACTGGGAGGACTATTTAATTACGGAAATTCTGAGAGATGAGAATCCATTTTCTCGACTTGCTCAACAGCGAGAATTTGAGGATTTGCCTCCAGCTTTAATTGCCGCGACTCAGCATGATTTACAAGCGTTGCAAAGTCTTTATGAATGTAGTAGCGCATTTTTGAGCGAATGGGTACAAGCTGTGGCTTATCTAGCTGTTTCACCAGTAGTGTGGTATGACGAGCAAGTTGCTCTTTTAGAAGAAACGAACGAATCCCTGCTAATAGCGAAACTCCACCATTTGGAAGATTGGGCTGATGCAGTAGAAGATGTAGCTGCTTATTATCGGCAATTTGGTACGGGTTTATTTGCAGAATATAGTGCTTTGCGTTATTGTGACGGACAATTTATTGGCATTGCACATGCCGATCCGGTAAAGTTAAGCGAATTAGTGGGTTATGAATCTCAGCGAGAAGCTTTATTAAAAAATACAGAATTTTTGTTAGCAGGAGAGGTAGCGCTGCACGTATTGCTTTATGGTAGTCGCGGTTCGGGAAAATCTTCTTTGGTAAAAGCTTTGTTGAATGAGTACGGCAAGCGTCATCTGCGCTTGTTAGAAGTAGCAAAATCAGATTTGAAACACTTACCACAAATTGTGGAACAGTTGCGCTCTGTGCCACAGAAATTTATTATTTTTGTCGATGACCTTTCTTTTGAGGAAGATGACGACGCTTTTAAAGCGCTGAAAGTAGTATTAGAGGGGAATTTAACTGCGCGATCGCAAAACGTAGTTGTGTATGCTACTTCTAATCGTCGGCACTTAGTTCGCGAGTTTTTCGCCGATAGACCTGCTCCCAAGGATAATGATGAAATCCATGCTTGGGATACGATGCAGGAGAAGCTTTCCTTTAGCGATCGCTTTGGTCTAACTTTAACCTTCGAGCCTGCCGATCAAAAAACTTATTTAAACATTGTCCGACATTTAGCCACACAAGCGGGAATTAACATTGACTCAGAAAATTTAGAATATCAAGCTTTGCAATGGGCAACTCGTCACAACGGACGATCTGGAAGAACAGCACGACAGTTTGTTGATTTTTTGAAAGCAGATTTAACACTTTCGGCTTTAAATAACCAAACATAAACCGCGTAAAGTAGGACGCATTAAAATTTCCCCTTTTGCCTGAAGTCTATAAATTAAAAATTGACTAAACTAAAAACAAGCAATATGCAATCCGCAATGGTAAGTAATCGATTTGTACTTTTAGGTATAGTTGCCTTTAGTGTGAGTTTTGGTCTTAGTCTCGTCCCAACTTGGGATTTTAGTAAAGCCTTTCTCACAGCTGCAATTACTGTAATAGCTAGTTATTCCGCAGCATTATTTGTCGATAACATTCGCAGAAATCACGAAATGCTCGTTTTGGGTTCCCTCTACAAGCGAATAAAAGAGCTTGAGGGTTTGAAGTCTCGTCTTGTCAGAGAAATAAACCAAATTGAAGAGCATCGTGTTTTATTATATACAGAGTCAAATCAGCTGCAAAATCAAGTATCAGAACGTCGCAATCAAAGAGATAGTTTAAATCGAGAATTAAGCAGTTTTGTCGGACAAAAGAAACAGTTAGAAGTAGAAATAAGCTTACTTCAAACAGAGCTTTATCAGCTGGATAAAAGTAAAGTCGAGCTAAATAATTCATTTTCGGCTCTGACAGCAGAAAAACGCCGTCTAGAATTAAATTCCAACGTATCGCGAGCAGAAATAACTAAACTGCAAACTCAAATTAGTGAACTCCAACAAGAAAAACAAGATGCTGAAAGCAATCTAACTTTGCTAGACAGGCTCAAACCTCAATTAGAAGAAAGACTTTACGAATTGCGCGTTGAACTGCAAGAGCTAGAAAATCAGGTAATTCAGCACAATGAATTAATTTTAAATAAAAAATCTGAAAGAGAAAATACACAAGCTAGTCTAAATTTATTACAAACCCAAACAACAGAACAAAAAACTGAACTTAATCATTTACAAGAGCAAGTTTTATTATTGCAGCAAGAACGCGATTTGTTACAAAATCAAGTTTGGGAATTACTCCAACAAACGGAAACATACAATCAGCAAGATTTTCCAGAAAACGAAGGAGAAGAAGATGTAGATTTATTTCCTTTTTCTGACTTAATAGATTTAGATTCAATATCGGAAAATACATCTGATTTACCCAAAGAATGGGCTAAATTATTAGAACAGCTACCAGCTTATGAAATACAAGTGTTAAAAGCAATAGTAGAACAAGAAAATCCCAAAGCTGCTATTAAACACATCGCCGAAACACATATTACTATGCCAAATTTGTTAATTGATTCTATAAATGAACACGCTAATGATACAATTGAGGAATTAATAATTGACCCAAACTTGGAAACTCCAAAAATTTATCAAGAGCATATAAAAAACGTAAAAAAAATCATCGCAACCTATGAATTGACGACTAGACAAGCCTCATCAAATTAAGTTATTCTTGCCATCGCACAATTTTATTTTTGACGTTTATAGCGGTTTTAAATTGGGTGCAATACATCACAAAAATAATGAACTACAGATAAAAATATACAGCAGATTTCAGATAAATGAGGTACATAAAAAACCCTGTAAAGACATTCCGGCGGAACGTCTCTACGTATATTTAATAATAATGGAATCTGCTATATGTACTCGAATCGGCTGAGAACCGCTAGAAAATAAAGTGAGGTGAAGTGCATGGCAAAGCTTAAAATATCGAAAAAAATATCTACTGCTTTAATCAACTCCTTGAGTGCGGGAGTAGTACCGAGATTTGGACTGGAACATATAGCAGTAGGTCGAGAAAAAGAATTAAAAAGCCTATTACAAAATCTCGACGATATTGGAGAAGGTGTAGCCGCATTTCGCTTCATAATTGGTAACTACGGTTCAGGTAAAAGTTTCATCCTACAAATCACTCGCAACCGTGCTATGGAGCAAAATTTTGTAGTAGCTGATGCTGATTTATCTTCAGAACGCCGACTTGCAGGAACAAACAACGAAGGTTTGGCAACTTATCGAGAATTAATGAGCCGGCTGGCAACAAAAACTCGTCCTGATGGTGGTGCTTTAGTCTCAATTTTAGAAGGTTGGATTAATAAAATTCAACAAGAAGTAGCTAAAGATAGCGGAATGCGTCCTAATGATGAAGGTTTTGATGATAAAGTAGAAACGAAAATTAGAGAAGTAGTTCAATATATTGAAGACTTAGTTCATGGCTTTGATTTTGGTACCGTCATTATTGCTTATTGGCGCGGTTACAGGCTTGATGATGATGAACTAAAAAATGCTGCATTGCGGTGGTTACGAGGCGAATTTAACACCAAAACTGAGGCAAAAGCTGCTTTAGGAGTGCGCGTAATTATTGATGATGATAGTTGGTATGACTATATCAAGTTAATCGCTAAATTTGTGGCAGAGATTGGCTATAAAGGACTTTTAGTTTTGCTTGATGAAGTTGTGCATATATACCAAATATCCACTACAGTTACTCGCGAAAAGAACTATAACAGACTATTAGCAATGTTTAACGATACCATGCAATGCAAAGCAGAACATCTTGGTATTGTTATCGGTGGAACTACAAAATTTTTAGAAGACCCAAATCGCGGACTTTTTGCTGACCCAGCTTGGCGAAGACGCACTAAAGAAAGCCGTTTTGTTCAAGGGGGAATTCAAGAATATTCCGGACCAGTGATGCGGCTAAATCCGTTGACTGAAGATGAGATATTAACGCTTTTGCAAGGTTTGGTTGAGATTCATGCTCTTAATTTTGCTTATGATAAGGCTTTAACAAATCGCGAATTGAAGGACTTTATAAACGAAATTATCAATCGTTTGGGTGCAGAAGCATTGTTGACTCCGGGCGAAATTGTCCGGGATTTTATTAGTGTATTGAATATTCTGTATCAAAATCCAGAAATTTCTTTTAGTAAATTGATTCATGGTTCAGATTTTAAGTTAACTGTTGTGGGTAAAAATACAGATGTTGATGATGATGCAGCAGAATTTAGTTTGTAAGCCCATTCCTATATGAAGCAGAACCCGTATTTGTGCGTCGCGAATGGTAATCTAGGATTAAAACTACAAACTTTTATTAAAACAATTGACGATTTTGAGTAATGTTATTCAAGGGCGGATGTTGCTTGCCCACAATTTTGATGTCTCTAGTGACGTCGTGCCAGTCCTCAGTCGAGAAGAATTTGCTGAAGTGTTTCAGTCGGGGTTGAGTGCCTATGAACACCTGCAATGCAGACTGGTGAATCATCCCCATTGGACTGTGGAAATTCTGTTTTCCGTCCAGGAATTTTCAGCCCAGCAAGTCGGAGAACTGTGTCTTCACACCCTAGCAGACAAGCGGCGGACACAGCAATTGAGCAAAGATACTATCCCAGAAATTCTGGTTTTAGGGGGTATCAAAACGACTCCCCCCACTAGTGATTCTCCCTATGCCCTACAACCAGGAGACTGGGGTGTGGATGTGGTAGAAACTCGCTCTGGAGAGGCATTTTTGCAGGCGATCGCCTGGGATTCTACCGTTGCCCAAAAACCCGCAGACAGTGTATTTAAAGTTGAAGTCAGGGGAGATTGACAGAAGCAAGAAGAAGCAAGAACCAGAAGCGAAAATTTGTGAGTTTGGAATCGTTTGTGCAGAACTAGTGCAAAATGTTCTAACTATATCAAGATTTATAAATCTTGACGTTCACCGTTACACGCTCATAAGAAAATTGATCATAACAAAGCGTATAAACGCCTAAAAAGCTTGAGCATCCAGCAAATCAGAACTTCCATTCTGATGGAATCTCTGCTTGGGGTTCAAGCAAATCAATCCGGCGATCTGATTTGCCTGGGTGAGCAGTCTGAGATTTATTTACATCTTGAAACAATTTTCTTAAATTCTTTCGTTGACCAGGAGATACAATTAATGCCATTTGGACCAGCTTCACGCCTGGGAGTTAGCCTGTTTGATGAAACCCCTCCCGTTGAGTGGGTTCCCGGTCGCTCACAAGAAGAAGCAGAAACAATTATTCTTGCAGTTTATCGGCAAGTATTAGGCAATGCTTATGTGATGGAAAGTGAGCGGCTCGTTGTTCCCGAATCTCAGTTTAAACGGGGTCAATTGAGCGTCCGCGAGTTTGTCCGAGCAGTGGCAAAGTCTGACCTTTATTGTTCTCGCTTTTTTACCAGTTGTGCCCGCTACCGAGCGATCGAACTCAACTTCCGTCATCTGTTGGGGCGCCCACCACTGGATTTGGAAGAAATGCGGACACACAGCACCATCCTTGACACCAAGGGTTTTGAAGCCGAGATCGATTATTATCTCGACAGTGATGAGTATCAAAATGCTTTCGGGGAAAACTTCGTTCCCTATATCCGGGGCTACAAGACAGAAGCCTGCACCAGCATGGTGCAATTTACCCACACCTTCCAGTTGGTGCGGGGTGCTTCTAGCAGCAGCTTGAAGGGTGACTTGTCGGGCAAGACTCCTAAACTCAATGCCCTGGTAATTCAAGGCACACCTGTGGCAGTGATTTCACCCGCTAGTGGTGGGGCGACATTCTCCACACCTCCCACTGGTTCCCGCACTCGTCATGGAGTGGATGCCAGTGCAAGTGGTAAAGTTTACCGCATTGAAGTCACAGGTTATCGAGCAAAAAGCTTCAATAACATTTCCAAGTTCCGTCGTTCCAACCAAGTATTTCTGGTGCCATACGAGAAACTCTCTCAAGAGTATCAGCGGATTCACCAGCAGGGCGGTGTCATTGCCAGTATCACTGCTGTATAAATCATCTGAAAACTTACAAAAATTAAGGAGATAGATTTCAATGGCATCCGAAACAATTCTTGAAATGTGGCCTAATGGTAGCTTAGAGGAAGTTCAAACTATCATTCGGGCAGTTTACAAACAAGTATTAGGCAACCCTCATGTAATGGAGAGTGAGCGGTTGGTGACAGCAGAGTCACAATTGTGCGATCGCTCCATCAGCGTGCGAGAATTTGTCCGCGTCGTTGCCAAGTCTGAGTTTTATCGTACCCGCTACTTCGAGTCCTGCGCTCCCTACCGTTTTGTAGAACTCAACTACCTACATATACTTGGTCGCGCACCTCAAGATCAAAGAGAAGTTTCCGAGCATATTGTTCGTTGTGTAGCCGAAGGCTACGATGCTGAAATTGACTCCTACATCGATAGCAGTGAATATCAAGCAGCCTTTGGCGAAAACGTAGTACCCTACTATCGCGGTAGAAACAGCGAGGCAAATATGAAGCAGGTGGGCTACAACCGGATGTTTGCCATCGATCGCGGTCCAGCCCAGATTGACAGCTCAGTTAAATCTGCCCAATTGGTCTATGCAGTTGCCACCAACAGTACCAATGCGATTAAAGCCTCTTCGGCAACTGTTATTGGTTCTGGCACCGAAAAACGGTTCAAAATCGTGGTTACAGGTTCAAAATTTGACGGTCCCCGACGCATCAGTAGCACTGAGTACATTGTCCCAGCTAGTAAAATGACCCCGCAAATTCAGCGGATCAATCGCACTTCTGGCAAAATCGTTAGCATTACCGAAATTGGGTAATGTTTAACAGGGTGGGCATTGTTGCCCACCTAACACGATCATCTTTTTAATTTTCAATTTTTCAATAAATCGGACAAAAATTTTGATTTAGGAGGCATTGATATGGCACTTTGGATAGAAGCAGAATCCGTTGAATTGCGCCCCAACGCAACCGAAGATGATTTACAAGCCGTAATCCGAGCAGTGTATCGGCAGGTTCTAGGCAATGCTCATGTATTTGACAGCCAACGGCTCACCAGTGCAGAGTCTCAATTCCGCAACGGTGACATCTCCGTTGCTGGCTTCGTCAGAGCCGTGGCTCAATCTGAACTATACCGTTCTCTGTTTTTTGAAAATTCCTCTCCCTACCGCTTTGTGGAATTGAATTTTAAACATTTGCTCGGTCGCGCTCCGCAGGATCAGACTGAAATTTCAGAACATGTGCAAATTTACAACACACACGGCTACGAAGCTGAAATCAACTCCTACATTGCTAGTGATGAATATGTCACGAGTTTTGGCGAGAATGTTGTGCCCTCTGCCCGTGGAAATCGTACCCAAATGGGGGTCAAGAATGTCGGTTTCAACCGCACCTTTGCCTTAATGCGAGGGTTTGCTGCTAATGATGTGGGTAAATCGGCAAGATTGATTAGTGACATTGGCGGTAACTTACCGACCAAGATTGTTTCCCCATCTGGCGGTTCTGGCGCCTCCAGCAATACGGGTAAGCGGTTCCGTCTCGCTGTCTCCAAAGCCAGTTTTGGTCTGCGGGTGACTAAAAGCTTGGCAACCTTTGAAGTGGGATACAATCAGCTTTCCCAGAAAATTCAGAACATCCAGAAAACTGGCGGTAAGATTCTCAGCATTACTGAAGTAGCTTAACAGTTCTGAGTGAGAATTTTACAACCTCCAACATTTTGTAGAGGGATAAATTTAAGTGCGATCGCCATTTTTTTGTCCAATCCAATTTTTTAGGCATCTGATTTTTTGCTTGAAACCCTTGTAAATCAGCGCCTTTTAGGGAATGAAACAGCCCTGCTTGTGGGCGGGGCTTTTACCAAGTACATCAGTATTGAGTAATTTTTCTTAACTCAGCACTCATTATTGATTTTTGTAAAAACTTTTACTGCCCACTTGTTCTCAGCCTGGGATTCATTTAGTAAACGCTTCGGTTGTCCATCGATTCAGGTTGATGATAAGTTGCTTAAAGCATCGAAATTAAGGTGATTTGTATGGCAACGAGAATAATTGCTACTGGCGATTTTAGTGACTACAGTAGTCGTCGAGTCACGATTGAAGTGATCGGGGGCTGTCATTCAAAGATGATGCGGGTGGCAAAGTACACAAAGACAATTCCTTATAGTTCTCTGTCTCAAACGATTCAGAGTATTCATCGCCTCGGTGGTAAGATTACCCACATCACCCTATCACCTTCCCATACTGAAGTATCAAAGATTGAGTTCGTTGAGCCACTATCCAAAATAGCTGAAAGCGATGTTTTACCCTCAGCAAATCAAGCTGAATCTATCACCTCATCGCCCCTGCCTCAGAAACAGGACAACTCTGAGGACATCCGTCAGGAGACAAAACCAACTAAAGCGAAGCAAGAACAACAACCTATCACAGTTTTCAACCCAGGAGAGTACACCTTTACAGAGGAGTGGTGATTAATAAGTTAGGGCTGGAATGATTTTTTCTCATTAATAAATTCGGAATTTCCAATCCCAAAAATCAAAATTTTTATATTTTATCCAAAGGCAAATAGCTATAAACGGAAACCAAAGAATTGATGGATATTACGGAGTTTTTTGCAAATTCTATTGGGCGTTGGCGATCGCAACGCAGCGCCCATCATTTAGCGTTCAGTCACTTTGAAGCTGTACAGTCTGAGATAGATATCATTTCTCTCCCAGATGATGACCAGACAGTAATTGACCTTTGTAAAAGCTACAACATTGATCCTCATGCAGTGGCTTCCCCCTTTCGGATGAGTTGGCAAGGTCAATCAGACTGGGATGAGAGTGAAATCAAAGGCAGTTGCGTCCTAGTTCCCATCCCCGATCCAACCCATCCCAATCGCGGCAAACTCCTACGAGATCAAGGCTATGCCGAAACCATCGCGGCAGCTGGCGACTATTACTTGACCGAAGATGGCACATTTGTGCTAATTACCGCCTACGATCGCGCTGCCGCCGAAGAAAAAATCTGGTTTGTCAACCCCAATGTCCGTTGTCGGGTTTCCCTAATCAAAACGAGTGCCGGTACGGGAGTTGTAACTGCTTCGTTTTCTTCAGAAATTCGTCAGAATGTTCAGCTTTAAAAGGCAATTGCCTTAGTTCACTTGCCCATTGATTCAGTTTTATCGACTTGAATGATGCGCGCTTAATATTCCTTTGTGCATTGGTTAATAAACAATTTCAACTGATGCATTATTACTTACCATAAGGATTTTAAGCGCAAAGCCTGCTTATTACAAACTTTATTTATGATCATCTAATTATGACTTCTTCATCACCGGATATCGAAGCAAAAAAATTGAATAATTTAGTCACCTTGGCTCGTTGGATGGCAGGGGATTTCAGCAATTATCAACAGGCATTTGAAAATTCTAAAGATTATGCCCATATCCATGTTTTTTTTCGTCCATTACCGTTTGAGTTCTTCTCTGGAATTGGGCTTTATTCAGAACAGGTTTATGACTATGATTTGTGGAGACCTTATCGACAGGGAGTGCATCGTTTAATCAATCAGGGCGATCAAATTTACATCGAAAACTACAGTTTAAAAAATGCCCTGTTCTACGCCGGATCGGCGCGTGACTTAAATATCCTCAAAACTATTACCCCAGACTGCATCGAGCGTAGATATCACTGCTCGATGATTTTTCAACGAGACGGGGATCGATTTCAAGGCGGTGTTGAACCCGGAAACCTGTGCTTAATTGAAAAGCAAGGCTGCCAAACTTACCTAGATAGTTATGTGGAAATCACAGAAACGACCTGGGTTAGTCTCGATAAGGGCATGGATGTAAATACACACGAGCAGGTTTGGGGATCTACCTTTGGACCATTGCGGTTTGAAAAGCGGGAGAGTTTCGCCCATGAAGTCCCAAATGTCCTATGATATTTCTCTGCCTAATCTGGAATCCATTAAGGCGAATATGCTACCACCAGAAGCGCAGAAAAAAATGCAGTGCTGGATTCGTAGCCGGCATTTAATTTGTTCAGGTAATTTCTTTGTTTTTGAAACTGTAGATTATAGTGCGGTTGAGCGTTTTTCCCAGTGTGTTGCAGCGTTAGGAGGAACTGTTATTTCCGTTGATCCAATTGACAAAATTTGGATGGGCGATCATCGTCAAGTGATTCTATATCAGGCAAAAGCCAGTTTGCATACACCCTGCCACAATTTGAAACAATATTGGGTGAAATACGGTGGCTTTCGCACCCGATTTTATCCACAGGCGTAAAGTAATTCCTATGTAAAAATACCTGTGGAACAGGGTTTTCCAGGATAGCGTTAAATTAGGCAGATGGCGGGGGATGAAGCTGAACTCAATTTAGTAATTATGTTGATTGAGACGATATCCCATGCTGTGAACTGTCTCAATCAGGTCTTCAGTAGCTCCCGCAGCTTTGAGTTTTTGGCGCAGACCCCGGATATGAACCTTGACTACATGTTCCTCCGGAGGCGATTCTAGCTCCCAGACATGTTCAATCATGACACGGCGACTGAGAACCCGGCGACCATTCCGCAACAAGAGTTCTAAGATTGCGTACTCTTTTGGTGTCAGATGGATGGGGGTTTGCCCATAGCTAACTTCATAGGTGCTGGGATTGAAACGCAAGTCGCCCCATTCTAGGATCGGCGGTGATGTCGCACATCCCCGACGTAGCAAGGCGCGAATCCGCGCAAATAGTTTTTGTAAATCAACTGGTTTAACTACATAGTCATCTGCTCCTACATCCAGCCCGTTAATTTCATCGTTGATTGTGTCACAGGCGGTGAGGATGAGGATAGGTAAATTATAACGGTGCGATCGCAAGCGATGGCAAAGACTTATTCCATCCAATTCTGGTAACATCACATCCAACAACAGCAAATCATAACTTAGGGTTTTGGCTTGATACCACCCAGCTTCTCCGTCATGGACAACATCAACTACATAAAGCTGGTCGGTCAGGGCTTCTGCCAAGGTTTCTGCAAGGCGCACATCATCTTCAACCAGGAGAATCCTCATCAAACTCCTTGGGTCTGAAACCCCGTCCTGTAAGGACGGCTTTATATTTGCTCCATTACACGGGGATTGGTTAGTTCGGTGTGCTTTTGTGATGCACTTTCAACGGGACAATTACCGTTTCAAGTCTCCCAATCCTGTACGCATAATGTTTGGACTTACGTCCCTCCCGTGCGGGGTAAAGTTAGCCTTGACCTGTTATAAGAGCTTGTTGAGCTTGCAACACTGTTCCAGTGACCTTAGAACTGTTTAATCACAAGCGACAGAGCGGGGGACTGGCTGCGTATCCCAAGGTGTCGTGACTCAAATAACGTTTACCTATTACTAGGTGGTCGGGTCAGAATGGCTTGTTAGATTTCTCTTTCAAGCCCTATGCCTTTAGGCTAGGGTTCCTGACATAAAAATTGGAATATGTTTGACAACTCTGTGTCTCTCGACCTTAGATTCCCTTCAAAATTTTACCAGAGATTGTCCCTCAAATCCTTAGCAAATTCCGTTCATTTTTGATTCAAAAACATTTTAAATATCACATTTTGAGCCTAATTTTTTCAAATAAATATGACAAAATCTCAAGATTTATTGATTTTGCTGATTCTTTCCGATTTCTTTACCGTTTTCTGACCAGTTTCCTTACTGCTGGTATGTGATCATCAAGTGTCAGAGGCATTTGGAATTAAGATGCCTCCCATCGGCTTTATTATTTGTCTGAATTGGATTAAATACGGAATCGGACGACATTTAATCAACAAATTTGATTGGAGAACCCTGATGTCAATTCCTCTGTTAGAATACTCACCCTTATCTCAAAATCATCGAGTCAAGGGATTTGAGGTTCCGGGCGATGAGCAGCCCAGAATTTACACAACCGACAACCTCCTTGCCGGCTCCCAAATGGATATGTTGATCATGGCAGCCTATCGCCAGGTTTATAACGAGCAACAGATGCTAGATAGCCATCGTCAGCGATTTTTGGAGTCTCAGTTACGGGCAGGTCAAATCACAGTTAAAGACTTCATGGGGGGACTGGCAATATCCGATTCGTTTCGGCGACTCACCTACGATAGTAATAATAACTATCGGTTTGTAGAAATTTGCATTCAGCGGCTTCTGGGTCGTAATGTTTATAGCGATCGCGAAAAATTTTCTTGGTCGATTGTGCTGGCGACTAAAGGATTACAAGGCTTTATCAATGATCTACTCAACACTGAAGAATATCTGAGTAACTTTGGGTATGATACCGTTCCTTATCAACGCCGCCGGATCTTACCTCAACGCGCTCAAGGTGAACTACCCTTTGCCCGCATGGCGCGTTATGGTGAAGATTATCGAGACAAACTCCCTCGTCCCTCCCGTCGGATTCCCACTGGGATTTTTGACGAATTTGAGTGGTTTAGTTTCCAAACTTTCATCAACCGTGCTGACTGGACTACCAGCTTCAGTCTGATAGGTTTTCTCATGGGACTAGCTCTCCTCCTCATCTTGTTTTCACAAGCCAACAACTTGATAGGCGGTTAATTTGGAGAGTTCAGTCCCCGTAAGGGTTTAGCAATGCTAAACCCTTACGGTTTTGGGGTTGTTTGCTGGTTACACTCAGGACTCAGAACTACTGAAATAATATAAAGGCAGCCACTATGAGTCTTGCGCCACAATGCTATCCCTGAAGCAGTTTGATGTTAGCCGTATTTCCAGCGTTCTGAGCCGTTATGGCATAGGAATTGGACTGACTATTTTGTTGCTCTTGGGCATCTACTATGTGTTGCAACAACAAATTGTGCAGCGTCGTCGGGCAGAGATTTTGTTGCGACAGCAAAGCGATCGCGAACGGTTGGTGACTCAAATCGCCCAGCAGATTCGGCAATCTCTGGATCTTGATGAAGTGCTCAGGGCAACGGTGGAGGAAGTCCAACGCTTTTTACAAGCAGATCGCGTCCTCATCTATCGTCTTTGGAATAATGGAACAGGCAGCGCCATTCACGAAACGGTTTTACCGCCTTATCCCAGGGTTTTAGGGCAAACGTTTCCAGAAGAGGTGTTCCCTAAAGAGTATCATCAAGCCTACTCCTTAGGGAAAACCCTGACAATTAACAACGTTGAACAGGCAGATATCCAGCCTTGTCTGGTAGACTTTGTAAAGCAGTTTGGCGTGCAGGCGAAATTGGTGGTACCGATTATCCAAGAAAATCGGCATAGTGATCTGCCTTCTGTTAGCTATCTTTGGGGATTATTGATTGCTCATCAGTGCAGTCATCCTCGTCAGTGGGAAACCTGGGAAGTTGAGTTGATGAAGCAACTAGCAACCCAAGTAGCGATCGCCATTCAACAATCCCAACTGTACAATCAACTCCAACAACTTAACACCCAACTAGAACTGCGGGTGCAACAACGCACCGGTGAATTAGCGATCGCCAACACTTCTCTGAGGGCAGAAATTGCCGAACGTCAGCGGACGGAAGCAGCCTTGCGTCACACCAATGACACCCTGCAAGCTTTGGTCAAGGCTTCCCCCCGTGCTATTATCATGCTGGATCGAGAAGAAAAGGTCAAAATCTGGAATCCAGCGGCAGAGCAAATGTTTGGCTGGACTGAAGCCGAGGTGCTGAATCGCCCAAATCCTATTAGTTTACAAGATTATCCCACGTTGCAAACCAGCATCTTGCAAGGCACAACCTATTCCCGTTTAGAATTTCGGCAACAGAAAAAAGATGGCACTCCCATTGACATCATTTTCTCTGCGGCTCCCTTGCTGGATACTGATGGACAGATCAGCGGTATTGTGGCGGTGATTGCCGACATTACAGAACAAAAGCAACAAGCGGAGCAGGTACGTCTGCTGCAATCTGTCGTGGTTAACACCAACGATGCAATCTTGATTACAGAAGCCGAAACCATTGATGAACCAGGTCCGCGCATTCTTTATGTGAATGAAGCTTTTACCCGCATCACCGGCTATCAACCCCATGAAGTGTTGGGCAAAACCCCCCGGATTTTGCACGGGGACAAGACTGATCGGGCAGAATTGCAGAAAATTCGCTTGGCTCTTGAACGCTGGGAACCTGTTACGGTTGAGGTGATCAACTATCGCAAAGATGGCACAGAATTTTGGAATGAATTTAGCATTGTCCCCGTAGCCGATGGTCAGGGTTGGTATACGCACTGGATCGCTGTGCAACGAGAGACAACCGGACGTAAACAAGTCGAACAGGCACTTCGTCAAAGCGAAGAACGGTGGCGATCGCTAATCGAAAATGCCTTAGATATCATTATGATTCTCGATCCGGATGGTAGCATTGGCTATGTTAGTCCTTCGGCGGCAAAAATCTTAGGTTATTCCATCGTAGATTTGGTGGGTAAGAACGTGATGGAACTAGTTCACCAGGATGATTTGATCATGAGTTGCGATCGCCTCACCAATACAACCCAAAGTCCAGAATTGACGTGTCCCATCGAGTTCCGCTATCGCCATCACGATGGTTCCTGGCGAATCTTAGAAGCAATCAGTCAGCCATTTGTGGACAGCGCCGCCACCCTCCGGATTATGGTTAACGCTCGCGACATCACAGAACGGAAGCGACTCGACGAAATTCGCTTGGCACTGGAAAGAGAGAAAGAACTCAGTGCCCTAAAGACCCGTTTCTTCTCAATGGCATCCCATGAGTTTCGCACTCCCCTTAGCACTGCCTTAGCAGCAGCACAAGTCCTGGAAAATTGTCAAGATGAATGGGATGCTTCCGAAAAAAGACTGAGAAACCTGCACCGGATTCAAGACTCGGTGAAACATATGGTGCAGTTGCTTGACGATATTTTAACCATAAATCGAGCCGAAACTGGAAAACTGGCATTTAATCCTAAATCCCTGGATTTGGAACTGTATTGTCGTGATTTTATCGAGGAAATACGCGAAAGCGTAAGTAGTCAGCACACCCTCACCTTTACTTGTCAGGGAAGATCCATTCTTGTCTGTATGGATGAAAAGTTATTGCGCTCCATGTTATCTAATTTGCTATCGAATGCTATTAAGTATTCCCCAGGAGGCGGAATTGTTCATCTCAGCTTGGAGTTTCAGGCGGATAGTATGATCCTTACAGTTCAAGATCATGGAATTGGGATGCGACTGGAGGATCAAAAACAGTTGTTTGAACCGTTTCATCGGGGCAAAAATGTCCGAACTATTCCCGGTACAGGATTGGGATTAGTCGTGGTTAAAAAATGTGTGGACTTACATCAAGGCACTATTCGCATCATCAGTGAAGTGGGAATTGGTACGACTTGCTTGGTGAAACTCCCATTGTGAGACGTGTAAATAGTCAAGATATTTATGATTAAAACGCTTAAACTTGCTTAAATCATGCTAAACTATTTATAGTTGAGTTAAGTAGGTATTGATGCAACATGTCACCCCCAAGGAAGCTGCTAAAATCCTTGGTGTCCACGTTTCCAGTCTCAGGAGATGGGAAAACGAAGGAAAGCTCAAAGCAATCAGGACACCAGGAGGGCAAAGAAGGTTCATCCTCGAAGAGGTTGAAAAAACCGCAGGTATCGCCGGGACAGTTAGAACTGTTTGCTACTCTAGGGTTTCAACTCATTCCCAACAAGACGATTTGCAGCGACAACTTGCGTTTTTACGCGAACAATACCCCTATTGCGAAGTCATTTCAGAAACTGGAAGCGGACTCAATTTTAAACGGAAAAAATTCCTCTCTATTTTGGAACGAATCATTGACGGCGATATCCAACGTCTTGTCGTTGCCCACCCTGACCGACTCGTTAGATTTGGATATGAATTGGTTAAGTGGTTATGCGAAAAATTTGAGTGTGAACTCGTGGTTCTCAATGACCGCAAGCTCAGTCCAGAAACCGAACTCATTCAAGATATGCTGTCCATCGTCCACTGCTTCTCTAGCAGGTTATACGGGCTTAGAAAATATAAATCCAAGTTCAAAGAAGACCTACAAAAAGAAGGTGAGACACACGAAATCGATAAAGCCTCGACCGAACAGTGTACTCAAAATCAGGCTATATCCTAGCAAGGAACTGTACTCAGTTTGGAAGCGCTGGCTAGCTCAATATCGCTATTATTACAACGAAACTATTAGTTTACTACGTTGTTATGATGGTGTAGAAAAATTAAGCGCCGAGTCCTTAGACAAGTACTTGCAACGACTAGAAAATACTCCTGATTGGGTAACATCAATACCTGGTCATCAACGTCAAGAAGCTTGTTTTGAAGCATACGATGCGTTTAATCGAGCTAAAAAAGATGGTGGTGCAGCTAAATTTAAATCTGTAAAAGCTACTAGTCAAGCAATACAATTTAAGGTAGGCAATTATAAGAATGGCACATGGTATTGCAATACAACCAAAGGTTTAAAGTTTAATACTTTTGGTTGTGACGTTCCGCAGCAATGCGAGTATGGAACAGAGCTTGTATACCGTCGTGGTAAATGGTTTGGTTGTTTCCCGCAATATCGAGAAATATCACCGCAAAGAAGCGATAGAGTAATTGCGCTCGACCCTGGTAATCGCACTTTTTTAACCGGTTTTGATGGAGAGAACATCTTAGAGATTGGAAAGGGAGACATCGGACGCATACAAAGATTGTGTCAGCACCTTGACAAGCTAATAAGCCAATCCACCAGAGTTAAGTGCCGTCAACGTAGAAAGATGCGAATTGCTGCAAATAGAATCAGAGAAAGGATTCAAAATCTGATTAAAGAGTTGCATAACAAAGCCGTCAAATTGTTAGTTAATTCTTACAAAGTAATTTTTATTCCTAGTTTTGATACCAGTCAAATGGTTATCAAAACTAGGAAGAGCAAGAAACGTAGAATTAATAATAAATCAGTACGTCAAATGTTAACTCTTTCTCACTATAGATTCGAGCAACATCTTAAACAAGCTGCATTAAAAAGAAACGTAATAGTCGTTCTTTGTAACGAGTCTTACACTTCTAAAACTTGTGGCAATTGCGGTCATATTCACCATAGACTTGGTGGTTCTAAAGTTTTTAAATGCCCACATTGCTCCCTTAAAATCTCTCGTGATGTAAATGGCGCACGGAACATTATGTTACGTGCTTTGCAAGCAACTGCCTTTACCGCGACGCACGATTCTATTGTGCTTTCCGATTCGTCGGAATTGACGGATGTCATAGTTAGTCAGGTTTAATCGCTTTGATTAGCTTAAAAGTTGCACTTCTGCTTTCGTTAGAATCTATTGAGAACTAAAGTGGAGAAACCTCTACTGTTTATTTCTATGGATCTCAATCAAATCAGAACCAATCTGCAAAACTCTGATTTTCAATATCGCTTGAAAGCGATCGCTACCCTCAAAGATTATCCGTCCGATGTTGCAGTTCCTATCCTGACTCAACACATCCAAGACCCAGAGTTTCTGGTGCGAACTTTTGTTGCCAGAGAATTAGGCAGGCAAAAAACCTCCGAATCCTTTGCCGCTTTGCTCCAGATCATGAAATTAGACAATACCCCCAATGTCAGGGCAGAAGCTGCAAATTCCCTCTCTTTGTTCGGTAGAGTCTCCGCTTCGCACTTGGTACAGACATTTTTTCAAGATGACCATTGGTTGGTACGTCGCAGCATCCTGGCGGCTCTGGTAGAACTGGAGTGCCCGGAAGAAGTTCTGGAGGTGTGTGGTCTGGGGTTAGAAGGAGACGATGCAGCTGTGCAGGAAGCCTCCGTCGATGCCCTGGGAGCCTTGGCGAGTTCCCGTCACTCTGGAGCGGCTCTGTCTCAACTCCTGACCCTAAAAAATTCGGAGGCTGAATATATCCGGGTACGGGTTGCCTATGCCCTGAAACATTTTGATGCCCCCGAAGCCAAGGAAGTGCTAGCACAATTGAGACAGGATAACGATCACCGTGTAGTGGGGGCGGCAATGGAAGATTTAATCAGTTAATTTAGCATTTTTGTTTGGACAATAGGAGAAAGTCATGACTGAGATACCAACCGGCGGTCAAATGCTCTGGAAATTGGAAGGGGAGGAACGGGTCTTGTATTTGCGGCATAATTCGTCGGAGCCGTGGCTTCCCTATGAAGAGTTTCCGCAGTATTTTCTGCCCGATCCCCAAGGATTTTCTAAAGGGATTGCCACCTTTCTGGCATTGTTGAAGAAAGATTGGACAGCAACTAAATCCTGATTGCTTTGATTTCTAGGCTAGCGCGTGTGGTGCGACGGGTTAAAGCATGAGGTGTATCTAGCTCTTGAGGGGGCTGGCTGAGGAGGCGCGATCGCATTTCTTCACTCAACCCCTGAACGTGGGTGAAATCTGCTCCGGCAATGCTTTCAAGATGCTCGAACTCAACGTCAGTCATGTCTGCTGCCCGCAAATCTGTCCCTGCTAAGTTAGCTCCATTCAACCGAGCATTACGCAAATAAGCCCCCGGCAACCAGGCTGTCCGCAAGTCTGCCTGACTTAGCCGCGCACCTTGAAGATTAGCAAGAGTCAAATCAGCACCCCCCAAATATGCCCCTAACAAGCTTGCACCCTGCAAATCGGCATTTCGCAAATTGGCTGTATTTAGCTGGGCACCGTTCAAATTTGCATTGGGACCGATCGCTCCAGAGGATTTGTAGGCAAAGCCTTCTGGAAAAAGGGTCTGGCTATCATATCTTGCCCCTAGCAGCTTGGCGTCCGTCAAAATAGCTCCCCGTAAATCTGCGCCACTCAGATCGACTCGGTACAAACAAGCTGCCCGTAAATTAGCATCCCTAAAAATGGCTTGGCTGAGATCGGCTCCCCGTAAATCGGCACCACTGAGATCCGCTGCACTGAGATTGGCTTTGCTGAGATCGGCTCGAATCAAAGTAGCTTTATTTAAATTAGCTGTTTGCAGATCAAAACCGCTGAGGTTGAATTGGTATAAATCTTCCTGACTGAGAGGAAGTCCCCCTTTGAGGACAGCCAAAACGTCTTGGGGTGTTTTCTGAGTCTCCCTGGTGATCATGGGTTGAAATCGTGAGATTATTTAGGGGTATTGTACCGCGACCTATCTACAATCATTAGGGTTGGGCGTTTTTAAACTCTTATTTTGTTTGAGGATAACCTATGCCGTTTCTCACGCCGATGACGATGATGGACTTTTTCTGTAAAAGTGAAGGGGTCTGGCTTACCCAGCGCACGGTGCATCACTTTGATACGGTGGCGGATGAGTCTGGAGAATCAAAGCTCTATGTGGGTGTGATTACACTGGATGACCCACGAATCAAAGCAATCTGTGAGATGCAAGGCATCGATCCAGTCAGTGCCAAGGGAGGAGCCAGCTTTATGTGGCAAGCACACGATGATGACCAAGAACCCAATCCGGAGCAAGCTGCTGTGCTGATTGATGTACCGGATGATGAGACGGGGCGATCGGGCAAATTGTTACGCAACCAGGGCTATGTGGAAAAGATTCCCGTGGTTAGCCGCTATTGGTTCGGCAAAGACGGCATTTTAACCATTGATACCGAATATGACAGCAACCAGGGGCAGGAGCGCTGCTGGTTCATGACGGATGATTTCCGGGTGCGCGTCAGTACAGTGCGGATGATGAATGGTGTGTATTTGATGACTTATTGCTCTGAACGCCGCTGTTTAACTGAAGCGGCTTTAGCACAAATGGTGCAACACAACTTGTCTAGGGCATCCTCATGACCTAGTTTGAGAATGGGGAAAAACAAACTGTCAAACTATGTCCTTCGATAGATATCATAACCACGTTGTGAGGTCGAAACAATGCAGCTAGTAGAGAAACACGTTATTAGTCGTCAGCATAAGTTCTGGTCATATTGCGATAACTTGGCGTTACAGTCAAAACATTTGTATAACTCTGCAAATTATGTGCAACGTCAATACTACTTTGAGACACGCAAATATTACAACTCAATCGATATCTACCACCAGACTAAAACATTAGAAGCTTATCGTTATCTGCCAACTAAAGTTAGTAAACAGATAGTTCGTAAAGTTTCAGAAGCTTGGTCATGTTGGTTAGCTACACTTAAAGATTGGTCAAAGCATCCTGACAAGTATTTAGGGAAACCAAAAATACCTGGGTACAAACATAAGGAGCGTGGTAGAAATGTTGTAATTTATCCGATAGATGCGATATCAAAACCTGCTTTACTCAAAGGTATTGTTAAGCTGTCTCAGACTAATATTGAATTTCCCACTCATGCTGCAAATGTCGATCAGGTACGTATTGTACCAAAGCTTGACCACTACGTTATTGAAGTAGTTTACACCGTTGACGATGCCGTTAAAAATAATGGTGAATACGTTGCAGGTGTTGACCTTGGTTTAAACAATTTAATGGCTATAACCTCCAATCAGTCCGGTGTAAGACCGTTGCTGATTAACGGTAGACCATTGAAAAGTATTAACCAATTTTTTAATAAACGAGTAGCTTATTCACAGTCAATCAAAGCTTACTGCCAAATTAAAATATTAAACGGTAAACGTGACAGACGTATAGATAATTATCTGCATACTAGTACCCGCAGAGTTATTGATTGGTGTCAGATAAACAATATCGGGCATCTAATAATTGGTAATAATTCTTTGTGGAAACAAAACATAAACATTGGAAAAAAGAATAACCAAGAGTTTACTAAGATTCCACACGCCAAATTAATTAACAAGTTAATCTATAAAGCACAATTAGCAGGCATCAAAGTAACTCTTACCGAAGAAAGTTATACGTCGAAAGCTAGTGCATTGGATAGTGATGAGTTACCGAAATATGGTGATAAAAAAGAACACAAGCCAGCATTTAGCGGGAAGCGAATTGAACGCGGTTTATATAAAACTTCCAATGGTAGGATAATTAACGCCGATACTAATGGAAGTATAAATATAGTTCGTAAAGTAATCCCCGAAGCATTTGAGGGGATAGTGGGATTGCCGTTTATCCCAGCAGTCTTAGCAATTTGGACTAAGATTACAAACGTTATTGTCTAGTATTGGCTATCTCTGGGTAGCTTTGTACAGATTTTAACGAGCGGTTAAAATTTAAGAAGGATTTGATTCGTCGGATATTTCGGGAGGGTATGATGCGCGAGTCGGTAATTTACCAAGAAATTTTAGAAGAAGGACGTCAAGAAGGAGAACGGCTAGGACGGCAAGAAGGAGAACGGCTAGGGCGTCAAGAACAAGGGCGATCGCTCGTCCTTCTCCTCTTAGAGCAACAGGTGGGACAATTATCCCCACAGATGCGCGATCGCATTTCTGCCTTGAGTTTGGAACGACTGGAAGCGTTAGCATTGGCTCTGCTGGATTTTTCATCGCTAGCTTCACTCGCAGCTTGGCTGGAACAAGAAGGGTAATCGACCACAGGGCGATCGCAAACTAAAATCTCAAATCCATTAATCACGTTAAGGATCGTTACTTTGTTTAACATATTTGAGACGGCGGGTGGAGGAATCCCGTACTCTCAGAAATTAAGGCAGATGAGTCTATAAATTTTTATGTATAAGTGCTTCCTTGAGTATCTGGAACAATCGCTGTTTCAACGGTTTACATTGCAAAGTCGCCCAATTCCACCAGGACTAGAGTATCAGGTGAGCGATCGCGGTAGAAATCCTGCCACAATTCAGAGTTGGTGCTATCAATGTCCTGAGTATCGGAAAATTCGCTATACTTACATTGATGCAGGCGCAAGTGCCCAGATTCTTAATAGTGTGATTTATCCCAGTCACTACTACGAGTTGCCCTTACTCGGCATTGACTTTCTGTCTTTCGGTCAGGTCAAAAACCTGATTGTCATGGATTTCCAGCCTTTATTTCAGGATGAAGCTTACCTGAATAAGTACATCCACCCTTTACAGGCATTGCATAAGAAGTATCCAGACCTAGTGCAAGACCTGGAAATGAAATTTTACGACGCTAATCAGTACTTCTCAAAATATCTGTTGTTCGCGAAAACCGATGCAGAAACTGTGAAAACCCAGGTGTTTGAGGCATTCAAAGATTATTTGAATCTGTACTGGCAGATGCTCAAGGAAGCCAAACCCCTGAGTGATCCGTCAGACATTCAACGGATTGTCAAAGCCCAAAAGGATTACGATCAATACAGTGCCGACCGTGACCCAGCGTCTGGTTTATTCAGTAGCTATTTTGGACATGAATGGTCAGAGCGGTTTTTGCATGAATTTTTGTTTGAGGACGCTGTGCCGTTAGCGACTAGAGTAGCCAAAAAGTGATTTGAATTTACCATGACTCTCTATCAGCCATTTTTAGATTACGCGATCGCCTGTTTGCAGAAACGCTTGAATTTGCAACCTTATCCGATTCCCGCAGGGTTTGAGTCGAAGCAAGCAACGGTGGGCAAAGGCAAACATCAGGACGAAGTTTTAACAACCAGCTATGGCTATCAAGCTCCCAAGCTACGACAAATTCGAGCCGCTCATGTCCAGGGGGGTAACTCACTTCAGGTGTTAAATTTTGTGATTTTCCCACACCTGAACTACGACCTGCCTTTCTTTGGAGCAGATTTAGTCACTTTGCCGGGAGGACACTTGATTGCCCTGGATATGCAACCCCTATTTCGGGATGATCCAGTCTATCAGGCGAAGTATACCCAGCCCATCTTGCCAATTTTTGAGGCATATCAGCAGCATCTGCCCTGGGGAGGTGACTTTCCCGAAGAAGCCCGACCCTTTTTCTCCCCCGCGTTTCTCTGGACGCGACCACAGCAAACTGAGGTTGTGGAAACCCATGTTTTTGCTGCCTTCAAGGAATATCTTCAGGCATACCTGGATTTTGTTGACCAGGCAGAACCGATAACGGACTCCCGGCAAAAAGCGGATATTGAGCAAGCTCAACTGCGCTATCTCCACTACCGGGCTGAAAAAGACCCAGCACGAGGAATGTTCACCCGTTTTTACGGTGCTGAATGGACAGAAGAATATATCCACGGCTTTTTATTCGATCTCGAAAGAAAGCTGGCATCCCCGATCAGTCGAGACTATGAAACGCAAAGTAAAAACAAGAGTTAGTCCTAAGCCATCAATAACATAGACAAGTCTAGACTATTGTTGACAACTATTCTCCTATACTTTCAATCAGATTATCAACAGCTTCTCTTAGCCGTTCTTGCCAGTTTTGTACGGATTTTA
>JAHHIJ010000043.1 GCA_019358985.1 Tolypothrix brevis GSE-NOS-MK-07-07A | reverse complement strand
CCGGTGCATCAAGTGCCTCTGACATGCAAACAGTCACTTATGGCGGACTGTCAGATAAGACCCCAGTCGAATGGAGCTTTTTAAAAAACTACGAAATCTTCAGTCTTTCCCCAGATGGGTCCTTTCCTCTGATGAAAGTCAGCCGCTCGAAAGCCGTTCGATTATCAGACCGCGAGGTTTTGATGGTTGGTGGTGGTAGATGCTATCGAGTTTCACTCTCAAACCACTATGCACCAACGTTTTGAAGCCAGTCTCCATGAAAAAGCGATCGCCTAGATTAGCCGTCAGTGCGATCGCGCGAAGTGTAAAAACCAGAAACTCAGCAACCGTAACGGGGAAGTTAAGTTTCTACTCCAAAACATAGGAATAACCCAATCATGTCAGATAAGTACGTCGAAAGACAAATCAGATTTTACGAGTCAGCATCTACCAAAGAGGCTGAAAACGATGCTCTTTACCGCTTGGGGACTCATTTAGAGTTAGAAGCCGTGCCGTGCAACGGCAACGCCAACCTTACAGAAGAGCAACGGACAATTATCCTGGATGCAGCTAAGTGTAAAGGAGGTAGTGATGAGTAAACCTTTTAACCAAAACCTGTACTCATCATGTCGAAAAGCTTGTGAAGAGCGCGGTGTTCCGGAAGACTTAACCGAAAAAGCATCTGTGATAATTGCCAGCGACGAAGCGTCAAAACCCGACTTGGGACGCACACCTGAAGACCAGGCAGTTATCAAACAAGTCTTGCCCTATCTCCAATCAGGGGGCAAAGCCGAATGAAAGAGAGCGACCCCACCCTAATATTCTTAGGAGTGGCGGCGCTCGGCGTCGCCATCTGGCTGCACATTCAGAATGCTGAGTTACAGACGGCACTTAATCAGTGTAACAACGACTTTCGAGCATTTAAAGAAGGGGTGCTTTATGGCAGATAACAGGTATCAAATTCAATTTATTGATGACGGTGAAGACCGCAGTATCAACTTTAGCTTTAGAGAAGCGGAATATTATTTTCCCGATCAAGTTAACTTGCTAGAAAATAGCTCTTCTACTGTCTGCAATTTTCAAGATGCTCACGGTTCCGTAACAATTGAGAAGACTCAGGAGAGTGACGAAATTGGCAGATAATTACTGGGTTCCGATGCAACTACCCTCCCCCTCATCTATAGCAAGATATGTACTTTGGGGAACCGGGAGAGTCCTTTTATCGGGTTGGCTGTTTGGACTTCACACCATAACAGTCGTCTGTAAGGTGACAATCAATGTAGCAGAAATGACACGTCAAACCACACTGCAATTGCTGAAAGTTTACGACCAACTGCCCTACATGGGCGCAGCGGTTCAAAATATCATCGATGTGTCTGCAACGACTGTTACAGAAGAGTTTGACATCATTGCAGATATCGTTGCCGCCACTGAAGGCAAGCAAGTAATGGTTATAGGGGAGATGGGGACTGGTAAATCAACCATTGCCCAATACTTAGCTTATACAGTTGGTGGACATGTCAAAGTATACGAATGTGAAGGGACACCGACGGACTGGTTAGGACTTGAGGTGATTGGTAAAGGTGAAAATTGGATGGCGATCGAGCGGGGGATGTTGGAAGATTTAGAGGATTTATCCAACCAAATGAAGACCCGCAACGAACGCGGTGATGGGGCGTTGGAGGGTACAGAACGGGTAATTATTGTGGAGGAATACCCAGAGCTAGTTTCTAAAGTCCCTTCGTCGGGTGAATGGCTAGAGCGTCACGCCAGGAGGGGTCGCAAAGCGCGGCGGTTTACGGTCTTACTATCCCAGTACGATCGCGTTGCAGCTTGGGGACTTGAGGGTAAAAGCGATTTAGCGGATGCTTTTTACCGAATCAGACTTGGTAAAAAAGCTCAAGCACATGCCAAAAGCTTGAAAAATAACGCTCTTGTTGACTGGTTAAAGCAAGACCGTTCCCATTGTTTGCTTGACGATAGTCCTTGTAAACTTCCAAATTACAGGGAAATGAAATCAGCATCATCTCGCTATAGTTCAACCATACTACCACCAAACAGTAACAACGTGATCCAAGACAAAAAAGGGGATGAAAATGCCCTCAAAACCGCTCCTAGAGCCGATTTGGGGGTAAATTGTTCGAGCAGTGATGAGCTACTTTGGCGGATGATTCAGCGATTTGGAGCCGAAAAATCTGATAGTGCGATCGTGACCGAAATTCTTGGTTTTACCGGTAAACGTTACTCGGAAGGTAAAACCGTCTTGGAAAAACTGCGACGGGATTTTGGGTAAACTTTTGACGCGATCGCAAGCGAGGCAGCAATGTATTTTGGTTTTAACGGGAACACAGAAGGCTTTGAAAAAATCCTATCTCGGATCGCAGACAACCATGATGGCGGGAAACACAGCCATAAAGAAGTTAGGGCTTATGCCCGTTGCTTGCTGTCCGTCTTGCCTGAAATCAATTGTGGTGAAGGCGTCAAGCCAGAAGTGCAAATATTACTTGCTGCATTGACTGCCTCCGGATTGCCTCACTACGATCGCGCTTTTTTAGCTACTTGCATCCTCAAACTTTTATCCGAGTCCGTCAACTCCAAAACTGAAAGTACTACTGAGGATGCAAACGGGATTCCTTTCTAACCCGCCTGACGAGCCGGACTAACTCACCGACGAAACTCCCCAACATTGGGGAGTCGCGGATCGAGTCCAAATCATTCGCCTGTAAAACGTGTGCAGCAACTTAGGGCTTTTAATCTGAATCAAGCGTTATCGCTTTTTTATTTTCCTAAGCTCGGTTACTGCACTATAAAGCAGTTTCCCCTCGTAGTGTCAAAGTTAGCGCTTTGACACAGCCTTGAGAGTGAGATAGGCTACGCGCCTTTGGGTGATTCGCAGGCTCTTGTACGAGGTTTTCTGGTTCCACAAACAACCACAGCCAATGCAACAGAATAAAAGAATTTTGGGACTTGATGTTAGCAAGTCCTCAGTTTCTGCATGTTTACTCGAAAGTAAGCCAAGTGACCCACGTCAATTTTATTATGAATGTCCGTTTAAATTGTTTAGCGCCAATAGCGCAGGAATAAAAGCACTGTTGGCGCTAAAACCGGACATTGCAATTATGGAGCCAACGGGGGTAAATTACTCGCGTCTTTGGGGTACGCACCTTGCCCGTGGCGGGGTTGAGGTGCGTTTAGTCGGACATAAAGAACTTAGGAGCTACCGGGAACACCATTTAAATTTACCCGATAAAGATGATGACGCCGACGCCCTAGCCTTGGCTTGTTACTACTTTGATTACTTTGATACCCCCAGGCGCTTTGTCCAAATTAGGGACTTCACCACCACGCGCATTAGGGAATTGGTATTACGGCTAGCTCACCTTAATCGGGTGCAGTCACCAATTATCAATCGCTTGCGTCAGGATTTGGCGTGGCAGTTTCCCGAAGTCGCACATGTAAAATCCCGGCGGGGGATTGAGGGGGATGTGCCTTTATTGTGGGGGTGGCTTTGTGGGGAACGCAAAAGTAATAAATATGATGCGCTGCGCGATCGCTCTATTGGATTGGGCATTACCTCGACAGTTCGGCATCACGCCAGCAGATTATGCGATTTGCAAAAGGAAGAACACAGCATCGAGGTAGAATTGCAGCAACTTTTAAGTGACTCTAAATTTACTGCATACCGCGAGGTTTTCAAAACTTTTGGTTTTGGTGTGCGGTTAGAGGGAATTATCCTCAGCCAAATTTACCCTATTGAAGCTTACTTTGGTGCTGACGGTAAGCCAGAGGTGAGAATTCGTAAGGGTCGAAAGTCTGGAAAGCCAACTAAGCGCTACCTTTCACTGCGTCGGTTCCAAAAGTCATTAGGGCTGGCACCGTCGTTAGAAGCGTCAGGAGATAAAAGTAAAATCAAGATTGTTGGTGGTTCTGATTTGTGCCGTATCGCTTTCTGGCAGTGGGTTTTTACCCGCATCGAGGTAAAGCGCTGCCGTCTTGATAATGAGATTGGTGCAGCGCTCGGCGCTCAGTTGGATGCTGAAAAAGCTGCGGGTCGTCCAGTTCGGTTAGTGCGATCGCGTATATCAGCCAAAGCTGCAAAGTTACTATTTAGGGAATTAGTAAAGGTTATTTTATGACAAAACCAGCAAAAGGTTATCACCTTTGTCTGTACTGCGGATGTAGAACTTTGCATGATTGGTACAGTCCCTATCCAATACAGTTCTACGAAACCTTAGCAACTAACGAGCCAATACCGGATGACGTTTTTCTTTGCGTAAAATGCACCGACATTGGCTAGAGTGAAAATAAGGACAAACTTTCTAACAATCCCAGGAATACTTCTGCACTTCATGCTTTGCCGCTCACCATCCCTAATCGAAAATCAATATGGCACCTTTACCTGAATATCGCCCCAAACAACTGTCTTTAGGTCCACTAGAAGCAGAAATTTTGCATATCATCTGGGAACTGAGTTCAGTTACAGTTAAAGATGTACACGATCGCATTCTTACTGACCCCAATCGCGAATTAGCTTATACTTCTGTCACAACCGTATTGCGTCGCCTTACCGATAAAGGTTGGCTAACCTGCGACAAAAAAGGACGAGCATTTTATTGGCGTCCGTTGATTACCAAACAGCAAGCTGAGGTAATTAAAGCACACGAGCAGTTACAGCGATTTCTCGCGGTGGGTAATCCCGACGTAATTGCTGCTTTTGCAGATAGTTTAGATGAAGCTGCGAGCGAACAAATACAAGCGATCGCCAAACGCATTCAAGCTGCACGTCAAGCCAGGGAGCAACAATAATGCATTTGATCATGATTTTGACTGCTTTAACAGTCGCTTGGTGCTTAAGATCCTTTCTTACTGACTTTCAAGGTAGTTGGAGTGTGCGCTGGAGGCGATCGCTATCTTTATTTCTCTTCCCGCCATTGTTAATTTTTATGACTGCGATCGCCATTTTGTGGATGGGACCCCAAGGCAAAATGAGCGGGATGTACACCGGCTGGTTTAGTTATGTCTTAACGTTAATTTGTCTGGCAATTGTTGATATTCTGTGCATCAAACTTGCCTTCGGTGGTTGGCAATCTGTGAAATCTGTCCGCAACTGTCCTTTAGTTAATGTTGAGGGTAAACAAGTCCGGTTACTAAGCACCGAAGCACTATTCGCCGGTCAAATCGGTTTTTGGCACTCGGAATTAGTAATTAGTCAAGGACTACTGGAAAATCTTTCACCAAAGCATTTAGAAACCGTTTTCGCACACGAGAAAGGACACTACCATTATAGGGATACATTTTGGTTTTTTTGGTTGGGTTGGGTGCGTTCCTGCACCGCTTGGTTGCCAAATACAGATGCATTGTGGGAAGAACTGTTAATTTTGCGCGAATTACGTGCGGATGCTTACGCTGCATCGCGAGTAGATCCGTTATTGTTAGCAGAATCGCTGTTGTTGGTAGTGAGTACAACTTCTGTCTCCTCCGAAATTTTTTGTGCTGCATTAGGTAGCGATCGCTTAGAACAGAGAATAGAAGCTTTGCTAGCACAACCAGAACCGACTCCAGAACTTAACTTCCAAAATTGGAATGGCTTTTTGTTGGCGTTTTTGCCCTTAGTAAGTGTGATATTTCACAAGTAAATTGCTCGTACTAAGGCATTCAGTAATATTCGACATTGGGTTGATTGTTGATTTTATTTATAGACACTTTGCCCACTTGAAAATTATGCCGTTCGTAAAATGCACGATCTGGCATATTTTCTTGTAATGAACGGTATTATTTAAATCCTCTGGTTCATAAGAATGAATTGACACCACAATTTTGTATCCTTACAAGTTGTATTTTATTTAAAACCGCTATCAAGCCTTTAATATAAGATTATGAATATAATTACTTTCCTGTGTAAACCCTATGAACACGAAACTTGTAGACGGTCTAGCACAAATTATCCAGTCCCTCTCCAAAGAGGAAAAAGCGCTTTTAGATGAAAAACTGAAAAAATCCGACGGACAAGCAGCTTTCCAAAGACTGATTGAATTGGGAGATAAAATCAACGCTCGTCGTGCAGGAAAACCATTTGACCCACCACTAGAAGACTATATCCAACAAACAAGAGAAGAACGTAACGAGCAATATGATGAGCTTATGCGTAGTTGCTTTCCAAAATCTGAGGCAAAATGACATCAGGTGTAGTTTGTGTTGATGCCAACTTAGTAGTACTTTTGTTATCAAGAGGTACTTCGGCGTTGCGGATAAGAGAATTGTGGAATCAGTGGTTAGAGTTAAACTGCACAATTGTTGCACCGACCTTGATTTACTATGAACTTAGCAATGCTTTGCATCGTTCTGCTGTTGCAGGGCAAATAGCACCAGAAGAAGCGGATCAAGTTTTAGCAGAAGCAATGAATCTAAGTATCAGGGTTTACGGTGATGCAGAATTACACCAACAAGCCTTTACTTTAGCGAGAAGTTTGAAACTGTCAGCAACCTATGATGCTCACTATCTAGCGCTAGCTCAAAGATTAGAATGCGAATTTTGGACGGCAGACAAGCGACTGTTTAATTCGGTGCAAGCTTCGTTACCGTGGATACATTTAGTGACATTAAGTAGCTAATCGGCACTTTCTGTAAGTAACGTTCTCAACGCTTTTCCCAAATACTCGTACTGTTCTGGTGTATTGTAAATTTGCGCCGAAACCCTTACCAGTAACTTCGGTTTTTCCTGCCAGGGAACCACTTGCACTTGAATCCCAAATCTATCAAATAACTCATCGCGCAAAGCCATAAAATTGCGACTTTCCAACATTTCTGGCATCGGAACTACCGCCATAGAACCAATCATCTCATCTGGACACGGCATCGACACGTTCAACGCTTCACAAAGTAGCTGTCTTGCCTGCAATGCTAGCTGATGATTTCGCTGTCTTAATTCATTCCACCCACCAGGTAACAGAGAACCCATAAAAGCGATCGCTTCCGGTACGCACATATAAGCTGTAGGATCGTCTGTACCCATCCAATCAAACTCTAACTGAAAGCGTGATTTATCAGTTCGTGGTGAGTTTGCACCGTGGCTAATTGTCAACGGACGAATTTCTAACTGTTTATCGCGTCGTACATACAAAAACGCTGCACCTTTCGGCGCACACAGCCATTTATGACAATTCCCGGTGTAATAAGTCGCTCCAATTTCTGATAAGTTTAAAGGAAGCATTCCCGGCGCGTGGGCACCATCTACAAGGGTATCTACACCGCGCTGTTGCAACTGTTTCACCAACTGCTGAATGGGAAAAATTAACCCAGTTTGGCTGCTAACGTGATCCAAAAGTGCTAATCGCGTTTTTGGCGAAACCTGCTCAATTACCGCTGATAAAATTTGTTCTGACGATTCTAAAGGAAAAGGAATTTTTGCCACCACCACCCGCGCCCCAGTGCGACTAGCGATAAAATCTAAAGCATTACGGCAAGCGTTATATTCATGGTTCGTTGTGATAATTTCATCCTCTGGATGAAAGACAAGCGATCGCAACACACAATTAACGCCAGTCGTCGCATTTGGAACAAATACCAAATCTTCGGCATCTGCACCAACAAACACTGCCAATTTCCTCCTGGCGTCATCCAGCAACCCTTCCCACTCCCTGCCAAAAAAGCGCAGAGGTTCATGTTCTAACTGCTCGCGCAGTCGTTGTTGCGCTTCTAGCACAGCCTTAGGACAAGCACCAAAGGAACCATGATTGAGAAACGTTACCGATGAATCAAGCAACCATAACTGCTGAAAGGTTGAGGATTGAAGTTTGAAATTATTTTTTTCATCCTTCATTCTTCACCTTTCACCCTTTACTTAACTCCCCAGGCCGGATTCGAACCAGCGACCAATCGATTAACAGTCGATCGCTCTACCACTGAGCTACTGAGGATCACATTTTTTTATCTTAAGGGTAAAGATAGGATTTGGCAAGTATCTTGCGAAATTTTTTTCAAAAAACTTTTCGCAAGATACTTCGAGTCCATAATCCTTTCCATCCAAACCCAATGACAGAGTTGACACTCCCCGCCATAAATGGACGGGGATTCTTAGTTCATCGACGTGCCTTAAAACCACCTATCCTTGCGGCAATACTTAAACCTAAAACCCGTTCAATAGAACCAAGCATCAAGTTCAATTTAGATAATCCCAGCGGGCTTCATCTCCCTAAGCGCTAAAGAGTAAATTCTTTCGTTCCCGTGTGCCCCACGGTACGTTTAATTAAGTGTTGAAAATATATTGGTTTGCTGGATTTAGATACGCGTCGGTATCCTGGTTATGTTTAAAGTGGTTTACTCACTACCCACTTACCATTATTTTTTCCTAGCCAGTCGTTTTGGGGTTGGTTATCCATTTGTGCTAGCGGTTACTCTACCTGTGGTATATTTATACTGTAGCCCCAAAGGTAGCCCTATGCCAAGAGATAAAACATTAAAAGTGAGAGTTTCTAATTACGAATACGAGCAGTTGAAGCTGGAATCAAAAAAGCAGGGTGTTTCGATGTCCGATGTAGTTAGAAAATACATTTCTAGACTAGGAAACCAAGAAATATTGACTGTGGTTGAAACCACTTGAGTCGTTTTTCATCCCCGCATCTATTGCACGCAAGGCATTGCTACGCAAAGCTTACTTAGGGGCTTTCAAACTTCCCAGCCCTCCTTGTAACTTGGCGATAAGAAATTAATGCTAATATTTAATTTACTCCCATTCGCAATTGCGCCAGACGCTGCCGCGCTTTGGGATCAATAGAATTTGCGAGAAATCTAGTTTTAGATTGTTTCCTTGTTTGATACTTTTGCCGAGATCGACACACAGTGGCTTCCACTTCCCAACATAGTTTTTGAGCGGACAACCATTCAGCACCATAACCTAGTATCATCAGCTGTTGTGCCCGGTCTGATGTGGCAACAATTACGCGAGATAATGAAGAGCGCAAAGACGCACAAGTTTTTTCGATGTACGTGTCAGCAGTCTGTCCAAAATCAGTGTAATGAACTGATAAAAGCTCTGTAATAACTTCTTTATTGCTAGAGGAATTTTGATATTGGGCATCAAAGACGACTTGAGTCTCATAACCCTCAAAAGCAGTGTAACTGATTAAAGTTTCAATCAATTCGCCGCGTGCTGCCTCTAACCCAACATGGTCACGGGTTTTTTTCAGGCAATGCCAAGTGCCAATTATATTGTAGCCGTCCACTAATAAAACGGCTGAAAGTGAGGAGGGGGGCATGGTTTTTAATCACAATTATCTAGAGTTAACAAAATTCATTCATAACTTTTATAGTAGTTGAAGCACTGCTTGTAACTCTATGTTACAGAAAACAAAAAATGTAGATCAATTGTGTAAAGTTGCTGTATAAACTGAAAACGCGCCTTTTTAGAGGCGCGTTGCAGTTGTTTGTAATTAGTGACATACTCCCACACCTCAGTAAGCTGTAGGTGTGGGCTTCTCAGCGACTCCCGGTATCCCGTCGCACATTAACTGAGCTTTGTTTTGAGTCCACGAGATGCCCCTCCGCAGACTTTGAACAAGTACCAAAAAGTATGTTCTACCTTAGTACCGCTCTTATTTTTACCCATTCACGGAGACGACACAAAAATGTCTATTCTTGAATGGAACCCCATATTGTAGATTGTATAAACGAAATTCGTCTCCCTTTGGGAGAAGGTTTAGTGTACGACCAGCATTTTCGGCTTTGTTCGTACTTCTTTATAATACCATTAATCGTGGTATTAAAATTATAAAATATAATCAATATGGGTCATGGTTCGACATAGCAATTAACTGTTTCGGCTACGCCAAAATATATTAATTACTATATCTCTCCACTCCCGCGCATTCATGAGCCAGCGCTGTAGACGGGTTTCCCGTCGCAGGCGACTGGTGTCCTCACACCCACTTTTAGGGGTGTGAGGCTTCTGCTGATCAAGCTAATTAATTATTAGCTTGAGATAAAAGAAAGCTGGACAACTAGATATTAAGAGGCTTCGTTGTGTACCTCCATCAAACGTTGTTTCAAGCGTAAAGCTTCACCTTTATCCACGAGAGAGCCTTTTTCTAGCAAAAAAGCGCCATCACAGTAATTTAACTCGTCTAGGCGATGCGTTACCCAAAGAGCCGTCATATTGCGACTTTTGACTAAGCGCTGTACTTGAGCTACTAAGTCCAGTTGACTATCTGGATCGAGTAAAGCAGTAGGTTCATCTAATAGTAAAACCTCACAGCGACGAGCGATCGCACCAGCAATTGCCACTCGCTGCTTCTGTCCACCACTCAAAGCATAGATAGGACGTCGTTGCAGTGAAAGCAAATTCACTGCCCCCAGCGCTTCCTCAACCCTTGCTATGACTACTTTTGGCGGCAATTTTTCTTCCACCAATCCAAAAGCCACATCTGCACCAACAGTTGGCATTACCAATTGATGATCCGGATTTTGGAAGACAAAGCCAACCGGATGCAAAATCCGAATTTCTCCAGACTGAGGTGCTAATAATCCCGCAAGTAATCTGAGCAAAGTTGATTTGCCACTGCCATTAGTACCCAAAAGCATCCAAAATTCACCTTGAGGTACTTCTAGAGAGCAAGATTTGATAACTTTCTCTCCATTAGTCCAACTGAAGTTTAAATCCTTTACCTCAATGCCCAATTCAGCCATTTTTTTATCGCCGATGGCTTACTCAGACGCTAGGGCAAAGAAACCAGGTGGTCTAGAACCACCAGCAGCTACACCATCTTTCTGAGATATTTGTACCCCAGAAATTTCACTAGCACGGACGGCAATTTTTTTCTCTGTCTTGCCCTCACATACTAGTTCCACAATATCAGGGTTGCCAGAGCGCATCGCTGCCAAAATCAATTGGTAAACAGCTTCAGCATCCTCAGATGTTTTACGTTGTACTGATGCGGGGAAAGGCGTATTTCTTAAGGTCAAGTCGATTGTGAACATGAATCGGTTAATGAAATTTAACTGTAGCAATCATTTTAACGTGTGGGCAATGCCCATTGCGAGCGTGCTTATTACCCCTTATAAATCTTAAATAAATATAAATATTAAATTAAGTTAAAAATTGTGTACAAAAATGAGAAAGAATAGTTATAGAATAATGAGACACAGTAAAAAATTGTAAACTGGATTAATAACCCAGTTTGTGTTCTGTCTTATAGATAGCAGTAAAATCGCAATCTATAGGCTGACAAAACCTGAACTTATAAACTTTTGGAGATTTCCTGAAATGACCATCGCAGTAGGACGCGCCCCCAGTAGAGGGTGGTTTGACGTACTAGACGACTGGTTGAAGCGCGATCGCTTTGTATTCGTAGGTTGGTCAGGGATATTATTATTCCCAACCGCCTTCCTAGCATTAGGCGGTTGGCTAACCGGTACAACATTCGTCACTTCTTGGTACACCCACGGATTAGCCTCATCATACCTGGAAGGCTGTAACTTCTTGACAGTAGCAGTATCCACCCCAGCAAATAGCTTGGGACACTCTTTGATGTTGCTGTGGGGACCAGAAGCACAAGGCGACTTCACCCGTTGGTTTCAATTGGGTGGATTGTGGGCATTTGTAGCTTTACACGGAGCCTTCGCTTTAATTGGCTTCATGTTGCGACAATTTGAAATCGCTCGTTTAGTAGGGATTCGTCCTTATAATGCGATCGCATTTTCTGCCCCCATCGCTGTATTCGTCAGCGTATTTTTAATGTACCCCTTGGGACAATCAAGCTGGTTCTTTGCTCCTAGCTTCGGCGTAGCAGCAATTTTCCGCTTCATCTTGTTTATCCAAGGTTTCCACAACTTCACCTTAAACCCCTTCCACATGATGGGTGTAGCTGGTGTATTGGGTGGTGCATTACTTTGCGCGATTCACGGTGCAACAGTGGAAAATACTCTGTTTGAAGATGGCGAAGGTGCAAATACCTTCCGTGCTTTCAACCCAACTCAATCAGAAGAAACCTACTCAATGGTGACAGCAAACCGTTTCTGGTCACAGATATTCGGCATTGCTTTCTCCAACAAGCGTTGGCTGCACTTCTTCATGTTGTTTGTCCCAGTCACAGGCTTGTGGATGGCAGCAATTGGAATTGTCGGTTTGGCGCTGAACTTGCGGGCTTATGACTTCGTATCGCAAGAATTGCGTGCGGCAGAAGACCCAGAGTTTGAAACATTCTATACCAAAAACATTTTGCTGAACGAGGGTATCCGCGCTTGGATGGCTCCTCAAGATCAGCCTCACGAACAATTTGTATTCCCTGAAGAGGTACTACCTCGCGGTAACGCTCTGTAAGGATCTTTGTGATGCATTAATTAATCTGCATTTCGCATTCATCATTTATCCCCCGCCTTTTTTAGTGGGGGTTTTTTATTTATCATAAATCGACCGAATTTAGATATGCCTGATCCAGAACCCTTGTAGAGACGTAGCACTGCTACGTCTCTAGATTTTTTTCACTGCTACGTCTCTAGATTTTTTTTCACTGCTACGTCTCTACATTCTTTTTCACGCCTATGTCTAATGTGTTATATTAATTGAAGGTGTAAAAACCCAGAGCAAAATGCTCTGCCTTTTTGAAAATAAGACCACTTAGGCAACAAGGAGGTGATGCCCATGATAGAAAGTAGTATACGCATGGGTCATCAGATTGCAGTTAGCCGGCTGTGTGTCGGGGCTGTTCTCTAAAAGTTAGCCTTAGCTCTGTTGAGAGACTAAGTTAGCTCAAGTAGCAAGGCTCGCTCGGAGTTCCTTCCGACAGTCTGGTTGCAATCTGAAGACCCGCTAGACCGCCCGGAATTAGATTATCTGATCTAATTCCGGGCGGATAGTTATTTAAGGGTGTTTTTTAAGTTTTTTCATCAACAATAAATTTCTTATCGCCTGGGATGTGTGACAGTTTATGAGGCGATCGCATCTACCTTGTCAGATGAGTTAGATGTTTTATAATAGCTAAAGTATAAGGGTAAGTTTTTGGATTAAGTTAATCACATAAATTTTTATACAAAATTATAGTTATTAACTTTGCAAAAACTAGAATTGTAGTGGTGACAATTAAGCCTCATATACAAGGTTTAAAAAAGATGTCGCATTTTCCGGAATAGGTGCAACAGACAAGGTTATCTATACAAGGTGTGAGGAAAAGAGGAAAGATGTCTAATTTATTGTGGAAATCCTTGGTGGTTAGTCCAGCAGTTTTAGGAGCAACGTTGTTAGTTTCCGCAACAGCGATAGCAGCTCCAACTACAACCACCCAGAAGGCAATTCAGACAGAAACATTACAAACTGAAAAATCAGAAGTAACATTACAAGCTGACAAACTAGAAATTCTACCAACAGTAGATAAACTAGAAGCTTCCAAAAATACTTCTAAAGGTATAGTATTCCCAACTGCCGCTACAGAAGTTGCCCAAAAACAAGAAGTAGCTCAAGTACAAAACAGCACAGTAATTTCAACATCTACCGCCACTACAGTTGGTAAAAAGCCACAAGTATTAGCTCAAGTAGAACAAACTCAAGTTAACACTTTAGATCAAGTTAACAAGTACGGCAACGAAGGCAAAAACGGTAGTTCTCAGGCTCAAGTAACATCGGTTTCGCAGTTTTCTGACGTACAACCCACAGATTGGGCATTCCAAGCGTTGCAGTCCTTAGTTGAGCGTTACGGTTGTATCGCAGGTTATCCAAATGGAACCTATCGCGGGAACCGTGCATTAACCCGTTATGAATTTGCCGCTGGTTTAAATGCTTGTTTGGATCGCGTTAACGAATTGATTGCCACAGCCACCGCTGACTTGGTAACAAAAGAAGATTTGGCGACCTTACAGCGTTTGCAAGAAGAATTTTCCGCAGAACTGGCAACCCTACGCGGACGTGTAGATGCGTTGGAAGCTCGGTCTGCTGAACTAGAGGCAAATCAATTCTCTACTACCACCAAGTTGGTAGGTGAAGCTATTTTCGCCCTTTCTGATGTTTTTGGCGATCGAGCTGGTGACAGAAATAACACCGTCTTCCAAGAAAGAATACGTTTGGACTTGCAAACCAGCTTCACAGGGAAAGACGTCCTGCACACCCGTCTAGCTACTGGTAATGCCGGACAATTTAATCTAGGTACTGGTGGTATAGACACGAATAGAAACGGAGTTTTAGACCCCTCGGAGCGTAGTGCTGAAGGTCTTCAAACCTTTAACGTAACCGGTAGAGAACAAAATGATAACGGTGTGGTTCTAGACTGGTTGGCGTATTACGTCCCCATTGGACCTGCTAGACTTTACGTTTCAGCAACCGGAGGTGTTCATAGCGACTATGCAGCCACTGTCAACCCTTACTTTGAGGACTATGACGGCGGTAACGGCGCTCTAACTACATTTGCTTCGGAAAACCCCATCTTCCGGATTGGTGGTGGTGCAGGTGCAGCGCTTAACTTCAACTTTGGCAAAAGCGGTGGTCTGTTGAAACCAAGCGGATTAACTTTAGGTTACTTGGGATCGGAACCGAATAATCCTGGCATAGGTCAAGGTATATTCAATGGTAATTATGCTGCTTTAGGACAAGTGAACTTTAACTTGGGTGAGCGTGTGGCATTAGCTGCAACCTATGTCCACGGCTACCACGGTGCTGGCAGTGCTTTATTTGATGCAGGTGGATTCCAAGGACAAAATGTTGGTTTAGTGGGTACTCAACAAGCCAACAATTTAGGTGTTAACTCTGCAACAGGTATTCAAAGCGCATCCTCCAGTAACTCCTACGGTCTGTCAGCAGCCGTTAGACCAAGTGACAAACTGTCTATCAGCGGCTTTGTCTCTTACTCTGATGTTAACGGCTTCGGTAGTAATGATAATTTTGAAGCTTGGAGCTACGGAGCCGGCATAGCCCTACCTGACTTTGGTAAGAAGGGTAACGTTTTAGGTATCTTCGGTGGCGCACAACCTTACGCTTTGGGTCGTACCGGTCGTAATTCAAGAGATATTCCTTATCAAGTTGAAGGTTTCTACAAGTATCGCGTGTCTGATAACGTTTCCATCACCCCTGGTGTGATTTGGTTGACCTCTCCTGGTCAAAATAGCGATAACAGTGATGCGTTTATCGGTACGCTCAGAACAACATTCACCTTCTAGAACATTGACAATCTGACTACAATTTAAAACCCTATTGCTCCCCCGCCGTCAAGCGGGGTTTTTTATTCGTAGTCGGCGCGAAGAGTGCTGTTAGCGGAGCTTTCCCGTAGGGTAGCGCTGACTACAAAGTATCAAACCCTAGTGGAGAACCGGACTATACTAGAAAAAGTTGGGAGTTTTGAATTGTTAACTTTTGACACTCCTCGAACATGACGCTCGATGATTCTTGGTTCAGCGAGTCCACTTAGCCTAAACCCCTTGCCTCCTCTTAAACTCCTAACTCCTAATTCCTAACTCTTAACTTATTACAGCCTGTGGAAATATCGTGTAAATCAGAATACGCAATTCTTGCCTTATTAGAGTTGGCAACTCATTACCAAAGCGGTGAACCACTGCAAATTCGTACCATTGCGGCACAACAAAATATACCCGATCGCTATCTGGAACAACTGCTGGCAACTTTAAGACGTGGAGGTATACTCAAAAGCCAACGCGGATCAAAAGGAGGATATATTCTATCACGAGAACCTTGGAAAATAACAATTTTTGAGGTTATGGGATGTTTGGAAGGGTTAGATGTGCGGACGTGTGATGAAGATGTCCAGGCGAAAACGGTGGACAGTGGTGTTATAGAAGATATCTGGCTTGAAGCACGTCAAGCAGCAAACGCAGTTTTACAAAAATACACGCTTCAGGATCTCTGTGAGAAACGAGATGCACGGCGGCAGTTAGATATCATGTACTACATTTAGTTAATGGTTAATGGTCAATAGGGAAAAACTTTCGACTGTTGCTTGACTAATTACTAAGTAGATGGGCATTCTTTTGTAGTACGGACTTCAGCCCTTAAAAACAAATTTATGAGGGCTGAAGCCCTGACTACGAAATAAATCAAGATGTTTAATTGTGATGATTCAAGCCAGTTTTGGAAAGACGTATTTGAGTCCGCTGTTGTTCCAAGAGTTAAATTGGTGCATTAACAGCTAAAATTAGCTAATAATAAATTGGAGTAATGGCATCTAATTATTACGAAACTCTTAAAGTAAGTCCGAATGCAAGTCAAGCGGAAATTAAGCAGGCTTATCGCCGCTTAGTAAAATTATTTCATCCGGATACTAATCAACAAACAGCAGAACGTGAGCAGATTATCCACATTAATGCAGCATATGAAGTTTTAGGCGACGCAGAAAGTCGCCTAAATTATGACCAAAAACTGGGCGACAAGTCCCAAAAATTTGAGAGCGATCGCCAACAACGCACGGCATCTGCTCAACAACGTTACAAAGCAACAAGGCGAACCGGACGCGATATTGATGACCAAATTGAGGCATGGCTGCACCTAGTTTATCAACCAGTCAATCGCTTAGTTAGTGGCATTCTCGATTCTCTAGAAGACCAAATTGATCAACTAGCCGCCGATCCCTTTGATGATGAATTATTAGAAGAATTTCAAGATTACTTAAACACCTGTCGAAATGACCTCAAGCAGGCACAAATTAGTTTTCATTCTCTACCGAATCCCCCAAGTTTAGCAAGAGCTGCGGCTCACCTTTACTACAGCCTGAATCGTATCGCCGATGGACTTGACGAGTTAGAATATTTCCCTTTGAACTACGATGAACATTATCTGCATACCGGACACGAAATGTTCCGCATCGCTATAGGATTGCACCGTGAAGCGCAAGAATCTATAGATGTATATGTATGATTTGTTAGTGGTTAGTGGATAGTCGTTAGTGGTTATGGGAGTAAAGAATATTACTTGTGACATGTTAGTTGTTATGGGGGTAAAGAATATCACTGGACTGCCTTATCACCAACAACTAAGCAACAACCAACAACCAACCACTAACCACTAACAAACGAATTAGTTTATCCTGGAAAGAGTGAAAGTTTAAGAAATTTTAAATTCTGCTGACAGGATACTCATGCAATGCATTGTTAATCGCCGCGCTCAGTTTTCGGCAAGTCATCGTTATTGGTTGCCAGAACTAAGTGAAGCAGAGAATATTGAGAAATTTGGCGCTTGTTCGCGATTTCCTGGACATGGACATAACTATGTTCTATTTGTCTCTCTAGCTGGGGAATTAGATAAATATGGCATGGTGCTGAATTTATCTGATGTGAAACACGTAATTAAGCGGGAAGTCACAAGCCAACTAGACTTTTCTTATCTCAATGATGTGTGGACAGAATTTCAACAAACTCTGCCCACTACAGAAAATATCGCACGAGTTATCTGGCAGCGGCTAGCACCCCACTTGCCTGTAGTCCGTGTGCAGTTGTTTGAACATCCTGAACTTTGGGCAGATTATATGGGAAACTCAATGGAAGCTTACCTCACTACCAGCACACATTTTAGCGCCGCGCACAGATTGGCTCACCCTCAACTCAGCGACATAGAGAACAAGGAGATTTACGGTAAATGCGCTCGTCCTCACGGTCACGGACACAACTACCATTTAGAAGTTACCGTCAAAGGAGAAATTGACCAGCGCACCGGGATGATTGTGGATTTAGTTGCTTTGAATCAAGCGATAGAAGATTACGTTGTTGAGCCATTTGACCACACCTTTTTAAACAAAGATATTGCTTATTTTGGTGAAGTAGTTCCCACTGCTGAGAATATAGCACTTTACATTAGTAATTTGTTGCGATCGCCTATTCAAGAATTGGGGGCAAAGCTTTACAAAGTTAAACTCATCGAGAGTCCCAATAACTCCTGCGAAATCTACTCCACTGAGTCAGAATCAAGCTCAACCACTGCGGGAGAAAATCAGCGAGTTTTAATACCCGTGTAGCTCACATCGCATATAAATTTAACAATTAGGGTAGACGTAGCAGTGCTACGTCTCTACATTTTTTTTCACTTTCCCATGTCTAGTTTAGAAATATTGCTCTCGCGCTGAACGTCTTAAATACCGATAAGTTAGCCACGCTATCAGTCCCAAAATTAGACTTAGCAGAAAACGGGGAAATATAAACCAGAAAACATCAGGGTAAAAAAGCTGTGACGGACTTAAGGGACTGATAATTCTTGCCATCAAAAAAAGCCCTAAAATTGCATTTCCACCTATCATTAGGGCAAACAGCACTAAACCCCGTTGCCAGTTACGAAGTTTGGGTGTATAACCAGAAATCAGAGTAATCGGTGGTTTACTTTGTACTTTTCGTAATAATTGCTCCAATCGCCAAAACATCCATAATAGAAACGGAAACAAACCATAGCTGAGGAAGCTTAACGGTGCTGGGAAACGCCAAGCACTAGATAGAAAATTTACTAAAGCATGACAAATTATAGAATTTACCCAAGCGCTGGGAATAACTTTTTTGTATCGAGATAAACGAACATATGAGCCAATAAATATTCCTAGAGCATAACCCCAAGGAGCCGAGAACATGGCGTGGACAGGGGTACCAAAAGCACGCTCAAAAATTGATGCCGTGCCATTCTCAAGATAAATCCAGTTTTCTTGAGCGGTGAATCCAAGGGCAACAGCTATGGTAAAAAGAAAAACGCTACCAGGTCGTAATTGATACTTGCGTTGAAAGTAGCAAGTTGGAACAACAACCGCTGCTAACTTACAGCCTTCTTCTATTGGACCAATCTCCACAAGCTGCCGCAGGGCAATACCAGGAAGGGATTTATTCATCTGCTGCCAGTCTACAATCGAGTTGGCTACAGTTTCAAAAACCCATTCTAGACTCAGAGCGATGAAACCAGATATTGCCCCGACAATAAATAACAATAGTAGCCGTAGCAAAGATGGAGCAGTGGAAACACGGCAATAGTAGTAAGCAAGAAGCAGCAGCGGTGATATAACAGCATACAGCAGTAGAGATAAATCAGTCACTCATCTGAGCAATTACGGTACGGTGACGGGGAGTGTTACGAGTGATGGTAGGTGTATTAAAACCTGCCGAAATCAGAGTTTGTTCGATGTCTAAGGCAAAATATTCGTCTAAATAGGGTTCAGTACTTTTGAGCAGCGTCAAAATGTAAGGTGGCATCTGGGTATAAATTTCCGATTTGGGATTCATATCCATGATTGCCAAATGTCCACCAGGACGCAGCAGACGCCGCGCTTCTGTAAAAATCTCTTTGGTTGCTGATTGGGGCAATTCATGGCACATTAGGAAAATTGAGACTAAATCAAATGATGCATCTGACAGTCCAGTTGATTCGGCAGGTGCATGAACCCAATTTATTTTACAGTTATGTTGCTGTTCTCGGTAGTGGGCAACGGCTAAAAAGTAGGGAGATAAGTCTAAGCCTGTAATTTTGGCTTGGGGATAAATCTTTTGCAGGGCAAAGGTACTCAAACCCACGCTGCATCCCATGTCTAGGATATCTTGCGGTTCATGGGTAATTTGTGGTTTGAGGATATCGTGGTAACTTTGGCGTAGTTTAGCATCGCCTTCGGCTTGGGCATCCTGCCAAATTCCCGCGTGGACTGTGCAAGCAGCAACTTCTAATTCTAAAGCTGCTTCCCAGTCCAGATTTCCCGCTTCGTAAGCGTGAAATGGGCGGAGGTAGTATTCTGGGTAAGAAAGCTGGGAATTTTGGACTTCAGCTAAATCGCTTTCCCAATCACGCGCTTTTAGTGTCTCTACTTCTTTCTTCCAAGGTACGCCTATTTTTTCGGCGCGTTTGAGCATCATTTGTCTGGCTTGGTGTTTGGCTAAATTATATAGCGGCTTAATGGCTAGGATACGATTCACCAAACGGGAAATTAAGTCAGGAGAAGTTTTTACAGCAGCTGTCATTAGTAAATTTGGTTTAACTATTTTTCTACTTTAGGCATCATAGAAGTCTATTTACTATATTGACAATCCGTGAACTGAGTAGTGCTGAATTTAACGCCGCTGGCTCTACAAACGTTCGCGTAGCGTCCCGCAGGGAAGCCCACCTGCGTGGGCTAATTTTATTTTTCTATTTGGCTGGCGGTTTTTGGTTTGAGTGCTAACAACATTTCTATTTGAGAGGTGGATTTGTCGAGACTGGTAGCAGTTACACCGAGTCCGCGAATGGAACTGAGGATGGCAGCGACTTCTGGGGGGATGGCTTGACCGAGGATGGCATAACGATTTAGAAGAGAAACGGTTTGATCCATGTCTACGTAGAGGAAGCCACCGTTAGGTTTTTGTAAGGAACTGGTGACGGCTTTAAAGTTGTCGCTGTTGTCGAGAGATTGATTTTTGGGTTCAGCGATCGCTTGACCTATGGGACCACCTAACGCCACAAATATGGTATCCTGGTCTAGCCAACCATGTGCTAACAATGCTCCTTGTTGGGGAATTTGCCATTCAGTGATATCTTTACCACCAATATTTGTTTGAGCGACTTTGATTTTTTGGGCTTTGGCAAGGTTATCTAGTTTCGCGAAGGTGGATTCAGCGGTTTTGCGATCGCTTGTGTCAAATACAAATGCTCCACCAACACCAACTTGTGCTAAAATCCCTTGATTGGAAGGGATTGCCGCAAAACCAAATTCCCCATCCATCCACCCAAAAATATCTTTATCTAAGTCAAAATTTAATGCTTTAAGTTGTATGCGACCTTGTTCGACTGCTTGCTTAAATTGCGGATAATCTTTTGACTGTTCGATTACTGCTAACCACCAACTGCTGATCCCCTGTCCGTTAATTAGCGCTAAGGTATCACCAGGAAAGTTTCCTACTATTTTTGCGCTCGTGTTTTGATACTGAAATTTGCTGGCTTGGGGATCTAAATTAGCGATCGCTTTCATCCGCACTCCCGCATCATCAATACCAATATCCGCTACCATCGATTTCACCTGCTTCAACTGCTTGAGAGTTTCTGGAGGTATTGTAGTTTGGGAATTTGTCGCTATTAGTTGCTGCACCATCCCGCCATAGTCTGGTACGTAAATTTGCGCTACAGTATTTTTTACATCTACTTTTTTCGCAAAAACGCTGTCTGCACCTGTTTTACTAGCAAAAGACGGTTGTCCTTTATACGTATTAATGGAATTTTCTACAGTTTGCCTTGACGGAGCAAGTACCACGTAAGTATTATTTAGAACTGCACTATAGGAAGGTTTACCCTTACCTGTAGTTTCGGTAATTTTTTCGCCTTTATAGTCAATTTCCTTTGTGGTTACGCCTAATTCTTGCTTTAATTTTTTAGCAAAATTTAAGGCAGCGAGTTTGTCCTTAATTCCCACCACCATCAAAATATTCGGTTCTCGTGTGGTTGGGGGAGTATTTGGCGTTGAGTTTGCTGGAGTTGATGGTAGCACAGCAATCATCACACCCCCGACCCAAGGCTTTAAATCTTTTTCATAAGAAATATTACTTTCTGTGAGCAAATCTTTATTTAAGCTATCTAGACCTTTTGCGACTATTTTTTGTGCTTCTGGTGTGCCAAATTGTTCTAACTTTGCCCAGGCTTGAGTATCGGTAGATATATAAGTTGCAAGAAATGCTTCAGAAGGAACAATCTTAGCACTTGCCAAAGCATCTGAACTATTGCCAGACGGTCCCTTTAGATACATATAACCTGCTATACATCCGATCGCAATTACAGCAGCGCCAATAGCAGGAATTAAAAATTTTGATTTAGTTTCGGGCATTTATGTTATCCTATTTTCCTCAAATTGTGACTGAGGCTTGTATAAGCGTCATGGTGGAGTTTGCTGATTTATTGTTTTTTTGCACAAATGTGGCGTTATTTACTAGTAACTTTAGGAATAAAAAGAACTCATTCTTGGCAAATTCCTCCAAGAATTACTTCAATGGGGTGAGTAATGAATCCGTAAATGCTATGTTGTAAATTCCCAACTGAAAGCGATCGCGCTCTGGTCAGCTATTCTAAGCTATAGAAAGGCTTAAGATTATGAGACACTCTCTTGTAGCTGTTAATCAAGCGTAGAAAGGGTGCGATCGCTTTTCAAGGAGTGCATTTACTGAAGACAGATACCAGAGGGTTTTTTTAAGAGGGGTAAAGGGGAAGGGGTAAAGGGTAAAGGTATGGAAATAAAGAGTTACTTAAATCACTCATGATATTTTTCCCCTTCCCCCTTTCCCCTTCCCCCTTTCCCCTTATAAGTGAATGTGTTGACTTGGGCAAAAAACACTTCTTTCGCTATTTGTCTTAACCTAGATTCACTAAGAGTTTTCTTTCCCTAAAAGGTTAATAAGTATCAATGTCGCAGTTTTCTTTTGAAGCCAGGAATAATCACCACAGGTCTTTTGAGTTACCAGGTGCAAAACCACACTATAACCCTGATCGTCCAGGACAGGTAGAGCATATTTATCTAGATCTCAGCTTGGATATTCCTAACCAAAGTTACCAGGGTAGTTGTCGCATTCGCTTATTACCGATCAGCAATGGTGTTGATCGCTTGACTTTGGATGCGGTGAATTTGAACATTCAGTCTGTCGAAGTTAATGAAGTGTCAGAGAAGTTTGACTGCGATGGAGAACAGCTTTTTATTCAGCTTTCTCAACCGACGCAAGTAGGTGTAAGATTGTTGATTGCGATCGCTTACTCTGTGGAAAAACCCCAACGCGGTATTTACTTTATTCAACCTGACAAGCATTATCCCGACAAACCTACCCAAGTCTGGACTCAAGGAGAAGACGAAGACTCCCGCTTTTGGTTTCCCTGCTTCGACTATCCAGGACAATTATCTTCGAGTGAAATCAAAGTCCGAGTACCCAAACAATTTATAGCCATTTCCAATGGCGAACTGATTAACACCACAGAAGACGGCGATGATAAAATATACCACTGGTTACAGCAACAAGTTCATCCTACCTATTTAATGACCTTGGCTGTAGGCAAATTTGCGGCAATTCGCGATGAGTGGCAAGGCAAACCCGTTACCTACTATGTAGAAAAGGGACGAGAGGAAGATGCTAAACGCAGCATGGGCAAAACTCCGCGCATGATGGAGTTTTTAAGCGAAAAATATGGTTATACCTATGCTTTCCCCAACTACGATCAAGTGTGCGTTGATGACTTTATCTTTGGTGGGATGGAAAATACTTCCACCACACTGTTAACTGATAGATGTTTATTGGATGAACGCGCTGCATTCGATAACCGCAATAGTGAAAGTTTAGTTGTCCACGAACTAGCACACCAATGGTTTGGCGATTTGGTGGTGATAAAACATTGGTCACACGCTTGGGTGAAGGAGGGAATGGCAAGCTATTCTGAGGTGATGTGGACAGAACATGAATATGGCTACCAAGATGCTGTATATTATCGGTTACTGGAAGCGCGTAGGTATTTAGCTGAAGATGCATCTCGTTATCGTCGTCCGATGGTGACACATGTTTACCGAGAAGCGATCGAACTTTACGATCGCCACATTTACGAAAAAGGTTCTTGTGTATATCATATGATTCGGGCTGAATTAGGCGAAGACCTATTTTGGCAAGCAATTCAAACATTTGTCCGGGATAATGCCCACAAAACTGTCGAAACAATCGATTTACTAAGGGCAATTGAAAAAGCTACTGGACGCAATCTGACGTTTTTGTTTGACCAGTATGTTTATCGTGGTGGTCATCCTGATTTTAAAGTCGCTTATTCTTGGGATCAAGATGCAAAGCTGGCGAAAGTCACTGTCACCCAAGTTCAAGTTACCACAGAAAGTAATGGTAATAACTTGTTTGATTTGAAAATTCCCATTGGTTTTGGTTATACCCCACAAGAAAGTAGAGACGTTCCGGCGGAACGTCTTTACGGAGATTCATTGAATACTCCTACAGACGCGATTAATCGCGTCTCTACTCCTAATTTGAAAATCTTTACAGTGCGTGTGAATGAACGCGAACAAAGCTTTTATTTTCCACTTACAGAGAAACCGAACTTTATTAGCTTTGATGTCGGGAACAATTATCTGAAAACTGTGTCTTTGGAGTATGCTGTCCCGGAGTTAAAAGCACAGATGGAATTTGACCCAAATCCTATCTCCCGTATATATGCAGCCGAAGCTTTGGCAAAAAAAGGAGGTTTAGAAGCGGTAAATGCGTTGTCTGCTGCGTTACAAAATGACTCCTTTTGGGGAGTACGTGTGGAAGTAGCCAAGCAACTAGCAAATGTCAAATTAGATCAGGCTTTTGAAAGGTTAGTTGTTGGATTAAAAGATACAAGTTCTTTCGTGCGGCGATCTGTGGTGGAAGCACTTGGTACAATTAAGACGAATGAAAGCTTTAAGGCTTTAAAACCGCTTTTGCAAGATGGCGATCCTAGTTATTATGTAGAGGCAATGGCAGCTCGGTCAATTGGTGCGATCGCTTCTGCTAACTTGGATGACAAACCCAAGGAAGAAAAGGTACTAAAGCTGCTAAAATCAGTTTTGACAGAAAAAGCAGGTTGGAATGAAGTTGTCCGCAGTGGTGCGATCGCTGGTTTAGCTGAACTCAAAACTTCTGAAGCCGCTTTAAATTTAATTCTCGAATACACCAAAATTGGTATACCGCAACCCTTGCGTTTATCGGCAATTCGTGCTTTGGGTAAAATTTCTGTAGGTCAAAGTGCCGCAAACTTAGAAACGATTTTAAATAGATTGGCTGAACTTGCTAAAGAAAGCTTCTTTTTAACGCAAGTTGCAGTGGTTGTGGCACTCGGACAAATGGAAACTCCCAAAGCAATCTCAATTTTGCGATCGCTTGCTGACCAAACAGCTGATGGACGCGTCCGTCGTTATGCTGAAGAAGAAATTACCAAAGTGGGTAATAATATCGGCACAGAAGGAACTCTGCGTCAATTACGCGAAGAACTCGACCAAGTAAAACAACAAAATCAAGAACTCAAAAGCCGCTTGGAAAATTTAGAAGCCAAATCCAAGCTGTAATAGATGCGCTATTTAGGTGCTTAGGTGTTATTGCCTAACGCACCTAAACATTCATCCAAAAGGTAGACAAGTTTCGACTTATTGCCCTTTTTAATTAGACATCTCCAGAGTCATAGGTAGAGACGTAGCACTGCTACGTCTAATCAAGGGTTTGGGGCAACGCATAATTAATTTCTGGAGATGTCTATTGGATTCAACATGTCATTTATTCATAGTTGAGTGTAATTTTCCCCTTCTTCAAAAGTTATTGCTCAAAAGCCGTTTATATTGGCATTTACATTATATTTATAACTTTTGAAAGGGATTTTAGTTAATTAAACTTTTTGCCAAAGTTAAATTTTTGTTAATTCATTTACAGACGCACACAAGGTTTTTACAGAGTTAACATCAGTGTGCATATTTGTAAAGTACAATTCACCACAAAAGAAAGCACTACGTTGAAGTGTATCTTAAGAATTCATTTAAGCAGATACAGCACATTGCGTTGTTATGAAATACATGTAGAGACGTAGCAATGCTACGTCTAATCAAGGGTTTTGGGTTTTACGTATGTACCTCATCTACCTGAAATTTGCTGTAAGAATTAATTGCTACTTTCGAGGGTGAATTTTTCTATAATAGACATCTCCAGAAAACAATGTAAAGACGTAGCAGTGCTACGTCTCTACAAGGGTTTGGGGCAAAGCATAGTTCATTTCCACTCCTATGTCTAATTTAGAGTTGGGGAACCCATGACTAAGTTCATGTCAAGTATTTTGCTTTTTATGTATAAAACTTGGCAAAAATTTGTGTTCTTTCATACCATTTTCCCAAGTTAAATAAAATTAGACAAGTAGAGCGAAAAATTACTCTGCCGGCATTTAATTCACTGAGAAGAAAAATATTACCTAAGAGATACTACGAACTGGAGATGAAACCAAACAGATATAAGGATATAGTCAAAAAATACACCTCCTTTAAGATTTTGTGTTAAAACTTATATTAGTGTTTACACAAGTTGTCCAGGGTTGTAGTAATGCGTAAACCAGTTCTCACAATTTTTTATCAGTTCAATCCTTGGAACACTACTATCGGGGGCATTCAGACTCTAATAAACATATTTATCAAGTACGCACCTCCAGAATTTGCGGTGCGACTTGTAGGAACAGCAAACGACAAAAGCCAGCCTCTTCTCAAATGGCAAGAAGCCGAATTTGCAGGTAGAGAAATTAGTTTCCTACCTTTATTTTCTCTGGAAAATGATAATGTGAGAAACTTGATACCGACGACGGTAAAGTATACGGCAGCGCTTTTAGGACGGTGTTTTGAGTCAGATTTCATGCATTTTCATCGACTAGAACCAACCTTAGCAGCCCTTAATTGGCAAGGAGAAAAAACTTTATTCATACATAATGATATCCACGCACAAATGCAAACGGTGCGTGATAAGAAAGCGATTCTTTGGCGAAGATTTCCCGCAGCATATTTCGCTGTCGAGAGTTTATTAGTGCCTCAGTTTAGCCAAATTCTTTCATGCAATACCGATGCAGTAAAACATTATAAAGAGCGTTATAAGAGTGTTAGCGATCGCGTTGCATATATTAAAAATTCCTACGATAACGAGCTTTTTTATCCTCTGAGTCAGCAAGAGAAGGAAGTAAAAAAACGCGAACTAGCCCAAAAGCTAGGTTTATCAGATGATACACGCTTTGTGCTGTTTGCGGGTCGTCTGCATCCGCAGAAAGATCCAACATTGTTAGTACGTGCAGTTGCAGCTTTAAACGACCCTTCTGTTCATCTACTTATAGCGGGAGATGGAGAGTTAGCAACTCAAGTTCGCGCAGAAATTGATACATTGGGTTTGACAAATCGAGTCACAATGCTTGGTGCTGTGCCAATTGCAGAACTTGCACAGTTACATCGTACCTGTAACGTCTTTGTGCTGAGTAGTGCTTATGAAGGTCTACCTTTGGTTGTCCTAGAAGCGCTAGCTAGCGGAACCCCAGTAGTCACGACTGAATGTGGTGAAACCCCAAAATTGCTAACTTCTAACAGTGGAGTTGTTTGTGGGCAACGCACAAGGGAGTGCATCGCTGATGGCTTACGCAAGGTACTACAGCATCCAGAAGATTATCCGATTGAATCGTGTATCCGCACTGCACAACCCTATGCAGCGCGCACGGTTGTTCGAGATATCTACACTGAAATGTTAAATCGTTGGGAACAGCGAGTTGACTCGGCTTCATGAAGAGGGGGAAAGGGGAAAAATATCATGAGTGATTTAAGTAACTCTTTATTTCCATACCTTTACCCTTTACCCCTCCCAGATTGGTGATTTGAGCCTAAACACCAAAAATGCGGTTAAATCAAATACAAGAGCCATTCATCATTCGTTTTAGCAACTCCTTGAGGGAGCGATGCAAACAATTGTAGAAAACGAAAAATAGCGCCTAATGGCGCGTTCCTGGTGCAGTTTTCCAGTCTTTATAGCGTTTGCAGATCAAGTTGTACACTACCTCCAGAAAACAAATGAGAAAAATGAAAATTGCTGTAATTGGTGCAAAAGGTCTTCCTCCGAAACAAGGTGGTATAGAGCATTACTGTGCAGAAGTATATCCGCGCATGGTTGCACAAGGTCACAGTGTCGATTTATTTGCCCGTTCCTCTTACACTGAGAGTTCCTGGCTTGAGAATTATGACTACAAAGGCGTGCGAGTTATTTCTCTGCCAGGTGGACACTTAAGAGGAGTAGATGCATTTATTACTTCAGGACTGGGAGCGATCGCCGCAACTGACAAAAAATATGATATAGTTCATTTCCATGCTCTAGGTCCATCTTTATTTACTTGTTTGCCCAATATCGCCACCGAAGCAAAAGTAGTTGTCACCTGTCAAGGGTTAGATTGGCAACGTGCCAAATGGGGTAGTTTTTCGACTCGGCTGATTCAACTAGGTGAAAAAGCCGCAGTCCGTTTCGCCGACGGCTTTATAGTTGTATCAGACGCACTGAAAAAGTACTTTTGGCAAACTTACAATCGCGAAACAATATACATCCCTAACGCCCCTGCGAGTTATGCTGATTCTGACCCCAATTTTGAATACGGCACTGATTTGGGTCTAGAACGAGGACGCTATATTGTATTTTTGGGCAGACTCGTACCCGAAAAATGTCCCGACTTGTTGGTTGAAGCCTTTTCTTCCCTGAAACCGAAAGGTTGGAAATTAGTATTAGCAGGTGGTGTTAGCGATACCAAAACCTTCACCACCAATTTGTTAGAAAAAGTAGCAAGCGATCGCAATATCATCTTTGCTGGAGAACTCAGAGGTTCTCGACTCGCAGAAATTATCCGAGGGGCTGGATTATTTGTCCTACCTTCTGACTTAGAAGGACTACCTTTAGCAATGCTAGAAGCCATGCGCGAAGGTATTCCCGTACTAGCAAGCGACATTCCACCGCACCAAGAATTAATTAATAACGGACGAGGAATGCTTTTTGAAGTTGGAAACGTTAAATCCTGCATTAAATCTTTAGATTGGGCAATTAATCACCCCCAAGAACTCGCAGTAATGGCTAAAAATGCCCAAAAGCACATACAAAACAATTATAGTTGGGATCGCATTACCTCTGAAACCTTAAAATTGTACACCACACTGTTGAAATCCCCTGCACCAGTTGAAGCAGTCGGTATTTCCCAGAGTAAAAGTAAGCTGGCTGAGGCGATGGGCAAAAAATAATATTTGTTTAAGTTGTTAGGTGCTTTACTAATTAATCACCAATGAAACAAGGTTTTGTATCATGGAGAAGGGTATATCCTCATTATTAGCAGTTTTAAAGCGGCGTGCATTGCCCGCATTAGTGACATTTACGGCAGTAATTGGTGGGGCTTTTGCTTACCTCACCGTTACCCCGCGTTTGTATGAAGCATCAGCACGACTGATACAGGATGATAGAAGGGTGAGCGTTTCGGAATTGGGTCGCGACTTGACCCAGGTATCTTCAGGCACTCCTGGAGGTCCGAGTCCCCTCGCTAACCAAGCCGAATTAGTTAAATCCCAACGTGTTTTGGAACAAGCGATGGCGATCGCTTCTGCCAAATCCACAAGTAAAATCACATCGGTCGAACTTAAGAAAGGATTGGGTGTGAAAATTGTTCCCGCTACCAATATTCTGGAACTGAGCTATAAATCGAAAGATCCCGAACTTGCAGCCCAATTGCTGAATGCCGTTTCTCAAGCAATGATTGAGGAAAATACGAAAACAATCAGTTCCGAAGCGACGAAAGTACGGGAATTTTTAGAAAGTAGCGAAATACCTAACGCGCGTAAGCGTCTAGCAACAGCCGAACGAAATGAAAGCCAGTATAGATATACCAGCGGCATCATCTCTTTTGAAGCGCAGAGTAAAAGCGCAGTTGATAGTTTAGCCACTTTAGAAGACCAAGAGCGCAGTCTGACAGCTCAACTGCAAGAAGCGAAAGGACGGGATGCATCTTTGCGGCAAATCACCGACGCTAAAAGCCTAGATAAAGCTTACGCATCTGTACGCGGTGGACAAGATGAACAACTAAAAACTTTACGCGCTAAGTTAACAGAATTAAATACAAAGTTAATTGAAGCGCGTTTGCGTTTAACAGAAGACCATCCAACTGTTATAGCGCTGCTTGAGCAACGAGATCAAGTCAATAAATTGTACACAAAGCAACTTGTTCGCGTGTCGCCGGCAAGTTCATTGGTTGCGACAAACAGTGTCGCCGGCGATGAAATTAGTCAAGATTTGACTTCCAAATTTCTGGCGAATGAGACAGAGCGATCGGCAATTGAAAATAAGCTTAAGACAGTAAAAGCTCAAAGAAATCAACTTCAAATTCGCCTTGCAAAGCTACCGATTCAACAGCAACCCCTCATTGCACTAACCCGCGAACGGGAAGACGCTACTGCCTCATTGAAATCGCTACAAAGCAAACTAGAGGAAGCACGCATTACTGAAGCTCAAAAGGTTAGCAATCTCCGCTTGATCGAAGCCGCGAAAGCACCGACAATCGCCTCTTCACCCAAGCGTTCAGCTGTACTGGCGCTAGCAACGGTGTTCGGAACTGTTTTAGGTACTGGTGTAATGTTGCTTTTAGAAGTGATGGATAACACCTTAAAAGATGCTTCCGAAGCCGAGGAACTATTGAGTTTGCCATTACTTGGAGTGTTGCCGCGTCTACCTGCTAAAACTCTCGTTCTGGAGCCAGCCGATCGCTTTTTAGATGATATAAGCTTAGTTGAGCCTTACCGAATGCTCCTGAAAACCTTAGAGTTTCGCAGTAGCGATAAGGTGCAGATTATTGTAGTCAGCAGCGCACTTTCTGGGGAAGGTAAGTCAATAGTTGCATCGCACCTAGCCGCCATTTCCGCTATGTTATCTCGGCGGACATTAATCATAGATGCAGATTTGCGTCGCCCGATGCAGCATACACTATTTAACTTAGCGCAGACGCCGGGAATTACAGATGTAATAGAGAAGCGCAGAACCCTAAATCAAGCGGTGCAGCCCACAGATGTTGAAAATTTGCATGTGTTAACTGGTGGTGAATTTCACGGACGTCCCTCGCAGTTGTTAGAGTCACCGGCGATGAAGTCTTTGGTGGCAGAAGCAGCGGTAATTTACGATGTAGTAATTATAGATACAGCACCTATCAGTGCTTGTGCAGATGCAGCTACATTGGCGCGACAGAGTGATGGAATCATGCTGGTAACACGTCCTAACATCACCATCAAGGAGGTACTGCAAAGAGCAGTATCAGAATTAGAAAATAATCAGATACCAGTATTGGGAGTAGTCGTCAATGGAATGACAGAGCAGACAGAAAAGTATTTCCGCTATCCAGTTGATGGTTATCGACCGGTAGGGGGGCGATCGCCAAAGCGTTTAACCGCAGTCAAAGGTGGTCGTAAGAATTATAACAACGGTTAGGGTAGTAAGAATGCTGAATAATCAAGGTTCGGCACTATTGATTAGCTTCCTGGGCGTAGCAACTGGTATAGTTGTAGGCTTCGCTGCAGGTGCTCAACCCTTTTATCTGGGTGTAGCTTTCGGAGCGATCGCAGCAATTATCTGCTTTTTTTCCTTCTTTGAGCAAGCTGTACTCGGTCTATTAATCTTGCGATCGGCTTTAGATCCGTTTTCTGGTCAACAGCTACCAGCCGCGTTTGCCATTGGTCTAGATGCCCTGACTATACTTTATGTCACAGTAATGTTACTGACAGGACAAACTGTACGCACCAATAAATTTTGGTGGTTATTTGCCGCTTGGGTAGCCCTACAAGGCTTATGGGTGATACTTTTGCCTTTGGGAGGACTGGGGCTAAATGCTGCCTTTTTGTCAGACAGTATTCGCGAATGGGTACGTATTTTTTCCTGGCTGATGGTCTACCTGATAGTCATGCAGCTTAAAGACCGACTTCATCCAGAAAAAATTGTTTCTGCTTTACTATTAGCGCTGATCTTTCCCCTCACAGTAGCATTGATGCAGACAGTTTTACCGCCTTCGCTTTTACCGTCAATATTTGCGTTTGGGGGAGGTGATCAAGTTTCATTTGAAAAAGCCTCTCGCATTAACGGAACCTTGGGTCATCCGAACACCTTCGCCACCTTTTTATTGCTGTTCATTGGTCTTACTTGGTGGAAATTCAGTCACTCAAAACAACGTTGGCGTTGGCTGATATTGCTGTCCCTGCTGGCATTTTTTTATGTGAGTACTAAAGCTTTATTTAGCTTGCTCATGCTTGCCGTTTTTGTACTAGTTTTGATTTCGCCAAAATTAAATATTATCAAGTTACTTGGTGGTATAGTTTTTTTAGCAATTGTCATCGGCTTATTTGCTAGTACCGAATTCGGACAAGAACGTTTGGCATCAATTGCGAATACACCACTTCTCAATCCAGATATAGATATATCGCGAGCAATTCTCTTATCACAAGGCGATAATAACAGCTTCAACTGGCGACTTTCTCAATGGTATATACTACTAAAAGCTTGGCAAGAATACCCAATCTTAGGTTATGGTTTGGGGTTGAGCAAACAAGTAGCTGGTAATGGATTTCTTCCCCACAATGATTATATCCGAACTTTGGTAGAACAAGGAATTGTCGGTATGGTGAGTTTCATTGCCTTTTTCCTAGCTCAAATTGTGCGTTTGATCCGCTTAATTAAAGATACACCTAACGGCACCGCTCAACATGACTTTTGTCTAACTCTTTTAGCTGTTTTTTTAGCTATCCCTGTGGGGATGATTACCGAAAATATTTGGACTCATACCACTCTATTCTTTTACTGGTGGACTGTATCAGCAGTTGCTGATTGGAATTGGCATAAACTTCAACCAAAAACTCCTTTATTCACCAAAGCTTATTAAAGAGATTTTTCATGCAAAAAGCTACAAAACATCAAAAACTAAATCTCCTCCAGGTGTTTCGAGGACTTGCCGCAGTCATGGTAATACTTGCTCACTGCGACTTGATCTTTAATCAAAATTTTCAAAAAGACTTTTTTGGAAAAATCTTTAATTTTGGTGGCTCAGGTGTAGATTTCTTCTTTGTCTTAAGTGGATTTATTATCTTATATATTCACCAATCAGATATTGGGAATAGAAGCAAGCTAAAGTCATTTGTTATTAAGCGAGTTACCCGAATTTACCCGATTTATTGGGTAGTTTTGACGCTCAAGTTATCTGCTTCTTTATTCTTTGCTTATGATCCTGACACCGGAAAGAGAAATATTCTAGAAATATTCAAAGCTTTTATCTTATTTCCTCAAAGACAAGAAATTCTCTCAAGCAGCTTTCTCGGTGTTAGCTGGACATTGAGCTTTGAAGTTTTCTTTTATATCATATTTGCTTTATTAATTGGCTTAAAACCAAAATTATGTTTTCCCATAATTTTCGCATGGTTATTATTGACATTTGCACATTTTATTGGTGTTTTCGATTTGCCGAAAGACAGCTTTATGCTTAATTTTCTTTTGAACGAACATAATCTAGAGTTTTTTCTCGGTTGCCTAGCAGCTTACATTGTATCTAAACATAAAATTCCTCAAGAAATGACTTTAATTTGTCTAGGGGCTTTTTTATATACTTTAGGAGCAATCAATTATTACTACAAACTTGTAGATATATCGTCTGTAATTTCCTTTGGTATTCCTTCGATGCTTTTGGTAGTTGGCTCTACATCTTTAGAAATGAGGAAACATGTCGATGTAAATAAATTTTTGATTTATATAGGAAATGCATCATATTCTATTTATTTAATGCACGGTTTTGTGATCAATAATATTACCAAGTTTCTCCTGAAAGTTGCTCCTGATATTACTCAAAATATTTTGATTTTAAATATACTGGGGTTGATAATTGGTTTCATAGCTCTTTTATTTGGATGTGCTGTTTATTCTTATATTGAGAAACCATTAATTTCAATTTTTAAACCAAAATTAGCGACAACGTAGTCAGTGCTTCAGCGCTTTCAATAAATATCTCTTTGAATTATTACTCTCATTGTATTAGGGGTAAGGAGAGCGCTGAAGCGCTCACTACGAATTAATTATTAAGAACATAAAAATTATGAGCCAGCAAATAGTTGATACTAATAATGCCGCAACAACGCCACATGAAAGGCGTCATAGAGTTGTGTTGGTTCATCCGAGTGCGGGAATTAATTGGAGTGGTGGATCTGAGATTTTTGCGATAGAATTAACCAAGCGATTGAGTGCTTACTTTGACGTTGAACTGTTAAGTGGATCTGACTGCGGTTCTTTTTGTCATCCAACTGGTGGTATTTCTCGCGTTCAAGCTTATAGTGCGGTACGACATCCGTTAATTGCATCGTTAGTGCATCGATTTGCAACTCATCCGGAAATCGTTATCGAACATCTTACCAATTTTCTACCTTGTGCTTTTCACTTATTACGTCGCCGCGCAGATGTGATATTTCCCTGTAATGATTATGGTGGGTTAGGGATGGCGGCTTTTGTTAGAGCTTTAATTGGTACACCGATTCTTTTTACCGAACATGTGGGATTAATGGGGGATGGACGTTCATTAAAACGCAACCTGCGTTTTCAACCCGATCGCTTGGTGGTTTTTTCCCAAGCAATGGCAGATTTTGTTCATAGTCAAAAACCGAAGCAAGTTGTTAATGTTATTCCTAACGGTGTAGATCTTGATCAATTTACACCCTTAGGTGGTGCCATCGATTTTAATTTGGTGAAACCAATCATATTGTGTGTCGCTTCTTTAAAGCGCAATAGCCATAAACGCATTGAACTTGCAATGCAAGCAGTAGCGCGACTACCCCACGCTAGCCTTTTATTGTGTGGTGATGGATGCGATCGCTCTTACTTTCAATCTCTCGGTGATAAGTTACTCAGTACCCAACGCTTCGCTATCTGCACATTTCCCTATGAGCGAATGCCAGAAATCTATCGCAGTGCAGATGTATTCACTCTCCCTTCTATTGATGAGCCATTCGGATTAGCTTATATAGAAGCAATGGCAAGTGGTTTACCTGTGGTGGCTACTGACGACGAAATGCGGCGTTACATTGTCGCTGACGGTGGGATATTATGTGACGTAACTAACCTAGATATTTACGCGGCTGCACTGGCAAAAGTTCTCGATTCAAAAACAGAAATACAACCACGACTGAACGCTATGCGCTTCAGTTGGGATGCGGTGACATTAAGCTACCGCGATGCGATTTTAGAAACGATTGCACAATCAAAACAAACTTATTAAATGGAGGGTTTTATATGCCTAAAGTTTCTGTAATTATCCCGGCTTACAATGCTCTTACTTATCTTCCAGAAACAATAGAGAGCGTTTTCAAACAGACTTTTTATGACTTTGAGGTATTAATAGTTGATGATGGTAGTTCCGATGGAACTGCGGGATGGGCAACGCAAATCACAGATCCACGAGTGAGAGTAATTTACCAAAAAAATCAAGGTTCATCTGTTGCCAGAAATACAGGTATTGCTGCCGCTAAAGGTGAATATATCGCGCTTTTAGATGCTGATGATTTATGGGAACCAACCAAAATAGAAAAGCAAGTACGATTTTTAGAACAAAATCCCTCAATCGGTTTAGTAGATACCTGGACGATTTTAATTAACCAAAAAGGTAAATCTACAGGAAGAATAATTGTTTCTTATGCTGAAGGTGATGTTTGGAAACAACTTGTGCAATTTAAACCAGTTTGTTGCTGTGACAGTACACCTTTGATTCGTCGCAGTTGTTTTGAAAATGTGGGATTATTTAATCCAGATTTACCTTATCTCGAAGACTTAGATATGTGGATTCGTCTTGTGGCTCGTTATGAATTTGCAGCAATAAAAGAACCTTTGGTTCGTTATCGACAGCATCCTCAAAGTAAGTCTACTAACTGTAAAGAAACTTTAGAAGCTTTTCGGACAATTATAGAACAAGCTTTTGAATTTGTACCCACTGAATTACTACCTTTAAGAGAGAAAGGATATGGTCGCGTTAATCTTTATTTAGCTTGGAGAGCGATTAATAATAAGGATTTTGAACAAGCAATTCATTATAATAATCAAGCGATCGCTCATCATCCACAACTAATTTTATCTTGGGATTTCATTCGTCAAAGTATTGCTTTGGCACTGCTAAAACGACTGGGATCGCGAACTTATGACAGAATGCGATCGCTTGTGCAAAGAATGCGGCGTAGCGAATTCCATTCGCAGCTACAGAAAGAAAGTCCCCCTGCGCGGACTTAAGAAAAAACAGCAATTTAAGATTTGGTATTAATTACCAAAGTAGACAATTCGAGAGATAAAAATATGCCAAAAGTATCTGTTGTTGTTCCCGCATATAATGCAATGAAATACCTCCGAGAAACCGTGGAGAGCGTCTTGCAGCAAACTTTGACTGATTTTGAAGTATTGATTGTTAATGATGGTAGTTCCGATGAAATCGTGGAATGGGGTTCTCAAATAACTGACCCCAGAATCAAAGTTATTTCCCAGGAAAATCAAGGTACGGCTGCGGCACGAAATAAAGGAATTACTGAATCTCAAGGTGAGTATATTGCCTTTTTAGATGCTGATGATATTTGGGAACCAACTAAGTTAGAAAAACAAGCAAATTGTTTAGATAATAATCTTTTAGTTGGTCTAGTTGATGCTTGGACAGCTTACATGGATGAAAGTGGTAAGCTCACAGGCATAGTTATGAGACACACAGAAGAAGGTGATGTCTACAAAAAGGTTTTTGAAACATGCGATAGCTCGGTTTGTTGTGGAAGTTCACCGATGATTCGCCGTTCTTGTTTTGAAACTCTTGGGTTATTTGATGAAAATAGCTACATCGAAGATGTGGATATGTGGATTAGAATCGCCTCTCGTTATTACTATGCAGTGATAAAAGAACCTTTGGTGAGATATCGACAGCATCCTAATAATAAATCAAAAGATTGTCAGTCGATGTTAGAAGGTTTCCGGCAATTGATTGAGAAAACATATCGAACTTTGCCAACAGAAGTATTGTATTTAAGACCGCAAAGTTATGGAAGATTGTATGTCTTTCTTGCTTGGAGGTCTATAGATAACAAAGATTTCCAACAAGCGGCACATTATCGCAACTTAGCCTTAGCTAACTATCCGCAACTACTTTTACGACCTTGGTTTATGCGTTTGAGTGTAGCCATCGCCGCACTAGAATGGCTGGGATCTGAAGGTTATGAAAAAGTGCGATCGTTTAATCGTGCTTTACGTCGGCGTTTGTCATTTTAAGGGATTAGGCACTAGGGATTAGGGAATGGGAATTAGAAAAAGAATTATTCCTCATTACCCATGCCCAATGCCCAATTCCTAATACCTAATCGCTTTTTGGAGTAACTGTGGGACTGCGTAATCAAGTAATTAAGGGTGGAGCTTTATTGGTTATAAGACAAGCTCTGGGAATATTACTCAGTCTGATAGGAGTAATATTTATTACGAGAGTTATTGGACCTACCCAATACGGATTGTATGGAGTAGGTTATGGAATTGTCAGCTTTATAGGCGGTTTGGGTGTATGGGGTTTGGATGTTTATTTATTACGCAAAACCAGCAACCCAGAACAAGAAGATTATGACCAAGCGTTTACTCTATTGCTATGTTTTGGTGGAACTTTTGCGCTGACTTTGGTATTAGGGCAACATGTTATCGCCCAAATGCTTAACCTTCCAGAAGCAGCACCGTTTTTGGGGGCTTTGGGTTTGACTGTACCTTTATCATTGTTAAATATACCTTTAACAATTAAACTCGATCGCGACTTAAATTTTCAGCGTGTGGCATATATTGAGTTAATCAGTCAAATTAGCTACTATGCAATCGCCCTGCCACTAGCGCATCAAGGAGCTGGTGCTTGGGCACCAACTGCTGGTTTGTGGCTTCAGCAAATCAGCATGGTTGCGCTGACTTATTCGAGTACTAAACTTCGTCCGCGCTTGTGCTGGAAGCCAAGTTTAATTCGGGAGATGCTGAAGTATGGCTTAAGCTATTCTAGTTCAACTTGGTTATGGCAATTGCGATCGCTTGTCAATCCAGTCATTGTCGGACGTTTCGCCGGCGCTGAAGCTGTGGGTTTTGTTTCTCTTGCCATTCGTTTAGTAGAAATGCTTTGTTTTGCTAAGTCAGTAACTTGGCGTTTAGCTATGGCAGCGCTTGCTAAACTCGAAAATGACAAAACTCGCCTGCGTCATAGTATTGAAGAGGGAATGCGTTTGCAAGCGTTAGCAGTTGGCGTTCCATTGGCAGGTTTTGCGCTACTCGGTCCGATGGTATTATTACTGATTTTTGGGAAAAATTGGACTCCAGTGCTGCAAGTCTTTCCATATATTGCTGTTGGCTATCTTTCCAATTCCATCTTCAATCTCCATTGCTCAGTACTTTATCTGCTGGGTAAAAATTTATCAGTTGCTTGGTTTCATGCAGCTCATGTCGCACTTTTTGCCGGTGGTGCATTTTTGCTAGTACCACAAATAGGAATAGTTGGTTATGGCTGGGCTGAAATATGTGCATTAGCTAGTTACCTACTACTTCATATATATATAGTCAAAGAATTGGGCAATTTAAATTACACTAAAGCTCTTATTTGGTATGGCATCACCATCGCTGTTTTAGTTTTAAGTACATTACCTGGTTCAGCTCGTTACCTGTCTTGCTTGTTGCTACTGCTTCCACTATTATCAACTAAAGAGAGAAATACTCTTGTCGGCTATTTACAAATTTTGAGGACTTAAAAATAAAGGCGCTTATATCACGTATTATGTAAAGACGTTCCGGCGGAACGTCTCTACGAATGTAAAGATGTTCCGCCGGAACGTCTCTACGACGGTTACTATGTTTTTCTTACTGTTAATTAAACGGACATGATATTAGGCTAATCTAAGCGTCCCAGCTACAATGTAATTGAACTTAGCGCTACAAAACTATGAACATTAAACTTCCTTCCAGTTATCAAGAAATTGTTGATGAACTAGTTAATTTTACCGATTTACCCAGACAGGAAGTAGAACATAGAGTGTGGATGCAGGCTATAGGTGAAGGCACCGTAATTCAAGAAGCAAAGCATTTTGGAGTAACTCCCCATCAATATGATGACAAGATGGAAAAACTCTACAAAGAAGGACATGGATTAATAATTGAGACTATGGTTTTTTGGGCAACACAAGAAAGACAGCTTTGGATTCAACAGGCGATTGAAAGGATTCGTTTATACGCCCAAAAGAATAATCGCACACTTGATGATTTAACAATTCTCATGTTAGGTGATGGCACCGGCAATGATTCTTTAGAACTTGTTAATAATGGATTTAAAATTAACTATTTTGATATCCCTGGAAGTAAAACATACGAATTTGCGACAAAGCGGTTTGCCCATTACGATTTGATAGGCGAGCGCGTAAATCTTATCTCTGATTATAATTCTTGTCTGACATCTCAATATGATGTTGTGCTTTCTTTTGAAGTTTTAGAACACTTGACTGACCCTATTACCGCTATTAGAGATATTAACTCTATGCTGAAAACTTCCGGCATCGCCATAATTACAGAAGCATTTTCTGCTGTTTATGATGTTTTTCCTACTCATTTAAAATCAAACTTAAAATTTGCTAATCAAACACCTTTTATCTTTTTAGAAAAGAAAATGTTAATGACTTGGTATAGTCAAAAAACGTTTTTTCAATTTAAACCAATGGAGTTTGTTAAAAAAGAAAAAATCTCCCTCAAAGATTTTATCTTTCTTTTGAAAGATGCCAAAATCAGGCGATCGTACATAGGTGCAAAAATAAGAAAATTATTCGCTTTTAGTTCTTGATATAATATCAGGTTTATTGCCTATATTGTAGAGACGTTACATGTAACGGAGCCACTCGCGTGCGCGGGTTAAGAGCGTTGAGCGATGTAACGTCTCTACAGGGTTTTATATCAAGTGCTGGCTTACGGTTTACCGATACCCACCACGATTTACCGGGCAAGTAACTGTTAAATGGAATCCTTTGTTGGCGCTTTCTCCACTGCTGTTAAATGTTCCAACAAACACAGCGTTCGGATTACCACGGCGCAGCCCCACTACAATCTCTCCTGTTTCCGGATTTTCTAGACCAGGTTCTCCAAGAGTTGCATTGTAGATGCAATTGCTTACATCTTGTGGAAATTCTACCTCATATGCTCCTGTATCAAGCAGGCTTGATGATATTGCTCCTAAGCTACGAGCAAGAGTGCCATTACTGAGGACTACTGCACCTCTTGTCCTTACGTTGCCAAAAGCAGGACCAGAAGGTCTATCATCATAACTTTGCGCTACTAAATTTGGTTTTGCAATGGGGTTGGGTAACGCCTGAGCGATACCACAGTTAAGCAAGCTCCACCCCAAACCAAAAGATACAAGCATCGATTTACGAAACATGATCAATCTCCTTCTTTATGAGCAGTATTTGAGAACAAATTTGAACCTATAAAGGCACAGCCTAGTCAAGTGAGATCAGGGAGCATCCGGTTTTGGCAGATAGACTTTTTTCAACACGCCATATACTAGGGTTTACAGCACTGAATAATTATATTTCTTCCAAAAGTGGATGCTCCCGTGAGATCACTTATACTAGCATCATAAAATTTATAATAAAATAGAACTTTTTTATATATATTTTTGTTAAGAAGCAATACGATCAAATAAAAAGTCAAACTCAGTCGCGCTGTTTCATCATCTCTTGACAACGAAACACCCTCTTTTATTACTCCGGTAAGAGAAAAATTTTCGGGTAAATCTGAAAACTATACAGCATTATGGATTTGAGTGTTAAATCCGGTGGATGAAGCCCGAAACATTTATTTTTAGGTAAATTATTTAAATTCAAGGGTTATAGAATATTCTTTGGTGAGAGTGATAAAAGAGGGTTAATTAACATTATTAAAAACCTATCTACCGTCGTAGAGACGTTCCAGTGGAACGTCTTCAAATTGTAAGTTATAAACCAATACAGTTGGTGTTAAGGAATTGGTGGTAAAAAATGGTATGCATGTAGAGACGTAGCACTTGGTAGTCTCTATGAGGATTTGGGGCTTAACTGAACGGTATTGAGTTATAAACCTGTCATGATATTGATCTAACGTCTGCACAGATGTTAAGAGAGACGTAGCATTGCTACGTCTCTACGAAAGTTACCTCAAAGCATCAAGAGAGGTTTACACTAATTCTTCAGTTTCCAATCGGTGGAGCAAGAGCAGCACGCGGAGTTCCACCACCACCAAGACTGCTTGCTTTATTGTTATCGACAATTTGCAACGCTTGAAATAGCTTCATAAAGTCGTCGTGGAACTGTCCGCTTCTACCCTCGAAATCATAGCCGAAGGTGTTGCGAAACTCATCTACAACTCCTTTTTCCACTGCGAGGTAATGAGCGTCCCAACCGGCATCATCAACAACATAAGCACCGTAATCTTGCAAGGCATGAAATATTTTTTTAGCAGCAGGTGTTTGCAAGTTAAGACTTTGTTCGGTTTGGCTGGGAAGAATTGCTAAAAGCGCTCCTTGCACAAGCGCGGGGTTTTTACCATGATACTGGTTGGCGGCATTGGTATCTGCACGATCTGCGGGCCAGCGATACCCAGGATTAGACTGAGAGTAATAAAGATATTTTTCCCCCCAAAGAAGAACTTTCAATGCATGAGGAATTGGCTGATTGTTGGTGAGTTCACCTTTGCGAATAGAGCCACCTATCGAAGAAAGACCAGAACCAAAATGCGCTCCACCTATTCCTTCTCCGTAAATGTCAACGTCCGGAAAACGCCAACCATAAATTGAACCTCCGGGTTGACAACGAGCCAACGGTTCAAGCTGCACTAAAGTTTTACCATTTGGCATTAAAAAAGCACTCGCATTATTGGGAGTGCTGTAAGGCTGATTCGTGGCATCTGGAACAATTAAATCGTCTGGAATGGGTAGTGAGATTTCCATAGATTTAGTGCCTGTACATCGCCCTACACCCCAAGCCCCAGGGCTATAAACTGGACGGGAGGGGTCGTCTGCTTTGATTTTGTAGAAGTACTCTTCATCTGCCGCAGCATAACCTGCCTTATTGATACCAGCAGTTATGTATTGGGCATTTGAGCCTATGGGCATATTCCAAGGGGATGTGGATGAAAAGGGTTGGAGAAACTTGTCTCGTGCAGGAATCTGGCTAGGAGTTGGCAGACAACCGAGAGCAAGAGCGACAATTACACTAGCTATGAATATCAGTAAACTAGATACCCGCAAGCGCCTGATCAAATAGGGAAAAAAGCTCATGAAATAGTCTATCTTGTGTTTCCAAAGATCAATATATTTGGTAGATACACAGAATGTCATGAGCATTCATCCTGATTGCCTATTTAGTCACTTATATGTATTTACACGAATCAGGAAAGGGGATCAAGCCATTGAAAGCCTTGCCATGAAAGGTTTAACGCTCATTATTAGCTTGGGTTACACAGTTGGAAAGTGAGATTATAGACCATTATTTTATCTCAACTTTGTCTTCAAAACTTCAGATACATTCTGCAACAATATCTCGCGTACTGAATCCAAATTGTTTGATTTTGATGGCTCAGTTAAAGATTTTGTTTTCAACTGATTGGCATCGGATTTTTCAATAGATAAAGCCTTTGCTAATTGCTGATAAAGTATTGGATTTGTGGTAAAATGAAAGGCTAGCTCTTGCCCTACTTCTTTCAATCGTTGTGGTAACTGAGTTTCTGTTGTTTGCAATAGTTCCGCCAGACTTGCATGAAGTGTATTGCGATCGCCAGCTACCGCGATAAAATTATCTTTTGGTTGATTGTCGGTTAGTTGCTTTTCAAACAGATGGGTGAAAGTTTCTAGCCTGCCGTTGTCTATAGCTGGATGTTGTTGTAGTGCGATCGCTGGTGCAAAATTAGTAATACTAATATTATCAGGTAATGGTGCGGCAAGAACTTTCTCTGCATTGACAATTCCTGCACCATATTTATCCGGCTTCCATGTCGGGAATTTTTCGCAACTATCCCGCAGAATCTGATTAAAGATAAAAGGAATCTTTTCGGCACCGTAGCGCTTAATTAACTGCTCTCGTCCATGATACGATAGCCATAAAGCCGCTACACCCGCAACTATTGGCGCAGAAAATGAAGTCCCGGAGCCTTGAAGTATATTATATCTAAATTCATTATCTATTTTATCAACTTTCGCATACCAAACTTTCTCAGCAGGTGCGGTAACATCAACTTGGCGTCCTTGGGATGAACCTGACCAAATCTCACGCAGTACATTGCTACCAGTTACAGCAATTACCTCATCATAGGCAGCGGGCCAAACTACGTAGGGGACATAAGTCCCAGATGCTGCTACTATAATTACGCCTCGTTTTTGAGCATAAATTATCGCACTCCGCAGACGTTGGTTAAAGAAACCAGTCCCCAAGCTGATTGACAAAACATGAATATTATTATCTGCCGCATATTCCATCGCTTCAGCAAGATTTTGCACACTTAATAATACCACTGAATAGGAAACTCGCAGAGGTACTACTTTAGCACCAGGTGCAACTCCCGTAACAGCTTTCCCACTCAGATAATCACCTTGCGCTCCTCTGGGACTGATAAGTATACTTGCTGTTGATGTACCGTGACCGGGATTATTTATAACTTCACCTGGAGACCTTTGTAATTCATCTTTTGGGTCTTTGTCTTTTTTGAGAAAATCGTACCCTTTTGCCAAAAGCAGATTACGAATAATTTCTGGATGTTCTGAATAACCTGTATCCGGCAGCCCGATAATAATATCATGTCCTGGTGGTCGCTGGGGGTCAGGGAAAAAGCGCGACCATGCTTCAAAAACTCGAATCTGCTTGAGACTCCATTCTACATCATTACTTTGTTCTTCTATTTGACCCTGAGTGTCACCTATCGGTTTTGATTGGGAATTATCAGCTAGGGGAACCGCAAACAATGGCTGTGCATCCACAACTCCTGGTTGCGATCGCAGATGATATGATTTATCCCAAGCATCCTTCACCGATAAAACTTTCTTCTTCAGGCTGACTTGAAACTCAGTCTGATTATCACCAACTGATTTCACCTGACCATCTAAACCAAAAGCTTGAGTCACAACTTCTTGGACTCTTTTCTTTTGTCCTGGCATTACCATCTCAATAAAAAAGCCTTCAAATTTAGGAGTCAAGTTACTTGTGTTGTTTAAGCGATCGCTAACCATAAAACTTATCTCAAGACTTACTCTAAATCTTACAAGTCGCTAGCGATCGTTTACGTTACAAAAATAGACAATGTAGAGACGTAGCAATGCTACGTCTTTATATCGGTTTCGGGTAATGCATTTATATGCAATGATTCAAACACAACATGCGAAAATCATCACCACGCGCTTCAAAATTAGGATACTGGTCAAAACTTGCACAAGCCGGAGATAGTAGCACAACAGACGCTTGATGTGTGATTGCTAAGGATAGCGATCGCTTAACCGCATTTTCCATTGTTTCCACAACTTCGTAACTATTATACCCCACATCTTCTAAACGTTTAGCAAAACTTTCAGCCGCACTACCTATAAGTAATACCACAGCGGCTTTCGCCTTAATTTTTGCTAGCCACGCTGTATCATCCCCAGCTTTCGCTTCCCCACCGGCAATCAAAATCACCGGAGCTTGCACTGATGCTAAACCAACTTCTGCTGCGTCGTAGTTAGTCGCTTTGCTGTCATTGATAAAATCGATATTTTTCCAAGTGCAGATATGCTCAAGACGATGGGGAACGCCAGGGAATTCACGAATTGCAGCAGATATAGCATCTTTTTCAATTCCCGCTAACCGCGCTGCTGCTACTGACATTAACAGATTTTGCTGGTTGTGTTCACCCACCATCCGCAAAGCTGACACTTCAACTATGCGTTCATCTTCTTCTAGAGACGCGACATTTGGAGACGCGATTAATCGCGTCTCTACAACCCAACCATCTTCTATATAAAAGCCTTTTTCACCAATCAAATGCTCTTTACCTTTAACACTTGTCCAATAAGCGTTACTCCACTGACTTAAACCAATCTTGCTTAAATATGCGTCATCCCCATTAAACACTTGTAACTGAGATTGATGCAACAATTGCGCTTTGATATCGTAATATTTCTCTAAAATTTTATGACGAGCTAGATGGTCTGGTGTAAAAGTCGTCCAAACACCGATGTGGGGAGCAACAGTATTAGAAGATTCTATTTGATAACTGCTAAATTCAGCAATTATCCAATCAGGATGGTTTGGTAATAAAGCAACTTCGCAAACTGCCAAGCCGATGTTACCGCAAGCGGGGGCGTTAAATCCGGCGGCTTGAAAAATTGCTGCTGTTAAGGCTGTCGTGGTAGTTTTACCATTAGTACCAGTAATTCCTACCCAAGGTATAGATTGTAAATAACGCCAAGCGAGTTCCATTTCGCCGATAGTTTCAATCCCCAATTCTCGCGCTTTAACTAAATAGGGAATATCCCAAGGGACACCAGGACTAACGACAATTAATTGAGGTAAATCGGCATCATTAAAATCTAGATAATATCCCAGTTTAACAGTTATTGCTAGGGCGGCAAGTTCTTGTTGCTGGTCAAGGAAGTTTTCGGAGGTGCTGCGTGAAGCAAGGATATCCCCATTAGCAGAATCACTAATCACCACCTCCCAACCTTCCTTTTTCAACAATCTTGCCGCAGCAACACCGGATTTTCCGAATCCAATTACATGAGCTTTGGACATAGACTGTAGCAGTTATCCCTGGTTAAGTGTCACTATGGTAGCGTTTCTTGGTACGATTTACACAACTTTTTTATGACTTGCGCTACAAATTTTTGACCACGGCACCAAAATCAGCTAAAACACGGGCATGATTGCGAAGTAATCCGAGCAAATGTAATCGGTTGCGCTTGATTTCTGGATTTGAATCCATTACTAAGACACTTTCTGCACCATCAAAAAAGTTGGTCACGGCAGGAGAAACTTTTAAAAGTGCTGTTACTAACTGTCTATAGTTTCGCGATCGCTTTGCAGATTCTGTTTCTGGCACTAATTCAATTAAACCATCATACAACGCTTGTTCTGAGGATTTTTGGAATAGTTCTGGATTGATTGTAGCTGTAGGATTCAACTCGATAAAGTCTAAATCGCCTTGTGCTGCTAACCGAGTTGAACGGTTGACGGTTTCGTAGATTTTATCTAATGTACCATCCTTGCGAATTTCTTGCAAGAATAAAGCGCGATCGCGTACATCCAATAAATCCTTTAAAGCGCGTTCGGCATATTCTGCATCATTTTCTCCCAACACTGCATTCACCAAGTCGTAATCAATGGATTTTTCTTCTTGCAACAATGTTCTAATGCGTTGCAGAAAAAAGTCTTTTAGTGCTGTACTTAACTTCCCGCTATCTTTATTATAAGTTGTCGCAAAGTTACTTGCTATTTCCTCGATCAATTCTTGCAAGTTAATTGCTAAATTTCCAAACCACGTAATATTAACTATCGCATTTGCCGCTCTTCGCAAAGCAAACGGATCAGATGAACTTGTGGGTATCATTCCCAAACCGAATATACTTACCAAAGTATCGAGTCTGTCTGCTAAACCGACAATTTGACCTGTGATAGTTTCAGGTAAGTTATCACCAGCACCTTTTGGTAAATAATGTTCCACAATTGCGGTTGCAACTTCTGGAGTTTCTCCGCTTTTAGTAGCATATTTTTCTCCCATAATGCCTTGCAATTCTGGGAACTCATACACCATTTGGCTGACTAAATCGGCTTTACAAAGCAAAGCTGCTCTTTGAATGTTGTTATTTTCTTCTTGAGTTAATTGCAGTTGTGCTGTAATTGCTGCGGCATTTTGACAGATTCTATCAACCTTGGCACGTACCGAACCTAAATCTTCTTGAAACGTGACTTTTTCCAACTGCGGCAAAAAGCTTTCTAAAGGCTTCTTTAAATCACTGTCGTAGAAAAACTTCCCATCAGCTAAACGAGCGCGAATAACTCTTTCATTCCCTACAGCAATGATATCTGCTTTTGCGGGATCGCCGTTGGAAATGGTGACGAAATAAGGAAGTAACTCTTTACTGTTAGCTGATTTGAACACAGGGAAATAACGTTGATGACTCACCATCACCGTTGTAATCACTTCCGTGGGAAGTTCTAAAAAATCAGCTTCAAATTTACCGACAACCGCTGAAGGGAATTCTACTAGATTTGTGACTTCTTCTAACAAATCGGGGTAAATTTCTACATGTCCGTCGAGATTCTGCACAGATGAAAGAACTTGCTCTTTAATTGTATTGGCGCGTTCGTCCGCATCAACAACGACAAAAGCCGAACGTAACGTGGTAAGATAATCACTAGCTTGGGGAATAGTGACTGGTTGTGGATGTAAGACACGATGAGAGTGAGTTAAGCGATCGCTCTTAATCACCTCAGATCCATTATCCCACTCAATTGGCAGCACCGCATCATCCAACAAAACCACCAACCAACGAATCGGACGCGAAAACTTCACATCCCCATCACCCCAGCGCATCAACCGCTTACCTTCCAAGTTGAAAATCCACTCTTTGACAAATTCCGTCAAGATTTCTGCCACTGGACGACCAAGAGTTTTTTTCCTCACAAAGATAAATTCCCCCTTCTCTGTGGGACGAATTTCAAAATCAGCAACATCTACACCTTGCTTTTTCGCAAACCCTGACGCTGCCGGAGTTGGTTGACCATCCTTAAATGCAGCTTGTGCAGGGGGACCTTTAATTTCTTCTTCTTTGTCTGGTTGCTGCGCTGGTAAACCTGTAATTAACACAGCCAAACGTCGGGGAGTGCCATAAACTTCCACCGCATCGCTAGTTAAGTTGTGTGCTTCCAGACTTTGGGGAATGCGCTGTTTCCACTGCGAGACAGCACTACTGACAAAGCTTGCGGGTAATTCTTCAGTACCGACTTCTAATAAAAAATTAGGCATAGAACACTATTGTCAAGGAAACCGTGGCTTAACTATATTACAATACCCTTCGTTAAGCCCGAAATCCTTGTAGAGACGCGATTAATCGCATCTTTAGATAGAAAGTGTGGCGATCGCATTGTATCGGGTGACAATCGCAATGCGATCGCGATCGCATCGAATTGGATCGCGATCGCATTGCAGGGTATTACCAATGAGTAAACACCATGAGCAAACAATATAAAATTTATCTTGATGCTTGTTGTTTTAATCGTCCGTTTGATGACCAGACACAATCCCGTATTTATTTAGAAGCACAGGCAGTTATGACAATTTTGAGTAAATGTCAATCTGGGACTTGGAAACTTATCAACAGCAGTGTTTTAATTGCCGAATTAAACCAAATACCTGATTTAGAAAGACTACAAAATGTCAATAAATTACTCGACATTGCTAAAATAAAAGTTATTAATAGCGCCTTCATTGAAGACAGAGCAGATCAACTTCAAAGATTAGGATTCTCAAGCTATGATGCCACCCACATCGCTAGCGCAGAAAGAAGTCAGGCTGATGTATTTCTCACAACAGATGACAGACTCTTCAACAAAGCTCAAAAAAACTCTCAATTAATTAACGTATTCATTAATAATCCCGTTCAATGGCTAGCATTCGTAATACAAGCTGAGGAAAGCAATGATGAAAACCCAAAATGAAATTATCAAACAGGGCTACGATGCCTTAATCAATTCTCTGGGAATTGCCGATACTATTCGATTTATTCAATACTTCAATCCAGGTAAAGGAGATTATACCAAAGAACGTCATCAATGGCTAGATGAAAAAACTTTGACAGATGTGCTGGTAGAAATGAAACAGTTATCCGAAGACAACACCAGTCAATATGACGAAATTATTGAGTAAGCGTTTGTTCTCAGCAGATAAGTGACTTAATAAAATAACGAGTCGATTCCTCTTTATCTGCGTCCATCTGCGTTTATCTGCGGTTGCTTAATTCTTTAATGTATTGCATTCAACTGATAAACGCTACATGCGATTATTCTCAATTGGCGTTCAGACTCGCCCAGAGTTGAAACTCTATCTCTAATAGCTTAAGTCTACTTAAGTAGACTAAAACCTTTATCTAGTCGTCTTTAGACGAGTTTAGCTATTAGCCTTAGAATTCATTCTAAGGCGGTTGTTGCGATTGCTGCAAAATGTCAGCGCACTTTAACTATGGGGACATCATCTAATTTGGCAGCATACAATCCGAAATCTGCTTCAAGGGAAATGAAGATAGTAAAAGATAAAACACTTCCTCTGTGGTTAATACAATTGTTACCTGAACAACAAGAGACAATTAACACGACATGATATTATACCAACAGCGGCGTATCATCTTGTGCTTTCCCCCATGCTCAAAACTGCCCGCAAAACCAGCAAGCTTTCCCCCTTTTTCCTGTTCCCTTTTACATTATTCCTTATTTTCCTCCTCTCCTTCTCTTGGGTGAGTGCCAAAGAAGCACCCAAACCGAAGCCGATTGAGCTAATCTCGAAATAACGGAGTATAATGGGGTCAAATGTATTCAATCTATTTAAATGAAATACTTAACCCCAGATCAAGTTTATAAGCAATTCGGCTATCATCCCAAAACAACCGCAG
>JAHHIJ010000042.1 GCA_019358985.1 Tolypothrix brevis GSE-NOS-MK-07-07A | reverse complement strand
GTAATGATGGGTCAGAGCAGATGTCCAGCGCTCTAATAGCGCGTGAGGAGTCGGAACCATTCCGGGTAAACGAAACTCGCGTAGTGAGTTAGAACCCCCTGCATTTATGCATGGGGTATTTCAGAAAGGAACAGACACTCCGCTAGCGCGTAGTTGTTTAAGAGATGAGCCATTATCTCTGGTTGTAGCCTGTATTACTGTTCCTCGTCGGCAATGCAAGGTTGAGCGAGGGACAGTCACAGAAGGTTGCAGTAACGCTGTTTGTGGGTCGATAACTTCTCCATTTTTCGCTCTTGTGAGAAGTTGTACCCACTTGCGCCAACGTTGCTCAGAAAGTTCGTAGGGAAATAAGGCTGTAGAATCAAATGCGGTTTCTAGTTCTTCCACATTGTACTGACAGTTTGACCAATGCTCTAGGGTAATGGGGATGGTTGCACTCAATATTCCATCTACCACCCGTCTGCGAACCATACCTGGCAGTCTCATGGAACGAGCTAAGTTGCAAATGGCTGGATCTGCGTTTTGGATAATCGTCAGTTGGCGATTGAGATACAGCCATTCAGCAGGATTCAAGAAATGGCTGCATTTAAAGTAAACGTGCAGGGATTTCCCACCTGTATAAACTACGGCGGCGGGTTCCAAGTTGATTTCGTCCTTTAGCCGATCTACAGCTTGTCGCTGCTCACTCAATGCCAAATCATCAATTTCGTAAAATAAACATTGGCATTGACTAACGTGGTGATTGCTGATTCCCTTGTCTGGTTGGTTGGGGTAAAAGCTGACTGTAGCACCAAGATATGACATTTTAAATACCAATGCCCAACCATCAGCATAGCGTTTAGGTGTCAGTCGCCAGCAGGTATTGCCTTGTTTGTCTCGACCTCCTTTCGTACAGCAGTAGAGTTGAAATCCTTGCTGGGTGATTTTACCGCAGAGAATGTAGTGGGAGTAGACAAATTGACCATTGCGACAGTAGTTATTCCAGTTTTTAGGTATTAGGTCTGTGGGCAAATCCCAAGAAATCCTGAGCCAAATTTTGGTTCCGGTGGTAAAGCCTATTTGTTTAAGAAATTTAATGGTTGTTTGTCTGGAATTGAAGGTCATGGCAGTTACGCCTAAAGGTTCATTTCCCAGTGGCGCAATCGCGCTCTTGTTTACAAAATCTCCGTTAAACCCTAACTCTGGTTACTAATATTAAAGTTCCCAACCTTGAGAGTCTGCTATTCGACTTTGCTTGGGTTGCTGTTTGCTTAGGGTTAGCATCCCATTCCAGCCTACTTTACCTGGAGAAACTTGTTTGGCTTGAGGTAGTTCAGCCAGTATCTCAGCTATCAAATCCTCAACTTTCTCATTATCTTTAAAAGCGATGACTACTGTATCGAGCGCTCGCAAAAATTCTAGAGGTATTTGCTGGCTATCGCCTACACTCCAATACAATGTAGGTTTGCGCTTTTCTTTGTCAACAGTTGATTCTAAGGCAATGACAGAGAGAACTTCAATCGGGTCACTTAGTAGCACTGCTCTTTTTACTGTGGCATCTGTAGCAATCCAAAAACTACCATTTTTTGTCCGTTCAGAGTTAAGGGGAATAGCGGTGAAGTCACCCGTTAGTTCTAGCTGCTTGGCAAGAGTTGGAAGATCATCGAGCGTGCGTTCCACAAATATTGCTTGACCTGTTTGACTTGCATAGAGCCAACCCTTTTCATACAGTTCTGTAAGCAGAGAATTGGGTAAATTGTATTGCTGGCTTAAGTTTAGGCGTATTTGCTCCCAGTTTGTTGGTTCTGGTATAGGCAAGGAGTTTGTTTGAGTAACTGCTGGTGTAGGATGTTCAACAGTTTGCTCCATGAGTTTCTTTCTGCGTTTGTCATCCTGTTTTGAAGGCACTGCTGGTGTAGGATTTTCAACAGCTTGCTCCATCAGTTTTTGGATGCGTTTGTCATCCCGCTTGGGATTGTAGTTTACACCTCGATGCTTTTGTAAACCAGGAAAGGTATATGCTTTACCAAGATGCGTACCACTAAAAGCTACACCATCAAGTTGGTAACTAATGCCTTTGACAATGCCTGTGCGAGTATAACCAACGCGGACATTAACACCTTGTTCTTGCGCTCGCTCTATTAACTCTGGCATAGTGGGATGGTCGTGTGTTGCTTGGTCGAGCGTTGGCAACGCCCGCCGAAGGCATCGCTGAAGTCTCACTCTAACGCTTTCCTCTCCAGTTCTGGCAAGTTGCCTACGTTCGCCAGTAGTTGGACTGTGCTTATCTTTTTCCCAACTTGGTTGCACCGATTGCAAATTGTATTCCTGCTCCAACTTGCGAATTACCGCTTCACTTCTGCGATCGTCCCAGCTATCAGAAACTGTAGTGCCATCTAATTGAATGCGACTGGCAGCAATATGTATGTGTTCATGAGTCCGATCAGTATGCCGCACTACGACATATTGGTTCATATCAAAACCCATTGCTTGCAAATACTTTTGGGCGATTTCATCCCAAGTATCATCATCTAAACTCTCATTATGGGCCAAACTGAGAGAAGCGTGATAAACAGCCCTGTTCACCTTCGGGTTTAATCTTCGAGATATACCAAATTCAGCTGCTAGTTCGCGTGGGTTTGTTCCTTCCATATTCCCACCGATTTGTCTTGCTCCATCTTTGCCAAAGAGGTAGTTTAGCAGTCCCCGAAAACTTTTACCTTTGATGTGCTTGCCAATCATCCTTCATCTTGTAAATCAGTGATTAAATCAATTTCAGCAATCTCTCGCCGCACCTGTTTCACCAAATCTCTTACCTGTGACAACAATGCTCTATCTACGACCACAGGTTCTCCCATGAGTACTGAAGTATTGATTGCTTTAGCTATTTGGTTGAGATTGTTACCTATTTTCCCCAACTCCCAGTAAGTTTGGCCTGCTACTTTGGTGACACACCTGGGCAATCTATTTTTCAGAGTCTTGGCACGAAACAACTCACTCATAGTGAGATTATTTTCATCTGCCATTAGCTGTGCTTTCTCGTATTCTGCCAAAGTCAGTCTAATGTCTATCCTGTGTGAGCGTTTCTGTCGCATTATTGATGCATTAGTCAAGATTCTGTTTTAAGTTTGACGGCTGCACTATCATTTGTCATTGACCAAGCGGTTACTTACGATTTTGGTTCGATGCCAAGATGCGATGCGAGATAATGAAATGCGCTGCAATAGCTTTGGTTGAGTACTAAGAAAGTCAAGATAGCGATCGCCTACGGCAAGCGTAGCCCATCGCGCAATTAAAAAGCTAATTTGCCCAAACCTTGCAGAAATTTTCCAGGCTGAACTCCCAAAGAGGTTTTTCGTATCATCTTCCCCTCTGTCACGGTGGTTGACCTACTTAGGTAGGGGAACCGTGAAAGGAGGGCAAGTTTGTTGCCGCACCTGGGGGGTGCGTTTTTTCTCCCCAGAAAAAATGTCCGGACAGCAACATAGCTTGCTACTCACCAAAGGTTTTTTTGGGCTGCTCGAATCAACTGTTAGATGAATATGTGATGGATCTATGATGGATTTGTATTGGATCTCTCATGGCATAATCTTTGTCAATAGTCAATCATTGTTGCTAATAAAAATTATACTTACAATACGTATGTCAGACAAATGGATCTGTATTGGATCAACATTGTCACTGTAATGGATCTGCAATGGCTCGTTCGTGGATCTGGCATGGATCTGTGATGGCACACTTTTTTAAATCGAATTTATTAGCAGAAAAGTAACGACTTGATTAACAGCAGCGAAAAAAAAATAACCAACTGGATAAATTTGCCTCCAAAAAAATGGTCAGTAGAGTGATGTTCACAGTCAATATTTGCATTTAAGTTAAAAACAGCTTTTATGGATAATCACAACCACAGTCAATGTCAAATCTGATAGTCAGTTTTGACCCTGGTGCTTCCTTGACCAAGATTGTTTACGAACTAGCAACTGAAGGCAAACCATGTTTGATGACAATGGAACCAGAAATGCTGAAATTGCCTCAAAGTTCGATTGACGCTTATATGTCGAGTCGCAAGGGTCTTGAATCTCCTAAACCAGCAGATGAAGCCTGGGTGTCAAATCCTGCGGATGGTGATACACAATGTACAGTAGTTGGATTCCTGGCACGGCAGTTTTCAGCATCTGCCAGACTCGATAAGCTCAAGTACGAAACCTCAATTCACAAAGCCTTAGCGGTTATTGGTGCGATCGCTCAACACAACAAATTGCCTAACAGGTTTTCACTATCACTGACCTCACTATTGCCCTATGGTGAATATCAAAATCGCCAAGCATTTGAGCAACAGTTGCAGTCTGCACTCAAGGATTTTAGGTTTCGGGGTCAAAGGTTGCGGGTGAAGCTGGAGCGATTCGAGTGCTTACCCGAAGGTGCGGGATTGGCAATGATTCGCCAACGCCAGAATGGTAAAGAATGGTTCAACGCCCAAACGATCGCAGTGCTAATGTTCGGGCATCGCAACACCAGCCTTCTATTATTTGAACGGGGCAAGATGACGGCAGGTTACACCAATGGGTTGGGCTTTCACCAAATGGTAAAGCGAGTAATTGAGCGCACATCTGGGCAGGATGCCACTGTTTTGACCTCTGCCATCTATGCAGCTGGTTCAGATATCACGACTGATAACCAAGCAATTCGTACTCTGGTTAAAAGTAGAGAATCTAAAAATCTTGATTATGAATTGCAGATGATTGTTAATGCCATTGCTACTGCTAAAGCTGAGTATTGGTCTAGGCTTTACGATTGGCTAGAATCAACTTTACCTGCGGTGAACGAGGTGATTTTGAGTGGTGGCGCAGCATTGTACTTGGAGCAAGAGTTACAAGACTGTTTTCAAGAAATTTCAACTTATTGGGGTGCTGACTTACAGCAGCAACTACAAGAAGTATTCAAGGATAAAAATAATGATTATTGCCGTACTTTCCGAGAGCAGGAAGCTTTGTCATTTAGGTTGATTGATGCGTTTGGTTTGTTTATGCGGTTTAGAGCGCAAATGGAGAAGGTAGCATGACTACAAATAAAAAACAATCCAAAAATCATGATACTAATAGACAGCGCAAAATTTTTAGATTTTCTTACCATCCTTACTCAAATACAGTAGACGGCCAGTTAATTGCATATTTACAACAGGGAGATGAAGCGCGTTCTAGCAAAGAGATGGTATTGCAGGCATTACGAATGTGCTGGTTGCCTTTAGCATACAAAGCACAAGCAGATGCAGGTGTAGATATTAGCGATCAAGAACTACGTCGGGTAGGGTTGATTTGTTGTCATGCCCTGGAACAACATTTGGCTTATTTGCGGATGGAACTAGGATTACCACATAAATCAAGTGATGTTTTGTCTATGCCTATAAGCACTATGACCAATCCTCAAACACTTGCTACTATGTTCGGTCTAGATGCAGGTAATTCCAGTCACAGTAATCCTGATGATAGTAATAACAATAACAATAGTAGCAGCAAGTCAAAACACAAAATAGATTCTGATTCCTTCATTCCTGGTGAGGGGTCTTTCTATGATGATACAGACAATATGTTTGAAAATATTTAAGTATTTATTAATGCACATTTAGTCAAATTGCAAAGGGGATTTCAGATGGCAGCAATTCACTTCATTGATGGCGAAAAAGGTGGAGTTGGCAAGTCTTTATTTGCACGGGTTATGGTGCAATACTGCATTGACAATAAACTCCCTTATGAGTTGGTAGAAGCAGACCAAAGTAATCCAGATGTGGGTGCATTTTACCCAGATAATCATAAAATAGCAGTTTTTAGCGAATCAGAACGTAAAGCTTATGATGCTGATGAAATTTTTAATTTAGCACTAACAACTTCTGTCATTGTCAATTTACCTGCTCAAGTATACCCAGCAGTAACTGATTGGATTGAGCGTAATCAAATCCTAGAACTTACTGGGAAAAATAAGGTAAAAATATACAAGTGGTTTGTTTGTAGTGGTGGATATGACAGTGTTCAATTATTTATGCAATCTCTCGAACGCTTTGAAATCAAGATTAAGCATATCTTTGTACGCAATTGTGGTTTATGCGATGACTGGAAACACGTAGATGGACGTAAGGATTTACAGGAATTAATCAAAGCTTATAAAGTAGCTGTCATCAATTTTCCCAAATTCAGCTATCGAGAACGGGATATCCTTGATGCAAATCAGATAAATTTTTCTGCGGCTAGAGATTATGCAGAGTTAGGTGTATTGGGTAAGCAGCGATTACACAATTTTCTCAAAAGAACTTCTGAGGAAATTGAGAAAGCTAAAATTTGGAACCCTCCGGCAGCTTCAATTACTTCCCCCACAGAAAAAGTTGATGATGCTAATGTCAACGGCAAGGTTGCTACCAAGAAGTAATCTAATTCAGGAGTGGTGTACATGGATAGCGGGGGGTTTAGCCTGTGCAATTAATTTTAGTTTTTTACTCAGCACTCAGCACTGTTTTGGTGACATCTCCCATCATCAATTCGGATTCCTATACCAAATGAGCGTGGGGGACGAGGGCGTGAATTAGCTAAAAGCAAATACAAATATGAGTAATTCTCACACTGAAGAACTCGATTTAGACGATGAGTTTTTGGATTCAGTAGCTGCTAGAGGCAAAGGACTGAGCCAAATTCCTTACCCAACTTTACTAGATTTAGCCATTCGAGGTAAAGATGATTCATTTAAAGCTAGGGTTTGGGAAATTGTAGTCCAAACTGGGCTTGACCCTGATGACCCAGCTTTTCTGATGATGATTGCTACTGGCAGGTTACAAGTGCTATTGGAAGACAATCCCAAAGAAATGGAAGCAATGTTTGACCTGTGGCAAACGCAGCTTTATGACCATCTCCAGACATATGAAAAGGCAGCAGTAAAAGGTCAGCAAAAAGCGATCGCTCAGGCTGTGACAGGATTAATTAGGCGTACTGAATTTGAGCGTGCTATTCATTCAGTTCCCTCTTTAATTGCTGCGGGAATACTGCTATTAATTGCAGCTGGAGTAGGCGGACTGGTAAGTGTAGGTGGAATGTATTGGTATCAATCCAGTCATCTAGATCCTGCTGGGCCACGCCAACTCACACAAGCCCAAGCCAACGCTTTGGAATGGGCAACCAGTAATGAAGGTAAGTTTGCTCACAACCTAATGCAATGGAATCAAGATTTGCTGAGTCGTGACCAAAACGGTCAACTTACTTGTGCTAAGGATGTCAAGCGTTTGGGAGTAACGCTGGAAATTGGAGCAAGTAGCAAAAAAGCCTCATCTGGGTTCTGCACGTTATGGACATCACCTACCAATCAGCGCAAGTTTGTATCTAAACCACGCCTACCTTGAAAACCATAGTTTTTTGGAATTAGAGTAAAGCTGAGAACTCAAGCCACGACAGAATAATACACTCTCCTTAAAAACTCCAGGTTTCAAAATGTACAGGGTTTAAGTTAAAAAATTAGTTGTCAATTTCTCAATCGTAGAAGAGGATTCAGCAGATGTTTACCTGCAAAGTTAACTGGCTTTGGCTGCTGGTAATAGGAGGTATAGTTACAGCTTGTACCCCTACTACTGTAAATGTCAGTGGCAAGGATGAGAAGAATACGACTCAAGCTCAAGCTCCAACTGTGCCTGATTATCCGCCGATGTATGACGTGGATGTTAAAGTTTGTGGCAACATTATTGCCCCTCTCAAGGATGGAAAACGTTGTGTCAATCAACAATTGCGTTTGTGGGGCCCAGTAGGAGAGGCAAAATTAGTTCGTGCTGGTATTTCTCTACCATCAGTTTCTAGCGTAGAGCATAAATTAGCGATCGCCTCGAAAGGCTGTTATCCTGTTTATTCCCAACCTGACCAGCAGCAGTTTTATTGGGCTAATTCCATTATTCAAGTCAACAGGGGAGAAACTGCACCTACAGTCGAAGTCAAGCAAACTCAACTTTCAAATCAGCAGATTTATGAGTTGATGACTGGTAAACTTTCCAGTCGGACAATTACAACATTTGGTGGGGTGGGGTGCGAAGCTGCATCTTCGGTAAAATAAAGCTTTTACGGTTAAGGGTGGGTGGGCAAAAAAGTTACCCCACATTTTAGTGGGGCTACTGTCAGAGCCAGCAGGTAATTAAGAAGCTTCAGCCCATCTAGCTGTACGTTGTTGTTTATGAGCTTTACGCCGCTCCCGTACTGCATCCAAATCTTTCAGTCCATACAGACGTTTGGCGTATGCTAGTAGTTCATTGATGGGAGTTTCGCTATAGTCCTGGCGAAACTGAATGTTATTAAACTCAGCGAGACTGTCACCAGTCCCGCTGGTCTTCAAAACGGAACGTGAAAGTTTCCCTTCATTCCGCTCCTCAATAATTTGGTGCTTGTCACGCATACCTCATTACCCATTTATCCGCGACTTTCTCAAGTCTTCTGGTGGGCTTAGGCTTGGCACTCTTACAGCCAGATTTTGTACCTGGACTACCATCGTTGGCAGTCTTTGTGTTGTGGCAATGTCTGTGTAGAAGTTGAAGATTTTTGTACTCATCCTTTCCACCTTTTGATTTCGGGATGATATGGTCAACTTCCATCACATTATCTTCTAGGAAAAACAATCCGCAGTGAGTACACTTCCCTTTTTGCTTTTTCAGGAGTGTTGCCACTCTTTTTGGCGTTTCTGGGTTGTTCCCCATTCTTGTACTCCAATAAACCAGGTTTCCGTCGTATGGTGACGATTCGCCTTTAACTTTCACATGTCGTACTATCGGAGTGTCGGCATGAGTCAGTAACCGAGTTAAGATTAAACCTTCCTTCCTGGTTGCGAATACCCAGTTTTCGCCTTTCATGGTGTGCCAATATCTCTTTGCCACCCATCCCCCACTCTTTTTTGGGTGTCGGCGTTTTGCCCAAGTGTTTAGTTTTTGGTATATGAGCTTATCCAGTTCTGAGTAAGCTAACTTGCTTACTACCCTCGCATAGAAATTTGCCCATCCCCTGATGATCGGGTTCAAATTTTTTATTAGCGCCTCTTGTGGTGCTGATTTGTGGGCATCTATGATTCTGGTGATTTTCTCATAATGTACCTTCTTCTTTTCTTTACTTGGGGTGATGATGGTTTTAAACCCCAGTAACTTTCCGTTGGTATTTTTACCTGATTGGTACTTTCCCACAGGAAATTGGCGTATATTAAAACCAAGGAAATTGAATCCTGGTTTCATGCCCTCATATTCTATGAGGGTGTGAGCCAATCTTGTTTTACTAGGTTTTAATTCCAACCCGATGCCTTTTAACCATTTGGAGATTATCTCCTTACATCTTTGGACAACGGTTATATCTTCGTGGAGAATTACGAAGTCGTCGGCGTAGCGAATAAGGCTTAAACCACTGCGGTTATTTTCTCTGTTTCCAGGAAAAGTTTCCGCGTATTGCTTAATTCGTTCTTCCATCCCGTGGAGGGCACTATTTGCCAAAAGTGGGGAAATGACACCCCCCTGTGGCGTTCCCTCAGATGTTGGAAACATATACTTACCGTCCATCACTCCCGCTTCTAACCATGCACGAATTTGTCGGCGTATGGTGGGGAATGTATTTAGTTTTCTTAACAATGCTTCCTGGTCAATGCGGTCGAAGCATTTGGCAATATCGGCATCTAGAACATATTTTTTCTTGAGCCTGATTGCGCTAAAGATTGCTTCGATTGCATCTTGGCATGAGCGTCCTGGTCTGAACCCGTATGAGTTGGGTTCAAATCGCGCTTCCCATTCCGGTTCTAATGCCAGTTTGACAAGTGCTTGAAGAGCGCGGTCTTTCATTGTAGGTATGCCTAAAGGTCGCTTCTCATCCGTCCCAGGTTTGGGAATCCATACACGCCTGGTTGGGCTGACCTTGGTTCCCAGTTTTAATTTACTTACCAGATTTAAACGTGCTACTGGGGATAAGGATTTAACCCCGTCCACTCCTGCCGTTTTCTTTCCAGTGTTATCTTGGGTAACTCTACGAACCGCTAATGCTCTTGCTGACCAAGATTTCATCAATGTCTTTTGAAGTCTGCGAAATGCTTTCACATCACCGCGTTGAGAGGCTCGATAAATTCTCTTTTGGAGCTTATACACATTACTCTCTAGCTTGCGCCAGTTAATTTTGTGCCATTCCACCATCAGTTGTTGAGACTGTGTATTAGACATTTGTACTCACTACTTGAGACTTCATCTTCCAAACTACCGTAAGTCTGTCAGCCTATTCTGGGCATTACCCCAGACATTCGCTTCTGACTAAATCTCTCCTAATCGTTGCTTGCGGTTAGCACCTGCTCAGGTATTCGACCTCCTGAGAGCGAACGAAAGGTTATCTCGTTCCGAATGACCATACTGTGTACCTTTAGAGTGATGCTATTCGCCAGGTTTATGGGAAGTGCTTGTTAGTCAAGAACACAGTTGCTAACTCCCTATCCTTTGCCTTTTGGCTCCAGCGTATTAGCCTTATTTCGCTGGTTTTGGTTAATGACGATTTTGATACATCTTTAAGCCTAGGCTTTACTCATGGGTACTTTGCTCGATGGATACCGAATTAGGCTTTCAGTAGTGCCACCTTTTATTCCCGCTTCAGGCGTTGATGGCTAGTCGCGAACCTGGGGAAAATGCTTTCACCGCTGCACCTGCGGGGTAGGATTTAAGATTTCTAGGATACTGTCTTTCACCTACATGGTCATTCAGTTGTCAAGGTTTTATACCTTGCGGCTAATCCCCCTAATCCCAAATGGGATTGGTTTCTAGCCAACGATTCGCACATGCTCGTTCCAATCAAACTCTTGCTGATTAAAACGTGCTTGAGCAGCAAGTTCTCTGCCTGATTCCTCACGTAAAACTTCCAGTACCATTAATCGCACTTTATCCTGATATCCTACTACCTGATCCAACGCTTTTTTTTGTTGCTGATTACGAGTAATTTGAGTCATTTGATTATCCTTTGATTAACGAATTACTACATCTCCCATAGATAGCATCGACAGATGCCTTCTGAATTAAAGTTAACTTTTGAATCTCTTGAATTCAGCAGTAATCGCTGCATTCAATTTTGTTTTTTGGATGCGGGTGGGCAGGAAATATAATGCCCTGAATTAGATAATTCAGGGCATTGTAATTAATCGTCAATTTCTACATCTTCGTCATCTTCATCTTGTTCAAAATCGTCATTGATCAAGTCATCAGAGTTGCTACTTAAACCATTGAGTCCGTCCATGCGTTTAGACCGAGCAGCTTTATGAGAAGCACGTCTATCTCGTATTTCATCAAGATTATTCAAGCCGTAAAGTTTGCGAGCATAATTCACCAATTCTTTTAATGGTGTATTTACATAGTCCTTACGGAATTGGGAATTGTGTTTGTCCCAATCAAACTCTTGTCCGTTAAATCTGGCTGCTGCTGCTAATTCTCTTCCTGATTCTTCCCGCAATACTTCAATTACCATCAGGTGTACTTTTTCCTGATAAGTCATTACTCGTTCTAAAGCAGGAATATGCCTTTCAATTTTGCGTGATGCTTTAGCAGTTTTGCGAACGTTAGCGTTAACCATGAGAATTACTCCTTGATATTTAGTATTTTTCTCATAGAAACAGCATCGAAAGATGCAATTTGCTTTATTTTCAATTCTTTATTCCGCAAAAAAATAACCTGTATTGTTTGAGGCAATACATGGTTATTTTGGATTATTATTCTGTCAATTACTGAGAATAATTCGGAATTATTTACTCGTCTTCATCTTCTTCATCTAATTCGTCATCTTCATCTAAATCTTCGTCTAGTTCATCTTCGATATCCTCCTCATCTTCATCCAGTTCTTCGTCTAGTTCATCATCTAAATCGTCAAGTTCTTCCTCTTCTTGTTCTTGGAAAGAATTACGACGTTCCAGAGATGCGCGGTTGAATTCCACTAAATCTGCTATTGCTTGCTCTGGGTCAGTGCTGATAGTGTCGTACAGCATACTCATGAAAATTGCCACTACTTCTGGTGCATATTTGAGTGCATCTGGTTGTCCAAATAATTTAGTAAATAATTTGGTATTCCATTTTTGCCAATCAAACTTTTTGTTACCACCTTTCTTTTTGACTTGGGCTGCAATATCAAGTCCGAGTTTTTCACGCGCTGCATGACCGATTTTAGTTGAAACACGCGAATCCCGTAGTTGTAATTTAACGCCGTATTCCTTGAAGATTAGGTTCCGTAATTCCTTCAACAAGAAGATTGCCTCTTCTTGTGGTGAAGCATTTGCTACCTTTGATTTAGTTGTAGCGGATGTGTTACTGGTTTTGGCAGATGTTTTAGCATTAACTCCGTTACGATTGTTGTTATTGGTTTTAGCTCTAGCGATTCCTTCGGAGCGTTTTGCGTAAGCCATTTTACAGCTTCCTTTATTGAAGTAAATTTTTCACCTCCTTGCCGCAATCGCGGCTTTCACATCCATTTCCAGACAATTTCCAATTTCAAACCTATTTTTTTAGATGAACCGGAATTTTATTTGATTTCTTCTGTTTCCTATGGATGAGAGGAAATAAGAGATAGTTAACTATTCCTAGAGCGGCCAGTCCAGTAGAAGTAGTTGACAAGATGTATAGTTTTTGCAGAGGCGAATTTATAGGAGAATACTGTTGTAAGGAAAGCCAATTAGCTAACAGATGATAGCTATCGCACAGTCTTGAGACTCTCGACACTTGAACTAAACATATCTGTAAATATCGACATCACCGTGCGTGAGCGAATCTTAATATTCGTACTTACTCCCATCCCCGACTGTAACGATATATTCCTTCCTGAAACCAACAACTGCTGAGTTTCAAGTTCGACCTTTGCAGGGAACCTGTAAAAAGGATAAATCTGGTCGGGTGGTAGTGCATCAGAACCAATCCACACGAGTTTACCCTTAATATCGCCAAATTCACTAAACGGGAACGAATCAATCCGCACATCAACCGTCATCCCCTCTTTCACAAACCCGATATCCTTGTTGGTGATGTAGACTTTGGCTACAAGTTTATCGTTGGGAACCACTTTCAAGATGGGTTCGCTTGATGTGACAACAAACCCTGGTGTGTGTGCCTTCAATTCAAAGATTGTACCATTCGCAGGCGCTTTTATTTCCTGATATTTCAGGTTCATTTTGGCTTGGCTAATTTGACTGTCCGTCTCTGCTATTTTTTTATTATTTTCGACAATTGCTTTAGTAAATTGCGAGTCAATTTCAGCAATCTTCTTATTATTTTCTGCTATAGTATTAAGCCAATCCCTACGGGAAACTGCTACAGTCGAATGCAACTTAGCAATTCCTTCTGCTATAGAAGCTCTTAAACGTGCTTTTTCTTGAGTAAGTTGGTCAATTTCACTTTGGGCATTTCTTACTTCCTCTTGTTGTTTGAAGTATTGGATTTTGGAAATACCCCCATCTTTCATTAATGGAGTAATATTATCCAATATACCCTGATTCATCTTTAGGGTATCTTTGGTACTGACAAGTTTAATGTCGGTTTGCTGAAATTGTCGTTTTAATTGGTCGATTTGTGAAGTTGCAGCTGTTACTCGTGTGTCAAGTTCGGCTTGGTTGGATGAAATACGTTCTCGTTGTTCTAACGTTAATTTACTAGCACTGCTACTACCATCTAGCTGGGTACGGTATACTTGATTTTCTGCTATTAGTGTAGCCCGATTTCTAGTTAAGTCAAGTATCTCAGTTGGAATTTTTAAAGGAGTGACATCAACAGAAGTGCTACCTTTTAATTCAGACTGATAAAACTGGTTTTCTTGAACTAGAGAAGCACGAATTTTCTGCAAGGATTGCATCTGTGCAATGCTCGTTGTATTATCAAGTGTAAGCAAGCGTTCTCCAAGATGAACTTGCTTGCCATCAATAACAAATATTTGTTTAACTACCCCACCCACAGGTGCTTGTACATCTAGTGTTGCACCACTAGCTTCCAATTTACCAGTAGCTGATACGGCTTCTTCAATTAAGGCTAAATTTGCCCAAATTACAGTACCAGTAGTTACTGCCATCAAACTCCACAGGATTGCTCTTGACCATTTTCTTGGTTGTTTTAATATTACTGGTTGGTCAAATTTAGGTATGTAACGTGGTGCAGTATTGGGTGGTTTGGGTTGAATCTCGGATGCTGGGGTTGATAGTTGTTCTAATTGTTGGATGGAAACCAACGAGGGTATTGACGAATGTGCGTTACCATTACCACTAGTATTATTCTTGTTAGTATCATTACCATTGTGTGAAGATTTCCCGTTTCCATTTGTACCGTTACCATTATCAGTATTCATAATTAGTTTGTATTGAGTTTGAGCGAGCTTAACGTGGTTAGTAGTTATAAATAAAATGAATGAACTTGGTGGGAGGTGATTAACTTTTTTAGTTGGGTGATTAGTCGTTAATTATTGGTTATTGGTTGTTATTGGTACTTCGTTTAGTTGTACATGATTGTTTATTGGTTGGTTGTTAATTTAGTTATTGGTTGTTGATAGTTGTTTGTCAGTTTTAGTATGACGGTACTTGGTTCTTGTTTGTTTGCAGAAATATAGTTAATCATAATTTGGTTAATTCTTAGTTATTATTTATTAGTTAGTTATTAGTTGTTGGTTGTTTGTTGTTGTTTGTTTATTGTTGGTTGTTATTAAGAGAAGCTCAAGATGCGTGAAATCAACCGTTTGTCTCACCCAGAAGATGCCTCCTGTTGTTGGTAGAGACAGTAGTATAATCCTTTCATCCTCATTAATTCTGCATGAGTCCCTTGTTCCGTTACTTTCCCAGCACTCATCATCAGAATCACATCAGCATTCTGAATAGTTGGCAATCTGTGCGTGATAAACAATACTGTGCGTCCACGGAATGCTGCTGCCAGATTCAAACAAACTTGCCTTTCTGTGGCATAATCCAAAGCACTGGTAGCTTCATCTAGAATCAAAAGTGGTGGATTTTGCAATACAGTCCGTGCAATCGCTATTCGTTGTCTTTGTCCCCCAGATAATGCTGAACCCCTTTCCCCAACTCTAGTTTCATAACCATTGGGCAGATTCATGATAAAATCGTGAGCGCAAGCAATATGAGCTGCTTCGACAATCTCTTCTGGTGTAGCATCCGGACAAGTTAAAGCAATATTTTCCTGGACTGTGGTATCGAACAAGAGAGTATCTTGCAGTACCATGCCAATTTGCTGACGCAGGGAATATAATTCGACTTTGCTAATGTCGTACCCGTCAATTAAAATCCTTCCAGCGTCAAGTTCGTATAGTCTGGGTAATAATTTAGTCAGTGTACTCTTACCAGCACCACTTTGTCCCACAACTCCCACAAACTTACCTTTAGGGATGTCAAGATGAACGTTATTGAGTTGTGGGTTGGGAGATTTACCAAAGCTGAAGGTAACGTTATCATATTTGACTGTTCCCTTAATAGCTGGCATTGGTATATTATTACGACCAGCAATTTCGCTTTCTTGGGGTGTATCCAGAATATCTGCCAATCTTTCCAATGATAAAGCTGTTTCTTGGAAGTTCTGCCACAGTTGAATTAATCTTAGTAGGGGACTGGTAACATAACCTGCTATAATCCTGAAAGCGATTAATTGTCCTAATGTGATTTCTTGCTTCAATACTAGATATGCACCCACCCACAATAAAAGCAAACTCGATAGTTTATTGAGGAAGTTACTGAGGGAACTGGCAGTATTAGAAGTTAATACGTTCTCAAAGCTTGCACTAATATATTTACCGTAACGTGTTTGCCATTGCCATCTAGAATTAAGTTCGATATTTTGGGCTTTAACTGTTTGTATTCCCGAAACAACTTCTACCAGATACGATTGAGTTTCAGCATTTCTTTCGGCTTTGGTTCTAGTTTGACTGCGAATAATTGGGGCAAATATAAAAGTAAGTAACGCAAATAATGGTACAGTTGCTAATGCTACGATTGTTAATAGCCAACTGTAGAAGACCATTACCGCGATGTAGATAACCGAAAAGATGGCATCTAGCACTACAGTTAAGGCAGTACCTGTAAGGAAAGAGCGAATATTTTCAAGTTCGTTTATCCGACTTGAGATTTCTCCAACTGGACGCTTTTCAAAGTAACGTAGTGGTAATCTGAGTAGGTGGTCGATTACTTCACTACCTAAACTTAAATCAATGCGGTTGGTGGTATCGACAAACAAGTTGGTACGCAACCAAGTGATAACACCCTCAATGATAGCCATTACAATTAACAGGCTACCCAACACGTTAAGGGTATTGATGCCATTTTGAATAATGACTTTATCAATAATTACTTGAGTAATGAGGGGGTTAGCTAACCCTAATAGTTGTACAAATAATGAAGCGATAAATACTTCTATTAAAACTGTCTTATGTTTCTTGATAGCTGGGAGAAACCAAGATAACCCAAATCGTTTTTTAGGTGTTTCGGGAGTTGGTTGTAAAAGTAAGACTTGTCCCTCTTCTCCCCAAGCTTCGACAAAATCGGCTGGCTTTTTACGGGTAATTCCCTGTTCTGGGATAGCAAAAACTAGTTCTTGTTCTGTGGCAAAGTAAATAATTGCAAAACTGTCAAGCCAAGGTAGTAGAATAGGAGTTGGTAGCTTGGATATAGCAACTGCGGGAATGTTGACTAGTTGCGACTTTAAACCCATCAACTCAGCAACACCACCGCAGAGTTCTATGGAGATTTTACCAGTGCGTTGGTAGTTGTTGACTAATGCTCGCTTCAATACATCACGTTTCCACGGCATTCCCCAGAGTTGACTGAGCATTTGGAAGCACGCTAAACTAGCATCGACTGGTCCTCGTCCATGAATGTAGGGATATTTGACTTTTTGTGCGTTGTTGCTTTCGGATGGTGCTTCTGGTTTTAGAGGTGCAAATGGGACGTTTTCCCAAGGATTTGCTTCTATGGAAATATCGGATTCGGTTGTAGTTACTGGTTGGGAAAATGATAAAGTAGGGTTGGATAAGCCAACCAGACGAATTCCCTTACCCGTTGCTTGAATATTACCTGCATCGGTTGGGTTGATGGCACTTCCCACCGAGTAATTATCACAAGTGCTGCTAACTAACCATAGCAGATTCGGATCTAGTTGTTGAAGTGGCGTTTTACCTGGTGGTAAGTTGAGTACAGTTGCGTGGTGAAGAGATGCTAGAGCTAAAGATTTTAGATTATCTACAACTTTACCGCGACGTTCTAACTCTGCACTTAATAAGTCGTATATTTCAATCAGAGTGCATTTGTTACAAAATGCATTTTTTAGGATTGGTTCAAATTCAAGCAGTGCGAGAAAATCTGCTGCTTTAAGTGTAAGACAGATTGATTCGGTTGATGCGATCGCTGTTTCACTTCTTACACCACGTACAATGGAAGCAGCACCAATAATCGCTCCTGGTTCTAGTAATTCCAATGTTTCTGGAGCATCTGCACCTCTTGAATATCCCAGCAACCTTGCTTTGCCTTGAAAGAGAATGTTAATTCTTGCTGGTAGGGTTTCTCGTGCCAGAATTGCTTGTCCCATTCTATAACGCAATGGTTCGAGTTTTGCGGCGATGCGCTCAATTGAAGTGGGGTCAAGCCTGTCAAAGGGTGGAATGCTGGCTAGGAACTCTACAATGGTGGTAGTGCTTTCTATCATTGCATTACTAAAACTGGAGTAGATGCACTTGGGATTGGGTAATTGTCGTTGGTGTTAAGCGAAATTGGTGTAATTTGTAGTTGTTCAGCTAACCATTGTTCAAATAAGTGATTGAGCAACATGGTGCGTGTAGTATCATCTAACTGGGCTGCAACTAATTTTTCCAACCGTATAATTACGTACCAATTCTCCAGTTTGATGGGTGTCCACAATTGTCCGGGTTGGGAGATGGAGAGTTTTTGTGCGATCGCTGGATGGGGTTGCGATAGTGGAACGGGTCCCAGCAGTCCTCCTGTTTGTGCTTCTTGTCCAAGGGAATATATGGCAGCACAATCGGCAAAGCTTTGTTCTCCTGCTTTGATGCGGAAGTATAGTTCTTGTGCTATTTCTGCGTCTTGAACACGGAGGAGGGAGTAGACGACTTTATCGAGTTGGGGTTTGTATTGGAGGAAGAGCGATTCTAGTTTGTTTCCCCAATTTGCGTGTTTGAATTTTTGTATCCGCAATTCCCTTGTTGTGATCGCTTCAAATTGTTGTGAGGTGATACACTGTTGTTGTAATGCTGTTTTTATGGCTTCGGGTGTAGTAAGCTTGTTCTGTTGACAGAATTGCTCTATAGAGTTGGCTTTCTCTTGGGGGGTTAATTCGATAGGGGCAATGGCTTTATTAACGATTAATTCGCGTTGAAACTGTGACAATAGTTGATACTCTGCCAACAGGTGTGGTAACTCTGTGGCTGATATTGTTTGGTTGCCAAGTTGGATGTGTGCCATAGCAATAAACTTCGGTAGAAGACAGCAGCCTGAAATGTGCAAGTGTTGCTTTAAATACAAACTCACTGTTTAAGGATTGCTTAATATAATCAATACGGCAACCTTGAGGATACTTAAAAACAGTGCTATTTATCAAAAGTGCGGTACGTGGGAATACGGTAGCACAGTGATGGTGACTCAAAACATGAGTTTTTGAGAAATGCAGGACTGTCCGGAAGCTTGAAAGTTAATACTCGCTCCCCTCCATTGTTTAGTTTTGTTAATAAAACTTGAATACCTTGCTGGGCAAGGCAAGGTATCTAGGATTTAGGGGCGTTTACCTGGATTCATAGGGAGGTTCGTTTGTTCTTATCGAATTGGAATTTATAAATGCATTTTTCTTGCAAAGGACATTCCTCACAGTGAGGGTTCCTAGCCGTACAGACTGCCGCGCCAAAATCAAGCAGCGTCAGATTCCACTTCCCGACTTCTGTATCGGGAGCAACTTTTTCTGCTGCCTTCCAGAGTATTTTGCAACGTGACTTCACCCGATTTCCCTGCAATCCGAAGAATCTTTCCAATATACGAGCAACGTTAGTATCGAGTACTGCTAGAGGCTGTCCGAAAGCATTAGTACAGATTGAACGGGCCGTGTACTTACCAACTCCTGGCAAAGCGAGTAATTGGGTTTCCGTGTCGGGGATTTTGCCTTGATATTGTTCGACGATGATTCCCACGCATTGGTACAGGCGTTGCGTGCGGAAGAAAAGACCCAGAGGTTGCAATATATTTGCAACTTCTTCTAATTGCGCTACCCCAAGAGCGTTTAGGGTAGGGTATCGAGAGATAAAAGCCTCAAAAATTGGAGATGCTCTAGAAGCTTCGGTCTTTTGCAGTAAAAATTCGGCAACAAAGATTGCATACGGTTCTGTTGTCCGCCGCCAAGGAAAATCCCGCAAGTACTGAAAAGCCCAAGCCCTGAGTTTGCAACGGAACCACTCTATCTTGCCTTCTTCAAGATTCTCCACAATGTTCTCCTCGACTATCAACAACGGTTTCTGATTGTTCGGTATCTAATATGATGTATATCCTCAGTTACCTTGAAGTTTTTCACTATCCATCTTTTCCAAAAATCTTTGGTTGACTAGTTTCCGATAAGTCTTAAAGTCATATTGCCAATTATCTATCAACTCATGCAGGTGTTGTAGTTGTTCTGAAGAAGTATCCCCAGTAATTTCATAGGGAAAATTGCCAGAAAATAAGGCAGCGGATCGAGACGTTTTGCCAGAATTCTGCAATTGAACATCATCAATTTTAAAATCGCCTGCAACATCAACAGTTTCCTTAGTGAAACTAACATGACTACCAACATATTCAACTTCCAACCGCAGTATATAAAAGTTGAGCTAAAACAATAATATTGTTTACCCAGGACTATGAGACTGAGCTATGCTCATCTCTATTCAAAAATCTTTGGTTGACTATTTCCCGAAAAGTTTTTAAATCATGTTGCCAATTATCTAACAGTTGATACAAATGTTGTTGCTGTTCTGAGGATGTGTCTTCGTTAATTTCATAGGGGAAATTGCCAGAAAATAACACACCAGACTGAGATGTGTTGTTGGGTTGTCGCAATTGAACATCGTCGATTTTTAAGTTAAATTCACCCTGTTCGAGTGTATAAGCTAAATTGAGTGTAGCCTTGACTGGTTTATTGCTCAACTCATGCCAATTTCTAGGAGACAATAACTTAGTAACAATGTAATGATTAATTTCTGTTTCTCCGTCATTGTCGAAAGAAAAAAAACAACTAGGGTTAATTTCTATGCTCTGGTAATTAATATTAGGTAGGCCTGCAATATATTTATGGACTAGTGTTAGTATTTGCAAATTATTTGGTGCTTTGTGTTCTACAGTTTGTGAGAAGATTATTTTATTTAAGTTAGCTGAAATAATTATGTCGTTGGTAAATTCAACTTCAGCCATCTGAGAATTGATGACAGGAGTTTTTACTAGCTTCCAATCTGATGGAATAACGCCACTAGATTGAAGAAAATCCAGGGATGGAATAGTAAGGTTATGATTGTTAGCGATGAGAACGGTAGCAATTTCTTCAAATTCTAGTTTCGGTATCATAAATGAATGCTAAGTATGTAAAATAATAAAAGCTTAACTCGCTACTATAATTTTTTAAAATATTTTAATTTTCAGTTTAGTTCACATCAATTAAACTTCTCCCACTATTTGAAGTGCGTAATGATTCTAGGGAATTACATTCCAGATGTTCAACCTCTTTTAATAGTTGTAAATCCTCATTTTCTTTTGATATTTCTCGATGAGCTAATAAATGATTGCTAATAGCCTCTAGTCTCTCTTTTTTATCTCTATACTGGTTTGCATTGAAAGACTTATCTCTTGCACGAATAAATAGCTCAATAGTGTTAAATCTAGCACCTTTAACAACTTGAACAATAAATTTCATCGAAGTCGGATTTAGATAAGCGTGCAAAATAGCATGGATTGCAAAAAGAGCCTCTTGAGCTTCAAGAAGATAGTAAGAATCAAAAAAATCATCTGAATCTGGGCAGACATTTTCACGAACACAGTCTTCAGCTAATTGAATAATTTGGATTTCATCTGCTGATTTTCTTTGTAAGGCTTGCCAAATAGCATCTAGTGCCTTTCTAGGTACAGATGGATCACCCCAATTCTCCATTTGCGAAAAAGCATTGTAATTAGGAAGCATCCTTTCACATATAGAAGCTGCGAAAGCTACTCTGTGAAAGGGAGGAAGTTGCTTAAGCTCCTGTTCTAGAGAATCTATATCAAAAAAATACAAGTTCATTTATCCTTTCACTTCCTTTACTATTTACTTGGTTTATCTGGTTTCAATTTACTACCCCTTCTAATATTATTCGCTTGCATATCTGCCCAACAAGAGGAACAAATACCATTAGGATGACTTACTCCAATTGCTTCAAAAGCTTCCCCAGTAGCATTTTGCCGTCTGATTAAACGTCTTTCGGCGTGGTTATCTGGGCTTGCATAGCTATTTCTAGATTCTTCATATACAATATAGCCATCTTCTGTAAGCAAAGTTTCTTGGTAGTCTGTAAATTCTCCAAAAGAGTTAGCTACAACTTTTGCTCCCGAACCTTGGAGTCGCCCTACAGCAATTGTTCTCTGTTTTTGAGCTATGGGATCATAAATTTTTTTAGCGATATTTTTAGCCTCTTGATCCAATATGCGATCTTCTGGATCGATTCCCGGATCGAGATTTATGGAATAAATATAGTTGTCTAAAAACTCGCTGAGACTCAAAGGATAAGTTGGAAAAGTCTCAGTATTACTGACTTCAGGCTGAGGACCATCACCAAAGCCCCCAACACCCCCAAGCCTGCCTAAAATCCCGTGTACCAGCGTACTTTCAGGTGAGCGAGCAGTATTATCAGAAATCTTGGGTTGAGGACCATCACCAAAACCCCCCAACACCTCTGGAATATAAGAGCCAAGCTTAATACCCAATTCGAGCGCACGAACTGCTATCCCGACCTTGACGATCGCATCTACAATCGGTATGCCCCAACTTGCGTCGGAAAACACTGCTAGCGCATTCAGTCCAGATGGGTCAATTAAATTGACTGGGTTGCTGTTAGCATAGAGATATTTATGTAGTGTTAATGGCTCTTCAAGACGACCCTCATAAACATCTCGTCTCGTAAATCTACCAGTGCTAGCATCGTAATAACGCTGCCTTAAGTAGTATTGGTCTAAATCCTCGTCATACTGCTCCCCAGCAAACAAGTAGTTATTATCCGTACCACCACTGCTACCAATTAACTTGCCAAATGCATCATAAGTATAGGTATCAGTAATTGAAGCTTGCCCATTAGTCAAAACCCGTGTACTACCTAACCCATCTACTAGATAGAAGGACTGTTGTCCGTCTTTAGTTTGGGAAATTAAATCATGCCCTACGAGGTAGTCCGTTTTTAAATTACCGCGCTCGTCGTATTCTGCTAGAACCTGGGCATGAGGTAAATTGGTATCAACGAGATAGTTTGTAGTAATAGCATCAACTTTCGAGCTAACTCGAACACCATTAGCGTCGTAGACATAATTAACTTGCTTGCCATCAATCCGATTGTCAACACCTATTAAACGGTTTTCAAAGTCCCAGGTGTTAATTATTTCGCTATTGCCATTTTTAGCACGGCAAATCGTATTACCGTTATTATCATAGGTGTAATTGTAGATATAGACTGTCTCACCGTTTTTAAGCTGCGTTTCGTTCAGCAGCCAGTCATTATTATTGTAATAGTAAGTTGTTAGCCCTTCATTTGAGTCATTACGAGTTAATCGGTTGCCAACATTGTCGTATGTATACGTAATGTTACGACCGTTATTTACAGAGTCAGAGGGGTCAGTTATTTTTTCGCTCTTGAGACGATACAATTCATCGTATTCATACTTAACTTTTCGTCCATTGTGTTCTTCGACTTCGAGACGATAACCTACGGGATTGAGAGTGTAATCGTAACTGGAAATAACAGTTTCTTCCCCAGATACGGGGTTAGTTAAAGCATTTTTCAGAGAGACTAAGCGATTCAACTGGTCGTATTGACGAGTTTCGACAATATTATTAGATAGTTTGGTATGCCAAAGATTGCCAACCGCATCATAAAAGTAAGTCGTCGTATCTGTATTTTGAGTTACGGTTTTGAGACGATTTAATTCATCATAGGTATGGCTTGTTGTCCCAGCTTTGGTTTTAACTGCAATACGATTTCCAGTAGCATCATATTCGTACTCAATCGTTGCCCCAGTGTTCAAATACACTCCCGAAGGGTCTGTACGAGAAATTAAGTGATCGCGCTTGTCGTATTTGTAAGTTGTGACTCCTCGACCATCCGTAACCGTTGCTACTTGCCCAGTTTTGGTGTAAGTATAACTGACTGATGTACCATCAATAAATTCTTTAGCAATAAGGCGATTATTGCTATCGTATCTGTAAGCGATCGTATTTTGGTTGAAGTCTTTTTTGCTAACAACGTTTCCGACAGCATCGTAGGTCGTTTCCTCTCGTTGCAATAAAGGTAATACCGTGGCTACGCGGCGATCGCGTTCGTCATATTCGTAAGTTGTAATATGACCATTAGCATCTTTTGTACTGACTAAATTGCCAGTTAAATCATAGCCATATTCTGTTCTTTGCTGTCTTGCATCTACTACATCGGTTAATCTTCCTCGTGAATCATACTCATACTGTGTTGTTTGGTTATTCTGGTCAGTTTTGGCAATAACTTGACTATTATTGTCGTAAACGGTGGTCGTATAGGTGAGGTCAGCAAATTGAGTTTTTACAAGTCGCTCTCGCTCATCATACACATAAGTTGTTGTGTGGTTTAGAGCATCGGTTTTTGTGAATATGTTACCGACTTTATCGTAAGTATAAATAGTCTCGTTATCAAGAGCATCGCGAATGACAGTTTGACGACCTGCTTTATCGTATTCATATTCGGTGCGATTTCCCCGCTCGTCAATAAAGGCTATTTTCCGCCCGATTTCGTCGTATTCATTACGAGTTCTGGGATTATCTCCATCGCTACCAAGCGTATCGTCTGGATAAATTGTCTCTATCAGCCTGCCAACACTATTGTATTTGTATTGGGTCGTTCGTCCTGCGCGATCAGTACGACCTATTACATGACCTAAAGCATCAAAAGTTGTAATTGTAGAAGTACCATCGCTGTACTTTGTCTCTTTTAAACGACCCAATTGGTCGTAGACAAAACTAGTGGTGCGTCCTAAAGCATCAGTTTTGCTAATTAGCCTTCTTGCTTTGTCGTATTCGCTACGAGTTCTGGGATTATCAGATAGGTTTTGTGGAGTCCGGTCGGGATAAATAGTTTCTATCAATTGACCGAGAGAATTGTAACGGTACTCTGTACGATTACCACGTTCGTCAATTTCTGCTTTGACCAGACCATCTTGGTAATATTCAGTACTAGTTTTGGGGAGATTTATTAAGTAAGCTGGTGTCTCTTTAGGATATACAATTTTAGTCCAATCTATTGAATCAAATGTTTGACCAGGTGCAACAGTAGCAATTAATTGTGCAAGAGTATTTTCTGTTGACGATGGATAAATAATTCCAGTTACCCTCCCTAATGCATCGTATTCATAATGGGTAACTTTTCCATTTTGGTCAATGGTTGCTCGACTCCGACCCCCTTCATCATAAATAGTAATCGTTCGAGTATTATCAAGAGGGTTATTTGGCGTATTGTCAGGATCAATTATTTCAACTAGCTGACCTTTTTCCGAGTAGCGATATTCCGTTTTATTCAGTCGAGAATTAATAACGGCAATCTGATTTCCATTGTCATCGTATTCGTATTTTGTAATATTGTTTTCTGGGTCTTTAATCGATTTAACCCGACCTTCTCGGTCGTAAATAAGCTCAGTTACTATCTGCTGTAGTCCTGAAGATGTAGTGACAGTTTGAGTTTCGTTCCAACGCTTGCCATTAGCATCATAAGTGTAGGTAATTTCATTGCCATTAGCATCTATTGCACTAGCGATATTACCAATCGCATCGTATCTAAACCCTGTTTTATTGCCATTGACATCGACTATTTCAGTTACATTCCCCTTCAAATCATAATTATACTTAGTAACATTTCCAGATGCGTCGGTCATTGACCGTAATTTGCCTTTGGGAGAATAAGTGTAAGTGGTAGTATTCCCCAAAGGATCGACCTCATTTAAAAGCCGACTGTACTGACCATAGGTATAATAAGTGACGTTACCTAGTGGGTCTTCCTCCGTCAGCATATTACCAAAGTTGTCGTAGCTATATTTCTTGGTAAAACCAGCAACTCCGGAGCGGTCTGAAATAACTGTTTTTTCTAGGATATAGTTGTCATCGTTAAACCTGCGTTTAGTAATTTGTCCTTCAGCATCGATTTCAGTGATAACATTACCGCGAGCATCGTAAACATAAGTGGTAACATAACCTAACTGATCGGTAACTTTTTGTTCTTTTGCGTCAGGGTCGTAGGTCATCTCTACGGGTTTACCGTTGACATCAACGATTTTCTTCAATCGACCATCTTCACCATACTCATTCCTTACCCCAGTTCTGCCTAGTGGGTCAATGATTTTGTCAAGGTAATGAGAACGCTCTTGGTTATACTCCATGCGAGTTACATTATTCTCACGATCGGTAACGCTAACTAAATTTCCTTTGTCGTCGTAACCGTACTTGATGAGATAACCCATAGGGTCAGAGACCGCAGTAATTCGGTTTTGAGTATCCCTTGCAAACGTAATTTTCTGACCCGTCGAACTCGAAATTTCTGCATCAGTATAGGTAAGCTTATTGCCGAAAGTATCTGTAACGGTTAACAAATCACCAGTTGCAGCATCAATTTCATAAACAGTTCCTTCCTTAGTGGTTAATACGTAGATACCACCAAAATTAACGTCTGCTGGATTATATGGTAAACCAGCATTCAAACCTACATACTCACTACTATCAGCCCGATGAAGAATCCTTGCATCTTTTACAGTCAGCGTACTAGTTACACCTTTATCACCTACAAACGAGGGATTATAAACGAGAGAATCGTTAGAACCTGCGAAACCAGCAGCAATCTTAAATATCCTGTCTGGAGTAGGCTTGAAGGTAAATGCTTCCCGCTTCCCACCAGGCAGGGTAATATAAACCTTCGTTCCATCCTTAAATGCACGTTGGTATCCCAAAATTTCATCTTCTTCACTCTTGTTACCAACGCTTGTCCGCAAGTCGGTATCCCTAAACTCCATCCGCCAACCATAACCAAAGTCATCGGTAGTATTAGATGTGAGAGTATCGTAAGTACGGGTGAGGTTAATGGGTATATCAGTAACGGGAACTGTAAGGTCGGTAAACGACAACCTAAAGTTACCAAGCTTCAAATCGCCCGCAACTTCAACAGTTTGCTCCGAGTAACTAATGTGACCGCCATTATCGGCAACTTCCAACCGCACAATATACGAGTCGTTTTGCAGCAAAGAGGGGTCAAACTTGTAATTCTCACCCAACAACCCATCATTGATAGCAGTTGGGTTATCGTTGCGCCATATTTCCCTAAACTCGCCCCCATCGATGGGTGCAACCAACAAGCGATAGTAATCTAAACTACCATCATCGCTAATAGTTGCCCTTATAGAAGTTGATGCTTTGACAAAATCGCCATCGTTAACACCTTCGAGCTTAAAGCTAACATTCGGCGCACCGACTTCAGCTGGGTCAACTACCAACACATCAAATGTAGCTTGTCCGATATTGCCAGCAGTATCGGTAGCCTTGGCAACACCCCTCATAGTTCCCGCAGTAGTTGCCTTAACCGTACCAATTCCGTTTGCATCCAACACGAAGGAAATACCATTTACCAACAATTGCAAGCCAGCAACTTTAATATTATCGGTTGCTCGTGCTTGGAAAGTGATAGTATCGCCCAAGTTGGCTGTATTATTAAGCGCAATTAATCGTACAATAGGTGCTTCGGTATCAGGCGCGACATTTAGATTAATTGTTTGAGTTGCGCTACCACCATTACCATCATTCACCGTTACATTAATCGCATGATTCCCAACATTACTGATGGCAGGATTCCATCTTAACCGACCTAGCGTATCAACAGTTATTCCTTTACCCAAAGATGTTGAGTCTAGATTGTAGGTTAGATTATCACCATCAGCATCAGTTGCTTTGACATCGTAAGCATATATACTACCAGGTGTTACAGTACTTGGGGCAGTCGAATTAATTACGGGGTTAGAATTATTGCGTGCTGTGAGAATAAATCCTTGTGCGGCGCCCAAACCAGCAGTATCAACAGCACCAACTACGATTTGATATTGTCCAGAAGTTGGATTATCCCAGGTTAATAAACCAGTGGTGGGGTTAATTTGAACATCGACACCCGATGGTTTGGATAATATTTGATAAGTTAAAGTATCACCAGTATCTGGGTCAGTTGCAACAACTTGATACTGATAAGGACTACCAACCGATGCAACAAACTTGGGTGTCGAAGTGATACTGGGGGCATTATTTATCGCAGTCGTACCCACCTCAATAGTAAAGCTTTGTGTCGAAGTCGCACCCTGACTATCGCGTGCTATCACCTCAACTGTTTGCGAACCAATTTGACTCGAAGTCGGTTTCCACTCAACTTTACCCTCATCCGAAATAGTCATTCCCACTGGACGACGACCTAAACTATAGGTAACTTCATCGTTTTCGATGTCAGTGGCAACGACGTTATAAGTATAAACTTGATTTTGAGCAGCACTTGTTACAGGATTAGAAACAATCGCAGGTGGTGTATTAATTCCACGTACTGTGAGAGTGAATTCTTGAGCAGTGTAAGCACCGTAAGCATCGGTTAATTTGACTGCTACTGTATGTTCACCAATTTGTGTCGCTGACGGTTGCCATCTCAGTGCCCCAGTTGTTGCATCAATCACCATACCTTCAGGTGCGCTATCAATACTCCACAGCAACAAGTCATTATCAGGGTCAGTACCTATTAAGTTATACTCGTATGTTCGTTCTAAATTGGTAATTAAGTTGGGAGTTGATGTGATAGTTGGTGCGTAATTTGGAGCAAAATTGGTGACGTTGAGTGTAAAGTCTTGGGTGGTGGTTAAAGTACCATCAGAGACATCTACACTGAGTGTGTAATTACCAAATTGTGCTGCGGTGGGTGTCCAAGAAATAACACCATCTTGGGTAATGTCCATACCAGTTGGTTTGCTAGCCAAGCTGTATGTGAGAACATCACCATCAACATCGTTTGCTTCGACTTTATATAGGTAGGTGTTGCCCTGCCTTACAACAGTACGGGGAGTAGAGGTAATGTCCGGTGCAGTATTTGGTAAATTAGCACCAACAACCACACTTACTCGTTGTAATGCTTCTCCACCCTTACCATCGGTTACTTTGATGGTAAATTCTTGATTGCCGAGTTGGGTGCTATTGGGAGTCCAGGTAACTAAACCAGTGTTAGTAACGGATAGACCATCAAGTGCCCTATCCCCTTCGGAATAAACTAGGACATCGCCATCAGTATTTAGCGCAGTTGCTTGGTAACGGAAAGTTTTATCTACCTGCGCTTTATTATTTTTGGACACCGATGTGAATACGGGTGCAATATTATCAGGAAGTAGTTCTATATTGATATATTGCAGTGCTTGTCCACCTTTGCCGTCACGTACCCGCAACCCAACATTTAATTCAACGGTGTTACGTGCAAACTCTCCCCGACCAAGTGCTGTAAGACGTTCTCTTTCTGCTTTTAGTTCTGCATAATACTGTTCGATAATTTGCTTACTGGGAGACCAAACGACTGTACCTGTGGTTTTATCTACAGTCATACCGGGTGGAGCCAGTATTAAGTCATAATTTAATGAGTCAGCATTGCCATCAGTTGCGATCGCACGGTAAATTAAGTTTTCTCCAGCTCTTACCTTGAACTTATCTGGTGTGGTAACAAATACTGGGTCAACATTAACTGGTTCGCTGACTTTACCTAGACCAGCAAGGTGAATAAAGTCTTCTCCATTAACTGTAATCGTGTCAACTTTAGCACCGCTTGTCGGGGTGGTGAGGGTGTAACCGCTGGGGACTACTGTCCTTATGGTGTAAGTACCGGGCAGTAAGTCGTCAAAGGTGTAGTAATATCTGTTTTTACCTAAAGTTGATGTCGAAGTATCTTTCTTGGTTAGTTGATTTGGTTCACCCTGATCCAGAATTTGGTTATTATTTAGGTCGAGGTAAACAGTAACATTTTCCTTAAATGGTTCTAAGGCATAGCGGTCATCAAAGCCGGAGAAAACGTCAATTAGCTTTTCAAAATCGGTAATTCGTTCGGCATTTGAGTCAATCTTTTGAATCGTTTCGATTGTTGAGTATAAGCCAACACCAAATGCTGTAACGTTACCACCTTTTGCCTTGATGTCTGTTACCACTTGATTGGCAATAGTTGGGTTGAGAGGACCGTAACCATCCGACATGAAGATGAGATTGGGAGTTCCAGGTAAGGCATCAAATAAGCTGTCAATCGTTTGTAGGGCAGTAGTAAAGTTGTTGCTGCCATCAGGACGGTAACTAGATAAGATTTCCCGGATATCTGCAATGCCGTTGCCGTTCGTATCTGCATTGGCAGTGGTATAGATTTGCAGTCCCTCTGTTGCCAAATCCATATCTTGGATGACAGCATTGAATTTGTGGGGGATGATGCCGAATTTAATGCGTGAGCCTCCACCAGAGGCAACAACTGCATCTATCATGGCATTAGCAGCGGCAATCTGGGCATCCAGAACGGTCTTCGTAGTCTTGTTACCCTCTTCACCAAAGAATGGTGCTGCGGTACTGCCAGAAACATCAATGGCAAATACAATTGCTGGGTTATCTCCCTTAACTAGCTTCGAGTCAAGTAAACCATTGCTGTTAAGGTCATCAAAGACTGCACCTTGGATTTTGCCTAAATTATTGTAAACATCAACTGCAAAGGACTGAATATCTTTACCACCACGGCGGTCATTTACTTCTACTTGAAAGTTAACTTGACTACCAGTAGTGACAGTAGATTCTGGGAACCACAGCAGTTCCCCGGTATCACTATCGATTAACGCTCCTAATGGTGCATCTAGCAAGCGATAGGTAAGTTTGTCGCCATCTGGGTCTACACTCTGAAGTTTGTACTGATAAACTTTGTCAGCAAGGGCAAAGCGAGTCTTGGGAGTAGTAATAATAACTGGATTGCCGTTGTCTGGATCGGGCAAAAGTTTCAGATTAAAGTCTTGAACTGTGCTGGCACCTTTAGTATCTTTGACAGACAGCTTGACGTTAAACAGTCCTTGTCCTTCACCACTATTGCTAGTATTTTCTCCAGTACCGGGTGTAACTACATCACCTATTACTTTTTCGTGACGTAAGACCCTAAAGTTATAGTCAACTTTATCAGTACCAGAGCCACCTTGAATGTAAAGATAGTACTCCCCAGTTTCTCCGATGACGATTTCTGTATCGTAGCGCTGTTCGGTATCGAAGAGTTGATTATTGCCAGGATCAAACAGCTTCCAGCGGTAGTTTCCATCGGGGATATTGTCGGTTAGACTGTCAAAGTAGAGGCGATCGCCTACTTTGGCTTGTAGTTTGAAGAATTGGCTTTGCTGTCCGTTGTCCAAGGAACCAGCTTTTGGCAAGCTGTAGGTAATATCCGGTGCAACAGTTGTATCTAACAGTTGGAAGGAGTAATTGCGGCTAGCAGCTTCGTCATTGGCAATAACCAGATAATAAAGCCCATCAGTGGTTAAAGTAAATAGTCCGCTATCCCCATTCCACTGAAAGTTGCTTGTAGAGAAGATGTTATTACCATTTGGGTCATATAAAGAAGCCCTGACATTTTCACCAATCATGGCGTTGAACATAAATTTCTGTCCATGTACGCCATCAAAGGTGTAAGCTTTGTCTTGTAGGGCATTCAAATTGCCTGAGACAACGCTACCAATTTCCAAATAATTGAGATTTGGCGACCTAAAGCTTCTAGGCAGTTCTAGCAAGTTGAATTTATAGTCACCAGCGGTGCTGTCGTAGTAACCAAACGTTTGTAGTTTGTAGTTGCCAGTCTGCTCTAATAAAATTGGTGCAGTGTCGTACCTACTATCGCTATCCGTGAAGACTAAAGTGCCATCAGGGTTTATAAGTCTGTTCCTAATTTCTGAGTTGCTGCTGTCTTGACTATCAAGCAGAATTAATGTACCTGCGGTAGCGGTGAAGTTATAGTCAATCACCTGACCGGCATTTAATCTGCCACTTTGCACAGCACTTAGTCCGGTGTTGGTAACAGGATTGACGGAGGTATCAGTAACTTTGAAGCTATAATCAACTCTGGTGTCACTATTGCCGGCGATGCCTACGGCGAGCTTCGCTAACGCTAAGGTATACAAACCACTAGCACCGAATGTGACATTGAAATCAGGAATGTTGGCATCAGGGGCTTTGAAAATCGTGCTGCTGGGGTCGTAGAGAATCCAGTTTGCCCCACTCCAAGTGTCAGCATCCAGGTCAAATTTGAGGCTTTGTCCGGAGTTGGCTGTGAATTGATAAAGGTTAACTTTGTTACCAGGATTTAGATTACCAGATATGGGAGTTCCGATTTGGATGGTGGGTGCAGTTGAGCGATCGCTTAAAATAAAGCTATAGTTGCCTTTGTTTGCAGGTTGTTCCCCACTAATAACCAAGCGATAACTACCTGACTCGCTTAAAGTGAATGGTGACTTATCGCTGTTGGTGGTTTGCTCAAAAACCAGCGCGTTACTGGGACTATATAATTGCGCTTTCAGGTTCCCCTCACCCGCTAAAGCGTCAAAGAACAACTTTTGACCTGTAACACCAATGAAAGTGTAGGTATTTTCCTGTCCTCCCGTTGTTAGAGAACCGTTGACAGTACTTCCTAATATCAGAGGTTGGTTGCTAGAAGCAGGAGTGACCAGATTAAACTTGTACTTCTGTTGATTGGAGGGGTCAGCAGCGAATCCTTGAACTGAAAGTAAGTATTCACCCGTAACAGCCACATCAAATTTATAGCCGCTGAGATACCCATTTTGCACGGTAGCACTGTTAATTGTCTGACCGTTGGGAGTGTAGAGTGTCCAGGTGTAATGGTTCTGGTCAGTTACGGTATCTAAGTAGAAATGCTGTCCCGTCGTAGCCAAGAAGCGGAAAAGCTTGGCTCCAGCCCCGTTGTTGTCAAAGCTACCAATGTAGTCAGTATTGAAGGTAATGGTAGGGATAGCAGAAGTTTTTTCTAACAACCGGAATTTGTAGTCACCAATGCCCTCACCTCTAGTCTTCACCTCAACCTGGTAAGTACCGCTAGTAGTCAGTACCAGTTGCCCATCGTTGCTATCGTAGTCGTTGCGGCTATCAACACCATAAGGATTGCCGTAATAATCATGTCCAAACAGATTCCGTCCGGTTGGGTCGTAAATACGGAGGTCGAACTCGTCACCACCTAAGGCATCGTAGAACAACTGCTGTCCAGCTTCTCCAGCGAAAGTATAGGTGTGGTAGCTGCCTTTTTTGGTGATAGTCTTGTCAACCGTCTCTCCATAAGTGATAACCTCCGGCTGTGGTGTCTCAGAAGTCACCACTCGCACATTGTAGTTGGGGTCGCTGCTGCCATTACCCTGCATCAGCAGCCAATATTCACCTGATGTTAAAAATCTTTCTTGATCGTAGTTTATGCTGTTGTAAGTGACCCTTTGACCATTTGGACTGTACAGCAACCAATAATTGTTTTCTCCTGCTTGACCGTCGATGTAGACATACTTTCCACCCGTGGGAATGGTGATGCGGTAGCCTGTCGTCCCTAGATTGTTGTTATCGAACTGTCCTGTGATGTCGGTGTCTAGATTCTTCGCAAGCGAATCTGCCCTATTTAACAATCGGAATTTGTAGTCACCAATGCCTTCACCTTCAGTTTTTACCTCAACCCGGTAAGTACCGCTAGTAGTCAGTACCAGTTGCCCATTGTTACTATCGTAGTCGTTGCGACTATCGATACTATAAGGATTGCCATAATAATCATGTCCAAACAGATCCCGTCCGGTTGGGTCGTAAATCCGCACGGCAAAATGATCTCCACCTAAGGCATCGTAGAACAACTGCTGTCCAGCTTCTCCAGCAAAGGTATAGGTATGGTAGCTGCCTTTTTTGGTGATAGTCTTGTCAACCGTCTCTCCATAAGTGATAACCTCCGGCTGTGGTGTCTCAGAAGTCACCACTCGCACATTGTAGTTGGGGTCGCTGCTGCCATTACCCTGCATCAGCAGCCAATATTCACCTGATGTTAAAAATCTTTCTTGATCGTAGTTTATGCTGTTGTAAGTGACCCTTTGACCATTTGGACTGTACAGCAACCAATAATTGTTTTCTCCTGCTTGACCGTCGATGTAGACATACTTTCCACCCGTGGGAATGGTGATGCGGTAGCCTGTCGTCCCTAGATTGTTGTTATCGAACTGTCCTGTGATGTCGGTGTCTAGATTCTTCGCAAGCGAATCTGCCCTATTTAACAATCGGAATTTGTAGTCACCAATGCCTTCACCTTCAGTTTTTACCTCAACCCGGTAAGTACCGCTAGTAGTCAGTACCAGTTGCCCATTGTTACTATCGTAGTCGTTGCGACTATCGATACTATAAGGATTGCCATAATAATCATGTCCAAACAGATCCCGTCCGGTTGGGTCGTAAATCCGCACGGCAAAATGATCTCCACCTAAGGCATCGTAGAACAACTGCTGTCCAGCTTCTCCAGCAAAGGTATAGGTATGGTAGCTGCCTTTTTTGGTGATAGTCTTGTCAACCGTCTCTCCATAAGTGATAACCTCCGGCTGTGGTGTCTCAGAAGTCACCACTCGCACATTGTAGTTGGGGTCGCTGCTGCCATTACCCTGCATCAGCAGCCAATATTCACCTGATGTTAAAAATCTTTCTTGATCGTAGTTTATGCTGTTGTAAGTGACCCTTTGACCATTTGGACTGTACAGCAACCAATAATTGTTTTCTCCTGCTTGACCGTCGATGTAGACATACTTTCCACCCGTGGGAATGGTGATGCGGTAGCCTGTCGTCCCTAGATTGTTGTTATCGAACTGTCCTGTGATGTCGGTGTCTAGATTCTTCGCAAGCGAATCTGCCCTGTTTAACAACCGGAATTTGTAGTTACCAATGCCTTCACCTTCAGTTTTTACCTCAACCTGGTAAGTACCGCTAGTAGTCAGTACCAGTTGCCCATTGTTACTATCGTAGTCGTTGCGACTATCGATACTATAAGGATAGTCATAGTAATATCCAAATAAGTTGCGTCCAGTTGGGTCGTAAATCCGCACGGCAAATTGATCTCCACCTAAGGCATCGTAGAACAACTGCTGTCCAGCTGTCCCAACGAAGGTGTAAATCTTGGAGCCGTCTACCGTATTAATACTACCGCTAACTTCCTGCCCAAAAGAGATAGAAGTACCCGTCGAAGGAGAAATCGATGTAGTTTCAAGTGTCTTAATTTGTACCTGGTAGTTAGGGTCACTGCCGCCATTACCCTGCATTACCAGCAGATACTCCCCTTGATCCAGCGTTAAATCTTGGTTGTCGTTGATGGATGCATAACTAACTAACTGTCCGTTCGATTTATACAGAATCCAATTGTTAGGGCTACTTCCCACCGTGCCACCCAGGTTGACTTTTTTCCTGCTACCAGTGGGGATATTAAAGCGATAGAGAGTGCTGCCAATACCGTCGTTGTCAATTGTGCCTACAATATCTGTATCCAAGGCTTTTAATTGAGCATCTGCCTTGTTTAGAAAACGGAATTTGTAGTTACCGATTACATCATCGCCGCCATCAATCACAACCTTGTAAGTGCCAGACATCCCCAAGGTCAAATTGTAGTCGGGTCCTCGGTCATAGCGATTGTCAGCCGAGTAAATTTCCTGTCCAGTGGGGTCGATTAAGTGGAGGGTAAAGTAGTCCCCACCCAAAGCATCGTAAAATAACTGCTGTCCAGCTTCTCCAGCAAAGGTGTAAGTGTGGTAACTACCTTTTTTGGTGATAGTTTTGTCAACCGTCTCACCAGAAATAATAACCTGCGGCTGTGGTGTTTCAGGAGTTACTACTCGCACGTTGTAGTTGGGGTCGCTGCTGCCATTACCCTGCATTACTAGCAGGTATTCCCCTTGTTTTAACGTCCCTCTCCAGTCATTGTTTATGCTGTTGCCAGTGACATATTGACCATCTGGACTATACAGTAACCAGCTATTGCCACCACCTACCTGACCATCGATGTAAACGTACTTCCCTCCACTGGGGATATTAAAGCGATAGAGAGTGCTGCCAATACCGTCGTTGTCAATTGTGCCTATAATATCTGTGTCCAAGGCTTTTAATTGAGCATCTGCCTTGTTTAGAAAACGGAATTTGTAGTTACCGATTACATCATCGCCGCCATCAATCACAACCTTGTAAGTGCCAGACATCCCCAAGGTCAAATTGTAGTCGGGTCCTCGGTCATAGCGATTGTCAGCCGAGTAAATTTCCTGTCCAGTGGGGTCGATTAAGTGGAGGGTAAAGTAGTCCCCACCCAAAGCATCGTAAAATAACTGCTGTCCAGCTTCTCCAGCAAAGGTGTAAGTGTGGTAACTACCTTTTTTGGTGATAGTTTTACTAACCGTTTCACCATAAGTAATAACCTCCGGCTGTGGTGTTTCAGGAGTTACCACTCGCACGTTGTAGTTGGGGTCGCCGCCATTACCCTGCATTACTAGCAGGTACTCCCCTTGTTTTAACGTCAATCGACGATCAGAGTTTATACTGTTGCTACTGACTTTTTCACCATTTGGACCATACAGTAACCAGGTATTGCCACTGCCTGTCTGACCGTCGATGTAAACGTACTTCCCTCCACTGGGGATATTGAAGCGGTACAGATGAGATTCTATACTATCGTTTCCGAATTGACCTACAATATCTGTGTCAAGGTTTTTCTCAGGTGCAGCCGCTTTATCTAAAAACTGGAATTTGTAACTGCCAATATCAGGACCGTTGCCATCGATGACAACCTTGTAAGTGCCAGACATGCCCAAGGTCAAATTATTGTCGGGTCCTCGGTCATAGCGATTGTCAGCACTATAAATTATATTATTAGTTGGGTCGTACAATGTGAGAGTAAAGTAGTCGCCACCCAAAGCATCATAGAATAGCTGCTGTCCAGCAGTACCTGTAAAGGTATAAATATCCTGTTCACCCTTCTCGGAAATAGCACCGCTAACAATATGAGGATTATCATTGCTGCCCAATGTTAGCGGTTTAGTAATGATATCCGGAGTAACTATAGTAAACGAGTAGTCAACGGTACTGCTAAAAGCCGACTTGCCACGCAGTGCCAGGATATACTGCCCATCAGCTAGTAAATCTACTTCCATGTCATCAAAGTTGCCATTGGATGCAACTACTTGATTGCTGGCATTGTAGACTACCCAATCCAAATTGCCCTCTTTACTCAGTTCATCAAAGTAGAGCTTTTGACCTTTATTACCAGTAAAGCGGAATACATCGTCCTCTGAACCGGGACTGAGTGAACCTTTAACTACAGTGTCAATAGGCACAACAGGTACTAAGTTGGAGTCAATGACGCTAAAGCCATAATTACCGACATAATCGCCTTGAGCATCCACTACAATGCGGTAATTGCCATCTTCAGTTAAAGTTAGCAACTGATTATTATCCCAGCGGAAGTCAGCCCCATTAATTACTTTTATATTACTGGGACTATAAACATCAAAGCGCCAGTTATAATAGTCACTAGAGTACTGAAGTGGGTCAAAATAAATGCGCTGTCCCTTAGTACCGCTAAAAGTAAACTCATCATTTTCACCAGGGATGCCAACCCGTCCCAAAACAGTATCCCCCAAAACTAATACCGGTGGTGGTGTCCATTCAACCACACCAGTACTGGGATTAACTGTCATACCGTTGGGTCCGACAATTAAGCTGTAGGATAGCGGGTAATCTCCATCTGGGTCTACAGCATCAGCATCGTATTTGTATAGCTTGTTAATATATGCGTCAACTATTGGTGTTGTGGTAAAAATTGGCGGTCGATTCGGCGGTGTGTCAATTACTGATAAGATGTAATTTTGAGTTGCTACACCACCTCGACCATCGCTAACTTCGACAAAAACTGACTGATTACCTTTATTACTGCTTAATGTATTCCAAGTAATTAATCCAGTATTCTCCTCAATGGTCATACCTTCTGGAGAAGTTAGCAGTTTGTAAGTAACGCTGTCACCATTCGGGTCAGTTGCATTAACATCATAGCGATATTGTTGACCACCAATTACCTCAACAACAGGTTTACTATCAATCACCGGCTTGACATTCAATTGTGCCAGCACCACTACATCGTAGGTAAATTGTACGCCGTTGGGATTGTAAAATGCTAAAGAGCGCGAACCACTTTCCCCATTCGGGTTGAGCTTACCGGATGCTACCAAGCTGGTAAAGTCATAGTAAGGAATCCCATCGGGTGTAACGCCATCTGGATTGCGTAAAATTACGCTGGGGTCTGATATATTCTTAACTGCCACTAATACAGGAACATCGACACTGTAGGAACCGATATTCCGTACAGCAATGTCCGCATACAAGGTTTTGGTGTCAGCATTGAAGCTGCTGCGCTGATATTGAGCAGCGAGACTATTTGATACATCAACTAGCGCATTGAAGTTGGGTGCTGCATTCGGACGAATTTCAGTTGCAAACTGCGTCTGAGTGGCAGCAACTGTTCCTGCGGGTGCCGCAACAAGGGCAAAGTCGGTAATTCTGAGGCTGGTTGCGGTATCTTTATCGTCGTTAACCAAACGGAAGATTAATTCGGCACTACCTGGTTTAACACCAGTTAAATTCAAGCTAACCGTCTTTGTGGTAGGATTATACGTAGCACCCGCACCATTACCTACAGGTTCCCCTTCGGTGAGGTTGAAGAATGCATCTCTACCCTTACCAATAGCATGGACGAGGGAAATACCGTTGGCATCGACTAAGGCAACTTCAAATGCATCGTTGATGAATTTGATATCGCTTAAATCAAAGCTGGGGTCAATTTTGAAGGTAAGAATCGAAGGTGTTACGGGGATAGTTAACCCGAAATTACGTTTTGGTGAGAAGTTGGTTTGTTCGCTGAGGGTAATTTGACTGCCAATAATAATATTTTGGGTTGCTTTCAAACCACCCGCATCGGTCGCTGTAATGGCAATGTTGAATAAACCAAGTTGATTTTGATTCGGTATTCCGGTAATAGTTGCAGTCCCGTTACCATTGTCGGTAAATGTCAACCAAGTAGGCAATCCAACTGCGTTGAGGGTGCGGATATCGCCAGCATCGGGGTCTGTGGTCGTGATATTGTAGGTAAAGGTACTGCCAGATTCGACTGTGGTGTTATTGGGAGTACTCGTAAATATTGGAACTTCGTTGACATTGGTAATTGCGATCGCTTGGGTTTTATCTAAAATCAAGCCGTTTTTATCGGTGCTTCTGATAATTACGGTATGTTGAGTATTTGCTTCAAAGTCAAGCAATGTATTGTTTGCGACTTGCAGTTTGTTATCAACAATCTGGAATCGACCACCAGCGTTATCAACTAGGGTGTACGTATGGGTATCCCCACTGTCGGAGTCGATACTGCTTAATTCCCCAATTACCGTACCAACAGCGCTATTTTCGGCAACGGTATTGTGAGTCAGGTTGATTGCGGTGGGTGCGCTAAAGCGGTAAATTGTGGTGGAGAAGCTGCTTGTATTGCCTGCAATATCGGTAGCACGAACGGTGAAGGTATTATTGCCAGCAGTTAATTCAACATTGGTGAAGTTGTATTTTCCGGTGTTGTCCGCTGTCACCGTCAATGGTGTACCATTTTGCCCAAGGACTGGAGAAGTTGCACCGTTTGCACCTGTTTGTTCTAAAATTAGGATTGCACCCGGTTCGGTTAATCCAGTTAGCGTGACTGTATTGAATTTGGTTTTCTTATCGCCAATAGTACCCGAATCTGAAGCTGCATCAAGGTTGAAAGTGGGTTGGGCAATGTTGGTATCTAGAGTAAAGGTGAAGCTAAAAGCATTTGAAGTATTGCCGTATGAGTCGGATGCAATCAGACGTAAGGTATGGGCACCATCTGGAATTGTACCACCGTAAATTGCTTCTAATGTGGTGCGATTGAAGTTGAAGCTACCATCGGTGTTTAATTGGGCAAATACATCAACAAAATTGGCAGCAGTTTGGTTGTTGAATCCTGCTTTAAACGAAGCAATCGAACTCGTATCGGTGACAAAACCAGTTATTGAAGGGTCATAGGTAATGCGATCGCGAAGTGACTCCGAAGGAGTATCGCTTAATTTCTCATCATTCGGATTACTATTAATTGTACCGCTTGGTGCTGTATCGTTCTTCAATCCAGCAGTAATAAGGGGTGCAATGGTATCGTTATTAATAGTAACGTTATATGAAATCGTCTTGACATTACCTGCAATATCGGTAGCGACAAGAGTAAGAACGTGACTACCTGATGTGAGAGTGCTTAAATCGAGTTGTTGGTTGAAATTGCCCGTGTTGTCGAGAGTTACAGAAACTTCAGAAGAATTATCAAAGCGATAATTTAAAGATGAAATTCCACTGACAGTACCATCTACATTACCACTAAGAACTGCACCTGTAGTGAGTGGTGCATTATCAATCGGTGTAGTAAGGTTGAGTTGGGGTAAAGTGCGATCAATAATTAATTGTATCGGTGTTGAAATACTGCTAACGTTACCTGCAATATCAGTTGCTTGAGCATTTAAATTATATGTTCCATCGGTCAAGTCGCTGGTAACGATTTGCCATATTCCGTCCGCATTAGTTGTTGCTTCTCCAACTACATTACCATTATTGAAGAGTTGGACTGTTGAATTAGCTTCAGCGTTACCCGTGATGGTGGGAGTATTGAAATTGGTAATATTGTCTGTAGCACTTACCCCACTATCAATACTTGCTGGTAAATCTAAATTGGTTGGTGCGGGTGTGGTGGTATCGAGGGTAAAAGTATATTCTTTTGTTGGGGATATATTACCAAATTCGTCTTTAGCAACGAGACGCAATGTATATGTTCCGTCGGGAATCGAATTATTCGAGTTATTTCCAGAATTTGCAGCGTTATAAATAGCAACAAGTGCAGAATTGTCGAGTGTAAAACTGCCGTTGGGTTGAATTTGTGCGGTAATATCGACAAAGCTGTTGATTGCAGTATTATTCAATCCTGCTAGTAATTCAACAACTCGGTTTGCATCGCTGACTGTACCTGCAATTGCTGGATTATTCGTAATTCTATCGCTGTTTGTAGCATTACCGGGAGCAGTATCTCGCACCAAGGAAACAGTAATTATAGGTGCTTCAGTATCGATATTAACGGTAACGTTATATTGTTTAGTGAAGATATTACCCGCAACGTCGGTTGTGGTAACGGTAAGGATATGATTACCGTTTGCTAGTCCAGTTAAATCAAGTTGTTGGTTAAATACAGCATTTGTACCATTGCTGCTAACAACTACATGTTCTTCGGTTCCCGAATTAAAGCGATAACTAATTGCAGCAATACCACTTCCAGTCCCATCCGCACTACCAACTAAACGCGCTCCCTGCTGTAATGGTGTAGTATCTATAGGGGTAGTTAGCGTCAAGGTTGGTGCAACGGTATCGATGGTGATGGTAAATGGTGTAGAGTCCGTGCTAACATTACCTGCGATATCGGTTGCGATCGCACTTAAATTATAAATCCCATTAACAAGGTTATTTACATCAATCTGCCATATTCCCGAAGCCGAAACTATTGTTTGTCCAATTAAGAGTCCGTCAGCATTATTAATAAGTTTGACGGTTGCACCAATTTCAGCATTTCCTGTAATCGTCGGTGCTGCATTCTTGGTAATATTATCTGCGTTACTTACCCCTGTGTCTTTGCTTGCAGGTAAATCGAGATTACTTGGTGTTGGTGTTAGAGTATCTAAGGTAAAGCTGAAGCTATATACATCAGACTGGTTTCCAAATTCGTCTTTTGCAATCAATTTTAAAGTACGTACACCATCTGGAAGTATTCCTCCGTTTGTTCCATTTCCTCCGTTTATTCCATTTCCAGAATTTACTCCAGCACTATAGATAGTTTCTAATTGGGTACGAGTGAAACTAAATGTACCGTCGGCGTTGCGTTCTGGCAGAACGTTGATAAAATTAGCAACGGGGGTATTATCAAATCCAGCTTTAAACTCTGCAACCTGACTTGCATCGACAACGCTACCAACAATACTTGGGTCAAAGGTGATTTTATCAAGATTGGTCGTACCATTTGCTGCGGTATCTCTTACCAATGCTGCCATAATTACTGGTGCAGCAATATCGAGATTGATGGTGACGTTGTATTGGTTCGTGAGAATATTGCCAGCTGTATCGGTTGCGGTAATTGTCAGGGTATAATTGCCGTTACCAAGTCCAGTAAAATCGAGATTTTGGTCAAATGTACCTGCTGCATTGAAATTAATGGGTATTTCTGTTCCTAAATTGAAGCGATAGGAAAATGCAGTTAGGGGACTTCCCGTACCGTTGATATTACCAGTTAGTTTTGCTCCCGGTTGTAGGGGAGATGATTCTATTGGTGTTGTTAAGGTTAATTGGGGTAACAGAGTATCGATGGTAATACCGATTGGTGTAGAGGTACTGGTATTTCCTGCGATATCTGATGCGATCGCACTCAATGATTTTACACCATCGGTTAACTCTGATGTGGTAAGAAGCCAGATTCCCGAAGTATCAACGGTGGTTTGTCCAATAACTTGAGTACCATTGAACAATTGTACAATTGCACCAACTTCACCGTTACCTGTAATTGTGGGAGTCAGATCGTTGGTAATGCGATCGCTTTGACTAATTCCCGTGTCGCTGGAAAGTACTAAGCTGAGTATTGGTGTTGGTGTAGTGGTGTCTAACGTAAAAGTAAATTCATAATTACCGGAAACGTTTCCGTAATTGTCTTTGGCTACCAATTTTAATGTATGCTGACCATCTGGAAGCACACTTCCATTTGTAGGAGTTCCAGTATTACCGCTTCCACCATTTATTGAAGCACTATAAATTGTATTTAATAAGGTGCGGTCAAATGTAAAACTACCGTTACTATTGCGATAGGGTAAGACATTTACAAAGTTAGCTGCTTGAGCGTTGTTAAAACCAGCTTTGAATTCAACAACATTGCTGTCATCAATAACTGTACCCGTGATAGTAGGGTCAAATGTTATTTTATCAGTATTGGTTACACCAAGGAGTGCAGTATCGCGTTGTAGAGAAGCTGCAATCACAGGTGCGTTCTGGTCTAATGCGACTGTAACATTATATTGCGTCGTCTTGATATTACCTGCGGTATCGGTTGCGATAATGCTGAGGGTATGGGAACCGTTGCTGATTCCTGTAAAATCAATATTGGAGTCGAATACTCCGGTGAAGCTAAAAGGAATGTCGTAACTTTGGTTATTATCAAAGCGATATTGTAATGCGATGATAGAACTACCCGTACCATCTACATTACCCGTCAATTTTGCTTCTTGTTGCAACGGTTGGGTATCGATGGGAGTAGTAAGGGTAATTTGTGGTAAAGCAGAATCGATGATTACTTGTAATGGTGTGGAAGAAGTGCTGACATTACCTGCAATATCGGATGCGATCGCACTCAAATTATATGTACCATTGGTAAGGTTATTGGTTGTAATTTGCCAAAATCCATCACTTCGAGTTGTTGAAAGTCCAACTATTTGTCCTGCGTTGAGGAGTTGGACGGTTGTATTCGCATCAGCCGAACCTGTAATTACAGGTGCAGTAACTTTGGTAATATTATCAAGATTGGAAATACCGCTATCGCTTGCTGCAATTAAATCTAGGTTGCTGGGTGGATTAATTTGAGTATCGACGGTAACGGTGTATTGAGTCGAAGGTGCGCTAATATTTCCTGCTGCATCAGTTGAAGTCGCTGTAAATACATGGTTTCCGTTAGCTAAAGTTCCAAGCTGAACTTGCCATTCACCGTAGAAAGATGCATTAGTTGTCCCAACTAATTGTCCATCTTTATATAACTTAACTGTAGAATTTGCTTCGGCTGTTCCGGCAATTATCGGGGTATTATTCTTGGTGATACCATCGCTGTTGCTTGTACCTGTATCGGTTGCTGCGGTTAATTTGAGCGTGGGTGATATTGGTGCTATTGTATCGATGGTAATTGAAAGCGGTTGCGATGCTGCGCTGACGTTACCTGCGATGTCGGTTGCTGTTGCAGTCAGGTTGTATGTACCGTTGGTAAGGGTACTGCTGGTTATTTGCCACTTGCCAGTAGAATCAGCTGTTGAAGAACCTATAACTTGTCCCGAATTAGATAATTGTACCAATGCATTAGCATTAGCGTTGCCCGTGATGCTAGGAGCGGTATTATTGGTAATATTGTCGGTATCGCTTCTACCGCTATCGGTTGTTGCTGTTAAATCCAGATTACTTGGTGCTGGTTCAGTTGATAAGAGCGTAAAGGTAAATTCGTAAACGCTGGTGGTATTGCCCGAAGCATCTTTTGCTTGTAGTTTCAGGGTATGAGTACCGTCGGGAAGAGTACCACCGTAGATTTGTTCTAATTGCGATCGCGTTAATCTAAAACTACCGTCAGCGTTGCGTTGTGCGAGAACGTTGGTAAAATTGGCTGTATTGTTCGAGTTAAATCCAGCTTTGAATTCAAATATTGAACTTGTATCGTCAACAGTACCAACAATAGTAGGGTCAGAAGTTATTTTATCAGTATTTGTCGTGTTGTTACGTGCAGTATCTCTTTCTAAGCTTGCAGTAATTGTTGGTGCCGTGGTATCGGGTGGAATATCATTCGTATATATAACTGTCGCAGAACCATTAAAGATAATATTACCTTTGGCACCAATTGTACCGTAGAGTGTCGAATTGCCGTTGTAGATAAAGTTTTTCGCACTCAACAAGAAACCGCGTGTATTACTTGCACCATTATATGTAATATCACCTTGGGATACTACGTGTAATATATCAGTTGGATTGGTAGTGGTGGTAGCACCGTTGAAGTTAATTGTACCGTTATTGCTACCACTTGCGAGCATTGTTGAGGCGGCAAATCTTGCTCCTCCATTCATATTAATCGAACCGGAAGCAAATACCGCTAAATCGCGTGATTGAACATTACCAAGATTGATATTGCCGTTGTTAGTGATTAAGACAACATTATTAAAATTATGGTTGTTGCCATTAAAGTTGATATCTCCCGATTCAACGGTGATAACATAGTTGTTGAGGGTAATGTTCGAGGGAATGTTAAGTCCACCACCTGTTACACGCACAACCTTTGGATTGCTTGCTGTACCCGGTGATGGGAATTTGGTATTCCAATCGTTGGCATTATTCAGGGGGTTTTGACTACTGTTGAATGTAACAGTAGGACTACCCGCAGGAATTCTACGATTGAGTTCAAGAGTTTTTAAGTCTGCATATGCGGGTACTGTTACCGTTTGTTGCGGAATAACTGGAGGAGGAATCAAACCTGCATATTGATTCGATGGTCCATTGGTGACAGAATAACCAGATGATACTGCTACTGCTTTATCTACAAGGACGAGTTTACCACTAGAATCGCGGATTGGATTGCCGTTGCCATCTCGTTGAACTGGTAGTGTCGGATTACCGTTGATTGTAAACCCTTTAGCTGCATAGATGAGCGCATCGTCGCTTAAGTCTGTAGGATTTCCATCATAGTCACCACCACCGTTCATACTAATAGTACCTTCGGTGCGGATGGCAAAGTTGGGGATTGTATTGGTCGCAGAGTTAGTGGAAGATGTGGTGCTTGCTGTTTTTAATGCAAAATTAGTGTTTCCTGTCAAGGGGTCAGAGGATGTTGCTCCCAAGAGCGCTGTGTTCTGCTTGTTACCTGTGATTACATCAGTATTATTACTGGTCTTTGTTGATTGGGTGACAGGGAGAAGGTTCGGTTGTGTGAATACCGATGGTTGTTCGAGGGGATTTACTACAGAAACTTGGTCGGTTTTAGAGAGTAAGGATTTGGTATCGTCGTTGAGGGATGCAAATGGGTCGTAGTTGCCGCTGTTTTGATCTTTAAATTGGGTAATATTGAGTGGTTCGGGACTGTCGGTTAATGGTTTGACAAGGGTTGCGTCGTCGATAAGCGAGTTCCCAAATACACCATCGTTGTTGTTAAATGCATCCTTGTTCGCCATTTTCAGTTCCCCTTTATAATAAGTTATTAAATGTTTTTTTAGATAAAATTTATCTGCGCTTCGCTCCGAAGTGTGTGGGGAAGATGTTGTTTTCTTTTCTTACCCATAACTCCACACTCTACGGAACGACTGGGTTTAAGACCCCACCGTTTCCTACGGTGTCTACAATTGGTTGGGGTCTGAATCAACAGTTTAATTGACCTACACCCCACACCCGAAACCTGCAAAGATAGTTCATTGCGTTCGATTATTCAGTTGTAGTTAAGTTTCAGGGCTGTTTCATTTTAAATTTTGACATTTTATGCATTTACGAGAATCTGTCATCTAAAGTATGAAGTGTAAAGGATAAAGGATAAAGTAAGACCCGATAAATAAATTTAAGGAAAGGGATTCTATCTCTCGACGGCTGAAAGTACCCAAATTGGTTGTCTAAATCTAGAATGAAATGACCCTGGTTAAGTATGGGCATTTGATAATTAAGGGTTGGTTTTCCATCTGAGAATCAGCTAAATATTATTGATGATTTATTTTTTTTTAATTACAAAGGTTGGATTTTTGCTCACGTTATCCAATGAAAACTAATTGTTTAGATGTCAAGATAGCTATTAGCTATTAAACGTTTTTAGCTAATAGCTGTGTGTTTGATTAATTTAGAAGGAATAAGTTTAATTCTTCAACTGAAACAAGCACTCTTTATGAGTTATAACCCACATGACGCACCCGTGCATTGTCACACTACGAACTTTGGACGTTTGAAGATTTTGAAGCAATGCGATCGCGTTGCCCCGTGGAAAAAAAGAGAGAAAAACGAGCAACCTTTTTGCACATTCTAGTTACAACTTGTGGATCTCGCAAACATTACCGAGCGGGAGGAGAGATTTGGGTATAGTACGATACTTTTATACCGCTCTCCCAAGGGGAGAAGGTTGCTCGTTTTTCTTAACTTTATGCGTCCCCAAATTAACCCGTTTTCGTATAAAATGTAGCCTTTGTTGTGGATAAAAATCCGAAAAAACCGATTGTAATAGTAGGGGATGCGCGTGGGTCGGTTATAATGCCTATAGACTAAACCATTCGGGATATCTTCCCTCTTCCCTCTAGCTTAGTTTATGAGACTCCATTCATAGCAAATACGTTAGTTTCACTTCCACTTTCAGTTTGTGGCATTTCTTGATAGCTTGACATTTGCGGCATTTCTTGATAATCATATGCTGTATTTTGTGCTAACAAGTGGTTGTTGATAATTTCATTGAATGCAGCCAAGTCGGTTTGCCAATTGGCGATAATTTCGTGCATATAGGCAATTTTTTCGACTGCACTTTCGGAGTTAACAACGTAGCTAAAACTGCCGCTAAACATGACAATGGGTACGGTGGTTTCATCCTCTTCTTTACGCATTGCAGCTTCGGCAATATTTAGATAGAATGGCGAACGTTCCCTGTCGAATACTAAGTTGAGAGAAGCACGCATTGGAGAAGTTCCAATTGCTTGCCATGTACCAGCAGCAAGGAAGTTTGATGCGATATATCTTCTGGCTGCATCTTTGTCTTCTGGGAATGAAAGAAAGCCACGAATATTAATACCAATTGCTTCGTATTCGAGGTTGGAAAGCATTTGGATATATTTGCTTGCCATTGCGGGGATTTTCAGTTGTTCGTATTGTTTATCTGCCATTGCTTCTGAGAAGACAATGCGGTTTGGTTCCCCGACTATGACGATATTTTCTTCAAGCTCTATGCGTGAAAAGTTTTTGGAATTGACTGGTTGAGAAGCAAGTTTGATTTCTCCGTCAACAATACCTGCACCGCTAAAGAAGTCTAGATTGATGGTTGATGTTGCTTGTTTTTTAGTAGCAAATACTATATCGATATTTAAACCAGCTAATTGTTGATTCATAATTTTTCCTTTATTTGATAGATGCTTTTTGCTGTTGGTTAAATTAGCTCTTCGTTAAGTGGCACGCCAATTTTTACCGGATATTTGACTATCCGGTTTAACGAAGAAGGCAGAGGGCACTTGATCTGGAGGGAAGAATTATTTTTCTCCTCTGCTATTCCGGTGTCTAAATCCCCGCTCATTCATTTATGAAAAGCTTCATAAAAGAGGTATTTTGAGACGCGCAGCGCAAAAAATACAGCGTCCTTATCAAATCCCTTAAATTTATTTATGGGGATTACCTCCAGCTCAAGTGCCTTCCTCCTCCTGCCTCCTTAATATTTCTGGTGTTTGGCATTCAAACCACAATTTGAGTAACAGTCCTGCCTTGATAACTTTGCTTTTTGTGCTTAACTATTTTTAATCTATTTGAGTAATAAATACTAATGTTATTTCTACCTAACTTCGTTTGGGGTTGATTTTCAGTGTATGTGTAGTTTTTAATGATGATTTTATGAGTGCTTCATAAAGCTAAAATATGTAGTTGCCCCTTTTTCATCTATTTCGTTGCCAATTGTCGAATTTGGGCGTAGTACACCATTGAACGGCAATGTAATTATTAATACCTTTTAGAAATATTACTGTTTTTTACTGATTATTGGTGCGTTGTTTAGGTTATTCATCTGAAAAGCTATTATAGGGCTTTACAAGCATGATGACCGAAAAGGGTGTGGGGTGTTGGGTGTGGTCAGTGAAGGTTATCCCACACCCAAAGGGTACAAGCCCCTATTTTTAAATATGGAGAACAAAAAAAAAGAAGATTTTTGAGGCACGTAGTGCGATAACTTAGCAGCGTCCTTGCTTGAAACCCCTAATTTTAATTATGGGGTTCCCCACACCCTGCACCCTAAACCTGCAACCCCCTTCATTGCCTGGGACGACTGCTTACAAAGAGTCTCAAATTTTACTTACGTACTAGAATAAGAAGCCTTTGGGAAATATTTTTTTGGTTAAGATGCGTTTTTCCGAGCGTGAGTATCAAGGAGAAAACAAGTAGTTGCGTTGTCGCCCCTTGAAGATTCGGCGGTTAACGTGTGAAGAATACTTACAGCAGGTAATTCCGTAACCGTTCAGGGGGTGGTTAGGCGATCATCAATTAGAGAGACCAAAATCTGGTAAGGCGATCGCTCTTTTTCACGCAAGAAATATAGCCAACTCGTTAGTAATAATTATCCGTGTGGCTAAAGCATCAGTAATAAATTTGCTCTAAAAGGGGAAAGTAAGTTGTTGAAGTCAGATTTATGAAGTTGACAGACTGGCCTGCCTTAGCTAACCAAAATACTGCAATTGTGGCTTTGGAGTATCATACGCCTGACAGAATGCAGGTATTGCAGCAGTTTTACTATTGGGGTGAAGAGCGTTCTTTGTCAATCTTTGTCTGGAATCCTGGTTACTGTAGACTACAGCAATTAATTCAGCATCAAGGTCAGTATATCTTACAGTCAACTGACAGGGGTAAAGACGGGGACATTATTCAGTATCTTCTATTCGACTATCAACCAGGCATTTATTTACTGGAGGGAGTTCTAAATGAGGGTGATGGTAGCAAAATAAGTCAAAAATTTAGCTATCAATTACTCAATGCCTGTCATCAAGCTTTCTGGAGTCAGCAACATCATTACTGGGTGTTATTGGAAACTTACGTTCAACTATCTCTAGAATTACAGCCTTTTATTCCTATACTGTCACATCCACTTCCAGATCAACAGCAGGTGCAGATAGTTGTGCAGCAGTTTTGTGATGCCTGGGTTGGGCGTAGCCATCATCGTCTTCAGCAGTTTGCGGAGTGCGATCTGCTGAAAGCAGCAGCGCTTCGCTATCGCGATCGCCCCACCATAGCCGATCGCAATTATTGGTTAAAGATAACAGAAAAAACATCAGCACTGCAATTGCTCTTTCGTGCCTGTCAGGGTTTACCCATAGGCGAGATAAATATGCTATTACAGCAATGTCTGGGTTTTGCAGACCAGCTTGAGGAAATCGCCCAATTAGTGCTAGAACATAAAGTTAGCAAACTGCGGGGTCGGGGTTTAGAGTACATTGCTCAACCGGATGTACCTTCAGCCGGGGGATTAGATTTACTGGAGAAAAGGTTAGAAACTATTACTTGTCTACTTCAACCTGAAGCAAAACAATATGGATTGAAGTTTCCCACTGGGATGCTGCTATGGGGACCACCGGGTACTGGGAAAAGTCTCTCTGCCAAGTTAGCAGCTAAGAAAATGGGATTGCCACTGTTAGCAGCTAATTGGGGTGTACTACTGGGCGATCCTCATCCCGACAGAGCATTAAAGGAGTTTATTGCTTTGGTGACTTCCCTTGCTCCCTGTGTACTTTATTGGGATGACTTTGATAAAGGCTTTGCTGGCTGGGACTCCAATGCTGATGGAGGTGTAGCACGGCGGCTATCTGCGGCTTTGTTGACTTGGATGCAAGAGCATCGTGCGATTCGTTGTTAGTTGAATCACGGTAACCAGTCCGTACATAAAACTAACCAACCTAATCTAGAAATAGAGAAAGGTTGAACTCTCGGTCTGATATGGGTGAAAGCCCCATCTACCAGACTCAGGTATGACTCCCTATCTGCCCACACCGACTAGACTCGGTATCTAGAGAGTGAAGCTGGGAACAGGAGTGCGACCCGAAAAGGTTGTTTAGAAAGGGAAGCCGACTTCCCTAGCGGATTCATACCCGCTACTCTCACGGAAAAGACTCAGCGATGAGCCTAGTCACGTCCAAGTAGGT
>JAHHIJ010000046.1 GCA_019358985.1 Tolypothrix brevis GSE-NOS-MK-07-07A | reverse complement strand
TCTTTACGCGGAACGTCTTTACGCGGAACGTCTTTACGCGGAACGTCTTTACGCGGAACGTCTTTACGCGGAACGTCTTTACGCGGAACGTCTTTACGCGGAACGTCTTTACGCGGAACGTCTTTACGCGGAACGTCTTTACAATGTGTAATTTATCAATGTTCAAAAATATCCTTAAATTGCAACAAATCTAAGGAAACTATAGTTGGTAAACACTGAAAACATTCTTGTGCGATTTGCCAACGTTCTTCTCTAGTGAGCATTTCTATCAACTTTTGTCGGACGCTGATTAAGTAGCGGACATCATTAGCAGCGTAACTTAATTGAGATGTGGATAAATTAGCGGCGTTTCCCCAATCTGAACTTTGAGTGCTTTTATCGAGTTCGACTTGTTCCAATTCTTGCACTACATCTTTTAGTCCGTGGCGATTGGTGTAAGTGCGGGCTAACTTACTCGCAATTTTGGTGCAAAATATAGGATTAACTTGGATGTCAAGATAATAACGCAAAGTGGCGACATCGAAGCGAGCAAAGTGAAAAATCTTAACAATATTCGTTGCTTCTAAGAGTTTTTTTAAGTTTGGGGAGTCGGTTTGCCCTTTGGCAATGCGGATTGCGGTAACTTTACCTTCATGATTGCACAATTGGACAAGACACAAGCGATCGCGCAGTGGCAATAATCCCATAGTTTCGGTATCGACTGCGATCGCAGATGATTCTAAATACTGCGATAAGTCAGCGTCATTAAGGTCGCGATCGCAAATTTGAAAATCTTCCATGAATTGAATTAAGTCCAGTTTAATACCTCATATTACCTGATTGTTAGCAGTTAGTGGTTAGTTTTTAGTTGATAGTTGTCAAAAATTACTCCTATCCACTAACAACTAACAACTATCCACCATCCACTAACTAATCCTTATTTGTTGCCGATAAAAATCTGCGTCAGATAAACTTCACCTTCGCTATTGGCAGCAACACCAATCCCAGTTAAGTTGTATTTGCCTTTAATGTTTTTTAGATGTCCGGGACTATCGATCCAACCAGTCATAGCTTGACTTGCAGGATCGCTATAGCCTTGGTTAAAAGCGACATTTTCTGCCGCACTCTTGTATTTAATCGGCATAGAATTTACTCGTTTTTCAAATCCTTTGTGACTAAACGGAACTTTACCATTAGCCATATTTTGGCTGTGAATCCTTGCCTGCCGAGTGATATTTGCATTTAAAGTCAGTTTTGACAAGCCCTTAGAAACTCGATAGCTATTAATTTGGTCAAAAACTGATTTTTCTAGAGCAGTGGTTTTAAAAGTAGTAGTAGGCGACAATGCAACTTGACTAGACTCAATCGACAACGGCTGGTTATCGCTGTTTTTCTTCGTCGTTGTGTGACCCGCCGGTACAGGACTGCTTGTTAACCCACTGGCTAGGACAAGCGCACTGAAAGCGATGCCAAAAGCAGTTTGTCGAAACATGAAGAGTTGAGTAATATGTAGAGTTTTTAGACGCATCCCCTGCTTTTTTGTTTCCTAGTATACCCGTATACTTTGCAGTATTTCAGGATGTTAGGAAATATTTGCACATTGCGATCGCCTTAGTTAGAGTATTTAATTACAATAAAAGCGATCGGCAAGCAAATTAAAAGAAAAATTTAACAATTGGGGCTTTTTAAGAGGGGGAAGGGGGAAGGGGGAAAGGGGAAGAAAAATATAATAGCTGTATTTAAATAACTCTTCTTACAAACGTCAACGGGACGGAAACCGACCCCGCACCAGTTAGCGCTTTATTTCCATACATGAGTCCCTTTACCCCTCTTAAAAAAGCCCCATGCCCTATTCCCTAATTCCTGCAACAGTTTGCACATCCTTGTCACCGCGTCCAGAGCAGTTGATGACAAGTTTAGGACTACCATTTAACTGCGGACATAAAGTATTCAAGTAGGCGATCGCATGAGCGGTTTCCAATGCTGGTATAATTCCCTCTAACTGCGACAGCATCCGAAACGCTGCCAAAGCCTCTGCATCTGTCACACTGTAATATTCTGCACGGGCAGTATCCTTTAAATAACTGTGTTCTGGACCCACACCAGGATAATCTAAACCCGCGCTAATCGAATGAGCTTCAATTACTTGTCCATCCTCATCTTGCAATAAATAGCTCATCGCTCCGTGCAGTACACCTATTTGTCCTTTTGTCAAGGTGGCAGCGTGTTTTTCTGTATTTACACCTTCGCCGGCTGCTTCCACACCAATTAAGCGTACAGAAGATTCTTTGACAAACTCATAAAATAGCCCCATCGCATTAGAACCACCACCGACACAAGCTAGAAGAATATCTGGCAAACCCCCCCATTTTTCCATCGCTTGAGCGCGAGTTTCTTGCCCAATCACCGCATGAAAATCGCGTACCATCATTGGGTAAGGATGAGGTCCTGCCACCGAACCGAGGATGTAGTGAGTCGTCTCTACATTCGTTACCCAATCTCGAATTGCTTCAGAAGTTGCATCCTTCAAAGTTCCAGTCCCAGCTTCTACCGGACGCACTTCTGCTCCCATCAACCGCATTCTAAACACATTTAAAGATTGGCGTTCCATATCGTGAACGCCCATGTAGATGATACATTCCAGCCCAAAACGAGCGCAAACTGTGGCTGTAGCTACTCCATGTTGTCCCGCACCGGTTTCGGCAATAATTCGCTGCTTGCCCATGCGCTTTGCTAACAAAACCTGAGCTAGAGCATTATTAATTTTATGAGCGCCGGTGTGATTTAAATCTTCACGCTTTAAATAAATTTGCGCTCCCGTGCCATCTGGTCGGGCATAATGAGCGGTAAGGCGTTCGGCGAAATACAAAGGTGTAGCGCGTCCGACATAATCCCGTAAGAGTTGTTGCAGTTGGGCTTGAAACCCAGCTTCATTGCGGTATTGTTGGTAAGCTGCTTCTAGTTCAGCTAAAGCAGGCATGAGCGTTTCTGGGACATACTTACCGCCAAAGCGTCCAAAACGTCCTTGAGTATCAGGGATTTGTGCAGTTGATTTCGAGGAAGGAAGGGGAGTGGTAGTCACAAATTGATTTCGATGAGACAATGTACTTAATTATAGAAAAGTCTCAAGGGCATAGGATGCGATCGCCTTATTATAATTAGGGTATTGGGCATAGAAAGTGGAAAAGATGTAGAGACCTAGCAATGCTACGTCTCTACAGGTTCTGGGTAACATATAATTAACTTCCACATCGGTTGTCTATTGGGTATGGGGCATTGTGAAGAAGTTATCTCTTAATCCCTCATCAGTATAAATAACCATAAAGCTAAATTTTACTTGATGTACTATGGCTTCTGGAAAAGGTAACTCTGACAAACGTATTGTTTACCAAGAATTTGGTAACGATAACTCTGCTGCTTTTGAAAGACCAACTCAAGAACTACCTCCACAACAACAAAATGTGAGGGTACAAGCTACCCGCAGCGGACGTAAAGGTAAAACTGTTACCGTAATTACTGGGTTTCAGGCAAAACCAGAAACTTTAGCAGATTTGGTGAAGCAATTGAAAGCTCAATGCGGCACAGGTGGCACAATTAAAGATAATGAAGTTGAAATTCAAGGCGATCACAAGCAGAAAATCCTAGAGATTCTGATTAAGCTTGGTTACAAAGCCAAAATTAGCGGTGGTTAATCGGTGTGGGAATAAAACCGACTGTAGATCTGCGAATACATTAACAAGTTAATTGGAGGTTAAAATGGATTTAGTTAGGATTCTTTGCGCTATATTTGTACCACCTCTGGGAGTATTTTTGCAAGTTGGTTTTGGTATGGACTTTTGGATCAATATAGTTTTGACGCTTTTCGGCTATCTTCCAGGAATTATCCACGCAATATGGGTGATTGCGAAGAAATAAGCTGCTTGAAGTTCGTAGTAAGCGCTCTTCGCACTTTTTAAGCGATTAATCGCTTACTACAACCGAGTCGTCAATTAAATGAGTATGTTCCTGCTATATAAGACCTGCTATTGTTTCTGAGTAGCGATCGCTAACCTCGCTCCCTTCACTTGACGCACCTTATCCATTACCGCCACAACCTTACCATGTCCAACGCCTGTATCGGCATTAATTACTACTATTGCCTCCGGGTTTACACCAACTAAACTACGCACTTGTTCAGTCAGCGCATCAATTGTTGTCGGCTTTTTGTTCAAGCTCACCTGTGCTTGGGAATCTACTGTAATAGTTATTCTTGTTGGAATTTGGGATTGTTGAGATGTTGAAGCTTTCGGTAAATTTACAGGTAAACCTTCCTGGCGAGTTAAAAACAGCGTTGACATGATAAAAAATGTCAAAATCGCAAATATCACATCAATCATCGGCACAATATTTATTTGCGGTGGAATATCAGGTTCATCTGGTAGTCGCATAAGATTTCTCTCCTCGTTCGTAACGACGACGATAAAGTAGTTCTAATTGTCCGCCATATTCTTGCATAAAGGCGATTTGACGTTGATAAAGTCCTCGAAATGTATTGGCAAACATCAACGTAAAAATAGCTACAACTAATCCCGATGCAGTCGATACGAGGGCTTCACTAATACCTGCTGTGACGCTTCCAGTTTTACTACCACCAACATCACCGATATTCAACGAAGCGAAGGAAGCTATCAAACCCAATACTGTACCAAGCAATCCCAACAGGGGAGCAAGGGAGATGATTGTCTCAAAAATATTATTAAACCGTTTGAGAACAGGTATCTCCGCTTGTGCTTCACTTTCCAAAGCTAAACGAAACTCCTCAGGATTAGGTTGTTCCAATTCCAAAGCCGAGAGAAACATTCTCGCAATCGGTAAATCCGCATTGTTTTGTAGCTTATCTAGCGCACCTACCACATTATCCAAGCGATATAAATTCAAAACTTCCCGTACTACCCGACTCTGACGTTGATTGATCCGATACCAAAAACGAATCCGTTCTACAATTAAAGCGATCGCTACCACACTAAAAGCCAGCAAGGGGAACATTACCACGCCCCCAGCGGCAAACAGATTACTTATTCCCATGTTTTGCCTCTAAACAGTATGAATGAATTTGCCGTAAACATCAATAACTAAAAAATCATAGTATTGAAACTAGTTTTCAATAAAGATTAGAATAAATCAATCCTCCTGTCAATCATTTTTAAGGCTTGATGACATAAGTTTTTCCCGCAATCTGACTTGCCAGGTATACTAAAAATCACTTAAAGCCTATATATAAAGGAATTATGCTTCGATTACTCCACCACAAGTTTTCAATAAAAAATTTATATAATTAGTTTACTTTTGCACTGAATCGTTTTATTCTAGAAAAGCAATAGTGAAAATAAGTAGCAATAGTTTATGACCTTCTCCAGTATTGCGATACAGCAGCGAGAGAAAGAAATCAAAGCGCTAAAAACTTTCTTAGTTTACAGCACAGTCGGCTCCTTGGTGCTGCACGTTGCGGTACTGGCATCTGGTATTGGTAATCTATTGACGCGAGTACCAGAACTGGATGAGAAACCGATTGAGTTGACTTTTGTTGAGCCGGAAGTCAAGGAAACACCAATAAAGGAAGAAAAAAATCCCTCACCTGAAGATAATAAATTAGGGAAAAGAGAAATTTTGACATCATCCGGAGGGAATGGTGGTGAAGGTTCAGTTGCGGGAACATCTGCACAGTCATCTCCTCAACTTCAATCGCAACAGAACCTAACCCTTCAAGCTTTACCACAAGCACCGGTGCGAGTCTCCAAGGCTATTGAAAAGCCAATCGTACCCCAAGCATTTACTCCCGTACAGAAGCAAGTTGAGACAAAGCAACGCGATGTCACTCGACCACAACCCCAGAAGGAAGATCCGGTAGTTTCCAAGGAACCGCAAAAGCCAATAAATAATATACCAAAGGAAACAACCTCAGTTCAAAAGCCTGTTGAAAAAACTCAGCCCCAAGAATCACAAAGTTCTACAAAAGTCGCAACTAATAATACGACAGTACAATCATCGACTAGCACCCAAGAAAGTAGCGAGAACTTGAGAAACACGCTAGGTCAGATTAGAGATTCAAGAGCTACTCAACCAGGTTCCGGTAATGGTTCTTCTGATAGTACCGGAGGTGGTGGCAATTCCACCATTGCTTCGGGTTCTGGTAAAGGTACAGGAAGTGGTACTGGTACTGGAAGTGTTAGCGGTACTGGAAATGGCAGTGGTACTGGTACAGGTAGCGGTACTGGAAATGGCAGTGGTACTGGTACAGGTAGCGGTACCGGAAGTGGTAATGGGACGGGAAGCGGCAGAGGGGAAATAGCGATCGCACCAACAAAGCCAAAGATACCAACACAAATAAAAAAACCTGAAGGCAACGGTGGATCTGGAGGCTCTGCGGATGGTCGAGCCGCTTGTAAAGACTGTAAAGTTAAATACTCCGAAGGTGCTAGAAGGCGAAATGCAGAAGGAAGAGTAGAAGTAGCTGTTGATACAGATAGAGATGGTAATGTTACTAATGCGCGGTTGTCTCGTTCCAGTGGCGATCGCGAGTTGGATGAAGAACATCTCAGACAAGCGCGTCAGTGGAAATTAAAACCTGCCGAACAAGGAAGGCAAGGAGTTAATATAGCTACAGAATACTCTATGGCAGGTTCTCGCCGTAACCGAGAAGTGCGAGAAAGGCAGCGACAACGAGAAGAACGAGAAAGACAGCGGCAAGTTGCAGCAGCTTCTTCAGATAACAATAACTCTGGGGATGAAACATCAAGACGCAGAAGGAGAAATCTAGAAGCATCATCTAGTAATAATACTGGTGTATCAGTATCGAATGGTAGAAGACGGCGAAATCTAGAATCGTCAGGGGAAAGTGCATCTTCTAACGAGTCATCGAGAAGTAGCAGGCTAAGTCAACGCTTGCGACGACGTGCAGAAGTTAGTGCATCCAGGAATGAAGATGAAACCCCAAGACAAAGGGTAAGAAATTCTGAACAAAGTTCTATTCGTAGTCAGTTGCGTCGTCCCCTAGAAAATAATTCCGGGGAAGCTGCACCAAGACAACGCAGACGTAGGGAAGTAACTGCTGATAGGAGAACATCAGGAGAACAGCAAGCACCGACTAGAAGAAGGAAACGGGAATTGAATCAATCAAATCAGTCTAAAGATAGTGGTAGTCGGTTGCGTAGCGTACTTCGTCGGAGTCGGGAATCTGCACCTCCTGCACCTAGTAGTGGTGGAGAGGGTGAATAATAGGTCTAACTTCAAGTCCGGTTAATGACTAGACATAGGAGTGAAAATAAACCACCCATTTAAAATATAGCGGTTCTCATTTGAATCACATACATGTTCAAAAGCCAAGAATTTGACGATTTAATCTAGCTCTACGTCAGCTAGATAACCAAAGAGATAATCCACATCTGGTGATGTATGCCAATGCCTAACTCCTAAAAATTTAAATTATTTGATAGTAGTTAAAACAAATACTTAACCGAAAAGCGATCGCTATAAAAGGTGAACTTTTTGATTTACTAACTTTGATTGCTGTGATAAACATTTACAGCCGCAATTCATAGCAAATGTGAATATTCCGTTGCTCAAAGAATATGCTGATTTTTTTAACTATCACGCTTATGACCTGTTTAACCGCACCAAACCGCCATTAAGGCAAGTTAAAGACTGAACAAATTTTGAGAAAGCACCCGGTATTAGCTCATTAATCCTGATGAATTAAATATCTGAGTAGCTAAACCAATGAAAATTTTAGCAGTTTTTTTGATTAGCGCCATCGCCTTGACGATGCCAGCGCTAGCAAATGCCCACAAATTACCCAACTATGGCTTACGTAATGCAATAAGTGATTGTACTTATCGTGGGGCTGGTCGCCGTGAAGATTGCTTGTACCTCCTGGGGTAAATAAAACGCGAAAAAACCGGGTATGCCTTTGAACTTAACCCGGTGGTTCGCTTCCTAAAAAGAAAATGCATTACACTTTATTTCCCACCTCAAACCATTAAATCACGCTCATGCGATCGCGCATTATATTTAAAATAAACATAAAGCTAAGTGCGGTTCGTTTTTTTGTCCTAAAAGCGTAAGTCCTAAGAATAGACATAGGAGTGGAAATTAATTATGCGTTAACCGAAAAGAATGTAGAGACGTAGCATTGCTACGTCTAATCAAGGGTTTCGGGATTAATTTCTACTCGAATTGTGTCTAATGTATGTAGGATTTGCCACAATACGCTTGGTGTTAAGAATAATTGTAGGTTGGGTGGAACGAAGTGAAACCCAACGAATAACGCGCAAATGTTGGGTTACGCTTCGCTTCACCGAACCTACGTTATTTTATTTCTAGGCTTAACACCAAGCGTATTGGGATTTGCCAGACATGTCCCAATACGGTTCGGTTAGGGCAGGAGACGCAAGGGAATCGCCGTCTCTACAAAGGGCTTATTATTGTAAAGACGGCGATTCCCTTGCGTCTTTGTGATCTATAATTTTCATCAAAAAATCTTATCCGAACCGTATTGAGACATGTCCTGTAACAGTTGTTATCAGCCATACAAAAAACCCCTAATATTTCTACTAGGGGTCAAAATTATACTTAATTCAAGCAAAAAGTGATTTGGGATAAATTAGCCAACACTCGTTAATAACAACTCGCGTTTTTCTGACTTGCGTACTACCACTTGACCGTCGTCGTCAACGTCAACAATGGCTGAGTCTCCATCGACGACTTGACCTGATAGCATCGCTTCCGCGAGAGAATCTTCCAAAAGGCGCATAATCGCCCTACGTAAGGGTCTAGCACCGTAGGTGGGGTCATAACCTTCTTGTAGGACACGCTCTTTAAAGCGTTCTGTGACTTCTAAGGTAATTCCCTTTTCGGTCAAGCGACCTGCAACTTCGCGCAGCATGATTTCGGCGATTTGCTTCACTTCTTCTTTGTTCAACTGAGTGAAGACGATAATTTCATCCAGACGGTTGAGAAACTCAGGACGGAAGTAAGCCTTCAATTCTTCGTTCACCAAAGCTTTGATGCGGGTGTAATTAGCCTCGGCTGCGTTTTCTGTGAAATCGAAGCCTAAACCACCACCACCTTTTGAAATCACCTTAGAACCGATGTTAGAAGTCAAGATAATCAAGGTGTTCTTAAAGTCCACCTTGCGACCTTTCGCATCGCTGAGATGACCGTCATCTAAGATTTGCAGCAGCATATTGAATACATCGGGGTGTGCTTTTTCGATTTCGTCGAAAAGCAGTACTGTGTATGGTCTGCGGCGCACGGCTTCGGTTAGTTGTCCGCCTTCGTCGTATCCGACGTAACCAGGAGGCGAGCCAATTAACTTAGAAACGGTGTGGCGTTCCATATATTCCGACATATCCAGACGAATCATTGCTTCTTCCGAACTGAAGAAGTAACTCGCTAATGATTTTGCTAACTCAGTTTTACCAACTCCGGTGGGACCAGAGAAAATAAAGCTAGCGATGGGACGGTTGGGATTCTTTAAGCCAACTCTAGCGCGACGAATGGCGCGAGATACTGAGGTGACAGCTTGCTCTTGACCGATAAGCCGTTGGTGGAGAGTATCTTCTAAGTGTAGAAGCAACTCTGACTCAGATTCGGTCAGCTTGTTGACGGGTACACCAGTCCAGGAAGCGACGATTTGGGCGATGTCTTCCTCGTCAACGATTCCGTGGAAATTTGTCTCGCTTTCTGATTCTAATTGCAGTTGCGCTTCAATTTCTAACTGTCGATCGCGCATTTGTCCGGCTTTGTCAAAATCTTGAAGTCTGACGGCTTCGTCTTTAGCTTTGCAAATGCTGATTAATTGGCGTTTGAGTTCTTTGTTGTTGGAGGACATCGAGTTCCGCAAACGAACGCGAGAACCGGCTTCATCAATCAAGTCTATCGCTTTATCTGGGAGAAAGCGATCGCTAATATAGCGGTCTGACAATTCAGCCGCAGCTTGTAGGGCTGCATCAGAAATTGTGACTCTGTGGTGCTGCTCGTAAACGCTCCGCAAGCCCTGTAGAATCTCGATGGTTTCTGGCACAGTGGGTTCCCCGACCATAATCGGTTGGAAACGCCGCTCTAGAGCCGCATCGCGTTCGATGTGCTTGCGATACTCATCAAGTGTGGTTGCTCCCAAGCACTGAAGTTCACCCCGCGCTAATGCTGGCTTGAGGATGTTAGAAGCATCCAAGCCGCCTTCTGTGCCACCAGCACCAACAAGGGTATGAATTTCATCGATCACGAGGATGATATTACCCGCCGTGCGGACTTCCTCCATGATTTTCTTCAGGCGTTCTTCAAAATCGCCACGGAAGCGAGTACCTGACACCACCGATCCCATGTCTAGACTGATAACTTGCTTATCTTGCAAAATATCGGGCACATCTTGATTTATAATGCGTTGTGCTAGACCTTCGGCGATCGCTGTTTTGCCAACTCCTGGTTCCCCAATCAACACTGGGTTATTCTTGGTACGGCGACCGAGAATTTGCACCGCACGCTCAATTTCTTTTTCTCGACCAACTACAGGGTCAATCTTGCCTTCTTTGGCTAGTTTGGTGAGATTTCTGCCAAACTCTTCTATACTCAGATTTTGGTTGCGTTTTTGACCACCACCACCTGCGGTAACGCTTGGATCATCACCCAAACGGCGAATGACTGCACTGCGAATAGTCTGTAGCTCAACTCCCAGATTTTGCAGGACTTTGGCAGCAACACCCTCACCAGCTTCAGTCAATCCCAAAAGCAGGTGTTCTGTGTTTATGTAGTTGTGTCCCAGACTACGAGCTTCTTTAAATGATTGCTCAAATAGGCTTTTTACCTTTGGTGTAAAGGGAATTTCTGGTGGTACGAAGCCACTACCGCGACCAATGATTTTTTCTACTTCTCGACGTGCGTCTTTGAGGATAACACCCAACTCAGTTAGGACTTTTGCAGCCACCCCAGTTCCTTCTCCCATCAAGCCCAGGAGAATCTGTTCTGTGCCGACAAAGTTGTGTCCCAGGCGCCGAGCCTCCTCCTGAGCTAACATAATTACTCTAATGGCTTCGGAAGTGAAGTGTTCAAACATAACGGGTTCTTGCTCCCTTGCTGCTTACGCTGAGAGTGAAAATAATCTTCACTCTTTTTAAACTTTCATGTATTTTCTTAAGGACAATGTATCTTTATTTAAAGTGAAGTGGCAGTAGTGAGAGCCGTAAGGCTCAGGTGTGGTTGCCGTCTAGTAGTAGATTGGAGAGGCTGGAGAGCCTGTGAAAGACCAAAATAATAAGTTTTGGCTCTTAAACCTTTGCAAAAATAAAATTTAAAATCGGTGTAAATTATGACAGACACATCACCAGGGAAAGACCAACAACATCCCCTTTACAATCGCGATCGCCCTCTAATAGATATTTTACTATCTGAAGGGCAAACAGATTACAATTTAGCAGAACTTGCTAGATTGCGAATCCGTTATCAAGGTTTTCCTGGTGCGAGAGACATTCAACAGGCTTTAGATCGAGTCTTGCTGACTTGGGGTTTGACGGAAGCTGAACTCTATCACAAAACCCGCCAAATTCACAACTTTGCCAAGATTTACAAAACTCGCGGCAAAAAAGAAGAGCAAGATTGGAATTAGGGCATTGAAGAGGGGAAAGGGGAAGGGGGAGAAACCCAATTCTCAATCCCCAATACCCAATTGTAGTTTTTATCTAGTTCGTCATCTGACGTTGGTATGATAAATTGTTCAAGCTTCGGATATTTCGGATATCTTATTTATCTCATCTAAAACTTCCACCTCTTCAACAGAAGGCAAGGGTAATTGTTTAGCTTGCCGCAGTTGTCTATAAAGCTGTTTTTCCAGACAGTTAGAAGTTTGAGAACATGGTTTGCTGTTGTATGAGTCGCCTAATCGAGATTCCTCAGTTTCTAGACCAACTAGGCGTAAAATAAAATCGCGTAGTGTACCCATTGAATTTTTTAGATCGAAGTAGATGATATTTGTAATTACGCAGACGCTTTCACCTAAGCAGTCGGTTTTTGCGCGGATGAGATAATTGGAGCGATCGTCTGCTTGTAGAGAAAACCGAAATGAAAGCAGTTCGCGGTACTAGTGCAGGTTGGCAAAAATGTTGAATTCCAAATTTATACATTAATTCTCGCATTATACATCTGCCTAAATGTAGATAAAGGCTTTCCAAAAAGTATAATTTAATTTGGATATCAAATAGTCCTGCGCCCAACAATAACTTTTTTCCATCTCCCTAAATGTAGATAAAGACTTTGCAAAAGGTATAATTTAATTTAAAGTTCAAAGCATTCAGGGTGCAACAAGAACTTTCTTTTATTACTTTTGAAAGATAAAAATTAACTGCTGTTTGTAGTCAGCGGTGAATAGGAACAATGTATATGGGAGGAGACTTTCACATCGTTTTGCCTAGTTTCTTGATATACATGGGTTTCAGGAATTTTTGAGTATTTGGGGTATTTCCCTTGCCCTACAAGGATTTGAGGCTTATTTTGATTTCAAAAATGTTTAAGTCCCACTAATACCCTTTCACAAAAACCTTGATACAAATCACAGATATGTAGAGATGCCAAATTTGGCGTCTCTACCAATACGGTTCGGATAAGATTTTTTGATGAAAATTATAGATCACAAAGACGCAAGGCGCCGTCTCTACAAAGGACTTTTTATTGTAAAGACGGCGATTCCCTTGCGTCTCTTGCCTTAACCGAACCAAATTTGGCGTCTCTACAAGATTCATATGTATCGCTATTAATGTGGAATGGTATAACTCGTAGTGAGCGGTTTACCGCTCAATTTTAAGGGCTTCAACCCTTACTACGTTTAAGAGCGTTTATTTACACTCCAGTACTTAGTTATCAGTTGTCAACTCAAATTCTGTCTTTTCTTCTTGTTTAGACAGAGAAAGGTTATTTTGCTGCTCTTTATAGTCGCGCAATTGCTTCAATAAGCGTTTTTGAGATGAAGTGGAAGTACTTAAACTAATTGTAATTTCTGGCTTTTTCGCAGCACTTTTCTCTTCAGCAGGTGACATATTAATAATCATCACCTTTTGGGTTGCCGTTGGGGCAGGAATAACCAAATCTGATTTATTAACAGATGTTTTAAAAGAGTCTAAAGTATCAGCAATTCGCACTTGCTGTTGCATCTGCTCTGTGGAAGAAACCAAAGTACTTAAACCATTCACCAATTGCCGCAAATTATTTCTAAAAGCGGGATCACCAGTCAACTCATCTAAATCAGATGTAATTTTTTGGGTATTTTCAAATGTTACCCGTGCTGAATCTAAAGTTTGTTGCAATAGCAGTCGGTTATTTGGATCGTTGAAGGTTTTGGTAGCATCGCGTAAATTAGTTGATGCTTGCGCTGCATTTGTCGAGAGAGTTTCTAAGTTTTCTAGTAATTTTCCTTGAGTGAAGCGATTGACAGTTGGTGATAAACTGCTGACTGTAACACGCAATTCATTGCTGGCTTGGCTAAGATTATTTAAAGTACCAACTAGTGTTGAGCGATTTGTTGTTACCAAATTATCGAGGTTTGTCACCAAACTTTTTGCTTGATTTGCAGTCGAACTAATAGTTTTTGCGGTTGTACCAAATTCAGTTGCGGTTGTGCTAAATTGCTTGGCGGTCGTACCGAATTGATTTACTGTTTGACTGGTGGATGTACTCAGTTTATCTGTTGCCCGTTGCACTGAATTAGCTGTGGCGGAAAATGTGCCTAATTGTTGCTGTGCGCTTTTGCTTAAAACCTTGAGTTCTCGACTTAAATCCGCTATGTTGGCAGCTGCTTGGGATGTGCTTTCCAGGGTTTTATTGACAGTGTTATAAAATTTCGGATTACTGTATGCAACAGATAGCGTAGTTGAACTGCGAATAAGCTCATCAACGCTGATGCCAACCTGACCTTTTAAGCGAGATCCATTGCAGACGATAATCTGGGGATTGCAATTTTTTTCTGTGGGTTTAGCGATATCAGTTGCTTGAACTAGCGTTGCTTTTGGTGTAATGTCGATAATGCTTTCGCTAATCAAACCGGACTGATTAGCTTCAACTAATACATCACGGGGGATTTTCAATTCAGGTTGAGAAATATCAATTTCCACTTCAACGTTATTTAAACCAGGTTGAATTTTGGAAATACTTCCTACTTTCACCCCACGATAGCGAACAAGTGTTCCCTTTTGCATTCCGGTGGCGTTAGCAAACTCGATAATAACTTTGTATGAACGTTGAGATGTAGTAACTCTATTCAACCATAGCAGAATAAGTCCAAAGACTCCTAATCCTGCCAAAAGTAATAACCCTACAGAACCCTCTCTAAATGTTCGCGATCGCATTTTTCTCCTTCTACCATCTAGCTGACCCCGACATGAATCGGTCCATGCACACTCCCACTGAGGAATTGTCTAATTAAAGGATGTTCTGTATTTTCAAGTTCATCTATATTACCTTGCCATTGCACTTTACCTTGATAAAGAAAAATAACTCGATCAGCGGTACGACGAATAGTACTGTCTTGGTGGGTAACAATGGCATAACTACCACAGACTCCCTGAGTACATTGTAATTGGCGAATTAAATCTTCTATTACTGTAGAGGCAATTGGGTCAAGTCCGGCTGTCGGCTCATCGTATAGTAAAATTGCTGGTCCTTCTTGTGGGTTGTCTGGGTTGGACACAACCGCACGGGCAAAACTGACACGTTTTCGCATTCCTCCGGAAAGTTCACTAGGGTAGAGCGAACCGATTCCTGGCAAACCTACCATGTCCAATTTTTCTTCAACCAATTCTCGAATACGCGATCGCGACATTTTTGAGTATTGATAAAGTAAAAATCCGACATTTTGCTCGACTGTCAATGAATCGAATAATGCTGCCTGCTGAAACACCATCCCAATACCAACCGGATCGACACCATCTTCTATTAAACCTTCTCTTCGTACCCCTTGTACATAAATTTCTCCAGCGTCGGGAGCCGTTAATCCTGCAATTATCCTTAAAATAGTTGATTTACCAGTGCCGCTAGGACCAATAATTCCTAATGCTTCTCCTTGGTAAATTGTCAAGTCTACATCATCTAAAACTATATTGTCACCAAAGGATTTAGAAACACCTTTAAGTTCAATTAATGGTTTATTCATTAGGCATTGGAAATTGGGCATGGGGCAAATAACAACTGACAAATAAGAACTTATTGTGTGTAAAAGCCACACAATTGCTGGTGGTACTGCTCATAGCTTCAGACGACGAAAATTTAAATTTGATTCCGGTCTCTTTTTTTATGGTAACGAACTGCACTACGGGAGCAAAGTACACGGAGGAATAAGAGTTTGAGAGATATTTTACGTAAGTTCTATATATCTTAGTACAGCATTTGATTAATACAAGCGCCAATTAAATTTGGCAATATTCTGCAATGTCATTGTTTCCGGGGGATTTACCGATAGAGGCAAAGTTTAACCAAAAATAAGGCTTATCACTTTTGGGAGTTGAGAATCGATTCAAGAACAGCAAAATAATGAAGTTTAGATAAGTCTTTTGGAGCAGTGCGCTACCATCCTAATAATGTAAACCTAATTACAAAAGCTTATGGAGCCATCTCTTTCAACCGAGGTGATTTTGACGCATCCACGCCAATCCCTTGGCAACGTGCAATTTGATTGGACACCACAACCGGGAAACTATCTCGATTTGGAAGGTAAAACCTATGCAGTTTTAGAGCGACGCCACAGATATCAGCTTAAGGCAGGACGTTACTGTTTACAAAATATAGCTGTTTACGTACAATCCGCCAAACGACCATCAGAAAGAAGTTTGGTAAACGGACGTTGGGTAGTCGGAGATGCCACCTGCCGCTATAATGCTAATTCAGAAATTATTCGCTGTGCAGTTAACCCAGAAGGACCTTGTGACTCTTGCCGATTCTATGAATAGTCAATAGTCATCTGGTAGACAAAGATGTAGAGACGTAGCAATGCTACGTCTAATTAAGGATTTCGGGGGAACGCATAATTAAATTATGGAAATGTCTCCTTGTCTCCCCCACTCTTAACTCCCACCGGCAAACGCTTCTCCTACAGCTAAACGAGTCCCATTAACAAAATCCCATCCTGATTGAGGACGTTTGCCGGCTTGCTGAACTTCTCGTAACAATAATAAACCATCTCCGGTTTGAGCGATCGCTCCCATTCCCTTAACAATACTTACCACAACTCCTGGATTACTTGATATTGTTGATAAATCAGGCAATTTATGCTGTATTTCTGCTAATTCTGGTGGTAACTCACTCCAAAAAGCAGAACCAAGGGGAGCGGTGGCAGTGATTTTTAGCGGTTGGTTGCGAAAGGTGGCAGTGCAGTTGGGATAAAAGCCTCTAATTTGATTGTGTAATGCAAAAGCGCTTTTTGACCAATCCAACACATAATCGGGTTTTTTAATTAAAGGTGCATAAGTAGCTTGTGAATCGTCTTGAGCAATTGGTTGAATCTCTCCTTGTTCTAGCTGAGATAGAGTTTCCACCAACAAATCAGCACCGATTAGAGATAGCCTAATTGCCAAATCTTCAGCATCATCCAGTAATTTAATTGGCGTAGTCCCTTTCAGCAGCATGGCTCCCGTATCCATCCCCGCATCCATTAACATTGTTGCAATGCCGGTTTCCTTCTCACCGTTATACAAACACCACTGAATCGGAGCTGCACCCCGATATTTCGGCAAAATCGAGCCATGTACATTAATACAACCCAATTTGGGCATATCCAAGATTTCTTGAGATAAAATCTGCCCATAGGCAACTACAACAAATACATCCGCGTTCAATTGTTTAAGTTGAGTTAAGGTTTCAGTATCTTTTTTTATGCGCTGGGGTTGCCATATTGGTAGGTTCGCAGCAGCACTGACAGTTTTTATCGGTGACGGTGTAAGTTTGTTACCGCGTTCCCGACGTTTATCTGGCTGGGTAATTACTGCCAAAACTTCAAATTCTGGATGATTCAGCAATTTTTCTAGGGTAGGTACAGCAAATTGGGGAGTACCAAAAAATACGATTTTCATAAGGAAATGGGGACTAAGGACCGATTGTACTGGGGAATCGGTAATGCCCGATTCCCTAATAATTTTGCTTTTTTACAATCACACTAACTAAAAAATTGCTCATTTAGCTGTAAAATGATTTGGTGCTTGTAAAAGACAGCATCGCTAATCAGGGTTGGCTGCTGTTCACTAAAAACTCTGCATCTCTGGGTAAATAAGAAGGATAATTGCCCAGATATTTGATGATACAATGCAAGTTGTGGCTAAACATATCCGATAGTAAAGCCTAGTTAACCGTGAAGGTTAAAAAGCTCGTACTGGGGCTTGTGAACCACGAACAAACAACTGAATAAATTTTGAAGTCTCGTACTGAAATTAGTTTCAGTATCTCTAACTGGGGATTAGTGGTCAAGGAACCTGAAGCTCGGAGCAAAGGAACCAAGCCTTTAGGCGCTTCTAGTTGAGCGAACTTATACCGTGGAGTTGAGCTTGCCCATATTTACGGACTAATGCCTAGATATGTGTAGGTTTTTAGAAGCGGTTATAATGAATCATCTGGCAGATAAGCCAGTGTGAAACGCATCTACTTTTCGCAAATTTAATTCCCTTGCGATGTCTAAGAACAAAACGCTCTGAGTTTAAGCACTCAATATCGTTCCCAATAGTTCCCAAAGACTTCGGCTTTCGTATTCCGTTGATATCAATTAAGTAGTAGTTTGCTTTTGTAAGCATTGTAACTTCAATTGCAATGTCTGTCTTTTGGTAGATGCAGGTAGTACTTTTAGAGTATTATTTGTTGGGCGTTTACCAAGTTTTTCCGTAAGGTCATACTTCTACAGTAATCGTGGTCTGGTGTGTGGCATAAAATAAAATAGGCTACCTATAATAGGTTAGCTTTTAGTTTTATTAAAGCCACAAAAAACAAACACGTCATGTGAGCGCAGGTTGCCAGTAAAAGTAGTAAGTACAATTGATGCGTTCAACACTCAAGTAGAGCGATCGCTCTTATTTTGCTGTAGTTGGATTTTAGCAGCGGCGGATTTCTGCATCTCAGTAGTTCCTGTTTGCTTACTGTCAGTACATTGCTAGCATATTCAAAGTAAGAACTCAGTACTTTTTCAAGGTATGGGGCATGTTACCTGGTTTATGTAAAACTGTGCAAAATTTTAATAAAATATCTCGTTCAATCAATTGGTTTGTTGTTATACATATAATGTAGTTTGCCTCATTACTGTCTCAGCAGGTGCTTCCTCACACAGCAACCCCGCCCTCTAGAGAGTTAGAACATGCTTAAAACCCTTTTGCTGTCCGAATGGTTCCGCGTGAAACCATTCACAAAGTATGTTGTCGTTGTGCTTTTTGTCGCACCTTTAGTGGCTGCATCGGGTCACTCTAGTTCAGCGAAACAATCACAGGTAGCTCAAATCACACCTGCGTCAGGAAACTCTGACTCAGAATTAGTGGGAATGGCTTCTGTTGACCCACAACTATCACCTTTATCAGATAAAATGCAGCCTTTGACAGCAGAAGATGATTCTCTGTCAAGTGAAGAATCGACTGTTGACCCTTTGGCAGCTGTTGAATTCGCACCATTAATAGAGGCATCTATTCCCGATCCCTTGGCAGCGGTTGAACTCGCACCATCCACTAGTGTGTCTGCCAGTCAAAGTAATTTAGTCGAAAGATTGAAAGCTGCGAAACTCAGGTCTTTTATCAGCGAAGATACTGTTATCGCAATACATAAGCCTGGTGATGAATTATTAGACGCAGCGACAATCTCGCCGGCAACAGGGCGTCAGCAATCAAATACAACAAACATAAATGTAACTCCCCAGCGTGATGAGTCTGAAGCCGCACAACTAGATCCGATAGGAAGTCCTTATCCGATTCCTTGGCAATGGATACAGTCTACTCAAGAGGCTATGAGTTCCAAGGGTGGTGGAGTGCGCTATTACCGCAGTGTACCCGTAATTTCTCCTGATCGTAGGTATGCTGTTTATAGCCGCGTACAATTAGAAGTCAAACCCCAAATGCACAATAGCCGGGTTAGCAGTGTTCTGTTTATTGAAGATAGGCAAACCAAGAATTTACGGGTAGTGTCTTCAACTTCTTATAATAGAGATGCGCTATTGAATGTTAAGGTATCATCACCAGATCCTAACGGTGAAGGGACTATTGGGGTTTTAGTTCCTGTCAGCTGGTCTCAAAAAGGCGATCGCTTTTTAGCACGTAGATTTGAAGCACTATTTAATACATCTGATGCGTCAGATAGCGCGGTGATTTGGGATCGACAAAAAAATAATACTAATACTGTTGCCCCTAGCGATGGTAACGAACAAGAACACGATAAAATTTCCGTGTTGTTAGGTTGGAGCAAAACTAAACCTGATAATGTTATGTTCCGTACTGGTGAACTAGGAGATGAAAACTGGCCTTTAGTGACAGTTTCTAGTGATGGTAAAACTGGCGCAGCAACAGAGGTAGATCAGCCTATTACTTATGGTGAACAAGTCACACAAGTTTGGGCAGGTCCACAAGTCGCTTATCGATAGTTTATACAGAATCTTCTTATTATTCTCCCGTTATAGCGATCGGCTATGGCGGGATTTTTTGGGAAAGGTTTTTTAACTCTTTCCCTATTTTCAACTTTTGACACTCCTCAGCCGTCGATGCGTGAGGATTCTTAGTTCAATGATCGGACTTTAATTAAGAACGTTACCGCACCTAATCCAGAGGTCTGATCTCCCTAAGCGTTTACGATCTCCAGGATCGAAGTTCCGACATGACCTGCCGTACTTATCCCGCGATTTAAGATGTTAATCGCTGCGTTATGATCCCTATCCATCTCGCAACCACACTTACATATATGTGTTCTCGTGGATAGGCTTTTCTTAACAATCGTTCCGCAGCTATGGCACTCTTGGCTAGTATAGGCAGGATTCACTGCAATCGTAATCCTACCAAATACTTTTCCGAAATATTCGAGAAATACTCGAAATTGATACCAAGAGGCATCGCTAATTGATTTTGCAAGGCAGTGATTTTTAACCATATTGGACACTCTCAAATCTTCATAGACTACTACATCGTTTAATGTGATTACGCACCTTGCCAACTTAATAGCATGGTCTTTACGCTGTCTACTTATTTTGAGGTGTCGCTTACCTAAAATCACTCGTGCTTTACGGCGATTTATTCCGCCTTTTGTTTTCCGGCTTACTAAGCGTTGAGCGCGCTTTAACCGCACTTCACCCTTACGCATAAACTTAGGATTGGGAACCATCTCGCCATTTGAATCGGTGTAAAACTCTTTTAAACCAACATCTAATCCAATCGTTTTACCTGTTATTGCAACTTGCTCAGTACGATCAATACTTACGCAAAACTGAGCGTAATAACCATCAGCGTGTTTAATTAATCGTACTCGCTTGATTTGTTCGGAGGAGTAAAAATTAAGGTCACGAGTACCTTTCATTTTTAATCTACCAATGCCACATTTATCGGTAAAAGTGATTGTTTTGCGGTTGTTTGATAGCTTCCAAGAATTTGTTTTGTATTCAACGGATCGGCAATCTTTTTGGAATCTTGGGAAGCCAACTTTCTTGCCTTTAATCCCTTTTTTTACGTTGTCATAGAACCGAGAAATTGCTGCCCACGCTCTCTCCGCGCTAGCTTGCCGAGCCATTGCACCCAACTTATTTGCAAAGTTGAACTCTTTAGCCCATAAAGCACAGTATTTGGAAAGATCGAACCAAGATTTTGCACCGCCATCCATCCACAGCCGAATTGATTTGTTGCGAATGAATTTACAAATTCTGATCGCTTCATCAATTGCTTGAAGCTGGGCTGGTTTTGCATAAACCTTGAATTCGAGAACTAGCATTTTCTTTCCTCCCGCTATTCCTATGATAACACATTCATCATAGGAATAGCTAAATTAATTTAAAGAAGCACGACGAAGGGGGAGGCTCTAACCCCATTATTTCCGGTAGCAATTATCTCAATTCAGTAAACTCAAATACATCGTACTCACCACCACGAAGCACAGATTCTACGTGTTTTCCTTGGAAGCGCTTACCAACGGTTTGCTCTAATGCCCCCCAAATAGCGCCAAGGGTGTAAGTACATTTACGATCTGAACCTAAAGCTTCCCCGGCAGAACATAGAGTTTCCGAAGTGTAAACTTTGATAACATTTTCTTGAGCTTCGATACGATTAATGATGCATAAACGAGTGCCATCTTTACCTAAAGCAAATCCAAGTTTTGAGGCAATATCGTCTAAAGACGAGTTTGCGACTGTTAAACCTAATTCTTGTGCCAAATGTTTACCACGGCTGCGACCGGCTGCAATTAAAGCGATCGCTGTTGCTTTTTCACCCAAAGCATCTTCCATGCCGACAATTGCCGACCTGAAACAAACTATACTGCTAAAATCTCCGAGTTTTGGACGTAACATAAATGAGTTTTCTACAAATGAAGTTTTATTTGTCTAGCCTCAGGCTGAAAACCTGAGGAATATGTGTAGTGTTACATCGCTTTTGCACCAGTAACAATTAAACGCCTAAATAGAGCTTCTGACCAGCCAGTTTCATTAAGTACAGCCGTCGAAGAAACTTCTACGTAAGCTTGTTCAATAAAAGCCAAGTCAATCATACAAATTCGGCTAAGAGACTCTTTCAAGTCTTCGCTTTTACCATCATTTTTTAAGCGTTTACCTACCTGATGAATTACCGTTGCCATCGCCGGCACAACATGCTGAGGTCCAATGCCAATACGGACGTGAATTAGACCAATTTTCCAGCGGCGATCGGCATAGTCATTTCCCCACTCATCCATGCCTGTAAACATCTCATAAAACCACTCAACAAAGGTTTCCCGCAAGCGATGAATCCGCCCTTCAGTAGCGTGTAAAATACCATTCATTTCTGAGTCGCGCTCAAGGTAAGCATAAAAGTGGTCTGCCATCTCTGGAGCAATTTCTACTCCCCAGCTTGCCTCAGATTTTAGTAGAGCTTTGTCCTCATCTGTAAAGCCAATACGCTTTTCCATTATGGACATAAAGGAGTGTGGTTCTAAAGTCATTCTTGCGTTTCTCCTAAGATTAATAAAAACCAACTGTTTTGATTACAGTAGAGCCAGCCCTGATAAATCATCAGCTTGGAACTGAGAAAATTGTCCTTATTTTTTCTTTTAAATTGCCAAACTTCAAGTTCCAAATTAGTTGTAAATTAAGAATGGCAATTTAAGAGAGAAAATCGGAAATCCACAAATCTGAATACGGGTTGCTTCGTGTTATTAGCTAACCAAGCAAAGGTGCAATTTTGGCAACAGCGCGTTTAATTTCTAAAAACAACAAGCCTTGTTTGACTGATGCATTAGCGAGAACTAATAAAACAGCATCACCACTACAGCCAACCAAAACTCCGTAGCCTTTTTCACCTTCCACCACAATTCGCTCAACGTTACCGCGAGCGAGTTCGCGTCCGATGCGTTCCCCCAAAGAAAGCATAGATGCAGACATTGCGGCGGTACGTTCGTCGTCCATACCTCCGGGTAGCACCGAAGCTAAAGCCAAACCATCAGGACTGACTAAGGCTGCACCTTGAACCTCAGAGGTGCCGCTGACAAAGTTTTGCAGCTCGTCTTGTAGCATCGAACTATTAATCATGATTTTTTCCTCCAAAATTATTGGTAAATCTATTTCCGTGTTTTCCGTGTTTACTAGTGACGGAGATTCCGTCACTAGTGGTAATGTTTCAGTATTTTCGGTAGTTGTCGGTAAAGTCGTATTCTCCGAGGTTGACAATTTTGATTGGTTTTCCGTACTTATTGGTGACGGAGATTTTGTAATTAGTGGTAACGTTTCAGTATTTTCGGTAGTTGTCGGTAAAGTCGTATTCTCCGAAGTTGGCAATTTTGATGCATTTACAGACTCAGTAGGCGTTTTTTGAAATGCCTCTGCGAGTAGCTTCAGGATTTTGCCTAGAGGCATAAGCGGTAAACTGCTTATTGCAATAGAGTTATTTCCATCACATACGTTTCGATAATTTACTACCAAGACAAAGTAAAGTTAAAAGGAAAAAGCGAAAAAAAGCAAGAATCATTTTTTACTTTTGGGATTTTTTTTTGCATTTACTTTGTTTGTTAAGGTTGATGCTAGCGAGATTTGGCTAATTCTAAAACGATCGCCATTAATGCTTCTTTTACTGAAGCTCTTTCGGTAGCATTTACAGCTATCAAAGGCGGTCGAGTACTGTCATCCCCAAATCCCAAAGCTAACGCCACATCTTCGAGTTCCCAAGCATCCGCGCAATCAGTATGAGTCACCCCAATTAAATAAGGAATTTGCACCCTTTCATTCATAAACTTGAAAATTTTACGACCATAACGGAAATGATCGGGGCGGTGTGCAGCTACTAACAAAATGTAAGCTTGAGCTTTAGCAATCAGGATGTCCCACATAAAGTCAAATCGCGTTTGTCCTGGTGTCCCATAAAGATGCAGTGATTGATTGGCTGCTATGGTTATCCGCCCAAAGTCCATAGCTACCGTAGTTTTCGCCTTCATTTCTGCTAGTTCATCTGTAACTTCCTTATCTGTGTTAACAACATCAATTTCACTTATTGTGCGAATCAAGCTTGTTTTTCCTGCACCTACGCCACCTGTAATTACTATGCGTAGGATTTCCATTAAGCTTTACTCCTTAAAAACCCGACTAAATTTTCTAAAAATGCTGCACTTACCTTCAGCATATTTGCTTCTGGGGCTTTTTTTGGCTCACAATTGAAAGCATTTCCTTGAGTTTCATCCATCGGGTAATTATTTAGTTCGGGTGTACATTGTTGCAAAGAAACTTCTTCTACCAAATCTGCTAACATTAGCCGGAAAGCAGCTTGCTGAACTATTAATGTAGGTTGATTGAGTTGAAAAGCGATCGCACTTAAATCAACAGTTCCATTCGCAAACTCCCACACTTGCCACTCGAAAGGATTCAAGCGAAATTGTGGTTTGTTTTGTGTAATACTTTTAACGCCAGAACTGACATCTGGAAGTACATCAGCTAATACTTCCCAGTTTTTCAATGCTCTCAAAGCCATTAGCGCTACTTCAGTAGCTCTTAGGCTTAATCCTGTCATCTCTGTCCAGGGCAAAGTAGCCTTGCTATCAAGTTTAAATACACCGCTTTGAATTTCAAACAATTGCCGAACTTGTTGTAGTTGACTAGCAAATAATAAGTTCAGTTGTTCAGCACTCAGCAATCCTTCGGTTTTCAACTCTAAACCTAAAGGTCTTCCTGTAGCACTTATAGAAATATTTTCTCTAGATGGGTTACACCACTTTCTTTTGATTATTTTAGATACTAATTCCTGACCATTTAAGCGATTAGCCGCAGCGACAATACGCCCTTGACGAAACCAAATATAGTAATGTAGGGATTTAGATCCAGCAACACGAATATCTGGTAAAGTACAGACACTTAAACAGCCAGATTTTCGCCCTTGGTCAATCAATTGGAATAACTCCGCTAAGGAAAAATCCGTAAAAGAGCTAGATATGGTCATTGGTTCAAGAACTGTAAATAGGAATTTATTTGAAATAGCACCCTAAAAATATTTGAGGCAGTGCGTTACAGAGGTTTCCTACCTTGTTCCCGTGGCGTCTGGTGACAGGAGAAGCACCAGCCGGCTCAATAGCAAGTTTTATACCTGACTTTAGTTCAAAGCTACTTGCTCTTGATCTGTAGCACCCCTTAGAAGCATAGTATACGCTCAACCTTTAACAATAAGTAATTATACAATTGCTAGATAATTAACATAACTAACCTCACTATAAATACGAAAATAATCAGATATTATACATACTGTTTGACACTAAGTAATAGGATGCCAGCATAACTAAAACTTCAAAAAGGCTAGGGAGCAAGTATCAGAGAAGATAAATTAAAATTTTTGTACTTACAGCAAATTTCAGGTAGACGAGGTACATGCGTAAAACCCAAAACCCGCTCACAGACGTAGCAATGCTACGTCTCTACGTGTATTTCATAACAACGCAATCTGCTGTATGCTTGCTTCTCTTTAACCCAAGAAATTAAATTGGATAGTTATGTTTTTGTTTAGTTTATTGAAGTACATGTTAAATTTAATGAAGAAAACGTAATTAAACTTTAATTAAATTAATTTTCAATTTCCATAAAACAGTATATATCTCTAATTCCTTGCGATGAAAGCGATTTTAAGCGTTTGCTTAATTTTTTTATTTCTGCTATCTGCTGCTTCTGAAGCAGCAGCGGGAGAATTAAGCCAAAGGTTGGCTAATTTTCCTCGGTGGGAAAAAATAACTTCGGTGCCATCGCTCCCCTTGGAAGCATCGCCTGAAGGTGATTTGATTTATCCTGATTGGATGGCGGGTAATTGGCACCTTAAAAGTACTTTAATCGATTTGGCTGCACCTTTAGCACCAGATATAGTTACACCAGGTTTTGAAGGGAATCGCCGACAGCTAAATCAACCTGTGAGTTTTCCAGTACGATTTGTGAAAGAGCAATTACCCATCACGGGTTTAAAATTCATACCTTGGATAGATACAAAATTGCCCGTTGTAGTTGCGGATAGGGCATTTAATAGCTTGAATTTGGCGCGGACTTATTTAGGCGATCGCGTGTTATCAGTAAAAGTAGATCCAAAATCGCCTAATCGTCAAATTACGTTATTAAAAGGCAATCTTCAGTTAGTTTCTATTGTCACCGCACGGGCTACCGAAACTACACCTGATAATCAGTTTATCACTACAGAAGTCTTTCAGCAACTATTTAAAGGTGGCTCTAATCCTTATTTCAACTCCGTAGAATCAACAACCGCTTACCGCAAACTTTCTACATCCAATCCAGTGATAGAGGCAGATCAAGTTACTGCTGTCTACCTTTCTCCTCAAGATCCAGATTACTTTAAATCTGGCTCTCAACCAGTCGCACTTTATCGCTATCGGCTAGAATTTTTTCCCTCTGACATATCAGCTACTCCCAAAGAATGATTTACGCTATTACTCCTTGACTACATTGTAGTATATTAGTAGTATAAAAAGTCTGTGGCTCAACTGCAACGTGAAAAGTGAGGAGTTAAAACCCAATTCATCACCTTTGTACAGACGTTGCGCTGGAACGTCTCTACTCATTAAATAGAGTGCATCATGGCAAAATTTAGAGACCTTATCAAATATTACGATCGCTATCGATTAGCGGTTATATTTAGTATTGCCGCAGCGAGCATCTTTGAGATTATCGATTTGGTTGTACCATATACCACAGGGCAGATTTTAAACGTACTTTCGGGACAACCGCTAGATAATGCAACAGAGAATGCGATCGCAGCAATTACTAACCTGATTAACTTACCACAAAATCGGTTATCATCTTTGGCAGTGCTAATGATTGTAATCTTCTTTGTTACCGTTGCCAGAGCGCCGATTCAAATCTGGTCAACTTGGTGGTTTCATTGGGATATTGCTTTGCGTACCAGACGAGATCACTTGGAAAAAACGGTAGCGAAAATACTCACTTTACCGCTAGAATTTTACGATGTAAATAATCCTGGACGCATTGCAGGTAAAATATCTAGAGGTTTAGAAAATCACACTTGGACTTATCCAGAAGTTGCCGGACAAATGATTCCTAAACTCTTTAGAGTATTGGGAATTTTTGTAATCATCTTGTTGATTGAATGGCGTATTGCCATAGTATTTTTTATTTCGTTTATGGCAATCCTCAGCTTCAGTATGAAAGATTTAAAGAAGCTGATGGAACAAGAAAAGCGGCTAGATAAATACATGGAAAATACCCAAAGCCGCAATTCCGAAATTATCACCAATATCAAAACAGTTAAAGCATTTGCCACAGAAAAACTAGAATTTAAACGCCAAAAACAACGACTTAACCGCGAGTTTAAAGTAGCTGATTACCGCATCCATATTGGTTATATCAAGTTAGGTACTTTTAGAACAGCATTCGTTCAATTTTGCGTGTTTACGATACTAGGTTTAACTTTAGCAGCGACGGTAAAAGGTCAAATTTCCTTAGGACATTTTCTCACGACTTTAACAGTTTCTAGCATGGCTTATGCCGAGTTGGAACCTATCAGCAGCCTAGCGGAAATTTTTGCCCGTCGTTATGCTTCAATGTTGGGGTATCACGAATTAATGCAGCAGCCGATTGGGGTAGATGCAGCTAGTTTGTTAGATAGTGAATCAGCTTATAGTTTTACCGGGAAAATTGAGTTTTCTCATCTAACTTTTGGGTATGACGCTAACCGTCCGGTTCTGGAAGACATCAACTTGTTAATAGAACCATATCAGACAGTAGCACTCGTTGGGCGATCAGGTTCGGGGAAATCTACTTTAGTGAAATTGCTATTTCGCTATTTTGAACCGAATCAGGGAAGGATATTGATTGATGGGCAAGATATTGTTAGATTAGATGTTGGTAATTATCGCCGACGTTTAGCCATCGTTCACCAAGAAGTAGACGTTTTTAACGGTACTTTGTTGGATAATTTAAAATATGGCAATCGAAGCGCGAGTTTTCACCAAGTTGAAGAAGCGTGTAAAATTGCCAAATTAGATGACGTAATTCGCTCTTTACCCGAAGGTTATTACACAGTTGTCGGTGAACGTGGTGTCAGGTTATCTGGTGGACAAAGACAGCGTTTAGGAATTGCTAGAGCGTTATTAGTTGAACCAGATGTATTAGTTTTTGACGAAGCGACATCTAGCTTAGATTATGAGTCTGAGAGATTGATTCAATTAGCCATGCGATCGATTCAAGGAACTCGTACTACAATAATTATTGCTCACCGTTTGAGTACAGTCCGCGAAGCAGATAAGATTGTGGTTCTAGATCAAGGTAGGATTGTTGAAGTCGGTAGTCATGATGAATTGTTGCGTCATGAAGGAATTTACCACCGCTTGCACTCTCTGCAAGAAACTGGAGAATTGTTGAGTTAACCTCCTTGTTTTTTGAATAACATCATAAATTTTTCCGTATAATATCCTCAAAAGGATGATTGTACGGAAATTTTTAATTTATTCAACAGCGATCATCGCACTTAACCCAACAGCTTCTCAACCGATACCTGAATGTCTAAAAATGCCAACGGTGTAATCGTTCCCTTTACAATAGTTTCTTCTGTAATATACTTCCCGTCTTTGGGTTCTCGAAAGACAATTATTTGCTTTGCAGATAAATCCAAAACCCAATATTCTGGAATTTCAGCAACAGCGTAAATAAAAGCTTTCAATTCTAAATCTTTCTTCAAGCTTGTCTTGGCAACCTCTATCACCCAAAATATATCTTCAGGTGCAGGATGGCGATTGTTGTAAGCTGACTCTGGTAGTCGTGCGATCGCTATATCTGGTTCAGGTTCCGAGTTAGGTAGTGTAATCGGTCCATTAAAACGAACATCGGCTTTACCTAAGAGTAACTCTTCTAGGTATTTCACGCCTCGTTTTGCCGTACTGTAATGAATCGGGGTTTCTGGACTCATTTCAACAATTTCCCCAAAGAGCAATTCTACACGGCGATCGCTCAGAATTCCCGCTTGAACCATGCGATGATAGTCATCCACAGACCATTTAGCTAGCGTCTTCATTGCCGAATCGCTCACATTACAAGAGTAAACCTAGCTTTATTCTACTTTCTGTTGCGGCGATGCCTCACAATTAATGCCTTCCCAAAAATTCTTGGCAAAAACTATTGCCATTTCCAAAAGCTTATGCTAATATTATAAATCGTGAGCCAAATGGGTCGATGTCCGAGTGGTTAATGGAGACGGACTGTAAATCCGTTGCGAAAGCTACGCTGGTTCAAATCCAGCTCGGCCCACCTCACTACAAATTATAAGTGTTGATTTTAAATTGAATTATGCGTTAGCATAGTCGAGAAATCAACACTTACAATATCTCAGGCATTTTGCCCGTGTGGCTCAGTGGTAGAGCACACCCTTGGTAAGGGTGAGGTCACGAGTTCAATCCTCGTCACGGGCTTTTTTAGTAAACGAAAATCACTTGAATGACTAGCCTTAAAAAAGTTTAGTCAAGTTTTGTATAGCAGAACGATAGAATAATCGTTATTTGCTCCCGCGTTACAAGACAAACTATGACTATGTATCCAATCCAACGTGCATTTGCTAACCGTCAAGCTCTCAAAGTTATCAGCGGTTTGAACAACTTTGATGCCCATCGCACAGCCGCTATTGTGAAAGCAGCCGATCTCGGTGGTGCTACTTTTGTTGATATTGCCGCAGATCCGGCTTTGGTTCAATTAGCTAAAAGTTTGACAAACTTACCAATTTGTGTTTCGGCAGTTGAACCAGAAAAGTTTGTTCAAGCTGTTGCCGCTGGTGCTGATTTAATTGAAATTGGCAATTTTGATTCTTTCTATGCTCAAGGACGCCGTTTTGAGGCTGAGGAAGTTTTGGCATTGACTCGCTCTACTCGCGCCTTACTGCCAGAAATTACCTTATCTGTAACCGTTCCCCACATCCTGACACTGGATAAACAAGTACACCTAGCCGAGGAATTGGTGAAAGCAGGTGCTGACATTATCCAAACCGAAGGTGGTACTAGTAGCCAACCCACACACCCCGGAACTCTAGGATTAATTGAAAAAGCCGCTCCCACCTTAGCAGCAGCTTATGAAATTTCTCGTGTAGTATCAGTGCCAGTATTGTGTGCTTCCGGCATTTCTAACGTCACAGTTCCACTAGCTATAGCTAGCGGCGCCGCTGGTGTTGGCGTCGGTTCTGCCATCAATCAACTTAACAGCGAAATAGCAATGATTGCTGCTGTACGTGGCTTGGTGGAAGCTTTAGCAAAAACTGCCCTCACCGTATAAGGCTTGTCATTACTCATATCTTGCACCGAACGATTAAAATCGCGGCTAAGAGAACAAAGCCTGCCTACGCAGGCTACCAAACCCTTGATTTTCGGTAGTCCGCCTAATCGCGGACTTGGTTTGTTTAGCCGCGATTTCTAGTCGTTAGGGCGGGCGGGCAAGATATGAGATTACCAACATTTATTTATCTCGTAAAACCCTTATCCCGCCAACGGCTATAAACCGTTGTCTAACAGCTAAAGTCCTCTAAAAGAGGACTAAATATGGGTTGACTAAATAAAGATTTCAGTCCATTTTAATGGACTTGTGCTATTAGCCTGATAAATTTATTCGCTCGTCGAGATAGCGGCAAGAGCGAGGGTTTTGAAATATGTTGGTAATGACAAGTTCTGTATTTAGCCCACGTTCGCGTAGCCGCGTGCCTCTAGGAGAGCGCAGCGTCTCCGACAGGAGAAGAGAAGCGTGTCCCTTAGGACAAGGTGGGCTTGGTTTGTATAGCCGCGACTTCAGTCGTCAGGCACTTTTGTTTACCCCAAACAATCCTTTAACGCATAAATTACTTGGTCTTGCTGTTGTTGTGAAAGTTCGGGGAACATGGGCAAAGATAAAACCTCATTGCAGGTTTGTTCAGCTACAGGCAATTGTCCTGGCTGATAGCCCAGATTTTGATAAACTGGCTGTAAATGTAAAGGGTGGGGATAGTAAATCATTGTACTTACACCCAAAGATTGCAAAGAGTCGCGAACCGAGTCGCGATGTTTGGCGCTAATACCATTTCGCCCTTCAGATAATACCAGAATTGTGTATTGATTCCAAACGCCTGAACCACCAGTTAATTCTTGAGGGGGGATGATACCAGGAATTGATGTGAGTAACTGATGGTAACGAATTGCGATCGCTCTTCGCTGATTATTCCAAGTATCAAGATAACGTAGTTTAATCTGAAGAATAGCCGCTTGTAAAGCATCCAAGCGACTATTTACACCTGTTTCTTCGTGAATATAGCGAGTTTTACTCCCATGTTCTTTTAATACTCGCACCTTTGCCGCAATTTCTGGGTCATTAGTTGCGATCGCTCCCCCATCACCACAACCACCAAGATTTTTAGTCGGGTAGAAACTAAAACAACCGACGTGTCCAATGCTTCCTACTCTTTCCCCTGCCCAACTTGCCCCTGTAGATTGAGCGCAATCTTCAATTACTATTAGATTGTGAACTTTGGCTAAATCCATCAAAGCAGTCATATCCACAGGTTGTCCAAACAAATGAACTGGAATAATTGCCTTCGTTTTGGGTGTAATTGCCGCTGCTATTTGCTGCAAATCCAAATTATAGGTAGTAGCATCAATATCAACGAAAACTGGTTTTGCACCCACAGCACTGATAACTTCTGATGTGGCAATAAAAGTAAAAGGTGTAGTAATTACTTCATCACCAGAACCAATTCCCAAGGCTCGTAGGGATAAGTAAAGCGCATCAGTCCCGGAGTTACAGCTGACACATTGACTAACACCATGAAAAGCGGCAAACTGTTGCTCAAAGCTGGCAACTACAGAACCGCCGATATAACGTCCAGAAGCCAAAAGTTCTAAAACAGCCGCACTCACTTCTGCTTCAATGGTGCTGTATTGCAGCTTGTTATCAAAGGCAGGGATAGTATTTATGCTTTGGATCATGAGTTTTCATTTGATTTGAATAAGCGATTTCAAGACAATCAACCTAAGTAAGAATTTTTACTTAGATTTATAATTGGTAAAGCTACCAATTATTGGCATAAAAGATGATATATATCAACCAAGATCCAACACCTCTAATTAAAGTTCCAAGTGTGTAGGCAAATGAGCGAAAAAAACTTCAAAAGGTAGAAAATCAATGCAGGATTTGATCAAGTTGGATTTGGTTGATTTGGTTATTAGTGTAGGATTAATGGCGATCGCCATTGGTTTATCTGCGCTTTCCAGACTAGGGCTAGAATTAAACTTAGCCCTCGCTACCGGGAGAACCATCCTACAACTACTTGTGTTGGGATACGTTTTAGACTTCATCTTTGCTTTTAATAACCCTTGGGCAGTTTTGGGGATTTTGGCAATAATGCTGACGATAGCAGCGATTGTCGCACGAAATCGCATCACTCAGAAAATACCCCAGGTTTTGCCGTTAGTCTGGGGAACAATTTTCATCAGCACTTTTATCACACTGTTTTACATCAATTTCTTAATTATTCAACCAGACAGATGGTATGAACCGCAGTACTTGGTTCCTTTAGGGGGGATAATCTTAGGTAATGCCATGAATGCAGCCGCGATCGCTGGGGAGCGTCTTGTGAGTACAATTAACTCCAGCCACCTAGAAATTGAAACTCACTTAAGCTTAGGGGCAACACCTATGCAAGCAATTACTCAATACCGCAAAGATGCCATCAAAGCCGGATTAATTCCCACTTTAAATCAGATGACGCTTATCGGTATGGTCGCACTACCACCAATCACCACCGGACAGTTACTAGGTGGAGTAACCCCCCTTGATGCTGTATCATACGAGATTTTGATTGTGTTTGCGATCGCTTTCACCAACTTGCTGACAACCCTATTAATTACTCGCGGTTTGTGTAGCCAGTTTTTTAACTCCAACGCGCAATTGGTGAGGTGAGGGGGAGTGGGGGACAAGGAGACAAGGAAGCAGGGGAGGCAGGGGAGGCAGGGGGGAGCAAAATAATTCTTTTTTCCCAATAGACATAGGCGTAGAAACTAATTATGCGTTGCCCGAAACCCTTGATTAGACGTAGCAGTGCTACGTCTCTACATTTATTTTCACTCCTATGACTATTGACCATTGACTCCTAACTCCTAACCTTGATGCGATCGCGTATGGACTACTTGACCTTGGGCATCATAGACTATTAAAGGTAGGTTAGCATTTTCACTAATGGCACTTAATGCTGATTGCAATACTTGCAAATGATTGCTAATACCAGTAAAAGAACTTGGATCTTGAGGATTGGGGTTAGCTAAACTATTCTGCACTGCTTTTTGATACTCAGCAGTGATTTTGACGATAATTCCTTTGTTGTTTACGGTGAAGGTGCAAATCCGAATTCTACTAGTGCAAGTTTTCACCAAGTCTGTCCGGGTTTGTTGCAAATAAACCGCAACTTGGGCTTGTTGTTCTGCTTGGTTGAAAGCATTTGTATAAGGTTCAATTAAGAGTTGCGCTTGTGAGTAAGAAAAGCTCTCAGCCTGAATTTGTTTGAGGGTGTTCAAAGCCAGAGACCAGTTTGCCCGTGCTGCTTGCCACTGGTTTTGCTGCTCATATCTTTTAGCTTGGTTGGCAGTGTTAATGGCTTGTTGATAAGATTTGGCAGCTAATTGTTCAAAAGTTGCGCGATCGCGTGCGGTTGCTAGTTTCAGTTTATAATCAACTAGAAGATTTTGTGCTTGTTCGTATTCTGGGCTAGTCTGGGGGATAATCCTTAAAGCATTAACTACTACCTGCCAAGTAGACTGCACTCTTTGCAAGTCTTTTAGAGATTTAGCTTTAGTTTCCCACGTTGCTGCTACTTTGGCTACAGATTTTGAATCTGCCAATTTTTTAGACCATTTTTCTTCATTCAGTAACTGCTGATTTACAGTTTGCAATCTCAAGCGATACAAGGATAATTTGCCCTGTACCAGTCCATAAAGTTCGTTTTGGGGGTTAATACCTTCCAGTGGTGCGATCGCCTCTCGCCAAAGTTGTTGTTTCTTATGTAATTGTTGTATATTATTTACCGGAGTTTCAGTTTTTAGCTCTGCTAAAGATGCTGATTGCAAAGCGTTGAGAACCAACTTAATTTTTTCTGACTGCCCTGATAAATTAAGTAAAAGTTGCTCTGCTTCTTGGTGTCGTGGCGACCAACCCGGAATGTTTTTTAAATCGGTGGTGGCTGTTTTAAATTGCGTGTGCAGCTTTGCCAATTCTTCCTCAGACCTAGCATTGCGGGTTAATTGCTGGGATGATTTTTGTAACTCCGTCGCTGTTAATATCTCTTTACACTCAGACATGACACAAGAACGAGTCAACAAGTAAGCACCGATGCCTAACAATCCAATTCCTGACAAAGCAACACCCAGTATAATTGGGTTGATTTTAGGCGATCGCTTTAATGTTGTCACATAAGAGAAATCCTCAGCATCCACCATCTGGTCAAATGCTTCTTCCTCAGTGTATGGAGAATAAACTATAGAAGGTAACGGAAAGATTTCTGCCGATTCTGCCGATTCTCCCCCTTCTCCCCCTTCTTCCCCTACTCTCACTATCACAGAATGCTTAGTGTAAGGAAGTTTCTCGCTGATGATTCTGAGAAAAATTTCTACTCGTTGGTTTTTGCAACCTGGAAGCGATTCAAGTGCTTCCTCTAGTACTGCAAAAACTTGCTGAGTATGAGTTGTCACACTTAGAGGATGTTCAACTAGAATCATTAGCTGGTCATTTTTGACAGCACACTTAACCTGGAAAAGTTCACCAGATAAGACTTCTGCACGTAAGTGTTCCTGCAAAATTGTTGCCAAAAGCTGTAAATCTTCTTGCTGGACTTCTACTTTCATACATGGATCTCGCTGGTTTTCTATATTGTTTTTACTATCTTCGAGTGTATAGAGTAAACTACCTACACCGATTTGGAGTACCAAATGCGGAGTAGGCTTTGTCCCAGATTTCACCACCTGTCGGAAACAAACCTTCGTTGTCCTTCCAACAAGCAAGCAATCCCCGGAACTTCAGGGTTGTTTACGGAAACCCCCAAAGCTGCAATGTTTAGTGCAGCGTTAATATCAGCATCATGCTCAAAGCCACAATGCCCACACTTGAAAGACTTGTTAGAACGATAGGATTTACCTTTAACGGGGTGTACATGGTGACACCGCGAACAAGTCTGACTGGTATAGTTTGGTTGAACAAAGACGACTGGCACACCAGCGATATTTGCCTTGTAATCAACAAATATCCGCAATTGGTAGAATGCCCAATTATTAGTTCTACGGCGTTCAGTCTTGCTTCTAGGTGGTTGATTGAGAGATTGTCTGATATTGGTCAAGTCTTCAAATGCCAAAGCAGAATTACTTTGTTTGGCATCTTGAACCAACTGTTTCGAGATATTGTGATTCAACCACAATTGATACCTTTGTTCTCTCCCAGAGAGCCTTCTAAGAAGTTTTCTAGAGCTTCTAGTGCGTTTGGATTGAACATTAGCTCTGACCTTACTATATCGGTCACGAGTGTTTTGAATCTGCTTACCACTCCAAGAGTCACCATTAGAAGTAGTCGCTATGTCGCGCCTGCCCAAATCGACCCCAATAACCTTGGGAGTTTTGCCAGTGGGGTTAGTAGGAATGTCAACACAGATATTGATGTAGTAGTCGCCGTGTTTGGTTTTATTCAACGTTGCTGCTGTTGGTGTTTGCCCTTTCAGCAGTGCCAATTGATAATTACCAATCGACAACTTGAACTTTTTACGACCACACATCAAGGTAACGCCCACAGTTTGCAGTTCTTCCAAGTACTGAAAAGTCCGAGCATCCAAATTAATGGATGTTGGTCTGAACTTGTGAATTTGCTTAACTGCTTTAGCGTTACCAATCACGCGGCGAATAGCTTGACAAACGTGATTTGCTTTGATGCCTGTAGATGCGCGTACTGGCTTGTAAACCAAGTGGTGAAGCTTGGTCGTATTCCAGCATTTCTCACGCTTTGCAACCTCCAATATCTGATTGCAAGCATCAGCAAATCCTTGCAAAGTGCGGTCTATTTCAGAGCGCAACTCTATAGGGACTTGAACCTTGCATTTTACCGATATTGTTTGCATTGCATTATCATCAGAACTCATCCAATTATATCAGAAAACACAATGCACAAACTAGTGGCTAACAAAATATTTGCTAATTGTTCAACTGTCCCCCTCGCTGTTTGTGCAAACGCACAAATTTACTTAGGGGACGTTTCGCAATTAGCCCTCCATTCCTCCCACCACCAAACTGAATACAGTTTTGGTGGGGATCTCCTGGAGGTTTAGATGAATAATTTCCGTTTTTTGATTGCAAATGCACAGTTTGATCAATCACAGCTTTAAAGTCCGAAGGAACAACTTTGTAACACAAATTACGATTCTTTAGTAAAAATTCAATTCTCATAAAACTCAATAATTCGTAAAGCTCGCTTTTTTACGCTTGACTCCAAACTGTTGATGTCAACTGTTAAGAGTCCGCTTCTGGTTGTGTGTTCTTTTTTCCAACCCGCGTTTGATAAATAGAAATTTCAAACACTTCTCATAATCCAAGCAAATATAATTATGGTTTATTTTTTGCTAAAGATGCGCTATGGTTACATCTCTAGGTTTTTATACAGCTAGATGGCGTTCTTATTCAATTCAATTGCAGTTAAAAATTACAAAAAAATGGGAATAATACAATTTGCGAGCATTTTTACCGCATTCAATTTGCCAAAAAACGTACATTAGCTACCGTAGTTAATTTTATCGTGAGAATGCGTTAGTAACAAAATTATCTAAATAAAAAGCAAAAATTGCTTCAACAGTTCTGTTACACAAAAATGCTGGTTATCTTAGATGCTGTCAATTGTACTGAGGAAATTAGTTATGTATTGTTGACATTACAAGAATGGATTGGCTATGGTCAGCAATTTGCTTCATGTACCGAATTGGATAAAATTAATGAGAGAAAAAATGTTGATAGCCAATTAAGGCTTGATTTTGGATTCAAGATGCAGTGAAGACACTTTTGGTAAGTAGTTATACAAGGTTCGAGAAAAATGGATTTGTTAGAGTATCAAGTCAAAGAATGGTTTGGGAGTATAGGCATTCCCGTATTGCCATCCCAACGAATTGACCATCCCACAGATTTAAAACGTTTAAAAATCCGTTATCCGATTGTGCTAAAATCTCAAGTACATGCCGGGGAACGGGCAAAAGCTGGTGGAGTCAGATTTGTAGAGACTACCATTGATGCGATCGCTGCCGCGCAAAATATCTTCAATTTGCCAATTTTAGGCGAGTTACCTGAAGTTTTGCTGGCAGAATCTAAATACGATGCCGATCAAGAATATTATTTAGCAGTAGTTTTAGATACCGCTCTTTGCCGTCCGGTTCTTTTAGGTGGTAAAGAAGCGAACATAGATTGGGAATTAACCGCAGATAAAATACAACATGTAGTTGTTGAACAAGAATTCTCGCCATATTATGCACGAAGATTAGCGTTAAAAATGGGTTTGGAGGGTGCAATGATGCAATCCATCAGCACCGTCATGGAAAAAATGTATCAGTTATTTGTGGAAAAAGACCTGGACTTAGTAGAAATTAACCCTTTGGGCGTGAGTCCCTCTGGAAGCGTGATGGCGCTGAATGGTAATATCAGAGTCAACGAACGAGCGATTGGTCGTCATCCCGATATGGCAGCGATGGCGGAAAAAATAGTCAACCGTCATCCCGGTAATCATAAAAATGGGCATTCCCATGATTGGGATGGAATAGAAATGCATGGTAAAATTGGCATCTTGGGTAATGGTGCTGGTTCAGTAATGGCAACTTTGGATTTAGTGGCTAATGGTGGGGGTAAGCCTGGTGTTTGCTTGAATCTACGCCATGCTTTTCCTACAGATACTCCCACAACTACTTTTAGCGATCGCCTCACCAAAAGTCTGAAAATATTGGCAGATGACAAAAGTATTCAAGTCATCCTCATTAACCTTTTGGGCAGCATTCCTCAGCCTATAGAACTAGCGGAAATTATTGCCATGTTTTGCCAATACGATTCTAGCGAACTCAAACCACAACTACTACATTCTAATGGTAACAAAACCCGCCGAGAAAATAATTTTCCGCGTTTGGTTGTCCGTCTTGGAGGTTCTGATTTAAATGCAGCCAGAAAATATTTAGCAACCCTAAAAACTCTCAGCAATGCACCCATAGTAGTAGAAAATTTAGATGAGGCGGTAACCGAAGCAATTCGTCTTGCCAAATCTCATAGAAAGTTTTGAAAATCTTACCCCTGCAATGTGGATAAGGTTAATCGCTGCTGTGGTACCAAACTAAATCTGACTTTTTTATGAACTTAATGCCAGACAGCAAAGTGTTAATTCAAGGCTTCAGTGAATTCATCTCAGCAACTCATATAGCTCAAATGAAAGCTTATGGTACTAATTTAGTAGCTGGTGTGAATCCTGGATATGGTGGACAGCAATTGTATGATTTGCTGATGTTTGACTTAGTAGAGGAAGTAATAGCGGAATTTGGGCAAATTGATACGACGATTATTTGCGTACATCCTTACCAAGTACTGGATGCAGCATTAGAAGCGATCGCATCTAATATCCGCCAATTAATTATTATCTCCCCAGGGGTGCCACCTCTGGATATGGTGGAATTACTTCGCAAAGCCGAAGCTAAAGAAACTGTGGTTGTCGGACCGAATAGTCCAGGAATCATCGTCCCCGGCAAAATTCTTTTAGGTACTCAACCTAGTGAGTTTTATACGCCAGGATCAGTGGGAATCGTCAGCCGTAGCAGCACTCTGACTTATGAAGTTGCCTGGGAATTAACAAAAGCTGATTTGGGGCAATCGATCAGTGTGAGTATTGGTAGTGATGCGATCGTTGGTTCATCTTTTTTGCAATGGTTGCAAATTCTCGATGAAGATGAAAATACACAAGCGATCGTTGTCGTTGGTCAACCTGGTGGAGGTAGCGAAGAAGTTGCAGCGCGGTACATTGCTGAGGCTATTGATAAACCAGTTATTGCTTATATTGCAGGCACTCAAGCACCAGCAGGAAAACATTGGCGTCAAACTGGGACTTTAGCAGCTGTTATCGGACGCGATCCTGATTTTGGCACAGCAAAAAGTAAATTAGCCGCTTTCAAAAAAGCAAATGTACCAGTAGCTGAACGTCCTTCTCAAATTCCACAATTAGTTAAAAAGGCACTGAAATAGAGATAGATATGAGTCCAGAACAAGAATTATTAGAAAAATGGCGATCGCTTGACAAAGAAAAACAGGAAGAAGTTTTAGATTTTGTAAAATTTATTCATGCAAAAATGGTGAAACTTCAACCTATAATTTCTTCCACAACTCACCCAGGCTATAGTCTTCAAGCCACCTCATCCATCCTGCTGCGACCAATCCTCAATATTTAACCCTGATACCTGAGAAAAATCTCGATTGTTTCGCGTCACCACAACTGCATTATTCGCTAAAGCAATTGCGGTAATTCGCATATCCTTCTGCAATCGCTGTTTTGATAACGTTGGATTTTCTGTTAGCAATCGCTGAAACATTTCCCCTGCTTTCCCATCAAAGTCCAGCACCCTTACCCGTCCGAATAGAGCCACTGTCCGGCTCAACTTGCCATACAACCGCACAACATCTTCAACCTCTCGCGCACTATTTATTCGCACCACCCAACCATTAAACAATTCCTGAACCGTTACGATGGAAATCGCAACCTCTGCCCCCTGGTTAGCCACCCTACGACTCACCTGTGGATGATGCTCCAATAACAGCGACACATGATCCGTATCTAACAACCAAAGACTCATGTAGCGCCGTTTATATCTAAATCACGTTCCGTCCGCAGTTCCTCAGCCAGTTCCGCAAACTCTTCATCCCCTGAGAACATCCCAATAAATTCTGTCCAGGGATTATTTGCAACTTCCAGTGTCAAAACCTCAATATTCGCTAGCCTCACCTTCACCATCTCCTGTACAGCCGCGATCGCTGCCTCACGAGTTGCAGCCGCTACCACACAATCGGCTAACTCTGGCACCGATGCCATAAAATACCCCGATTCAAGCCGTTCAACCAGAACATGCAGAGGCATTTTATTTAAACTTGCGAAGGCTTGAAGATTCATAGACAACGATATCTGTTTACCTTTCCCCATGATAATGCCTTTGCCATTTTTATGATTCTAGAACTTACACATTGACAGGAAATACCAAAAAAGAACAAAGCCTACTAATGTAGTTTCTATTTTTGCCGCGATGCACTAGGCTTGTACATACAGCAGATTGCGTTGTTATGAAATACATGTAGAGACGTAGCAACGCTACGTCTCTATAGGGTTTTGGGTTTTACGTATGTACCTCATTTACCTGAAATTTGCTGTATGTGTCCAGCAATCAAGTTACAGTTTCTAGCCCTAAAATCTTACTCCCAATTGTCCGTTAAAGCCGCGAACAGAATTGTAACCTGCACCAAGAAAAACATTATCGGTGGCGCCTACCTGAACACCTCCAGAAACGGCAACACCTTTATCTTCTGAATATAACCCAACTCCTACATAGGGTGAAATTACTGGCAAAGAAATGAACTTTAGTAAGTCTACACCAGTAGAACCGTCGGGACCAAATCCCAATTCAGCCCCGAAATTTAAAGCTCTCGCTCCGACAGAATAAGTTATATCACCTTCTTGGCTACCGACAGAAACCCAAGGTTGAGGAATGATTTGAGCGGATGCTCGACCTGGGGCAACTAAAGCTAGTAAACTAAACGATGTAATTAATGTTTTGACAATAACCGCTGTTTTCACGTTCTTCTCCTCAATAACTTGCATTTAGGTCAACTTTGTGATGAATGCAGTTTGGTCAATCAACCTGTACTGTGACGAATTTCACATCAATTGAGTGCCAAAGAAATAGCGAAAAGCCCAACTTTTTGTAGGTTTAACGTAAAAAGCTGATTTATTGGTTTAACTGTCTCTATCACGTTCAAACAACGAGGCGATATCATCTTCGGCAGATTCGTCGTCTATAAAACGTAGTCGCTCAAATAAAGGCAGTTCTTTGTTTTGTTGCTGCAAGTAATTGGATAATATTTTAATGACCGCTTCCTGTGGATTTTCATAGTGACTGACTGCGATAATTTCATTAATTAGTTCATCATCTATTGTGATAATGGTCATGGCTTTGTCCTCGGTTGTGTAAAATAAAATTTATGCAATCTGAATAATTTTTTTAAGCTGATTGCATACTTATAGAAATAAATCCTAATTGAATTTGACGCATGGATGTGGTTTCGCGCCACGGATCTGCCCTTTCTTCTTCTGCGATCGCTATTTCTAGATGCTGATTTGGCATTGTTCGTTATTAAATTGTATACGTATTATCTCGCAGTTTTTTTTCAGAAATCAAATATTACTTTTATATACTAATGTTGTTTCACCAATGGGCTGATGATATAAAATCATTAGCTGACTAGCATTTAAGGTTTCTATTGCATAAGCCTGTCCTGTTAAGTTGCTAAATTCCACTTCAAAAACTTCAGGTTCATATTCGTCTACAATTGTTCCTACTTGACCGCGATGTAATCCTAATTCTGATAAGTCTTCCGTTAGCGCGACAACATCTAATAATTTCATTGGTATTACCTAACTGCTTAAATTACATAACAGGTGACTAGACGGGGGAAACCTTCATTATTCCGCACTATCCAAACGCTTTGAATAATTGCTTGTTTATCTGAACGAGTCATGGTAAAATCTATGATATATTTTTGACCATATGGATTGCTTTTACCAGGGATGGCATCATAATTAGCTACTGCTTGTAAAAGTGCTACTTCTAATTCTTCTGCATTATTTAAATCTAAGTCTAGTGCAGATTTAAATACACGGGCTTTGTGTTTTCCTTCTGGATGTTCTGGGTTGAGACAGTAACCTACTATTTTATCTATTTCAACGATAGCGCGTTCTGGGTTAGGCAGTTTCATAATGCAGTAGCTACAACCTTCTTGGCTTCTTTAATGCGGATTTCACCTGATAAGAGTTTGGGGAGTACATTATTACGCATACTGACAAGAGTACAGCAGATTGCGTTGTCATGAAATACATGTAGAGACGTAGCAATGCTACGTCTCTATAAGATTTTAGGTTTTACGTATGTACCTCACAGCAGCCGGAAATGCTGTAAAGCTCTTGGGGTATCCGAATTAGTCACAACTGAGAAAATAACAAAGCCTATGCATCGAGTAACAAATATTAATGTAGTTTCTATTAAGGCGCTGAGAATGCGATCGCGCAGGGTATGATTATTTTCGATATTGTTTAACAGAACTTAATTGAAAAAACCATTTCAGAAAATCCTTTTTTTCTAATTTAGCTTTTAATTCTTGAATACTACTTTGATACCATCGAAGCCATATTGTTTTATCTTTTAGCTCCTCTATTGGCATCTTTGAACGATTAAATTCCTCTATTGCTTTATCAATAATACTTTCTAATTTTTGAATTCTCAAATTAATCTGATCAATTTCCAGTCTATTTATCCAATGTACATTTTCTATATCTTGTTCAATTTTCTTGTAATCTACCTTTACTCTTTCTGTGATTTTATTAATTGCGTCCATGATTATATACTTCTAAGCTATTCTTTATTATTTTTATTTTCAGGCATTGCTAATTTAGGAGATAATTTGAACATATCTAAAACATATATTGAATAATAATTTGATAATTCAGTTTATCTCGCATTCACACAATGCCTATATTTATATTATTCAGGAAGATATTTCTGCAAATTAGGTGGTAGTCGTCCACTTATTTTCTTTATCATAAAACTAGCCAGCGATGCAGCATTTACTATCAAACTTTCCATCACCTCATTGAATTTATTCCCAAAAATATTCTTCTCTTCAATTTTATTTAAAATATCCTCAGCATTTTCACAGTTTTTTGCTGCCATTTGAGAAATTTTCATAAAAATGTCACTATCTCTATATATTTCGAGAAGATTCTCTTTTAATACTTGGTCTAATCTTTGCTTAATAGATTTTGTTTTTTTATCACATTCTTCTGCTTTTGATTGAAGTTTCTTTAATTTTGAGAGATCACCCAGCCAAACATTATTTAGATCTTCTTTAATATTCTCTAACCTTTGAGATATAGCACACATCTCATAATATTGTTCATACAATAGTTCAACTGTAGAAGACATAATATAACTCCTTGAGATTTCTACTTACTACATTGAGATACAAATTTTCCTTAATAACCGATCTGCTTGCATTCAAGCTATATAGTTAGTCCAGGAAGTATCGACAGTAGGATAAATCATAAAAACTTACCCTGTATTCTTTCACCTCCCATTATCTATAAAGATACAAAGAAGTAACCAGCACATATCCGGGTCAGTTACCCCTCGTGTTGAAGTGATCTGTAAATGTACTTGATAACACCAAAAATTATAAGTAATAATGCGTAGCTTAAAAGCATCAGCAGAGGGACTGAAAAAGATAAAACAAGCACGGGAGACATCTGATAAATACGCGATAGATAACCCGGAGTGGCTGGAAAAAGCGAGTTATATGCTGGAACCGGACATAAAATGGGGAAATGGAGTAGTAGCGGTTAGCATTGGTACTTGGAAGCGCTTTTTGAGGGGTACACCTGTTGAAACTCGTAATTTCAAGGCTTTTTGTCAAGTCCTCAAACTGGACTGGGAAGAGGTTGTTGATACTCAGCATCAAGACAAACCATCCTCTATAAAACCTGATTGGGATGCAGCACCAGATGTATCAATTTTCTACGATAGAAGTATAGAACTAAGTAAATTAAAACAATGGCTACTTAACGATAAATGTCGTTTGGTAACAATTTTGGCGATGGGTGGTGTGGGGAAAACTGCTTTGGCGGTAAAATTAGCCCAAGAGGTGAATGGGGAATTTGACTATATTATTTGGCGGAGTCTGCGGGAAGCACCGACGGTAGAAAAAATCATTGCAGATGTGGTGAAGTTTCTTTCCCAGGAACAAGAAATTGATTTACCGGAAAGTTTAGGAGACAAAATCACGCAACTGCTTGGTTATTTACGCGCTTCTCGTTGTTTGTTGATATTTGATAATGGGGAATCAATCTTACAAAGTGGTTCTTCCACAGGTAATTATCGTGAGGGATATTCTGGTTATGGTGAGTTATTTCGACGAGTAGGGGATTCTCAACATCAAAGTTGTTTGATTTTAACCAGTCGAGAGCAGTTTAAGGAAGTTCGACGGTTAGCGGGGGAAAGCTTACCTGTACGGGTTTGGGAATTAGCTGGATTGTCTGTGGAAGCGAGTGAAATTCTGACTGTGAGGGGTTTAAAGGGTTCCGATTCAGAGATAGAACAGTTAATTAATCATTATCACGGTAATGCTTTGGCGTTGCAAATTGTTCCAGAGACAATAAAGAAACTTTTTAATGGTAATATTGCAGCTTTTCTAAATTCTGGGACAACTATTTTTGATGATATTCATGATTTGTTAACCCAACAGTTTGAGCGGTTATCGGAATCAGAAAAGTATTTAATGTATTGGTTGGTGATTAACCGGGAACCTGTATCGGAGATTCAGTTAACAGAAAATATTCTGCATTTATCGCAACGCCAAATTCGAGAAAGTTTAGACTCTTTGTTAGGACGTTGTTTAATTCAATCTACCAATGAAGGTTTGACGTTGCAAAATGTGGTGATGGAATATGTGAGCGATCGCTTTGCTGCAAAACTGCGAAAATTGAATATTGATCCAGATAATATCTAAAAAATAACGCGATCGCGCAACTATACAAATCATTGACTAACTAGACAGCCTTGATTATAATCGTTTGCACTTGTACGCAATACAGATTGTAGAAATGAAGCATGTGCAACGTCTCTACATTAACCGTCAGGATGTATTTGATTCAAACGAGAACTGCTATAAATATGGTTTTCCAATATACTGATGCTTTCGTCACCATAGCCACTACTGACTTAGAAACAAGCGTATGTTTTTATACTAATTTATTTAAGACAAAACCAGTAAAAATTATCCCAAATGTTTATGCGGAGTTTCAATTAAAAGGTGTAAAATTAGGTATTTTCAAAGCAAAAACAACTAATGAATCTGAATTTACTAACTCACTTAAAAGTAAGATGAGTTTGTGCTTAGAGGTGAGTAATTTGGAAGATGCGATCGCTCACCTTACTATTCTAGGTTATCCCCCACCAGGAGAAATCACAACCGCTTCTCACGGCAGAGAAATTTACGCTTACGATCCTGATGAAAATAGAATAATTTTGCATCAATCTAAAATGGATATTTGATAGTAGATAGTGGTTAGTGGATAACCAGCAATCATCAACCAACAACCATCAACCATCAGCCATCAACCAACAGCCAACAACTATCAACCCAAATGTCAATAACTCAAAATTATAAATTAAATCTGATTCAATGGTATCCTGGTCACATTGCCAAAGCTGAAAAGAAGCTTAAAGAACAGCTAAAGCGTGTAGATGTGGTGCTGGACGTAAGAGATGCACGCATACCTTTAGCGACAAACCATCCCCAAATGACTGAATGGGTAGGCAGTAAAGAGCGGGTGTTGGTGCTAAACCGAGTAGATATGATTACACCATTAGCGCGATCGCTTTGGATAGATTGGTTTAAGGAACAAGGTGAAGTGCCTTATTTTACCAATGCTCAACAAGGTCAAGGTGTAATTGCAGTATCAAAAGCAGCACAAGCAGCTGGAATAGAGATAAATAAAAGAAGAAGCGATCGCGGAATGCTACCCCGTCCTGTTCGTGCTGTAGTCATTGGTTTTCCCAACGTCGGCAAATCAGCTTTGATTAACCGCTTAGTGGGAAAGCGAGTAGTCGAAAGTGCTGCTCGTCCTGGTGTAACTCGTTCTTTGCGCTGGGTGCGAATTTCTGAGCAATTAGAATTGCTTGATGCTCCTGGTGTCATCCCCCTAAAGTTAGAAGACCAAGAAGCCGCATTAAAGTTAGCGATTTGTGACGACATTGGCGAAGCATCTTATGATAATCAACTAGTAGCATCAGCACTGGCAGATTTAGTCATGTACTTAGAAGCTGTAGCGACTAACGTATTACCGAAAAAACCCTTAGAGAATCGTTATGACCTCGACCCCACAACCGACACCGGAGAAGCATATTTACACGCTTTAGCTCTTCATCGCTTCAAAGGTGATGTCGAACGCACCGCAAGGCAACTTTTAACCGATTTTCGCAAAGGATTTCTCGGTACAATTCCCTTAGAATTACCACCTAACGCGCTAACAACCTTTTCGAGCGATTTTTGAGTAAAGGTGAATTTCAGGTAGATGAGCTACATAGTTCACTCATCACATAGTCAAATATACGTAAAACCCAAAACCCTTGATTAGACGTAGCAATGCTACGTCTCTACATGTATTTCATAACAACGCAATCTGACTACTGTTAATTAAACGGATTTGATATCAGAAGTCAACCGAGCATGAAGAATTGCGAGATTTTCACGAGCGGTGATAGTGTGGGGATGATTTGCCCCTAACTGACGCTGTAAAATATCTAAAGCTTCTTGCAATAAAGGTTCCGCTTGGCTGTAACTTCCTTGAGATTTGTAGAGTTCCGCCAAATTGTTTAAGCTTTGCGCGACATAGGGATGGTTGTCTCCCTGCAACCCTACATCACTGCTTTTGACACCACACCAGCAAATCCCACCAGAGTAAAATTCGCGCTGCTTGAGTGCATATTGCAGCGCTAATTCTGTTTTACCCACACCACCCATACCTGCGATCGCAACTTGGTGATTTCCCTGCAATAATTGGTGGAGATGTGCGAGTTCTTTTTCACGTCCCACGAACTTTGTCGCCCCACTCCAGGGCAAATTATCTGGTATTTTAATAGACCTATCCGCAAATTACCAAAGGTATACTAGCACTATGTTTGAGCTATGATTTTGTTCATGCGATCGCTTTTGACAAGTTGACGAGAGAATAAGGGTTTCAAGAGGAACAAGAACATTTTTA
>JAHHIJ010000041.1 GCA_019358985.1 Tolypothrix brevis GSE-NOS-MK-07-07A | reverse complement strand
GATCGCTCAAAAATCCAAACAAAGCTTTTATATTAGCTGGTTTAACTTCTGCACTTAACACCCCTAACAAAAAGCCCCCCAAAGCCTTTGCACTTCGCGGGGTTCCTGTAACTGATACTAAATCTGCCTCTTCTACCCCATCCACCTCTCTAACCTGGGGTAGCAAATTTTCCACTTCTGCTTGCAACTCTTGGTCATCTAAATCCGGATCTGATAGGGAAATTGTCACTTGAACATTAGATGTGGTTGCCATAATAATTTCAGTAGCTTCTTTAAATAAATTGTATAGGTTATTCTAGAAGTTCGACTTTATCCAAGATAAGTGGGTGGAAAAAGTTATTTGTTGTCATTGCGAGCGTAACGAAGTGAAGAGAAGCAATCCCAAACCCTTGCGATTGCTTCATTCCGCTTTGCTTCATTCGCAATGACATAGTTACGTTTATTTATTTCCACCCACTTAGCTAAGGTCATTAGACATCTCCAGAAAAGACGTAGAGACGTAGCAGTGCTACGTCTAATCAAGGGTTTCGGGCAACGCATAATTAGTTTCTGGAGATGTCTATTATCACAGAGCGATCGCAGAACTTTTCGGTCTACTGAATGTTAATATAGCGCTTCTCATTTGAATCAAGTACAAATTTATCAGCGTTCATCTGCGTTCATCTGCGGTTCCTTAATTCCTTGATGTATTGCACCCAACTGATAATCGCTATAGTTAGTAGATAATTGTAGACTGTTGAGTGTTGACTAACAACCAAAAAAATGAAGAATGCAAACCGATCCTAAACCAGGAACACTTTACATCGTCGGGACACCAATTGGCAATCTGGAAGATATGACTTTCCGGGCGGTGCGAATTTTGCAAACTGTAGATATAATTGCGGCAGAAGACACACGCCATACTGGTAAACTGTTACAACATTTTCAAGTTAAAACACCACAGATAAGTTACCACGAGCATAATCGTCAAAGTCGTATCCCGGAATTATTAGAGCATTTAAAGAATGGGAAAGCGATCGCTCTGGTGACAGATGCAGGTATTCCCCTAATTTCCGATCCGGGATATGAATTGGTCAAGGCTTGTATTGACGCCCTTGTAATTATAGTACCAATTCCTGGCGCTACTGCTGCAATTACAGCGATTAGTGCAGCGGGGTTGCCTACAGATAGATTTGTCTTTGAAGGCTTTTTGCCCACAAAAGCTCAACAACGTCAAGAACATTTAGAGTCTTTACAGACAGAATCCCGCACTTTAATTTTCTACGAATCGCCGCACCGGTTGCGAGATACTTTACAAAATTTAGCAGAAATATTTGGAAGCGATCGCAAAATTGTCTTGGCACGGGAGTTAACAAAATTACACGAAGAATTTTGGCGGGGAACAATTGGGGATGCGATCGCAACTTATCAAAATCGCGAACCAATTGGCGAGTATACTTTAGTAGTGGCAGGAACTCCAGCCGACAAACCGCAACTGAGCGAAGCCGAATTAAAAGTAGAATTAATTGCGATTATGAATCAGGGAATATCGCGATCGCAAGCTAGCCGTGAGTTAGCAAAAGTTACATCTTTACCCCGTCGCCATCTTTATCAACTCGCTCTTGCCATCAAAACATTTGACCAAGAGCCTGATATCATAAAAGAAGACATAAGTGGTGGAGAAGAATTACCAATTCAGGATTAAAGTAGATTTTCTCCAACATCCGACAAAGGCTGATTGTCAGTGAGCAGTAATTTTACTACCACTAAGTGCATAAAATCAACTTGGGCGTAATAAATTGTGTCTAATCATCATTATGAAAAAAGCAGTTTCAATCAAATTGAGGCTACTATTACAATGGAAATTATTCATAATGAGGAAAAATTCAGAATGACCCAAGTGGTTTTAGGAGACAACGAAGGCATAGATTCGGCTCTACGTCGCTTTAAACGCCAGGTTTCCAAAGCTGGAATCTTAGCCGACGTGAAGTATCATCGCCACTTTGAAACACCCATAGAAAAACGCAAACGTAAAGCAGTAGCAGCTAGACGCAAACGCCGTTTTAATTAAACCTATTTTGTGCTGGGGTTTCTTGATGACATAATGTTAAACAAGCCACAGCGCACTAAATATCATTTTTAAACAAACTAAGCGATCGCACCCCTTCTTGGGGTGTGATATAATTTCCGGAAAATTACTTATGATGTAAAGACGTTCCGCCGGTTATGATGTAAAGACGTTCCGCCGGTTATGATGTAAAGACGTTCCGCCGGTTATGATGTAAAGACGTTCCGCCGGAACGTCTCTACGGCGGTTGCGACGTTTTTATTACTGTTAATTAAACGGACATGATATGAGTCCGTTGCTTTAATCATGTACAATAAATTTTAGTCTTTCCTACTTTGTAGTGAGCGGTTTACCGCTCGTCGAGTCGTGATTTTAACGGCTTTAGCCGTTACTACGTTAATGAGCGTTTATTTATGCTTATCTACTTATCAATAACTCAAGATTGAGAATTGCTGATAGTATAACTATTACAGCGATTCATCGCCTTTTCTACTCCTTGCTTCAGGCTGAGTTCTACACACTCAACCACGAATTGGAGAACCTCAGACATCAATTTAGTTTCGCTGGCAGAAAATCGCCCCAGAACGTGGGATACAGTATTGGAATCATCGCTACTCTCAGAATTTTTGGGTTTACCAATGCCGATTCGCAAACGGGGAAAGTTTTGAGTGCCAAGATGAGCGATCGCACTTTTCATTCCATTATGTCCCCCAGCGGAACCAGATAAGCGCAAGCGAGTTTTTCCTAAAGGTAAATCCATATCATCATAAATCACCAGCACCGACTCAGGCGGCAATTTGTACCAACTTGTCACAGCTTGTATTGACTGTCCAGAGAGATTCATATAAGTAAGTGGTTTCAGCAACCGGATTTTCTCTCTATTTGGTGCAATTCCTTCGCCAAATTCACCTTGAAACTTGCGATTTTCCGTTAAAGGAATCTTCCAAGAACGAGATAGCGCATCTAGAGCTGCAAAGCCAATATTATGGCGTGTTTTATCGTACTTAGGTTCTGGATTCCCCAAACCGACAATTAGCTGGGGAATTACCATCGTCACAACTTCTGTCATTAACCTTTAGCTTTGTTGGGAAGAACTAGCAGTATCCTTCTGTGTTGAAGATGCTTCAATTTGCTTCGGTTCAAGTTCAGCAGTAGTTTTCACCGCTTCTTCCAATTTTTCAGCTTCCCGCTTAAACTCGCTTTGAAACTCCGACGAAGCTTCTTGAAAGCCACGAATAGCTTTACCCATACTACGTCCAATTTCTGGCAATTTCTTCGGACCAAAGATTAACAGCGCTACTACCATAATTAGACCCATTTCCGGCAAACCAATACCAAATATATTCATGATTTTTCATCCTTTAAATGTAAGTGGATGGTGGATGGTGGATGGTCGTTATGAGTACTTTTTGACAACCCTCTAACAACCAACAACTATCAACCCTACAGTTAATTATAAAAAAACCCGGACAAGCCGGGGGAGTGCGATCGCTTGCAAGAACGCAAGATTAAGCCATATCGCATTACTTAATTGCCTAAACTCCGCCAATCTACGTTTACATCCTGAATAAGTAGTGAGGAATTGTAAACTTGGAGAATAATCAGCAAAAACACCAAAAATAACAGCATAAAAACAGCCATCACAGGAGTTGTACTCCAACCAGGAGCTACTTTACCATACTCAGAGTTCAATGGTTTGAGGACATCTCCCAACCAAGTCCGTTGTGCCATAATTCACCTTTAAATTAGAGTTGCACTCGTCTTTTTTAATCTTCTGTAATATTCTATAAGAATAGCACTCATAATTTATTTTTTGATTATGGAACCCGCAACAGTTCTTATCATTTCTGTATGTGCAGGGGTGGTCGCCATCACCGTAGCATCTATTTATACTTCTTTTGGTCCTCCAAGCAAGCAATTAAATGATCCTTTTGATGACCACGAAGATTAGAATCATTCGTAAATCATTCGTAGTCAGCGAGTACAGCGCCGACTACGTAGGAAGACTTCAAAATCCAGAAATAACTTTGAAACTGGAGATTTTCCAAGGCTTTATGCTGTGAGATGACGATTCAGTGGTGGACAAATAGCGTTCCAATAAATCCACTGAATCTGTTAAACTTAACTTCAAATCGCTTGTTAAAGCCAACTCAGCGGCTTCTCCGTGACACTCATAACATCGGAGAATCCAGTCTTGGTCATCTTCCCCTTGCTTAAACGCCATTAAAATTAAGTTCTCTGCTGATAAATTCAAGAAACTCATGCTTTCAACCGCGCTGAATTTTGAATTTGCAGCTTTGGCTGGGTTTAACATAACTTGCAATGGGGTATTCAATTCATACCCCCGCCTCACAGTATGAGCAGATTCCCAACTACCAGCGTGGGGATACAAAGCATAGGTAAATTCATGAAAGCCTTGGTCAGCTTGTGAGTCGGGCCATTTGGGACTGCGTAATAGTGTTAGGCGTAATTGCTGCGGTTGACTGTCATAACCATATTTACAATCATTCAGCAAACTAACACCGTAAATAGATTTATCTTGTTCCTCAGTTAAATCAGCCCAACGTAAAGCTGGGACTTCCCATTTTGCTTTTTCGGCTGGGGTTTCGCGTTTAGTTGGACGCCGAATTGCACCACAAGGAATTTCAAAGGTAGCTGTTGCGGCTTCGACATTCAACCCAAAAGCTGCTTTCACCAAAACTTGACTTTCTTGCCAATTAACAGTGGTGGCAATTTTCAGCATGGGTGAACCAGCTTCTAAGATATAATCTTGACAAAATTCTGATTTTCCTAATTGACGCACCACCCGCAGGCGATTTTGGACTACGCCTTGTTCTAACCATTGAATTGATTTAAGCTGCGTTGGTGGTAAAGGATGCTCGGCATAATTTGGATCAATATTCCAAGCATCCCAATATTGTCCGCTATCTTGGAAAGCTTGTAGTTGATTACCACCTACTTGAGAAAGAACTTCTCGATGATTAACTTTGTCAAAAATAGCGGATAAATCACCATTTTCTTCATCAACAATGACTTTCAAAAATTCATTTTCTAAAGTAAAGACGCGATTAATCGCGTCTCTACTTTTTGGGTCAAAATGTTCTTGCTTTCGCAAACCCGTTTTGGTATCATCAGGATGTGCACTGCTATGGTCATTTTTGGGGTTAAGAGGACATAGCCAGAAAATGCGATAGCCAATAGGGGGGATATCCCCAGCAAGAAAAATAAGCTTAGACGGTTCCCTAAATTGACAAGGCAAGGCAACCCCAGCCCAGTTGTATATGGAAGCTTCGGGAAAAGAATCAGGTAAATCAACAACAACAACTTCAGAACGCTGCCAATTCAGGGAATTAAAGACGAAAATTGGTAAACTGCCAGGGTGTGGTGGTTCTGGTAGAGTAATGTGAGATGCGATCGCACTCAATGAATTTTGCAATATTTCCGAGCCAACTTGTTCCACCTCCTGCCAAGTTGGAAGTGCATCCGTATAAACTTCCGTAATGGAAGAACCGGGTAAAATATCGTGAAACTGGTTAAATAACACCTTTTTCCAAGCCGCTTCTATTTCTCGCTTCGGATAGGTAGCTTTACAGATGATTGTCGCCAAAGCGGCAAATAATTCAGCTTCATACAACAATCCTTCACAACGACGATTCCAACGTTTTTGATCAGCGTGAGTAGTATAACATCCACGATGGAATTCTAGATAAAGTTCGTCATTCCATGTGGGGAAGGGAGTGGGAGAGGGGGAGAGGGGGAAAGATGTTTCCCATGTTCCTGTGTCTTCTTGTCCTCCTTGTCCCCCACTCTCCTTAATCTGCTGCAAATACTTTTCGGCGGTGGTAAATTCCAACTTCGGTAGGAAAGGTGATTTGGAAAAGCGTTGAGCCGTTTCTAACATATCACGAGTGGGACCGCCGCCATGATCGCCCACACCAGGAAGCCAGAGAGAATCTTCCAAACCAGTTTGAATTTGCCATTCACAAGCATATGATGCCATTTTTACCGGATCGATGCCTTCCCCAATAAGTGCAGACATATAACTAAATACTTCACTACCATCAGGCGATCGCCACCAAAAAGCGCCATAATCAAACTTAGTAGTATCATTCCAGCGCAACTTCTGAGTCACAAAAAACTCAATTCCAGCCAAAGCGAAAAACTGCGGTAAAGTTGCACAGAAACCAAAAGTATCCGGAACCCATACTATAGTCGAAACCTTGCCAAACCTTTCCAACACATATCGCTGACCATATAATAACTGACGAGCGATCGCTTCACCCGAAATCAAATTAAGTTCCGGTTCAACCCAAAACCCCCCCAAAACCTCCCAACGTCCAGCTGCTACAGCTTTTTGAATCGCTGCAAACAAATCAGGACGATATTCTTCAACCCAAGCATAAAGCGCTGGAGTCGAATGACAAAAAATCAACTCCGGAAAATCTTCTTGCAACTTCAAAACCGACTCAAAAGTACTTTGTGCAGCCTGCCAAGTTTCACTCACCCGCCATAACCATGCTAAATCAAGGTGAGCATGACCCAACAGATAGATTTTAGATATTAAATTCTCGATTTTCGATTCAACAAGATTTTGACGCATCGCCAAAAATCTTCTTTCCCACTCTTCCTTGGTGTCCTTCGTATCTTCGCGGTTCGTTACCTCTTTTACCACATCCGCCAACACATCTAACTTATCCGGTGCAAACCTTTCCAAAAAACACAACAACACGGAAAACTCATCAGCCAAAAAACCCGGATCTAAACCATTATTAGATTCATACACCAAAAGCGATCGCATCAACGCCCCATCACAATGTGCCGGACTTGTCAACCGCACAGCAACAATAAACTCCTCCCCCGGCATCACCTCACGACTAAGTAACACCCTCGGCGAACAATCAAACAAATCACCCTCAACCGCCAACTCACCATTAACATAAACCTGAGCAGAATCCGCCCACCAAGTTAGCGCCAACCGCAAACACAACCCAGCCAAAGGAAAAGAATGTAAATTCTGAGTAACTATCAACTTTTGCGCCAACCATAGCACTTTTCGTTCCCCACTCCAAGCAACGTGTCCTTTTTCATTCAAATCAACAGGCGTCCAAACAGACAATTCCGATAACGTAATATCCGCAATAGCTAAATCAGCTTCCTTATATAGCCAGGTAGATTGAACATTTACTTGACAACAAGAGCGTAGTAGCTCAATTGCTGACAAAATTAATTTAGTAGGAGGGGTCATATTTTCGCTAAAATGATGGCACTTACTATAATTAACAACTTGTCGTTTTTATTGTTTAACGCAAGTCCAATAAATAACGACGCCCTCAATAAAACTTCATAACTATGCCTTCTGCTTCCTCCAATCGTTATCAAAGCAGACTATTTAACTTTGTTCACCAGCAATCGCGGCATTTAGGCGATCGCTTGAATACCACTTTTCGTCATCTGCAAGTCGCCACAAAATGGTCATTACAAGCACTCTTCTATCCAGTAATTTTACTGGTGCAAAAAGCAGTCGAATCATCCGATAAACAACTCCACGCCCAAGCGCCGCAAAACAGGCTACAGTTACAAACAAATAATATCCCTTCTCAACCAGATGTTGATACACCGATTCAACGAGTGTTACAAGCGTTAGAGGACAAGGAGACAAAAAGACAACCAGACACTGAGAATGTCAGTAAAAACTTCTTCGGATTTTGGTGGTTCAAATTTTTCCCAAATCAACCCAGCACATCTAGTCTGACTTCATCTTCAACAGTTACAAATATTCACAAACCTCATTTTTCCACAGTGCGGGGAATAGCCAGCCAGTTGGAAAATCGCAATTTGGTACTCGTCACCGCCGAAAATGAAATTCTCGATATTTTAACACGCCAACAACAAGAAAAATTACAAGATAGGATTATTGGCGAAATAGCAGATTACTGGCATTATTGGCGGTTGGCGACAGAAAAACAAGAAACACAGGTTTTACCAGAAATTGAGCGATTGTTGCAAAAATTAACAGGTGATGCTAACACAACACCTGCCTTACCCGAAGCAATGCAAACACAAGCTTTAGTCAATGCTGAGGAAGTGTTAGCATTTCTTGATGCATCTGTAGCGAAGTTGGAATCAAACGCTTTAACGCCTTTGTCTCGCGCTACACTACAGGTACAACAACGCAGCCTGGAAATTATTAAAGTTGTCCAAACTCAGTTAAACATATTTATTTACGGCAAAGAATTAACAGTTCGTGGTGAAGATATTCAAAGCGATCGCTTGGGAATTCAAGCAATAATTGAAGCTGCGGTAAATTACTTTTTTGGAGAACGCACTGGTAAAAAACTTGATGGTTCTTCTCAACGCTACTTGCCAAACCAAGATTTAGTCGCAGATCCTTGGCTGAGTTGGGATGATTTATTTGGCGATTTTGAGCCGATTGACCAAGAAGTTGGACAAACAACAAATCCGGCTTTACCTGCCAGTCAATCACCAAGATATCTACAAAACTGGCTTAATAGTTCCCAAAATATCCCGAAAAAACCAACTTCAAAATTAGTAAAACAGCAAAAAGCAACTACTGATTTAACTCGAACTGAAAAAGCATCGGGAAAACTATCCAAGATTTCCCAGGTTGGAAGTAAGAAAGGGGAAGTTGTTCTTCATCAGCGATCGCAAACAACTGAAATTGAGGCTAAACCCGATTGGATAGAAACCAAAGCAACATCAGTCGAGTATGAAAAGCATCCTTTAGAGAGAATTTTAGCATGGCTTGATGCCGCATTGCTTTGGTTGGAGGAGAAGTTTGTGAAACTTTTTCGGTTGTTGCAGCAGTTTTGGCTAGGAAAATAGAATCACAGTTGACACTCTCAGTTTGTATTTTTATGTTGCATGAGTAGCAAGAATCAAGCCCCTAAAGTTGAAGTAGTAGTTGCTGTGATTGCATTGGCAGGTAGTCTGGGTGCAGCATTGATTACTGGAGTATTTAGCAATTGGGACAAGTTGTTTCCCAAGCCGACCCCAACTTCGACTCCAAATTCACCTGTATCTTCACCTCATACTCCAAAAGGCACAACACAACCATCGCATATCTCACCCTCACCTTCCAACCCCGAACCAACTTCAGTTCATCCTTCACACCCTGAGTTACCTCGTAATCCTGATTCACCCATAATTAGCCCACTACCAGAGTCTCCGGTTTTAAAACCAGGCTTATCCTCTGACCCTACCCAACCTCAGAATTGGTGTGAAGATCCAAAACTTAGCAATGAGGATAAATATCGATTAGGTTGTCCTGGATTTTGATAGGACTTACGCAAAGTCGAAAATGTCATACTGAGCGAAACGGAGTGCAGCGAAGTCACTGATCCTAGCTGGGAGCATACCACCCATCATCTACAATTGAGTGAGATAGCGTATTATCCCTTGAGCTTATACTGAGGCTTTTTTATGTTAAGCGTGACAGTTGATGAAATGCAGCGCGATCCTTCAAAGTATCTGCGTCAAGTGGAGGCAGGTGAAACAATTGTAATTGTTCAGGCAGATAAAGCGATCGCTGAACTTAGACCTATCGCCAGTAGCAAACAATTGCGCCCGTTTGGTTTGTGTGCAGGCGAGTTTACCGTTCCAGATGATTTCGATGCTCCTTTGCCAGAATATCTGCTCAGTGCATTTGAGGGCAAATGAGGATTTTGCTAGATACGCATATCTTTTTGTGGTTTATCAGTGGCGATGCCCAGTTGCCAACGAGTGTTCGCGATGCGATTCGTGATCTAGACAATGATGTCTATCTGAGTGCGATTTCAGTCTGGGAAGCGATTGTCAAGTACCAGTTGGGCAAGCTACCTCTGCCGGAGCATCCCGAAACGTACTTACCCAAACAGCGCGATCTTCATCAAATTGCCAGTCTTGCTCTTGATGAAAGCAGTGTACTTCAACTGGCTAAACTGCCACCATTGCATCGTGATCCATTTGATAGAATGCTTATCTGCCAAGCTTTACACAATAATCTGACTATTGCGACAGTAGATACAGCAGTCAGTGCTTATCCAGTCAGCGTCATGTAGCGGCGCAGCCCAACAACAATGCAAATTTGTACTTAGTCTCAACTACTAAATTCAGCGCGAAACTCATTGACAACGCGATCTAAACCTACCGAATGTGCAGCTTTGAAAAGTAAACGATCGCCTTGGGTGACAAACTCTTTCAATCGAGCAACTAAATCAGCATGAGTTGCAAAGCATTCCGATGGAATACCTTTAGCGCTGAGTGCGTATTCTTGGGCATCTTGTCCGTCATCCAACACCAGCAAACCGTCTAAATTCAACTTTAGCACCATTTCTCCCACCGAGGAGTGTAATTGTGGCGACTTTTCTCCTAATTCTTTCATTGCACCCAATACGGCAATCTTCCGTTTTCCGGGTGTATCTGCTAATAATTGCAGTGCTGCCATCATCGCTTCTGGCGCAGCATTATATGTTTCATCTAATATTATCACATCATTGGGCAAAACAAAACGTTGCGATCGCCCGGAAGGCATATCAACTACAATACCACCTTTCAAGCACGACCAATCAATATTTACAGTTTGCGCTACTGCCAAAGCCGCCATAAAATTAGTTGCATTATGGCGTCCAGGCAAAGGTAAAGGAAGTTGGATTTCCCCGACTTTTACAGTATCGTTATCAATTAAAAGCCCTTGAATATCACCTCCAGACAAGCCATAAGTCAAAGTTTCGCCTTGCCAAACTTGCGCCGCCGTTGCCATTAATAACGGGTTATCATGATTGAGAATAGCTATAGCAGATGACGGCATTTGGGCTAATAACTCACATTTGGCTTCTGCGATCGCTTCGGTGGAACCGAGTAACTCAATATGCGCTGTTCCCACATTAGTAATTACGGCGATGGTTGGACGGGCAATTTCTGTCAATTCCGCAATTTGTCCCTTACCACGCATCGCCATTTCAATCACAGCATAATCATCTTCTGAACTTAGTTCTAGAAGAGTTTTCGCAACACCGATTTCATTATTGAAATTTCCATAAGTTTTGTGAACTCGTCTTTGGGTTCCTAAAACAGCAGCAATGAGTTCCTTGGTGGTAGTTTTACCTACAGAACCCGTTACCCCAATTACAGGAATTTGAAAGCGATCGCGCCACCAAGAAGCGATTTGTTGATATGCTTTGAGGGTATCTTTGACCTGCAACACAGGAAATCCCGGATTCAGGTACTCAAAATCAACGATAGCAGCTATTGCATTTTTAGCGATCGCCATTGGGACAAAATCGTGTCCATCAAACTTTTCGCCTCGTAAAGCTACAAATACTTCACCAGGTTGCAAAAAACGGGTATCAGTTTGAATACCGCTACCCAATTGTTTTAAAGCAGCTTCAGATAAGTTTACAGGCTGGGCAGAAAGAACTGAAATCAGTTGAGTTAAGGTAGCAGAACAGGGCATATTACTACTCACACCAAAAATAATGCCAAAGAAGCGATCGCTCCTTTGGCACACTTAATTTATAAGTTATAACTGATTTTCTATCTTTATCCCCGGTTTTTGATCATCATCACCTGCACAACTTGTGTGGCAATATCCGTGGATATATCTAAAGCATGATATAAATCATTTAAAAAACTATTTTCTTCTTCAGTAACGATTCCATCGGCTAATATTAGATCCGCAGTTACCGCAAAAGCCGCTTCCCGTAAGTCGGGGGGCAGAGATTCTTTAGCTGTATCAAATAAAATATTCATCCCATCCCGCTGGAGAATTCCCAGGAGTTTGTCAAACAGCCTGTTCATTACATCATTGGAATAACTTCTGAAAAGCTTCATCCGAGACAGAGTAGCCGTGATACCTGTTGTTTCTTCTTGAGAAAGATAACCGTCGGAGGCGATCGCCGCTAGGGTAATAGCAGCAAAGGCTTCTGCTACAGTGAATGCTTCTTGGACTTGACTTTGTGCGCCAAACATGTTATCAACTAAACCCATTGTAGTTTGTTTCTTTATTTAGGTCTGAGTAGTGATGTTGTTACCTATTATTTACGTAATATTTAGGCAACTTAAATAACTCCTTTCAGCCCTGGTGTTCTTAGTGTTCCCAATAAATCTCAGTAGTGAACACCTGCACCTAAAACATGTGGAAAACAAGTCTACAAATTGGGTTGGGGTTACTGTTCCCCTGATTTTTCAATGGTTTCCATGACTGCTAACCCGATACCAGAAGCTGCGATTAGCAGTACAGATGATACCAAGTAAGCGTTGACAAGCATATGGAGGGCGTCGTCAAAAAAAATGTAGGCGTTCATTGCTTTTTCTCCTGAACTCTATACTTGTTAGTGCTATTTCTTTCTTCACATCCTGATTGATGTTTTTCGTTGAGAAACTACTAACATTTGCATCTTAACAAAACTTTAGCTTATTGATGATGCGTCTAGAACTTTTTCTTTTTGAAGATTGTATGAATATTCAGGATGATTTGGTATAATTCAATACTTGTGGTTTTTTAGTAAAAATTATGTCAGATTATACCCACGTATAAATGATTTTATTAATTAGTCAACTCAATAATATCAGGCAATAAAAAAAATAAAACATGGAACTATTAGAGTTAGAAATATCTACAAGTCGTTTATTATTACAAACTATCTCAATGAAATATAAAGAAGATATTTTTAGAGAATTTAATCAAGAGATTACTACTTATATGTATACTAATCCGCCGAAAAACATTTCGGATACAGAAGATTTTATTAACAGCTCACTCTTAGAAATCAAAAAAGGCGAAAACCTTGTGCTTGTTATTTTAAATAAAAATTCTTTCAAATTTTTGGGTTGTACGGGAATCCACGAAATAAATAGTAACGAACCAGAATTTGGTATTTGGCTGAAGAAATCAGCACATGGCAAAGGTTACGGATTAGAAACTATCATCGGACTTAAAACATGGGCTGAGGAAAACTTAGATTTTCAACATCTTGTTTATTGTGCCGATAAAGCGAATATTCCCAGTCGTCGAATTCCCGAAAAGCTTGGTGGCAAAATTATTAGAGAATATAAGAAGACAAATTTGAGTGGAAGAGTTTTAAATATCTTAGAGTATGTACTTCCTAAGGCTTGAACTGAGTTTCACAAAAAATTGGGGAACCACTTGTGTGAGTTTCCCCAACTATAAGTAAGTGGGCGAAATTAAAAGTAAAATACTCTCCTGGTTCGTAGTGAGCGGTAAACCGCTCAAAGCAAGGATTTTAACGGCTGAAGCCGTTACTACGTTAAGGAGGGTTTATTTATGCCCATCTACTTAAATGCTATCCCGCACTAATAAGTAAAACTGGTGAGTCTGGTTGACGATAATAGCGAGTCATGTCGTCAAACTTTCGTAATTCGGCACGACTTACCAAAAATTCTGGTGAATTTCCCAACCATTGTTGATTTAACTCAGAAAGCATTGTACTTAAGTTTGTGCGGTCTAAATCTGGCGATATCTCGCCAAAATAGCCTAATGTAATGTGTGCTGTAAAGTGATAATGTTGTTCAATGCCTAAAGCAACTAGCTGGGGATTTTGATAAATTGTCCGACGTAAGTTAATAATCTGCTCATAACAGTTTTCATCTTGGGGTACTAAACAAACACCTATGGCTCTTGGCATTACAATTAGTCCTAACATCTGCCAGCGAATCAGATTATTTCCGTTTGTGATGGATTGTTGATATTGCTGAAAGATTTCCGCAATGCAAGAGCATAACTCTTGTTCAAATTCAGGATTTTTTTCGCAAGCATCTTGGTAAGCACTATCCCAAATTAAGTCTGCCAAAGTTAGATGAAAGCTGTTAGAAGGTACAGGAACAATCAAATTAGCGTTTTTTGGCAGCTGCAACAGTTGTTGTTGGTAAGTTTGTAATTTGGTATAGAAAGCAGAGTTTTCCGATTCTTCCTCCGACGGTGGGGTAATTATCGTATATCCAGGAAAGGGTACAGCTTGTCTTGCTCCCTCAACATGCGGCTGAAACTTGAAAGATTCCTGGATATGCTGGATTTGGGATCTATAAGCTTCTGGCAGCGTCATTCTTGCTACCCGATTTAAGTAAGTTTGATAATTGTCGTCCAATCTTTAATGCCTCCCGCACTCACGTTTATTGATTTTAGGGAACTTTCTCGTGATTTAAAAAGTATTTAGCTTTTCTTGTACTGAAGAAACGATGATATTTTTAATTGAGGTTGCTCTATGCCAGTTTACATTTACTGGGGTGAAGATGATTTTTCCATCGAAAAGGCGATCGCTATGCTGCGATCGCGTATACTCGATCCCAATTGGATCAGTTTTAATTACACTACAATTTCCCCAGAACAGCCCGATGCAGCGATAATAGCGCTAAATCAAGTTATGACACCAATTTTTGGTGCTGGTGGACGCTTGGTATGGCTGACGAATACTACTATCAGTCAGAACTGCCCAGATAATGTTTTCACCGAATTACAGAGAACGCTGCCAGTAATTCCGGAAAATTCATTCTTATTGCTTACAAATCGCAATAAACCAGATGAACGACTGAAATCGACAAAATTGCTGAAACAATATGCTAAAGAATTCCGAGAATTTCCGCTGATACCAACTTGGAAGACGGACTTACTGCTGCAATCAGTGAATCAAGCAGCTGAAATCGTTGGTGTGAAATTAAATCCCCAATGTGCAGAACTTTTAGCAGAGTCTGTAGGTAACGATACACGTCTGCTATACAATGAGTTGGAGAAGTTACGGCTTTATACTGAAGGCAACAATCAGCCTTTAGAGGTTGACATAGTTGCTCGGCTAGTCCGAAATACTACACACAACAGCTTTCAATTGGCGGATGCAATTATTATGGGGGACACAGCCAAGGCTTTAACAACCTTAGCCGATCTGATGAATGCTTCTGAACCTGGTTTGCGGATAGTGGCTACACTGGTTAGTCGATTTCGCACATGGTTGTGGGTAAAAATTATGATTTCAAGTGGAGAGCGGAATCAACAAGCGATCGCTCAAGCTGCTGAGATAGGCAATCCCAAGCGCATTTACTTTTTACAGCAAGAAATAAAGTCTGTTTCTTTGCCACAACTTATCTCTACTTTACCCGTACTATTAGAGTTAGAAGTTAGTCTCAAACAAGGAGCTTCCGAGATATCAACACTGCAAACTAAAGTTATCGAACTTTGTCAGTTATACCGATAAAGCTGACAATAAATATAAAGCTTTTATCGATTATCTCTTTTCTTGGAACTTCTAACTTCTAAAATAATTCAAACTTCTTAAGATATCCCTACTGTATTTCTGTGTCACCTCGCATATGAACATTATCCCCTATTTCTTTTTTCGACCCAGAAAGCAACGAATGCTTGAAAAATCCTTTTTATTTGGCGCTCTAGCCTTTGTGAGTCTTGCTTCTAGCCCTTTTGCCTTCAGTTACCAAGTTGATGCTCAAACTCCAACTGAAATTAGAAATTATGCCAAATCAGTCTTAGCAATGGAACCTGAGCGACGCCAAGCATTTGAAGAAATTAAAAAACTTATTGGTGGTAGAGAAATTCCCCAGATTGTTTGTAGCGACTCCAACAGCCTCAGCAATCTGCCAAATAAAGCGCGAGATATTGCGGTAAATTATTGTAATCGCTCTCAAAAAATAGTTGAACAAAATGGTCTCAGCATTGACGATTTTAATAAGATTACTAGAGACTTACAAAGTAATGAAAAATTAAAAACTGATGTTTACAATACACTACTTGATTTGCAAAAAAAACCTTGATTTTGGTAGGTTAAATTCTCGTAATACTTAAAAAGTATCTGATTATAAAATTAGTTTCTCTGGATTTATTCAGGGGGAATAAATAGTTATTAGTTAATAGTAAATAATCATTGATGACTATTTTAATTAACTACTTGTTCCCCACTGAAGCCAATTGATGATTACTGTGCGATCGCTAAAGGGCTATTTATAAAAATAATTATTTTTGTATTAAAATTTACTTGACTTAAATCACTATTTGTAATTATTGCTTCATTCAGAGAAAAATGTATATAAAGGTATCAGTATTCAACTTTATGTTTGCTGGATTACCCACAATTGACCCCTCATACAAGCGCTGAGGGGTCAATTGTGGAGTTGTTTTTTTCGGCATTGCAAATATGTCAATCTTAATTGATTCGTGAAACTCTTAACAAAGTAGTGAATAATTGCATTTCACTAATCAATATTGAATTGTTGATTTCTCTTAGTTTCTGGTATCAACTAAAGCATGAACTAACCATGTGACTTGAACAAAATTCTTCACTTTAACCTTCTTTAGTCAATATTTGCTTGTCGCTTGGCGTGAATGTTCTTCATGTGTTTTTTGACGGTATTCAGGCTAATATAAAGTTGGACGGCAATTTCTTTGTAGCTGTAGTTGAAGCGATAAAGAAGCCAAATTTCAGCTTCTCGTGGTGTTAATTCGTATTTTTTTACTTCAGCGATCGCTACATTTTTTAAGGTCTCACATTTATTTTCGATTGTCACCAACAAGCAAGGACGTTGTAACGGATCTACATCTAGCCATCTTATCCGCAAGCGAAAAATATTTAACTTATTTAGCACAATCTCATCAGAGAGTATGATGTGTTGGTTGGGAAATAAACTCCAATCAATTAAAGATTTGCAATGATTCCAAATTGCTGGTGGTACAAAGTTCGCTTGAGAAATTCCTTGACTTATTTGACCACAAATGCTTTTTGCCGATGCGTTAGCATGAACGATTTCTCCTATCTCGGTCAAGATTAAGATGCCATCTTGTAAGCCTTCAATTACTTTTTGTAAAAAATCTACTTGTTTTGTTTTAGAATTAGGATTATTTAGCTCTGGTGATTCAACGGCTGTTGTTGGTAATGTTTTTGTTATGCTTATCATATTAAATACTTTAATCAAAACACTATTTATTTAATAGGTTTGATTTGCATAAAGATATGCACCCTGAGTTATCTGCATAGCTCTAGGCATACGTAAAAAAATAACTAAAATCTTAGGCGTTGCATAATCTTGAAATGAACTATGCGTTGCCCTAAACCCTTATGGAGACGTAGCAGTGCTACGTCTCTACATCTTTTCCAACAGATGTCTAATACGTCAAATTTATCGACGTTGTTTATAAACTCATCCCGCCAATATGCAACGCCAAATCTTAGACATGTCCAGAAATTAATTATGCATTGCCCTAAACCCTTGTAGAGACGCGACCGGTCGCGTTTTTACATTCTTTTTTGGAGATGTCTCTTCAGTATTCATCCATCGTAATTTAACAAATTCTATTTGAAGAATTTACAATATTAAAGTGCGTCCAACAAGACTTGCGACTACTGTTGCTAACTCAGCCGGTTCAACAGGTTTAGGTAAATGTAGCTGATAACCGGATTGTATCGCTCGCATTCGATCTTCTGCTCTAGCATAAGCTGTTAGGGCTGCTGCGGGAATATTTCCGCCTTTCTCTGGGGGTTGCGATCGCACTTTGCGAATCAATGAATAACCATCTTCTTCTGGCATTCCAATATCGCTAATTAAAACATCTGGTTTAAAGTGTGCTATAATATCCAGGGCTTCTTTTACTGATGCAACCGCCTGAACTTCGGCAGCGTACTGTTCGAGTATGGTGGTGATAAAGTCAAGAATATCGGCTTCGTCGTCTACCACTAGTACCCGAATGCCTATTAGGGATAGGGAGGGGGAGAGTGAGGGAGGAGGGGAGTTCTTCGGTGTGTCTGTTTGTCCCAATTTGGCGTTGAGTAGTGGCAGCATAAGAGTGAATTTAGCGCCTTTGTCTTCACCGGCACTTTCAACATAAACAGTACCACCATGTAATTCAACTAAATGACGCACGATTGATAATCCCAATCCTAATCCGCCGTGGGATCTGGTGCTGGAACTATCTGCTTGACGAAAGCGATCAAAGACATAAGGCAAGAAGTCCGGGTTAATACCAATGCCTGTGTCATTTACCGTAATTTTCACATGAGAATTAATTCGTTGCAAACCGACTTGCACGCGCCCGCCTTGGGGTGTAAACTTAATTGCGTTGGATAGTAGATTCCAAATAATTTGCTGCAAGCGTCCAGAATCGCCAAGAATTAATTCAGTATTTCGGTGAATTGAAGTTTCGATGTGAATTTCTTTTGCATCAGCCGCTAGACGTACAGAATCGAGTGCAGATTCAATAATCGGCACTAAATTGCAACTGTGAACATTGAGACGCAACTTGCCTTTAATCATCCGCGAGATATCTAACAAGTCTTCAATTAGTTGTGCTTGCGCTCTAGCGTTGCGCTCGATTGTCTCTAAACCTTTAGCGGTTTGAGTTTCGGTGAGCTTGCGTGGAGAACGGAGCATCTGTGCCCAACCGAGAATGGCGTTGAGAGGCGATCGCAATTCATGGGATAATATTGCGAGAAACTCATCTTTCATCCGATTTGCTTCTGTCAACTGAAGAGTCTGCTGTTGCAAAGAAGCAATCAAGTCTGCTCTTTCCATTGCGATGGCAATCTGGTCACAAACCGCTTGCATCATCCCGATTTCATTTTGACTAAAGCTATTTTTACTACGACTGGCAAAGGAGAGTATACCTAAAACTCGTCCCCGTGCTATCAACGGATAACCATAATATGCGGTAATCCCAATAGTGCGAATCACTTCTGTTTTCACATCAGTTAATTGTTGCACATTCTCTAAAGCAATTGCACGACGCTCCATTGCAACTGTACCGCACATCCCTTGCCCAAACTCTAAATACTCGAATTTTTGAGCAATTTCTTCAGAAATACCACTATAAAAATTTAGCCGCAAGACGGACTGGTTTTCTTCAACTAAATAGTTAAAATAAGCATCTAAACCAATTTGCTCGGCAAGCTTTTTGAATAAGCCATCTAACAATGTTACTGGTTCTTGACTCGATAGTAAATCGCTTGCGGTGCCAAATAAAAGTTGAAGCCTTTTATAGCCTAATGAAAGTGCTTTTTCTACCTGCTTGAGCTTGGTAATGTCTTGAAATGTCAAGACGCAGGTAGCTCCAAGACTGTGCATTGCGGGCAGAGTATCTGCATATATTAGCAGAGAACGGATTCCTTTAGGCGTGTGCCAGTTCAACTCTACCCCATTCAGACGTTCGCCACGAGCAACTCTTACCCCAGGTGCTTGTTCGTTTTGAATGGGATTTCCTGCCGCATCTGTGCTGTAATAAGTTGTGTAATAATCTTCCACGCATTCAGCTAAAGGAAATTTCCTTCCAGCTAATTCGTCAGCAGCGCGATTGGCGAAAGTTACTCGTGCAGTTTTTGGTTCGATAAACAGCAAAGGTGTTGGCATTAAGTTTACAGCATCTTCTAGCCATTTTTGCTGATTTTGCAGAATTTCTTCGGCACGTTTGCGGATGGTGATGTCGTCAGTCACGCCGAGAATCTGATAAATTTCACCTTGTTCGTCAAGTATTGGCACATATTTGATGAGTGTAGTGCTGACATAATTAGGTAAATTTATTGTGGCTTCTACTATTTGTAAGGTGCGCGTTAAAAGTGCTTTTTTTAAAGTTGGTAAATAAGCGTTTGTAACGGACGGTGGAAAGATTTCCTCCTCAGTGCGTCCGAGAATTTCTGGGAGTGATTTATTAGTGCGTTGCAAACCCGCAGCGTTGACAAACTGCAATCGCAATTCGGCATCATATATAGTAAACATATCAGGGATATTATCAATAGCCAAGCGAAATCTTTCTTCACTGCGACGTAACGCAGCTTCTGCAAGAGTGCGATCGCTCAGGTCTAAAATAAAGGCTACTGACTGTTCCCGTTCTTCTCCCAACAGGGTGTAACCAATTAAAACCGGGACGCGAGTATTATCCGGGCGAATGTATTCTTTTTCATAAGGGGTACAAGCACCAGTTAATTTTGCCTTGGCGAGGGCAATTTCATCCAAATGCAGATATTCTGGTGGTGTGATGTCAATCCAGTCTATCCTCCCGGCGACTAAATCCTCGCGCGTATAGCCGATAATCCGCAAAAATTCGTCATTTGCTTGAAAAATACCCCCGTAAATGTCGCCAAAAAAAATGCCGATGACATTAGCATCTACGAAACTTCTCAATTTTTGTTCGTTTTCTTTCAACGCTTCTGTTGCGCGATCGCGTTCTAAGCTAAGGTGTTCAATTAACGCTGCACTTTGCCAAATCAAAACGACGAAGCTGACAATAACGATGATGGCAAACATTGACACTGCAAACGCCGGATCATAATGTTTTCGATATTGACCTTCAACGATGAACCAGCCTAGCACAGAAGGAAGTGCGATCGCTGCAAACAATAAACGCCTCGCAAGCAACCCCCCGTCAGTATCGCTTGTTACTACCCGCATCAATCCTTGGTCTGGACGACTCCAAAGAATCCCCACACAGAGTACTATAAATGTCAGTGCTGTCAGTAATGCCATAGATGTTGTGTAAGGAGCAACACCGTAAAGCACTTTTACCTTGTAGGCATAGCCGATGATAGATTGTAAGGAAATCAAAGCAGCTATCAGGGCAAAAATTTGAGCATACCAAAAGCTACGGCGGGTTTTTTGATGAATTATCAGTTCTATAGCTCTGGCAACCAGCACAAAATTTAATGCCGTGTTTAACCCCATTCGCCCAGGATAAAGTGTTGTCAGAGAAGGTGACGAGTCACGCAACAGCAGTTGATCAATACCAATATTCCACCCGAACAGATATTCAATCACCGTGAGCAAACCAATTAATATCACTGCTGTTGAACATATTTTGGAAAGCCAGAAGGTAGGGGTAGATTGGGAGAAAGAAGAATTATTCTTTTTGTCCCCTCCCCTTGTCTTTGTATCTCGTTCTTGCAACCACAGCGAAATACCAGACAGTACAAAACACAACGCTGTGTTCGCTTTTACTGTTGAGACACTGCCGAAAAAGCCGTGAGTGATAATTTCGATCTTCAGCCACCACCCAAGCAATACTAAGCCACCAACACAAATAGCGATCGCACTGGCAATTTTCCCAATCAGTTTGGGGGAAAATGCCAGAGGTATATCATGCAGATGCAAGCGGTTGCCTTTTAACATTGAGGTTTCTTTAACTGCATCTATCTAAGGCGGCACAGTTCGGTATTTATTCCTTTGTAAAGGGTTATACCCATTGTCTTCTATGATACTTACTTGGATTATTTTTACATCTACCTTTGTGCAGATTTTCTGATTTTGGGCATAATGCATTGCCGCTTCTGGGAGAGGAATGGAAGCGGGGTCATGCATTAATTTTCACTCTTATGTCTATTAGACATCTCCAGAAAACAATGTAGAGACGTAGCAGTGCTACGTCTAATCAAGGGTTTGGGGCAACGCATAGTTCATTTCCACTCCTATGTCTATTAGACATCGACCGAATTTAATTATGCGTTACCCGAAACCCTTGATTAGACGTTCCGCCGGAACGTCTTTACGTATGAATCTGGAGATGTCTATTAGACATCGACCGAATTTAATTATGCGTTACCCGAAACCCTTGATTAGACGTTCCGCCGGAACGTCTTTACGTATGAATCTGGAGATGTCTATTGGGCATTTCCCCTTTTCCCTTCTCCTTGTCCCCCCCTCGGTTCTTTGGGAACTACTTTTTCTCAATCATCGTCTACTCAGAGAACGTATTCAATTTTACTAATGTCGCTGGGAAATCAGCAATCGAACAGCCATCGCGATTATGGAGTTGGGGGAAATAATCTATTTTCCGACCTCTTATGGTACAGTGTAGCGGCAAGATGTGTCCGCTTAACTACTTCTTTGCGGGGAGCGTCCTCAAAGTTTGGATTCCAAATCTCTTATTTAAAGGTTTTTTGTGATTTTTATCTATATATACAGGAATTCTGGCTGCTTCGTCAGAATAACGCAGATATAAGAGTCTTTCATCATAATTGATTTCGCTGTTCACTTGGGAAAACTTTGCAGGTAATTAATTGGATACGAGCAATATTGTTTATATTTACAATTACCCTTTATGACATCTATATCAAACCACAAATCACACATTTTTGCAACCAAAGCCCTATATACTAGACTTTAATCAAATTTGGGTTGTTGTAAATTGAGATACTAAAAATGATAAGTTTTTCGATGAGATACTAGCGCATCTACGGTTTTTCTGGCTTAGTAAAAACTATATCCAACGTAATCAAAGAACCTCAAAAATTATGTGGTGTGAAAATCAACAGAGGAGTGAAAAAATGGATTTACGTAATTACGCATTGCAAATCCTCAAAGAGACTAGTCGAACTTTTTACATCCCAATTAGTATTTTACCACCAGGATTGCAAGAAGCAGTTTCATCTGCATACTTGTGTATGCGTGCGATTGATGAAATTGAGGATCATCCAGAACTAGATAATGCCACGAAAGCTAGATTGTTACAAACAATTAGTTTGACATTACAGGCAGGTGTTGATGGCTTCGCGGTTGATGCTTTCTCTGTGGGATTTGGCAGCCACGAAGATTCTTTAGCAGAAGTAAGCCTGCGGATACGAGAATGGGCATTACTGGCACCTGAGAGCATAGCACCTCGGATTTGGGATGCGACTGCGGCAATGGCGGATCGGATGGCATACTGGGCAGGAAAAAATTGGAAAATTCATACAGAGTTTGATTTGGATCGTTATACCTTTGGAGTTGCAGGTGCAGTGGGCTTGTTACTGTCGGATATCTGGGCATGGTATGATGGTACTGATACAAACCGTACCCATGCGATCGCTTTTGGTCGCGGTTTACAAGCAGTTAACATCCTCCGCAACCATAATGAAGATTTGACCCGTGGGGTCAACTTCTTTCCAAATGGTTGGAATGCAGATGATATCCAAGCTTATGCTCAACGTAATCTAATTTTAGCAGATGCTTACACTAAAGCCCTTCCTGCTGGTCCTGCATTAGATTTTTGTCAAATTCCGCTGACATTGGCTCATGGCACCCTTAACGCTCTTGCTAATGGCAAAGATAAACTTAGCCGCAGTGATGTTTTAGCACTGATTGAGCAGGTGACAAATATGAGCAAGTGATGTCTGAATAAGGTAAAAGTTAAAAGGGTAAGAAAATAAATTTTTTACCTTTTACCCTTTCTTTTAAAATGTGCGATCGCATAACTAAAATCGGCGAAAAATCTTGATTTTCCAGACATTTTTTTACATGTCATAATCGAGCGCCAAACTAGATAAAATAACTTATGCGATCGCCGTTTTGCCGAACAACTTGTTGGGAACTGTTTCTGGTTAAACAAGCGTCATCTAAAGTATGAAGGATAAAGTGAATCAGTTGCTTGTATGAATCGGTTTCCGGGGAGTGTAAACTGATGAAAGAAAGTAAGAATTAGGAGTTATAAGTTAGAAATTATGAATTAGAAATTATGAATTATAAGTTTTTACTGCCCCAAACCACGCACCACCTCTTCCCATTTTGGGGTTAAGTAGTTGAAAATGGGTTGGATGTGTTTCAAATGATTCAACTTTATGCCTAGAACACCGAGCGAATTTGTAGTACACCTGATGATGGATGGTGGACATCGGGAAGAAATACGCTTTCCCACAATTCAAGATTTTCAGAAGTGGTATAGTGGCGAACTGATGCCAAAGGCTGCTTCTAATGACTTTATCAGCGTACCCATCAAAAATATTTCCGGTCAGGGAGAGTATATGGTAGTACGTCCCTCTCGGATTTTAGCAATCCGGGTAGAACCAGTTTTTAGTTCTAGCGTTGAAAGATTCAACTAAATGATGAGAAAAACCCTTGCTTTGCTTTCCTTGAGTTTGGGAGTTGCTTTTGTGATCCCACTCTGGTCAGCTGTTGCTCAAATTCCTATTTTACCACCGCATCCGTTACCAAACAATCCTCAAGCCCCGCCAGTGGTAATACCAGTACCAATAATTCCGTCGTTAGACTCTGTGCTAAAACCGATGGAATTAGAAACGAATTGCATTTCCCAATCTACTTGTTTGGGTTGGGATGAGCAAATTTGGAGTCGAGGGGGTAAACGAGGCGATCGCAACGCACTCTTAGCATCCATTGACAACAGTCTGAGTTATTTGCAAAAAGATAGAGCGATCGCTGTATACCAGAATTATCCAATTAAGGAAATTACCCGCGATCGCGTTTATCGCAGTTTAGTCCGCTTCCGTCAATTAGTTGTTAGCTCCAACTCTCCGGCACAACTGCAAGCTGCTGTCCGTCGCGAGTTTGTCTTTTACAAATCGGTAGGTAATGACGGCAAAGGTACTGTTAAATTTACTGCATACTACGAGCCTGTTTATATTGCAAGCCGGGTTCGGACAAATGTATATAAATATCCCCTTTATCGACTACCAGCAGACTTTGAAAAATGGAGTAAACCGCATCCGAAACGGATACAGCTAGAAGGAAAAGATGGTTTGCTTGGAAATAAAAGTCAGTTGCGTGGCTTGGAACTCTTGTGGTTCCGCGATCGCTGGGAAGCATACATGGTGCAAATCCAAGGTTCCGCTCAGATTAAGTTAACTAACGGAACTGCAACCAGTATCGGTTATGCAGGTGCTACAGATTACCCTTGGACAAGTATCGGGCGAGAATTAGCAAAAGACGGAAAAGTAACTTTGAAACAACTAACCCTCCCACGGATGACCGAATATTTTCAGCAAAATCCCCAAGAGTTAAATAATTATCTACCGCGCTGGGAAAGGTTTGTTTTCTTCAAAGAAAAAAACGCTGAACCAGCTACCGGCAGTATTAATGTACCCGTGACAGCAGAGCGTTCTATTGCTACAGACAAGTCTCTCATGCCTCCTGGGGCATTAGCGCTAGTTAATACCTCACTTCCCTATCCCACCACCTCAGGACGGCTGGATTATCGTACTGTCAGCCGCTTTGTGCTAGATCAGGATACAGGAAGCGCAATCAAAGGACCAGGACGGGTAGATTACTTCATGGGAACCGGCAAATTAGCAGGCGATCGCGCTGGGGTTACAGGTGGTAATGGTTCTCTCTATTATTTACTATTGAAGGAATAGGGCACCAGGCATGGGGCAGGTGAACCGCTATTACCCCCTTGTCCCCCTTGTCCCCCACTCCCCTTGTCCCCAATTCCTAATACGGGGGACCAAAATCATCTTCATCAGCATAAATATAAGAACTAGAAACCCCTGCCATTTCCATCTTCGGTGCTTCTAGTTTCACAACTTCCTTACCAAAATCTTTGTAATCTTCAAAGTTTTTGGAGATAATTGCCGATTCCGGAGAGTCGGAAGCAATCAGATATTGTGTTAACGTCGCCGCCGTTGGACGTTTATAATCTACAGTTGAAGCAACCATAACAGTATTTGGTTCAATGCCTCTTTCTTCAGACTCAATTATGGGGCAGAAAATCCCGTGAGCGTGGAACAGTGGACCTTTTGATGTTACAGGTTGCTTGCGATATGCAGCATAAGCTTTTTCTAGTTCACCAGCGAAACCACCGACGATTTTGCCTTGTTGATATTCGCAATAACTTTGACCAAAACTTGCTCCGGCTACGCCACTTAAAGTTAATTGTAGTGGTGATTGATGTAAAAAAGTTTTGTTTTCTCCTACGAAAAAAATTAGGTGGCGAGTAAAGGTTTTAAATTTAAGTTTGTCTGCTAAAAAAGCATCATAATTTTCTTTGAGTGTACCCAGTTTCAAACCACTTTCTCTGTCTTTTACAGATAATGGACCCCTACGCACTATAACTATGTGTGGAGTGGTGGAGATAAATACAGACTCGACTCCAGAACTAAACTCATGTTCTACCTGCTGCCAATTTTCATCCGCTTGAAAACCAACAGCATCAGCATTATCTAACTTAATTGCTAAACCGTGGGATTGCATCCCATCTGTGCCATTGCGAGGATTAATCATCTGACACCAGGGGATGACTTGAGAAGGGGGTGCGTTAAATTTATCGTCCTCAAAGTCGAATTTTGCAGATGCTTTCATCATTTTCGGCTATATATAATTGATCGGACTTACGCACTCTTGATCGGAAAAACAAACCGCAGAGAACGCAGAGTTCACAGAGGAATGAGGAAGAGAGACAATTTTTGCGCTCATTCCTGATTGATAGTAGTATCTGGAGTATAGCTAAAAATGCCTTTGCTGCCAAATCGACTATTTTATTGATTAGGTGTTATGGGTAGTTTGGTTGGGAGTCCCTTAACAGAAAGAAATCGAAATGTAAACAGCAGTACTACATCAGAACCAAATTATCGCGATGCACGACGGTTTCAGCACCGATATAACCCAAAATCGTCGAAATTTCCCGTGAATGACATCCACGAATTTTTTGCAGTTCGTTGCTGCTGTAGTTCACCAGTCCTCTAGCAATTTCGTTACCCTGGATGTCGCACAATTGTACGGCTTCTTGAGTATAAAACTGACCTTCTACTGTTTTTATACCAGCAGCTAACAACGATTTTCCACCTTGAGAAATTGCCGCGATCGCACCTTCATCTAAATACAATTTCCCCGCAGGTACAAGACCATAAGCTATCCAGCGTTTGCGGGCACTCGTTGGTTCTGGTTGCGGTGCGAAGTGAGTACCAATTAATTCGCCTTGTAATATTTTTTCTATATTTCTCGGATATTTTCCCTGAGTAATTACGGTGCGAACACCGGCTGTAGTCGCAATTCTAGCGGCGGAAATTTTTGTCACCATCCCACCAGTACCCCATTTAGAGCCTTGAGTACCTGTTTGCAGTTGCAATTTATTTAATTCTTCGATGCTATCAACTAAGGCGATCGCACTCGCATCGGGTACAGTACGGGGATCGGCAGTATAAAGCCGATCTACATCAGTTAGCAAAAATAGCCAATCTGCTTTAACTAAACTGGCAACTAAAGCTGATAAAGTGTCATTATCGCCAAATTTCAATTCTTCTACAGCTACGGTGTCATTCTCATTCACCACCGGAATCACTCCTAATTCCAATAATTCGTTGAAGGTGTTGAGGATATTTAGATAACGGCTGCGTTCTACCAAATCGCTGCGAGTTAGCAAAACTTGGGCGATTGGCTGTTGCAAGGTAGTAAATAAATCATCGTAGACGCGGATTAATCTACCTTGTCCAACTGCGGCTACAGCTTGTTTGAGAGCGATCGCTTTTGGGCGTTCTGTCAAACCCAACCTAGCACAACCCACCCCCACAGCACCAGAGGAAACCAAAATTACCCGATGTCCTTCACGTCGCAACTGTGAAAGAGTTTCTGCCACACTAGCAATGGTGGAAAGCGCCAGTAGTCCGGTTTCTGGTTGCGTGAGACTGGAAGTTCCAATTTTTACGACAATTGTTAAAGGCATCTTGAGATTTTAGATTTTAGATTTTGGATTTTGGATTGGATATTGCTCCCATCCTTTAGATGAATCGTAGAGACGTTCCGCCGGAACGTCTCTACAATACGTCAAATTTATCAGCGTTGATTGTCAAATCATCCCGCCAATGTGCAGCGCCTTGGATTGAATCCAAAATCCAAAATTGGAAAGCGCCAATCCTTCTATAAGTGAAGGTTGACGCTTTACAAATATATTGATTTTGTATGGACTAGGATCTATATTTAGCTGATCCCATGTTATTAATACTTATGATCCCCGATTTTTAGAGCGATCCCCGATTTCTTTATTATTTCTTTAGATTTACTTTCCTGACCATTTATCAAGCTTTGTGACGCTTTGTAACTCTTTGTTTCTTGGGAGTAATAGAGGCTCCTAAGATTTCCGATACTAAAACTTCAAAGTTGCGTATGGGATGCGATCGCAAGACTGCACCTGGATGGACAATTGGTTCAACTAAGATGGTGAACATCCCTAAGCGATTACCAGCTAACACATCTGTGAATAAGCGATCGCCTACCATTGCCACTTGCTGCACTGGCAAATCCATCTGTGTTAGTGCAGCTCTAATTTTGCGTCGTGAGGGTTTGGCAGCACCCAGATAGTAAGGTAAATTCAGAGAACGAGCAATTCCACCGATGCGGGCTTCACTCAAGTTATTGCTTACCAACCACAATGATGTAAAAGGTCGAATTTGCGCTACCCATTGTTGCAATTCTTTTGAAGCTGTTCCAACTCTCACAGGAACCAAAGTTTCATCTACATCCAACACCAGCCCCTTGAGTTGATATCTTTGGATAATGTCTGGTGTGAGGTTCAACACTGAACCTTCTAAAATCAAATCAGGCTGTAAGAGCTTGTTCCAGGTCATGGTTAACGGTTAAAGGTCAATGGTTAAAGGTCAATGGTCAACGGTTAAAGGTCAAAGGTCAAGAACAGTTTCTCTTGACTCTTGACTCTTGACTCTTGACTTTTGACTTATATCATTTGAATTATTTTATTCAACTTCATTAAACAAATGTTCTTCTAGCAGTGGTTGGACTTTGCGAAACTCTTCTGGAGAGAGTAATTCAGGATTACCGCTTGCCGAGATCCGTGCAAAAAACAGCAGTGGATCGAGGGGGGTGTAAATTGCGTACTCCTGGTCTTCATAGTAGAAGCTAGCTAGAAGTTGTAATTGCTCTGGTTCTAAATCTTCGTCTTCATCTTCAATTTCTAAAGTGAAGAGTTCTGACTCTTCGACAGGGGGCAACTCACCTGCTACCGTCAGAGCGTAAGCAGTATTTTTGAGTTGCAAATTTTGCTCAGAGAGTACAGCTTGAGCAGTAGCAAAAATTTCGTCAATCGTCGTATCATCTTCTACGAGAATAGCTTCTTCCTCCTCGTCGTCACCTTGCCAAGCAAAAATTTCCACAGGTGAGTCAACAGGAAGAAGTAAAACATACTCTTGATCATCTACAGAGAGGGAATGCTCAATGTAACATTCGAGCGATCGCTCTTTGTCATCCGTCAAAGTGATCGAACCAGCATGAGCGTCGTCATTTTCTTCAGGAAATGGTGAGGAAAACATAGCCGAGGTGTGGAGCTTTATAATTCCCAGTCACTATAGAAATCGCTTAACTATCAAATAGCTTTCGCAGTATATCAAGTGCTGGCTAACAGACTTCAGAATATCACGTTCAAAGTATCAATACTTAAGGGCTGCCATACTGCCTTGTGGAGTGCGATCGCCGAGTATCCAACCATTGCTGTAAAATCAAACATGCGGCAATGCGATCAATCAAGCCTTTATTGCGGGATGGAGAGCGGTTTTCAGCTATTAGCATTTGCTCTGCCTGATATGAAGTTAATCGTTCATCTACGTATTCCACAGGCAATTTGAGAGCTTTAGCCAACCTTTTGGCAAACTTTTGTATTTGTCGCGCCTGAAATCCCAAAGAACCATCCATAGAATAAGGTAAACCGACTACCAGAATATTTACTTCGCGTTCATTTACCAGTTGTCGTATTTGCTCTATATCTTGTTGCAAATATTTGCGTTCTATGGTAATGATACCACTTGTAATCAAACCAGTGCGATCGCATCCTGCCACACCAATACGCTTACTACCAACATCCAAACCCAAAGCCAAGATGGGGGGAGAGGGAGCAGGGGGAGCAGAGGGAGCAGGGGGAGCAGAGGGAGCAGGGGGAGCAGGGGGAGCAGGGGAAGCAGAGGGAGCAGGGGAAGCAGGGGAAGCAGGGGAAGAAATTCCCCAAAGTCTCCTTGTCTCCTTGTCCCCAAAGTCTCCTTGTCTCCTTGTCTCCTTGTCTTTTAGGAGTTTCCCTGCCCCATACCCAAATCCACTTTCCTCACTCTGGCTTTGCATCTGTTGATTCCGGGTTTAAGGGTGGTTCTACATTGCAGTTGTTGCGTGAAAAAGAAATCGATTCACCAGAAGGATTTATTTTTACTTTTCTCTCTGGCAATTGCGGCTTTCTGGGTTGCTCCCATGACATCCCACCTGGTATGGGTTTGCGTGCGGGTTGCAATCCTTGGAGTACTTCCGGCAGTTGAATTCCTTCTAGAGAGACAAATTTAGACTCGCGAACCTTATGCCACACTGAGCGCGACATAATTAAAGTATGTTCTCGGCGATGTGCGCCGATTTGCTCTAAATACTCTTCTCCTTCTGGTTGATAGTCGGCGGAAACCAACTGCAACGGTTGTTTGGGGACATCCTGAGCGATGCGAGCCAACTGAGACAGCAATTCTGGATACAGCCAAGTGTATGCTGGGTGAACAGTCAGCGTGGCTACATGTGGTTGTTGACCTTTACGATCTAGTGAAAGTTGAAAATAACCGATCGCTGCTTTGCGTTGAGGTTCAAATAGATAGCCGCTCACTACTTCTGTTTTGCTTACCCATTGCTTCACCGCGTCAATTAAAGCGGCAAACAAACTGGTTTTAAAATCTTGGGTTTGGCGATCGAATACTTGTCGCACCAAAGGTGGCATTGAAGCCGTATCTAATTGATATAGTAACTGGGCATCGGCATTGCTCACCGGCAATAAATTTGGCAAATCTGGCTCTGAAGATGCCAATTCTTCAAGTAATTCTGGGGCAATTTCCCAGTAAGTCATTTCTGCTAGACGTTGAAATCCATTTTGTCGATAAAGTGCTAGGGCTTCTTTATCATTAATATTTACTTCCAGTATCCAAGTACGAGCCTCTAAAATGGACTCAAAGCAATGACGCAGGAGTTGTGAGCCAATGCCTTGCTTATCGGCAGTGCGATTGACCATCACTCGTTCCACACGCCAAGTACTGCGTGTGCGGTTAAAGGGTGACACTTGAATTATGCCTAAAAGTGTCCGTCCTTGCTCTGCTACATAAGCACAAAGGCGATATTTCAGTGGGTTGGGAAACAAACTTAAAAATTTGAGAAACCCATACCACCGGCGCAGCCATTGCATTTGGTTTATGGCAAAATTAGCTTCCTTCGGGGTATGTTCCGCAAATGACTCTTGAGATAGATGTTCTATTCCGTCCAAGTCTCGGTGTTGTACTGGTCGGATAACTACGCTAAGATTTCGAGGAATTAATGAAGTCATTTTTATTCGAGCCGCCTTACAATCTAATCTCGTTATTTCGTATTACTCCGGTTGTTTATGATCCCGTAGTTTCAATCATAGTGATTTTCGTAACTTTATACTTAAAAAGCAGACTTGATGGAGACACCACCAAGGGTTTACCAACAAAATCTGCTTTTATTCTATGTTAGTTTGGCTTAATTTTTGTATTTTCTAGAGCGCTTGTCGAGATATAAGCTTTTCAAAATTGGCTTGAGTTTGATGAAGCATTTCTTCCCGACTGTCTCCGAGCTTTGAAGTGAGGGTTGGAACCAGATTGCGAGCTTGCAAAGCCATGTGAAGCTGTAGATGGGCAACGTATTCGCTGAAATCTTCTTGCACTGGAGTGTTGCTCGTTAATAAATTTGATTCCATTGCCACTGTGTTCTCCTTTATCTGTGTCGTCTCTTTACATCATCAAAAGTTATCACGTTCTTTAGGCGATCTTTTTATTTCGCAATGAAGTGTAACGCTTTTTTGTCTGGGCGATCGCTATTTGCAGGCTAAAGAGAAAAATCGGAATTATAATAAGTATTTACACTTAATTCATCTTCCCCTCTTTTTCCCCTTTGCCCTTTTCCCCTCTTTTTCATTGGTGGAGCGGAACTGAGCGATCGCAAATTGTAGTTATCAATATCAATTTTTGAGCCAATCAGCTTATGACTAACTCAATCATCAATCCCGTTGAGCGTGCGGAAGTAACTCAACAACTATCTGAGAATATCATCCTTACCACCGTAGATGACCTCTACAACTGGTCAAAAATGTCCAGTCTGTATCCGATGATGTTTGGTACAGCTTGCTGTTTCATGGAATTTATGGCTGCTTATGCTTCTCGCTTTGATATGGAGCGCTTCGGGATGATTCCCCGTGCGACTCCCCGACAAGCAGACTTGATGATTACCGCAGGTACAATCACTATGAAGTATGCTCCGAATTTGGTGCGACTTTACGAGCAAATGCCTGAACCAAAGTACGTGATTGCGATGGGAGCTTGCACAATTACAGGTGGGATGTTTAGTGTAGATTCGTCCTCCGCAGTTCGAGGTGTAGATAAGTTAATTCCTGTTGATGTTTATATACCGGGGTGTCCACCTAGACCGGAAGCTGTTCTAGATGCGATTATTAAACTACGCAAGAAGATTGCCAATGAGAGCATCCAAGAACGGGAGCAAAGCAAACAAACTCATCGCTACTACAGTATCCCGCACCAAATGCAAGTTGTGTCTCCTATTCACGATGGGCAATATTTGCACAAGTTAGAACAACAGAATCAACTTGGAGAAATTGCCGCAGCACCAGGATTACCTTTGCCTTTGTTGTCAGAAAGTAATGTTAGTCTGGTTGAGAAATAAAAGCGCGTTCTTGATAGTCATCTGTTAGAAAAAATGTAGAGACGTAGCAATGCTACGTCTCATCAATGGTTTCAAATTTTATTTGGCAAGAATAATAAAAGAGCGTTAACGCAAAGTAGCGCAAAGGTATACGCAGAGGTTCGCAAAGTGGGAAGGGTGATTTTTTGGCGTTTTGAAAAAATTGGAATGCTCCCATTAAGAAGGCAATCTCAATCTCAAATACCTGCGCTAACAAGGAACTTACCAGATTCCCAACTTCTCCAAAAAGTCGGGGCAAATCTTTTTTTTACAAGCGATGCGGACTGAATAAAATTACAACTGTTCCTATTAAGGAAATTGTCACACCAAGTAAATCCCACTTGTCTGGTTTTGCACCTTCAACTAACCACAACCAAACCAGAGATGAGAGAATGTAAATACCACCATAAGCAGCGTAGACTCTACCAGCATTTGAGGCATCTATTTTAGTTAGGGTGAAAGCGAAGATAATTAGGGCTAAGATACCGGGAATAATCAAAAGTGTGCTTTTTCCCAGTCTGAAAGTTGCCCAAAATGCGTAGCAACCGGAGATTTCTCCGAATGCAGCAACTAAGAATAAGACAAATGTTTGCATTTTCGGCTTCAGGAAAAAAATCGTCTGGAAAGACGCGATAAATCGTCTGGAAAGACGCGATAAATCGTCGTCTCTACATCTGACTAATACAGTTGATAATTAGAAAGAGCCGGCAATCATTCCCGCAAGGATGATAAAACCAATCCAAACATTTTGCCGAAACATTTGCGCGTAAACTGGATTGGGGAGGTCTTTTTTGATTAATTGAAGATATTGCCAAATCCAGCCAATAGCAGCAATTGCAAGGGTAATCCAGAATGCAAACTTAAGATGCATTAAAACACCTAACCAACTGAGAAAAAAGATGGTTGTAGCAAAGAAAGTTCCGATCGCTAGAGGTGCCTTGTCGCCAAAAAATAAAGCGCTAGAATTAATATTAATACGCCGATCATCTTCGCGATCGCTCATGGCGTAAACTGTATCAAATCCTAATGTCCACATCACTGTAGCACCCCAAAGTAACCAAGTCGCTTGTGAGAGGTTTTGCGTCACTGCACTCCAACTAATTAATACACCAAAACCCCAAGCGATGGAAAGCACTAACTGCGGTACAGGAAACACTCTTTTCGCACCTGGATAAAGCAGGATTACTGGTACTGCTGCCACACACAACCAAAAAGAAAGCGGGTTAAGATAAAAGGCAAGAACTGCTGCACAAAACATCGCCACAATTGCAATAACAATACCAACCTTTATTGAAAGCGCACGAGAAGCAAGAGGACGTGAGCGAGTTCTTTCTACCTGGGGGTCGATGTCGCGATCCCACAAATCATTCACAATGCATCCAGCTGCACTTGTGGCGATCGTTCCTAAAGCAATGACGCCAACTAGCGGTAAAGGTGGTTTCCCTGAAGCTGCCAAAAACACAGCCCAAAGAGCAGGTATCATCAAGATTAACCGTCCTTCTGGTTTGTGCCATCGCAATAGTCGGATAATCACAAGCCACATTGGTTCGGTGTTGCTTTCTGGTGTCGTCAGCATAGATGGGAAAAATAACTAAAGATAGATGGGTTAATACATCTTTACATTTATAGAATAGCTTTATTTGCTATTTTTGACGTAGACACAAGTCATCCTCAACAACCGCCTCAGAATGAATTCTGAGGCTAATAGCTAAAGTCGTCTAAAGACGACTGAACAAGGGTTTGAGTCCACTTAAGTGGACTTTAGCTAAAAGCCTGTGAAATTTATTTCTGCGTGGGTGATGCTGCTAATCGAGATTGCTGCAAGATATCAGAACCCGCAAATTGCCAGCATCGTACTACTAAAACAAGAAGATGCTTTTTATCATGCCTAGTGCCAGGTAAGGTCAACCTAGAACCCGCAATACTTCGTGGTTAATTACTTGTTTGTGAATCTTTACAATTTCTTGTAAGCCTTATATGTTACAGTTTACAAGTCTCGACGCGAGAGAAGAGAACCACCACTTGCCCTCGTGCAAACGCAAGTACTCCACAAACCACCACGTATCAAACGGCAGGTGTCCCTTGGAGGCACTTAAATTATATGTGAGGTCGTCAAATTGAAGCCATCTCGCCTTGTTCGTTTCTTGTTGTTTCAATCCAAACCATTTTTCTATTACAACTTTCTCATACTTCAGCCAGCCGACGCGATCGCCAAACTTTTCCAAGTCTTTTCCTACACTTTCCCAAATGCGCTTCTGCACGCTAAACCCAAATCGCCCATTACTGTATTTTACCCAAAGTTGGTCAATGGTGCGTAAGTCAGTACAAGGAAAGTTTTCAATAGATTCGGAATCAAGCCAGGGTTCCTTTTCTCTACCACCGGCTCTCAGCATCACTGCCAAAGTTTCTTGATCCGCTCCTTTCCACTTTTGAGCTTTGAGTAAATCGCGCAACCGCGTATAATCTACACCCTTCTCAGAACTGAGATCATCTGTATCTGTCGGTGTGGTGGTTGTTTGAGTAGCTTGCTGTTCTTGTCGTTTCCTCTGTGCTTCTCGTTGTAGTTGTAGTCTCTCGGCTTCTTGTTGTTGAAGCTTTTGAGCTTTTTCCTGTTTGGTTACAGGGGGAGTTGGTGTTAGTGTGGGTGAAGGAGAAACAACGCTTGCTTTGCGAGCATCCTGTGGGGGTGAAGTGAGTGTAGGGGTGGTATTTATACTTTCCCCATGCAAATCTTCTTTTCTCAACAGTTGAGGTGTCAAATGCTCTCGAATCCCTGCTATGCGGATGACTTGACAACCAAGTTTATATGCAAATTCAACGTCTTTTCCAGCCCCCAGAGCATCGTAAAAACCAACAGCAAATTTAATTGCGGCTTTATCGCCAATTTCTTGACTCATGCCGATAACATAATTAATATGTTGGGCGATCGCTTTGGCTTGAATCTCAGAATAGCAAGCATTAAGTAATACACACTCTACCTGCGGAGCGAACAACTCAAACAGTCCAGCTAATGCTGCTGCATCCACTAGCTTTTGTTGTCCGATATTATCTTCAAATATTAAACCCTCTTCCCCTGCACCATGTCCGGAAAAATGAATAATCTGGGGTTCATAATTCAGAATAGAGCGGTGAATATCTATGTCACGCACTGCTTCTGCCGACTCTATCTGAAAGCTGTCGCGTTTTTTCGCTAGTCGTAACCCTTCCTTAATTTCACGAATCTCCTCATTCAAACGCAGTGGTTTCGTCCCTTTGGGATTCGCTGACAACACTAAGATTTTTTTGACTGGGATTTCAACGCTCATTTCATGTCAGGGTTTATTTAAATAATATTTCCGGGTTAAAATCTTCCTTTGCTCCCCTGGCTAGACATCGGCTGAATAAAATGGGGTTTACTTACACCAGTGTCTCATAAGTATGTATATTCTAGATGTTTCCATACAATGAATACAAGACAGCAACCTTGAATTCCGCAAAAGATATAGTATAATATCTTTTTTTATATAAATAATTGATACAGAAGACAAGCCACTACCAATAGTTTGTATTTTTGAGGATATTACTTATGACTGAGGCAGCGACACAAATACCCTTAAGTGCAGTGATTCCCATATTTGCTGCCATAAGCGATCGCGACTGGGAACGTTTCAAACAACTTGAGATGGAGTTCGCAAATAATCACGGCATAGAAACTTGGGCAGATGTCTTTAATTTCCGCGTTCTACCTGCACTCGACAAGGAAACTAAAACTTGGGTACTAGTTCAAAAATGCAGTAAAGGTTATGCAGTGCGGAACTTAGATTGAACAAGATACTCTTTAAGTGCGATCGCACTTAGTACAGTTTTGCATAAAAGCGCAGATTTTTAAATGCATCGAGTGACAATCGAATTGCAGGCTGTTGCCAAGTTTAATTTGCTACAAATTAATCAAATGCTGTACTTGGTATAATATTGCATAAATTCATGTCGAAAATTTATCACGAAAACTCTGCGTTTACCTCCGCGCTCCTCTGCGTTAAAAAAACGCCACGAACTTATGCAACGGTTCGGATAAGGATTTTTGATAAAAATTATAGATCACAAAGACGCAAGGGAATCGCCTTTGTACAAAACCAAAACTGTTGAAAGACGTTCCATCGGAACGTCTCTACGACAAATCAATTATTCGCTTCATTAGCGATGATGCCAACTACATTCAACTTGCCCAAAATCTCTGTAGCTTGAATCAATTCAGTTCTAGACGTTCCATCGGAACGTCTCTACGACAAATCAATTATTCGCTTCATTAGCGATGATGCCAACTACATTCAACTTGCCCAAAATCTCTGTAGCTTGAATCAATTCAGTTCTAGTTACTTGACCCATTTTTCCCACCAATACAATCTGATGACAGTATGTTGCTAAAATTCTGGCATCAACAGTACCTAAAATTGCTGGGGCATCTATCAATACTAAATCATAGGTTTGTTCAAAGACCTGGATTAGTTCTTTCATCCGCCGAGAACTCAGTAATTTCACTGCATCTTCTGGTATCGGACCTGCGGTTAAAACATCGATCGCCGGGTGAATTGGCTGGATGTAATCGGGAACGGGGGTATTTGTTTCATCAAGTAATAGCAGAGATAGTCCCCAGTCGTTAGAAAGCTCCAAAATTTTGTGTAGGTGAGGTTCGCGCATGTTGGCATCAATTAGCAAAACTCGCCGATGCATCCTTGCCGCACTCAACGCCAATCCCTGTGCTATGGTTGTTTTACCTTCTTTGGGTAGTGCTGAAGTCACCATCAGTGACTTGAAGGCGTAGGGATTTGATATTTGAATGTTTTGGTAGATCATATCCAAAGTTTCGTGAAAGGGCAACCGAGTGTAAACACTAAGTTGTTTGTCACGATACCCAGAAGTTAAGCTGCCCTTTTGCAAAAACAGCGTTGAAAGCCGCTTTTTATTCAGCGGTAGAGATAATTTCGGAACTCTGCCAAGTAAACGCAGATTTGTTGAGTTTTGTAACTCTTGTGAAGAATAAATTGCATCTTTAGACATCTCCCAAATTAGGGCGATCGCAATACCTAAAATTGGTCCGATTACGGCTCCCCCAGCTAAACGTAATGTTTTGCCGCTACCCATATAAATTCCCGGTTGGGGTTCTTCCAAGACTTGCCAATCAAACCCTCCCTGAGCAATTTTCATTCCTAAAGATTGTTGTGCTTCTAGAAGTTGTTCGAGTGTTTTGCGATTAGTTTCGACTTCTGGCAACAGCCGATTGTACTCTGCAATTAAGGTGGGGTATCTGCTTAACTCTGAGCGAAGTTGCTGTTCTGACTTAGCTAAACTTTGTTCATTAGCAACTAATCCCAAAGAAGCTGTTTGCACCTGTATTAATTCTTCTAGCAACTTGACGTCAACTTGTCCCATTTGCCCTTGTGTGAGCAGTGATTTTCCGCTTTGAGGTGTTGTAGGCGCTCTGTTTCCGAGCGATCGCCCAATTTCTTGTTGTAATAATGATAGTTGATTGGAGCGTTGTTGCGTCAGATTGACGATCACCGGCGAGGTATCTATATAGCGCAATCGTTCTTTACCTAAAGCTAATTCCGTTTTTTGAATCTCGTTTAATAGCCCTTGATAACGAGTTGATTGACTCAAACGAGAGGAAATAAGGGCATTCTGGGGTGATGCTGCTATTTTTCGCTGCAAGTTATTGTAGCGAGCGCGGACATCTTGAAGCTCGGCACGAGTGCTTTGGAGTTGCTTTTGGTTGTTGGCTAGAGAATCGAGGATAATTTTACTTTGTGCTTCGGGATCGAGTAAGTTATATTTTTGCCGAAACTGTTTTAAATTATTCTCAGAATTAATCACCTCTTGTTTAATTGTGGGTAGGCGATCGTTAACAAAAGAAAGTCCTTTATTTAGACGTTGCTTTTGTTGCTCTATGTTGTAATCTTGATAAACTTTTTTTAATGCTTGTAGTACTTTTTCGGCTTTAATTGGATCTTGGTCTTTAAATGTGATTTCAAATACTTGACTGGGAACTTTATTAACTCCTGTCCCTCCTTCTAGTTGAGCCACAACTAAAGAACCTGGTTTAGCTTGTTTACCTTTCTTACCTAAAATATCTTCTACTTTAATATCTGGATATTCCGGACGCAGTAAATCTACAGCTTTTTGGATTAACTTAGTACTCAGCATTAGCCTTAACTGAGCAGTGTAATCAACAACTTGAAAATTTGGGTCGGTAAATTGGCTATCTGTATTTCCTTGAATATTTCTAGATTGTAAGCCTTCATACAAATTGGAACTTACCAATAATTGCATAGAGCTTTGGTATTTTGGTTTGGTAATTGTTGCCAGAAAAATGGCAACGGACATAACTAAGCCAGAAACACCAAGAATGAGAAAGCGCCGACGAAACAAAATTGTCGATAGTTGTCTAATGTCAACCGCGCTTTGTGGGGAAGTAGTAATTAATTGCCCTTGATTCAGACCAGTATTAGCCACTATTAAAGTCCTCTAATTGAGCCAGAAAACTTTTGGAATATTAATTTTACTAAATTGATGACGCTACAAGATGCCTTTTTGATTCCTGGAAAAAAATATGCTGTCTGTAAATTAATTAACGAGAGTGTTAATTTTTACTTTTGTTAGATACTCTCGTTGACCACCAGATAAACGCACTCCGCGATCGCCTAATTGAGTGGCAAATCCTTGAGGCATGTCTAAAATAAATTCTAAAGCATTGGCATGTCTTGCTGCTTCTTCAATTGCTGCGTCGTCAACATTTTCTAATCCATAAGCAATGTTATCGCGAACAGACGTGTTAAAAATAAAAGTATCTTGACTTACCACCGCAAGTTGAGAACGCAGTGAAGCTAGTTGATATTGCCGCAAGTCAACTCCATCAATCAAAATCTTACCAGCGGTAGGATCGTAAAAACGCACCAGCAAGTCTGCCATAGTTGTCTTACCTGAACCAGAAGCTCCCACCAGTGCCAGCATCTGACCAGGTTCGATTGTTAGGGTAATATTTTGTAATACTAATTTGTCGTCATAGCCAAAGTCTACATCAACGAAGGCGATCGCCTCTTTTAAACTAGAAAACTTCGCTTTTCCATCTATCAAATAATTCTTGTTATCAGGGAGCAACATCTCGTGGACATTTTTTACTGACCCATAATGCATCGCAATTATGCCCCAAGAACTATTCATGTGAGCAATAATTGGTAGCAAGCGAAACAGCGCGAACAAAAAAGCTAATAATGAGATTACATGCAAGCTGCCATTAGATACAAAAGTCGAGACTGCCACCAGAATCATTGCAATTAAAATTGTTGTCGCAACTGCCTCAACAAATGGTTGGACAATTCCACTAATTGCGGAAGCTTTCAGCCAAGCTTTTGCGAAGCGTTCAGCTACTTTATTAAAACGTTTATTTTCAAAATCTTGAGTCCAAAAAGCTTGGACGGTGCGAACTCCTCCAATAAATTCTATCACTTTTGAGGTCAACTCTCCACCTGCGGATGTCATTTCAAAGCTAGTTTCGCGAACTCGTCGAACTAAAGAAGCTGCAACTACCGCAAGCAAACTGAATAAAAGTATTGTAAACAGCGTCAGTTGCCAAGAGATGACAAACATGGCGATCGCATATGCGAGAATAACGCAGGATTTAGTGACAAAATTAATTATTTCATTAAAAGCATAACTAATATAAGTTACTTCATTAGAAAACGTATTAATTAGTTCTCCAGAACGGCTTTGTGTATAGTAACTCAAACTAAGTCTTTGAAATTGTTCAAAAAGCCTTTTGCGAAGACTATCTATTAAATAAACTTCACACACTTTGGCAAAATAACGCCCGAAATAGCTGAAGATAGCGCGTAACCAAACCGTGACTAAAATCATCCCAGATATGCGATATATTCGCTCAGATGCAGCCGCATTTGTTCCTAATAACCAAACATCCAAAAATTCAATTCCTGTATGCAAAGGTGGCTGGTTAGCATTTGTTAATCCTTGTAGTAAAGATGCAATTAGACCAATTCCACCAGCTTCTAGAACCGCTCCAAATAAAGTGAATATTACAGCTATTATTGCAGTTTTTGCATAAGGTTTGAACGCACGTAAAATTAAATAGTTTTCCTGCCAAAAGGTTGTTGCTAATAACAGTCTGCGAACGAAAATTGGTAGATGCATTTGAATAAATATGTCTGATTTTCAGCAATTGTCAACAGGAAAAATGATAGCGTGTTTCAACTCCCTCGCTTGACAGGAATAAAGTTATTTTCTCTATCTTGAGGTATTACTGATGTTTGAAACCGCAGTGCAGATTGCAATTTTGAATTTATTTTTAGCAACCAGATAACTAACTGCCAGCGTTTCTTATATGGTCTATATTTGGCAAAAAACTTAAGTGCTGAAATCATGTGGATCAGGGTTAAGTAGTTCAACTTTGAATTAGTGCTTACTCTCTGGTACAAATGTAGTGCGATCGCTTGGGGTTCAAATAAAACTCTATATCCATTTTGCCATACATCTACACACAAACTCACATCTTCAAAATATAAGAAAAACCGTTCATCAAACAAACCATACCGCGCTACATATTCTCCCGATATCACCATAAAGGCTCCTATTGTCCAGTTGATTTCTACAACTTTTTCAGGTGCAGGCATTTTCGCATAGTAGTAATCAAAGGGATGCAGTAAACTTTGTAAATTTTCTCCCAATAAATGCTTTAGTAATAAGTAGGTAAAAGTGGGAAATCGCCGAATTGAGGGTTGAACTGAACGGTCAAGATAAAGTAGTTTTGGACAAGCGATCGCAACATTTTTAGCGGAGTTCAAAGTTGCCGATAATTGAGTAATTGCCTCAGGTTTAAATGTCACGTCAGGATTAACTAAAACATACATTTTGCTTGGTGAAACTTCTACTGCTCTATTGTTAGCTTTACCAAACCCCAAATTTTCCTCACCTTTAATACCTATAAACGTCTTTGGATATCTTTTGGCAAAATCATCGATAATTTGCGGACAGCTATCCTCAGAAGCGTTATCGTAGACTACGACTTTGCCTGTATCGGGATAGTGCATCTCGACTGCTGTTAAGCAAGATTCAATTGCACCTCGCAAACTTTTGGCAGAGTTGTAAGAAACAGTTATAAACGTTACATCAGTTTTAATCATTTTAGAAACCCCCGTCTATGTAAACGCGATTATACGTCTACCAACAAATTATTTACTAAATTATTTCTTGACAATAAACAGTCATTTTTATAAATAGGAAGCAAAGCTAAGATTTATAGCCTGCATGTGCCTGCTTTTTGCGAAAAAATACTCAAACTTCCGTTTTCACTTGAGCTAAAAATTCTAACATGAATTACCAGTATATCCAACCTTAGAATATAGCCATAATCTTACATCTATCAAAAGAAAACATTTGTTTAAGTAATAAATAATACCTATATTTTATCTGTTATTTCAGCCAAAATGATTTTCAATTTTAATTTAATATCTCCAAAAAAGATGTAGAGACGTAGCATTGCTACGTCTCTACAAGGGTTTCGGGCAACGCATAATTCTATATCTATTTGGATATCAACATGCTTGAATATATATCTAAGTCTTATTACTAGTTAATTATCTTTTACTTTTAATATGATTTTTTATACATGTAAATTGAATATTTTTCGCAAATAACTAAATATTTATTTTTGATATATTGCAATTTATATTTGAGAAAAAGAATAATGTATAAAATTTAATACTTGTATTGAAAACCTAAATAGGCGATCGCTACTGAATTATTAGCACCCAAAAGCAGGCGCAGCATTGATTGTAACATCCACTGTTGAATAAAAAAATAAAAATTGATTTAATAATTACAAGTTTATTTTAATTATTTTTATACACAAAACTTAAATAAGTTAACTAAAATGACCTTCTGGATTATCTGACAAAAATAAAGATTTTGTAAATTTTGCCAGAATTTACTGAACACGAGTTGACTTATTCGTATATATAAACTTATTATTTTTAAACCATAGAAAAAACAAGAGTTTTAGAACCCGCGCAGGTGGGTTTTGTCTGGGTATCCGCAATTTTAATCACCCTTGTACAAGATATTAATTTATCCACTTGTTTGCTGTGAAGGAAAAACTTTTAGAATCGGTCAATTGGGATTACCAAGTTACTAATGCCGAAGAATATGCTTTTAAGCATTCAGGGCAAATGTATCCGGGTTACAAAATCAAATTGCGACTTGGGCAACTGCTAGTTAGACAAGGAAGTATAGCTGAAGAAATTCATCTGCTATCTTCTCGAAACGAACAGTTTTTAACTGAGTGGTTACAATATTCTGAGGCACATTTGGTTCGGATAGATCCAGTTTTTGGTGAGTGCAAATTGAAAACATGGGCAAAGCTTTGCAAGGGTTTTGACAAAAAGATATTTTTGTGGATACCACGACATAGGGAACTACCTGAATATCGTTACCCGATTCTTTGGTTGCTGAAGCTGCTGCTCGATTGGATTATTGCCTTTGTATTGTTGATTATACTCAGTCCGGCTTTAGGAGCGATCGCACTGAAAAGTATCTACTTAAAAAAAGCAATCTTTACCGAACAATGGTGTGTCGGTAAACAAGGCGAACTTTTCCTTCTTTATAACTTTCAAGACTTGCAACAGCCTAATGATAACAGCAAGCAATTGCCCCGAAAATTTGGAATGCGTAAGTCTAATTTAGAAAAGCTACCTCAGTTATTTAATGTACTCAAAGGTGAGATGAGTTTAGTGGGACGACAGCCAATAATGTTGCACGATGCTATTAAAATTAGCTCAGAAAGCAAGAATTTGTTGAATGCCTTACCTGGTATCACAGGAGCGTGGCAATTGAAAGACAAAATTGATAACTGCGAACAAAGCTACATAAAATCTTGGTCTTTATCGCAAGATTTGAAAATTTTACTCCTGACCATGTTTTGAAGCGATAATTTTTCGGGTGCATTTTCTTTTCTTGATAGTATCAAAGTCTTTTGAGAGATAAATTATGTCAGTGTCTTTTCTACCACATCAAACCAAAGATATTAATAACTATTATAGCGTTTCCTAGTCTGCTGAGGTACAAATTTATCTGCGTCCATCGGCGTTTATCTATCTTCATCTGCGGTTAATTCTTTCTTTCTTTCTGTACCTCATGAATCTGGAAATTGCTATACGAAGAGTATAGATAATATAATGAAACTAATTGATGCCGCAAAAAAAGCTCTTAAAAATTTCGGATATCATAAATTAGGAAAATGCAATATATGCGGCAACATCACAATCTTTGTTTGTATTGATTCCCAAACTGCTCGCAACAATATGTACTGTCCTTTTTGTCGAAGTTCATCACGCAAAAGACACGTAGCTAAAGTACTTATTAAAGAAGTTATTAAAAGTGGGTCAACCCTTGCCAACGTTCTGAAAACACAGCAAATAAGTATTTACAATGCCGATGTAAATGACGCTATTTATCAAGTATTACATAACTATCCCTTATACACTTGTTCTAGCTTTTCTCCAGACATTAAACCCGGAACTGAAATTAAGAAAGGTGTATTTTGTCAAGATTTAGAAAATTTAACTTTTGCAGATGAATCATTTGATGCTGTCATGACTGAAGATGTATTTGAACATGTCAGACATCATGAAAAAGGATTTCGTGAAGTTCATCGAATTTTAAAATTGGGTGGTTATCATATTTTTACGATTCCTTGCAACTTCGATCAAACTACTATTGTTCGTGTAGATACTTCGGGTGAAAAAGATATTCATATTTTAACACCTGAGTATCATGGGGATAAAATTCGCGGTCAAATTTTGGCATATAGAACATTTGGAATTGATATTTTTGACTTTTTGAAATCTATTGGATTTGAAACCAAAGTAGATTTTTCTAGCTATCTTGATCAAGATATAGGAATATTTGATAGCTACGTTTTCTGTTCTCAAAAAGTTTGTTGAGCAATATAAATGAAGGTATTTGGCAATGAATCCTCTAATTATTAGTACTTTTGATGTGAATGGAGGAGCAGCTCGTGCCGCATTTCGTCTACACAAAGGTCTAAAAGGGATGAATGTTAATTCACGAATGTTAGCTCAGTACAAATCTAGTGATGATCAAACAGTAATTGGTTCACAAAATAAGTTAGAAAAGTGGATTAATCAAATGCGACCCACTTTAGATAACTTACCACTTGTTTTTTATCCTCAACATAATTATGCTACTTTTTCGCCACAATGGTTTCCTGACTTAATTGATGATAAAATAAAACAAATATCTCCAGATATTATTAATCTTCATTGGATTTGTGGCTACCTTCAAATTGAGAGCATTCCCAAATTTACTCAACCGTTAGTTTGGACTCTTCATGATATGTGGGCTTTTACAGGAGGATGCCAATATAGTTTAGATTGCGATCGCTATTTAAATTATTGTGGTGCATGTATTCAACTTCACTCTCAAAAAGAGCAGGATTTATCACGGTGGGTTTGGGAGCGCAAAGCTAAAGCATGGAAACATCTCAACTTGACAATTGTCACACCAAGCATTTGGTTAGCTAAATGTGTTCGTAAAAGTTCTTTATTACAAAACTATCGCGTAGAAGTCATCCCCAACGGTATTGATATTCAAAGGTACAAACCAATTAACCGTTTTCTAGCACGGGAATGGCTGAATCTTCCTCAAGATAAGCAATTAATTTTATTTGGTGCTGCATCAATTAGTCAGCCAAGAAAGGGGTTTCACTTACTAAAATCAGCTTTACAAAGTTTAAGTCAAACTGGGCTGCAAGACAATCTAGAATTAGTTGTATTTGGTGCTTCTCAACCAACGGAGGAAAGCAACTTCGGCTTTAAATGTCACTATTTGGGAAACTTCAACGATGATGTCTCCCTGGCTCTAATTTATGCTGCTGCGGATGTTTTCGTCGCATCCTCAACTCAAGATAATTTGCCGAATACTGTGATGGAAGCGCTAGCTTGCGGTACTCCCTGCGTCGGCTTTGATATTGGCGGAATGCCTGATATGATTGAACATCAGCGCAACGGTTATTTAGCTAAACCAATTGATGTGGAAAGTTTAGCTGCTGGTATCGACTGGGTACTGTCAGATAGCAGCAGATCTTTATCTTTGCGACAACGCGCTCGTGAAAAAGTCGAACAAGAATTCTCTTTAGAATTGCAAGCTCAACGTTACTCCAAACTATTTGCAGAAGTTCTCAGCACACTCTCAATTAAATAGTAGAAACAACAAAGTGAATATCAACGCAAACATCATAAAAGGAGAAATAAATTACTTTTTTTATGGACTCATCCTCTACAGCATAGTCGCAATATATATCATTCCTTATGAACTACAATTGCCACATGTAAAAGTCGGTCTACCTTTATTAACTATAATTTTGCTTTGGCAACTCTATTATTACAGAAGCAAGTTGCAAAATATCGATATTCTCGCTGTTTGCTTGATAATTATAGAAACTTTTCTCAATTTTTCCAGCTACCACTTATTTAGATATAGTTTGCCAATTTGTCTGATGGCAATAGGCTTTAGTGGTTCTCCGCTTATTAGCATCAAAAGAAGCTATTTAGTAGGCTTGTGTTGGTGTATAAATGCAGCAATTATTTATCAAATGGCTGTATATAGACTAATACAGTTTGATGGAAGTCAAAGAATAACTTTAAGTGTTGGAGATCCAAATATCTCCGGACTATTCATGTTACTCTTCTTTTTCCTGTGCGTTAAAATAAAATTTAAGCCTGGAATTATTATAGCTTTAATTTCTACGTTACTTTTTGCTAGTAGAAATTATTTTCTCAGCCTGATATTTTTCTTTTTCATTATGATTTTTGAAAAAATATTTACAAAAATAGCAAGCCGGATAAATTTTGTTATTTTATTTGTTATCTCTAATTTCATTGGTATTTTCGTCGGAGAATACTTTTTAAACAATGTCGAAATCGGCATTGGCTATAATACAGATTCAAGTCGTTTATTTTATTTTAATGATAAATCTAATTTAGTCAGATTTGAGGCTAATAGATTCTTGATTGAATCCTATTCTAATAATTGGGATTTAGCTTTAAAAGGCTATGGTGCTGATTATGAATCTGTTTTTAGACCCATTGGTGCAATTATCCATAGCTCCTTTCTAGAGGTGATTGCATATACTGGTATTCCCCTTGGTATTCTTTATTTCTTTGTCATTTTAAGAGTAGTTAGCGGATACTACAAACCAGAAAATTTTAAGTTTATTTTCCCATATTTATTTTTCTGTCTTTTCCTGCATACTGGACTACAAGGACTTAGCCCTTTTCTTTTCGTCAGTATTCTCGCGATGTCAGTTGAAGATAATACTAGAAGTATATTTTAGATTGGTTCGTAGTGAGCGGTTTACCGCTCATATCTTCTCAAATCTTTGCTTTTAAGCGGCTCTATCCCTTACTACATTATGTCAATACCTCTAAAAATATCCGTTATCACACCATGTTTTAATTCAGAAAAAACCCTTGAAAAAACAATATTAAGTGTTATTTTTCAACAGAAAAACTGTTATTTAGAATATATTATTATTGATGGTGGCTCTACAGATAGAACCTGTGAAATTATCAACAAATATATAAACTCTGTAAATGTATTTATTTCTGAGCCAGATGCAGGTGCTTATGATGCGATGAATAAAGGAATTAGCCTTGCAACCGGAGATGTTATAGGTATTATTAATTCTGACGATTGGTATCAAAATGACGCAATTAAGATAGTAGAGCAAGAATTTAGCAAATATTTAGATATTGATGTACTTTACTCTCCGATAGACAACTACTTTAAAGGAGAATATATTGCCACTTTTTCACCCGGAGATTTAGATAAATTACCAATCAGATTTACCTTGAATCATCCATCATGCTTTATAAAAAAATCGGCATATGATTTGATTGGTTTATATGACTTACAATATAAAATTGCTGCGGACTACGATTTGATTCTACGTTTATTTCTTTCGGGTTTGAAGTTTCATTATGTTGATACTCCACTTGCAGCTTATTCATTAAATGGGATGAGTTCTGCGGCTAACTTTTTCGAGAGAGCAAAGTTAATTAAAGAGTGTTGGACAATAAGTAAGCAAGCTACAAAATATAAGGAAAAAAATCTAGATGATCAACGTAATAAAGCTTATCTAACATGGATTTTTAATGAAGTGTTTGCTATTCCTGCTAGGTATTTTCTTAAACCACCAATGGCAAGAAAGGTGAAAACTTTTATTAACAAATATCTCAAGAAACCAGTTTCAGATGATTACGGTAAGTGGTAATGATATCATATTAAATTGCCTATATTGTAGAGACGTAGCATTGCTACGTCTCTACAGAGTTTTAGAATTGTTAATTTGCCCTCTCATCATATTATTCTATGTCAAAAATTTTATTTATCTCGGCTCATGCACCCACAAATGAGTATCCGCAAGCGGGGCAAAAAATAGCGTTCAGAAATCTAGAAGAGTATGCAAAACATGGTATACTTGATATAGTAGTTATAGCTAATCAAGCTGAAATAATTGCGGCAAAAGATTTAAGAGAAAAATTTAGCGATCGCATTTACACTCATCCTCTTTTTAAACTCAACAAAATTAGCGCTTGCTTAACTTATTTTCACATACCTTTTAAGTTCTCTACCCGTCGGCAAATAGCAGTTATCAAAAAGCTGCAAGAATTACTCAAACAAAATACATACGATATAATTCACTTTGAATATTCTCATGCTGCGGTGTATTTAAACTTTATCAAACAGCAAATTAACTCCAAACACACTAAAACTGTAATCAGTATACATGATGTCGTATTTCAGTCTTATTTAAGAAAGGCAGAGAGTAACTTTATTTTAGGTATTGAAGTAGCAAGAATTTTTCATTATGAAAAAAATCTTTACTCCACAGCGACTCAATTATGGGTTCTATCTCAAAAAGACCGCGATATTTTGACTTCTTTATTTAGTATTCCTCAAGAAAAAATTCTTGTCAAACCTCCTCAACTTAGTAAATTTATTTATCAAGTCAAGCGTCATCCCGAAAAAATCGAGAAAAAAAGCTTACTATTTTGGGGAGCGATGAATAGACCAGAAAATGAGCAAGCTATTCTCACATTTGTGGAGAATTGCTTTTCTAAATTGCGGCAAAAAGACCCAGAATTTAAACTTTATATTGTTGGTTCTAGTCCAACTAACAGAGTTTTGACACTGAAGAGTGATAATATTATAGTAACTGGATTTGTAGAAGACCCTACCGCATTTTTTGAGAAAGCTGAGATCGGTATTGTTCCTTTACTGAAAGGGGCTGGTATTAAACTAAAAACTCTGGAAATGTTAGAAGCTGGTTTACCTGTTATTAGCACTACTGTAGGTGCAGAAGGTGTGGGCTTTACAGGCAATAAATTGTTGGTCAATGATAACTTTGATGAATGGGTTAATTTGATATCATGTCCCCTTCAAGTTATCTTGCTATTACTTTTTCATGCGAACATTAATTATTGATAACTATGACTCTTATACCTTTAATCTGTACCAAATGATTGCGGAGGTAAATGGTCAACTACCTCTAGTAATTCGTAATGATCAGATTAACTGGGATGAAATTAAAGACATTGCATTTGACAATATTGTAATTTCTCCAGGTCCAGGTCGTCCAGAAAAGTCAGCAGATTTTGGAGTTTGCCGACAAATAATTGAGAATGTAAATATGCCCTTGCTGGGAGTTTGTCTGGGACATCAAGGACTTGGCTACTTACATGGTGGTAGAGTGATTCATGCCCCAGAAGTTAGACACGGTAGACTCAGTAAAATTTTTCACAATGGCTCTGAATTGTTTCAAGGTATTTCCAATCAGTTCTCAGTGGTGCGTTATCACTCTTTGTTAGTAGCTGATGAACTACCTGAATGTTTAGAAAAGATTGCTTGGACTGAAGCAGGACTGGTGATGGGATTGCGTCATCGCTATTTACCTTTTTGGGGTGTGCAGTTTCACCCAGAGTCTATCTGCACAGAATATGGACAAAAATTGCTAGAAAACTTTAGAGATATAACGCTGGGATTTACGAATAAACTGCCAATAATTTCAGGAAAACGGTATTTTCCAGGATATGTATCTGTTAGTTCCACTATAAATCATCCTGAACAAAAACAGTCCGAAAAGTTTGAACTGTACACGCGCAAGTTAGATATCTGCCCAGATACAGAGCAAATATTTGTACAGATATTTGGGGATGCAGCAAACGCCTTTTGGTTAGATAGTAGCCGTGTAGAAACTGGTTTATCTCGCTTTTCGTTTATGGGTGATGGCAGTGGGCAAAACAGTCTATTGGTACGTTATTATATTCAAACGCAAGAACTCACGATCGCACAATCAGATACCGTCAGCCGTAGCAGTGAAAGTATTTTTAAATATCTAAAGCGGGAAATAGACTATCGGCGTTGTCAATCTGATGAACTACCTTTTGATTTTAACTGTGGGTTTGTTGGCTATTTTGGTTATGAACTTAAGGCAGAGTGTGGAGGGCAATTAGTACATTCTTCTCCCTTACCCGATGCTATTTTTTTACTTGCCGATCGCATGATTGCGATCGATCATCAAGAACAGTGTCTTTATTTGCTGCAATTAGTCAAAAAAGGACAAACACAAGAGGTAGAAACTTGGTTTGATAGTATCCAACAACAACTTGAAAATCTTGCTCCCCTGCATCATGTTGTACCCCAGGGAAATCAACAGCCAATTAAGTTCCATTTGCATCGCAGTTACCAAACTTACATCCAAGATATTCATCAATGCTTGAAGGAAATTCACGAAGGAGAAACCTATCAAGTTTGCCTGACGAATCAGCTGCACACCGATGCGACTCCCGATCCATTGACGTTTTATCGCACATTACGTCAAATCAACCCTGCTCCCTACTCAGCATTTTTGCGATTTGGTGAAATAGCGATCGCCTGCTCATCTCCAGAACGGTTTCTCAAGATTGATCGAAAAAAATGCGTAGAAACTAAGCCCATAAAAGGAACCCTGCCGCGAGGAAAAACCCCACTAGAAGATTTTGTTCTACGGGAACAGTTACAAAACAGCGAAAAAGATCGAGCTGAAAATCTCATGATTGTGGATTTGTTACGCAATGATTTGGGACGAGTCTGTGAAGTTGGTAGTGTCCATGTACCAAAATTAATGCATGTAGAAACTTATGCAACAGTACATCAATTGGTGACAACGATACGGGGACAGTTGCGAGCAGACTTACAAGCCGTGGATTGCATTCAGTCCTCATTTCCAGGGGGATCGATGACCGGCGCGCCCAAAATCCGTACCATGCAAATAATTGATCGCTTAGAACAAGAGGCTCGAGGAATATATTCAGGAGCGATCGGCTTTTTGGGCTTGAATGGTTCGGCTGATTTGAATATTGTGATTCGGACTGCTGTTTTGACTCCTCATCAAACCTCTATTGGTATCGGTGGGGGAGTTATAGCGCTTTCTAATCCTGAGATGGAGTTTCAGGAAACGCTACTCAAAGCCAAAGCTTTAATTCAAACTATGGAACTCACTGACGGTGTCACGCTGTACGTTTCTGGACAAACAGATCATACGCGATAGCGAGGTATAGCGATCCAAACAAGGTCTGATACCATTTCTGTATGAAGATGCGCCTAATGAGTGCCCGCGTAGGCGGGCTTTGTTCCTATAGCCGCGACTTCCAGTCGTTAGGGCTTCATAATTATTATTCTTTCTCCAGAGTCATAAAAGAGGATTAATTAACTCTACTTCCCGGCGTCTGGGTACATCATAGGTGAAAAAATCATAAGCCATATCTGTCTTCGGAAAAATAGCACGGGCTTCTTGAAGTAAATCCTTTAACTCTATAGAATTTCCTGGAGCGTAACGGGGACTAAAATGAGTCATAATCAGTCGATGCGCCCCTGCCCCTAAAGCTGTTTGCGCTGCCATTGTAGTTGTCGAGTGCAACCGTTGAAAAGCCATATCTGCATCTTGATGGGCAAAAGTGGCTTCATGAATTAACACATCTGCATCCTGTGCTAATTCCACCGCACCATCACAAAAAACTGTGTCTGTACAATAAGCAATTTTGCGTCCAATTTCTGTCGGTCCACACAACTGATTGCCGTCAATTATTCGCCCATCACTTAGAGTAACAGTTTCACCCCGCTTGAGTTGACCATAAATTCGACCGGCAGGAATTTGCAATTCTTTCGCTTTTTCAATATCAAAGCGTCCCGAACGGTCTTTTTCGACTACGCGGTAGCCGAAAGCGGGAATGCGGTGGTGCAAAAGACCACAGCTAACGGTAAATTCATCGTTTTCGTAAATTATTCCCGGACGGACAACGTGAACTTTTAACGGGTAAGAAAAGTGAGTGTGAGAGTAGCGCGAGGCAGCTTGCAAATATTCATTCAATCCTGGTGGACCATAAACATCAATTCGGTCTACATTGCCGGCTAAACCGCAAGTTGCCAGAAGACCCATTAAACCAAAGATATGGTCGCCGTGCATGTGAGTGACAAAAATTCGGGAGAGTTGGCTGATTTTTAACTCACTCCGGATAATTTGATGCTGAGTACCTTCGCCGCAATCAAATAACCACATTTCCGCCCTTTGTGGTAATCTTAGAGCAACGCTAGAAACATTGCGCGATCGCGTCGGTACACCAGAACTCGTCCCTAAAAATGTTATCTGCACTACGTTATGCCTGCCTTCCTATTACTGAACTTGGTTGGCGCTACATATTCTATGGTGGCACGTTTAACTCAAAAATGAAGGGGAAAGGAGAAAGGGGAAAGGGGAAAAAAATTAAGTTGAACTAACAAATAAAAATAACCATCCAAGGATAGACCTTGGATGGTTTTGTTATTCGCAATTAGCTAAACTTACTTAGATTCAGTGAAATCAGCATCAATCACGTCATCACCGCTACCGCTACCAGAAGAGGTAGAACCGCCATCTTGAGGTTCAGCACCTCCAGTAGCACCGTCACCACCTTGTTGATAAAGATTACTACCAACAGCAAATAGCGCTTGTTGTAACTCTGGCATCAGCTTCTTGATTTGCTCATCGTCTTCTTTAGAAACAGCATCTCGCAAATCTTTTACCAAACCTTCAACTTTGGTTTTGTCAGCTTCGGGAACTTTATCACCCAACTCTTGCAACTGCTTCTCAGCTTGGTATGACAACGAGTCGGCTTGATTCTTGCGTTCGATTTTCTCACGACGCTCTTTGTCAGTAGAAGCGTTTTGTTCAGCTTCTCTTACCATCCGCTCAACATCGGTTTTGTCGAGTGTAGAAGCGCCTGTAATGCTGATAGACTGTTCCTTACCGGTGCCTTTGTCTTTAGCGGTAACGTTGAGAATACCATTAGCGTCAATGTCAAAAGTCACTTCAATTTGAGGTACACCGCGAGGTGCTGGGGGAATACCATCAAGTCGGAAGGTTCCCAAACTCTTGTTATCGTTGGACATCTCGCGTTCCCCTTGGAGAACATGAATTTCCACGTTGCTTTGACCATCTACGGCAGTAGAGAAGACTTCCGACTTCTTGGTAGGAATGGTGGTGTTGCGAGGGATAATCTTAGTCATCACACCGCCCAAGGTTTCTACACCCAAAGACAAAGGTGATACATCTAACAACAGAATGCCCGTGACATCACCAGCAAGCACACCCGCTTGAATAGCAGCACCAACGGCTACAACTTCATCGGGGTTAACGGTTTGGTTAGGGTCTTTACCCAAAACAGTCTTCACCACCTGCTGCACGGCGGGAATGCGGGTAGAACCACCAACTAACACGACTTCATCAATATCGGTTTTGCTTAATTTAGCATCACGCAGCGCATTTTCAACAGGAATGCGGCAGCGATCGATTAAGTCAGAACAAAGTTCTTCAAACTTAGCACGAGTCAACGTCATATCCAGGTGCTTGGGACCATCCTGGGTAGCGGTGATAAATGGTAAGTTGATTTCTGCTTGGGTGACGCTAGAAAGTTCAATTTTTGCCTTTTCTGCGGCTTCTGTCAAACGTTGTAAAGCTTGTCTGTCTTTACGAAGTTCGACACCTTCGTCTTTCTTGAATTGGTCGGCTAAATAGTCAACGATTTTTTTATCGAAGTCGTCACCACCAAGGTGAGTATCACCCGATGTCGCTAGTACTTCAAATACACCGTCACCAACTTCGAGGACAGACACGTCGAAAGTACCACCACCAAGGTCAAATACTAAGATGGTTTCGTTACTCTTTTTGTCAAATCCGTATGCGAGTGAAGCTGCGGTAGGTTCGTTGATAATCCGCAGAACTTCGATCCCCGCAATTTTACCAGCATCTTTGGTGGCTTGGCGTTGGGAGTCGTTGAAGTAAGCGGGAACAGTAATTACAGCTTGGGTGACAGTTTCACCAAGATATTTGCTTGCGTCTTCAACTAGTTTGCGAAGAACCTGGGCAGAAATTTCTTCTGGGGCAAACGCTTTGTTAAGTCCTGGACATTCTATCTTGACGTTGCCACTGCTGCTGATAACTTTGTAAGAAACTTCAGTAGTTTCTTTGGTTACTTCGTCGTGACGGCGCCCGATGAAACGTTTCACCGAGTAAAAGGTGTTTTCCGGGTTCATCACCGCTTGACGCTTGGCGATTTGTCCGACCAAGCGATCGCCATTTTTGGCAAATGCTACCACACTAGGCGTTGTCCGAAATCCTTCTGCGTTGGCAATAACTGTGGGTTTACCACCTTCCATCACTGCGACGCAGGAGTTTGTCGTACCTAAGTCAATTCCTACTACTTTTGCCATTTTAAGTGCTGGCTCCGTATAACTACAAACGAATGAAAATCAATGGGAGAATTAGGACTAAATTTTGAACCAACTGGGTTAAGAAAGCAGCTAGTTCAGCATGAATACCTTTTTTTGGCAATCCTAAGGGGGTTTTAATCCCAGGCTATGCTGATATATATACTGAGCCTGTCTAGGCAGTCCATGAAGGAGGGTTTCCCGAACCTTGTTTGGGACGGTTACTTCAAGGCTTGTCTAATCGGCTCATTGATTTATTTGCTCTCACTTCGTCTAATGTATGAGAATAAACACTTTCAGTAATTAGGGTGAACCGTAACTATATAGTGGTGTTTGCCGTCTTTAAGTCTGGTTAGGGTTTATTTTTAGTGATTATTTGCTTTAAACACATATCGTCACGCTGTTTTTGTCCTAGATAAGCTAGGTACAGATGCTTGCTTACTTAAAATAATAATTCTTTATGTTATCTCCCGAACTCAAAGCTAGACTCTCGACACCCCTAAAAATTGGCTCCCTTGAGGTCAAAAGTCGCGTTTTGCAGTCGCCTTTGTCTGGGGTGACAGATTTGGTGTTTCGTCGTTTGGTACGCCGTTATGCCCCAGAATCGATGATGTATACGGAGATGGTGAATGCTACGGGGTTGCACTATGTCGAGCAATTGCCGAAAATTATGGAGGTAGACCCCAACGAACGACCAATCAGCATTCAACTATTTGATTGTCGTCCGGATTTTCTCGCAGAAGCGGCAATAAAAGCGGTTAAAGAAGGCGCTGATACTGTTGATATCAACATGGGTTGTCCGGTAAATAAAATTACTAAGAATGGTGGTGGTTCTTCGCTGTTGCGTCAACCAGATATTGCTGAGGCAATTGTCCGGGAAGTGGTGAAGGCAGTAAATGTACCTGTGACGGTGAAAACACGCATCGGTTGGAACGACCAGGAAATTACGATTCTCGATTTTGCCAAACGGATGGAGGACGCAGGAGCGCAAATGATTACGGTGCATGGACGCACTCGCGCTCAAGGTTACAATGGTAACGCTCGCTGGGAATGGATTGCGCGTGTGAAAGAGGTGCTTTCTATACCCGTAATTGGGAATGGCGATATTTTCTCAGTGGAAGCAGCGGTGAAGTGTTTGGAGCAAACCGGCGCTGATGGGGTAATGTGTTCAAGGGGGACTTTGGGCTATCCGTTTTTGGTGGGAGAAGTTGATCACTTCTTGAAAACTGGGGAATTATTACCGACACCAACCCCAATTCAGCGTTTGGAATGTGCTAGGGAACATTTACAAGCGTTGTATGAATATAAAGGCGATCGCGGTGTGCGTCAAGCACGCAAGCATATGACATGGTATGCTAAAAACTTCGCCGGTGCTGCTGATTTACGCGGACAGTTGAGCGTGGTTGACAAAGTGCAGCATGGTCTAGATTTGATTGATCGCGCAATTGAGCAACTCGCTAATGGTTATGAAGTTATTGAAGAAAATGAGTTAGCGATCGCACAGTAAATTATGCAATTAAATGCGATCGCCTTGACCTAAAACCCAAGATATAGATGTTGTTAAAATCGGGGATTTTAGTATTTCATTTTTATGCGATCGCACTTAAGAGGATAAGGAAGAAATTTGGCGTTGCTGAATATTAATATGAAATTCCTAATTATTGCTAAAGACGTTCCGGCGGAACGTCTCTACAAAGACGGGTTTTAATGTTACAATCACCCGTCAAAATTTAAAATTCATATTTCAAATCAGCAACGCCAGAAATTTCTCTATCTTCCTTATCTCCCCCCACTTCCACTGACCTTATACCAATTCTTTATGAAGCTGCGCTAAATAAAGCTTCAAGAATGAAGTCGTAAGAGGTGAGAGAAGTAATCACCGCTGGTGTAATAGTTTCTAGCACAGAGGTTAATTTCTGACGTAGTTGGC
>JAHHIJ010000058.1 GCA_019358985.1 Tolypothrix brevis GSE-NOS-MK-07-07A | reverse complement strand
GACTCCCAATCTGGTAGCAGCGACTCTTGGAGGTACATAGTTGACAGTCATGGACTAAGCTTATTACTTATCCCATAATACCAGGAAATGTCGGGATATGTCTATTATGTTGGGGTAAATTACGTCCGATAAATCGCTCCCTGGCATAAATGCACGAGGATTCTTGGTTCACTGAGATCACTTAACTTAGATTCCTTGCGTCGTCTAAGCCAGAGGTGAGACTCACGCCCTTGCGTTACTTCGGGTATGCCCTACCCTAGTCGCATTTGGAGCAAGTCCTGTTTAGCTGAAACAATTTGTTTCAAAATACTGTTTGTCTAGTCCCTATAAATCTTTTACCCACTGCTAGGAGGAAGCTAGAAAAATGCAGTAGAACCCCATAGATTTAATTTTCAAGGAGAGCGTGCTTTGTCTTTCGACGGCTAGGTTTTTTAAGTGGTTGATTACCTTCCCACTATAATTAGTATACCAAAAACCAGTACTAAAGGACGGGGCTTTAAACCCAAATTTCCAGTAAACTGGGAGCCATCCACACTGCATACGCAATGAATGCAAATAGTAAGGTAGTCAAAGCAGTAAATATGTAGCTGACACACATCAGGAAACCATCAGATTCTATATTCGCGACTGCTAATAGCAAGATTCCGACGGTGGGGATGGGATTGGTAAGGGGAACAGGTAAAATTAATAATATTGCCAACCAAGAGATACAAAGCCCATTTAATCGCCAAATTAAAGGATTTTCGGCTATTTTCATGAACCTGGGGCGGGTGATTTTCTCTAATATTTTAGTGACTCGTCGCAGATTTTGTAAAAGTGTCTGAGCAAAAAGGCGAGGAAATTTGTAATGAGCGATTTTTTTTGGTAGCCAAGGCGATCGCCTGCCTAAAACCATCTGTACTGATAATAGCAAACAAGCACCAGCAAAAGGACCCGTCAATCCAGGTGGCATGGGAAACAAAAAAGGTAAAACTAATATAGCGATCGTCAAACTAAAACCCCGTTCCGAGGTTTCTGCCAAAATATCCCCCAAAGTCAGCGGCTGTTCCGCTAACCGTTGCAGAAGTAACTTAATATCTTGAGAAAATCTCAAATTTATTTGGCTTGATTTGATGTGATCTGCCACAAGACGCTACTTTAATTAACTGAAATAATTTAATTGGTTAAAAATACAATTATATTTCATTAAACCTCAAATTTTCATCTACCGCAAGGCTTCAATTAAAAAGCATAATTATTGGACATTGGGCATTGGTAATAATTTTTCCCCTTTCCCCCTCTTCAAATCCCCAATTCTCATAACTTTTGGCTTGGTGGCATTAAAACAGCTAATGCCTGAGGGATAACGCGGAAATGGGCAGGGGTGTAAGTTGTAATTTCACCATCAGTATTGATGGGACGCGGCTTGCGGGTATACACTTCAAATTCTTGACCATTAAGGGTGCGGACATTCCGCGAATTAATGTGTCGTCCTTGTCGCATACCGGGCAATAAAAGAATAATTTGCCACCAATGTTTAATCTCCAAACTGTAGAGGTCTAGCCTTTGGTCTTCAATTGAAGCATCGTAAACTACCGCCATTCCACCACCGTAATAACGACCGTTACCCACGGCAATTTGCACTGTTTTCACCTTTATCGATTCGCCGTTGATCCGAATTTCTGCACTAAAAGGTCGAGATTCCCAAATTACTTGCAATGCGGTAGCAGCGTAGGCAAACACTCCCCATCGACGCTTGGCTTCTTTGGTAAGTCGCTGAGTAATTTTTACACTCAGCCCCAAACTGGCAACGTTGAAAAAATGCTTGCCGTTCACATATCCCAGGTCGATGCGTCGCACTTCACCATGAGCGATAATATCACAAGCTTTAGTTAGAGAGTTGGGAATTCCTAAGGTTCTTGCTAAGTCGTTAGCAGTTCCCAAAGGCAAGATTCCCAAGGGCAACTGGCTAGTTACTAAAGCATCTACTGCGGCGTTTAAAGTGCCATCTCCACCACCAATGATCGCCAAGTCAACTTCATGCTGATGACGCTGAATAACTTCTGGTATTTGCTCGGCATTTTCTGTAGACTCTTCCAGCAAATCAAAGCCGAGTTTTTTTAGATAATCCCTTGCTTCGGACAAACTATTTTGTCCTTGACGGGCATGAGGATTTACTAACAGCAGTGCGCGGGGATTCATCTGTCTAATAGTTTGTAGTTTATATCTATAATTATCCACTTTTCCTGTTCACCTGGTTGAATTTTTCTCTCTAACCGTGCTGGGGCTGTTATGAAATATATGAAGAATCTGAGTTTATCACGCTTATTATACCGATATTTTCCTCGTTGTTTTGCTGTTATCTTTTTTAGTTTAGCTTTCTTATGTTGCGCTGTCTTGATACCTGCTAAATGGGATAATCACTCAAAACATCATTGCGAAATAAAAGTTTGTGTTTCTAATACTGGTATTCATACTAATATTATAGTGCCAATTGAAAATCGAGTTTTTAATTGGCATCAATATTTATCCATAGATGAGATTGGTATAGATCATGTTAATAGTTATAATTATTTGAGCTTCGGTTGGGGCGATCGCGATTTTTATATGTCAACTCCTTCTTTGGCAAATCTAAAATTTTCTACTACCTTCAAAGCGCTATTTCTTCCCACTCCTTCTGTATTGTACGTTAAAGGCTACCAAATAATACCCAATGATTTAGAGGTAAAATGTATTAAAATTACTCAAACAAATTATTTGCAATTCATCAATTTTATTGAATCTAGTTTTCAATTTGATCCCAATGGCAGGAAAATTCGTTTAGGTAATGGTCACACTGATAATGCTGGATTTTATGCAGCAAAAGGCAGTTACTCGATATTAAGAAATTGTAATTCTTGGACAGCCGAAGGTTTAAGAAAAGCTGATATAAATACTCCTCTTTGGAGTGGACTTTCATCTGCAATTATGTTGCATTTTAAAAGCAACTGTAAATAATTATGTATTTTTCGGCTGACACAGAGAAACAACCTAAAGTTATAACTTTTGTAATAAGTCCCATGCTTTGGTTCATAATCCTCATCCTGTCTTACTTCTGGCAATGTTAATACAGCATGTAATGCATCATCAAACATGTAGGGCTTCCGAGATGATATGTTTTTGCAGTAATAAAAGCAAAAAGTTGTTACACCGATTTCAATCGGCAAGAACTACCATTAAAATCAAATAGTAAAAACTGGTGTGTTATATGTCAACGAAAAAGGAATTCAATAGCTTTGAGGAGATGCTGTCAGGTTCTGATTTACCGGTGTTGGTAGATTTTTATGCTGACTGGTGCGGTCCATGTCAAATGATGGTGCCGATTTTAGAGCAAGTCAATGCTCAACTCACTGGAAAGATGACAATCGTTAAAATTGATACAGAAAAATACCCGGAGTTAGCTACTGCATATGAAATTTCGGCTCTACCGACGTTAGTACTATTTAAAGAGGGTGAACCTGTTAATCGCATTGAGGGTGCAATGGGCGCATCGCAATTAGTTCAGCATCTAGAAACGCTGATTTAAGAAAGATATCATGTCCGATAAATCACGCATATTGTAAAGACGTTCCGTGGTCACGTCTTTACGACGGTTGTGATATTTTTATTAGTGTTAATTAAAGGGACATGATATTATGGGTAATTGGTAATATTACGATTACCAATTACCCATACAATTGTATAAGAATGCACTGCTCTCATAGTTAAGCTGTTTAATTGATCGCTACTACAGCAAATTTCAGGTATATGAGGTACATGCGTCAAACCCAAAACCCTGTAGAGACGTAGCAATGCTACGTCTCTACGTGTATTTCATAACAACGCAATCTGCTACTATGGAATCGGAAGATAGCTAGTGGTGTATAACGAAGTTTAACACACCAATAATGGTCTAAGGTGCGTTACGCGATCGCGCTAACACACCTTACGGTGGTTTTATATTTAATTCAACCCACCTACTTACTATGAATCCCGAAGACAAAATAAGTTGGTATACTAACGGAAACATTTCCACCGTCGAAGAAAGAAAAAGTTGGTACAGTAAAGTAGCAGACGCTTACAATAGGACAAGACCACGTTATCCGATGCAGCTGATTTCTCGTGCTGTAGAATTAGCTGAACTTGATCAAGAGGGAATTATTCTTGAGGTGGGATGCGGTCCGGGAACTGCAACTACATCGTTTGCTAAATTGGGTTTTTCAATGGTGTGTGTTGAGCCAAGTTTAGAAGCTTGCGAGTTAGCACGACAAAACTGTGCTAAGTATCCAAAGGTAGAAGTTAAGAATACCACATTTGAAGAATGGGAGTTGGAGCCTGGGAAATTTAATGCGGTGCTTTCAGCGACTGCTTTTCATTGGATTCCCGCAGAGATTGGTTATGCGAAAGCTGCTGATGCATTAAAAGACAACGGTTATCTAATTTTGATGTTGAATATGCAAATTCAACCTAATTACGAAGTTTACCAAGTTTTGCATGAATTTTATCAGATACATGCTCCATCTTTAGGGCAATATGAAACGAGAGAAACTCAGGAAAAGAATTTTAGAAGCTTTGGAAATTTTGCTATTAACTCAGGTTGCTTCCAGAATTTAGTCTCTCAAGAGTTGTGGTGTCAAGTTAGTTATAGCATTGATGATTATTTGAGGCTTTTAAGTACTTATTCGCCGTATATCGCGTTAGAACCACAGAAGCGGGATTCTTTATTTGCGGGTTTGAAGGAAGCGTTAGAGAAAAAATGTGGTGAGAGTATTGAGGTTTCATATCTTTCAGGTTTTCATATTAGCCAAAAAATATAAGTAAGTAGCCGCTAATATTTCAACCTATGTTAATAAATTTAAATGTAGGGTGCGTTGCGCTGCCAGGCAGCACACCCTACGAACTACTAATTCTGATTCTTAACTTCGCTGTACAGACGTGATTAATCTACAAAAAAACATCTCCAAAAATTAATTATGCGTTGCCCGAAACCTTTGTAGAGACTACCAAGTGCTACGTTTCTACATTCTTTTCCACTCCTATGTCTAGAGACTAACGGAGATGCATCGATCGCATTCCAAATGTATTCTATAAGCCCAGATTTCAAATTTAGCTTCAGAAGAAATCTCTCTTTCCAGAGAACCATAATGGTGAATGCAAAATTTTTCAAATTCGATTATAACTTTGTCGTATTCCTCATCTGAGGCTTGCCAACATAATCCATATGCTCGTGATTTGAAAAAATCTAATAATTCCGCAATAGTGTTGCTAACTGTCCATTTTTTGGCTACAAAGTAATTTGACTTATAGCCTTTTTCGCGTAAATATTGTTCTAAATCTATTTCCTCTATTGCTTTATCTTGAGATTTTGATTTTGGGCGATAATTGTCGTATTTAGACTGTATTGCTCGAAAATAGGCTTCAAATTCTTTCCTGGCTGGTGGGGTAATCCATTGACAATTGAGAAAAAAACCTTCTGGTTTCAGAACTCGATTAATCTCATCTAAAAATATTTTGCGATCGCCTACAGTATGAAGCATATGCACGGTTAATACAACGTCAAAACTGTTATTGGCAAAAGGCAACTGTGAAGCATCTGCATGAACTAGTGTCAAATTCTCAGGAGTTCGGTTTAACTTCTGCCGAAACTGATTTAGCATTTGTTCAGAAATATCAATTCCTGTTACTGAATAACCGCGCTTTACTAAAGGAATAACATTTAATCCTGTTCCTACTCCAGGTTCTAGAAAAGATGTCTTAGGTGTTGCAGCTACAAGATCGAGAATAAAGTCCGCAACTTCTTCCGCTACAGATTCTGTCAACCACCTTGTTTTGTCGTAAACCTGGGAAATTTTGTCGTAATAGTTGCTTTTATTCATGTTCTTTCATTCATGTTATGGTTGCAACTGTAAACTTAATTTATAATTATGCTATGTAGCGATTCTCGGTTTGCAAGATGCGATCGCGCAATTAGAATCTCTAACTCAAGAGACATTTAATCGAGGTGCATTTGGTGTAACAACCTTTTTTGTCGGGGAAGAAATGTTTCGGGGAAACGATCAACTTGTTTTGCTGGTGCATCATTTAAAAAAGTTAAAATAAACTATAAATAATCCCCAATCCGAACTATTAGCGTAGTGCGATCGCATATGATACTCACACCAGAAACTTCAACCAATATCATCTACCCCGACAGCGACGGACAATCAATGGCTGATAATACCAAACAATTTCAATGGATAGTCACAATTAAAGAAAATCTCGAAATTCTATTTGCGTCGCAGTCAGATGTTTTTGTTGCTGGCGATTTGCTGTGGTATCCTGTATCGGGGGAAACAATCCGTCAAGCTCCTGATGTGATGGTTGTTTTTGGTAGATCCAAGGGAGACAGAGGTTCTTATAGACAATGGCAAGAGGAAGATATCCCCGTACAAGTAGTATTTGAAATACTCTCTCCTGGTAATACCCTTAAGGAAATGGCAAAAAAACTTAAATTTTACGAACGCTATGGAGTTGAGGAGTATTATATCTACGATCCCGATAAAATTGATCTCAATGGCTGGTTGCGAAGTCAGGAAGCAGGGCAAAATAGCTTAGAAGTAATTGAAGACATAAATACTTGGGTTAGTCCCCGTCTGGGTATACGCTTTGTGCTCACACCTCAAACTTTGGAGATATATCGTCCTGATGGAGAAAAATTTCTGACCTCTGTTGAACTTGCACAACAACGAGAGCAAGAACGTCAACGTGCAGAAATCGAACGTCAACGTGCGGATACTACACTTTTGCAACTAGAAGAGGAAAGACAGCGCTATCAAGATTTATTGAAAAAGTTACAGGAAAAAGGTATCGATCCAGAACAATTATAAATTCAATGAGATGCGCGGGTTGGAAACTTTTATCTACCTTTTCTGCAACCAATTTAGTCACCAGTTTTTCCTAGTTAAGACAATTTTCTGCTTTCTCCCCCCCCGCATCCACGTTCCTTACAATCCATGCTGCTTAAACCATGCTTGAAGCCGTTTCCAACCATCTTTGGCATCTGCTTCGCGATAGGAGGGACGATAATCGGCAAAAAAGGCATGGGGAGCATCGGGGTAAACAACAATTTCCGATTTGCTACTGCTGGATTTGAGCTTTTCTCGTACCTGTTCTACTGTCTTAAGGGGAATACCTGTGTCCTGACCGCCGTAAAGTCCGAGAACGGGGACTTTTAACCTAGAAACAACATCAATGGGATGCTTGGGTTGAAGCGCCGTAGAATCACTTACTAAACGCCCATACCATGCTACACCTGCTTTTAACTTAGGATTATGTGCAGCATATAGCCAAGTAATTCGACCACCCCAACAAAAGCCCGTAATCCCGACTCTATCCGCGTTACCTTTGGATGATTTTACTGCCCAATTTACCGTAGCATCAAGGTCAGATAATACCTGAGCATCGGGTACTTTAGCAACAATTGGGCGAATTTCGTCAATGTTGCTCAACTTTGAAACATCACCCTGACGTATAAACAATTGGGGTGCTACTGCTAAGTATCCCAATTTGGCAAAACGACGGGTAACATCTTGAATGTGTTCGTGGACACCAAAGATTTCCTGAATTACCAGGATGATGGGGAAATTATTACCCTTGTCAGGTTGCGCTCTGTAGGCTGGAATTTCGCCATCTTTGACAGGAATTTTGACTGCACCTGCTACTATTCCTTTGCTATCGGTGGTAATAACTGTTCCCGAAGAAATAGGTTGTATTGCTAGGGCAAAACCAGTTGCGAGGGTAGCAGTTGCAAGAAATTCCCGGCGTGTTAATTCTTTAATCATGTTTAATTGGATTGGTGTTATTTTCAGGTTTAATTTTCACTAGTTTACCTTCAGAGATGAACTATGCGTTACACAAAATCTTTGTAGAGAGGCGATCGCTCGCGTCTCCATATTATTTTATAGCTGGGATCAACTCAGTATAACGTCCAGAAGTATAAAGCGATCGCGGATCATTTAGATCCGAACACGATATAGATGAAAGCCTTTAAGATATGGGAAATAAGTCTGCGTTGCTAGGCGATGGCTATAAACACTCTTTGGAATAATTTATTTTGTATAAATTAACCTAATATCAATGTATCTTTTGCTATAATCGCAAAGTTTTACCGGTAACGTCAGTTTGCCACTATGGATTTTCTGGAAAAATGCTGCGAGTTTATCATCTTCTGATTGGTTTGATTTTGCTGATATTAACACCGATAGTATTCAAATTTGTTCACCCCAATTCTCCCACTAACAAGTTGCAGACAAATCCAGTTCGACAACCTCAACCAGTTGCAACACTGACTCAAACTAACTCAGCATCCAAACCTACTGAAGGAAATATCTGGAAGAGTGTTCTGGGGAAAACTGCGACTCCACCAGGTTGGAAGGTAGCACCTTGTGAAGGAAATGCACCGTTGTTGTGTGTCTCGTCTCAAGGAAAAGTTTTGGGTACAGTTGAGATGCAAGTTTACTCATTGGCAAATCAACCAAATTTCCAAAAAATGCTGGTAACTGCTGGTATTCCACCTGGGGCAAAAGTGGACTTACAAAGTCCCAACTACCAAACGCAGTTATTAACAGCACTTAATGCTTGGGTTGCAGACCATTACGCTGTATTATCAAAAGACCGTCAAAGTGCGTATGGCGTAAGCATTTCTTTTTCACCTCAACCACCGCAAAAAGTTCCCTTTGGGATGCTTCACGGGGTGCGCTACGGCTTTACAGGGATTAAGCAAGGTGGTGAGGTATATGAGCAAAATCTCGGTTATGTTGCTTTTGATGGTGCTTCACTTTATGTCATCCAAACTGCTTTTAACCCAGCCGCAAAAACAGGTAAGTTTGAGAAAGTCGAAAATTTTGAATTGATCGAATCTTACTTGAGTGCAATTGTCGCAGATTTGCGTTTGCCAAAATAAAGCGATCGCTTTCCCGGTTAATAACTAGGCATCTCCATAAATTAATTATGCGTTGTCTGAAACCCTTGTAGAGACGTAGCATTGCTACGTCTTTATGTCTTTTGTGGAGATGTCTACTAGTAGAGCATCCTTGACGATTGCCGGATAAATTTTGCCATTAATCATTGAAAACGTCTTCGCAAAACTTGAAAACCTCTATCCGGTGATCGACGATTAAGGTCTACTAGGCATAGACGTGAAAATGAATGTATAGACGTAGCAGAGACGTAGCAGAGACGTAGCACTGCTACGTCTCTACATATCAATCTAAATTTCAGCTATTGCTCGTTCAATCAAGCGACGTGCCAAAGTTTGCGTACCTGTGTGTTCGTAGTAATTCGTACTAACATCTAGAAACGCCGCTAAGTAATCTAACTTGTCGTCAGCAATCTGCGTAAATGACTGCAAATTCGCGACAACTGTCTGTGGGGTTAAATTATGTGACGCGACGAGATTACCCATCCAGCCTTTCACTGAATCGAAACTTTCACCGATAAAGTTGAGTTTGCTACTAGAATTATTACCGGGAATTGAATCTTTGATGTTATTAAAAGTTGAGTTTTGCTCTAACTCTTGCGGACTGGTTTGACTAATGGTAGATAACGCTTTGCTGATGAAGTCGGGACCCAAGGGTATCAAACCATCAACACAAACTAACGCTACCATGCGGATGAGAGACTCACCGCTATATTCACCCAAAGACGCGACAAAATCGCCGATGCTGTCTCCGGGAATCCCGTTAATTTGGCAGAAAGCAACTAATTCAGTAACTAATTTTAGTGTTAAGTCAATGGTTTGAGCTTTGTCTGGTTTGGGAGTAACTTTATTTAAGAAACCCAACATCGGAATTGACTCACCTACCTTATTGGCTAAAGCTGCTGCACCAAGCGCTTTATCTGTAGTATCAACAGTTTGATACAACCACATTGCTCTTTGGTATCCTTGAGAGCGATCGTTATAAAGATAAATTGCTCTCTCACCAATTTGCTGAATTAGGTCTTCGTCAGTTTCACCGGTAACAGTCTTAATGGTGTTGACAAAACCTACCACATTATGCCATTCACCAGGAGCAACAAAATCTAGGGAATTCAACAGAGAAACTGTCAAGCCACCGGTTGGCAATTCGTCAACTAACTCAAAAATTGATTTGCTCACAGTTACGAAAATCTCCTTAGATAGCGTGTTTTATTTGAGTCGCAGTAATTAAGTTTATTTCAATTGTGCTAGACCGCTGAGATTAAATTTCTCTATCCAATCTTCGCGATCGCTTGCTGAAAATGACGGATCTTTGGAAATCACTTTCACTTGGTACTTACCCACCAAAATCGAGGTTTGAGTCTTGCCAAGTGTCACGGCTGGATAACCTTCAATTTTTTCGGTACTACTAGAGTATTTTGCCGCTGCACTTGGGGTGCTGGTAGTATCAGAAACAGCCAGTTGCGCCACAACTTTGCCACCTTTTTTCAAGTTAGCTTCTGCAAAGCCTTTTTTCTCTTGGGTAAATACACGTTGATACCCATCATCTCCCTCAGGGAAAAGTTTGTTAAATTCGCTACCTTGAGTTGCATTCTTCGCAACTGCTAGACCGCTTTTCTTTTGGGTGCTTTCTTTCTGCACTTGGTCAAATTGACCTGGTGTCTTTGGAGCGCAAGCCGTTGTCAGTAGTAACACTGAAAGCAACAAAGCCACTAAAATCCGATGTCCACGGCGGAAAATCATATTTGGTTTCTCCTGATGCATGAGCTTTGAGGCAATTATCAGCGCGGAAATGAGATTAAACCCGGAAAATTTACTTTTTGATAAGATTCCGTATCTCCAATCACAGTTTTTCCCGGCATTAAGCAGTTCGAGAAGAGGAAAGGGTGAGAAAGAAAAAATCTTATCCCCCTTATCCCCCTTATCCCCCTTATCCCCAGTCCCTAACTCCGGGAAGCTATAACAGCATAAAACGGATCTCCTCCTCCGGCACCTAACCATTGCAAGATATTTGGAAGCGTTGATTCACGGGTAATTACCTCTGGAGTAGTAAATCCAGGAACCGAGGAAAAATAACTTTTAACTAATTTAACTCGATTTGCTTCTGAACCCTCCCGCCAAGCTTGAATTGCCTTTTGATAAAACATCCGATTAGAAAAGCTGAAGATAGCGATCCCACCAGGTTTGAGGATGCGGTGAATTTCCGAAAATACAGCCTCTGGATATTGCAAATACTGTACAGAAACGCAATTGAGTACTGCATCAAAATCTTCATCCTTCAAGGGGAACTGAGGATTAGCGTTGAGATTTTGCACAAAGTAATGATTTAAGCGCGGATTACGTGCAAGTTCTTCACCGTTGAGTCCATGTCCTTCAACATGGGCAAACTGCATCTCTTCAGGCAGATGAGATACCCAACTGCTCATCATATCAAAGATACGCATATCCGGTTTTAGTTGCTGACGATATAAATCGGTTAGCTGTTGAATAAAGCCTTCATCCACATGAGTGACGAAGCGGGGATAGTCGTAAAACAGCTTGTCGTCTGTATCATCTAGCTTAATGCGTTGATTTGGTTTTAGTGGCATAAACCCCTGTTGAGCGAGAACTGATTTCCAAAATAGTGTAAATTTCAGGTAGTATTTGATGCAGAACGGTTGTATACAACCTTACATATTCTAGAAATAGAAAGAAGTAATTAACAGCTTGAGGAACTTAGCAAAGTTAAATTATTTGTAATTCCATGAAATATCAAATAAAGAATTTTTATTTATTTTGGCAACAAATTCATCTTTGGGAAGGATTTACTTATATCAGTTTGTTGGTATGGATATTGCCATTATTGCTATTTAATTCTGGAAACAGTAGCTTGATGGCTCATGATGAGGGACTTTATGCTTGGCGATCGCTTGTGATGTTTGAGTCTGGTGATTGGATAAATCCTTGGTCAGAACCTCATCATAAAACACCAGGTCTTTATTGGTTAATTGCCAGTTCCTATAAGCTATTTGGCATCTCTGATGCTAGTGTCCGACTTCCCAGCATGATTGCTGGCATCTTGAGCATACTACTTCTCTATGAAATTGGTAAAATTCTCCTTGGGAAAAAAGTTGCAACCCTTGCTGCGGCAATTTTTAGTGTAGAATTTCTCTGGTTACAATATTGTCGATTAGGTACGCCTGATGTACCAATGATTTGTTTGATACTTTTAGCTATTTGGTCTTTGCTCAAAGCAGAATTAAATCCCAAATATCGCTCTTTTTATCGCTTTATTGCTGGTCTGAGTTTCGCTTTAGGCTTCTTAGTCAGAAGCTTTATGATTTTTTTGCCAATTGTAGCTTTATTACCTTATCTTATTGCCGAACATCGTCGTCATCGTCATCTTAGCAACCCAATGTTTTATTTAGGGTTTGCAGTCGGTTTAATTCCTACTTTAAGTTGGATTTGGTTAAGTTGGCAGCGCTTTGGTAATAATAGTTTTGAGCAATTATTTCGCTTTGTTTTTCGGTTGGGATCAAATGATAGAGGCGATCACGGAATACTATTTTATTTCTGGAATGTCCCCGCCAAAGCTTTTCCTTGGTTTTTCTTTGCTCTTTTAGGTTTAGTTTTATTACTGCGTCGTCCCATTCCTCGCTACCAACTAATATTAGTTGGCTTTCCCATAGTTCTGTTTGCTGAACTTAGTATTTTCTCTACTCGCCTACCTCATTATAGTCTTGCCCTTTATCCCTTTATCGCTTTACTTGCATCTATCGGGTTAGATTGGCTTGGTGCAATTTTTAGCAAAGGGATAAGGAGTAGAGACGCGATTAATCGCGTCTGTAGAGGAGTAGGGAGAGACAAATTAATTTCCTCATCTTCCTATCTGAAACTTTTGCGTAATCTCAGCTACACTTTTGGTGTGTTGGGTATTTTCCTCGTGCTAGCTGGTATAGTTGCTTTTGCTGTGGGTAGCGCGGAAATTCGCAAATATGCAACTGTCGTTTTACCTTTGGGGTTGGGTTGGTTAATTTTACCTTTAGTGTGGATTGGTCGTTATCGCTTTGGTCAAAAGTTTCTCACAGCGCGTTATTGGATAGCTGGGTGGTTAATTCCAGCTTGGTTAGCTTTGGCGATGGCTGGTTTTAACGGCTTGATTGGCGATTATAATCCTAATCTTAGAGCTTTCTTGGCACAAAGAGCGATCGCCCAAATCCTCCAAACTAATCCGATCAACTTTGTCCAAGTAGGGGGTAAAACTGGTGTACTCCTGAATTTCTACACTCCCCACCACGGTAAACAAGTACAACAACTTTCTGAACTTCCACCAGGTAGTTATGCTTGGATATCTGCTAAACAGTCGGCTTTATCCACTCCTCATCGAGTTCTCGGTACTGTGCAAAATTACCAGTTAATTCAGCTATCGCACCTCAATACTCACCTTTAATTTCTCTTTCTTGGCTCTATAATATGTGGATCAACACTGTAATATTTGGCAGCTTTAGACATATCAAACATCAGTAATTTTTCGTTTCCAAGCTCTTGTATAACTCTTGGTTTAATTGCTTTTATGTCAATAGCTTTAATAATTTCTGATGCTACTGCCTTAGCTAATAATGGTGGAACAGAATTTCCTATTTGCCGAAATCCATGCCATTTTGTTGCATGAAATCTAAACCAGTCTGGATAAGAATGTAAACGCGCAGCTTCGCGTACACTTATACACCTTGGAGTAAATGGATGTATTGGTCTAGGAGAAGTATAAGCTCCTCTATTACTAGGGGTTCCAGCTCTAAGCGTATTGCATATTCCTTCAGGATCAAGTTTATAGAAACGACTTATTGGTTCTGTTTTGCCACATGGAGTAGATTCAAACCTATGACGTGATTCTAAATTATGCTTTGTTCTTAAACTTGAGGTAAGTATTCTCGGATCATATTTACGCTGATAGGAATAGTCTTTATTTGTAGAGGAAAGACCACGAAGTTGTCTACCATAACTACTTGGTTTCCCAAAATCTGCTTCTTTCACCCAATCTTTTTTAGATAGCTCTATGTAATTTTCTATTTCAGGTAAATCTTTAAGTGCATCCCAAACTGTAGGGGTTAACAAAAGAAGGCTATTTAAACTTGCTTTATTTGATTTTACAGGTCTAGTAATAGCTTGTGGATAATTTGGTAATTCCAAATCATGACGACAACCTAGTAAAAATAATCGTTCGCGATTCTGTGGCACCCCATATTCAGCAGCATTTAAGACTTTGTAATCTTTGCGAACTTTATAACCGTTGTTTTCAAACTGATTAATGATTATTGAAATAAACTCTTTGTGCTTTCCCAAAGTCATTCCTTTCACATTTTCTAAAACAAAATACTTTGGCTGTAATTGTAAAACTAACCGGATATAATGATCTACTAAAGAGTTACGAGGATCGCCAAAAACACGTTTACCTATCAATGAGAAACCTTGACATGGAGGTCCACCAAACACCACGTCGATTTCTCTATTACCAATAGATGATCTACTTCTAATTTCTGTTGCTGTAATATCAACGATACTTGTACATAAAATACTTGAAAAAGGAAAATTAAATTCATGTGTAGCGCAATGAATTGGATCAATTTCCAGAGATGCAAGTACATCAAAACCTGCTTGCTCAAAACCAAGAGACATCCCTCCAGCACCAGCAAATAAATCAACAGCGATAGGTCTTTTTTTGTTATTGCTGTGAATCATATTTGCAATTCTTAAGCTTGAAACTATTACCTTAATCTGACAAAGGCATATTGGCAATAATTATAATATCATGTCGGACAAATCACATATACTGTAAAGACGTTCCGGTAAAGACGTTCCGGTAAAGACGTTCCGGTAAAGACGTTCCGGTAAAGACGTTCCGGTAAAGACGTTCCGGTAAAGACGTTCCGGTAAAGACGTTCCGGTAAAGACGTTCCGGTAAAGACGTTCCGCCGGAACGTCTCTACGAGGGTTGCTATAGCAGTCCTATATGATTTGTGAAAGATACAGATGTAGAGACGTAGCAATGCTACGTCTTGTGAGCAGGTTTTTATTTTTTATAAATCATCTAGGATTGCTATATCTTTTGATTAATGTTAACCATTTGTAATATTTCTTCAGCAGCGCGATCGCATACTCCAACTTCCCCCAAATGTTGCCGCACTTCTCGATAATCAGCCAAAGTTTGCTCTTTTAGGCTGGGATTAAGCAATAATTCCATCGCAGCTTGAGTCACGTTTTCTGGCGTTGCTCGCTCTTGTAAAAACTCTGGTACAATTTCTCTCATCACCACTAAATTAGTTGGCGATGCGAAGGGTATAGAACCTTTAAGAATATTACGGGCAATCCAAGCTGTAACTGGATGCAGCCGATAAGTAACAACTTGCGGCACATTTAGCAGGGAAAGTTCTAAATTAACTGTACCAGATTTAGTGATTGCCAAATCCGCAGCCGCCATAACTTCTTGTTGCTGACCAGATACTACAGTTGCCCGCAAATTATAACGCTGTATTGCTTTTTCTATATCTTGTCGGTAAATTTCCAGAGATAACGGAATCCAGAAATGAACTTCAGGTAATTTAGCTTGAATATTTTGTGCCGCTTGAAAAATTACTGGTAAGAGATATTTTAACTCTTGGCGACGAGAAGCGGGTAAAAGTGCGATCGCTATTTGTTCTGATCCAATCCCCAGCTTACCACGAGCAGCTTCCCGATTGGGAGCGTTTTCCATTCGGTCAACTAAAGGATGTCCTACCCAGCTAACTTTAGCGCCATTCTCTTGGTAGTAACGAGCTTCCTCTGAGAAAATTGCTAAAAGCTTATCTGTAAAGCTGACAATTCGGGAAGTATTACTTAAACTGACCGACCAAACCCACTCTTGAGGTGCAATGTAATATACCACAGGAATTTGTGGCATATGCTTGTTTAAATAAGTGCCAATCCCCAAATTGGGTGTCATGTAGTCAATTAATACTACCAAATCCGGTGGATTTTCTTTCAGGTGAGCGATCGCTTTTCGTTGTACCTGAATAGTTGGTAAAACATAAGGCAACGATTCAAAAAGACCCATTGAGCCAATACTACTAGTATTACCCAGCAGATGTGCGCCCGCCGCAGCCATTTTTTCGCCACCAAGAGCCACAATCTCTAATTCTAACCCAGCCGCAACGACTTGACGTTGAAGTGCTGCAATCAGCAAAGCTCCTTGCAAATCGCCAGACACTTCACCGGTGCTGATAAATATTCGCATTATATAAACTTAGGAATTAGGAGTTAGGAGTTGTAGAGACGTTCCGGCGGAACGTCTGTACTAAAGTTAGGAGTAGAGAGCTTCCGGTAGAACGTCTCTACCGCACCTTCTAACTCAAGACTCGTCACTTTCTGTTGCTTTGCCCTTTCCAGGAATCAAGCCGCGTCTTCCTGGCATCTGAGATAATAGCAGAAAGCGGCGCAGATACTGCAAGTGTTCTGTATCTCCCAGCAGTTCTAACTGTTCCAAAGCGTCTTTAAAAATTAACTCAGAACGGTAGAGAAAGCGGAAGGCTTTTTTGAGGATTTGCAAGTCAGCAGAACTCATTCCAGAGCGTTTGAGTCCTATAAGGTTGAGGGTTCGTATCCGTGATGGATTGCCCTCCACCATCATATATGGTGGCACATCGCGGTCAATGCGGGTCATCCCGCCGACCATTGCCAAACCGCCAATATGTACAAATTGATGGACACCTAAAACCCCGCTCAGTCGAGCGCAGGAATCAATATGGACGTGACCAGCTAAAGCCACAGAGTTAGCAATAATTGTCGAATCGGCAATGACGCAGTTATGACCTACATGGACGTAAGCCATTAGCAAGTTGCCATTGCCGATGATAGTTGCTTCACCAGCGCCTGTAGCTCGGTTAATGGTGACATATTCCCGAATTTGGTTATTGTCGCCAATTTTAACCCAGCTAGGCTCACCAGCGTATTTTAGATCCTGAGGTTCCATGCCAATACAGGCACCGGGAAAAATGTGATTTCTTGCCCCAATTTCCGTGAGTCCGTCGAGGACAACATGAGGGCTAATAATAGTTTCCGGACCTACTTTGACTTGCCCTCCAATAACCGCATACGCACCGATTTGCACGCTCGAGTGGATTTGCGCGTTAGGATGAATTACAGCAGTTGGATGAATAAGAGTTTTCAAGGGTGCATCTCCAGAATAGTCTTGAGTGCTGAGTGTTTAGGTATTGTGTGAGTGAGAGAATCGGCGATCGCAAGTTATGTGTGAGGGCGTTTAAAATCTAGAAATTAAACAATGCGGTTGTGGCTTGTTTGATTTACTGCTATCCTTTTTCAAGAATGAGTAAGAGCGCGTCACGGTCGCGACAATACCACAAAAGCGGATTTTTTAATTAGCAAGTGAAAACATCAGTTCGCCTTCGGCAGCGAGCTGACCGTCTACCTCGGCACGAGCCTGCATCTTACCGAAACGACGTTGTTTTACCCACAACAGTTCCACGGTCATTATTAGTTGATCGCCTGGTACTACTTGGCGGCGAAATCGGACTTTATCGATACCTGCAAACAGGAAAAGTCCGCCCTCTAACTCTGGTAGTTGAGTTAGAACGATACCGCCGACTTGTGCCATAGCTTCAACAATTAGTACTCCCGGCATAATCGGATTTCCGGGAAAATGCCCTTGAAACTGAGGTTCATTAAAGGTGACATTTTTTATCCCCACAGCACGTTTTTCAGGCACGTAGTCGATAATTCGGTCTACAAGTGCAAAAGGATAGCGATGTGGCAAGAGTTTCTGAATTTCTTCTAATGTAAAAATCGTTTTTGTCTCAGATGTGCTGGTTGTTTCATTGGTTTGAGATTTGGTAGATGCAGAATCTGGCTCGGTAACTGTGTTAACTTCAGTGAGAATTGACATTGACACGCTCGGTTGATTGAACTATTTTGGCTTTCTTCGTAGGTGCCGATTTTAACTCTGCCAGGATTTAGGTTTTTAGCTTTTGACTAAGCGCCAACCGCTGACAATTCTAAAATCCTTTGGGCGAGTTGAATGTGTAAATTGTGGCTGGCTTTGTACGCCAAGAAATGAGCGCTAGGTAATAAATTTCCTAGTAAACTTAAATCTCCTACTAAATCCAAGATTTTATGACGTACTGGCTCATTTGCATATCTTAATGGTGGATTTAACCAACCTTCAGGTCCGCAAACGAGGGCATTATCCAAACTTCCGCCTTTAATTAAGCCTGATTTTTGCAGGTATTCAATTTGATGTAATAAACCAAAAGTGCGGGCAGGGGCAATTTCTAGGGCAAAGGCAACTGATGCATTCGCCAGATTAGAGCCTCGTGACCAACTGTACCACTGATTACCGATCGCAGGTAAGTCGAAGTCAATACCGTAGCTAAAACGAATTTCTGCTGCTGGGATAGCACAAACAAAAGCATCGTTTTGACGTACCCAAATTGGTTCGGTGATCACCGGGGGAATTTCGTCGTTAGTCAAAGTTTGTGAGACTAAACCAACAGTAGCGATCGCGGAAGCCCAAACTTGCGCTGAACCGTCCAAAAGCGGCACTTCCCCCCCATCAATCTCAATTCGGGCATTATCCACCCCCATCGCACACAGAGCCGCTAATAAATGCTCTACAGTGCGAACGCACGCCACCCCTTTACCCAGCTGAGTCGAAAGCACAGTCTCATTCACTGCCGCAACTTGTGCGGGAATTATCGGTAAGTCCGGCAAATCCACCCGCACAAAGTAGCGCCCACTATCCGCAGATGCTGGTAATATCCGTACCTGAGTTTTCTCACCGCTATGTACTCCGACTCCTGCTTGGGTGATTGTCGCAGCTATTGTGTGTTGCATATAATTTGTTGGTTCTTAGTTGATGGTTGTCAAAAATTACCTCCTAACCTTGTAGAGACGCGATTAATCGCGTCTCTACTTAAAACCTTTCCCCAATCCCAAAATTAATCCGGCTATCACCATCATCGTTGATGCCGTAGTCAACACGAATCGGTCCTAGTGGAGACTGGACGCGGACGCCAAGACCGTAGCCATAGCCTGTACCGCCTTTGTTCAGTAACTCAGCTGCCCTTGTACTGCTTCCCAAGTCACTACCAACATCAAAAAATAGTGCGCCACTGACTACGGAAAAAACAGGGAAGCGATATTCAAGTGATGCTTGCACATAACTGCGTCCAGCACCTAATATTCCTTCTTCATAACCCCGGACGGAGTTGCTACCACCAAGGGTAAAGGCTTCGTAAGGAGGTAAGTCACCCAAAACGGTTCCCCCTTGAATGTTGAAAGCGAGGGTTTGTGCTCCTTTGTTAAAGTTAGTAAATTTGACGGGGACATATTGGCTGTAGCTACCCCGGAATCTAGTGAGGAAAATGCTGCCTAATCCCACTGGCAGTGATTGATCGACACCGAAGCGGAGGAAAGAACCTTTGGTAGGTTGTAAGGCGTTATTGCGGCGATCGCGTGCGGCTCCTAGTTGCAATAGCAGCAAGTCGTCTCTACCTTCCCCTGATTGACTTAAGTCCAGTTGATCGTTTGGGTTATTACTATTCTCGACTCGTCCTAACCTTCTGATATTGCCATCGGCATCAGTGATGGAAACTCTTTGATATTGGAAACCAGCTGAGGCTGTCCATTCGGAATTTTTGAAGGGATTACCGGACAACGGACGAGTAAAGGTGATACCACCACCTGTACGGATAACACGCGGGCGATCGCCATCGGGGAACGTGCCATCTTGTCTTTGCCTCCCCAGAGTCTCAATATTGTCATCTGCGCCATCAAAAATCAACGAAATTGACTGACGGCGGAAAATATTCGCTGTGTAGGAAGTGCGGTTGGGATCGCCGGCAATCCACGGGTCTGTAAACCGCAAATCAAACAGTAATTCTCTCTGTCCTACTTGTACCTCTGCCCCTAGTTTTTGGTTTCTTCCCCCTAAATTTTGCTGCTGATAGCTGACGGTACCAAAGAGCCCACTAGCAGAACTAATCCCCGCACCTGCTGCGATGGAACCACTACTGCGTTCAGCCACATTCACTACTACATTCACTTTGCTAGGGTCAGTGCCTGGGTCAAGGGAAACATTTATATCTTCAAATAGTCCCAGTCCAAATACCCTTTGTAGGTCTCTTTGTACTATATTGCGGTTAAAGATTTGTCCGGGCTTCAATTCCAATTCTCGCTTAACGATATACTCCCGCGTCCGACCCCGGATTGGTCGTCCTTTGTCGTCTGTATCTTGACCGTCTTTATTGCGGAATCTGACGCGAATACTTTCTACCACCCCTTCTGTTATTTGCAGGGTGACAACTCCATTTTCTGCTACTTGCGGCGCACCGACTACGTTAGCTAGTACATAACCTTGGTCTTGATAGCGCTTGGTTAAAGTCTTGATGCCTTCCTGCAAGCTACGCAAGTTGAGAATGCCGCCATATTGCTCTTTAAAGATTTCATCAACAGCGGCTTCAGGTAGTACAGACGGGACATTTGTTCCGGTATTTGCCTGGATTTGGACTTTAGTTAACACCGGGTTGGGCTGCACTACGAAACTGACGCGCACGCCTAATGGTGTATCTTCTGGCACTGCCTGGACGTTAGAGAAGTAACCAGTACCAAAGATCGCGTTAATATCTTGCTGTAATTGCGATCGCGTTGTTGTCCTTCCTGGTTGGGTACGAATCGCTTTGTAAACTTGGTTTTCTAGTTCCGGTAATATTTGTTGCCCTGCCTGATTTTTAACCGATACCTCTGATACTAAAACGCGAGCTTCTGTCGCTTCTTGATTTTCTCCTGGTGCCGGCTGATTGAATTGCTGATTTTGCTGTTGTTGATTTTCTCCTGGTGCCGGCTGATTAAATTGCTGATTTTGCTGTTGCTGATTTTCTCCTGGTGCCGGCTGATTGAGTTGCTGATTTTGCTGTTGTTGATTTTCTCCTGGTGCCGGCTGATTGAGTTGCTGATTTTGCTGTTGTTGATTTTCTCCTGGTGCCGGCTGATTAGGATTCAACGGAGGAGGAGTCTGGGAAGGAATTTGTTGTTGATTTTCAGTCGGCTGAATATCCGGAACTGTATTTGAACCGGGAAGATTTGGGTTTGATGGCGGATTTTGTGCCGTGATTGGCGCTGTAACACTTGGTATTATTACTACTGGCTTCTTTGCGGGAAAGACGGCAACAACACCGGGCTGCTTTTTGAGGTTTTCCAGATTCACATCCAAGTTGGAACGAGGTTCTACTCTTAAGGCTGCTGCACCTTGAAGGTTTGCGCTTTGATTTACCAGTTGTGAGTTTTGATTTGTCGTTGGTTGCAAAACGACTGGTTTCTGTTTTGAACTATTAGGGGTTTGTGCATTTGCACTCAAAGAGCTGCCCAAAGGGGCTGCAATTGTCAAAGCCGCCACCAATACGGGAGATAAACGCATTTTATTCACATTCCTCTTCACTTCCACACAAATATCGAAAAGCAATCTTAACTCTTATACAAAAGTCAAAAGTATAAACATAATTTTTTCTTTTGTCTTTTTACTTTACTAGGCTGAAGCCGAAAGGCAAAAGTTAAAAAGAATTCTTTTTTACCTTTTTAGTTTTTACTTTCTACTGCTTTCAGTACTCGTTGTAAAACCTCCTGGTACGCATTTTCTACATTTCCTAAGTCTCGGCGGAAGCGGTCTTTGTCCATTACTCGGCGGTTGGGGTCGTTTTCGGCTTGATCCCACAAACGGCAGGTGTCGGGGCTAATTTCATCAGCTAGGAGCAATTGCTGTTGTGAGTCAATACCAAATTCTAGTTTGAAGTCTACTAGTGTAATTCCACACCGCTCCCAAAAGCCACGGAGAAACTCGTTGATTTCCAATGCTAGATGGGTTATTGTCTCAACTTGTTCCGGAGTTGCTAGTTCTAACAGACTCAGGCGATCGCTTGTCAACAACGGATCTCCTAATTCATCACTCTTATAATAAAACTCTACCAAAGGCTTTTTCAAAACGGTTCCTAGTGATAATCCTGTTTGCTGACACAGACTGCCAGCAGCAATGTTTCTCACTACTACTTCTAAAGGCACAATTTTAACTGCCTTTACCCGCATTTGATTTGGCTTTGGGCTGTCAATAAAGTGAGTTTTAATGCCTTGGGTTTCCAATTCTTGAAATAATTTAGCGGAGATGCTACAATTTATAGCTCCTTTCCCCAAAATACTACCACGCTTTTGAGCGTTAAAGGCAGTGGCATCATCTTTGAAATCAGCTAACAAAACTTCCGGATCTTCCGTTGAGTAGAGAATTTTTGCTTTGCCTTCGTATATTTTGGAATTAACATTCATGATGACAGGTAAAGTTTTTTAAGCGATCGGCAGCTTTGATGCTTTCGAGCCTAACTATTTTATCTTTAGTTATTAGTCATTAACTGGAGACAAATGAAAAAGAACAAAAGAAAATTCACCGCAACTCAATCATCAGTCCGACTAAGGCGTATATTTTTTGACATTTGGAATAGTATTTTTACATCAAAATCAAATTATATTTTTTTGCAGAATTTCATAGGTAAAAAATTGTCTTATAAAATACCACAGACAAGTTGATAATTTCAAGTTAAGGTAATTACAATCAGCATTTCATTTAAAATAACAATAATGAATAAAGACGATTTTCTCTATCCTCGTGGTCGCTATTACGGTCAGGTGAAGCCAGAAAACTTAGTTTTTAATGCGAATTTACAGGAATTTGCTCAGAAAATCAGCTACATCTGCAACTTAGAAACAGGTGGAAAACTAGCACCAGAACAAGCATATGAGCAAATCAAGGGTCTTTGGAAAGAGTTGAAGCACACGAAAAAACAACTCAGAATTGGCGAAAACCCGTTTCAGGACGATGAGGGTCAGGGAGAGTAGGGGGACAAGATTAATTTGTAGAGACGTTCCGCGGTC
>JAHHIJ010000051.1 GCA_019358985.1 Tolypothrix brevis GSE-NOS-MK-07-07A | reverse complement strand
ACGTCTCTACCGCGACTTTCGTACAGACGTTCCGCGGTCACGTCTCTACCGCGACTTTCGTACAGACGTTCCGCGGTCACGTCTCTACCGCGACTTTCGTACAGACGTTCCGCGGTCACGTCTCTACCGCGACTTTCGTACAGACGTTCCGCGGTCACGTCTCTACTTTGTAACCATTGTCCAGACTCCATCCCAGGAATTTGGGGGAGGTGTTTGTTGGTAATTACGAGCGCGTTCTAGATGGATATTAACAGGTTTATCTGTGGGTCGGATGCGTTTTGCGGCTTCAAAACAGGCGATCGCTTCTTTGAAGTGACGCGATAAATAAGCGGCACGTCCAGCACGATAATGTGATAAAAATTCGTGGGTGGTGTTGTCTAGGGGAGTAGAGCGATCGCTTATTAATTCATAAATATTCACCGCTTGATGTTTACCCTTAACGCGAATCCTGTCTAACTCCCGTACCCAGATGCGATGGCTACACAATTCGTAAGTGAACTCACTTAAAATAATATCGCAGCCATATTCTTTAGTTACTCCTTCCAAGCGCGAACTTAAATTCACACCATCCCCAATTACCGTATAATCCATTCGTTTCTGGGAACCAATATTACCCGAAACCACTTCCCCAGAACTAATACCAATCCCAATATGAATTTCTGGTTCTGCTTGAATAATCCGTCGTTGGTTAAATTCTGCTAATCGTTTTCGCATATCCAACGCCGATTGTACAGCCTTCCAAGCGTGGTTTTCCATTAGCGTTAACGGCGCCCCAAACACTGCCATTAAAGCATCCCCAATAAACTTATCTAAAGTCCCTTCATGGTTAAAAACCGCTTCCACCATCGTTTCAAAATACTGATTTAGTAGCGAAACTACTTCCGCCGCACCGAGATTTTCTGTTAGTGTGGTGTAGCCTCGAATATCAGAAAACAAAATGGTGACTTCCTTGCGCTCACCTACCATTAAAGCATCTTCTCCCAGTGCCAGAACTTGCTCTGCCACATGGGGGGTAAGGTAACGGTACATTGTAGTTTTCATCCGTTTTTCCTGACTGATGTCTTCTAGCACCACCAAACCACCGCGTACCTGCCCTTCTGGGTTCGTTAAGGGGTTGACAGTCAGATTCGTGCTGCGTTCTATTTTTTTGACATCAGCAGAAGTTAATAACTCAGATTGAGGGGTAAGTAGTTGATTCCAGGGGATAAATATATCTGGATTTATGCGATCGCTTACTGCCAAAATATAAATGTCATCCGTACCAATTTCTTTACTATCGTACAGACGTTCCGGCGGAACGTCTCTACCAATTTCTTTATTCTCGTACAGACGTTCCGGCGGAACGTCTCTACCAATTTCTTTATTCTCGTACAGACGTTCCGGCGGAACGTCTGTACCAATTTCTTTACTATCGTACAGACGTTCCGGCGGAAGGTCTCTACCAATTTCTTTACTATCGTACAGACGTTCCGGCGGAAGGTCTCTACCAATTTCTTTACTATCGTACAGACGTTCCGGCGGAAGGTCTCTACCTATTTTTTCACTATCGTACAGACGTTCCGGCGGAACGTCTCTACCTATTTTTTCACTATCGTACAGACGTTCCGGCGGAACGTCTCTACAGACGCGATTAATCGCGTCTCTACTTTTAACTTTATGCAGTGCCACTATCAAACTTTGCTCTGGCACATAATGTCTTGCACCAGTTTTTAAACTATCTTCCAATCGCATTTGCAAATTGTCAATCGGCACAACCTCCCAAACCAGCCGATTAATCAAATTTTTTTCCCACAAAGGCTTGTTATTTTTGGCATTAACTTCTGCTGAAGGACAACCAAGTAACTCTAAAGCTGCATCATTAATTGTGACAATTCGCCCTTGCATATCTGTAGAAATTACCGCATCAGATAGACTTTGCAAAATGTCTTTTTGATATTGTTTTTCTAACAACACACTTTCAAATAAACGAGCATTTTCCAGCGCAATTCCTGCTTGGATATTAAATGCTCTCATAAACTCTTCATCCGAAGAGGTAAAGCTACCTTGGTGCTTATTAATTAACTGCGTCACCCCAATTAAATCATTAGCTGAATTAAATACTGGTAAACAGAGAATATTGCGAGTTATATAACCAGTTTTTCTATCTGTAGTTGGGTCAAAGCGAGGGTCTTTGTAAGCATCCGAGATATTTAAAGCTTTACCAGTAGATGCCACATAACCGACAATACCACGATTAGCAGGGATGCGGATTTCCACCATAGTTGAGCGATCAACTACCTCTACTTTCGTCCAAAGTTCACCCATTTCTTTCCTATGCAAAAACAGCGTGCTGCGGTCTGCTTGCATTAAAATCCGGGCTTGCTCCATTACTATCTGTAAAGTAGCTTCTAAATCGAGACTTTGCCCTAATGTTTGAGTAGCCCGCAAAAGTGCCGTAGCACCTCTTTGATTGCGAGCTGCTACATAGAAAGATTGGCAACTTTCTAAGATAATACCAATGGAAGAAGCAAAATTATGAAAACGTTCTTCATCATCATAATTAAAAGGAATATCTCCCGCTTTATTTGCTAGTTGTACCACTGCCACTATCTGATTTTTGCTACTGACAACTGGCATACATAAAATATTGCGGATTTTGTAGCCGATTTGCTTTTCTAATTCTGGGCTGAATAAAGGGTGAGTAGAGGCTTGAGATATGTTTAAATATTCACCCGTGCTAGCAACATGACCGGGAATGCCTACAGATATGGGAGTGCGAATTTCTAAAGGTTTTTGGGTGTTATCTTGGGGAACTTTTGACCACAGTTGATTTTTATCTTGGTCAACCAAAAAAATCGTAGTATGTTCAGCTTGGAGAATTTGACCAATTTTAAGTGTAATCGCCTCTAGAATCTTCTCCAGCATTGTTTCTAGGGCTTCATTATTAATTAGTTCAATTGCCCTAAGAAATTGCTGGAACTCTGCGGTAATAAAATCTAGTAAACAAATAAATTCGTTTACAGAAAGGTCTTTGACACGACTCACTAGCGCGTGGGTGCGATTAACTTGAGTAAGTTCAGTTAATGTAGCCAGGACGCTACCAGGACTGGGAAGTGTCATGAGGATTTTAGATTTTAGATTTTAGATTTTGGAGTATTCAGAGTAAAGCACCTTCTGATAGTAATCTTGTAGCTGGCGTGTGGCAGATGCCCAGCCCCAAAGTTCGGCTTCGAGTCGGGCATTTTGACGGATGATTTCTCGTTCTTGTTTCTGTTCTAGAAGTCGAACAGTAGCGGTTATAGCACTTTGGATATCAGCTTCTGGTTCAAAAAGATACCCATTCACCCCATCTGTAACAATATCAGGAATTCCACCTGAACGAGCTGCTACTACTGGACATCCAGCAGCCATTGCTTCTAATAATACTAATCCTAACGTTTCTGTACGGGAAGGGAAAATAAAAGCATCAGCGCTCGCAAAAGCAGAACCTAAATCTCTGCCGGTAAGATAACCGACGAAATTAGTGTTTGTCCCAGCAAAGTGTTTTTCGAGTGCTTGACGATGGGGACCATCTCCCACCAATGCCAAACGGGCTGCGGGAATTGCTTCTAAAATTGGTTTGATGCGCTCAATTTCTTTCTCAGCACCAAGACGACCGACGTATAGCAGGAGGTGGCTTTCTGGGTGATTTTGCGATAAACGCGATCGCATTTCCTCACTGGCTAAATCTGGATGAAATAATTCTGTATCTACTCCTCTTTGCCACAAATTCACCCTTTCTATACCGTGTGTCGTCAATTCCTCCATCATCACTGTAGAGGTACACAAGTTCAACGCGGCTTGATTATGTCCCGCTTTCAGCAATTCCCATAAAAAGCCTTCTAACATTCCCAAGCCATAATGGTGAAGATACTGCGGCAAGTGCGTATGATAAGACGCTACTAAGGGAATATTATTTAATTTGCTATGAAATATCCCCGCTAATCCTAAAACCGCCGGATTGACTACATGAATGATATGTGGCTGAAATTTTTCCAATTCATAGCCAATTGCTGGGCGAGGAAGTGCCATTTTTAACTCTGGATACAGCGGCAAGGGAAAGCCAGTTACGCCGTATACTTTTGCTCCTTTATATTCAGTAATTCCACCCTCAGGGGCAATCACTAGCACAGAGTCGCCGTTGCGCTGTAAATGGTCTATGGTGTGACTTAAGCGTGTCACAATCCCATCAAGCTTGGGCAAAAAGGTTTCGGTGAGTAAGGCAATTCTCATAAACTACTATTTCAGTAAAGGCGGTTAATCCCAGCTTTTGTTGGATTTCGATATCAATTACAGGGTAAACTATATGGCGCGTCTTTATAATTTTGCCCCAGATGGGTTGGGTGACGATCATTCTTCCCATTAGACATCTTGTAGAAAAGACGTAGCATCGCTACGTCTCTACAAGGGTTTAGGGCAACGCATAATAATTTTTACCAGATATAACAGAGCAAACGAACTTGCGATCGCGTTTAAATTCTCCGCCAAAATAATTATGGGTGGCGGCAAAATGACCAATTTCCGGACGATGAGCTTGATAAACAACTATTGAATGGTCGTCATATTGTGCTATGATATGGCGACCAGTTTTAGGCAACCGAGCTAGTTGCATGTCAGGTTTCCCCATTCAAATTAAGAGGTTTTGTTAGGCAAGGTGCAAATGCCATGAATGCCAATAGCGACAATAACCCCACCTAACAAAACTCCCACACCTTCAGCAAAACAATTTATTCTGTGTCTGTTTTCTGCTGCTTCAGCAATTAGTAAGTCATTCACCGTCGAAGATGAAGACTTAGCTATTTGCTGATAATGCTTATAGCTAGCATCTAGCACTACCCATTCCGGAATTAGGTAGTAGACGCTGATAGTGCTAGCTGCCATACCTGGTAGTATGATTAACAACCAGAGAGTAAGCGATCGCATTGCTTCATCCTTTGCTGTTGCGATGCCAAGAGACTTTCGGCATAATTTGCTTGTTGTCAACTCGGTTTTGGTACTTGACGGCAAAGTTTAGCAGAGAATCAAGTAAAGAATCTGACAGATAGTGAGGTTGTAAGCCCAAATCTAACAGTTTGGTGTTTTTAGCGTTGAAGTAATGTTCTTCTTTTTCGACTCTGGGATTATCGATGTTATTGATTTCCACACTTAATCCCATCGCGTTTCCAGCTTTTTTCACCATCGTTGCCAAGTCACCGACGCTAAATAGTTCGGTAAATTGGTTAAATACGCGGAATTCTCCGGGTTGTGCTGGGTTAGCGATCGCTAATTCCACACATCGCACTGTATCGCGAATGTCTAAAAAGCCGCGAGTTTGTCCACCTTTGCCATAAACTGTCAAAGGATGTGCGATCGCTGCTTGAATACAAAAGCGATTTAATGCAGTACCAAACACTCCATCATAATCCAGGCGATTAATCAACATTTCGTCCATCCCCGTTTCTTCGGTTAAGACGCCGTAAACTACTCCTTGATTTAAATCTGTTGCCCGTAAGCCCCAAATTCTACAAGCAAAGTGTACGTTATGGCTATCATGGACTTTGCTTAAGTGGTACATTGAACCGGGCTGTTTCGGATAGGGCAAAGTATCTTTACGCCCGTTGTGTTCAATCGTAATGTACCCTTCTTCTATGTCGATGTTGGGTGTACCGTATTCACCCATCGTTCCCAACTTCACCAGATGACAGTCTGGGAAATCTTCCCGCATCGCATACAGCAAATTCAAAGTGCCGACAACGTTATTCACCTGTGTGAGAACTGCGTGTTCGCGATCAATCATGGAAAACGGAGCCGATCGCTGTTCGCCAAAATGTACAATTGCCTCAGGCTGAAATTTGTGTAGCGCTTTGTTGAGAAATTCATAATTGGTGATATCCCCAACGAATAAGTCGATGGATTTACCAGTTAAATCATGCCAGCGCTGAATCCGGTGTTGAATTGGTGCGATCGGTGTTAACGTTTCCACACCTAATTCATTATCCCAGTGCCGCCGCACCAAACTATCTAAAATCCCAACTTCATAACCTCGATTGGAAAGGTAAAGTGCAGTTGCCCAACCGCAATACCCGTCACCACCAATAACCAGGACTTTCATCTTCAACCAATTTTTACTCGCTGATAGCTAAATCTACCAGGTTTGTGTCCCCTCTCGCACAGAATCATGGGGGAGATGGGGAAATGCGGTACTCCTGGGCGATATAGTAAAACACGCGATAATAATTGCTAAATTCGGACGCTGGCGATCGCCCTTGCCAATAATATTTCACTTGAGGAGTTGTTAATGTCAGTGTCATCAAACTTTCTTGGCTACCAACTTCTACCTCTAGCACTCCAGATACTCCTTGGTTCGTTTTAAAGTTGGGATTTATCGTTTTTTTCGCGTTTTTATCTGTATTTATGGCGTCTGGTAGCTGATTACCTGCCCAACCGCGAATTTCTACTCTCGTATTTTGCGGTGATACAAAGGCTATGCCATCATTATTTTCTGGCGGTGGTAAAGAAGTCCAGGTGCTGGGATATAAAAATTCAAAGCCATAACGGGAATTAGTATAAGTTTTCCATGTGACACCTGAGTTGATGAAACTGGGTGCATTACAGCCGCATAAGATTAACGATAAGGCGATCGCTTTGCCAATCCTGGAGGCGATCGCATAAGTTTTTCCTTTTCTAGAGCTTTTAGTAGCGGTAGACATTGTTACACCTTCAAATGAATGTAAATACTCAGAGCCTCAGCCGGAAAATCAACTCATATAAGACTTTTGCTCGATAACTTCTGACTTAACAAAACAGTAGCAATATCTGTGAACTCTACCTAGCTTGTGTAACAAAATAGCTAATATTTTCTCATCAATCTACATTTGCAACAAATCAGGTTTCTGTGTAAAGTAAAGAAATGTAACGAAATTGGCGTCAAAACGTTTTACCGTCTTGACAAGCTAGAACTAAACCTATATCGTGAAATACATACCCGGGTAAGACCAACAAGAGTTATATGCAAACGAAGCAAAAGGTTACTTTATATTTGTCGCCAGAACTACACAGGAAACTGAAAATTCGTTCAGCAGTAGATTCTGAACCAATGTCAGAACTTGCAGAACGTGCCCTCGTGTTCTACCTGGCAAATTCAGAATTAGTTGATGAAGTAGAAACTTCTTCATATGGACGAACTCATAGAGTTTATTCCTGTCCAAGTTGTGAGAGTTCATTACTCTTACGCGACAGAGAATTGGTAGCTAATAGCAATCAAGCAGGAATAACTCAAGAGCATTTACCCGTCAAGGAAATGGTTGAGGACGAAGTTTTTCCAAAAGGTGAGGAAGAATTAGTTCCTTGCTAGACCGGAATTATGAATATTACATTTATAATTCTTCGGTTGCCATTATCAACGATGTCATTACTGTCTTTATAAGGTCTCACGTAGGTCGATAGTATGAAAGAAGAGCTAAATATCCTCATTCAAGCTCAATACCCTTTAATCTACCTTGTGACCTCCGAGGAAGAGCGGGCAGAGCAATCAATTTCCACAATCGCCCAAATTTTAAAGCCTCTGCGACGAGTTTATGTATGGACAGTAACTCACGGCATCGTGGAGTATGGGCAACCCCGGAATGTAACTCAGCATAATACCGTTTCTCCAGAAGCGGCGATTGAGTGGATAATTCGGCAAAAAGAACCAAGTATATTTATTCTTAAAGATTTACATCCGTTTATTGATGCGCCTGCAACAACAAGATCGTTAAGAGATGCGATCGCCAGCTTTAAAGGAACGCAAAAAACCATCGTTTTGATGTCACCAATGCAGCAAGTTCCCATAGAACTGGAAAAAGAAGTTGTTGTTCTTGACTTTCAGTTACCAGATATGGCAGAGTTAAACAAAGTATTAACTCAGCATCTAGACCAAAATCGTGGACGGCGGCTAACAACAGAAGCGCGAGAAAAGCTTCTCAGAGCAGCTTTAGGTTTAACTAAAGATGAAGCCGAAAAAGTCTACCGAAAGGCACAGGTAACTATCGGGCGTTTAACGGAAGATGAAGTAGACATAGTATTATCTGAGAAAAAGCAACTAATTCGGCGCAATGGGATATTAGAATACATCGAAGAGGATGCAACCATTGACGCTGTAGGCGGTTTAGAAGAGTTGAAAAAGTGGCTTAAGCAACGCTCAAATGCTTTTACAGAAAGAGCAAGAGAGTATGGTTTGCCCCAACCAAAAGGAATGTTAATTTTGGGAGTTCCCGGTTGTGGTAAGTCGCTGATAGCCAAAACAACTTCTCGGCTGTGGGGTTTACCCCTGTTGCGCTTAGATATGGGTCGAGTTTACGACGGCTCAATGGTGGGTCGAAGTGAAGCTAACCTACGTAACGCCTTGAAGACAGCAGAATCCATTTCTCCAGCAATTCTATTCATTGATGAATTAGATAAATCCTTCGCTGGTAGTGGTGGTTCTGGTGATTCCGATGGTGGTACTTCCAACCGGATTTTCGGTTCTTTCCTCACCTGGATGCAAGAGAAAAAATCTCCAGTATTCGTGATGGCTACTGCCAACAGAGTTGAACGCTTACCTGGGGAATTCTTGAGGAAAGGACGCTTTGATGAAATTTTCTTTGTCGATTTGCCGACTCCTGAAGAACGACAAGATATATACAAGATTCACCTAACGAGACGCCGGGAAGACATAGCTCGATTCGACTTGGAACAACTAGCCAAGATGTCTGACGGCTTTTCGGGAGCAGAAATTGAACAAGCGATCGTTGCGGCAATGTACGAAGCTTTTGCCCAAGAGCGCGAGTTCACCCAGTTAGATATTATTGCTGCACTGAAGGCAACACTGCCGCTGTCACGAACGATGCAAGAACAAGTCACAGCCCTTAGGGACTGGGCTAGACAGCGTGCAAGACCCGCAGCATCCTCCGTAGCTGAATATCAGCGAATGGAGTTCTAAAAGCTTTCCCCTGGTAACACGGGGGCAAAGGCTAGCTCGAAGCTAGCAGTTAAGAAAAAAGCCGCGTCCTGATATACGCGGCTGTGCCTAAAACTAACCGTTGTCGTTTTTCCCATCTTCTCTCTGGAGGAAACCCAAATGTCTCATTTTAGCACTCTCCGTACCAAAATCACCGACGCTGAAATCCTCAAAGCTTCCTTACGTGACCTCGGTATCAGCACAAAGACAGAAGCTGATGTTCGTGGTTACAACGGTCAACGTGTTCGTTCTGACATCGTTGCTGTGTTGGAAGGCGAATATGATTTAGGTTGGTCTCGCAACAGCGATGGTTCCTTTGACCTAATTGCTGACCTGTGGGGCGTTGCTAAGAAGCACAATCAGACCGAATTGATCAACTCGATCAACCAAAAGTATGCCGTTAACAAAACATTGGCTGAAGTGAAACAGCGCGGTCTGCAAAATGCCAACGTTAAGTTGGTATTGCAATAATATTTCTCTGCGCGTTCCCTTCTCATGCACGGGTTAACCAGGTTTACTAGCGTTAACCCGCTTTTTTATCGGGGCTGAGTTTATTCTCAGTCCCGATTTTAATATTTAAATAAGGCTTCAATCTGCCCCACCGCTACGATACTACTGCAAAATCTGTGTATTGCCGCATCTTAGGCTCATGGAATGCCAACACAATATCTTCCTTGACAACGCCTGCACGAACTAGGTCAGTTGCGATGCCATCTTCAGTCCAATCTTCCTCGATCAAGAATTTGCCATCTTGAATACGAACGTAGACAGTCATACCAGTAATGCGATCGCCATTTTGCCAACCAAGGTTCATCCAAATATAGTGACCCTTTGGCTCATCCATAATCAAGAATGTTTCGATGTCTCGGTTAGGACGACGGTTACATAGTTCTATATATTCCGTCAGGATACGCTTAATTATCTTGGGATACTCTGTTAATTTATCCATTGTGTGATATCCTCCGTCTCTGTATCGACGACAATGAGTGGAAATGGATAATGTTAACGTACCTTACAAGCTCGGCGATCGCACTTAAATGCGTAAGAAGATCGCTCCTTCAATTCCACTAAACTTGTAAAGAACGTTAAGATATATTTTTTGAAAGGGAAATCTTTTTGGCTACAAATCGATATAAATTTATAATATAAGCTTTTGTTACTGGAATTAGGGCATCGTTTGCAAGCAAAAGAGATCAAGGATAAGCTCAAGTTTCTCATTGAGCAAGCCTCATCGCTAGACCCCAATTTAGCGAGAAGATTAGATGAAATTAATCGTTGGGTAAAAGATATAAAAGTTGGTTCGCTGACTGCGAAACCATTCGTCGTTGCTTTTCTTTTGGAAGTGATTACAGATTCTACTGTTTGGTTGGTGATTCAATCTTTACCTACTGAAGAAGAACAACAAGCAAAGTTCGCGCAAATGACACCTACTGAGAGATACTGGTATCAGTATCTTTTCCCGAAATGGCTAAATGAAACAGACCCAAAGTTTGGTATTTGGCGACAAAAATTAATGGCGGGCGAGTTTAATCAGGCTGATAATGATATTATTAAATTAATAGCTCAAGATATTGTTTGCCGAAAGGGAAGTTTTTGGCAGCGTTATATTGCCGACCTTTCTATGGCAACAGATTTAATTATCAGCAACAATCAACAGAAACCACTTTGTATTCAAGTTACCAGCGTCTCAGAAGAATTGAATCAGCATAAGTATCAATATTGGAAAAATACACTCGTATTGTGGCAAATAGAGAGAGGGCTGTTCTTCAGTTACAATCCGGCAGAAGCTAATTTTATCAAGCAATTAGTTAACGTGGCACTGTATAACAGTGCTTATCTTTCTGGCGGAAAGTATTTAAAATTTTATTAAGATTGTCAAAAATTAAATATTAATATTTTTTAAACATACATAATAACCAACTTATAGCATAATTTATGCCTAACCAACGAGAAAGTAACAGCAACCAACAAGTAGATAGATTTTCTGAAGCTTTAGCTACAGCACGAAACATGCAGCAAGATTGGCTAAATTATGGAGTTGATTTTGTCCATTTTTATGTTGAAGATGTGCATGGAGATTGGTTGGAAAGGTGGGGAGAAGAATCGGTTTTAGACTCGCTTAAAGAATTTTTAGTAAGTAATGATGATGTAGCTGTGAGGGTGAGGCAAATATTAGGAGAACGTTCTTTGTTTGATATTGCAGTCAACTTAGAAGAATGTCTTAACCTTAGGGAAGAAAATGACAGGTTATATGCTGTTAGAAATGTCTTAGCTGGTAGGGAGAATAATTATGATGCAAGTCGTGAAATAGATAATATTGAGTTATTGAATTTAGCAAATAGTCTGCTGCAAAAGTTGGCAGATATTTTGTAATATTTGGAATTTCGTTACCCGCAGATGCTGCCTTCCTGGGACGTTGTGCGTACAAAATCTGACGTTCCCAGGCTGTATGATTAAGTCTGGGAACGTAATTATAGAGGCTTTGCCTTGCAACATAGTCTTACTTATTGTTACTAAACACAATTTTAAGGGCAATTTGACAGAAACTATTTAGATTTTTATTGAGAAGCGATCGCACTCACAATGGATCTTTAATTCGTAGTGAGCGGTTTACCGCTCATAGCTTCGATTTTAAGAGTGCCTACCCCTTACTACGTTTAAGAGAATTTATTTACACTCCAATATTTATTGAAAAGCGATCGCTTGCAGTCACAGCGTCAATAATTGCTATTTGATCGCAAAAGTTAGATCAGCCTTATTTGTGGGAACAATAAATTTGTTGAAAGCTTTAGGCAAATAAGGCAAAAGCATTAATGACTGAAACTAAAATCACAAGGGGTGTTGCGTGAATTTAGCACAAATTTGGGACATAGTTTGGGATAGCGAGCCTTTTCATTGGGCAACTGCCATTGTATTATTTTTGGCAATTGTTGTTGAGCTTTATACATTATGGCAGTATTGGTATTCAGAATGTGGAGAAACAGCAGATGCAATTCAGAGTTTGAAAAATCCGAAAAAAAGTCAAAAACAGGATAATTCAAAGGTTCATCAGTGGAAAGACGAACATCTACAAATTAAAAATGGCAAATTCATACTTATAAATTATCCATCAATTTTAGCGCGTCCAATACCTCGCAGTTCCCTGCGTTTTGTGACTACCTTGTGTACTGCAATTGGTGTTTTGGGAACATTTTATGGTATTCAACAAGGATTGCAAGGAATTAATTTAGATACAACAAGTTCCCAACAGCTAATGAATTCTAGTAAAGAATTATTGGTGGGAATGAAAACTGCTTTTTCTACTTCCTTGATGGGACTTGGTTCTGGTAGCTTGTTCACGATAATTTTGTTTATATGTGATTCGTTACGTCAGAAACGACGTGATGATTTAAGACAAAAGTTGAAAGCGATCGCTACTTTAGAAACAGCAGACAACGCTAACCGTGAAATAGCACAAGTTCTTAACCTTATAGCAGACAAGTTTACAGGGGTAAACTTAAGTGCTGAAGCTATTGGGGAAGCTGTAGGAAAGCAGATGCGATCGCTTATGTTACCAGCGCTGCAAAATATCTTTCAAGAGCAGCAAAAACTTAGAGAACTTCAACAAAATCAAGGACAAAGAGTTTTAGAAGAACTTATTAAAGATTTGCGAATTGAGGTACTCGAACCTATTGCTACTCGCTTAGATGAAAGTGCAAAGTTAACTAAGGATGCTTCTAATGCTGTACTAACTCTGCACAACGAACTAGGCAATATTTCGCAAAGTTTGGCAAGTTCTATCCTCACAATTCAAAACTTTCAAAAAGAGACTTTAGTTAGCCTGCAAGATTTTGCTAATAATCTCAAACAAACTTTGAGTCAATTTCAAACAGATACAAAAGGTGTTTTAGAACAAACCGCTCACGATATTAATCGAGCTATCGAGCAAAGTATTCAAGGAATGACATCTCAACAAAGTGCTTTTGAAGCAAGTGCAGAAAATGCGGCTGATACATTCCGAGGAATTAGAGAAGAACTTGAAACAGCGTTGCAAAAACGAGCAGATGTAGAAAAGCAAATGTTTCAAGCTACTCGGACTGGAATTATCCACATTCTCGCACAAGCAAATACAGCCTTTGAGCAGCAGACTAGCACTCTGGAAACAGTCGGGAATCAAGCTTGCCAACTGATGAATCGTAGTCAAGAGAATCTTCTTGCCACATTAGGAAATATCGATCAGACGCTCACAGCAACTCGTCAAACGGTGCAAGAGGATTTAACACAATTCCGAGAACAATATCAAGGGAATTTACAGGCATTCTTTATACAACAAAATAACTTACTGGAAGGAACACTAGGCAAACAACGCGATGGTTTAGCTACGGTAGTGACTACTTTGAATAGCGTTTTTCAAGATGAAGCCAAGAGACGGAGTGAGTTGACTATAGGTAACGGGAGTAACCATCATGAATGATTTCACAAAAGGCGATTTTTTGGAATCAGAAATTGCGGAGGATGATGATTCTAGTATCTATTTATCTATTGGCGATTTGATGTCAGGTTTGCTAATGTTTTTTATGCTACTTTTTATCACTGCGCTACTTCAGTTAGCAGAGAAAGATGCACCAAAAAGAGTGGTAATTGGCAATGTTGTCGGACAAATGAAAAGTAACAATATTAATGTCAAAGTTAACCCAGAAACAGGAGATGTAAGTATCCAAGAATCGATTTTGTTTGCGAAGGGAAGTACCGAATTGAAACCCGAAGGTAAAGACTTTTTGCGCGGATTTATTCCGGTTTACAGCGGGTTGATTTTCTCCAAACCTGAATTTCAAAAAGAAGTTAGCCGCGTAGTTATAGAGGGTCACACAAGCTCAGAAGGAGAAGACAAAATTAATTTAGAACTTAGCTTACTGCGTTCGGCTTCAGTTTATCGGTACATTTTCTCGGAAATGAATTTTCCTACCAAATTACCTTTAAGCAAAAAAATATTAGCCGCCGGTCGTGGAGAAATAGAAGCTGATAAAACTCACGATAACCCAGGCGATCGCAAGGTAGTTTTTCGCTTTCAATTTCGTAGTGATGATTTCAATCAAAAAAATCTTCAAAATATTTATTTAGAGGATAAAAAGCTATGAATTTTCAGTTTTCTACTGGTAAGCTGTAAGCGATCGCACAGAATTAGCGATGTAGATTTTAAATAATTGTATATTATTTTACTTCAAAAATTAATTACATCAGTATTTTAATTGAGAACTTTAGTTTGATCTGGAACTTTTAACTGTAGTCTAGCGACTTGGAATTAGCTATTTACGGATGAATTGAAAAGTGGTATGGATACACACACGGAGTTCTGAGTCAAAATTATCAGAATTACCGCGCTTATCTCCATTAAAAAACAGGCGATCGCCTGTTGAAGTAATTAACTTATCATTCAAACCGATGAAATTACCTTTAATTCCTCAAGGTTGGCAGCGTTCGATTCAATCTTTGCTACCACTCTTATTTTTAGTATCATTTCTTGCGGTATCTCAGATAAATAGCCTGCAAGGGATGTCTGACGACAAGTCGCTCCGCGTCTACGCTCAACAACCCCGTCAGGAAGTTCGGGGAGTTTGGCTGACTAGTAATGATTTTCACATCCTTAAAAATCGAGCAAAAGTGCAGAATGCAATGAGTCAATTAAGGCGGCTCAACTTCAACACAATTTATCCTGTAGTGTGGAATTCTGGATATACATCATATCCCAGCGCCGTAGCCAAAAAAATCGGTATTCCCTTCTTTGATCGAGGTTCCGAGGGGCAAGATATTCTTGCAGATGTAATTGCTCAAGCTCATCGTCAAGGGTTACTGGCAATTCCCTGGTTTGAATTTGGTTTCATGGCTCCCCCAACTTCAGAACTAGCATTAAATCGTCCTAATTGGCTGACGCAAAAGCGGGATGGTAGCGAAACTTCAATTAGTGTTGCCGGTGAAGTTGTTTGGCTGAATCCCTTTCTTCCAGAAGTGCAAGAATTTATCACCAACCTCGTGTTAGAAATTGTCACTCAATACGATGTTGATGGAATTCAATTTGACGACCACATGAGTTTGCCTAATGAATTTGGCTACGATAAATATACAGTGGCGTTATATACTAAAGAGACTAAAAATAACCCCCCAACGAATTTTAAAGATGAAGCATGGGTGCGCTGGCGGGCAGATAAAATCACAGTATTCATGATACAACTCAATCAAGCTGTGAAAGCAAGAAAACCGAACGCGATTTTCTCTGTTTCCCCCAATTATTACGACTTTGCATATAAGTTACATTTGCAAGATTGGCTCGGTTGGGTAAGGCTGAATATTGTAGACGAACTAATTATGCAAGTTTATCGCCAGGATTTGTCAAGTTTTATCGCAAAAATTACTCGTCCAGAAATTCAGGAAACACAAAAGATAATTCCCACCGGAATTGGTATTATGACAGGGTTGAGAAATCGCCGAGTTCCCATCGGACAAATTCAATCGCAAGTGCGAGCAGTTCAACAACGTGGTTTGGGTGTAGCTTTCTTTTACTACGAAAGCCTTTGGGATTATGCTCCAGAATCGGTTAGCGATCGCCAATCTGCATTTCAAGCTTTGTTTCCCTATCCCGCACCCCGCACCAAGTAATTTATAATGGGCATTGGGCATTTTCCTAATCCCTAATCCCTAATCCCCAGTCCCAGCGTTAAAATAGAATTTAGATATACATTTGGTTGTCGATTATGACTTCCCTATCAACATTCACCTTACCTGATCATACCCAGTTACCTGAGTCAGATGGTACATTTGTGAAAAACTGGCAAGAGCATCCCCAAAGTATCTTACTAACAGACTCGATTACACCTGTTTTAGAGCAACTTCATCCCGATAGTCAATATTGTATCGGACAAGATTTAGGTATTTACTGGCGCTTGACAGATCCGCCAGAAAAAGGTGCTTTATCTCCAGACTGGTTTTATGTACCCAATGTACCACCGACTCTCGAAGGGAAAATACGGCGTTCTTACGTGCTGTGGAAGGAGTACGTAGCACCGTTAATCGTGATTGAATTTGTATCAGGGGATGGTAGGGAAGAACGCGATAAAACGCCACCTTCACAGGGAGAGGTTGGTAAGTTTTGGGTTTACGAACAAGCGATTCGCGTACCTTATTACGCGATTTATGAAGTGTTAAAAGAACAAGTTGAAGTTTATCATCTCGTAGATAATACTTATCAAATTCTGCAACCAAATGAACGGGGACATTATCCCATTACCCCAATGGGGGTAGAGTTGGGAATTTGGCAAGGACGGTATCAAAATGCAGAATTACCTTGGTTGCGGTGGTGGGATGCACAAGGGAATTTATTGTTAACAGGAGAGGAACGAGCTGAAGTTGAGCGACACAAGCGAGAGAGAATTGTTGAGAAGTTGCGATCGCTTTCCCCTGAACAACTCAACGCTTTGGGAATTGACGCGCAAATGTTGGATTAGTTGGTGGTTAGTTGTTATACCATGTCCAACAAATCACATATATTGTAGAGACGTTCCGGCGGAACGTCTTTACGAGGGTTTCAGGCAAAGCATAATTAATTTCTGGAGATGTCTATTGTAAAGACGTTCCGGCGGAACGTCTCTACGAGGGTTGCAATGTTTTGATTGACAGCTTGACAAAAGTCACATTTTAATAAATCAGATAACCATAGATAAGTCTCGCACCACTACCAAGAATTTATTGATGATTTAGCTCTTACGTTCTTCGCACTTAAACGGTAAGCTACTTTCATAGATATAGATTATTGTTTATGCATAAGATGATAAGAATAAGTATAAGTCTATTTAATTAGTGTTATCGTCTCAGGATAGAACGGATGGCTCAACTTCTTACTCAAACTGTTTGGTTAATACCGTGCTATGCATTAGTTGGCATGGTTTTGTCGGCGCTCTGGTTTCCGTCGATTACCCGTCGCACTGGACCTAGACCGGCAGGATATTTCAACTTAATCGTGACTTTAATCGCCTTTTTACACAGTGTTTTGGCATTTTCTGAACTATGGAACCAACCTGCTCAATATGAGTTTATCTCTTGGCTACAAGTTGCCGGTTTAAATTTAACAATTCCCTTAGAAATCTCATCTCTCAGCTTGGGAGCCTGCATTTTGGTTACAGGGTTGAACTTGCTCGCACAATTTTATGCGATCGGTTATCTGGAGATGGATTGGGGTTGGGCACGCTTCTATGTTTTACTGGCAATGTTTGAAGCGGGGATGTGTAGCTTAGTTCTGTGCAATTCCCTATTCTTCAGCTACATGGTTCTAGAAATCCTGACTTTAGGAACTTACTTGCTGATTGGTTTCTGGTTCAATCAATCTTTGGTGGTTACAGGAGCGCGGGATGCATTCCTCACCAAACGCGTAGGTGACTTATTTCTGTTGATGGGTGTATTAGCACTTTATCCCTTAGCTGGTACTTGGGATTTTCGGGAGTTAGCGCAGTGGGCAGAAACGGCTCAAGTTGACCCAAAAGTAGCAGCGTTGGTAAGTTTAGCACTGATTGCAGGACCGATGGGTAAATGCGCTCAGTTTCCGTTGCATCTATGGTTAGATGAGGCGATGGAAGGTCCGATTCCTAGTACAATATTGCGGAATTCTGTGGTAGTGGCGACTGGAGCTTGGATACTGGTCAAGCTAGAGCCTGTACTGGAACTTTCTCCGTGGGCAATGACAATGACGATCGCTATCGGTGGAATTACTGCGATTGGTGGGATATTGATTGCGATCGCCCAAATTGATATTAAACGTACTCTCTCATATCTTGTCAGCGCTTACATGGGTCTTGTCTTCATTGCTGTTGGTTCTCAGCAAATCGAAGCGGCTCTGTTGATTGTACTAGCTCATGCCGTAGCAATGGCAACCTTAGTAGCTAGTAGCGGTTCAATTATTCTCAACTGCATAACTCAAGATGTAACTCAATTAGGGGGGCTTTGGAAGCGTCGTCCCGTAACTGGACTTTCCTTTATTGTTGGTATGTTGGGGCTAATTGCAATGCCTCCCCTTGGTGGATTCTGGGCAATCTTGAAACTAGCAGATGGGTTGTGGAACACTCAACCTTTATTAGTAGGGCTGGTACTGCTAATTAACACTTTGACGGCATTTAGCTTAGTTCGCGTATTCGGTCTGATTTTTGGTAACGCACCGAAACAAATGACCCAGCGATCGCCTGAACCTCTGTGGGCTGTAATCCTCCCCATGACAGCGTTAGCAGGCTTCACACTTCATATCCCGATGATTCTCCAAAGTTTGTCTCTTCTCCCGGAATGGGCAACATTGAATCAAGATGTCGCATTGCTGCTTACTTGGTCTAGCATCTTTGGTTTAAGTATTGGTGGAATTATATACTTAACTAACTCCATAGCAAAACCGATTCGCTTGCCCTGGAAAGGCTTGCAAGATTTATTCGCCTACGATTTTTATACACCAAACTTATATCGCTCCAGTGTTGTGGGTGGTGTAGATATATTTTCCCGCATTGTTGATTGGGGCGATCGCTATCTCATCGATGGATTAGTAAATCTTGTCGGACTTGCTTCAATATTCGGTGGTGAAGTCCTCAAATATGGCAACTCAGGCAAAACTCAATCTTATGCCTTAACTATCACCATCTGTATCGGTGCGATCGCCCTTTTTGTCATCCTCTCATTTGTACCTGACTTAAAGCAAATTGTTCAAACTTTAATATCACAATAGATTTCTTGCAATAATAAACATCCAGAAGACGCGATAAACATCCAGAAGACGCGATAAATCGCTTCTCTACAAAGGGTTCTGGATAAAGAAAGATTTTTTCCGTCCCTTCCCCCTCCCACTCCCCCCTCCTCCTCCTATGCTAAGTACATTAATTTGGATACCAATACTCAGTGCAGCTATTATCGGATGTCTGCCGAAAAACGTTTCCTCGCGGCAAATTCGCTTGAGCGCATTGCTAATTACAGGAGCAATGCTGTTGTGGACATTCTGGGTAATGGCTCAATTTGATATTCATCAGCCAGGATTCCAACTTAAAGAATACCTACCTTGGATTGAAACATTAGGATTAAATTACCAACTCGGAGTAGATGGTATTTCCTTGGTAATGGTTGCCTTAAATAGCTTAATTACTTGGATTGCCATTTACAGCAGCCACGACAATACCGAGCGTCCGCGATTATTTTACTCCATGATTCTGTTAATTAGTGGTGGGGTTGCGGGTGCATTTGTCGCTCAAAACTTACTGCTGTTCTTTTTATTTTACGAACTGGAATTAGTCCCCTTTTATTTATTAATTTCCATTTGGGGAGGTGACAAGCGCAGTTATGCAGCAACAAAATTTTTGCTTTACACCGCTCTTTCCGGAATCTTGATTTTAGCAGCTTTCTTGGGTTTAGTTTGGTTAACTCATGCTACCAGCTTTGCTTACGAATCCTTGATGGGACAAATGTTGCCCTTGGGATTGCAAATAGTTCTGCTAAGTCTGCTATTAATTGGATTTGGCATCAAAATTCCCCTCGTCCCATTGCACACTTGGCTACCTGATACTTATGTTGCAGCTTCGGCACCTGTAGCTATGCTGTTAGGGGGAGTGTTGGCAAAACTTGGTACTTACGGTATTTTCCGATTTGGTTTAGGACTTTTTCCCGAAGCTTGGGCAACATTGGCACCTTGGTTAGCGATTTGGGCAACTGTCAGTGTACTTTATGGAGCAGCAGCAGCGATCGCTCAAAAAGACATCAAGCGGATGGTTGCTTATAGTTCAATCGGTCACATGGGCTACGTTTTGTTAGGTGGTGCAGCGCACACATCATTAAGTGTAGTTGGTGCCGTTTCCCAAATGGTCGCCCACGGTTTGATTTTGGCGATTTTGTTTAATTTGGTCGGCATAATTGAAGAGAAAATCGGCACCCGTGATTTAAATGTCCTAAATGGACTCCTAAACCCGATTCGCGGATTACCAAGCATCAGCGCGTTATTAATTCTCAGCGGAATGGCAAGTGCGGGAATTCCCGGTATGGCTGGATTTATCGCCGAATTTCTCGTATTTCAAGGCAGTTATGCAGAGTTTCCCATCCCGACTTTGTTATGTGTCGTGGGAACCGGTTTAACAGCAGTATACTTTGTCATCTTGCTCAATCGGACTTGTTTTGGCAAACTGGATAATGCGATCGCTAATTTCCCCAAAGTTCAAATTAGCGAAAGAATACCCGCACTCATTTTAGCAACTTTGATTTTCATCCTGGGAATACAACCCGCTTGGCTTGTCCGTTGGAGTGAACAAACAGTCACAACAATGGTATCAGCCATTCCCACCGTAACTAACATCGCCCATAACCTTGAAAGACAACATTTCAAAATGTAGAGACGTAGCACTGCTACGTCTGTTGGCTTTGTGGTAACTTTTGTTCTTTTACTTCTTCCTTTGCTACGAGTCCGCCTTTGCGTGAGATAAAATCATGATCCAAACCCTAAACAAACTTCCCCCCTCTCAACATCAATTTTCCGAAATAATTCACCGCTTAGAAGCCGGTGGCGCCATGCTTCCAGATACACCAGAAAACTTGATGCAAATCATCGGCATATATAAAGCGTATGCTGTGCCGATGGACTTTTACTGGCGCGACTTACTTTATATTGCCGAACGAGTTTTTCTCGAACCTTTGCCCTTCTTCAAATACTTTTTGCCCAAAGAGTATTTGGAACTACACAATCATTATGCAGGTGATGACGCCGATATTCGCATTTGGCGTGGAGAAGCTACAGCGCATCCTGAGTTACTGGAGTTTATGGAAAAGGGTGAACTAAATAAAAAGCTACCTAAATTATTACACCACCTTTGGCACGATCGCATCAATATGGAATTTGCCGAAGCTTGTATGCAAGCGATGCTTTGGCATCGCGGTATGGGTGGACAATTTGATCCATATTTAGATACCGACGAGTATAAAGCTTCGTGCGATCGCGCAATTAAAGCTTATTTCAAAAACAATCCGGTCATGTTGGGAATATATAAAATGTTTCCGGATATGTTCCTTGAGCAAGTGCGGCAACTATCTTATTACTCCAACCTCGGCTTATTTTGGGAAGTGATGGCGCCGGTATTTTTTGAGATGTCAGACCTTTACGATGAAGGTAAAATAACAAGTGTACCGGAAGCGATGAATTTTTTGGTGAATGGGATTTTTGCGATCGCCGGACGCCCAATTTATCATCATGCATATATTGACGGTGAATGCTACGAAATTATCCCTAAATCCAAAGGCTTTACCTGGTTGTATGAAGCCGCTCTCCCTTACGTAGAAGCGGTATTTTATCGGACTGCACCTTTTAGAGGTACTAAATCTTATAACGCTCAAGCAAAGCAAGTACCTGAAGACCAAAAAGATTTTCACTTCGGCATTCTTTACGCAGATGTCTTCCCAGTCGGGACAGCTGGTATTCCACCCACGCTTTTGATGCAAGATATGCTACATTTCTTGCCTGATTACTTGGTGGAATATTATCAACAACACTGTCGCGGTGAAGATGACACCCTGATTCAGTTAGGAATTACCTTTCAGCGTTCCATGTATTGCGTCACATCAGCCGTAATTCAAGCATTACGTCAAGCATTACTTTATCCGTTAGATGACCCCAACCCAGAACATAAACAGGCAAATCGCCAATTTTTTGAGTCTCAGTTAGACCGTTTCCAGCGTCCAGAAGCGAGATTGCGCGATGTTCAAAGCCAAAATTATCGGTAAAATTACGGAGGATAAATAAAATGGCTGATATAGTTGATATTGCTGTAAGTGCGGATGGATTTACCACCCTTGTAGCTGCCGTGAAAGCTGCGGGATTGGTTGAAGTTTTGAAAAGTCCTGGTCCATTCACCGTTTTTGCACCTACCGATGATGCTTTTGCCAAACTTCCCCCCGGAACCGTTCACACTCTCGTCCAAAATCCTCCCCAACTTGCACGCATTCTTAAATATCACGTCGTTTCCGGAAAGTTGATGAAAGCGGATTTGGTAAACGTTCGTTCTCTAACTTCAGTCGAAGGTTCGGAAATCCGAATTAATATATCTAATAACTTTGAAGTGAAGAATGCCACAGTGATTGCAGCGGATATCGAAGCAGACAACGGTGTAATTCATGTACTTGATAACGTCATCTTAATGGGATGAGTTATATCATGTCCGGTGGATTACATATGATCTAGAGACGTAGCACTGCTACGTCTCTACAAGGATTTAGGATTTTTTTATTAGGTTAATTAAACAGACATGATATTACTTATCAATTCATCTCTGGCAAAACTACATCTTCATATATTGTAGCGATCGCACAACGCAGATGCCTTTTATCTGTGTTCATCTGCGTCCATCTGCGGTTATTATTTCTTAAGCTTTCTCACTGTTTAATATCCCCTTTTGCTCATAAATTGGGCGAATCGATCGCCTTAAAGCAGGTAACTGTCTCATAAAAAATATAGACCCCAAAATACAAGCTATCCCATCAATAATTAATGTATTCGTAGCGCCGATATGATTTGCTAAAAAACCTGCCAATAAGTTACCAAAAGGTATTGTACCCAAAAAAGACATTGTATATAAACTCATGATTCGTCCGCGTTTGTCATCATCTACAATTGTTTGTAAAACTGTGTTACCCGCAGCTATTTGGAGAATTGTTCCTAAGCCGACAAACAATAATGAGAATAAAGAAAGTGGCAAAAATCGCGATAGAGAAAAAGCAATCAGTCCACATCCTAAAATTGTCGGACCAAAGGCAATTAATCTACCCAATCCTACTACTGTTTGCCTTGTAGCCAGATAAATTCCACCAAATAACGCGCCGACTCCTGACGCAGCCATCAAAAAGCCCAGTGTTTCTGCACCACCTTGCAAGATTTTTTCGGCAAAAATTGGCACAATAATTGTATATTGCATTCCCAGAAAACTGACTAAGGCTGATAACATTAATATTGCTCGAATTGGCGGAAAGCCAAAAGCATAATCAAATCCATCTTTGATTTGTTGTATGGGATTGGCACTACTGACTTGGTATTTATTTGACTTAATATTCATCGCCAACAAAGCAGCAATTACGGCGATATAGCTAACACCATCAATTAAAAAACAGTAAGCTGCACCGACTTGAGCAATTAATAAACCGCCGATCGCTGGACCAATTAATCGCGCACCATTGAACATTGTGGAGTTGATAGCGATCGCATTCGCTAAATCGTCTCTTTTTTCAATTAATTCTGGCACAAATGCTTGTCGCGCCGGCGCATCTACAGCATTAATAAATCCTTGCATCAAACTTAAGGCAATGATGTGCCAAACCTGAATTACGCCAGTTAATGCCAACACTGCAAGCGTTAATGACTGAACCATCGCCAATATTTGTGTACCAATTAACGTCCGATGGCGAGAAAAACGATCCACAAATACCCCGCCAAAGGGACCGAGAAAAAAGCTAGGAATTTGACTGGTAAATCCCACAATCCCTAGCATTAAAGGTGAATTTGTTAAGCTATAAACTAACCAAATTGTGGCTAATTGCGTCATCCACGAGCCAATTAAAGATATCCCTTGTCCGATAAAGAATAAACGGTAGTTCCTTGACCTAAATGCCGGGATTCTCAAATTTTTCTCCGTTGTTTGTGTGTTCATTAAAACTTTAGTTTATACCAATACGCTTTCCCAAAATATCACCTAACTTGACTGCAAACGCCTCTCGGTAGGTGGAAAGATGTTTTCATTCATCTTTTGTATTAGACACGCAAAAGTGGAAATTAATTATGCGTTACCTAATCCCAAGAGACGTAGCACTGCTACGTCTCTACATTCTTTTATGGGTGGGGTAATTTCATCCTTTATACTTTATTTGACTTCTACGGCAACTTCCGCAGACATCCCAGGTGTAATCCGTGCTTCGTAACCTTTAATGCTTTGTTGGTCAAAAACAACTTTCACAGGAATGCGTTGCACAATTTTGGTAAAGTTACCTGTAGCGTTATCTGGTGGCAATAAGGCAAACTAAGCGCCGGAAGCTGGCGAAAGACTTTCAACACGACCTTTAAAGGTGTGATGAGGAAATGAATCCAGTTTGATTTCTACTGGTTTTCCTGGCTTCATTTTTTCCAACTGGGTTTCTTTGAAGTTAGCAACTACCCAGGAATCGTTATTCACGATCGCCATCATCGGTGTTCCTACTTGCACGCGATTACCAACTTCAACGTTTTTTCTACCGACACGTCCGGCTGCTGGCGCGGTAATGTTGGTGTAAGATAACTGCAATTGCGCGTCTTTTAATGTCGCTTCCGCTTGAGAAATTGACGCTCTTGCCGCTTCGTACTGTCCGCGATTCACCGCTGTTTGCTGTCCACCGGCGGTAGCTTGTTGCAGTCCTCCTTTGGATGCTGCTAGTTTTGCTTGAGCGCTAGTTACACCTTCTTGGGCTTGTGCTAATTGAGACTGCGCTTTGGCTACACCAACTCTGGCAGAGGCTAACCGCGCTTGTGCTTGTTGAACTCCCTGAATTGCCGCATTCTTTTGCGCTACATTCACATCATAAGATGCTCTTGCCGTTTCAAGTTGCTGGCGAGCGATCGCACCTTGTTGAAATAAAGTATTGTAACGGTTGTAATCAGCTTGCGCTCTTTGTCTCTTCTTTTGCCGTCTCTGGCGTTTCGACTGGTGCAGATTTCTCTTTGGTACGAGCTTCCAATGTTTCTAAGTCCACAATTAGCTCTTTGTCTAAAACTGCTGAAGAGTGTCCGTTACGTTCATTTAAAGTTGTATTAGTGCGTTCCAGAATTCTTAAGTCCCCCGATAGATGATCTAATTAACAAAATTTTATTTAGAAGGCGTAATATTATCTGTCATTTCCTTAGCACACGTAATATTTTGGCAAACAAATATGAACACTGCTTCAGTCAATCGGGTGATTATGGTATCTTCTTAAGACAGATTAGCGATCGCTCGATTGAGAACTTGGGAAAACTGCTCGCGTTCAGAGTGGGAAATGCCACACATCGCTTCTTCACGCAAATCCGCTGCAATTGGAGGTAAGACGGTTTCCAGTTGTTTGCCAGCATCTGTCAGCCAAATCCGCCAAATGCGGCGATCGGACGAATCGCGTTCCCGACGAATTAAATCGCGTTCTTCCATGCGATCGAGTACTCCCGTTAAGGTGCCTCCCACTTGTTGCAATTTATCACCAATGCAGGAAGTAGGTAAACCGTCTTCTTGCCACAAACAGCATAAAACCAACCAGTGAAATGGCGTTAGTCCAAAGGGTTCTAACCGCTCGGTAAACCTGCGTGTGAGAAGTTGTGATAGCAATTTGACTCTGTAGCCAACATTATATGGTGCCAGCACTTGTTGCCATGAGTCCACAGCTTGTAAATTCTTTGATGTAGAAATCATTTGGGGATTTCCTTCGCGTGCGTAATATAATTCTAGCCGAATAAGCTTGTTTTTAGCAACAGCCGATACGATCCTATTACTATTTTCCTTTTAAGAATGAAACAGCCCTGCCCTTCTGACGGCACTCCGTTTAGTGGCGGGAAATAAGGATTTTGTGTATGCAGATAGCTTTCCAAAAACGGTTTAATTTAAGGTCATGTGGCTTGCCACACGACCTTAAATATAATTTTGGGGATAAATGTCAAAAGTAGATGCAGTCATTTCCTGTTTGACTTTGCCACAAGTAATTCTTAGGAGCGGAAAACTCAAAACAATTGTTACGGCTTATCCCCATCTTGTACCGTAAGTGCCAAATCTCAAAATTCTTCAATAAACCCGCATAAAGGCGTTTCCCGGAGGATAGCAGGCTTATTGAAGACGATTCTCCAGACTTCTTTGAAACCGTAGACACTCATTGACATACTCCCCGCCCTAAAAGTGCGGGGATTCTGGGTTCAAACAACAGTTGCAGTCCCTAGCCCGTCTTACACTATCTCGCCCAACAAACAATGCCCTGCCTGTCCACACTATTTTATCAGAAAGCCGTCCTAGAAGGACGGGGCTTTAAACCCAATTTTTCGGTAATTTACTTTTTAGTTGAAACTACTGCGGACGCGGGGTTTAACAATAGGTCGTGAGTCGTTTCCTTCTCTTGGTCTCGATTTTGGTGCTGGTAATCGCTCTTCGGAGTCTTCATCAAAAGACATACCTTCTCGACCCTGGGCATTACTGCCGTAGATATCTAGGTATACTGATTGTCCAGATGTTTCGGCGGCTGCGGCAATAACCGTGCGAATTGCCTGGATATTGCGTCCTCCACGACCAAACACTTTTCCTTTATCTGAACTGTCAAAGGCTATGCGAATCCAAATTCGTTTGAGGATGTGAGAAATTTCACAATCGACGCTCAAAGACTGCGGAGATTCCAAAAACGGCTGCACTAAAAACTTTACCAGCCTAACGTAGTCAGGACTGGCTGTCTTCGATTTTGTTTCGTCGTTATGATGCGGCTTTTGCACTGAGCTGTTCAAAAACATTAGCTTTTTGTAAGATGCTACGCACGGTGTCAGTTGGTTGAGCGCCTTGTTGCAGTCGCTTCACGATACCGTCAACATCGAGTCGCACTTCATCGGTTCTGGGGTTATAGAATCCAAGTTCTTCTAGGGGACGACCATCGCGGCGAGCGAGGCTGTTCATAGCGACAATACGGTAACTTACTTCCCGCTTTTTTCCGTATCGCTTCAAGCGCAGTTTAATCATGATTGAGAAAATATTCTCCTATGCGTGACCTATCAGTTTCTAGCTTGTTGATGCTGGAATGCTAATTTTAGCACTAGCCTAGCATTAACTGCCATGAGTCCAGAGTCCAAAGTCAGTAGTCAATAGTCCAAAGTCAATGGACATGTGTAATTTCCCCCTGTCCCCCATTGCCCGATGCCGGATGCCCTAAAGATTACCAAAGCCTTTTTTCTTTTTATCCTTCTTTTTCTTTTTAGCATCTGCACCGCCAGTATAACCTCGCCATCCTGGGGCTGGAGGACGATTCCCTGCTGGGTAGGGGTTGCCCACCCCCCCGCCGAACATACCGGGAAACCCTTGCATACCGCCACCTTGACCCATTTGCTGCATAAGCGATCGCATTTTTTGGAAATCAGCTACCAACTTACTCACATCGGGTTCTCTATAACCAGAACCACCGGCAATTCGCCGACGTCGGCTGGGAGAACTTGCCAACAAATCAGGATCGTGGCGTTCCTGTTTGGTCATTGAGTTAATCATTGCTTCACAACGCTTGAGTTGTGTTTCTCCGTGCTTTAGCTGATCGTCTGATAGCTTGTTCATCCCCGGAATCATCTTCATGATACCACCCAGCGATCCCATATTTTTCAGCAGGCGCAGCTGTTTGAGAAAGTCGGTAAAATCGAACTTTGCCGATAAGATTTTCTCCTGCATTTTCTCGGCATCTGCCAAGTCGATTTCTTCTTGAGCCTTTTCTACCAGCGTCAGAACATCGCCCATTCCTAGAATTCGCGATGCCATCCGCTCAGGATAAAATGGTTGGAGAGCCTCGACTTTTTCACCCACACCGACAAACTTAATCGGTGCCCCGGAAATTTGCCGCACTGATAAAGCTGCACCACCACGACTATCGCCATCAAGTTTGGTGAGAATGGCTCCAGTAATGCCGATTTGCTCGTGGAAGGTGCGGGTGAGATTTGCCGCTTCTTGACCGGTCATTGAGTCCACCACCAAGAGCGTTTCGTGCGGTTGGACTACTTCTTTGATCCGGGCTAACTCTCCCATCATTTCTTCATCGATTTGCAAGCGCCCCGCAGTATCGATAATTACTGTATCAAAACCTTCGGCTCGACCGCGCTCGATACCTTGACGGGCAATTTCTACAGGGTCAGCATCGGTTCCAAGGGAAAAGACTGGCACGTCAATTTGCTTACCCAGTGTTACCAACTGGTCAATAGCTGCTGGACGATACACGTCTGTTGCCACCATTAAGCAGCTGCGTTCTAATTTACGTAAATGTAAAGCTAACTTAGCTGTGGCTGTGGTTTTCCCGGTTCCCTGCAACCCAGCCATCAGCACAACGGTGGGCGATTTTTCAGCTTGTGCTAAGGGAACATTCACATCCCCCATTACTTGCACCAGCTCATCGTAAACAATTTTAATGAACTGTTGGTCAGGTCGCACGCCAGCAGTCACCTCGGCTCCCTGAGCCTTTTCCTCGACTCCGGTAATAAAATCTTTGACTACCTGAAGATTGACATCTGCTTCCAACAAAGCGCGACGGACTTCTTTCAAAGCGTCTTGAATGTTGGATTGGGAAATCTTGTCCTGTCCTCGCAGTTTCTTCCAGGCAGCTTCTAAACGGTCAGATAAAGCATCAAACATAATTTGGTTACAGGTAGTTAGCCGACAAGGAAGCTAATAATAGCGTTTGGGTGCCACTGTTTAACTTCCGGTATTTTCAGGTGCTATTTACCAGCTTAGTAGTTTTCATTCCGTCTGTAGCTACCGAATACCTAGTAACCACACTCCCACTACTTTGGATGGGATTGGAAGAGGGGGAAAGGGAAAAATCCAAAAAAAATGTAACATTTGCGTACCACAATATATATTGAGTTATGATGCATACGTGTCTGGATTTCCTGACAACAGTAGTAAAGCGATCGCGTTACATATTCTGATTCTGATCAAAATTCTCCAATTAATCCATTGAAATTCAGAAGCAAGGATTTCTCTCAATACGGTTCGGATAAGAAAATTAGCGAACCCAAAATCATTGTAGAGACGCAATACAAAGAGCGTCTCTACATACCCAAATGTCCAATAAAAATATTTAACCGAACCGTATTGGGATTTCTATAGCCAAGACATGGGGGGATTGCGTTACCCATTTTACCCAAGAATCTGGCGCTAAAGTAAGTGAACGCTTCTGTGCGATATCTGCTGCTTTAGTCATCTTTCCTCTGTTTCCTCTGCTACCGGAGTGCGCTTCGTTACTCTTAAGTTGTATACTCGGCGTTAATTTTCACATAGTCGTAACTCAAATCACAACCCCAAGCTTTACCCGAACCGTGTCCATTACCAACGCTAACTGCAATTATCACGGGATTATCTAGGCTTTGAGGTTTAATTGTACTGCGATCGCCTGACAAATCATTGCTCATATTTGTCGCCATCATATCTTGTGGTTTAGAAGCATTCGCTGCTGCTTGTTTTAAATAAGCACTCGCTGCTGTACGATCAAATGCTATTGGTTGACCATTCTCCATCATCAAAAAATCCCCTAATTTAATTTGGAGGTTTTCTTGCTCAAATGGAATACCTGCACGTCCAGCGGCAGCAGCGATGCGTCCCCAGTTTGGATCGCGTCCAAATATGGCAGACTTAACTAAAGATGATCCGACGATGGTTTTGGCGATTTGATTAGCTGCTTGTTCATTACTTGCCCCAGTAACTTGCACTTCAATTAAGCAAGTTGCACCTTCACCATCACGAGCGATCGCTTTCGCTAAATGTTGGCATACTGCTGTTAACATCGCTTCTAATTTTTCCGCTTCTGTACCCATTTCCGTAATTGCTGGGGTGCGAGATTGACCGTTGGCAAGTGCAATCAAGCTATCATTGGTGCTAGTATCGCCATCCACGGTAATTGAATTAAAGCTTCTATCAGCTGCGCGACTTAACATTTGTTGCCACAGAGCAGGTGCAACTGCGGCATCACAAGTAACAAATGCTAACATGGTTGCCATATTGGGATGAATCATTCCCGAACCTTTGGCAATGCCACCAATTCGCACCGGGCGATCGCCTATAGTTGTTTCTAAGGCGATTGATTTTGTGACTAAATCGGTGGTGATAATCGCGCCGGCGGCTGCATTTGAGCCTGTTGAAGATAATGCTGCCACCAGCTTAGGAATCCCACTCCGCAAAGGTTCCATCTTAATTCTTTGACCGATTACACCTGTAGAAGCAAGCAGAATCGATTCTGAAGGCATATTTAACTCTTGCCCTAATAGCATCGCACATTCTAAAGCATCTAACCAGCCTTCGTTACCCGTTGCCGCATTTGCTTGTCCCGCGTTGCAGAGAATGGCACGAGCGCTATGACGAACTTGCAAGCGTTGACGACAATAATCTACACACGCGGCTTTTACTTGACTGGTGGTGAATACACCAGCTGCGATCGCTTCTACATCTGATACTATCAAAGCCAAATCCGGCAATCCCGAAGCTTTTAAACCAGCGGTAATTCCTGCTGCCCGATAACCTCTTGGTGCTGTCACACCACCAGTAATTTCCTGCCAGCTATTCATTATTCGTATCCCTTCAACTATTACTATGCGCTTGAGGGGCGATTATATCAAGTCTTCGTCACCCAAAGAGTGGTAATTTGTTAGTTATTAATAACTTGCCTATTTGAAACGCTGGCAAGTTTAGGATAAAAACGAAAAAGGAGAGCTACTTGGGTGGCTCTCCAGATCATCAGGGTGCATCTACTTAACATACAATACCACATTTGCAGTGAGGTGCAATACCCCCTATTGAATTTTTCTGAAAATCTTCTGACGCAATTTCTCCCAAAACCACAAAAACAAAAAAGGAGAGCTACTTGGGTGGCTCTCCAGATCATCAGGGTGCATCTACTTAACATACAATACCACATTTGCAGTGAGGTGCAATACCCCCTATTAAAATTTTGTGTTACTGAATAGAAAATAGACAGGCAGAGCCTAAGCTGCCGCGCATCTAAATTGTACTTTTTGGAGCCTGAAAGCCTTGCCCTGAGGTTTTCAACTTAAAAAATTAAGTGCGTCTCAGCTTAGTACAGTTCGGCGTAAATAAAGCTACCATTCAACAAAGCGAAAAAGCTTGTATTTCAAGCTTTTTCGCTTTTGACTTTTGACTTCACGGAAGACTTTACTACTCTGCTTTTAAAGCACGAAAATGCTTACTACATATCTCAACCCAATCTAAAATAGCTTGATTGACTCGTTCTGGACATTCGTCATGGGGACAATGACCTACATTTTCTAGGTTTAACAGTTGTAATTTTTCGTTGTACTGAGTAAATCGATTAGCAAGTACTGGGGGAACAAATCGGTCTTTTTGTCCCCAAATTAACAGCATGGGAATTGTTAAGGTTGGTAACAGTGTCTTGACATTAGGACTAAAGTTAACACCTATCGCTGCTTTAAATAAAGCACTAAAAGCACGCGTAGAACCCCGGTCTTGCGGCGGACCTGCTAAAATTTCTATTAATTCATCGGTGATCGCTTCTGGGTTCGCATAAGCAATACTTGCCCAACGACGCAAGATACCGGGTTGACGAACAAAGTGAAATATCGGTTTGAGGATTAGCGGGGAAGCGACAAGGCTTTTGATTGCCATGACTACCGGTCTAAGGAAAGCCGGGATCGCTTCTTGCTCTAATGATGGATCGGGTAAACTCATCATCACGATTCCTTCCACTATTTCCGGATGAGCCGCAGCGATTGCTAAGGAAATCAGCGAACCATTGGAATTACCGATTAATACCACTGGTTGACGGATAAATGCTTTCCAAAAGTCGTAAACTTGTTCTGCCCAAAGTTCGACGCTGTAATTTACAGGAGCTTTTTCAGAAGCGCCAAAACCCAGCAGATCTAAAGCATATACTGTGTGGCGATCGCCTAACACTTCTAAATTATGTCGCCAATGACCAATTGAAGCGCCAAATCCATGCAGCAAAATCAAAGGTGTGTCTGAATAGTTATTTTCGTTACACCGAATATAAGTGTAGCGGATTTGCCTACCCCGCCAAATCCAGTCTCTTTGATTACCAACTCTTTGCTGCCAGTGTACCTGAGTGGTCACACTTTCCTCCAATTTATCAGCTTATTTCCATTTTAAGGCGATCGCAACCTGTTAACGATTATGATTTATGCACAACTTTTCCAAAATAACTGTAAAAAATACATGCCCTTAGTTTATAGTATAAGGTTACAAAAATGTCGCCCTAGCCAAAACAGCCGCGAAGATGAAACACACTCTTTCTGTTCTTGTAGAAGATGAAGCGGGAGTTCTTTCCCGAATTTCTGGTTTATTTGCCCGTCGCGGTTTTAATATTGAAAGCCTTGCCGTTGGTCCAGCGGAGCAGGGAGGAGTCTCGCGGATTACAATGGTTGTACCAGGTGACGATCGGGTAATCGAGCAACTCACCAAGCAACTATATAAGTTAGTGAATGTCCTTAAAGTGCAAGACATTACCGAGACTCCTTGTGTAGAGCGCGAATTGATGCTGCTGAAGGTAAATGCAAGTAGCAGCAACCGTGGAGAAATTATCGAATTATCTCAGATTTTTCGCTCGCGAGTCGTAGATGTGGCAGAAGATTCCCTCACTTTGGAAGTTGTGGGCGATCCAGGTAAAATGGTAGCGATCGTGCAAGTGTTGCAAAAATTTGGTTTAAAGGAAATAGCTAGAACAGGCAAAATTGCTTTAATTCGTGAGTCAGGTGTCAATACCGAATTGCTCAAGTCTTTGGAAGCAAAAGTTTAGCTTACAGCAGTTTTCATGTATTTAGACCACACTCAAGTTTTCTGTATTTCTTCCTTTCCGCGCCAGTCGGACGCCAGGTGCTGCAACGCTCGTGATCTGGGCAACGCACTGGCTCCTCAACGGGGGGGAAATACGCACGGCGCTGGCTTGGCTTTGCGACTTTGCAACTTGCTAAAAATAATGTGGTTCATTTACCTGAAAATTGCTGTAAAGCAATCATAAGACTCACACCGACTGAGTACACTACGGTGTCGAGATGAATTCTGGACAATGATGAATTGACCGTTGAGGATATTGAACGTAGTTCAATCAGAAATGATGGTGGATGTTGAGCGTGGATTATTTTCCAATCAGTGGAAAACCCAGTTTCTCTCTTTGTTCCACATAAAGCTGCGCTACCCTTCGCGCCAAATGCCGAATCCTTGCTATGTAGCGAGTTCGCTCCGTGACTGAAATCACGCCTCTTGCATCCAACAAATTGAACATGTGCGAACACTTCATAACATAATCTAGGCTGGGTAACACCAGTCCTCGCTCCGTTAATTGTTGAGCTTCCTGTTCATACATATTAAATAGTGTCAGCAGCATCTCAGGATTAGAGGCTTCAAAATTGTAAACACATTGCTCAATCTCTCCTTGGAGGTGAACATCTCCATAAGTGATATTGTCTGTCCAACGAATCTTGGTGAATGCCTCCACTTGTTGGAGGTACATCGTCAGTCGTTCCAAACCGTATGTAATTTCAATGGAAACAGGACGGCAGTCAATTCCTCCGCACTGCTGGAAGTAAGTAAACTGGGTCACTTCCATCCCGTCTAACCAAACTTCCCAGCCAGTACCCCACGCACCCACCGTCGCATCTTCCCAATTATCTTCCACAAACCGAATATCGTGGTCTTCTGGACGAATCCCCAACGCTCTGAGGGAATCGAGATAAATTTCTTGGATATTATCTGGCGAAGGCTTAATCAGAACTTGATACTGATAATAGTGTTGAAACCGATTGGGATTTTCACCATAACGTCCATCAGTGGGACGACGACAAGGTTCAACATAAGCCACAGCCCAAGGTTCTGGTCCCAACGCTCTTAAAAAAGTATGCGGGTTTTTGGTGCCTGCTCCCTTCTCAATGTCATATGACTGGGCAATCAGACAACCGCGATCGCCCCAAAATTTATGCAATACAGCTATTACGGACTGAAAAATCACTTTCTTAGTAATCCTGGATTTCTAGGGTGTGTTAGTTATTGTGGCTTAAAAGGGTTGTGGGGAGTAGATTTGAGGGGTTTGAGGAAAAGTCGCAAAAATATTTTTGA
>JAHHIJ010000040.1 GCA_019358985.1 Tolypothrix brevis GSE-NOS-MK-07-07A | reverse complement strand
TTATATTTAATTATTAATTTTCCCGAAATATGTAATTTTAAATATGATTCTATAAACTCAAGTCTTATACGTAGAAACTAAGTACCCATTATTTTTGTTTTTCGCGCATTTTGGTGCGTTTCCCCTGGGTTAGATTGCTGTTTTGCTGGAGAATTGCTCAATTTCAAAGATACGGAACTGGAAAAACAAAGTTCGGGACGCGATCGCATGTTAATTGCAGCATCCCGTGACTACGAAGTAGCCTATCAGCAGTTAGATGGGAAGCATGGGTTACTTACAGGTGCGATATTAGAAGGACTTAACCCGCATCAAGTTCCAGAAGACGAATGGATTACAAATCGGACGCTTGCGGTTTCCGTTGAGCAGAGCCTACAAAAATACTACGATTTAGCAAAAATTCCCCAATCTCCACTGATTAGCAACCACGGGGAAGCTATTAAGCTGGTGCAAGGAAAAGCAAAACCCGCATCAGAATCACAAAATGAGGATGCTGTCAACATCCAATTTCGGTTACTTTTTCACGAAATACTCAATGCTGACTTCAAACACCAAGTACCCGTCGTCAAAGAAGTTATACAGAACCACCAAACGGCAGCTTTTTTGATTCACGGGGAGCAATATTGATCGGGTGGCGACAATACCAAAACTGCAAATGCATGTTGATTTAACTTCCCAAATATTATTAGAAAAGTCGGAAAACGGGATTCCTGAGTTTGTTTATGAAGAAATTTGCGATTTTTGCGGTCATAGTTGGGAAGGAGGATTGGCGAAATGGCTGATTTAGCAAGCGTACTTACTGCCAACGGTAAGCAATATTATAGTGGTAAGCCAATTTCACCCCAGGATTGCCAAGAATACGGACTTTCCCCTTACCTACCATCAACCGAACTCATCAAAGCCGTTAATCTCGCTATTTTCCTGGAAAAACGTCCCTTATTGCTCAAAGGCGAACCGGGATGCGGTAAGACTACATTAGCGCAGGCGATCGCTCACGAATTGGGTTTACCCTACGAAGCTTGGTATATTAAATCCACAACCAGGGCGAGGGATGGACTCTACACCTACGATGCGGTGGGACGTTTGCACGATGCTCAACTTTCTCGCGTGGGAAAAGCCAGTGATTCCAAAGTCGAGAATTTAGAAAATTATATTAAATTGGGACCATTGGGACGGGCTTTTACCAATCAACAGCGCACTGTGGTTTTAATTGATGAGATTGATAAAGCAGATATTGACTTCCCCAACGATTTATTGCGAGAGTTGGATGAGCAGAAGTTTACCATTGAAGAAAAGGGGGAAGAAGTCAAAGCAAATTACCCACCTATTGTTATTGTTACCAGCAACGACGAAAAAGATTTACCCGATGCTTTTCTACGGCGTTGTTTGTTTTATTATATTCAGTTTCCTTATCTACAATTAGCTAATATTGTCAAGTCCCACTTTCCCGAATCTGAACCTGGTTTAGTTGAAACTGCGGTGAGTCGTTTTAGCGAATTACGGCAGAAAATGGAGAAGGGGAAAGCTGGTAAAAAGGTTAGTACCAGTGAGTTGTTGGATTGGTTTGCAGTGTTGCGGCAATTTTCTAACGATGAGGTGTTAAAGCAGTTAGAGGGAGAAATACCTTTTCCCGAAGTTTTGTTGAAGAAGTGGGAAGACCATTTGCGGTATTTACAACAATCATGAACCTAGACCAACTACCACTGCTAGATATTTTTAACAGCCTCCGTCAACGTCATGGCTTGCCGTTGGGGGTAGAAGAATATTTGCTGGTTGTGCGTAGTTTGGAAGCAGGTTTTGGAAGAAATTGGCGAACGAGCGGCAGTATTAATTGTTAGCGATGCGGGGGCTGCACGGGGGAATTTTGACCAGGAACGGGTTGATAATACTAAAGTGTGGATTGAGGAGTTACAGCAGTCGGTACGCTATTTCGCTTGGCTCAACCCGATGCCGAGTGAATGTTGGCAGCAAACTACTGCTGGAGAAATTGCCCGTTTTGTGCCGATGTTTGAGATGAGTTCCCAGGGGATGAATGCGGCAATTAGTGTGTTGCGGGGTCGATATATTGTAGTAAAAGAATTGGATGAATCTTTATGCTTTTAGAGTTAAGACAATTGAGGATTCAACCGGGACAGCAACTGTTACTTGAGGACGTTAGCTGGCAGCAATTTGAAAATATTTTGGCAGAATTAGGAGAACATCGCGCTGCCAGAATATCCTATAGTCACGGTTTTTTAGAAATTATGGTTCCCTTACCCGAACATGAAAAAGCCAAAGAAATTATTGGCGATTTGGTGAAAATTTTATTGAATGAACTAAGTATTAATTATGATGCTTTAGGTTCAACCACCCTAAAAAACGAAAAAATGAATCAGGGGGTAGAACCAGATACTTGTTTTTACATTCAAAATCAAGCGGCAGTTATTGGTAAAAATCGCATAAATTTAAGTGTAGACCCACCCCCGGACTTAGCCATAGAAATTGATTTAACTTCTCGCACGCAATTGGATAATTACCAAATTTTGGGAGTACCAGAACTTTGGCGATATGGAAAACAAGGCTTACAAATTAACGTCTTGCAAGGTGGAAAATATGTAGAGTCAAATTTTAGTCCTACTTTTCCAGATATCCCGATAATTGAGTTAGTAAATCAATACGTCCAGCAAAGTCAAGTTGTTGGTAGCAGCCAAGCAATTCAAGCTTTTAGAAATTGGCTGCGGGATAATGTTTAATTGGGGTACATCCCAGTTTTTATTTCGTAGCCATAGAATAATCAGTCATTGCGAGGAGGAACGACGAAGCAATCCCACAATATCTCACTACGAAACAGTTGATGGGATTGCCGCGCTTCACTTCGTTGCTCTCGCAATGACATACTAAAAAGTGGGATACTCCCTTTAATTGTGGCTTTTATTTGGAATCAGTTATTTGCAATGGGAGTTAGTTGAGGTTATTTGATGCCTACCACAAACAAGGAGCGGGAAATACGAATCGCCCAAAAAAGGGTTGAAGGGTTTGCCCAGCAGTTTGGGGAAGCACACCGCAACTTGGCTCGTCATGCAGCGTTTCCTTTGGTACTTACACCCGATTTACTTTACCAAATTTGGGCAAATTTTGTCCCCGAAGCTCCTTGGACGGCTGTAGCTCATGTGTTGCTGTCGCGGTTGTGTCGGCATGTGAGTTATGAAATGTATGAGATGGATATTGCTGACCGAAATTTCTTATTGCGGGAATTGAAGGTGGAGTTTGGGCAGGAAAGATTTGATGAAGTGGGGGAGTTTTTGCTAGATTATGTGGCGCAACGATTAACAGATGATGACGCAGCGCGGGATTTGCGGGAAGCGCAGGAGTGGACAGCGTTGGCTTATACTAAGCCAAATGAGGCAGCGCGGGAGTTGGCGCAAAGGTTGAGTGAGAGGGTAACAGGGGACGATGTGGGAGAAATGTTATGGCTTGCTTCCTTGGTGGAGAGTTTAGCGGAACCCATAGTGGAGGCTGGGTTTGAACCTTTGTTAGTTTACTCACTTGCAACCAAGAGTTTTATATTTGGCAAGCTAGAAGATGCTATTGAGCAATTTGAGGAAATTCTTGATGAGGAAAATCAGCTATGGGTTGCTGGTGTAAGTTTGCCTGTTCCTGAAGAGATAATCAGTGCAATTTTAGAAACTAAAGAACCTAAAGTTCTTTATCTTCAAGCCTCTGAAGAGGGATTAATAAGAATTGAACAAGCTATAGAAGGAAGGCGTTGGGAAAAAGTCGATAAACGTTGGATTAAAGCTGCTAAAACTTCAGTAGAGAATTTAGAAAACTTTTGGAATAGATTAAAAATTCCTGAAGATGATTTTATCAGAATTTGTCAGGCTGTAGATGTTGATTGGCGAGATATTAGACAGGGTAGTCACTTTAGTACCCTACGTAGCAAAATGACAGATGCGGAAATTATCAAAGCTACTCTCCGAGACTTAGGAATAACCGTGAAAACAGATGCTGATGTTCGTGGTTATAACGGTATGAGAGTTCGTACTGACATTGTTGCCGTTCTTGAAGGCGAATGTGATATAGGTTGGACTCGCAATTCTGATGGAAGTTTTGACATGATTTGTGACCTTTGGTGCGTTGCTAAAAAACACAATCAAACAATACTCATTAACTCCATTTCTCAGAAGTATGCCGTTAATAAAACTTTGGCAGATGTCAAGCAGCGTGGTGTTCTTAAAAAGATGAAATGCCCTAAATGTACTTCTACTCAAATTGGCAAATATGGCTACTTTCAAGGAAAGCAAAACTACAAGTGTCGTAACTGTGGAACTCAATTTACAGATTTTTAACCAACACTAATCTCAAAATAAAATATTTCAACAATGTAATTACCTCTATGGATACAGTCCTTGACTCATCAAGACTTGTCGTTCAAGTACGCGATTAGGAATATTTAATTGAAGTAACCTTGCAGTCCCTTGACCAATCTGAGTTTTTCCTTCAATTCTCGCACCTTCAAGATAAAAATGTTCATCCCAAACCTGACGACGGGGATTAAACAACGGGACAATTTCTTTAGTAACTTGGTCTATCGTAGCAAAATCAGAACCTTTATGACGGTTACAAGATAAACATGAAAGTGCCAAATTATCCGCAGTGGTTTCACCGCCATGTTTTACTGCAATAATATGGTCTACTTCGTGAGTATAAATCGAAAAATCCTGATGTATTAAGCAATATTCACAGCGCTTTGAAGCTCTATTTACTACAAGCTTACGCAGTTCTACAGAAATATAATCAGCCATGTTTCTTAATCGCGCTTGAAAGCCCTTGCTTTTAATAAAATCATCATATGTTCTAATTGCTCGTAAATATCTAACTCCGCTAATTCGATAGAAGTCAGTGTCCCCAAACGATTTTTTTCTAATAATTCTGACAATCGCGATTGAGCTTGGGGTGAAACTTTAAAAGCAATAATTTCTTCTGGTGTTGGACGCTTGATTAAAAAATCTAGAACTTCTTGATAAACTGCGGGAATATCTGTAATCTCTGTTTTTACTTTTGACTGAGAATTTATTGGTAAATTAGCAACGTCTAACAATTGCCAAAGCAATTCAGGTAAACGATTGTGCAGAGGTTCCAAACGTTGAGCTAGTTCATCAGATATTTGAATCGTTAATTCTGCCATTGCTATTATCGCTATCCGGCTTGTCTAGTATCCCAATTATAGCTTGACTATTTTTCTGTGCTGTTCAAAACTCTGATAAACTCCCCCCATCCACAACTCGCAAAATCAGACCTTTCATAAAACTGAGAATACCCTCTCACTGGTGAATAAATCGACAAACCCTTAACCCGCTCAAATCTCAACCCTAAACCCACATTCGCCAAAATTAATTGCGGTTCTATTTGCATCACCATCAAATCAATTACCTCATCAATAACCTGAATCAATTCATCACTATCTCCAGCATATTTATCCCTCAACAATCTCAAAAAGTCATATAAATCCACGAAATCCTGATCATGAAAACGTACTGCTTTCCGTTGAGCATGATACAGTGCATTCTCAGTATAAATATCCTCTTCTGATAGCGATCGCTGCAAAACACCTGCCAATTTTCCCAATGCATCAGCCAGTTTCTCAACCACCATCAAATTTGTCGCTGATTGGGTAACTTGAGACGTACTACCCCGCGATTCTCCCCCATAATATTGTCCGTATTCCTGCACGATTAACTTTGCTAGTGCATCCGGTGTCATCTCTGCATTGGCGGTTAAATTCTCCAAAATTGCTGTGTAGGGATAACCTGTAAGTGGTTCTAACTCCTGGGATGCAACCATATAATCAGCATTTGCTCGCAGTTGGTAAGCTACTTCCACCATGCTCATTAAACAGGCATCCATCCCAATTAAACTAACCTTTGTACCTGTTTTCTCTTCTGCTTCCCGAAAAGCTTGTTGAAGTTTGGCGTTGTCGAGGAAATCTAAAGATGAATCGTCGAAAGCGATCGCACGGGAATCTTCATCTTCTAATTGCAGCACTTCCGTAATTGAAGACAGGAAAAAAGCATGGGATAACCGTCGATTATTTCGGGTTAAAGAACGCACTTCATCCTGACTTGCTTGAATTTCAACACCACGCGATCGCGCAAATGCATAAATGTCATCTTCTTTCCATCCAGTACCGTGATTCCAGAGGATGACAGCATAGTTTTCGGCTTGATAATTCTCGGCTCCCCAAATAATAAAGTCCCTTAGAGAGTCGGGATTTCCCGTGTTTTGCTCTGGAATATTTTGAATTTCTCGCTTTTCACCCTTGGCTGGGATATGTATGCGATAAGTGTTTTCTCTGTCGCTGAGGGTATCGAACTGCACAACTACGCTGGAATTCCTCGATGGTATAGGTAACTTGGGTTTGGTCGTTGTGTACCCTTTGGTCACGAAAAGTACAGCCAATAAAGCGTTTGACGGAGTAGATGACTTGACCAGGATGGGTGTTAATAAAACTTAGGGCTGATTTTCCAACGAGGGTTCGATCGGTTTGGGTATCCAACATGACAACGGAGGGAGTGATGGATTCGCCCTCCGAATTGGACAAAATTCTGGCTTGTCCTGTCTCTGGTTCCCAGATTGCGATCGCTGAATTGGTTGTCCCTAAATCAATCCCCAGGATATCTACTTCGCTCATCGGCTAGCCCCTGTTGAAATTACTACTAAAAAGGTGACTCATTAATTCTTTCTTGCGTTCTTCCTGGCGCTATATTCTCTTGCGCTATTCTCTCTAGTCTTCTCGATTCCAGCTGGACAAGCTCATTATTGTTTCCACCTTTTTTACCGTCGGGAAAGGATATTTGAGAGGTATCGTCAGTGATAATCCAAATGCTACTGGGGTTTTCCATATAAGTAGATACTGAAAATCTGTTTTTAATTATTACATTTTTCCCTATGTAATATTCCCGCACAAACAAAAATCAACGCTTGGAGGTATAAGAATAGAGTATGTGAGGCGATCGCTTTCCTGGGGTTGTCTTCGGGTAGGGTAAATTTTACGTGATCACCTCCAGCAATTCGCTCCGTGCCATCGCATTTCCAAATTTCTCTCAAAACATACCAAACCCCTTTTAAGCTGATTTTTTAGGGGTTACATCAAACATCTTTTGGGAACGATAAAAACACACATCAAATTCCATAAAAAAGTTTGCTTGCCCTAGTATCAGGGGTATCTGAGTTGCCTTTGTCCAAGCAAATACCAATCTAGCACTCGTAAATTGACTTACAATTACAGATAAAATTAACACTCGTGCTTCAAACTGAGCCAAGTTCCCTGATAGTTCAAGCATTGTTGTCTGCTCTTCCCAAACAGCTCCTAATTCAACTCCTATTTGATAGGGAAGGACATTTACCATCGCTCCCGTATCTAAAAGCCCAATAACTTCCTGTGATTTTTCCCTATAATTTAATGTCAGTGGTAAAAATGGCTTGAAGCTTGCTTCCCCCAAACTGCTATCGGTTGAAATAAAAGAATATCTTGCGGGATTACTCATGATTTAAGGAAGTTTCAGCATTTAAAGCCTCTAGCATGATATTGGCTGCGTCTACCGCATCATAGGGAGACCAAACGGGGTAGGACGCACCAGATTTTATCAGATTATTTTCTTCGTTTGCTAGCTCGGCAGCCAAAAGTTGAATAACCTGAAGTTTATCTACGCGATTAAGTCTGCGTAGTTGTTCCTCTAACTCAGTAGATACCATTGTTAACCTTAGTTTTTACTGATTAAATATCAATTAATAGGATAGCTCTATTTTAGGTTGCTCACTTTTCAAAAAAATTAATAACGATAACAACTCAAACCACAAGCCGTACCTACCCATAATCGAGCTTCCCCAGAATCATCCCTACTAATAGCGATCGCAGTCACTCGATTTTCTCCCAATCCGCTATTGCAAGCATTAGCTATAGCCACAGTAAAAGTTCCAGTAGCCATAGCAATAATTACAGCCATAGCCATATTGACGAAAAATATGAACCATGTGGCATAAATTCCTTGAATGTCAATCTTTTCTTTAAGGACGCGCCATTGGGTCGCCAAATAATACATAAGCCAACCAATCCCCGGATTCCGGTACAGCAGCTTGAGCCAAGTGACGAGCCGTATTAAACGCCACACCTAAACTTTGTCCAGCCCAAATACCGCGATAAAAAGCACCAATAAAAGCCGCTTCTACCGAGGAATCTACAGCCCAGAGAGAACCAACAAAGGCACTACAACCCGCTCCCAAAAAGGTAGAAGCCCAGGTTTGCTCTAACGCAGTCAATTCCATTTGCCCCGCATTCACATAACTTAAAGACACCAGGGGATGATTGCGACGCAAACTCAACTTGGCTGGTTGTAATTCCCGCTCAATATCCTCAGTCCCGCGATCGCTATCAACCCGCACGGGTGCATCCTGAAGGTTTGCAGCCTCCATGGATTGACCGTAGCGAATTAAATGCAAACCACGTATTGATTCAAACAAACTCATATCATGAAATATACCAGCTTTCATCGGCACTGGTGGCGGCGCTCCCGAAGAATGCAAAAGCTCAGTCCACAATTCCGGTTGTTCCACACTGGCATAATGGGCAACATTCACCGCACCCACAGGAAACTCATAGGGACGTGCCTTTTCTAACTCCCAAAACCACCGCCCAATAATCAAGCGATCGCCTAAAAATTTCTGCCCATCATGGAATAATTCCCAAGGAAACCAAGCATCATGGTCGGCGATTATCAACAAAGTGAAAGGATGATTTAAACTGGCTATAGTACGAAAGGTACTTTGCAACTCCTCTGGGAATAGCGATCGCCAAAGGTATTGACCAAGGGAAGCCAGACGGGAACGAAAATCCCCTGCTTGGCTAGTTGCGGCTTCCTCCAGGGTAGTTTGTAATAATTGTCGCGTTCTTTCCACCCAAACAGCAGGTAAAGACTGGGAACAGCAATCAACACCATCGGCAAATAACAAACGCGGTTGATAGCTATCGATGTGGTAGTGGAAAGCACAAGCCGAGATATCTGCATCCCATTGAGTTCGCACCTGAAGAATTAAATTTGGCTGGGGAACAGGACGCGATCGGGCTGCAATCAGGGGATGGAGTTGGGTAGGTTCAAATGCGGTAACTTCGACTTCCGTTTCCAGGGTGGTTTTGTAGGTTTCGCCAACGTAAAGTTCTGCCTGGATTTTGGTCTTACCCGGTCGAGCGAAGGCTCCACCTAAATTACTGAGAGATATAGCTTCACTTTGGCGATCGCCTATCTCCCGCGCAATTGCTAACGATGCTTGATAAAGTTCAATTGCCTCCTGGTATTGACCAAGGGAATGATAAGCATTACCCAAATTACCGAGAGATATAGCCTCATTTTGGCGATCGCCTATCTGTTGAAATATTTCCAAAGAGTTCTGGTAGAGAGCAACCGCTTGCCCTATTTCTCCTTTTTGGGCATAAATATTTCCTAATTTCAACAAAGTTGTCGCTTTACCTTTTAAATCATTTATTTGCTGATTAATTTGTAAAGATTGCTCGTAAAGGGCGATCGCATGTTCCACTTCACCCTGTTGAGCGTAAATCCCAGCAAGTTGGTGTAAGGAAGCTGCTTTTCCTTGGACATCACCAATTTTTTCCTTTAATTCCAAAGACTGTTGGTAAAGGGCGATCGCTTGTTCCACTTCACCCTGTTGTGTTTTTAAATAAGCGAGCGCGTGAAAAATCGCCGCTTTACCTTCTAAATCATTGATGGATTCCTCGATTTGCGGAGATTTATAGTAAAGAGTGATTGCAGCTTCTATGCTAGCAATCATATTCTGTAGCCAAAATGCTTGAATTTCGAGTGTGGAAACTTGCGCTAAAGCTGTTATGTTCCAACACGCAACTAGAACTTTTTTACTAGCGGCAACAGCTTTATATTTTAAAGGAAGTTTTTGTAAGCCCCCAAACCAATCACCTGATTTGAGGGTTGCGAGTGGTTTGCCAAATCGGTCTTCTCGCAGACGTACCGTACCATCAATTATTAAGAAATGAGAACCTTCTGTTTCTGTAGACCAAATTTTTTCTCCAAGCGCATATAAATTTGTTTCCGCTTGGTTTATGACCTGGTTCTTTGTTTCAGGACTTAGCCAGGATAATGGTGACGCTTGTTTGACTGTTTCAATAGATTTTTGACTAATTTTGAGCGATCGCGCCATAGTCCTTAAAGATGTAGTACCAGGTCACAGTTAGGATTATTTTATCGGATTATTGTCTCATTTACTACCACCCCTATCAGGATAGCGATCGCAAAAACAGCAAAAATTTAAGATTTAGACAATTGAGCAATTCTTAAGTTGAACTTTTCGAGTTTTAATATTGGGCTAAAAGGTGAAACTTCTTCTAATAATCAAACTTTGCGATCGTCAGATACTTCAAAAAGCTCTATATAGGGCAAAACCAAGATTAATTTACGATCGCCTTTCCAAAATGGCGCGAATATTCGGCATTGCAGTTGCGATCGCTAATTAAGCCCAAATGTAGCCCAAACTAGCTTTATAAGCGGCAAATACGTCACGATTATGGGTCAACCAATCAAAAAAACGATAAGACATAGCCGTTCTGAAGGCTTCTAAAGCTTCAGTAAAAGCGTTCAAAGGTTTAGAAGCCCACCTTCGTCTCAAACCCCCAGTCATCTGAAAAAGATTGCCTTCTGTAACCGCCACTTGTATGCTGCGATAGCGAAGCGCTGCCGCCTACGGCAGATCGCTGCTGACTAAGGGTTGTTATAACTCCTTCAATTTTTGCCAACTGTAATGCTTGTGCTTCTAGTTTCTGCTCTAACGAGCTAAGTCTGTTGTCTACAGCACTGTCTACACGCTTATCTGTACTGTTAGAGAGGTGGTTTAATTGAGCTTCGAGTTGGGCAAGACGGGTTTCTACACTGTCTTCTATACCCGGAACTGAACCCAGGATTTGATGCAGCCCTTGAATTACTAAATCTGTAGCGGTGGTGTTGCGTTCTGCTGCAACTTTGCGAAGTGCTGCTGTTAAAGGTTTGGGCAGTTTGAAATTGATGGATTCCCGTTCGATTTTGGTCATTTCTACACCCACGCATATACGGTCGTGTAGATAGTTTACAACGGTGGAAGCGTTTGGCACAAAGCAAGTTATCGTGTCGGTTCGCGGACTAAAGGAAGCGATCGCACACGAGAGTGAAATCGCGGGTACGCCATCGCATCTCATGGGATTATTGCACCAATCTCGCAAACCTACACTTATCGGTCAGATTTAATACTTTAAATTCCAACTAAACAGACCAGCAGTTGCAGAACAATTATGTGAGAATGCATCAAATGTCTGGATTTCCCAACACAAGAACCCAGTAGTGTTTATAAGTGGTTTCGGACGCATTAAGAACATAACCGATACCAACCTCCGTGTAATCAGAGTTGAGCATATTTGCTCGATGTCCACGACTATTCATCCATTGGTCAAAAATTTTGTTGGGAGTGCTATCGCCAGCAGCCGCATTTTCCCCAACGAAACGAGAAGAATATCCTGCTCGTTGGGCGCGATCACTCACTGAAGAACCACCTGATCCTACATGCCCAAGAACATAGTTATTTTGAACAAGGTCTTCCGCATGAGCCTGTGCTGCTCTAGATAGACTACTAGAGAAGCGCAACGGTGGCAAACCTATTTCTTGTCTAGCATTGTTGATCAAATCCAGCAATTCAGACTGATAATTATTCTGAGCCAGGAGAAAATCTTTTCCCCAAGCAGTTCTGACACTTGGTTCAGCAGTATATACATGATTGGTGTTCATTGCTTTGACAGGGTTACTGCAAGCAAGTCCAGACATTGCAATTAATATCAATGATAACTTTAGCACTTAATTACTCCGTGATGTGAGTGACGAAAAGACAAACCTGCTCACAATTGTGTCAATTGCTTCGCACATTAACTGGATATCATCAGGCGGTATTGTCCCTGCAAAACGCAGTAATTGATGACTAGGAACACCTTCAATAGACACTCTTTAGTAGAAATTAATTATGCGTTGCCCGAAACCCTTGTAGAGACGAAGCATGTGGAACGTATGAATCGTTTTTTCGGGAGATGCTTAATAGTTGAACTAGCCAAATGGCGGCTCGTGCAGGTGTGTTATCTCCACCCAAAGAGACGTTCTGCAATTCCTGGATTCAGTTCAATCAAAACCTGTATATAGTTTTCTTGACACTACCCTTTAAAAACAAAGCTTTTAAGGATGTTCTTGAGTATAAAGAAGCAACCCTGTGTCAGATGAAGCAGTCTTCTAAATCTTAGTCTATGAAATGTTTTTTTGCCTTTACTTCTGAAGACAGATTTATTAATTAGTAAGCAGAAAGGCACAAAAAAACAGCTATTTTGTAACGAAAAGTAAAATCGTCCAAAAATCTCTTTCCTTCTCTGCGAGACGCTACGCGAACAGCATAGCTGCCCTGCCATAACGAGAATTTTTAGCGCTAACCCACTTAACTCCGCAGTTCGCTACACCCAACTTAAGTCATTAAGTAGGTGGGTAGAAAAAATTATCGTTGTGGTCAGGGAGTAGTGAGTAGTGAGTAGTGAGTAGGGGTAAGGCTTTGAGATGAATTTACATTCTGTTACATAGTTTCGTTTATTTCCGCCTACTTACTTACTGTTTAAAAAATTCTACCATTCCGGCGATTGAAGAGTCCTTAAAAACATGATTGCTGCAACCCTACTTGCATTAACCTTTGCCGCAATTGCGTATAACGCGGTTTCTGGTTCACAGAACGCACTGCCATACCAATAGCTTTTTGGGAACCAATAATAATCGCTAACTTCTTCGCCCGTGTCAAACCAGTGTAAAGTAAATTACGCGACAGCATCATATAATGTTGGGTATACATGGGCAGTATCACCACCGGGTACTCAGAACCTTGGGATTTGTGAATGGTAACGCTCCACGCCAGGGCAATTTCGTTTAAGTCTGCATAGTCGTAAGTAACTTCACGTTCTGCGTACTGGACGATAACTTCCTGTTCTTCGGTGTCGATTTTGGAGATAAACCCAACATCGCCGTTAAATACTTCGCGCTCGTAATCGTTGGTGAGTTGGATTATGCGATCGCCTACACGCAGAGTGGTTTCTCCAACTGGCTTAGTACCAGTTCCCATTGCATAGCTACCTTGGTCAAATGTTTCATACTTAATGACTTCAATCCCCAATTCTGTAAATATTTTTTTCAATCCTCTGTCGAGACGTTCAAGAATGCGATCGCGCACTTTAATCCTCGTATTATATTTTTCGTTGGTGTAGCAGGCGGTATAAAGGATGTTGCCCTTGGTGATGTGGTCGCTGCGACAAAAGTATATGGTTATGAGTCAGGTAAAGCAAGACTTGAATTTAAATCTAGACCGGATGTTGGACAATCTGCTTACAACCTAATACAACGAGCTAAGGCTGAGGCGAGAAAACCAGACTGGCTGCAAAGGTTAACCGAACCCACACAAACTTCTACTCCTCGTGTATTCGTTGCTCCTATCGCTGCTGGGGAAAAAGTAGTAGCTGATACCCAGTCTATTACTTATAAGTTTCTCAGGACAAATTGCAATGATGCGATCGCAGTGGAAATGGAAGGACGAGGAATACTCCAAGCGGCTCATGCCAATGAGCAAGTATCGGGACTCATTATTCATTTCTGACCTTATAGATGGTAAAAGCAACGCTGATGCTGCCGGCTCTCAAGAAATAGCAGCACGTCATGCAAGCGCTTTTGCTTTTGAAATTTTAGCGAAATTTAATTTAGACGACACAAGTTACACAAAAAAGGAATTGGAATTTATAAAAGCTAAAGTAACCTAACAAGCAAAATATATAAAATAGGTAATTTACAGGATATTTTTCCGCTCGTTATAACTTTTTAACTAAAGTAAAAATATTTTTAGACTTAGTTTTTATCATGCTCAAACCATCAAACAGTAACTCATCGTCGAATTAAGCAATTTTAATGCATCAAAGAAATGGTTGCAAGATAATTTTGGCGATAAATGCGTTCGCGCTGAGTTGCATTTGGATGAATCTACTCCCCACATCCACGCTTATATAGTTCCCCTCAACGATAAAACCAAACAATTAAGTCATAAAGCGATGTTTGGGGGTGATGGACGGCAAGCCAGTATTAAATTATCTAAGTTTCAAGATTCTTATGCCAAGGCACTTGCACCTTTAGGAATTGAACGTGGGGTAAAAGGCAGTCAAGCTACCCACACGAAGGTGAAGGAATATTATGAGGCAGTAAATAAGGAGCCTTTGACGCTGGAATTGGACAGATTGGCTCCAAAACAGGGGGAGACGGCACAGCAATTATTTGAACGCATTAAAAAAGACCCGGCAATTCAAACCATCAATCATCAATTAGCCGATCGCACTCGGATGATTGGGTTAGAAAAACGGGCTTCAAGGAGTGCGATCGCATCTTCGACGGCATCGATTTCTTCGGGATTGGTGTGATTTAAGTGGCTTCCCTCGACGTGGTAAGCCAGCAGATGTTTCACTGTTGCAGTTTCGTCATAATTGGAAAGGATTTGCAAACCACCGGGATAGTTGGGGCTGCAAAACTGGATAATGGGTGGGGTACAACGGTAGTGATTTCTGAGAATAATGCCGTTGCCTAAGTCTGATTCTGTACCGCTAGCACCAGCAGCGCGATGGTAAGCGGTGGCTGTATATTTGGCGGTGGGGGCATAGCGATAGTAGTCTTCGTTCCCCATTCCCACATCCAGAAAGGCGGTTTTCAGATATTGTTTGATGGTATCGTCACAAAGGTTGACAATTGGCTCAATTTGTTGGGGGTCGCCTGCCACTACTGCCCGTTGCGATCGCACTAGTAAGGGAAATAAAGGTATTGCATTGCGGGGTGAGTCTCTGTTAGCCAGTTGCAAGGATGGGGTGTTTCTTGTAGTTGCTGTAGGATTGCTTGCAAGTCGAGTTTGAGCAGGGCATTATAGGGGGTAAAATCGCAGCGTAGTAAATAAGGTTGACGAAAGCTTTTATATCTCCCATCTGGTAAATCCACCAAATCGATAAAATCCCGCAGGGTTGCAAATCTTCCTTTAAAAGTGTCTTCTAAAAATTTCAATATTCCCGACGCGACTATCAATGATTCGGCTTGTTCCTCCTCTAGCCCATACAGCCGCATCAAATTAACCACTACTGGCTGAAACTCATATTCGGTCAAGTCCCAGCCAGTTTTCCGATAATTGCCTTTGAATATGGGAGTAATATCAACTGTGAACAGAGGCAGATATTTCAGCTTTTGTTCCTTCCCCTTCCCTTGAATTAGATAGATTTGCGGGAATGCGATCGCCATTTGAAAATCATTGGGTTTTCCTCTCTTGGCTGCTGCTTGTTGCTGTTGCTGGAATTGTTTAAATACTTCGCCATCCAACATTAATGGGCGATCGCGCACAGCAAAAATTAGCTGCAATGCAAACCCAAGCGGATCGAGAATACGAAGCTGCCAGACTTGCCGCAATTCAACGCGACGGTAGCCAAGCTAACCTGGGAGCCATTCCCCAACGCACTGTACCTGGTTCAATTGGCGGTGTTAACGGTAGTGGCAGGTTTAACCTGTCCGGTATCACAGGTGCAATCAGTGGTTTCTTCCGAGGTGTCGGTAACTTCTTTGGTCGCCTAATGCGATCGCTTTAACTGTCCAGAAAATACGAAGGTTTTGAGTTCAACGGCTGCAAATTTCACGCGGAGCGTACCGCCATGCAGAACCCGCAATTTGACGACATCCTCCTGCAATTATTCCAACAGCAATCATCCCCGATTCAACAACAAGAATCGGGGAGCGATGCACAGCCAACTTTCACCGAAATAACTCCCAAAGACAACGCACGGGTTGAGGGCTTTCTAGATATCCTTTTCAAAAACGCCAACACCCTTGCCGTCGGTTCCAGTACCTTTGCTGTTGCCTCAATCATGGCGGGTAGTTTCGCCATAGCCAGGATTATCGCCATCCCCGCGATGGTATGTACCATTGGCTACAGCGTCGCAGTGATGACAGCTGCGATCGCAGCCTTTGAACAATTCAGCATTGCCATCTCAGAAAAAGGTTTCAGCCTAGAATTTAACCCGGACTTCTGGAAATCAGTAAGTCGTGTATCAACCATTGCCAGCATCGGCTATTTTGCCCTACATCCCCACTGGCAAGCAGAAGACAGAGCCAAAGCTGGAACCGAACGTTACTACAGCACCCAAAGAGAATTTACAAACCCAATACAACAAAAAACACCTGATTACATGGGTTACGGCATTGCGATCGCAATTCCTCTATTCCGCACTAAGATTAATGAATTCTGGGCAAAAGGTATTATCCAACAGCGCTTAAATCTTGAAGCTTGGCTAGATTACGGGCAAGTTCAAGCACGGGTCAACGCAGGTAGAGCTTTTGGAGATGCCCTGTTTGCCGGAGATATCACCGAAGCTGAATATACCGAAATAAGAGTGATCTGTCCGAATTTCCCGTCTATAAAGGTCAATTTCGGATTGGAGTGTATCTGCTTGTTGTCCGATGTTCATTTCCAATGTGTAATTGCTACTCGCATGAATAATTGATACAAGTTAAAAAAAGCACCCTTAGCCAATTAATCCTTTTCACAATCCCAATGACTTTCTTACCTCTGTCACCAGAGAAGTGAGAGTTTGGGGTAAGTTAATGATTTCTTGCAGCAAATCTTGGGGAGTAAAGCCAAAAACCATTAATATGACGACGATTACAACAAGGGCAACTGCTGTACTTATGACTGTTTTCAGCAGACTCAACAAAGCTCTAAAGACCAGCAGTGCAACAATTAATGCAGCTATGAGGACGATTAAATTAGTTGGCATAATTTCATTCAATAAATATCGGCAATTAGGACTACGGCTCTATTCCCTCATCAATCCAAACATCAATGCCTGTTTTCACTTCTGATTCAGTGACAGCAGACCATTCTTTTTCGTTAATAGTTGTTTGAAATATCGCCCTTTTCCCGTGACCAACTTTTTCTATTGCGTGTCCGCGATATACATTATTTTTAGGCTTAATCATTTTTATTAACTATTTTAACAAAAATACCATAAGCAAAACTGAATGCAGCAAAGCCACAATCCACAGGAAGTGCGATCGCACAAGTGAAATCGCGGGTACTTCAAAAGCACTCAGTAAAGCACAACCGATGATATTCCGGCTTTCTCATACCAATAGCGATGAAACGGCGATCGCTTCTATATTTTTCTTAGAGGATAAGAGAGCCATCGCACTCAGATGATCGCTCTGTTGTCAGGTAAATCATTGGATTTACTAAGAATGAATAAACTTCCATCGCCTCCACGTCCAATTCTTAAGGTTTCATCCAAGTAAGTAATGTCCAGGGTAGCAATTCTGCCAGTAGGATTGTTAGCTGGAACAACCTTAAATGGGCTAAGTTGGGGGGTATCAATGCCAACAATCTTTTCAATTGATAGGTAGCGTTTGTCAAAATAAACGTTAATACGTTGATTTGGTGGAAGTGATGAATCAACTGTTGCTACTTCAAAGCTAGCTGTTACTTTTACATATCCCGATATTAGCCCCAGAGGATGTTTAACTTTAGCTAAATTGAAAAACAATTTATTGGCAACATTAATTACCTGATATACTTTACCCAGCTTTAATCCCAATGGCAGAGAGTCTAAAGAACGGATTTCTCTAGCAGTAGAATATTGCAATTGCCAAGCCCCCTCTAGTAAAGAAGTAGCATAGAGCAGTGGGTTGGGATTGGGATTGAGGCTTTCTAGTTGAGTCGTCAATTGTTCAATTTCTTGAGCTAAAGTTTTGTCTAGCTTCAAATCGGTAACAGGAGAGCCATCACTTTTAGTTAACTTCAGTTCTAATAACTTCCGGGTAATTACGAGAAGACAGAAAATAACTCGACACAAACAGCAAAGCTATCAGAAGAAAAACAGATCCAAAATTTAAATTAATGCCAAAAAAGAATCTTTTAGCATTAGGAAACCACCTCGGATTTTTTTTAAGCTTTTAAACTCCGTGAACTACCTACATTCGTCGGAGGCTTACGGCGTAATAGCTAAGTCGCGCTTGTCCTCACGATCAGACGTATCGCTATTGAAAGTTTTGTTTTTCATGCTTCAAAGGGCGATTGCGGTTTTCGTTGTGCGAATAGTGGCATTGAATTAGCAGCAAAACTAATCCCAGTGCCAGCATAAAAGTTTTGAGAGAGACTAGCGGTTTTGGGGGTTTTCGATGATTTCTAAACTCCGAAGCAATAGATCGCAGCTTGCGGCTGTCAAATTCAAACCACTCGCCATGCTTGCGATCGCTTTGATATTTTTGGTGATAATATTTTTCGGCGGCGTGAACGTCGTTTACGGAAATATAATCGATTAGTTCGAGTGGGTAAGGTGACTGCGAAGAATTAAGTTCGGCGAGGCGTTCTCCTGGAGTTCGCGTAGTCAAACCAATCTTGTAGCGACTTGTATCAACTGCACGAATCAGGTAAATGTAGCCAGACTTCTTTAACATTTCGCTCAAACTAAATTTTACTTGAAGCGTTGAATTTTTTCACTAATGAAGGGCGATCGCATTCATTTAAAGCCTTGTTTATCGCCAATTCCATTGCCGCTGCCTTCTCTGCCGTTAAACCCAAATCATTCGCCACAAATCCAGCTATGCTGGTTTCTTGGGTTGCTTCTAACTTCACAAGCAGCGCCGCTTCTTGATTGACAAAACTGCGAGTATCACGGTTGTAGCCTGAATAGTTGGGTAGCTCTGGCATGGGCAGCCAGTCGTTTAATCCACCGTGGTAGATAGCTCTTCCCACGGGAGATTTTCTGCATAGTGCTTCTAATTGAGTTGAAGATAGACGTTTATCATTGGGGATTATTTGGGCTTTGAGAATTTGCTCAGATGCGGATATTTGCGCCGCCGAGATAAGAACGATTGGAGTGAAGATAGAGCGCTCACCCCCATTAAAACCGATGCCGTCGGTGTGTGCATTTTGGGAGGATGCAATAAATTTGATGCCTCGCGAATCACCCGAACTTGAATAGCTAACAAATTTCGCCTTGATGAGCTGCGCTGCCCCCTTGACAGTCGCCAGAAGCTTCATCGTCGCTGCAATCTCGCCAAAGCAAAGAATTTTTAGCTCGCATCCAGCATCAAAACTTTCAAATTCTTCCAGGCATTCACAAACCCAACTATAAACTTCGTCCGGTGAGACTTCGGTAATGTTCATGCGGTAAGGATAATCTACATCTTGAAAGTATCCCGATTCTTTCGGGTCATTTTTCGGATCGATAAAAAATATTGTTGCTGAAGGCGTTACCTTTCTAATATCCCGCAATAGATTTGATAGAAATAAATCCTTTCCTACTCCAGGAACCCCGACTATCAGCGTATTTTTTAGATTTTCAGCAATGATTAGGGTAATATTTTCCAAACTCTTTTTTGCTGTTTGGGTGCCAGAAATCCGGTCGCTTAATCTATCAGTTAATGGAAGATGTTGCTGACTTGGTGGATTGATTTGTAATTGCTGTTGATTTACCACTTGTTGTGCCTCTACTTCGATAGTTTGGTTTGCTCCTAATTCCTGATCTAAAAACTCAGCCGCAGATGCGCTTAAAGGGTAATTATTGATACGCGCCCACTGGCATTGAGCGATCGCTTCAGAGTCTCCCACCTGCGCTCTAAAAGCCTTAAAATTACTCCCTTCTAATGCGTGGGCAACACAGCCAAAATCATGAATTTCGGAATCTGCGTTAGCTTTAGAAATTCTCCCGCCAGTCAATGAGTAGTAAACGAGTGAAGCTTCTTGTATAACTATCAAGTAGTCGTGTAATTCTCGTTTTAATTTATCTAAGTCAATCTCTCCCTTTTCATCGCATACAATCTCTTGCCAAAAGTCTACAAAAGTCTTTTCGTAATCAGTTGGTTCAGTATTCATTGATTCGGTAGCGCGTAACGCGCATTGGCATTTTTACTGGCGATTTTAATTAGGGCTGAATCTCCCGTGTAGAAGATTTCTCCCACAACAGACTCACCTTCTTGGTTATGAATCAAAACTGACGTTCCCCCATTGCGATCGCACACAACATTATTCGCTCCTAATGGAGTTTTTCTAACGCGATCAATTACCGGACTGCCTTCAGTCAAGCTAGTAAATTTGTCCGGGGCTTTCATAGCCACAACCATGATGCAGCCGTTTTTGAATCTGCGTTTAGCGATCGCTTCTTGCTTAGTTAACAGTGCTTCCGAAATCTCCATTTGCTTTTCTTTCTCTGACTTGGCACGGTTCGCAGCTTGGATCATATTTGACGACTGCAAATTCGCTTCAATAGTGGTACGCGAAAGCGCCAAAATTGTGCATCCAATGAAAAAAAGTATGGCGACGTTGGGGTTTTTTTCTAGCCAAGACTTGCCCCTCATGTTAGGTTTCGTCGGACTAGCGATTTGACCAGCGCCTGTGTATCGCGAATAGTCTGGGGGGTTAGCTTTTTTGTCCCAGGATTTTCTACCCCCTTCTCTTCTAAAAAAGCATCAACATCAAAATCAGGCGTGGATTCATTCGCTAGCGTAATCTCTCTTGTTCTTTTTGATATTCATCGCGAGTGAACTGGTCTTTTGTTCCAGCCAAATATTGTTCAACTAGCCAAGTTTTCTCAATTCCTTGCTCGTATCTTCCGTACAAGTCGCCAATGTTACCCACAACCCAAACTTGATACGCAGTTATCGGCGGTGTTATTTTTTTAGTTGAATTTTTTCGACGACGATTGGCTGCGTTATACATTCTTTAATGTATCAATTTATACTCTGGAATTTCCGTCGCCACAGTCTCCCATCGTTTCCAAGTTTCGTGACAGATATTTCCTAAAATTTTTCTGCCTTTAGCAATCGACATCGGAAAGCCAAGATGTTCAAGTTTTTGTAATTCCAATTTTGAATTAGGTTTAAATAATTCGCTTCTCCAATCTCCTCGCATAGTGACGTGATTAATGGTGTTATTTTTCTTTCTGCTTTCCGAATGAAGTCTGTGTGAACTCAATATTTATGTTCATATTGCGATCGCGCTTCATTCACTCTGTTTTAATGGTGCGTTTAGGTTGTCTCTATACTAAAAAACCCGCACGGTGCGGGTCTACGGTCGTTTAATCGAGTTATCTTCCGTCAATTTGCCGGCGCAAAAATAAAAGGGGGTGGCGTAACGCCATGAAGCGAAAACCAATTATTTAGAAACCAGCAATAGCCTATAACTATCTCTGGTATCTCCGCGCCTTCGGAGCAGTATCTCTCGACTGTTCGTTGGTCGCGGCATAAGAATAATGCGAGTTTTGTGTAGCTTAAATTCCAGTTTTGTTTCAGTTCGCGTGGGTGCATAATTAGATTGCCTCCTGTGGCTTTGTTTGGTGCAGGGGGTAGTCCTGTGGTGTCTAATTCACACCACAGGACATTAACTGATATGTTCAGATTTTACTCCAATTGGACACCAAAAAGGAAACATCTGGTAAAATAAAGGGGTAAGCGTATTTATAGTGCCAATGGTTAGGAAACGCGATCGCCGATTTCCTGTGAATCTTCCGATAGTTAAAGAAATTCGTTTATCGCTATGGGGACACACAAGAGGCGTATCGAAAACTCGGATGGCGGAAGCGATACTAATCGATAGCGTGTCAAACGCAGATAACTGGAATGAGGTCTGTAAGGATTTGCGGCAAGAGGCGGCAATCCGTAAGATATCGATTGAAGAATTGATTAAAGAAATCCTCACAACAGATGGCTATGAGGAATCAATTGATGTGGATGGAATTGACTGGACTTGTCTGACGAACAATGAAGAACCTGATATTGCAGAGGAAGTAAGTGACTAGTGCTTATGGTAATCGCTCTTCACCGATAGTCACATTCTTCGATATGCGATCGCCCCTAGCGACGACTTCTGATTATTTCAAAGCAAAAAACCCGGTAAAAAGTTCACAGCTTTCCGGGTTTCTGCCTTACATTCAAAGGACGAATATATGTCTACACTAACATCAACTCTTTTAATCAATCAAGCAGCGCACGAAAATTCTTCCCCATTGGAAGTTATCCAGCAGCTACTAGAGCAATGCACCCTTACTGAACGCTTACAAGCGAGTGCGATCGCATCCCTTAGTGTCGGTGAAGCTGCTGCTGCCTTAAAGCAGGAACTACTCAGACCAAAAAAAATCTCATTGGAGTTGTCTTCTCAGGGGTTGTTAACTGTTAACTAATTTTTACCCATAACTAGACAAAGCTTACTTTTTGTCTATATCTTCAATTAAATTATCTACAAACTCTCTAAGACGATCTTGCCAGTTTGGTATAGTTCTAAGCTTTTCCCTCACCCCCGGTAAAACTTTAAATTGGACTGGGGCTTTGTCGTAGGCTACATTATTATCTGGTTTAAATTTTATTTTAGACATGATAATTTCTAAAAACATCTGATATACTAGATAGTATAACAACATTGTCAGGTCGAAACAATGCAGCTAGTAGAAAAACACGTTATTAGTCGTCAGCATAAATTTTGGAAGGAATGCGATAACTTGGCATTGCAATCCAAACATCTTTATAATTCGGCTAACTATATTCAGCGTCAATATTTCTTTGAAACCAAGAAATATTACAACTCAATTGATATCTATCATCAAACCAAGAATTTGGAAGCTTATCGATACCTGCCTACCAAAGTTAGCAAGCAGACTGTTCGTAGAATTTCAGAAGCCTGGAAAGGTTGGTTAGCAGCATTAAAAGATTGGTCGAAGCATCCTGATAAGTATTTAGGTAAGCCAAAAATGCCTGGATACAAGCATAAAGAACGCGGTCGAAATGTCGTCATTTACCCAATAGATGCAATATCAAAACCTGCTTTACTGAAAGGTATTGTTAAGCTGTCTCAGACTAGTATCGAATTTCCTACTCGTGCTGCAAGCGTTGACCAAGTACGAATAGTACCGAAGCTTGACCACTACGTTCTTGAAGTAGTTTACACAGTTGAGGATGCAGCTAAAAGTAGTGGACAATATGTTGCAGGTGCTGACTTAGGTTTAAACAATTTAATGGCTATAACCTCAAACCAGCCCGGTGTAAGACCGCTGCTGATAAACGGTAGACCATTAAAAAGTATTAACCAATTTTTTAATAAACGAGTAGCTTCATCGCAATCAATTGATGCCTACCGCCAAATCAAAAAACTGAACGGGAAACGTGATAGAAGGATAGACAATTATCTTCACACTGTTAGTCGTCGTGTAATTGATTGGTGTCAGATAAACGATATCGGGCATCTAATAATTGGTAATAATTCTTTGTGGAAACAAGATATAAACATCGGCAAAAAGAATAACCAAGAATTTACTAATATTCCACACGCCAAACTAATTAACTTATTAACCTACAAAGCGCAACTAATCGGTATTGAAGTAATTGTAACTGAAGAAAGTTACACTTCCAAAGCTAGTGCGTTAGATGGTGATGAGCTACCAAAATACGGTGATAAACGAGAAACAAAACCAGTGTTTAGCGGTAGGCGTGTCAAGCGTGGTTTATACAGGACTTCCACTGGTAGAACAATAAATGCTGATACCAATGGAAGTTTGAATATAGCCCGTAAAGTAATCCCAAACTTTATGGATGGGATAGTGGGATTGCCGTTTATCCCAGTAGTTTTAGGACTTTGGACTAAGATTGCAAACGTTATTGTCTAGTATTGGCTACCTCTGGGTAGCTTTGTACAGATTTTAACGAGCGGTTAGTGAGAACAGAAATCAACAAATATATCAAGCTTCACGAAAAATTTGGAGACGCGAAACACCTGTTTGTCGGACTTGGAGCAAGCATGTTGATAACACTCTCTGCCCCTCGGATGGAAGTGGTGCGTAAGCACATCCTAGAGATGAATGAACCAGTTGATCAAGAAATAGTCAACGCCCTAAAGAAAGAACTCGTTCCCGCTCCCCAAAAGAAAGCAAAGTTAAACGGTGTGGAGTGGGCAGCATCTCCTGGTGGTGGCAACAGGAGTCTTCGCATTGCTGGAGAGATTCCGGACTCAGAGAATGCCCGGTGGCTTAATGAAAAATTTGAGGCGAACAACGGTTTAATGTATGCTGTCGTCTCTGAATTCATACAAACTGAGCATGAGTTGCTTTCCTTAAAATCGGGTGTGACTGCGATCGGCGCTTCTCCTTACGGAGAGGCAACTCTTGGAGAGGCAACTCTTGGAGAGGCTTCGCCAACGCCAACGCCAACGCCAACGCCGTCGCGCTTCCGCAGAGCGGACGCTTACGCGAACGCGATCGCAATCGAAGAAAAAGTAGAGAGTGCGTTGTCCGCACCCGCCTTGTCGTCAGACATCGCACTACCCACCGAGTCCTTATCCGAAGTTGCGATCGGACTCTGACTACTGGGTGTGCTTCAGAAGGGCTGCTGAGGTGCATAACTGGGATTTAGGACAGTTGCTTCATTCAGATGTCCCTGCCCATTTAAAAGAACAGATGCGATCGCTTAAAGAAAAGTTCAAACGTAGAAAGTTCTGAGTGTTTACAAGCGAGGAAAGATTTGGAGGTGCGATCGCCTTGTTTCCTCTAAGGATTAGGCGATCGCAATGTTTCCTCTAAGAATTAGGCGATCGCTTAAAGAAAAGTTCAAACGTAGGAGGTTCTGAAGATTTACAAGCGAGGAAAGATTTGATGGTGCGATCGCTTTGTTTCCTCGCTTGTCCGCAGGCGATCGCGTACTCGTGTGCCGCGCTTATCGCTTAAAGAAAAGTTCAAACGTAGAAAGTTCTGATAAATTTTCTTAGAGGAAATATTTGAGGGTGCGATCGCTCCTATCTTTCAGTCAAGCGATCGCTGCACTTACCCGCATGGGGGTTATTTTGTGCCATCCAATATAAGCACTTCTTATAATTCATATCCACTATTATTTGTCAAGCTGTATTGACTGTTTGTAACGTAATTGTTATATTTGTTTACATAAAGTAACAAATACCAAAAAACCTATGTATACAACAGTTAACGAAGACGGCGTTTTAAATAACTATGCAAACGAACCCCAGATGTACTATGCAGAGTACCCAGCAATTTGGGAACAACGCAAATATGTTGTACAGAGTGTGTTCGCTACATTAATTGTCACCACTCTAGTTTTGGTTGGCTTGAGTGTTAGCTAAAAAAATTGATTTTGGTATCAGTATCTCATTGACATATGGACTTCTCCCAATAACCTCGGTATTTAACGCCGGGGTTTTTTGTTGTTGTTGGGTGGGCGATCGCGCAACTCCAAAGTTTCGGTCAGACATCCACCAAAAGAAAAAATGTCGTACTACAATATCACTAAGCATTACTTAGTCAAACAGGATTAAAAGTTAATGTAGTTTTTAATTCCCAATATACCAGTATGAGCAAGCCGCAAATCGCCATCAGAATTCCCCCATCTCTGTTAGAAGAACTCAATAGCCACGTTGAGCGAACTGGCACGTCGAAGACTGATGTGATAGTCAGTGCGATCGCTACTTATCTGGGCTGTGGTTCAGATGTGCCATTGAGTCAGAGGGTGGCTGAATTGGAGAGAAAGATGGCGGAATTGGAAGCTTTAGTAAAGCCCAAATAAATTGGGGGCATTCTAACAGTAAAGCAGAGCTAATGTGGCATCGAAATTATAAAAAATTAGGTAATTACTTAAGTAAGCTCTAAATGCCAAAGACTTAAAAAAATTATGCTTCAATTATTTTTCTCTATGCGATAACTTTAAAATAGGTAAGTAGTCAATGAAGTACGATCGTAGCAAATTTAGGGAATTAATAAAATCTTTAACTTCTCAAGAACTGGATGAATCACTTGACGATTTTTCTGCTGTGCGGAATCAGTTTACTGATGGACAGGAAAAATATCTTAGAGACAGAATAATTCTTGACTATTTTGAAAGACATCTAGAAGAAATTGATAAATTATTAGAAGCCATTAAACAGTGCAATTTGACAGCTTATAATAAGTATGTTTCCGAGTTAGAGAGTTATAAAAATTCAGAAAATCCGTTAGCTCCAAGCGACATAAAACCTCCAACTAAGCCACCTAATGTCCCAGAAGATAAAAACTGCGATATTCTAGTTCTTGCTGCCAATCCAATCGGTACTGACCGACTCCAATTGGAGGAAGAAGCCAATCGAATTCGACTGCGATTGCGAGAAGGAGAAGTGGGAAAAAACTATATAGTTAAAGTCGAAAGAGCCGTTCAGGTAGAAGACCTGTCTAAATATTTACTGCAATATCAACCGCTAATTCTCCACTTTAGTGGTCACGGCAGTCCCAGTGGTGAAATTATTTTAAATAACTCTCAAAGACTTGCACAGCCAGTTTCTCCAGAAGCACTGGCAGAATTATTGGCTGTGCTTCGGGGACGGATAGAATGTGTGGTACTCAATGCCTGCTTTTCATTAGAGAAAGCCGATGCACTAGCAGAGCAAGTTAGCTGTGTTGTCGGTATGAGTAAAGAAATTAGCGATCAATCTGCCGTAACATTTGCCGCAGGTTTTTATCGAGGTTTAGGATTTGGTAGGGGATATTACACTGCCTTTGAACTTGGTCGTAATGAAATTAAATTATTGAATTTGCCAGACAGTGCAGTGCCACATTTCATCACTCGTGATACATCGCTCCTTCAGCAAGAGGAGGTAAAACCAAAAGTTACTCGTAGTGTTCCCCGCACAGGATCAACGGAAGCCACCCTATATCCTCTTTGGTTTGGGACTAACCGGAAACCGAAGAATCCACAGGATCTATCCCTTGGATTTTCAGGAGAGCGCGATCGCCAGCTTCACTATGGCACTTGTCAAGTAGCAGTACCAAAGTCTCATAAAATTGGTTCTACTGGTTCTCCCTTCTGGCAGAGATTGTTAACGTTTACAGACGATCGCCTTAAACTCAAGCAAGAAACTCTGGAATTCTTCCAGGAAAATAATTTTTGGGTGGAAATTCAAAGGACATTGCAAGCAAATCAGCCAGATGAGCGTTCGGCTTTAGTCTTCATTCATGGCTTTAACGTCAGTTTTGAAGATGCAGCTTTACGAGCAGCGCAGATAGGGGTAGATTTGCAAGTGCCAGGGATTATGGCATTCTATAGCTGGCCGTCAAGAGGAAAACTAGTCGGCTATCCAGCAGACGAGGCGACGATTGAAGCCAGTGAGAAATATATTACTGAGTTTTTACTTAACTTGGCGCAAAAGAGTGGGGCAGAAAAAATCCATATTATTGCTCATAGTATGGGAAATCGCGGGTTACTCAGAGCAATGCAGCGAATTTTGGCTCAAGTTCAAGCCGAGAGTAAAGTCTCCTTTGGACAAATCTTTCTTGCAGCTCCTGATGTTGATCCGGATATCTTCCAAGAATTAGCAGTAGCTTATCAAAGCCTGGCTGAACGCACGACTCTTTACATTTCTGCTAAAGATAAAGCTTTGGCAACATCAGGTATTATTCATGATCATCCCCGTGTTGGTTTTTTTCCACCGATTACAGTTGTTGATGGCATAGATACAGTAGAAGTTTCTAATATTGATTTAACCCTTCTAGGTCATGGTTATTTTGCAGATGCCCGCGATTTGCTTCAAGATATGCACCAATTGTTGATACATAATACATCTCCTGAACAACGATTTGGCTTGCGAAAAAAACAAGAAAATGGACAAAATTATTGGATTATTGGGAGCTAGGTAAGTAGTCAATGAAGTATGATCGTTCCAAATTTAGGGAATTAATAAAATCTTTAACCGCTCAAGAACTCGATGAATCACTTGACAGTTTTCCTTCCGTGCGGAATCAGTTTACTGATGGACAGCAAAAATATCTTAGAGACAGAATAATTCTTGACTATTTTGAAAGACATCAAGAAGATTTTTTAAACTTTTTAAAAGCCATTCAAGAGTGTAATTCTGAAGCTTATAATAATTACGTTAATAATTTAAATGGTTCTGATAATAAAAATATTTTGCCCCTCTCTGGGTTAAAAGTAGAAAATTCAGATAGTCAATTAATTGAGGAATTAACAGATATATTCTCTCAACAAGATGACTTATTTTGGCAATGTGTCAAGCAAGTATATCAAGATTTTTTATGGCAACTAAACGAACCTGATTTAGAGTTTGAATCAGATAATTTAAGGGAACATTTATTATTACAGTTAGAAGATTGGACTGAAAAGACAATTATTCTGGAATTTATTCCTCGTTTACTTGCGTATTTATCAAATAAAGATAGTAATCAATATCTGGAAATTGTGCGGATTTTACAAAAAATAGTAAAGAAGCACATTGATATTTATCCAGTTATGACAATGGATGCTTTTAAAGAAGCCTTAAGAAATTTTAAACAAGAATATAAAAAATCCTCAAATATAAATTATTTAATAATTGAAATTAAAGATAGCCAATCTCATCCAAATTTATTTCAAATTTCTGGTTGGTTAGCAAAAAACAACATCCCTGATTATTTAAAACCTTTAAATAATCAGCAGCTAAGAGTAGAGACTGAAGAAAAAAGAACACAAGAACAATATTATAAAAAAGAAAATATCGAAGAAATTGTTAAAAGTTTTATAACTCAAATTACTGAGAGCGAGGAAATTCAAGAGTTAATTATTGAATTTTTTCTGCCTTCGTCTTTGTTCGGTTGGGAGGTAGATAAATGGAAATTCGATTCATCAAATAAAATTTGTTTAGGAATAGTACATGAAGTCAGAATTCGTTCTTTAGACCGGATGAAACCTATGTATAAACTATACAAAAATAGATGGGAAAATAAATGGAGATATCTTAAAAGATGTGTTAGCCCACTCCCGCAATTTTTAAACAGTGATATTAACTGTAATGTGAATACTTTAATTGGTCAGTTACAAGATAACAAAATTATTGGATTGAAATTGACATCGGCTCTAAAATCGAATCATGAAGAGATTGCTTCAGCTTTATACTATTCTGGCACACCGATCGCTCTGTGGTTTAGAAGTGAACCGCCAGAAGGTGATTGCAAAACTGAACTTGATAATTTGTTACAGCATGACTTATTACAACTCTCAATGCAAGTACGTCAACAACGTTCTCAGCCAGAACGCCATATTTCCCTGATCTGGGATGATCCAAACCGCCTAATTCCTACCTATCAACTCAAATGAATGACTGGAAAATCTTTAAAAAAGACAATAAACCTCATGACGGAATTGAAAACCTACCCCCAGCACCAAGCTGGCGTAGTTTCAGTTCGACAGCAGGAGAAAAGACTGAAGAGGAGAAACGCGGGGCAACGTTTCAAATCCGAGATGAAGAAGTGGAATTGGTGAATGCAGCCCTATACTTGCGCCGTCCTTTGTTAGTTGAAGGACAACCAGGGACAGGAAAAACCTCTCTTGCCTACGCGATCGCTCATCAATTAAAATTAGGCAAAGTCCTACGATGGAATATCACAACTCGTTCTACTTTAACAGAGGGTCTTTACAGTTACGACGCAGTAGGACGGTTACAGAGTATCAGGAAACAAAATCAGGATTCCCAAAGTTCAGACAATAGCACAGACAAGCCAGAAAGTAACGAATTGGACAGTAAAACAGACAAGCAAGAAAGTAATCAAGCAGACGATATTGGTAAGTATGTCCGATTAGGGGCAGTATGCACAGCTTTGTACCAAAGTCAAGACAAAAAACCCAGAGTTCTGCTCATAGATGAAATTGATAAAAGTGATATTGACTTGCCCAATAATCTCCTGCATATTTTTGAAGAAGGGCAATTTGATATTCCCGAATTAGCTCGGATCAAAAAACAGCAACCTAAAGTCACAGTGTTTACATCTGAAAATGAAGAAGTCGATATTGAAGGAGGGAAAATTGCCTGTTCAGCTTTTCCTTTTGTAATTCTCACGAGTAACGGAGAACGGGATTTTCCTCCGCCGTTTTTACGTCGCTGTATTCGCTTGACTATGCCAGAACCTGACTCTGGACGCATCAAAAAAATTGTTCAGGCTCACTTTCAAGAAGACAAAGATATTTTAGTCAAAGCCAAGCCGATTATCGAAAAATATCAGGAATTACAAAAAAAAGGACAATTAGCAACCGACCAGCTATTAAATGTTATCTATCTCGTCACTAGAAAAGATTTTCCAGAGATGGATAAAGATAAGTTTGTAGAGAAATTATTACAGTATTTATCCAACTTGGTTTGAGAGGATATATGTCTGCGCCGCCAGAAAAAGAGAACCCTAAATTACCAGAAATTAACCTAACGGCGCAGGAGTTAGCAGATATTATCTGGTTAATGGTTCAAATTAAGCCGTCAATTGATACTGCTGAAGTTGCGCCAGTTCCAACTCAAGATAATTTCCCATCGCCTCCTCCTAATTCTGAGAGCATTGATTTTCCTGAGATTGTTGAACCAATCGAAAATACTGCCCCCGCTTATGTAGATTCTCCGGCTAACCAAGGTTCTGAATCTGCATCGGCGGGATTACCACTTAAAGTTACTGATCCCCTGGCACTGAGAAATACTTTAGCATTGGGGCGATCGCTCCGTCCATTAATGCGAAAAGTGCCTTCTTTAACTGAAACGGTTTTGGATGAAGAAGCAACCGTCACCAGCATTGCTGAAGAAGATTTCTGGCTTCCTGTGCTTCAACCTGTCTCTACTAGATGGCTAGAAGTTGCTTTAGTGATTGAAGAAACAGCAAGGTATCCCCTTTGGCGACAAATACTAACAGAATTTCAACAACTTTTAGAGAGACATGGGGCATTTCGGAATGTTAGCCTATGGCATTTAAAAATGGGCGACGAGGGCGAAGTACAACTTTATCTCAAACACCGTCAAGCCAGCTTAAAAGAACTGAATGATCCCAGTGGTAGGCGTTTAATTTGGCTAGTTAGTGACTGTGTATCATCAATTTGGCACGATGGCTCTTTACTGAAGGTGTTGAGAGATTGGGCTAAAATACAACCAGTCTCGCTACTTCAGTTATTACCAGAACGCTTATGGTCACGTACAGCTTTAGGCTGGGGAATTGAGGTTAAATTGTACTCAGAAAATCCAGGCGTTCCCAATTCTCGTTTATTAAAAACCCGCCAACTTGTGGATAAACAGTTTAATTCCCCACAAGCTTTGACTTTACCCATCGTCACCTTAGAATCTTTTCCCATGAAAAACTGGGCAAAGGTTTTAGCAGGTGTAGGAGGAAGTAGGACACCAGGGCTAGTTTTTCTACCAGAAAAAATCACGCCTCAAGCTAGTGCCAATGATGACGAAGACAAGCAGCTTTCTCCTAAAGCTAGGGTAAGTCGTTTTCAGGCGGCTGCTTCCCCTCTATCTCGCCAATTAGCGCGGATGATGGCGGCGGCTCCAGTTAGCTTACCTGTAATTCGATTAATTCAGCAAACCCTATTACCTGACTCCCATGCAGTTCATTTAGCAGAAGTTTTGATGGGTGGATTGCTCAAACCAACAGCAGAACAACCCAGAGAAGGGGTAAATGAAGAAGTGAATTACGAATTTTATCCTGGTGTGAGAGAAGAACTCATCAAAATCACACGCAAAAGCCAGACTATTGACGTAATTTTCTGTCTTTCTGAGTTTATTAATAGAGAGTTGCAATTAAGGCAATCAGTCAGAAATTTTGATGCAATGTTGTTTAATCCTGATGTAGAGGTTGACCCAGATTATTTACCTTTTGCTCGGATTACGGCTCAAACTTTACAGCTATTAGGGGGAAAGTATGCTGATATGGGTGAGCAAATTCAGCACAAAATTTCACAGCCAAATCAAAATCAAAATCCAATAATAATTTCGCAACCAGAATTTTTAAAACGAATATTTATTTTCATAGATGGTGATAATTTGAATTCTGCTGCTTCTTCAAATAGTCAATTTGATTATCAGAAATTTCTTTCGCTTGTGCAGAAGAGAGCGCCATCTTGCCAAGCTTATTTTTATCTGAGTGTTACTACCAATAAAACACAAAAACAGTTATTGAATACATTAGAAGGATATGGCTATCAAATTAGAACTCAAACAGTAAGCGCCGGAGGTAAATCTGATATCGATTCCTTAATGATTACCGATTTAATTAGCTTATCTGAGGCTTATGATATTGCTATTTTAGTCAGTGGCGATAGTGATTTTGTTGAACCAGTCCGCCAGCTTCAAAGTCGCGGTAAAACTGTCGAACTCATGAGTTTTAGTTCTAGTACCAGTAGCAAGCTGATTGAAGTAGCAGATAATTATCTTGATCTGTCATCTGAATCTATAGAACTAGTAGCTTTACCAACCGAGAAGTTTGAAACCGTCACAGTTAACCGTCGTGGCAAAGTCATTAGTCGTTCAACTAAAGTCGCCCGCTACTTTACTGAAACTATAGCTCAAGGGATATTGCTACAAATGGTTGCCATCCCAGGTGGTAAATTTATGATGGGTTCCCCAGAAACTGAAGCCCAACGTTATGATGACGAAAGTCCCCAGCATGAAGTCACAGTGAGTTCCTTCTTCATGGGTAAGTACCCCGTCACCCAAGCACAATGGCGGGTTGTCGCCTCTTTACCACAAATAAACCACCCACTTGAACCAGACCCATCAAACTTTAAAGGCGATAATTTACCAGTAGAGCAAATTTCTTGGTATGAAGCGGTAGAGTTTTGTGCTAGACTATCAGAACATACCGAAAAAAACTACCGACTTCCTAGCGAAGCCGAGTGGGAGTACGCTTGTAGAGCAGGCACGACAACTCCGTTCTACTTTGGCGAAACTATCACAGCGGATTTCGCAAGTTACAATGCTGAAGTCACCTATGCTGATGAGCCTAAAGGTAAATCCGCAGATCAAACAACACCAGTAGGCAACTTTGTACCAAATCCTTTTGGTTTGTATGATATGCACGGTAATGTTTGGGAATGGTGTTATGATCGCTGGCACGATAACTATGAAGGCGCTCCCATAGATGGTAGTCCTTGGATAGATGCCGCTAAAGTTAGTGAGAATGATAATCAAACACGGGTGCTGCGCGGTGGCTCCTGGAACGGCGATCCGTGGGGTTGCCGTTCGGCGTATCGTATCATCATCGAGCCGGACGGCAGGTACGTCATCATCGGGTTTCGGGTTGTGGTTTCCGCCGCGAGGACTTAGTTCTTTACACTCTTGCGCTTTAGCCCTCTAAGCTTTTTCTTTTTCCCTTACCCCCGCCGAAGGCGGTCGATATTTTTTATATTTGGCACGACTATAATATAGTATAAAAGAAGTGGTAGATTTTGTCAAGGGGGCTGTGGAAACTAAAAATTTGTTTTTGACCAAATGCAAGATTTACCAATTATTCAAAAAACCTATGACCTGATTAAATGGTACGTGCCTGTTTTAAATCGTTTGCCTAGAAAACATAAATTTGCTTTGGGAGACAGGATGATAGCCGGACTTTACGACCTGCTGGAAGGCTTAATATTAGCACGATACGCTCAAGAAAAGTTGGCTCAGTTAGAACTATTGAATGCTAAGTTAGATATTCTGCGTCATCAAACCAGATTGTTATTTGACTTTCAGCAATTTGATGAACGGCGATATGAATATGCTGGTCAACTCATCAATGAAATTGGCAATGAACTGGGTGGCTGGATTAGACAACAGCGCCAAAGGGGGAAGGGATGAAACGATACAATAATCTTTATCCCCAAATTACAGATTTTAGTAATTTAGTTTTAGCAGCGCGTCAGGCACAGCGGGGGAAACGATTTCGAGAAAATGTTTTGAAATTCAACTATAATCTGGAAGCACAACTGGCAAAAATTCAGAGTGAGTTGGAGTCAAAAACCTATCAACCAGGACGCTACAAAACTTTTGAGATTTGTGAACCCAAACCCCGTTTGATATCTGCTGCACCCTACCGAGACAGAGTAGTACATCACGCTTTATGCAATATCATAGTACCAATTTTCGAGAACACTTTTATTGCTGATTCATACGCCAATCGTTTAGGGTTTGGTACCCACAAAGCTTTACGCCGCTTTACCAGTTTTGCTCGTGACAGTCGCTATATTTTACAATGCGATATTAAGAAATATTTTCCTAGTATTGACCACGAAATTCTCAAATCTCTCCTACGTCGCAAACTAAAATGTCACGATACTCTTTGGTTAGCAGAAACTATCATCAATGGCAGCAATCCCCAAGTGCCGGTGATTGACCATTTTCCCGGTGATGATTTGCTTTCCCCATTACAACACCGAAGAGGATTACCGATTGGCAACCTTAGTAGTCAATTCTTTGCCAATATATATTTAAACAGCTTAGACCATTTTATTAAAGAGCAACTCAAAGCGAAAAAATATGTCCGCTATGTTGATGATTTTGCTTTATTTTCAGACGACTATGAATTTTTAGCCCAAGCACGAACAGCAATAGAAAAGTTCTTGGTTAGTCTCAGGTTAAAACTTCATCCTGTGAAAAGCCAATTATATGAAACCCGTCATGGTGCAAATTTTCTGGGATTTCGCATTCTTCCAGACAGAATCAGAGTGCGAAGTGAGAATTTGCGAAGAGGAAGGCGGAGACTACACCAGTTGCAACGGGACTACGCTCAGGGTAAAATCAGCTTTCAAGACGTACATTGCTCAATTTTGAGTTGGCGAGCTCATCTTGCTCATGGGGATAGTTGGCAGCTATGTCAAAAGATATTCGCATCTCTTGTATTTACAAGAGAGTGAAGAAGGGGTAGGCACTTCCGGGTGCTGCGCGGTGGCTCCTGGAACAACAATCCGAGGAATTGCCGTTCAGCGTATCGTAACAACAACGAGCCGGACAACAGGAACAACAACATCGGGTTTCGGGTTGTGGTTTCCGCCGCGAGCGCTGCTTTGTGCCAGAGTTGGCGTATGGGAATGCGTCAAGCGTGTTAAAAGCAGTCCAGACCTGCTCCTGTGATGTCGGTGACGATATCCAAAAATAAAACTGGGTTGGGTGGCTTGGTAGGTGTAAACCGAACAGTTGCCCAACTCTACAAACAAATTGCCAGCAATCTGGCATTGCATAGAGATATTTGTAAGTGCGATTGCCTTTATGTTGTTGGTGGGTGCGATCGCATCTGCACTCAACTAGCTATTTTTCTTAGAGGAAAAGGATGATCCAGTGTGCGATCGCTCCTATGTTGTACTGACTGCGATCGCATCGCTACTCTCAACCAACAGTTTTTCCACATCGCCCTTAGTTGAGTCAACAACTCAAATATCTAAAAACCCAAGTTTTCACCTTTTTGAATATCTGAAACTTCAAGTACGCGAACTTAGCCATTGCTCTAGCAAATCCTGAACAAGTTCGCTAAACTCACGCTTTTCACCATTCTGGCTATTCTTAAGCAGTTCAATTTTGACTGTTGTATGAGTATTTCTTTTAATGTAAGCCGTCACCTGCTCATAGTCAGGATCAGAACGTTTGGCTTTGGGTCGTCCCCGTTTTGGCAATTCGCTTTGCAATTGAGCAACTGGCTGTAGTTGCAACTTTTCAGGCTGTTGAACTTCTGACTTTTGAGTTTCTGTTTCCTGGCTCGGTTTTTCTGGTTCCGGTTCAGGCTGACGATCCTTTGCTGCATCCAAAATACCCTTAAACTTGCTCACTTCATCACCTCAATACCGATGCTTTGGTAGTCTTTCCAAGCAATTTTTGCCCTTGCGTCAGAAACCTTATTAACTGGCACACCAGCCAGCGCTGCTTTCTGAAAAGCCACTGCATCACGGATACTCACTTTAAATAAAGGCAACCCCGCTTCAGTCAGCATTTCTCGCGCTTCTTCGCCATCCCGTCGGGGTTTGGCTGGAACGCGGGTAATAAGGATGCGGAATTTATCTGCACCCAATGATTTGAGGGTGTTAACAGTCTGCATCAAAGCATCGAGTGATAATGCATCCGGGGTGGTGGGGAGTACCAATAAATCACAGCCTTCCACCAATGCCTCTAAATCTTCTTGCTCCGGTCGTGCTTGAGTGTCGATGACAATATGCTCGTAGTTTTTAGCAAACTTCGCAGCTTGTCTCTCGTCAATAACTTTGAAAGGTAAATTGCCACGCTTTGCCCAGCCGCTAGCCGACCGATTCGGGTCGCCATCAATTAATAGTGTTTCTCCCTTTGCTTGGAGATAAGCCGCAAGGTGGACGGCAGTTGTAGTTTTCCCCACCCCTCCCTTGAACGACGCAACTGTGATAATCATAGATATTTACGTTGCTGAAAAGTTGAATGTTCAAACTTTTGCACTTTTGAATACGCAAAATGATAAAAGTCTGATGCTAATACTTTACCAGCAAAGCGTGAACATTTAGACTGTCAAAAACTTGGGTGGTTAGATTTTTGAGTTTTTGGGTACGCAAAATTTCTCGTTTACACGAAACCATCAGCGCTGGTAACGTCTTAATAATGAATATTCAACTTTTTAAATACGCAAAAATCATGCAATACTGTAGTCTGAGATGTTAACTCCCGCGTATGATTGTTACCGACACTCTACTTCGGTTGATTGGAACGAACTTCGATATCTTCAAGTGTTTGCAGTAAAAGGCGCTTGGCTTGCATTTGCCAACCCAATTTCTGAACTTTGATAGCAGCAAAAGTACCACCGATAGCAGCCAACAAGCCAATGGGTTGATTAAGTGAAATTCCGAGCAACAAACCCAAGCCAGCGATTCCCCAAAACGGTAAGGCTACTGTTTGCCGCTGTTCTTCAATAATCTTATTTACTTCACCTGATGGCATTTGGGTCAACAATGCTTCTTTTACCTCTCGCTGTTGTGCCATTGGTACAGATAAACAAATCTTCCGTCGCAGTTTTTCAATTTTACGAGCATCGGTGCTGTATTGCGTGAGTTCATCAAGAGCCATTGACAACAAACTTTCTAATTGTCCCATTGTGTGCTTTAAGTCCCTTATACTTATTTTTATGTGAAAAGCTATTCAATTTGTTGTCTAAGCGATGGTGTCAAAATCATCAGTCCCCTAACAATTTCTTCGGGGGTAGCCGTGCCATCAACTACTTTCGGCGTAATTGCCATAACTTCCAAAGCCAGATTTGTAGGAATACCCCTTGCCTCTAATCGCTTCAGTTCCAAAACATCAACCCCTGCTGCCAGTCCATCTAAATATTCTTCGACAGTCACGCCATAATCTTCAATCTCCGACATGGATATAATTTCCCGATTTTCTATCTACCTGATTATCTAGATATCTTATCGGTTAAGAGTGTAGGGTGCGATCGCCACTCGTGTTAAGTTCCGCTTATCGCACCGCGCTCCCTCACTTTTTCTCACAGCCTACTCCATTGCGATCGCGGTCAAAGCCGTGGGGGTCTGGAGACAGAACTTTGAAGTTGCGTTCTTTAACATCCGAGCATTTTAAATCGGGTGAATCTTTAGGTACACACAAATCTGGGTAGGCAGGGTAACAGTTTTGTTTAGATAATACTTCCGGCTTGGGCTGAGAGCCTTCCAATTTACCAGAATTTGGTTGTCCAGTGCTGACTGGATTAGTACTTACATAAGTAGCAATTGCAATAATTGTCCCAATTACTGTTGCTACTGCTGCTATTTTATCTAAAGAACCTTTTGGTTTCTTTTTGGTTGAGGTAAGATGAATTTCTTCAATCTTATTATCTTTGGTGGTTAACACAATATTTCTATTGTACTTTTCGTATTCTTCTGCCTCTACACGTATACGCGCTGAGGCACTTTCTTCTCTCAAGTCAGCACAAAATTGATAGAATCCTTCACTATCAGAGTGAACAATATCTGATTTACCATAAAGTTCGAGAGTTATTTTTGCACCCTCAACTTTGGTTTTAGTTTCGCCGTCTAATACACGTCCAGTATAAACATTATTAATCATATATTCGTCCCAAAATAACTAGATAAGACGCTTGAAATGCAGTCTTTTTAGCCTGAATATTTATAAACCGATTAGGGCAACAGCCCAATGCAACACAAGCGCTTTGAAAAATAAATACATTAGATGAAATGATGCCGATATTTAGATACGGCAAATAATCTAATACTTGCGCCAAGGGGACGAAAATACTAATCTGTCCACTTAGTCCGCAATAATGACTCAAGTATCAAGTTAGTAACTTCTACACTACCTACAAGTGTCATCAGTATAATTCCTGAATTTTTGAAAAACTTGGGAAACAAGGCACGGCGGGGCAGCGTCACGGAAGGTGTCACGCTTGGGCGTGCGGCGTGAAAGTACCCCAATTGTTAAGGAGTCGGAACTTTCTACACTAGGGACAATTTGATGCCTTAACGCGATCGCCTTCTTGCCTGCCTAAAATTCCCCTACCAGCGCTCATATCAAAAAAGCACGAGACACCTGAAATTTCCTTGCTCGAAAAAGGCAAGCGATCGCCTGCAACGGTAAACTACACACCCAAGTTACTAGCGGACAACTATATATATAGATAAAATTCTACATCCTAAGAAGACAGCGGATACTCGAAGATTCAGACTAGCAAGGGCAACTTCTCTCAATAGACATCTCCAGAAATTAATTATGCGTTGCCCCAAACACTTGTAGAGACGTAGCACAGAATAGTCTTTACCTATGACTCTGGAGATGTCTAATGGATTGAAGAACAGACATTAACGATGGTACAAAACCAAACCAGCGACGGTACAGAAAAAACTAGAGGTGGTACAAGAAGCGAAAAGTTTAAAAGAAAAAGTTTTTTTGGTATGTAATAAAATCGAAAATTCTGGAGGCAAGGTTACACGCGCTGTGGTACGGGAAGAAACCGGAGGCAGCGATCGCGATGTATCAAGGTACATAGCAGAGTGGAGAAAGTCTCTAGTACCAGAAAATGTACCAGAGAATGTACCAAATCATACAGAAGATAATCAAGCTTTGACGGTACGGGAAGATGGAAAAGTTGAAGCCAGTACCAACAGCCGTACCAATGTGGATACTCAACAATCTGGATATTCTGGTACGCCAAATTCAGACTTAGAAGCGATCGCTCGTCGTGGTGCCGAAAGAGCAGCGGCATTACTCATTGGTGAAGATGCAGTAATGTACCATCTACTCGAAAATCCTGACAGACTGCCAGAAGATTTGAGACAGCAAGTAGAAGGATACAAGGCTAGAAATAACGAACGAACCGAACGACGGCAGGAGCAATATAACCCCGATTTTTTCGTGGAGGCGGCAATAGGCAGATTTTCCTAGAGGAAAAATGGACGCTAAATCTAGTTGCAGCGTTGGCTTTGCCTGCCGTAGGTATCGCAGTTACAACGTTAGTAATAATTGGGCTGGAATGGGTAGCAGTGATTATTGGAACAATAGCGATCGCATCCCAAATTAAATTACCCAGTTTTTCCTCTAAGAATAGAGAACATCATTCTTCTGCTCCAACCCTCAGTTCCCAACTTTCTCCAATGCCTGATGCACCAGTAGAACCACAACCAATAGTAAGTTCTGAATTTCGACTTTATCGAATTACAGAAGTTAATAGAACAAAGGCAGCACTGTTAGCTAATGGAAGTATTTTGATTGTGGGCGAAGAGGGCAGCGGTAAGAGTGTTCTTTGTAATGCAGTGGTAGAAAGCCTTTTAGCGGAAAGCTTTACGGTAGCATCAATCGAACCAGCTACACCAAAGCAGATGCTACTAGAGATTGCATCGCAATTAGGGGTGGATAACCAAAGCTTAGAAGGCAAAGTTTTATCAGCTGACCAACTAAAGAGAGCGATCGCAACCCACTTCGATCAAAATACTGCTTTTCTTGTCATCGATGACGCGCAGCTTCTAGATACTAAGTTTCGGCAATGGCTGAAAATCCTGAAGCGCTCCAAAGTACCAATGTTGATTTGTGCGACAGATCCACCGAGGAGTGACATATTTACATCAATTCCCAGAATTGAATTAGCACAGCTACCAGAGTACGCAATTAGAGAAATTATGGAGCAATCGGCATTAGAACGCGGAATTAATCTGAAGAATTCAGACTTAGCAAAGTTACAAGAACGAGCAGGAGGCAACCCAGCTTTAGCACAAAGGGCAATTGAAGAGGAATATTTGGGGCTAGAAGTTGAAGGTGCAGACCATCGACGATATGCGGATGCAACACCTTTAATTTTACTGGCTGGTGTGGGTTTTGTAGTAACGCGCTTTTTTGCCCGTGGCACCAACAACCAGGCACTCTACATATTTAGTGGAATTGCAGCAGTTAACCACTTACTTATCAGCGCTGCTGCAACATCCCTAATACTTGGCACAGCTTCACCAGCAATTATCGCAGTCGGCGCGATCGCTGGTTTATTCCCAGATATTGACATATCCAGTTCCCCAGTCGGCAAAGTTTTACCCTGGATTAGCAGCTTTTTTGAAAAGAACATGCCTCACCGCAGTTGTACACACAGCTTGTTGGCTAGTGTAATTGTTGGTTCGTGTGCATATGGTGTGAATTATCTTACAGGCGATCGCTTCCCCAATTTGGCGAGTGCGATAACAATCGGCTATTTCTTCGGCTGGTTTGCTGATATGTTTACCCGCAGTGGTGTAGAAATGTTCTTTCCCTCGCGAGTAAGGTGGGTATGCCCCGGAAATCGAAACTTACGCTTGAGAACTGGCAGTAATACAGAGTATTTTATCTTAGTTCTGCTTACAGTAGTTGCGCTATTAATCTTTAACTTGAACAACTCTGGAGGACTTTTAACACAATTTAATAGATTGATTGGAGGCACATCTGGCGTAGAGCAAATTTACAACGAATCGGGTTCTAACCATTTAATAATTGCCCATATTGAAGGAGTGAGGCTCATGGATCGCTCTCGAATTGATGGTGATTTTTTGGTAATTCAATCCGATGGAAAGGGCTTTATTGTACGTTCTAAATCTGGAGAAATATATAAAGTGGGTAGCGATCCAGATTGTCAGATTTTAAGCGATCGCATAACGGCAGATAAATCACAAGCGGCAGTTACAACCATTGAAACAATATTCTTAGAGGATGAAGAAGCAAAGCTTAAACAAATCCGCTCTGAATATGACCAGCAGCGCAGCGCTTTTGAAAGCAGTAGAGCAAAGCTTGATTCTTCGGGAATCGAGCAGCAGCAAGAATTACAACAATTAACTCTGTCAGTAAGACTAGCTGAATCAGAGTTAGAATTAGCTAATTCTAAACTTGCCACTTCACGCGAGAAACGAAGACTGCTTGAATATGATGCCAGCGTCGAAAGTCTTAAGCGATCGCAGTACCAGCAACAGTTAGAGCAGGAGCATTCACGGCAGCAACAGCAGTATGCAGAAAATCTTAGAGACAGAGATTATCAATTAGCACAACTTAATATATCCCTTACCAACATCGATGATAGACTCGCACAAATACCGTTACTGCGATCGCCCCGTGAAGGCTATATTAAGCGGATTAAACCTTGGGTGGGTAACAATGGCAAGTATTCGACTACTATCACTATCGCTTCTAATCTTTCCTCTAAGAATGAGGGCACTAACGTACCAAATCCTTAAGAATGGTGAGGAGCGCGTTTCACGCTCCTCACCCTACAAATGCGTAATTTTGTTCAAAAATCAAACCGGATTCAGAGTATGAGGATCATTGGAACAGAAAACCGGGTTAAGCTTAAAAGTCTTATTATGTTTCGACATTTGCTACTTCCTCAGAAACAGCACTTCCTTCAGGAAGCAAAGAAGGAGAAGCTTCTTTATATGTATTTTTTGGGTTTAGTATTTGTCCCAAATTTTTATCTGGTTCTTTTTCTGAATGATACTCCTGTCGTCAAGCGTAAATAGTTGGGTGAGTGCGATACCTTCTCAATCGCACCAGACGCTGCGCGAACGGCACACGAGTACGTGAACGCACTTGGACGAGTAATGTGCGATCGCACCCCATCACTATTTCTATCCAAAACAGAAAATATGAAAGATTCTTATATTGAGCCAATGCTGCTGCGTCTATAATTTACCCAATGCCTAGGCTAAAATCTATTAAATCTGTCCATTCTGGAAAGTCAATTAATGGGTTACGGTTGCCCTGCTTCTGCTTACTGGCAACAGCCATATTTCTATGTTTCTCATGCTCGGTGACAGGATATTGCTTATGCCAATCAAGTAAAGTTTTTAAATGTTCTGGTTTGTACTCCTTATTTAAGTTATTGATCACGCCTGGGTAACGCAACAAAAAGTAAAGAGTAGCACGGGCGGCTTCCCCTTTACCAAAACCCGGTTCAAACCTGTTACCTTCAGATTTACCGCAATTGTTACGAGTTGCTTCTTCAAAGTTATCAAAGTCATCAAAGTCAGTGAAGGGACTATTTCCTCGGAAGGAGTTACACGCCATCTCACATGCGAACAAATGATGCAAATCGCCTTTCATAGGTTTGGGTGATACATCTTTAAACCACGACTGTGGAACTACATGCTCACAGTTGTATGGTAAATCTCTTTCAAGGGTATTTACCCTTTCTAAAATCTCTGCTGTCGTGAGTGACTCTCTAAGTATAATTTCTTGCAAACGAGATGCTCGCCTTTTTTCAATTAGGAGATCCTCTTGGATAATTTGTTCTGGTGTGTATTCAAGACGCGAGTAAATACTTCTAATCTTTGAGTCAGGTTGCAGATCCACCCACGGATACAAATACTTTTTCGGCTCATAATCTAACTTTCTGGTGTGGGTTTTTTCCAATAACTGATGCAGATGATTAAACAATTCAGACTTATTTAAGGAGTTGAGTTTTGAGACAATTTCACTGTAATATTGGTCACGATTTTGCGTATCTTCAACCTGATCATAATAGAGAATTTCTCCAGTACGAAGGCGCTCTAATTGTCTCAGTTCTGCCTGCCACTCAGCATCGGGAGCAATATCTGGCAATTCAACATCAGATAGCGAAGTTTTGGCGCTTTGTGAATCTGGAGTTGGATGCACGGTAACTGAATTCGTTTGAGATGATGAAACAATCCCTGCTTGTCCAAGGTTTACACTGACTTGAAGAGGAATAGTCCAGGTAACAATGCCGTTATTTATGGTAGTAGTTAGTGACTTCTGCTCTTTGACAACAGGCAAAGGCAACTGACTCCCATCAAACAGCCCAGAACGCAAAGTGCGTTGCACTTGGGACAGATTTTGCTGGTTTTTGATGTCTTTAATAATCTGGCTAATGCGAATTCCTTCATTAGCTACCCAAGCAATGCGGTCTTCTCCCATTCCCGGAGTCCAGACACTTCCATCAATTGTCAAGTAGTTACCTTGGTCATCCATTTTAGGAACGCCAGAATGATGGAGTCCTACAACTTCCCACTGATCATTAAAAACAGGTGAGCCGGAAGAACCAGGAGCTGTGTCCGTTTGATAGTGCAGAAAATCATCTAACAAATCGACTAATTGATTTTCTCTTAGCGCTACTTGCTTTGGTTCCCCTTTGGGATGCTGAATGATGTTAACGTACTCTCCTACAATCACCTTGCCCTGCTCTTCTATCAAGGGGTTCCAGCCAAAGTCATTTAGAGGAGAGCCATCCAGCTTTTCTTTAACAGCAACCAGGCTATAGTCGAGGTATTGATTTGTGATAAAGAAAGTAATGGGATCTAATTCATAGGCAGAGGACTGCAACATCTGTCCCTCTATGCTGCTTTGGTAATTAAACTCGGCTAAGGCTGGCATAGCCTCTTCCACCGAAGATAGTACATGATTGTTGGTAAGTAATAGACGGGGAGAAACCATAAAGCCAGTCCCGTACCCTATCACGCTCCCACTACGACTGCGTAAAATGATGCGGCAGATAGACCGCGAAACCTTCAGTCCATATTCCAAGTATGAAATACTCATTAGGTCTCTTTGACCAATAATCCGCTCTTGAACAACGCGATTAAACTCCTCGCTAGACAAATCGTCTATGGAAATTTTGGCTTCAGATAAAATAGAAGCAGCTACAGGATTACGAGCAATTCTTTCCAAACGTCTGTTGACACGTTCAGGGGTGTCTACATTGAGAACCGAACCAGATGAAAGTTTACGAATGTTGCTCCCGCGCTCTGCGGAGCGCGTTTTATATCGTTCTATAGTTTCTTGGATTAGCTGTTGAGGAGGAATCATTTAAACCTCCAGGAGACTCCCACCAAAACTGTACTCAGTTTGGTGGCGGGAGGATGTCCGGGTTAATTGTGAAACGTCCCTTGAATAATTTTGTGCGTCAGCACAAACAATGAGAGGGACAGTTGAACAATTAACAAATCTTTTATTTTCCATATTCGTAGCCGTCCTTTTTATGAATTGATTTACAGTATTTGTGAGAAATGCCTTGAACTAGACCGAAAGTATCTGAGATATTAAAGCTACCACTGGTTCTGACAGCTACTCGCCCAATATATTGACCAATCTTTTTACCTTTTGTGACAATAGCTTTAACAATATCTCCGGTCTGAAAGCCATTAACAAACTTGAACCTGGGAACGTAACGAGAGGGGAACCCAAACTTATCAGTACGGCATGATTGTCTAGAACCATGTCCGTTCGCTGTAATTAACAATGGTTTAATTCCTTTGATAATTAATTTAGGAGTTGATTCACCAACAGCAGCAGCATCTAACCAATGAGTCTTTTCTAGGTTTTGTTGGCTACGGTTAAACTTAGTTAAACCTCCTGAACCTGTTTCTACTGGCAGCCCAGTTGATTTTAAAGCATTCAGTAATGCGAATCTAGTTGTGTTTACGGCTGCTGCATCTGCCAATGGTATTTTTACTTGTTTTAAGATTTTCTCTAACCTTGATGGGTCTTTTTTAAGAAAATCTTTGATATCTTTGATTCCTTTCTTGGTGTTACATTTTTCGCAACTCAGTGTCAGATTTGTGATTGAGTTAGAACCTCCTTTGGCTCTTGGGTGAATGTGTTCAATCTGAAGAGGAATGTCTTTAATACCGCAATAAACGCATTCCCTGTTCCACTTTTCAAGCAAGTACTCACGAGTCTCAAACCCTTGGAGAGTGCCTTGTTGATACTCCTCCCCTTGAATATCTGGATTCCGCATCAGTTGCATATCAAACCGTACTAACTCTTGACTGATAGTCGTGATTGGTGCAAATCGACGTAATTTATCAACCCAAGTCTTGATGTTGTCAACTCGGCTTTGTAGACTAGGTGCTAACCATCCCTCTGAACGGGTTCTATTCAAAAACCTTGGTTTTCTGTAACGAGTTTTTCTAGCCCGTCTAGCCCGTCTTAGCTGTCTTCTAGAGGTTAAAGCATCTCGGATTGCAAAACCTCTGTGTTTTAACTCAGCAGCAAATACAACTTCTCCTGTTATATCGTTAACTAAAGCTATCCCTGTAGTTTTTGCACCTGGATCGATTTTTAATCTGAGTGGTGATACAGGAGTTTCAATGCGTGATTCTTTTAAGATGAGGGTGAACGGGAAGTGCCTAAATATTGCTGCTTTTTTGTTTCGTAATAACTGCCTCGCCTGTGCGGAGTGAATCGGGTCTAACGGTCTTTTTTGGGAATCAATTACAAACACTTTGGACATTTCTGCCCCTCCTTTCGGGTAAAGTTAGCTTCTCCCAAGGGGAGACGCTTCGCGAACGTCAATGTTTAAGGTCGGTAACTATCTCAAAAGCACTGGTTTAACCCTTAAGCCTGTTTAACTTTTAAGTTCTAGAGCAAGGGACTAGCTACGCATCCCTTGGTAGGTCTTGAACACTTGCCTTAAACGTAGTGATTTAACACTTAGACTGGTCAACTCGGCTCTTTCAAGCCCCCACTATATCGGTACTCCGATTAGTGGTGGGTGGTTGACTTAATAGTTCTCAGAGGATGTTTTAAAAGTAAACAAAGGCTTACGTAATGATAATCTATTATTTACAACCTTAAAAACATATCCGATAGTACCCTTAAGGGTACTATTACTGCTTGGGATTGTATATCAAATTTGTTTAAGCCGCGATCGCACTCTTTGAAATCGCGGTTACGCCATCGCCCATCTAGACTTTTCCTCTAAGAATTCAAGTTCAACATCACTTAAAAAACTCCCATTCACTCAAGCAATAAATTTTACTGTAAAAATGGATTTTACGGATATACACTGAGGTTAATTGAGATTTCGCATGGTTAATATGTAACAAATCATATAGCAAGCCCTAGTAGAGCATCCTTGACGATTGCCGGATAAATTTTGCCATTAATCATTGAAAACGTCTTCGCAAAACTTGAAAACCTCTATCCGGTGATCGACGATTAAGGTCTACTAGTTAGGCTAGAAGTTAAATGACTATTAAAAAACCCTTGGCTATCAACCAGTCAGAGGTAGGGCGGATCATTCGTGATTTGCGGCTTTTAGCTGGGCTAACGCAAGAACAGTTTGCAGCAACTCTCGGTGTGACATATACCACGATTAATCGTTGGGAAAATGGACGCTCAACGCCGTCCCCGATGGCGATGAAGCTTATTGAGCAGAAGCTTGATGAGATGGGCGCTCAGGGGCAGGATTTGTTGGCTAAGTATTTGTCGAATTAGTTGTTTGCTCAGTTTTGGTGTGAGCGATCGCGATCGCCTCCTCACAATCGCTAGCTTAAAGGAAGTAGCTAATCTATATAAAAATGTGAGTAGTTATGAATTTACAAAACACTTTTTTGTACTAAGTGCGATCGCCCACGCACCTAATTCAAGCGAGGAAATCTACCAAACAACAATGACATACTGGCTTTTTCAGGGCAACCCCAAATATTACCGCAGTAAACAAGCAACAAAGTAACGGCTTTGTTATTAGCAAAAATTCACTTATGTAAATATGATTAAACCCTTAAAAAAATTCCTGTTGACCGCAATTTTGACTGCTTCTTTGATTGGAGCAACTGCTAATCATGTAAAAGCTGAGACTTACCGTGCCGGAGAATTTACCATTACTTTGGGTGTTGGGGAAAACGGTAATACTTATAGAGGCTGTGATGCTAAAAGTAAATGCATCGACTTAAAAGACGGAACATCCTGGCGTGATAACGGTTATCGAGGTATTACTTGGGAAAATGGAGACTATACTTATTCAGTTTCCTGGCGTGAAAATTCTAATGAGGGAATGTATCTAAATATTTACAACAAGGGTAAGCGAATATTACGCCGTAAACTGGTAGCTTACGCCCAGCCCACGCAATCTTGACTCACAGAACTAATTGAAAAATGTCTATTATGTTCCCGGACGAGAGCGAATATGATCGGGTATATGATGGCGATCGCCTAATATTTCTAACAAGGGACCATTAACGTCAAATTTAACCATACTTACCGACGCGACCAAAATATTCACCCGATAGCGATAGCGTCCCAAATCAATTCCCAGTAAACTGCAAAGCATAATCCGAATCGTGGCTTTATGGGAAACCACTAAAACATTACCTTGGGGATGTTTTTCTTGAATTTCAGCAATTACAGGCATAGAACGGTTAGCAATATCTACCGCAGTTTCTCCGCCTAGTGGTGCATTCCAAGCTGGTTCTGTCAACCATTTTAGATAGTTTTGGGCGTAATTCTCTTGGGCAAACGATTTACTCTTCCCTTCCCATTCGCCGTAACTACCCTCTCTAAGTCCGTCACGCAACTGCATATCCATACCGATAGCATCACAAAATGGCTTGGCAGTTGCAATTGTGCGCTTCATCGGGCTAACATAAACAGCCTCCCACTTCAATTTTTGATAGACATCGGCAAAACCGAATGCCATCTGCACCCCCTCTGTTGTCAACTCCGCATCAGTTTCACCGCAGAAATTACCACTTTGACTAAAAGTAGTTTCTCCGTGTCGCAGCAAATATAAATTGAGTGTCATAGCTTGTATCGCGGTTGCGATTTACTGAGTTTGTGCAAAAATAAACTACCATCAATCTCGCAATCGAGTCTGTGACACCAGGACAAAGTAATCAACCAAAAAAGTCAATTCCCCCACAAACTCTTGTCAACGAGATCAAAAGTAGCGGTTTCGGGATCAAATGAGTGGTGATTCTGCTCATTTACGCTGAAAATTCAAGCCAAGCGCGATCGCGCCTTCATTCAAGCGAGGAAACCCCAAGCGCACTTCCAACTCAAGCGAGGAAACCCAAGAGCGATCGCACTTCGTCCCTTTTATTCTTAGAGGAAATCCCAAGCGATGTCTTACTCTAAGGGCTTGCGCCAACGCACCCCCATACCCCAACCTTTAATTCGTCCAAAGTGCCAACTCCAACTGCCCCTGTGTTGTGTTTGTCCTTCCTCGCGCCCGACTGTGCAGCGCAAGGTGGCATGGTGTGCAAAGCGGAATAAGGTTCTCTGGTCGGTTATCTTCAGGTGTAAAATTGGCATGGTGTACCGAGAGCGTCAGCATTGTCCACTCAGAGCGTGACAGTTCCTTTGGCTTTTCACCTGGGCGCAAACACTGTTGCCCACAATGCCGACAGCGCCAAGAAGCTGCCGCTTTAATGGCAGTAGCTATGTCATTCCAATCATCTGCGTAACGCTCTCTATAAATAGGCATTTTCCTACAGTACAGATTAAGCAATTGGAGAGTTTTAACAACTTTACCAAGTTTTGGTATCAGCTTCAGCACCCCCATGACAAACAGATTGCTTGTATGTGAGTCCCGCGTATAAAGTTATGTTAAGGTTGTGTTCGAGTCTGAAGTATGGTTTGCTGAATGCGAATGCTATTAATAGCCAATACTATTTTTGAAATAGGAATTGGTTGTGTATTTCTCTTGTTTCCAACTTTGTTTGCCCTAGATAGCGAATTGTCTATTTCTTTACTGCGGGTAATAGGATGTGGTGCTTTGTCCTTGGGGACTTTGAGTTTTTTAATGCTCTCATTGACCGACAAAAAAGCATTGAAACCGGGATTAATCGCTTTGTCTATTTTTCATACCCTGGTAGCGGTTTCCCAAATCTACAGCTTTATTGGTGGCATGGCTAATACACTTGTAATCATCATACATTCATTGTTTGCAGTGTCATTTATCACTGTCTCATGGCAGCGAATTAGACAAAAGTAAAAGCGCTTCAGTTCGTAGCACATAAGGGCGATCGCTCTTATGTCCTGAGTGCCAGCCAAACTTACTCAACATCTGCCAGAGCTAGGATTTTGTTAAAATTGTAGACGTTATCGGGTGTAACAGCCTCAGTTTTGGTTGGTGGTGCAGCTTGTTGCCAGAGTCTTAACAGTCCGACAGCAAAATCAAATGCCATTTACTCAGTGCAAAAGCAAGTATCAAAATTTCAATGGTGTAAGTGAGAGCCAGTTGCATATTTCAAGTTGTCCAAAGTTTTGAATGCTGCAAACTATGCATTTATCTTATCTATAAGCGATCGCGCCTATTGCCCTGTTTAATTTTCCTCTAAGAATTTCTTTGGTTAGCTGTGATACTTGCCTGATAGGGGTGCGATCGCATTTCCCAATCCCAGAAACACTGCGACTATAACAAAAAACCATACGCCGGACTCACGGATAAAAGTATTACAATTGACTACTTAAGCAGCAGGTTTCCCCAATGCAGAGAACGAGCAGCACAGTGTTGTCCAGGATGAAGCAAATGCAAGCGTCCCATTTTCCAAGCGCTGGCATTCTGTAAAAGGACAAATCACTTTATAAAGTTATGATAAAGCTGGAAATAAGGTTGTATAAATGTACGTAACCCTTTCAGTAATATTTGGTAAAGAAGAGTATGTTCAAGATATTGTAGCCATAACATACTAGAGCCATACGACAGAAAAACATGAAACTAAACCAAAAACTAGCAGTTACCACTGCGGGCGTAGTTCTGGGTCTGACTGCAATGAAAGCGAACCCAGCACACGCTGCCGTTATCAGCGGAGATTTCAATGTTGTAGAAATATCTGCGTATGGCGGACTACCGATTTTAAATCAACCGCTTTCGGGTTTTTACAGCTATGATGATTCAGCAACACCGCTCTCAGGGGCAACATCTGAGCCTAAGTTTCCTTTGACAGATTTTAGGTTTAATTTTTTAGGAGAACAATTTACTGTTTCAGATTTGGTTCAAGGAGCTGGTTATGGCGGCTCGGCGACAGGGTTAGTGATTGTTGGGTTTAAAATCGATGATAATTCTGTCAGGTCACAATTTGTAATTGCTAACCAAAATTTCGGCGGTATTGTGAACAGGGGTCCATTCATATCAGGAAGAGTAGAGTACTCACCACAACGCACTGCGACCCCAGTTCCGGAACCAACAACTTTAGGTGGTTGCTTGATGGCAGGTCTGTTTTCCATAGCCCTTAAAAAAAAGGCAGCATTCAAAAACACCAAAACGCGATATTAACTGCTGTTCTCAGCCCATATTGATAAGTAAAGTTTGAGAACAAGTTAAGTTGATTGGGTTCCACTTCTGGGCGATCGCTCGTTTTCATCAAAGTTATGATAAGCCGACGAGTGAGTGCGTGCAATTACTACCTACAAAAAAGCACATTTTTTTTCAGTGGGAAAGCTTAATCTGTAGCTAAAAATCACAGTTTTGTCAGTGTTGCTCAGTAACAAAAGTATATTGTTAGTTTTATTTAAAGCTAATAAATGTAGTATTTACACTTTGTAAAACTTGAAACTTACTGGGTATATAAGAGATTTGGAATACGGAATTTCATAAACGCTTCGACTTGGTTTATTATCTATACTGAAGTGACGTGCTTTCTTAACTATTTACACTATATGTCTCGTATTGGTATTCTGTGTCCTGGCGCAATCGGACATCTAAATCCGATGTGCAATTTGGGAATTGAACTGCTACGCCGTGGACACAAAGTCATATTGTTTGGTGTGCCAGAAGTAGAAGAAAAAATTTCTCAGTCTAACTTGGAATTTTGTGAAATTGGGGGTAGTGATTTTCCCCTTGGCAGCATAGAAACTATGTATGCTCAATTGGGACAATTAACTGGATTGGAAGGCTTAAAATTTGCCATCCAGTTTTTTAAGAAAGAAGGTAATATGTTGTTTCGTGATGCTCCTAACGCTATTCGTAACGCTCAAATTGACCTTCTTCTTATCGATCAAGTCACAAGCGCTGGGGGAACCATCGCTGACTATTTAAACTTACCTTTTATTACAGTCTGCAATGCACTACCCATTAATAAAGAACCTGGTGTTCCTCCTTATTTCACTCACTGGAGATATAAAGACGTTTGGTGGGCTAAACTGCGAAATCAATTGGGAAATGTTCTAACCAATTATCTGACCCGATCCATTTGGGATGTATTGGTTCAGCAGAGAAAAATATGGCATTTGCCACCCCATTACAAGCGGGATGATTCCTATTCAAAACTTGCCCAGATATCTCAATTGCCTCAAGAACTCGATTTTCCCCGCCAAAAAATCGCACCGTGGTTTCATGTAGATGTAGCTAACTACAAAAAACCCGCTTTTCACAATATAAAACGGGTTGATTGTTAAGTATTTTTATTTAGATTTGACTAATTCCTCTAATGCGTGATAAAAAAGTGCATTATGCAGGGTTTGGTTGCACTCGTTTTTGAAGCAAGTTGATAATTGAAGCTTTTTCTAAGATTCCGACTAGCACGCCATTGTCACGAATCACAGGAAGTGCAGATAACTTTTGTCCTTCGAGTAGTTGTACTACTTCCAATAACGGTTGATTGGATTGTATAGTGCCAGACTGCTCGATTGGTCGCATCACTTCTTTGACCTTAGTTTCTGACCAAAGTGCGGTATTGATCAAACGCATGTCCGGAGCAGATATCGCACCCACAAGAAGCCCGTTATCATCAGTTACTAAGAACCGATGCCAATTTTGCCCGCTCAATATCCGCTCATCGGCAAACTCTCTCAGGGTAATTTTATCAGAAACAATGGGGCTATCTGGTGTTACCACATCAGCTGCTGTCAAACCTGTCAGTTGTTGTTGCACCCTCGCAAATTGAGCCGCATTGCCAGCATTTCGCAGCAAGAAGAAACCAATTAACAAGTTCCAGAAGTTACCAAAGCTGCCAAATAACACTAACGGAAGTAAACCGCTTGCGATCGCTACAATACCAAATATTTGCCCAACTCGACTGGCAAAAGCCACACCTTTATAAGGATTGCCTGTAATCTTCCATACGATTGCTTTCAGTATATTTCCGCCGTCCAATGGCAAGCCAGGAATTAAGTTAAATGCGAAGAGTGCCAAGTTGACAGAAGCCAGTACACCGATAATCGCTGCCAATGGTCCCGATGCGGCAGTACCAAAACCAATGCCCACAAATATACCAAATAACAGTAGGCTTACTAGGGGACCTGCGATCGCCACCCAAAAAGTATCTGCTGGGGTTTTTGACTCTTTTTCTAAGCTTGCCAACCCACCAAATATAAATAGCGTGATTGATTTGACATCAATTCCTTGGCGAATCGCGACAAAGCTGTGTCCTAATTCATGGGCAACGACAGAACTAAATAACAACAGTGCTGTCATCAATCCCAGTAACAGAGGTAATCCCCCACCCAACTGGGGAAATTGTGCTGCTAATCCACTGCTATAGCTCCAAGTTACCAAGCCCAGGACTAAAAACCATGACGGATTGATATAGAAAGGAATCCCGAAGAGGTTGTAACATCGAATATTGCCATTCATGGCGTTCACCTTTGATTTCAACATCAAGAGATTTAATTTCAACCCTCTTAATGTCTCTATCGTAACGAGATGTTAAGTAATCTTAATCTTTATAACTGTAGTGGTGTCCGTCCGTTTAGGTGTGGTTATGCGAATGATAGTCATCAGCCACATGCATTCCAATATTTGTGAGTTATGTAGAAAATTATGTAATTAAGGAGTGGGAGCAAAAAGCAAACTTAGCCGATTCAACTTCACTCTTACAACTCACATTCCGCACTTCAACTTGTAGGATACGAGGTAATACAAAAATCTGGAAATAGTTGCTGATTCCTCAACCTCAGGATGCGATCGCTTCCCAGCCATCGTTACTAAATTAGCTTTTCACTTTTTACGTATGCGCGGCTTTGTGCGCCCCCCTCCGCTTATAGTGCTTTTGAAGTACCCGCGATTTCAAAGAGTGCGATCGCCTCCGGCGGGCGGGTACGCCATCGCTTCCTTTAGTCCGCGAACCGACACGATAACTTGCTTTGTGCCGAACGCTTCCACCGTTGTAAACTATCTACACGAGCGTATATAATGGGTGTAGATATGGTACGAATCGAACGGGAATCCATCAACTTTAAACTCCCCAAACCCTTAGCTGACGCACTTCGAGCCAAAGCTGCCGAGCTAGACCGCGATCGCTACCAATTTGGTCATCGAGGGACTGCACCACGTCCTGGGTTCAGTTCCGGGTATAGAAGACAGTGTAGAAACCCGTCTTGCTCAACTCGAAGAACAATTAAACCACCTCGCCAATAATAAAGATAAGCGTGAAGACAGTGGTGTGGACAACAGACGCGCGTTTGTTAGAGCAGAAACTAGAAGCACAAGCATTACAGTTGGCAAAAATTGAAGGAGCTATAACAACCCTTAGTCAGCGATCTGCCGTAGGCGGCAGCGCTTCGCTATCGCAGCATACAAGTGGCGGTTACAGAAGGCAATCTTTTAACTATCATCCCCCACAACTAGAACTTCAACCTTACACGGGTGAGAATTTGGCTAAAAGATTGGGGGTTGATATCGCAACCCTAACTCGTGAGCGAGAAAGTCAGAGTGAAAGTGAATTTGAAATTTGGTGTCGTCGCAAAGATCCAAGTCCGGTGGGATGGCGATTTAGCTCGAAAGATGGGAAATATCATCCAGTGAAGTGAACGGAATGATAAGTAGAGAAGAATTATCTGCTGCCATCACCGCTGCACTCGAACAAGCCCTGACCCCCATTAACCAACAACTAAGCGAAATTCATCACTCACTTAAATCACTCAAGAGTGCAAAACCCAAACGCCCCTGGACACTAAGCGCATCTACCCCACCAGGAGAAGTGCCATCCGGCTACCAGCAACTAGAGGATGGGTCTTGGCTGTCGCCAGAAGCATACGAATCAATCCTCAGACAAAGCAGGCGATCGCTGCCTTGGGAATTAAGACACCTAAAAAATGTTGATTAGACCACTTGGGGCGAGTCAGATTCTATGATTTGCCCTTTCTTGCAATGCTCTCGACGGCAAGGTTTACATCGCTTAAGAACAATGAATAACACATATTTAATCGAACGCCCTAACATCGTTTCTGATTTGAGAAAAGCCCTAGTACTCTACCAGCAACGGCAGCAGAAACAGCAAATTCATAATCCCTATAGCTGGCTCAAAAAGTGTCTGGAACAAAAGTGGTGGCAAGATAAACCAGCGAATACCAATGCCCAACCAGATGCCCGTCAGGATGTACCAGAACCTCTTGCGGCGAGTGAGAGGTTAACCTTGGAACAAAAAGCTTGGTATGAAAAAGCTGTAGCTAGTGAAATTTGTTTGCCATCACCCATCGAAGAACTGCCAATCAAAATGGGGTTAGTGTGTGCGAGGGTTGCAATTCCTAACCGCAAACCATATCAGCTGCTGTTTGACATCCTCCCAATTGAAGAATTGATAGCTGAATATCCACTTTGAAGATAATTTTGGCAATTGCGGTATTAGTTTATAGGTGTGTATAAACGAATTTGAACGACAATCATGAGTAACCCTCTTTCCCCTACAGAAGATCCAGACTTCCATTCGTCTATTCAGGAGAATTTAAAACAGCTTTCCGCTCAGTTGGGAACTCCCTTAGACGAAGCATCAATTATGGAAATATACCAGAATGCATGTGATTTACAAAAGCCACGTTTCCCCATCACCCCTTACCCTTGCCCGCGTTGTAGGAACATTACTGGTCTACCAAATCGAGGAGACAGAACCGGAAGAATTAAAGTGGTTCAACACCCAAGTGAAACAATGTCTGGACTCTGAAGAAGTTGAGGAGTTGATTGAATCGATACATCGCACTGATGCTTTGTAATCGCACTATTATTTGAGAATCCACTCTTCATCGTACCAAAACGGAGTTGCAGTATGGACGATAGTGAGAAGCTATTAGAAATTGAGCAAGAACTAGAGCAAACTGGCGATAAACTAAGAAAATTGTTTCCAACAGACCATCCACAATTTAACGATGTGTTTGAAGACCTTGGGGCGGCTGGGCATTATATCCAAGAGTCTCTTTATCGCCTGAAAGCAGCCATAAAAACAGTGCAAGGTGATGGAGATTCGTAGTACCACGGGCTAGTTGATAGCTTGCAATCCACAGCCTACACCTGATAATAGCCCCAGCGATACCCGTTTCTACGTCTTTGGATATAAGTTTATTTAATTTTGAGATATTAAGATATTAATAGAATATTAAATTGAAAATTAATAAAGAAAAGAAAGTTATGGCAACCGAGCAAGAGCTTCAATCTCTTTTTGAGAAATTAGATCGCGATCAAGACGGCAAAGTATCTATTAATGAGCTTTTTTTAAGTCCTGGCTTAAGTGCAATCATCTCATCAGAAACAAATACCAACACCCCTCAGGAGTTACTAGCACAGTATGGTTTAGACGAAGATGGTAGTATTACCTTTGAAGAGTTAAAGGAAGCTGTTGAGAAAGCAAATAATTTAACCTAGCAGTCAATTTTCAACACTGTGCTTAATCAAAAACTGCTGTAACCCATAAGTTACAACAGTTTGAGACGTTATTTTTAACTCTTAAAATAATTAAGCAGCAGAGTGTTGCTTTAACTCTTGTATTAATGCTTGACACTGTTTACTGGTATCTCTGGCTTGCCGCATCAAATCAAGTTTACGCTTGCGGTTATATGCAGGTTGACTGGGTATTTCTCCAGCTTGACGGCTTAATGCGGCTGCTTGTTTACCCAGTTCCTTGATTTTGGTTTTTAATTCTTCCATCTTTAACCCTCCAGTTCTGAGATTACAACATCCAAATTTTCCATCTGTTCATATAATATATCTGCCCTAGTTTGTAGTAAGCTAGCATCTTCAAAACTTTCAAGTTCTAGCTCAATTTCAGCTAAATCGTATAATTCCCTTGTTATTTCGTCTAGTCGGTCATACACTTGCAACAATGCTTCAAATGTTGATTGTTTCATTTTCTCTTTCTTCACGCACTGGTTTTAAGTGAGCGATCGCCCCTCCTCCTTGGATTCATAACCGGCAAGTGCGATGGGCGTTCGCGTAGCGTCTCGGAGAGAAGCCCCGCCGGAGGCGATCGCCCCATAAAGGTTTCTTAGAGGAAACTTAAGTAATAGGGGAAAGAGCGATCGCTTAAGAAGGCAAGCGAGGAAAATGGCGCTCCGGGCGTAACCGCCCGCCAGAGGCGATCGCGAATTGTTTCATGCTTTATTCTTTGACCGCTTAATAAAGCTGATAATTTCCGATAACGGCACTCCAGATTTTTGCATTGATTGAATAAGGGCGATCGCTCCTATTGGCACACTACCAATGCTGCGCCCCTTCCATTCGCCATCAATTTTTTCTTCCCAATTAAAACCCCATCGCCAATGCTTCGGATTGTCAGGGTCGCGTGTTTCACCAATCACACGCGGGTATGAGGCTATGTTGCCATTTTTAAGCTTCTTATTTTCTAAGTATTTATACAAACATCCCTTGCGTTGCCTGCGTTTTTGTGGGGGTAATTGCTTTGTATCAGCAGTGCTTTCCTCTAAGAATTTCTCTGGTGTTGTATTACTCTCCACTGAAGATAAGGTAAGTGATTCTATCGAGGATGATTGATTTTTATCCTCTAAGAAAATTGGAGATGCGATCGCTCTTTATCCTCTAAGAAAATTGGGTATTGGCAGAGATGAGCCAAGTTACTCTTGACACGAAGAATTTTTGCTCCCTATGCGATCGCTTGAAGTTTCCTCGCTTGAAGAGCGCGATCGCTTCCTTGGGTTGTTGAATCTGACGGGGCGATGCCACCGGAAAGGTAAACTACGCGTTTATTGCCAGGGTTAGCGATGGTGAAAAAGCACTGTTTGATAGGGTAACATGCGAGTATGTTTTCATGCGATCGCCCACCAAAGAAAACTCTGACCCCTGTCGCAAGCCTGACAACAGAGAAGAAGTATTTGCGGATGGCGATTTTGGAGATTTTATTAAACCAATTTTTGATACCCTTGACCTTTACCATAACCAAGGTGTTGACCCCCGTGCTATTGCGATCGCTTTCAAGCAACTTGCTGAAAACAATCCAGAGGCAGATTTGCGAATTGTGGGGATGGAAGTGCGGGGTGAGGATAAATTTTTACTCCGTGCTAAAACCGCAGCCACGGCTGACAAATCTGAACTAAGTGAAGAATATTTCACCACTTATAATCAGATCAAAGGCTTGTCGGGGGAAATAAAATTACTTTTATTACAAAAAGATGACCATATTCGTTCTTTAGAAACTACAGTATTGACAGCGCTACAAAACCCTAGCTTTTATTCAAACACTCAAATAGGACAGGTAAATAGTATGACTAACAAGGGAGCAACGTGATTTGGTGAGATCGGGTAAAAAACAAGCGATCGCTAAAAACTAGTTTCAGTACAAAGTATGTTTTTTAACTAAATAAATACGCTCATTGCATGAGAACTAGTCTTGATGAGATAT
>JAHHIJ010000039.1 GCA_019358985.1 Tolypothrix brevis GSE-NOS-MK-07-07A | reverse complement strand
GACTTTGGACACCATCAAAATGTATATTCAAAACCAAAAAGAAACTTGACGGCGAATAAATTCGCCAACGGCTTACCCCCACGGATAAATCCGGGGGCTAGCTCGCCGTTGATATTTTGGTCTATTTGTTTAACTTTTAGCGATCGCACTTTACTAACTCATGGCCAATTTGAGGGAAACAGAAACAATGCTGGCTACAAGTTAGCACGGAATTTGCTAGGTACATCGGCTTTGCTAACTCAACACCGAATAGTTTATCATCCTGACCCACGCCAGCTATTTGATCGATATTGCGATCGCTGCACACCTCCACTTGAAGCAGCTGAGGCGGATACAATTTGGCACAGTGCGAATAAAACAACAGCCTTTGCCAGTAGGGACTCTGGCTCAATTGTCATGAGCATTTGTAAATGGAAGTCACACCGCAAATCAAAAAAACAATGTGTAAGAAAACCAAAAAGATTAGTTAACGCGAGGTTGACAAAATCGATGTAATACCCTCCCAATTCTTTACCGTGTACACATATCTTTGTATAGAATTAAAACGGTGTGGGACAACTCTCAAATACTTGTGTGTACACGGTAGCCCTATTCTGGGGAGACTATATGACTATTAAAGGTACTATCTCTAGTTTTATTTTCCCATTTTTGGTAAATAAGACTGACGATAGTTGTTCTTAGCCATCAGCCTAGCCTCACGCTTTGTCCACTGTTTTTGTAAAGGAACATCAGCTAATTTTTGCAATAATATGAATACACTATCATCTCCAGTCAACCGAGCGATGATTTGAGCGATCGCCTTACAGCAACTCCAAGGATGACGTACCACCTGAACTTCTGCAAATCTCACCACACCCCAATTGCGCTCTAAGAAAAAACGGTTACGGATTTTATCGTCATCAACATCAATGCAGTGGTGAGGTTTACCTGTATCTCCAGCATAAGGTTCATCAATCTCAATATCGAGAGCTAACCCAGAAGATTGATGGTAAAGGATAAAATCGGCTGAATAGCGTCTAGGTGAACCAGGAATTTCAAATTCCACCGCTTGACAGATAAGATTCTCTAGAAACGTACATAGTAAATGGCGAAAAAACTCCTTTTCGCTCACACCTTGCTTGGCTGTACCATTCCCATCTGGGGATGCAACGCATCCTTGAAACAACGCTTTTAGATACCCCTTTCCTCGATCACCGTTAGCAAACCGCCTTGCTAGGGGTGGATAAAGAATAACCGGGTAATAGCCAGTAGACATTAGTAGTTATCGGGCTGCTCGTGTTTAACAGTTTTTATTCGCAAGTATCAACCTTAATTGTAATCAATAAAACTCATCTCAGCTACTGAACAAGTGCATAATAATATTATTCACCATTAATGGAGATACCCATGAAAGAATTAATGAAACAGCCTTCATCTTGGCTACCAAATGGAATAAAACTTAATCTTTCTGATCAGTTTTGTTCTTTTTCTTTTCCTGAAGAATTACAAATACGTTTAGAGGAACTATTAGAAAAAAATAAAGAAAACTTATTCAATCCAGATGAACAAGCAGAATTAGCTGGGTTATTAGAATTAGAAAAAATCTTCAGTTTTATCAACGCTAAACTTGCTTCTTAATTGTGGTCATCAACAATTTTGTTTGCTTAAACGTCCGTAAAAGGGCAAAATACTTGTGTGAATATTGTCACTCTCCAGACGCGCTATCGCGCCACGGTTTCTGGCGTTAAGCAAGCAACATTCATGCAAATACTGACAATAACTTTAACTTCGCCTGACTCAACTACTGCTGCTAATCAAAATCTTCAACCTCCACAAAAGGTCACTTCCAATTTATCTTTCAATACTAATTTAGATTCAGGCACTATAGCTATCTTAGAACAGATTGAAGCTGAATATGAATACTATCAAGCTTGTGAGGAGTGGTAATCATGAATTTAGCACTCGCTCAACAATCCTTAGCAGGACTTTCCCAAACTGCTGCTCATCTCTGGGAACAGCTAACTAATTGCCAGACTTCTGAAGAAGAAGCTGCTATCATCACCGCTATTTGGGAAACTCAGGAAGTTCAGGAAGAAGTTGTTGATATCCAAGCAGAACTGGCATTACAACTGGATGCTGAAATAGCGTCTATTAAGCAACGACTAGAACATCTAAAAGCTGTACATCAATCAGCACTGTTAAGACTAGAACGCTGGCGACAAAAATTAGATGAAACTATTTTAGAACAAACCGCCGCAGGAATTCTACCTGAGCAAATGATTGGTAATTCACTTCGCATCACAATTCAAGAAAACCCGCCAAGTTGTGAGGTGCTGATAGATGCAGAACAATTGTCCCTAAAATACCGCAGAGAAAAGACTGTTTACTCAGCAGACAAGAAAGCTATCATTGCTGCTTGGAAGAAAGGTATTCCTGTAGATGGCACTCACATCCAGCGTAAGCGCCGAGTTATTTATGCTTTAACAGCAACAGCAATTCATGACTTCAAAGACTCGCTTTTAACTTAGCAATAGCTTTAACTAATTTATCAGCCAACAGCAGGAATTTTACTGTTTTGTTGGCTGCTACTTATACGTCAACCAAAAAGTTTTTAGAAGTCAAGACAAGCTGAAATTTCAAGTAAATACAGGAAGGGAGCAAAACAACCTACTAATAAGCATTTCAGGGGATACTCCTAGCTCAGAAGCAAGCGATGTTTGGCGACAAGCCTTATAAGCATCTACGCTCTTAAACTAATGGTGAATACTCCTGATTCACGATGGCTGAAACTCCTGTTTTTACGTTATCAAAAGTTTGTGGAGAACTTGTTTTAACTGTTTCTCTAACTGCTCATTTTTAGCCAACCAAACACCTGAGCTACAGTTAACTCCAAGTTGATCCCGGCTAATACTGGCAAACGCTCATCACCCTGCAAAAGTTCTGGTTGTTGATTTGGACGGAAAACCAAAATGGAACGATCTTCTGGGTCTATCAACCAACCTAATTGGCAACCATGATCTAAGCAATAGAGAATATTGCCTGTAACTCGATTTGAACTTTGTTCGGGAGAAAGAATTTCAATTGTCCAGTCTGGAGAAAGTAGAAAATCATTGGGTGCCTCCCCATCAGCAGCAAAGGGAATACGTGACCAGTTGAAAACCGCTACATCAGGTACTATTGAGCGGATACCAAAACTACACCGCAGTTCTGGAAAGGCATAAGCAACATGAAGGCTTTCGGCAACATCGTTGATACTATTGCATAGCCTTAACTGTAATCGGCTATGCTTCCCTTTTGGCATTGGTTTTTGAATAATCTCACCATTAATGTAAACGCTTGCAGGCTTTGTTTCTGGTAGCTTGAGAAACTCCTCCAGAGTCAGGGATTGGGTAATTACCGTAGACATGGCTCCCGAAGAAAAGCAAAGGGGATATCTTTTAGTCTAGCAGTACCTACTCTCAAAAACAGTTTCTACTTCTGGCTACCGCCACAACAGCTTGCACACCAGTTAACAAGGCTAAAAAAGCTATGACTACAAAATGGCTAACACCAGAACAGGCCATTGTCAAAGCCAACCTCACTGTTACATCTGAAATCTTAAAATCTTACATTTCAGAACGACAGGGAAAAACCACTGCTGAAGAACAATTCCAAGCTTTAGGATTGCTATTTGACAGGGAACGCTTGCGTGCAGGTAAACCTAACTTCTTGCAACTTTTAGAACCAGTAAGTGATGAAAATAGCTACGCCGACGACGAAATCGACTCTCATGAGTTAGACGACGATGACATAGAAATATCTGCTACCAACAAGGGAAATCAACTAGAACCATTTATTTTCGAGCAATGCAAAGTTCAAATCGTTATCACCCTACTACCTACACAACAAACAGGAGATAGACCTGTAATGATTGCTGCCAGCAGTCACGGTGATTTCCCTGTAGTTACTATGCTCAATCAAGAAGAACTCGGTGATTTCCCACCTGCAATTGTTCAACTACTGGACGAACTGAAAGCCGATTTTCCTAATCGCCAAATTCGCCGGAATATAGCCCAGACTAAAGCTGTCAAAACCAATAAACCGCCCACTACCCAGACTCCAGTTCGCACTGAAACTGCTAGCTCAGATACTACTAAATCAGCCAGTAATACTACGCAAATTTCACTGTTTTAAATGCCATGACTACTACAAATACCAACAAATTACTTGTTATCTACGAAGGTCAACAGCACTGGATTCCAGAAGCGATCGCCTTTGATGACCAATTACTACGGGATGCCTTCACTCCTCTTTGCGCTGAACTGGCAAACGCAGACATTGAGCGGAAACCAGGAGAACCCATTCACATTATCAAGAAGCCCGGTAAAAAAGGTGCTTCTTCTCTAGATTCCCTGATAGTGGCTCCTGAAGAAATCAACCCCGCAGTCCAAATGTGCCACCAAATGCGTCAACGTCAGATCATCACCGGAATTGACTGGCAAAATGCAGCACAGCTATCAGTCCAGATTGAAGAGGCGATCGCAGCTGGAACAGAATTTTCTCAGTCACTCAACCAAACCCTAAAATCCCTAACAGCCTGCACTCCCACATCTAGCGTTATTCCTGAAGGTTTTTGAGTGCTGATAAAAGGAGTTGGAAATTGACTTGAGGGATAAATGATTGTCCACATTACAGCAGTTTGCATTTCGACTGAAGTAGATCCCATACCCTACCTCTGTCTCTTTGTTTTTCAATTCCGACCCCATAATAATGAGTTGTACAAAATATGTCTCATCTCGTACCCCTCAGTATGGCAGAGGCAATCTATAGTCTTTATCAGTGCCAATTTACCTTAGATGCCACAGAATCACTTGATTATCTGGAAACCCAACTCAACATTTACTCCTTACTAGCACTGTATCAGCACTATTTTCCCACTGAATGGAAAGCCAGCCAAGCTCCTATTTACCCACCTACAGATGTAGATTGCCATAGTCCCAGAGAACTGGAATTCATTGTACTGATTTACACTCATCTGTTTCCGTTATCTCACTGGACTGTAGAAACAGCCTACGAACAAAGATTGCACAGCATTCCTATTACGCCAATGGGTATTGACTGGACAATGGATGGAGAAATTGAACATCTTAAAGACGGTTGGCAATTACTTTTACCTTTTAGCCATAATGGTCGCTGTTGGCTTGATGACATAGACCCAGAAGGTAGCGATTGGTTTGATAGTGAATTTGCAATTTACGAAATTACGTACAGTGACATCGACCACCCAGACAAAATTGACCACAAAAAACTGAAACGGCAGTGTCATCACTTAGATAATCCTTTAAAGTTTCTGCCTTTAACTTTAAAGCTGCTAGACCATGAAACTAAAAACCTCTGGTTGGACGAGTACGCAGGCGATTATTACTACCAACCTGACCGCACCTTTTTACCTTGGTCAAAAGCATCTATTGATTTTCTTACCAGAAAATGGCAGCAAGCTGACCGATTGCTGAACTGTGCAGCTAACTTAATAGATTGGTTAAAAGCAGACTTAAAACCTCATGCTCAAATCCTACTAAAACTATGGAAACAAGCATCGAAACCACGTTAATTGAAACCACATCGACAGCAGTTTTATCAGGCGAGATTTTACAAGCAATTTTGGCAGACCATCCCCGAAAATCTCCAGTAATTCAAGCGGAATTGCTGTTTTTAGATGGCATTTACATCTTCCATCACCGAGACAAAGAAATTGCCGATGCTCATATTTACAAATGTATCTCACCCGCAGCCCTGAGAATTGCTTTCAGCAGTGAACCAATTGATACTGGTTGGATGGAACCAGGAATTGTGCGCTGGGGTACGGATAGTACAGACACATATTTGGTGAAATTTATACCAATAACCACTCATACGATCAATTGCGATGAACTTGGTTCTTTAACCGTTCCGCTACCTGCAATGGTGTTTGTGGGCAAGGGATTAAAATATTGGGTTTGGGCAATTCAAGAACAGGAGTTTACTCCTCAAGCACCAGCCTTTCATGTGCCACTACCCAATGTCTACAGTTCTGGACAGGTGTGTTGGGGAGTGAACGAACCACCTGCTGCTAATGGTCTATCAATTAACCATGCTTGGAATTTGTTTATTTCCAGTATTTTCACCAACCATTTAACAATAAGGAAATCACAAAAATACCGCAACGATGTTCGCCAGCAACTTCTAAAACTGCACAAAAGATGTAGACGCGCAACCTATCCTGTATCTGACCTTGTGCCTATCGGCAATCAGAAAAGTGTCGCTATGCTTGTGCAGGAAATCCTCGATGAACCCATTACTTGAAGGTATTATTGGTTACAAAATTGTCACAACTTCATCTCTGCCAACACACACGAGCAGTGGATTAGAGTACCTTTATGCCGGAAATGGCATCTTTGCTAGAGCCATTCGTCCTGGCATAGAGGTATTAATGCCTATTTGCTTGTGTTCCCAAACTATCAAAGGGCTACCTCACCTAACACCTTATCTCAAAGTCATTCCCTTAATTCCCAAACCGCTACTACTGGAAATGTGGCGGTCGAGTTATCAAGCTGGCAATCAATTCCATGAAATTCTCTTTCACCTCCACTGTACTGATGCAGACTGGGATTTACAAGTCCCAGAGCAAATTCAAACTCCAACTAGCTGCCAGCCAACTCATTCTGGTAGTGACTCTTCCCACCAGAAAGCGGCTGTGGACATCCATTCCCACGGTTCCTTACCTGCCTTTTTCTCTACCACTGATAATGCTGACGAATCTGGCTTTCGCATTTATGGGGTACTAGGTAGAGTTAATACCCTCAAACCAGAGATTAAAATACGGGTTGGACTGTTTCGCCACTGTTGGGATGTACCTGCTAGAGCAGTGTTTGACATCGACCGAGACTTTTTTATGGTTGATGTCTCACTTTCATCTGGCTGCAAATTTTACAGTACCGATGTACCGCCTGTAAATGTGATGGAGAAGCTATGGAGGTGAATTTCACTTTAGCAAATGCCTGTTCCCTCACCGATAACTGTATCAATTTAACCAACTGTACTATAGAGCTAAATCTTGATTTGGCAAATGCTTCTCCTGTCGTGACTGTCAACTACTCGAAGATAGAACTGTGGCTAGTTGGGTGCGGCGGTACTGGTTCTTGGTTGGCTCCTTCTTTGGTTCGGTTAGGCAGAGTTCTTTCTCAGCAAGGTAAACAGGTGAAACTCTACTTTGTTGACCCGGATCATGTTGAGTCAGCTAACGTTTTACGCCAGTGCTTCTGTGATGCAGAAATCGGACTCAACAAAGCCAAAACCCTGGCGCTGCGCTACTCTCTGGCTTGGAAGATGGAAGTTACAGCGATCGCTCAACCTTTCCGACCCGAATGGATTGTCCCCAGTTACAATACCCTAATTGTTGTCACGGCTTGCGTAGATAATGCCAAAGCCAGAGAGTCAATTACCCAAGTACTTCAGCACAACACTCATCGCCCTGCGCCTCACGTTTGGCATTTAGATTGCGGCAATTCCAAACGCAGTGGTCAGGTACTGTTAGGTTCCCATCTGTCTACTAACCCCAATGACTATGATTTCGAGGCTTTAGGCTGCTTTCGCTTACCTGCGCCAACTATACAGCAACCTGACCTACTGGTTTCACAACCAGAAGAGTTGGCAGACAACAACTTGTCCTGTGAACAAATGGCCTTGCTTAATAGCCAGTCCTTGAGCATTAACCAGCGAGTTGCTGCGGAAGCCTTTGATTATTTATTGCAATTGACGGCGGGGAAACTACGACGATTTGCTACTTATTTCGACTTAGAGAGTGGTAGCGGAAAATCCCTGTATACAACGCAAGCCAGTATTATGCAGGCGATTCTCCTCGGTCAATCCTGCGCGTAGGCGTAGCCCGCACTTCTCTACGAGACGCTGCTCGTAGCTTGCTTCCACGTTCGCGTAGCGTCCCGTAGGGAAGTGGTACGACAAAGCTCAGTGACCGTCGTAGACATCGCTCCCCTCTCAACTTAACAACCAAGTACTGTACAGTAGCAATTGTACAGTGACTTCAATTGAGCAAACCAGCCCGCAACGCTAATACAGCTGCTTGAGTGCGATCGCTTGCACAAAGCTTGTTCAAAACCCCACGCACATATACTTTTACACTTCCCAAGCTGAGATAGAGTTTCTGGGCAATCTCGTTATTGCTATAGCCTTGGACAATTAACTCCAAGACTTGCAGTTCCCGATTTGTCAATGGATCTGCTTGCAGAATGCTTGCTTGCTCTAGATCAATTGCAGAGATTGTCACCGTCTGAGTAGCATTCGGTTTTACCGCCGCCGCTCCTTGACGAGTATGTTTAAGAACAATACGAGCGATCGCTGGGTCAATCCACGACTGACCTTCATGGGTCATGTGCAGCGCTTCCAGCAACAACTCGAACTTAATTGTCTTCACACAGTAAGAGTCTGCCCCGGCTGCAAACGCTGCCAGTACCATCTGCTCCTTGGCAAAGGAAGTGAGCATCATGACTTTAGTCTGTGCTGCTGTTTGCGATACTAGAGATTCCCGAAACTGCTGCACCAGCCATATTCCGTCTCTATCCGGCAAGCCAATATCAACGATCGCTATGTCTGGTTTTGTACTTTGGAGCAGTTTCAACCCATTGTCCGCTGTAGCTTCATCACCCACGACTTGAATACCTTCTTGCTCGTTGAGAGAACTACGCATCCCAATCCGCGTTAAGCTGTGGTCTTCAATAATTGCTACTCGAATATCTCCCATCATTTACCTCAGCAGCTTGATAACTATACTTTTCTAACTGTCGAATATGGTTTCAAGGAAAGGATTACTCCATTAGACTTATCCCCCAAAGTAATTGATAAATTAGCAGCTAAATTTGGCGAAAACATTAACGATTTAGATGAACTTAATATCCCCAAGGACTTAAGAATTATTCCTCCAGCAGATCATAGTTGGGCAACATCACGTCAGGATTCAGGTGTTGGTGCTTTGGCATATAACCTGTTTACAGAGGAAGTATGTCAACAGCTTCAGGATTTTCAGTTTGATGAAATTAAAGTGTTGGGTATCAAATACAATGACTTCGCCAATGAAAACTTTGCTAGTAAGCAATGGAAAAAGCGCAGCGTTACTCTGGAAGTGGGAGTTTTTGAGTTACCCGAATCACACCCAGAGTTTTATCGTTACAACGGTACACCAATATTACAGATTGATGGTAAGAATTTAGGTACTTTTGCTCCTGATAGTCCGAAACTGCCGATTGGTGCTACATTTGCAGCTACTTTGCAACCAGATGGCTCTAGTATTATCCTCAAAGTTAATCCTGAGTCAATCAATCTGCCAGAAGTTCCATTACCGGAATCAGAACCAAAGTTAGATACTGCTGGGCAATTCCGAGCCATTCACCGTGAACTCTGGCGTAAGGAAATGTTTGATAATTTGGTAGGAGCGATCGCTACTACCTACGAACAGCGACAAGCCAATCAATCTGCAAGTAATGAAATTGAGCAGTTTAAGATTGGTAGCCATTGGACTGCTTATGTGCAACCCAGTGGTGATTTTATTGTACGAAATGAAGATAAGCGGACGATTTGTCGAGGCAATCTCCAGACGGGTGAGGAGATATTTCCACTTTCAGAAGAACGTGCCAGTGAGCTAGAAGCGATGATTTTAGAGAGGGAACGATTAGCTCACAGAAAACATGAGTTATCACACAATGGACACCATATTAGCAGTCATAATATTGAGTTGAACTGAAGTAGCAAAGGAGATTCTGTAAATATACTAAATAACACACCCACTTTTCTTAAATTACGATTACCTTTGAAACCGCGATAATAATTCTTCACGGTCAGCCTGTAAAAGTAAGCCAAGATATTCTTCCCTAGATAACTGCATTAATTGAGGAATAATCGCCTCTAACTCAGCATCTAAATTACCAAATCGTAACTTCAAAAGCCCGGAAATGACTTTTCTTCGTTCGGCTTCTGCACCTTCCTCTTGCCAACTGGTCACAAATTCCATTTACGATTACCCTTGAAACTGCGATAATAACTCCTCACGGTCAGCTTGCAAGAGTGAATCCATATATTCATCGGGGGACAATTGTAACAAAGCGGGAATAATGCCTTCTAAAGAAGCATCGATGTCCCCAAAGCGCAGCTTTAAAATCTTAGTAATAGTTGCCCGTCGTTCTTTCTGGATACCTTCTCGTTCCCAACTCGTTACCATTTCCATTTACGATTGTCCTAGAAAACGCAATAATAACTCCTCACGGTCAGCCTGTAATATTAAGCCCAAATATTCATCTGGTGACAACTGTAACAAAGATGGAATAATGCCTTCTAAATCAGTATCTAAATTACCAAATCGTAACTTCAAAAGCCCTGAAATGACTTTTTTTCGTTCGGCTTCCGCACCTTCCTGTTGCCAACTGGTAACAATTTCCATAACTTCCTCCCGTTCATCTAACCCCATTGTACTAATAGCCGCTTGAAAAACCTGCTTCTCAGTATCATCCAGCCGTAAATAAGTATCAACAAACCCCGAAATTAATTGCATCCGCGCTGGGTCTAACCTTAAAGTTGTTAGCAACCGCAAACATTCTGCCTTCACCTGCGGACGTTCTGACACCGCAATATTCATCTTGGCCATCAACGCCGCTGCGACTGGATTGTGTTGCGCTAGAAAATCCCGCCAACTTAGGCGATTTAATTGAATTGCTGCAAACTGAAATTCCAGCACCTTTAAATCGGGAAACGTGACACGATAATTTTGAGGTTCAGCACGTTTTGGTTCGTCGAAGGAGAAAATCACAACTGGGTAAATCGCTAAATCATATTTTTCATGGAGACGCGCAAAATACTTAAACATCCGCTTCGCAAATGCTGTCTCAGTATAAGATTGATTTTCAACGTGAATTAAAAAACAAGTATCTTGTTGCTGATAACGCACCTGCGCCAGCAAATCAATTTCTTTCTTTTCCCCAGATGTGACATCAGTAAATACATCTTGGGGTAAAAACTGGATAGAATCGCGGTCTATTTGGCTGGCTACTTGAGGCAGGAATAAATCGAGAAACTCAACAAAGAATGTAGATATTAATTCTTTGAAAAGCCTGTCATGGTCAATCATCCTAGCAACTCCTCCAACACATCCAAATCTCCGCATTCGGCACAAAAATATCTTCTGGGGACGTTTTGTATCCTGATGTAGATTTTAGCATTTTTCACACTTTGAACAATAGCATCTTTAGTACTTTTACTGTTAATTACCTACATAATATTAATACAATTATGCAAAGCGCGCAGTTCTGATAAATGTTTACAATAATATAGATCACTGCTGGTAACTTTTTTTTCAGATTCATCGTTTATTCTGAGTCATATGAGAAAAGTAGCTTGAGGATATTTGTTCATAAAACTGCTAACTCTCAATATTAGCCAACTGGACAACTTATAAATCGCCATTTGGTCTAGCTGTTTGCAGATCAAGTCTTGTTAGGTTAACTCTTAAGGCAATCAGCTTTGAGTACCTATGGCTACCAAAACACTGACCAAACCTAAGCAAAGACAAAATTCTCAAAATCGTTCATGGGAAAACCTGACAGATCGCCGCAAACTCCGCCATATTGAAAACACATTGGATAAAGCGATCGCATCCTCAATTCAGGATGATTCTATCCAGTCCCACGAAGACTTTAAAGCCTATGTAGAAAATTACAGCCAGGAATCAGGTAAAGCCCCCATCACAGTAGAACTCTGTGTTGGAGGTGGGGATGATGACGAGATTAGAGGCTATCGTTTCTACCTCACCAATGATCCCAACCATAGAACCAGTGGCAAGTACCTGATTAAAAACCTCGAAGGAATTACCAGCAAAGATGAAAACTACTTCACCCCTTCTAACATTGCTGAAATTTGCGGTTTTGCTGAAACAGAACTAGACGAACTCGATGATGAATTAGAAGATGATCTGCTCGATTTAGATGAAGAAAATGAAGAAATAGATGATACAAACGACGAACTAGACGACCTATTAAATGATGATTTCAACACTAAACTAGACGACCTAGATGACTTAGGTGAAGAAGACGAGCCATCTGTTAGTCGTATTAGCGCAGCCCAAACTAAAACTCAAGCCAAAACTTCAACTAAAACCCAAAGTAATTCTCAGCCTAAAACATCCTCTAAAACTCAGAACAGAGCTAATACCAATAAAACTGCTGCTAAAAACTCCAAATCCAGAGAACCTCTGGACGAAGCTTCGCGTTTAAGTGCCACAGCTGCCACCAATGGACGAGAAGTGAATGGGGTGAATTTAGCAGGATTAGCAGGACAACTGGCATCTCTGGGAATTGCGGTGGGACAAGGTGTTTTGGAACAGCTAGCAGCCGAAGCTGATGAAAAGCGGCTTGAACGAATTCTCAAAGAACTGCAACAGCAGAATGACCGCGTAGATAACATAGCCAGTCGCTTGCAAGAGGCAAAGCCAGACTTACCAGAGTCTCAAAAGTCTCAAGATTTTCAAACTGTATCTGAAGAATCAGCCGCAGACAATCCACTGGCTGTAGCTGCTACCAAAATCGGTTCTAAAGTAGACAATCTTGGTTCCAAGCTAGACCCCAAATACCAATCACAACCATTTGAATTAAATAAGGATGCTAGCGTCAGTGAACAGCTTGACCAAATTGAAGCCTACCTGAAAGTTCTTTCCAAGCGACTTGACCGTTTAGAAATGGTAATTAGCCGATTGGAAAAACAGATGGCAGCACCACAGAATAATTCTACTGTTGTTGAGTCAGAAACTGATGCAGATATTGTCCAACCTAACTCTGCTAACCAGCCACCAGCAGATGTTGACATTTTAGAACATCTGACGAAACGCCAAGCACAGCAACAACAAGCAGCTTGTGCCGATGCTTTAATTGGATTTGCCAAAGTTGCTGGTGAGTTATTTGACCAATCACCCCAAGCAGGTATCGCCATTTCCAGTAACAAAACTTTATGGGTGGAAGCACAGGACAAACAAGTAGCGATGCCTGGGTTGGGCGTAGCGATCGCCTTAGAAAATACCCAAGGTGAAACACTCTTTGCTGGTACTCGCACTCAGGGACAGTGGGCGATCGCACAAGACAATCTCAGCCCTGATGAAAAGACGGGCATCTGCAAACTGCCACAGTCGAAAGAAGAATACGCCCTCAAAGCCAGCACCCAAGCATTAATTCAAACATTTCAAGAACAACTACCTAACCGATTTAACAGCAATGATGAACCGACATTCACCTGGACTGAAAAGGGCAAAGTCAAGTACGAGTTTGAAGTAGTAAAACTGCCCAATGGTACACGCCTACTTCAAGGATTTAACCCTAATCGTAACGATGAACAAGTGCTTGATGCCGTTTTAGTACCGGGGCAGCCCCCGGAGATTTTGCAGTGTAGCATCCCCCTGCGTGAGATAGAAACGCTACTGGACAATCAACAATCAACTCGCTCTACCCAAGCCCAGACTGATAAAGATACTGCAAAGCAACGCCAGAAACAAACTCAAAGAAAAGCCAGCAAACCAGAAATGCAAGTTTAATTCTACAAACGAGAAGAGAAAAATGAACAATACAAAATCTCACATTTCTCAGTTAAAACTGCTGCCATCTCGGAAATTTTCAACCAACTTGAGAAACCTGAAAATCAACCGCACTGACTTACTTTTCATTTTACTATGTCTTGCGATTGGAATTTATTTGTTAGCTACCAAACCCATATTCGTCACTATTTTGGGATGTGCCACCATTGTTTTCTTGAGTATTGGGTATGTAATTCGGACAGTACCAATTTTAGAAAAGTATTTAGGTAGAAAAATTCGCTTTTGGCATATTGTTGCCGCCATTATCACTGTTACCGCTTTACTCGATACCTTTACAACTCCAGCCCAAGCTATTTTCTTAAGCGGGTTGGAAAGCTTCTTCAACAATTTAGCCCAACAAAGTTCCCAAGCAGGAGGCGGTTCCACTAGCACTTTGGATGCCAACGTTGTTGGTTTAACATTCAACCTCATCCGAGGTGCATTCTTGCTACTGGTTGCTGCTGCTTCCTTATTTGCTTACAACCAAGCACAGCAAGGTAACGACTGGCGACCGATTGTTACTCAAGTTGGTTTAGCGTTCTCCATCGTAATTGCCATTGATGTCATCACTTTCATATTTGTCGGTAATGGCGCAGGAACAACAGCCATCAGGTAAACCCTCACTGGGAGCAGGGGATGCAGGGGGAGCAGGGGACGCAGGGGGAGCAGGGGATGCAGGGGGAGCAGGGGACGCAGGGGGGTTTAGTGATTTCTCAACCAAGGTGATGGATTATTAATCATATTCACCAGACCAGATAAAACTTGGTTGTAATTTGCATAAATTTCTCGTCCTAATTCTACATTCATGTAGTTGCATTTTACAGCAAATTCAATCCAGGTTTGAGTTTCGGCAGCTTCTGCTTGTCTACGACACGCTCCGCGAACACAATCATTTAATTTAGCGATAAAAGCTGCTTCATAACGCCGTTTTCTCCATGCTTCTGCCATATTTGCACACACAGAACGTGATAGCGAAGCGGTAGCGACGTTAGGAGCGTCTGATCTACGAATTTGATCGGTTAACGAATATCTCTCCTCGACAGGGAACTTCTTTGATAACTCAAAAATTTTCATTGCTGCTTCAAAGGCAATTTTATAAATTCCCAAATCTTTATGATCTTTGATTGCTTCTTTATTCATTGTTTTGCCTCCCCTGCTCCCGAAGCTTCCCCTGCCTCCCCTGCTCTCTTCACCATAATCTCACTTTTTCGCGTTACTCCCCCCTCACTTGTCACTTCTTGGTTGACTGACTACTAATGCAGCACCAGAGAATTACACAAATATGGTACAAGACAATCGAGAATTCATCAAAGTCAATCGGATTCTGGGCAAACAAGCCAGCATTGGGCCAATTCCGGCTGAACAGTTACTTCCTTGGATTGCCATCATTGTAGTTTGCTATGTTCTCACCAATGGTTTACTCAGTTTGGGTATGGGTTGGTTCTTTGCCACCTCCTTCTGGCTAATTATCAGCTGGTGGATTCTCACAGGCAACCAGCCCCATCAGTTTTTAGATCGATGGCGTAATCCACCAGGAACAGAGTGGTGCAATAGTAACAGCATTTACATCTCACCGATCCCCGAATATCGACCCTGGTGGGTGCGTCGGCGCTACGGGGACTCGCAAGTGCAAATCCGATTCAAGCCACTGATTGTACCGAATCAATATAGAGGCAAAAGTAAGCTCATGCCCTTCCAAAATGAGGTAAACATCTGCTGTATTGCAGAAATTAAGAAAGATGATCGTGAAGTGGCTGCCCTGTTATTGGATAAAGGCAACTCTCAGTATCAACTCGTGTTTGGGTTCCGCATCGCTGGACTGCATGACATACTGCATGAAAATGAGGTCAGCGAATTTGCCCACTCTATCGAAGAGGGTTTGAAAGAACTACCCCCCGGTGAAAAAATTACCTTTTGTACTGGTTGTTATAGTGATGATAGTGAGTCATATCCCCTACACACAGACTTTACCAAGGGAGTACCCCACAAACACCAAACCCTACTTACTGCCTTAGCAGACGATTGCCACTTGAAACCAGTTTCTGTGCTGCTTCGCAACGAGCAATTGCGGGTGGAGCAACTCAAGGAAGCAGGTTCTCGCCAAATCTGGAACCAAATCGCCTTCTGTACTTGGACAAGCGATGATGAAGCTGGTTCACAGCAAAAGGATTTCGTGGGTGGACTGATTGAAAAATGTAGAAAATTCGGCTCTTGGGCAGTTGAATTGATTACAGGGAATAAGCGCATTTACCAAGAAAAGTTTTTCAAAAAGCTTTTACTGCAAGGGTTTCAGCAAGGATTTATCCAGTGGGAATTGCTGCTCAATACCAAAATTGGCTTAGAAGTAACACCTTGCAATGCTACAGATTTGTGGCAGTGGCTTTGGAATCGATTTAATGAGGGTGCAGCACCTCCTATTCCCCAAGTCATTACACTGAAGGAGACTGAGACGGGACTGGAGTTAACAGAAACCCTAACCACCGATAAACACATCTGTACATTACTGATTGAAGGACAACAGGGACGTTCCGCTTGTCCCGAACATCGGGGAGATAATGACCGAGTTTACCTCACAGGTAAAAGCAAGGTTTGTGGAGTCATGGTTGTAACTGATCCTCCCGTCGGTTGGTCTAATGCCCAAGATCAGCTAAAGTGGGTCTGGAAAATCCTTGCTTCCAGCTACGTCCACGATACAGAAGCTTGGATTGAAATCAGCCGCAGCAATGACTTCTTAATCCAAGACAACCTAGCGCGTCAGGCAAAACAATCCAAAACAGCCCGCACTTTAGCCATAACCAAAGGACAGGGACGGGACGTTGGAGCGGAAATCAAACAGGAGGAATCCTTTGAAGCCCAACGACGACTTTATGAAGGGACGAAAGCATTGCACTGTGCGCCTGTATTTCTAGTTTATCGTCACAGTGCCCAAGAGTTAACCCACGCTTGCAACTTATTAGCTAATAGTTTTGAGACTGCCAAAGTAATTCGGGAACGTAATATTGCTTGGGAAATTTGGCTGCAAACCCTACCAATTACCTGCAAATGGTTGCTGCACGGAGGCAATCTCAGCGAACGCAGAATAACTTTAGATACCCATACTGTGGCTGGAATCATGCCCCTAACTGTCCCCAAGGACATCGATAAACAGGGTGTAGAATTCCTTACCAGTCGTGGTGGCAAGCCTATTTATGTTGACTTATTTCACCAACAGATTGGACGCGCTCTAATTACAGGTACTTCCGGCTCAGGAAAGAGCGTTTTGGGATGGCGCTTTGCTCTAGAGGCATTAGCGAACAATATTCCCGTTGTTGGTATGGATATCTCTGCCAGTGGCAATAGCACCTTCAAAACGGCAATTGAACTTTTGGGCGAGCAAGGAGCATATTACGATATTTCCAGTGGCAGCAGTAACCTACTGGAACCGCCAGATTTGCGACGCTTCGACAAGTCAGAACGGGAACGGCGCATGGAATCGTGGAAGGATTTTATTCGCAAAGCATTAACAGCGATCGCAATGGGTAAAGTCGAAAACCCGCATCTAGCTCAACGGGTTGATGCCTTGCTAGTCAAAGCTTTGGATGTATTTCTAAAAGACCCAGAAATTATTACTCGCTATAACCAAGCCTTTGAGATGGGCTGGCTTTCACCAGAATGGCAGCAGATACCCACACTACCAGATTTCGTTAAGTTCTGCACTAGAGAGCGCCTTAATCTGAGATCCTTTGAAGAGATTGACCGACAGGCACTTAACCAAATCCAAAATCAGGTTAGCGCTTTACTAGCATCTAGGTTGGGGAAAGCGATCGCTCGTCCCAGCACTTTTTCCCCATTACCGGCGATTAAATTCTTTGCCCTCAGTGGATTGAGTAACGAACAGGATGCTTACTTGATGGCAATTAACGCCCATAGTGCTTGTATCCGTAATGCACTATCCCATCCTAAGAGTTTGTTTATTGGCGATGAGCTTTCCGTATTATTACGTAAAGATGGCTTTGCCCAGATTATAGGCGAAACCTGTGCCACGGGAAGAAAAGAAGGCATTGCTGTTCTGCTGATGTCCCAAGACCCGGATACCATTTGCGAGTGTTCGACAGGCGCTCAAATTATGCAGAACATGACCTACCGGATTACCGGACGTATTACCAGTAGCGGTATTGCTTCTTTCCAACAGTATCTGGGCTATCCCGTCAATATTATCAGTCAGAATGCAACTGAAGCATTTTTGCCCCGTACCAGCGACCTTTATTCCTGTTGGCTAGTAGAAACAGGTGGTAGATTCTGGCGTACCCGCTTTTACCCTGGAGAAATGATGCTGGCCAGTGTTGCCAATAACCAAGATGAACGGGAAGCACGAGAACGGGTGATGGCTCAGTATCCAGATACCGCTAAAGGCAATCTGTTAGGACTGAGAGCGTTTACCGATGCTTACATTCCTGCTTTGAAGGAAAACAGAGGCTTTAAGCATATTGGTCGAGAGATACATCAAACCTCAGCATTGCGTGATTGGGTAAGTCCTGCGGACAGGCCGCACCAAAGTGGAGCATCTCTGCAAGAAGAAGGCGATCGCCAAGAAAGTAACGATGGCCAACAGGCTCAAGAACGCCTGATTGCAAGTTGATATATCTAAAAACTGCACTAAGGAAGGTGAATTATGAAATCTAAACTTACCTTTATCAGATTGATAGCACCGATTCTAATTTTGTCACTTGGTTCTATCGCCAGTCCAGCCCTTGCTCGCACTCAAGACAACGGTCGAGATCCGGTAGCTGCTCCTGTTAGTAATAAAACTACTGGTAGTAGTATTTTCACCTCAGACACAGCATCTCAAATCAATGATTTTGTGGGAGATGTCAAAAATTTCGCTCAAAATGACCTATTTAATCCTCTTGGCAATCTGCTCAATTCTGCCTTGGGTGCAATTCAAATTCCAGATTTAAACAAAGTTTTGGCTGGAATCATGAACGGTTCTGCCAACAACGATCCTGGAGCGGTGCTGTCTGAAACTTTGGAGAACAAAACCAATGGTCAAAGCTCTTATGGTATCCGTGAAGACCTTGGTAAATACGCTACTAGAACATTTGCCACAGAGATTGCTAATCAGGCTACTTTGAGCCAAACAGCCCAAAGTCAGATGGCTCAAATTAAGCAAGCTACTCAACAAGATACTCAAGAAAGCGTCAGCTTGGGTGAGGAATCCCAAAGTTTAGATGTCACCCAACACATTTTGCAAAACCTATCCCAACAGACTGCCCTTACCAGTCGCGTCAACGAGCGGATGCTTATTGAAGCCCAGCAAGCACGCATTGACAGGGCATTGAGTAACACCTTAACCGCTCAAACAGCCAAGGAACTTTCAGCCATCAATACAGCCGATCGCCGTAAGAGTGTTGCCGCAGGCAATGCTGCCACTCAACAGGCGGGGTTATTGATCATGCCTGGTGGCATTACCCTTGGTTCTGACAAGCAGTAGCTAGGAATTGGAATCTTAGAGCTAGTACGGTAAGGCGGAAGTCAAAAGTCAAAAAGCTGATTAATCAACCTTTTTAGCTATTTTATAGCAAGTTTTAAGAGTAGGGATATGGTTGGTTTATTTATGTCGTGCTGTACTAGCTCTAAGTAATTAATTAGACATTGTAAAGCAATTACAATTTACGCAAAACCTTCCATTTCTTTGTGTCTTCCCTTCTCTACGAGAGGCTGTGCCCTAAGCGGAGCTATGCCGCAGGCTTTATGGGACACTCAGCAAACTCATTCCTTATCCGTAAGTCCTGTCAATTTTAGCTGCGATCGCTAACGCTTTCGACACTCATGATCCACATTATTGCTCAATCATTTCCAGTAACAGGCGGAGAATCCGATGCCCTAGAAATTATCTCCAGTTCTTTAGAACTTTCTCGCGCCACAGTTGAGTCGTGGAATACCGTCTGGCTAGTTACTTTAGATCCGCTCGGTTCGGCATTATGGATTGGCTTGATTAAATTGGGCATCACCTTGGGAGCCGCCAGCATATTATTTGTGGCGCTGACCACTGGCAAGGAAATCATTGAAAAGCAATCATGGTCAGAACTGGCATCAATCTTTGTTTGGCCCATCGTGATTATGATTTTCTTGGGGGCCAACGGCAATATGCTGGCGAAGACAATTACTGTTATCCGAGGCTTCGCTTACAACCAAGTGCAAAGCGTTCTTCAGCTTCAAGTAGGTGAACTAACATTTCGAGATGCTATTACCAATGTGGCAATTAGCAGTATCGCTAGACAACAGCTAGAAAACCTCTATAGCGAATGTCAAGGAAAAGTCGGTACAGAGTTAGTTGAATGCTGGAACTCAAAGCAAGCCCAGGCACAGGCAATTGTTACCAAAGCTGAAGAGCAAGCTAAATCTCCACTCCAACCACTACGAGACTTTGGTAGTTTTCTTTGGAATAGAACTTTGCCTGGTCAAATCGGTACTGCTGTTCAGTTTGCCAATGATCCAGGTAGTGTGTTTCGAGATACTGCCATCCCCATTATTCGCTTTATCCTGTATGCCCTGCAATGGGGCTTTGTAAATATTTTGGAAGCTGCTCTGCTGCTGACGGCATTATTTGCACCGATCGCAGTTGGTTTATCTTTACTGCCATTACAAGGTCGTCCTATTTGGGCGTGGCTGACAGGGTTTATTTCCTTGTTTGGTGTTCAACTTGGTTACAACATTTTAGTAGGTTTAGCAGCCGTCGTGCTGGTGAAGTCTGGTGCTGAATTAGCATCTGATGTAGCATTTTTATGTTTCCTAAGCATCTTTGCACCAGTTTTGGCGGTATTGATAGCTGGAGGTGGGGGAATGGCTATTTATAACGGCATTTCTGCCAATGTCAAAGGCTTAATCGATATTTTTAGCAGTGCCATTGGAACTGCAACCAGTATTGCTCTACTCCGCAGGGGGTAATACCAATTTTGGATTTTAGATTTTGGATTTTGCGGAAAGTCCCCAGTCCCTAGTCCCTATTTTCAAGACAGGCATCAGAACTTTCTAAGACGAATTAAAAACCTTTAACACAAGGCTGTTCCAGGATTTTCAAACAATACTACTTATGCCAATTTGGTATGACTCTGCAAATTAAACGACTTCAAGCTCCATTGCTTCCAGAAGCCAAAAACCTCCTAGCTGTTTGCTTTATCTGCCTAACTGCATTTAACGGTCTGATATTTTTGTTGACTCTATTCACCGCTTTCAGGGTCAATAAAATCGCCGATCGCAAGACGACCTTTGCCCAGTTAGTAAATGGCGAGACAATCTACATTTCTGAGCAAGACCGCAACTGGCGCTATCCAGCTGTAATTCAAAAGGTAGTTAGTGATTGGACAACCCTAACATTTAACTGGGATGACAAACTCACTGGCACTAATCAACCAGACCAAGGCATTCAAGTTGGTAGAAATGGGCGGATTCCCACAAATACTTGGTTTGCTTCCCTGCTGCTAGAACCGGAATTTGCCAAAGCTTCTCTACCGAAGATTGCCGAATTAGTTCCTACAAACTTCTTTTCAGGTCAGCTGCGTAGCACCACTATTATTTCCTATCTGTCAGAACCGAGAGCAGTACGACCTGGGGAATGGGAAATAGACATGATTGCTACCCGTATCTTAGTTGACCGCACTACTGGTAGAGATGAGCGTATTCCTTTTAACCGCACATTTACCGTCCAAGCAGTGGAGATTCCCCGATCTCCTTTAAGTAAAGATGCCCCTCTGGTAGAACAGAAAATTTATGAAGTGCGATCGTCTGGACTGCAAATTACCAAGATGGTTGAGTTCAATTCTCAGCAAGGACGCTAAGCACCCTTGCTTGAATAAATTGGTCAGCCGTGTATTGAAATTTTTCGTTGGTATCGCGGATCTAGGTAAGACGGCTGACCAATTTATTTTTGCACAACCCCTAAAGGAAAAGGGTAGAATTATGACCAATTCAAATCAAAACCATGAATTTGACTACCTAAACGAAAATTCTGCTGATTCCTCGCCTGAATTCAACAGTACTAACGGCAATCATCACTCTACCCAAGCCACTTTGGTCGCTGATGATGATATCAGCCCTGAAGAGGAGCAGTTGTTAGCAGGTTATAACCCTACCGCAAGTAATCTCATTTCCGAAGAATATCGCTTGAAACAAGATGCAGAAGGAGCGGTAGAGCGACCGTTAGCAGAAAAACCTAGTGTGCGACTAGGTTCGGTAGTTGGCTTAGTCGGAATGGTTATTGGCTCTGTAGCACTGATCTGGTTTGGATTTCTCCAACCGAAACCTCCTGTCAAACAAGTAGTCCAACAGCTTACTACATCTCCAAAAGACGAACCAGTTTTGGATGAATCTGCCGAACTTAAAAGCAGATTAGCATTTCAAGACCAACGGCAACAACTCAAAGTGGAACCTGTTGCTGCTAAATCCCCAAGTCCAACACTACAAAATAAACTCAAACCAACGCCATCTCCACCTCCACCTCCTCGTACAGCACCTCAAACTTTTTCACCGCGCACAACTCCTGCATCACGCACAACACCAATAACTCCTGTAAGAATTTCTCAACCTGCGCCCCCAGTAGTGCGGTATATTTCTCCAAATCCTGTAAGTTATCAAGCTTCAACACCAATACGACAGCCTGAAAGTAATGTCGATCCTTTCCAGCAGTGGAACCAACTAGCTAGCCTGGGACAGTCGCAAATTGGTAACTCTAAAGCAGCTGAAACTCAGTCAGAAGTTGCAGTGAAGACTCAAACTCCAACTGACTCGAAACAAACAGCTAGGGCATCTATTTCTACTCCCCAAGACCCTGGTATTCAAACAGTTTTAATTGGCTCTAAAAGCACTGACAGTAAAACTGATAACTTGACTCCAGGAATGGTAGGTATCCTCAATCGCACCCCTGTAGCTACAACCAATCTCAATGTCAATGAAACTAAAGAGGTAGCACTGGGTACATCTGCCACAGGTAGAATTATCATGCCGATGATTTGGGATCAGGGAGGGAATAATAAGAGTGATCGCTTTGCTATCGAGTTAACCAAACCTCTCACAGCCACAGATGGCACGGTGGCACTCCCGGCTGGTACTGTTTTAGTAACGAAAACAGTGGCAGTAGGTAAAAAGAATAACTTGGTATCTGCTAGTGCGATCGCACTGATTTACCCTGACTCCCAAGGTACAGTCAAACAGGAAACCATTCCGGCTGAAACTCTGTTAATTCGCGGTCGAGGACAGCAACCATTAATTGCTAAAAAGCTGAATGATGTGGGGACAGATATTGCCCAACAAGATTTGTTAGTTGGATTACTCAGTAGTTTGGGTAAGGTGGGAAGCATAGTGAATCAGCCCCGTACTCAATCTAGCACTGTTGTTTCTAGTGGCACTTTTAACCAAAGTACTATTACTAGTAACTCTAATCCTCAGATTTGGGCTGCGGCGCTAGAAGGCTTTTTTAGTCCAGTCAGTGAACGTCTGTCTAGACGCTCTGACCAAGCAGTGCAGGAATTACTACAACGTCCCAATATCCAGTTTTTACCTGAAGGTACAGAAGTCTCGGTTGTCGTCAATAGTTTTTTGAAAGTTGAACGATGAAACAATTTGCTACTCTTATCATCGGCACTAGCACATTACTGCTCAGTGTGACAGCACCTGTTGTACAGGCACAAGCACAAACTCCTGCATATCGCTTGATTGAAAGGGATATGGCTGCAAACAACAGAATTCAGGTTCAAATTACTCCAGGACGTGCTACGCCTATTAGCTTTACTCAAACCGACGAGGCGATCGCCTATATTTTGGTAGCAGATCCTTCACAATTAGTCTACACCACAGATACAGATTTAAAAAGCGGACGCGCTACAACCATCTTTCTGAGGGCAATCCGACCACTAAAGTTTCCAGGGGCTACCACCACTGCCATTACTAACTTACTTGTCCAAACTGTAGACCAAGCGGGACAAAAGCGACTCTATAACTTCGATATTGTTACAGTGCGTAGAAACATTGACTATGTTGGTATTAAAATTGCAGATGCGTTCGTCGTTCGCGTAGCGTCTCGCAGAGAAGACGTTGCCGTTGGCGGAGCCTCTCGTAGAGAAGGCATTGTCTCCGGCACTGCGCTAAGACGCGGAGCAGCTTCTGAAAGTAGCGCAATCGCTGGACAGCAGACACTATTAATAGATAAAAATCGCAGAGCGAGAGTAGATGATATTGAAACCGGGTTGAGAATTGCTATTAATCGGGGTTACACCAACAAAAGCGATCCAGTTGTTCTTAAAATGCAGCAAGTTTTATCTCTATTGCGAAATAGCAGAGTAACAATCCCAGAAGTAGCTACATCTGTTGGTGTTCCAGTTGAGGTTATTTCTGAATTAGGAAGAATCGCCTTAAATGACCGTTTACTCAGACTAGGACAGCAGCGCTCTTCGGTGATGCACAGGGGAAAATAGAAAGGAAGTTAACAACTCTCAAATAGTTGACAATAGTGTTAACAAGCCGCTAAAAACCACAATATTGGTACGTATCTTTGTGAGAGTGCTAAATTGATTTTGTCTGTGAGTGATAGCGATATTTTTTTGAATCAATGAGAGTGACCTTTACCCAATCCTCCAATGAAGGTGTTTTCAGAGGATGGATTTTGCTCCGCATAGAAGCCGCTGAAAGTCCCGATTAAGGGATACTCAGGAAGAGTCGGTATGCGATGCTCACAAGGGGAGCATCGCATAGCGCGATCGCTTATCTCTACAAATGTCAAATACTCGATTTTTACTTACTCTGCTTCCCCAATCAAAGTAAATGCTGCCCACTGACGGGGATTTGGATATTTCTGCTTCGTTGTTAGCATCGCATTTCGTAATGCTGTTGCTTTGTCTGGTTCATCAATATTTTGTAGCCAATTTTCATAGAATCTTTCCATCAAAAATGCTGTTTCACCATCGGGTACAGCCCACAGGGAGACAACAACGCTTGGTACTCCTGCACTAATAAAAGCGCGTGATAAGCCAATTACCCCGTCACCTGTAATTCTTCCCCTACCTGTATCACAAGCGCTGAGAACAACTAAATCAGCGTTTAGTTTTTGTTTAAAATTCAAAATTTCTTCCGCAGTTAGCAAACCGTCGTCTTTACCAGAAGGTGCTAAAGCGATCGCACTCCCCAAACCGCGTAAGTCATCGAATAATCCGTGTGTTGCTAGGTGAATTATTTTAGCTTGGGGCATTTTGGCGACTACTTCTGTTTCGGTAGCTGCTTTACCGATTAGGGGTTTAGTGTTGAGTAGTGTGGGGCATGATATGGCTTTTGCTTCTGCTTCTGCACCTTCTAAACTTTTTAAGGATGCATCTGGCATTGTGGGATTACCGACAACTAAAGCTTTCCTTGGGTTTATTTGTTTTTTGTCTTCTTTTGCTTTGCGAGTTAATTCTAATACTTGAATTGAGGGTGCGGTGAGGATGGTATGTTTTTCGATGAGATGTTTACCAGTTTCGTCGATTAGTGCGGGGAAAGGTACTAAGAAGAGTTCTCCTTGCGGAACGAAAATCACGCGCTGAGTTTCATATTTGGGTAAAAATTGGGCGATGGGAGCGATTAATATTTTATGGAGTTTCTCTAAGTATTCGGTGAGATTTTCTTTTTCAAGTTCAGGATTAATTGTTATTAAAAATTGATCGCGCTTGCCTGGGGTGTTAGTGACTGGAGTTTTAGCTCTAGAGGCATTACGGTAAACACCAAATGATTCGCGAGAGTTGTTAACAAGTTCTTCTAGGTTAATATCGTCTGCTTGTAAATATTTATTGAGGTTTACTTCTGTAAATTCTATTTTTTCGTCATTGGGTTTGACTACCCAGATATAGAGTTTTGATTCTTGCTTTTGTGCTTTACTTTCGTTTTTTGATTCATCGTAGATAATTGAGTATTGGACGATAGTGGCGTTTTGAGAGTCGGCAATTTGCTTTATTTGATTTAGGTCTGGTGGTGTAATTTTTGATTCTTCTTTTGGGTTGGGTGATAGTTTTTGGCTGAGGAGTTCTACAAAGGCTCTGGCACGTCCACTTTCGCTGATTTCGAGTGCTTTATCGGGTTGATTTTGAGCGATTAATATTTGTTGAAGTAGGCGATAGGTACGAGTCTGTTTTTCAAATATGGAGATTTTATTGGTATCTTCAAGATTAAGACGTAGGTTTTCCCATACTTCAATTGCATTACGAAGATTTTGCTCGGCTTCAGGAAGCTGACCTAATTTATAATAAGCTAATCCTAAATTGTAAAAAGCATTTCCTTTGCCTTCTTTATTTGCAAGTTGTTCTGCTGCTCTTAAACTTTTATTAAATAAAGTGATTGATTTATCTACATTGCTTAATAAAAGTTCAATTCTCCCCAAACCAGCTAATGATTCAATTTCGTTAAAATCTAAATTATCTTTATAATATTGGGTGGCTTTATTTATATCTTCTAATGCTAGATAAATGCTTGCCAATTGGACTTGGCTTTCGGAGATAGCAGACTCATTCTTTATTGATTCGTCTATATTTAATGCTTCCTGATAGTCCTTCACGGCTTCTGGAAAGCTACCTCGCAAGTTATAAATATTTCCTCTTCCTCGTAAAACTTCTGATTTGAGTCGGGAATTACCTTGAGGAAGAATTTTTAAGGCTTCATCATATTTCTGAAGTGCTGTATCATCTTCAACTAAAGTATTGTAAACATTTCCTAAAGTGCTAAGAATAGTTGCTTGTCTTTCAGAATATTTAAATTTCTGGGCGATTAATAATCCTTGGGAGTAAGATTGAATAGCTTTGCTGTAATCACTGAGACAAGAGTAAGCATTCCCCAGCTTTTCATACATCAAGGTGTGATTTTCGTGTTCATCTATTTCTCTATATATTTTTAATGCTTTTTGCCAAGGTTCTAATGCTAAATCACAATTGGGAGCATAGAATTCCAAATCTCTCAATCTATCTGCTTCTACTTTTGGAGAAGAATTAGGGTTTTCTCCAAAGCGAGCTAACTGTTTACCAGATAAGTCCCATAATATAGAAGTGCCATCATATACTGTTATTATTCGCTTTCCATCTGGACTAAATTCTGCACTCTTGAAAATGCTGTTGAAAATTAAGTTATTTTCTCTGAATTTGGCTAGCATGTTTCCTCTGAATTTGGCTAGCATGTTACCAGAAATATCCCATATTCGGGGTATCTCATCCCAAGAATTAGTGACAACTAGTTTACTATCAGGACTAAAACTTGCGTTTTCGACGCTATATCGTGGTATTTTTAGCGAGGCTAATAATTTCCCAGAAGTATCCCTAATTTCTGGAAAACTATAATCTCTAGCATTCTTTAGAGTAGATTTACTCACAAATATAGTTAGAATCATTTTACTGTCGGGACTAAAGCCTTGGTACAGCCCTTGAATTTCTGCTGTTTTTTCTCCAGATATATTCCATATATTGATAGTGTTATTTCTATCTAATTTTTCTGTCGATAATTGGCTATTTTCAACTGTACCTTGCGTAACAATAGATATGAATTTTCCATTAGGACTAAATACTACTTGTTCGATATATTGATGATGTCTAAAATCGGCTATTGATTTGCCGTAAATATCCCATAATTTGACTGTTTTTTCATCAGTCATTGTGAGGATATGTTTGCTATCAGGATTAAAACTTAAATAAGTCCCTTTAAGTTCTGCTATTTTTTTTCCGCTAACATCCAAAATTGTAGTGATTCGATTTTTATCTGATGCTGCAATTAATTTACCATTTGGGCTAAAACTAGCATGGGTGAAATCTGGAACAACTTCAGGTTCTCCTCCGACCCTCAGTTCTAAATAATGATCTATCTTTTGTGGTGAGCCTAATTTAAGAATTTGTTTACCAGAATTATCCCATACTCGGAATGTAGTATCAGTACCTTTGGTCAAGATATACTTTCCATCCAGATTAAAACTAGCATAATTAATACGACCTTGTTCATGCTTAATACTACATTGTAGCTTCCCAGAATTATTCCATACGCGAACTGTATTAGAGCCTATAGTAATAATATACTTACTGTCATGACTAAAAATGACATCATTAATACTCTCTTTTTCATGTCTTATGCTATTTAGTATATTTCCAGAAGTATCTCGTATATAGACAACATTATTATCTATATTTATAATTCTCTGACTATCAGGGCTAAATTTTAAAACACTAAAATTTTTGTTAGTTTTTTTCTGTTTAAATAAAGTTAAGAACTTACCAGAATTATTCCATATTTTTATATTTTTAACTTCTGATTCTGATGTGGTGACAATTAATTTTCCATCTGGACTAAAATTAATTATATTTGGGCTAGAGCTTATTTTTAATTCTGCTACTAACTGACCTGACATATTCCATAGCTGTGGTTGGTTAAATGAATCTAAATCGTTAGGAATAGTTGCAATAAAATTACCATTTGGGCTGATAACTATATTGGATAATAGCGATAATGATGTTTTAATATTAAATCTTTTTAATAATTTTTTCGAGATATCTTGTGTCAATTTATTATCTATCTCAGAAACATTCCAAAACATTATGTCTGAATTTGAAATAGTAATAACTTTATCCCCATCTGGGCTAAAAACACCAACATCTGACTGAAAAAAATTGGTAATTAATTTACCCCAAATATCAAATATTTTTACTCCTCCATTTGAAATTAAAATCTTTTTACCATCTGGACTAAAACTAATGCGCTGAAATTTATTTTGTCCTGTAGTAAACAAACTACCTATTTTAAATCTGGATTTTAGTTTTCCAGAAACATCATAAATATCAGCTACATCATCATGTGCGATTGCAATACTTTGGCTATCAGAGCTAAAGCTTGCTTGGGTCATATGCGAACCTTTAAATTCAGTTATTAAATTGCCAGTCATGTCCCATAAACTAGTAGTATTATATGATGTAGTAATAATAAACTTACTATTCGGACTAATAATCGTATTAATAATAGGTTCTTGATGTCTTAAAGTTGCTTTACAATTTAATGATGTATCTACTGCTTCTTCTTTATTAACTTTAGCATACTGATTTTTTGCGTGCTGATTCGTTATATTATGTTCAGATGTTTGCTTATATTTTAAGGTAATACTTTCTTTACTATCCAAAATACAAACAATATATTCAGAACTAGTAACTATATAATCATTATCAGGGCTAAAAACTGCGCTATTCAATATTTTATTTTGACCTGTTAATATTACTATCTGCTTCCCAGATGTGTTCCATATCCTAGCAGTTTTATCAGAAGATGCTGTGACAATATATTTATTATCATAACTGAAATTAACACTATTAACACTACCCTCATGTCCTTGCAATTCAAACAACAGCTTCCCGGAAATATCCCAGATTTGAGCATTATACTTTTTATCATCTCCAAAAGCTGTTGCTACTAGTTTTTCATCATGACTAAAACTGATACTGTTAATATTTTTATATCTGCGATTAAGCTGCTGTTCCCTAGAATCATATCTTAGTTTGGCTTTTTTGGAAGATATATTTTCTGGTAATGCCAATTGATGTAAATGCTTATTTAATAAATACCAAACTTTTACGCTACCGTCCCAAGATGCTGTGATAATTCTTTTATCATCAGGGCTGAAAATGCCATTCACTCCATGTTTATGTCCTTGAAGAAGCACTAATTCTTTTCCAGATAAATCCCAAATTTTGGCGGAACCGTCTCTATATGTAGTTAAAATTCTTTTATTATCAGAACTCAAACTTGCGCTCACTATAGAAGATTTATCTCCCTGTATCTTTAATAGTGCTTTACCATATATATCCCAAAGTATAGCTGTTCCATCTAGTGATGTAGTAATTATTAGTTTACCATCTGAACTAAATTTAGCACTATATAGAGCATCTTGATGTCCTTGCATTTTTATAATAAACTTGCCTGAATTATCCCACAACAAAACATCTCCATTCCTAGATGCAGTAACAATATACTTACTATCTGGACTAAAATTATTACTTTTAATATGACCTTTATGACCTTTAAGTTCTATTTTAAATTTACTTGCAATATTCCATAACAATGTTGAATTTTGAGACGATTTTGAAGTAATAATGAATTTGCCATCTGGACTAAATTCTATATCATCGGCGTAAAAATATATATTTTCTTTGAATTTTACAATTGGCTTACCCCGTAAATCCCAAAGTTGAAGATCATCATCAGATACGGTAGCAATATGTTTGCTGTCTGGACTAAAAACAGCCTTGTTGATTCCAAGATTATGCTCACCATTCTGGGATTGTATTGTTAAAAGTAATTTACCTGATATGTCGCATATGTAAGGAGTGCCGCCAGATAGAGTGATAATTTTTGTACTATCAGGGCTAAAGCTCGCATATTCACCTTCACGTTCAAAAAGTAAGGTTCCAGAACTATCCCAAACACGGATTACATGGTTGGACTCAGTAACTATAAATTTACCATTGGCACTGAAACTTGCACTAGCACCCTCAAGCGACCTATCTCGTAGTTCCTCTACTGGGGTATCACTTACTTTTAACTCGGTCAATAATTTACTGTTAATATCCCAAACCCTTCCTGTTCCATCATTCCCCGCAGTAACTATCCACTTCCCATCAAAACTAAAACTTCCACTATTCACCCCATCAGTATGCTGCTGCAACTTTGCCAACAACCTACCTTCTAAATCCCACAGTCGCCCAATTCTATCAACGGATGCGGTAACAATTTTCTGCCCATCAGGACTAAAACTCGCACTCCACACCGTATCCACATGTGCTGATAAAACCGCTAACTCCTTCCCCGATAAATCCCACACCCGTGCTGTCTTATCCTCAGAAGCCGTGACAACCTGCTGACTATCAGGGCTAAAATTCGCACTCCAAACTGTATCCGTATGCCCTTTCAACTCTGTTAAAAACTTACCCGAACTATCCCAAATACGCGCAGTTTTATCCGCACCTGCGGTAACAATCAACTTACCATCAGGGCTAAAATTGGCACTGTAAACACTTCCCAGATGTCCCTTAATTTCCCCCAACTGCTTACCATCCGTATCCCACAAGCGAACACCATCCACCCCAGCAGTCACTATTCGTTGACCATCTGGGCTAAAATTTGCACTGAAAAGCTTACCCTCATGCCCTTTCAGCGAAACAAGCTCTTTACCCGAATTGTCCCACACTCGCGCCGTGCGATCAAAGGATGCAGTAACAATCAGTTGTCCATTGGGACTAAAATTTGCACTACGTACACTACCTTCATGTCCTCGTAATACTTGCAATTGTTGACCTGAAAAATCCCATATACGAGCTGTTTTATCGACACCCGCAGTGACTATAAACTTACCATTGGGACTAAAATTAGCACTGTTAACGCTACCCTCATGTCCTTTAAGTTGTCTTTCCTCTGCATAGTAATCGATAAAATTCCCCGATACCGGAGCTTTTTCAACAGGTTTAGCTTCAACTTCTGTATTTGGGGTTTGGGCAAATACTTGTTGAGCAGGTAGGATTGGTAAATGGGGCAAATAAGTCGAAACCATTGCCACGAGAGCGATAAATACCGTTACAATTCGTTTTTGTTTGCGATCGCGCATATTAATCAGGGTAGACTGCTATTACTGCAACGAATTTTTCATAGCTTGGAGACGTTTGAGGTCTTTTAATAAAACTACATAAGTCCCTGCAAACATATCACCTGCTCTTTGCTTGCGTTTTGTCATCAAAACGAGCATTCCTGCTGGAAATCCTCCGGCTGAATATATTCCGAATAAAAATGGATTCGCTTCAAAAATGCGGAGTATATTTCGGATTAATACCTGACAAATATTAGGATATTTACCATGTTTGTTAACAACCACTGTCCCCATAATTACTTTGCCCAAAGTTCTACCCCAGCACAACTCAGTAATACAAAAATAAGCCAACATCAGCCAAAACCAAAGATGGAATAATTTTTCATATGTGACAGCATCTAATAATAATGTGGGAATAAATAAGATAGAAATCAAGACAAACAAATCTATCCAACTACTAATCCAGCGACGACATAATATATATGTGTTATTGTATTTTTTGACTATCTCAATTACAGAAGTAACAGCAGGCTTGTCATATTCAATTACAGGTTTCATAAGTCACCACATTTTGTCTAAAAAAATCAGCTTTTCTAAAATTGCAATCTATCTCAGCTATATATGCGGGATACTAATCAGCCTCACCAATCAGGGTAAAAGCAGCCCAATGAAGAGGGTTAGAATATTCTTTTTGTTTCATTGTTGTTAACATGGCTTGACGTAATGCTTGGGCTTTATTAAGTGGCTTTTCTTTGTTGAGCAAATTTTGATAAAATTCAGTCATCAAGAAAGCTGTAGAATCATCATCAACTGCCCATAGCGACACGATGACACTAGGGACACCAGCAGAAAATAAAGAGCGAGACAAACCAATTACTCCATCACCTGTAATTGTTCCCCGTCCCGTATCGCAAGCACTGAGGACAACTAAATCAGCTTTTAGTTTCATGTCCAGAATTTCACCTGCGGTAAGTAAACCATCAATTGAATCATTTTTATTACCAGAAGGAGCTAATGCGATCGCACCTGGAACACCAAAGCCCTTAAAATCATGAAGCAAGCCGTGGGTAGCTAGATGAATGATGCTTGCTTGCTCCATTTTTTGCATGATTGAACTTTTAGTTGCTTTGCTACCTGTAAGTGCTTCAATATTGAAAAATTTAGCGATTTTAAGAGCTTCTTTTTGGGAACCGGGAAGAGGTTTTAAGTTTGACTCTAAATCACCAATCTTAATTTTTGGCATGGTGGGGTTTCCGACTACCAATGCTGTATTTCTGTTTGATGTTTCAATCTTGAAGGAATTTTGTTTTTGCTTGCGAGTTAAATCTAAGACTTGAATTGATGGTGCTGTCAGGATAGTATGTTTTTCAATTAAATATTTACCTTTATCGTCTAATAATGCAGGGAAGGGAACTAGGAAGAGGGATTCTTGAGGAATAAAAATAATTTTCTCGTTTGGGTCTTTCGGTAGTAAATTAGCAATAGGTGCAATGAGGATTTTATGCAGTTGTTTTAATTCTTCAGTTGGGTCTTCAGGTTGAGGATTTATCACTTTAATATCAAACATATCCCGACTTCTGACACCAATAGAATCACGACTGTTGATAACTAAGTCTTGTAATGATGTATTGAAGGATTTTAAATCTACTTGTTTAAATGTAATTTCTCCTGTGGGTTTAACTACCCAGATATAGAGCCAAACATACTCTTGTGATGGACGGAATTCTTGCTTTCCTTTTTCTTGTACATATTTAACATTAGATGGAACAATAGAATATTGGATAATAGTTGCTTTTTGGTCTTGAGCAACTTGTTTAATTTGCTGAATATTGGGTTTAGTATTTTGTTTATTCTCAGTATCTTGTGACTGTTTTGAAGCTAATAACTCTACAAACGCTCTAGCACGTCCCCTTTCTGATATTTCCAAAGCTTTTTCGATTTTATTTTGAGCAACTAATGCTTTTTGTAAAAAGCGATAAGAGGCAGATTGTTGTTCAAAAATTGAGATTTTTTGGTCATCTTTTAAACCATCTCGTAAAGATTCCCTAGTTTCTATCGCAGAAAATAAAGTTTTTTCAGCTTCGGGATATTTACCGATAGCCACATATGCTGCTCCAGCATTATTAAGTGTTAAACTTTCCCATTCTTTAGAGCCTATTTCCTTAGTCATTGCCAAAGATTTTTGATAGTATTCTATAGCTTTAGGATAGTTTCCTGTATCCAAATAAATTCCACCAATATTATGAAGTGTTGTACTTTCTCCTCCCTTATCATTCAATTGTTTAGCAATGCCTAGAGCTTGATTGTAATGATTTAATGCTTCGGTAAATTTCTGCTGGTAATGGTAAACTAAACCAAGATTTTTTAGCCTTTCACTCTCTTCTACTTTATCCCCAGTTTGTTGAGAAATTTCTAAAGAAGCTTGATAATATTTCTCTGCATCATAATATTGTTTTAAACCATTATGAGCAGTACCAATATTATTGAGAGTTATACCTTCTCCATCCTTGCTGCCAACTTGTTTATAAATATCTAGAGCTTGCTGATAAATATCTAAAGCTTTACGATACTGTCCTACTTTGCGATACATTACGCCAATAGCGTTTAATGAATAAGCTTTTCTAGCTTGATATCCAAATTTCTGAGCTACGATTAGAGATTTCTGATAATGTTCTAAAGCACTAGCATACCTTTCTTGCAATGCATAAATTTTGCCAATACTGAGCAGCAATTCATTTGCCCGTGGTGCATTACCCATCTCTTGAGCAATAATTAAAGCTGTGTTATGAAATTCCAAAGCTTTAGGAAAATTCCTTTGACTTTGATAAACTTGTCCTATATTACTAAGAGCTAAAATTTCTTGAGATTTTCTTCCATTCTGTTTAGCAAGAATTAGACCTTTTTGATAGTAATCTAGTGATTGAGAGTATTGTTTTTGAATAAGATAAATATTACCTATCCCAACTAGGGCTAAAGTTTCTCCATTTTTGTCACGATTTTTTTGACGAATACCCAAATTTTCTTGTTCGTAATTTAATGCTTGAGAATATTGTTTTTGCTTGAAATAAACCTCTCCTATACTGCTAAGGGTATCAGCTATCTTTTTCGCATCATTATTTTTTTTATAAATAGCTAATGCTTTGTTATAAGTCTCTAACGCTTTTGCATATTGCCCTTGATTTTTATAAATTTCTCCAATATTACCCAGACTAATTCCCTCTCCCTCTTCATCCTTTATTTTCCGGGCTATAGCTAAAGCCTGATTATAGCTTTGTAAAGCTTTAGGATATTCCCCTTGTTTATAGTAAACTAGCCCAACACCTCTAATTCTGATACTTATATCTCTTTCATCACCAATTTGTTTAGCAATAGTCAAGGCTTGCTGGTAGTATTCTAACGCTGTATTATATTGTTGTAAATTGAAGTAAACCCAGCCAATATTGTTACGTGTTTTGCCTTCGATATCTTTATTTTTAGTAACCATCGTAACAGTTAAAGCTTGTTGATAATAATCTAAAGCTCTAGGGTATTCTCTTATATTTTCGTAGAAGCTCCCTATAGCCATGAGAGCAAGACCTTCTGTTTTGCGATCGCCTGTTTCTCTAGTAATGACTAAAGCTTTCTCTAATGCGGCTAAAGCTTCCTTTAATTGACCAGCTTTTAAAAAATCACTTCCGACTCCTAAAAGTAGTAAAGCTTCAACTTTGCGATCGCCTGTTGTCTGTGCCACAACTGTACTACTTCCCCAAGTATTCCCAGCCATTTCTAGCGGAAAACTCAGCGATAGCAATGCAGTAGCAGTAAGCACGCTAAGACAGCACAGAGGAAAATTCATACACAGTATCCTATTGTATTTGCTCGATAAAGCACTTATATATATCTCCCACATTTCGGAGCTTATGTAAAAAAAATCTGACAATTACGGGCTAAACTAAAGTTTTATTTTCAAGAAAATTTTCTCTATTCAAAGTAATTTTGATGAAAAATCATGTTAATATGAATAACGCTTCCGTAAGTTCGCTTGCAATAAATAAATCAAGATAATAGCCGTAATTCCACTACAGACAACTGTCATTACCCCTTCCATACCAAGTATTATCAAGCCTGTACTTAGAGAAAATCTATTTGGCATGATACTGGATACGATGAATGTCAAGAAAAAACGTAAAGCGCAAATTAGAGCATTTGCATTCATCCACCAAACAACTTTATGAAACTTAACCTTCAAACAGAATCGCAAAACTATCGCTTGAGCTAATCCTATCAGCATTCCCGCTGCTGTTCCCAGCCAAATCACTCCCAATAATGATGTGACGAAATCGAATTCTTTTTGCGTAACTGCGATGGTAAAAAGAGCGATCGCACGAACGAACAATATCACCAACCATCCCAAAAGCCATCCAATTGTTGTCGCTAATATCCACCAAATCGAGTTACGCATGTAACGACGTAACACTAACCATTGAGCAACTCCTAATATTAGTCCTTGAAATACACCCGCTAAAATTAAAACTAGCTGTAAATTTTGATTATTATGGACTGGAAATATTGTATCTACAAATGCAATAATTCCTAAACCCAATAATTCCGCGATGAAGTTGACTAATACCCACTTTTCAAATAAGACAAAACTACGTTTGTTGTGAAAACCAAAATTCTTATTTTTTACTATTTGCATTGCCTGCTCCTTGATTCAAATACTATCAAAACTTTGCAGTTTAAAATTTATGACTAATTTCAATACATTTCGGTTAATTGTTTTAACTCAATGACTAATATGAATAACATGATTATTGTTGCAATCATATTTGATTTATTCTCCTTTGTATAACTATATGTAAATCAAATACTTTGGGAAAGATAAAGGATTTTCACCTTTATCTTTTTCCCAACATTAAACTCTTTTAAAACTTCCAACCAGCCCCAACTTTCCAAAGAGTTCCACCACCATTGGTGAAATAAGTCCCATCACCGTAGAGGACTACATTTTGACTAATTGCTCCTTCGGCACCAGCTTGTAAAACAGCACCCGTACCCAAAGAAACAGAGGAGTCACCATCGCTTATGGAAACAGCAGAACCACCAATACCTGCGTAGATATTTGCATTTTTACTAATGCCAAAATCATAGGTGACAGTAGGAATAAATAGAGTCGCGCAGAGATTACCTTCGCAAGCACCTGTAGCAGTGGCACGAATTGAAACGGGCTTTAAGTCCCAGCGTACAGTTCCAGCAACTGCTGCACCACTACCATCAGCAGCAACACCAACTCCGATATAACTACCATTCATTCTTTGTTCAGCACTGGCTGATTTAGCAGAAAAGAAAGTAGAAACGCAAGCGAATGTAGAAACAGCAGCAATTGTTACGACGGACTTTAATAAGCGTTGCATAGTAACTCCTAGTGATGAATAATTTTTGAGTTTTGATTAGTAAAATGAAGTGGTAATTTTTACCATTTATTTTTGATATTTAAAGGAATTATTAGATTTCAGATTCGATAATTTTCAGCATATTGACGAGCCTGAAATCTAAAACCATTCCCTATCTAATGGTTTGTGCAGTTACAGCAGAACATTGTCGTGAATCATCGCAAGTTTCAACTTTTGCACTACCATCAGGCTCAATTGCAAATAAAAAGTTATCGGCAGAATAAGTGGGATGTTTTCTATTGGTTCCAGCGTAAACGGGACTGTATCCCAATAAAACTAATCCATCTGGCGAATTTTTAAGATACATTGTTTGGTCTACAGCTTGCTTTCCTAAGCTGGGATGGTAATATCTGGTTCTCATGCTTCCCGAAAATCCCTTCATCACGAGAACGCTTTCATAGACAATTCCATCAACGCTGTGTCTTAATTTCCAGCTTCCGTAAATTGGATTACTCGCATCAGTCACTTGAGCAATATAATTGGAAGGTGCGGTTACAGGTACTTCCGTTAATGGGTTTTTCGCATTTGCTGACTCAATACCAAACAATCCCACAGTTAGAGAGAGAAGTGCGATCGCTCCGGTTCGTTTGAAGTTCATATTTATGATTCTCCACCGTTATGCTTTGTACTTACGCATATCTCCAGAGCTTCAGAGGTTATGTAAAAAAAGGGTCAAATCTTTGCTGTATAAGTATTTTCACGGTCGTCAATATTTTTCTCGCGTGGGAACAAAAAAAAATACATAAGCTCAACGTCTCAGAGATATATGGGAGTAACACACTTGATTAAGGTTCATGCTCACAGATGTAACATTTGCTTCTGAGGGTAAATCTGGGTAAAACCTAGATAATCTTCGTAAATCCATGACTATCAGCATTCCAGACTATAAAACCCCAAAGATTTCTCCCTCTGTCCCCTGATTCACGGTAATATTTTTACCAAACACAAAAGGCAAAATCAGTATGGGAGTGGTGTCGAAATACTGGATATGGGTGAGGGTTATTGGTTTAAGTAGATGTCAAAGTATTGAATTGAACGAGGTTAAAGCTTTTTTTCAGCAAGAATTTCCTCAATTCAGTCCAGGTAATGATGTATCAGATCGGGAGATTCAACGTCAACTCATGCTGTGGTTGCGTCATGACGACAACCGTCGTCAAATGGCGGAGCTATGTCTGCGTTGCTTTATATCCAACCAACTCCGCAATATTTCTACTCGATTAGAGGGCAAATTTGGTAAAACCCATGACTTGACAAGTAATCACATATTACTTCTTGTTTTGGATAAATCTCGAAAAATTGAAGAGATGCCGAATTCCTCTACCTCTAATCCTTCAAGTTTAATTAATCGTATTTTAGAAACATTCGATGCCGAAAAGAGCAATCTCTCGACTTGGACGATTAGGATATTTAAAAGCGATAAAGAAGTCAAACAATTATTATTACACCATAGAATAGAGCAAGTTACCGATTGGATGATTCTTAGCTATATAACACCTGTAAAATTAGAAAAAATTCTCAAAAATAATCGTTGTAGTGCAGGAGAAATTCAACAATCATTGCAATTACTTGATACTTATCACCAAATTTATCGTAGTCAGCTACTGCAAACTCGGCAAGCTGGTACTAAAAGTAGATATCCAGAACCGACGGATGAACAGTTACGTCAAATTGCGGAAAAATTATTTCCTAACCGTAGAAACTATCCTCCAGATGTTCTCCAAGATGTTCGTAGTAAATTACAAAATGTCGCTCATTATCTCCGAGAAGAACGTATTCGAGTTAGGCAAGGAACAACATCGATAAATCCTCAAGATTCTTGGGATAATATCCCTGAAAAAAATCATAATAGTGAAGAGGAACAATCAGAGTTTTCGGGATTATATAATTCTTCATTTGATGGGTGTTTTACTGGTGCTGTCAAAAAAGTTGTTGAAGCAAGAATTACATATTTTCAAGCCAAGAGAACTGCTAAATCTCAAAAAAAATTAAAGAATTTTGTCGAAGCACTGCATTTATTTCACTGTGAAGGAGTTCCGATGACAGAAATTGCTCCTCGTTTAAATTTAATTGACCAACCTTATGTTAGCCGTTTGTTGGAATTGAAAGGTTTACGTAATGATATTGGTCGTAACACTTCATTGTGTTTGAAACAATGTATTTTAAAATTAATTCAAGCTCAATTCGATTATGATTTACCTCCAGATTGGGAATTGAAAGTACAATTTTTTTTAGAAAAGGAAATTCAAACTGTGATTCAAGAAGCAGAACAAGAAGCGAGAAACGGACAAAGGCAAACTATGAATAGTAAAATGGCTAGGACTATTTGTGAATATATTTGTTACTACTTAAATCGTAGTAGAGGATAGTATGAATAATAATTTAAATGATTTTATTGATGATTTATTTGATTTTCCAGAGCATATTGAAACTATCGAGTTAGAACCTGAACAATGCGAAAAGGCTTTACAGATTAGTCAAAATATCAGGATAGAGGGGAAACAATGGCAGGTTTACCTTCAAGCTTTGGCTTTATTTGCGTTTGCAGAATGGCTGGAGAAACGAGAACCATCACTTTCTATTTATCACACTATCCATCAAGAAATATCTTCAATATTAAAACCTGAATATGCTAGTCTGATCAATGCTGTTTATAATTTACAAGTAGGTAAGTTTAAAATTTGTTTAATCCCAATTATTTCTTTTAGTGAGGATGAAGTTACTATTTCGAGAGCAGTAGTTGATATACCAGAATTTAATGCTCATTTTTATATAGTTATTGCGATAGAAGAAGAATTAGAAATCGCTGCTATTAAAGGATTTATCCGTTATAGCGACTTGATTGATAATCAATCAGGATTTCAGCTAGAGAAAGATTGGACTTATCAATCATCTTTAACTTTATTTAATCACGAAATTGACGAATTATTAATGTACTTGCAATGTTACTCACCTGCTACAATACCTTTAGCAGAAGTTCCGAATAATCGTCAAAGTATTCTAGCTCAAATGCAGAGACAACTTGTGAATTTATTACCTCAACTAAATAACCGTCAACTCTGGGAAGTTTTAACTTGGGAACAGGGTATAGCTATTCTTACAAATCCTGAATTAGTGAAATGGTTATATGACAATTCCACTACAAATTCTCAAATATCTGCTTTGCATTTATCAGATTTTATGCAAATGGTCAGTCAACAAGCAGTAAATGTTCAACGTTGGTTAGATAACCAAATTGATGATGTGATGCAAGCATTCTCTTGGCAAATGTCACCGATACAGGGACAATTAGCAAATGCACTTCCAAGTCCAATACGTGAATCCTCAAATTTAAGCCAAGAATTAGAAGGTATTCTCGCAGAAATTAGACGCAATCTCGTAATTCCGAATATAGCTAATTATTTTCATCAAGATATTGTCCTAGAAGTTCCTCTACGAGTTTATGCTGCTGTTTGGTCTTTACCTGATGATGAATGGACATTATTAGTAGTGCTAAAGGTTCTTCCTGGAAATCAAATACCTTACAGCTTAAATTTACGAATCAGCGACCAAAATGAAATTTTAGTTGAAGAACAGTTACAACCAAATACTTATCATGATTATATCTTTGCTCAAGTTATTGGTAATTATGAAGATAAGTTTTTGGTAACGTTCACCTCATCCAATGGTGAAGTGAGGACGTTGAATCCGTTTGCATTTGTTAGAGAATAGAGAAAAATGAAAAGATAAAATTATTAAATTACATAGTAATAAAAAATTAAAAATAATTAAGATAAGAAATACTAAAATGACTAACAATACTATTTTTAAACTTAAAGTTCGACAAATTACTTCAACTTGTAATTTTGAATTAAGTTGGGGTGATGGTCTAGTTATTGATGTTAATGTTAACTATCCTTTCTCCCTAACTCAAAGTTATGAAAAATGGCATAGAGCGTATTTAGATTATTATGTGAGATTGCGAGGGAAAAAGGGAATAAGCGGTACTGGAAGCGCACCTAGAGACTTTCATAAACAACTGGTAGAGACAGAAGCTCAATTATTGAGCGAGTTCCAGCAATGGTTGTTAAGTCCTGAATTGGTTAGCATAAATCGTACAATTACTAAAGCAGTAAACCAAACTTCGGAAAAACAACCTGTTGAAATTTTCCTCACTTGTACACCTATTGAAATAGCAAGACTTCCTTGGGAAAGTTGGGATATTTATTTTGATACAGATTCTGATTCACCAAAAAAAATACGTATTGCTCGTAGTCCTGCTAATATTTCTAATGAAGCAATACATCCAGTTCGTCACAAAATTAGAGTTTTAGCAATTTTAGGAGATGATACCGGTTTAGATTTGGAAGATGATAAACAAGCTGTAAAATCTCTAAATTCTATCGTTGATGTTAAGTTTGCTGGTTGGAATAAAAGCACAGATGCCACAAATTTTGATGCTAATGCACTCAAACATCAAATCATCAAAGCGATTTCCGATGAAAGAGGTTGGGACATCTTATTTTTTGCTGGACATAGTAACGAAACTCAACTTACAGGAGGGGAATTAGGAATTGCACCAGGGGTTGCATTATCAATGCAAGAAATAGAAGGTTCGCTCAAAGTAGCTAGGAAACGAGGATTGCAATTCGCTATTTTTAGTTCTTGTAATGGAATCAATATTGCTGAATTTTTGATTAATTTGGGGTTGAGTCAAGTTGCGGTGATGCGGGAACCCATTCACGACCAAGTTGCACAGATATTTTTAGTTAAGTTTCTTCAGAGTTTAGCTGAACATAAAGATGTTCACACTGCTTTGTTAGATGCAAGTCAGTTGCTGAAAGAAGATGAAAAGCGCGTTTCTTATCCTTCTGCTTATTTGGTTCCGTCCTTATTTCGTCATCCAGAAGCTGAATTATTTCAGATTCAACCTTTTAATATTACTTCAAAGATTAAGCGATGGTTCCCTACAAAATTAGAGGCAAAATGGCTTGGTGGATTATTACTTTTGAGTTTATTGCCAGGAGTACAGAGTTTATTACTTGAACCACGTATTTTAGTGCAAGCTATTTATCGTCAAAAAATTACACCAATAAAATCAGTCATTAAACAAGCACCTTTATTGTTGGTAAAAATTGATGATGATTCACTAAAGGAAGCTCAGAAACAAAAACCTCTTCAAAAATTTCATCCCTTAGATTATAGTTATTTAGCACAACTTATTACAACACTCTCTAACAAAAATGCTCAATTAATTGGTATTGATTATATTCTAAGTGAAGTTGAAAATCAAACACAACCGGATAATGTTAGCAATCTGAAGGATGCAATTCGCAATGGTGTTGCTAAAAATTCTTGGTTTATATTTGGATATGATAAACAAGAACAAGACAAAACAGAGAATCAAGTAAGTAATCAAATTTCTGCTTTAGACTGGAGTATCAATGGAGATATTTATTTTTTTGATGGGTATTTAGAATTGCCAGAAATAAACCAACATTATACAGATGAATATCCTCTTCCTTTTAGTTATATGCTATCACTAGCTTATATCTGGCAAAATTCACGTTTAAATGATTCCAGTGTCAATCAGTATTCACAGCAAAATTTTAATACTACAAAAGAGTTATTGAATTTTATTAACACGGCTAATAATAGAAAATATGAAGAAGCTAATTTTATTAAAAATCTTCGTTTAAAGCCTATTTCACATTTGACAGGCTGGTTTCATCCAATTATAGACTTTTCTATTTCCCCCATTCAAGCTTATAAAAGTATATCTGCTCGTGAATTGCTGGATAGTCGAGGGGAAGAAGAGAAGATACCAAAAAACTTAGATAAATATATCGTTATTATTGCACCTGGAGGATACGCTAAAGCAGGTTTAACTGGCACTGGGGAAGATAACAGAAATAATCCTTGGGCAATAGCTTACTGGAGAAAGCAATCAATTTTTGATTTTGAGAAGAATTTTTCTAAAGGAGAAGGTCATGCTTATATGGTTCATCATTTACTTAATAAACATTTGGTGGTTCCAGTTCCCGATTTTTTAATGATTTTATTAGCAGCTTTACTCGCCAAAGGTGTGTCATTATATTTAATTGATAATCCTCAAAATCAAAAATTATTAATGAAAGTTGTATTTGCAAATACTATTATTTATTTCTTAACTTCATTCCAGTTATATATATCAGGATATATTTTATTTCCTGTGTTTTTACCTTCTATTGTCTTTTGGAAATACATACACTTTACTTTGAGGAGATTATCTAATGAATAGCCTGAAATATTTAGGTTTGAATTTTGCATTTTTGTTCTTAACACTTTCTCTTTTGTCGAGCTTACCAATAGAAGCTGCTATCAAACAACAAAATAGAAAGTTACCAAAAATAACTAATAATTCATATTTAGCATTTTCCTGGGCTGATATTTTTAATGTCTTTCGTCGTCGTAAAACTCCGGGAGGAGGAAAAGGAGAAATTTGTGCAATTCTTCCGCAAGCATTAGTCGATTCGAGTAATGAACAAAAAGGAACCGAGGAAATTTGGACGGATAAACCTGTATTTCTTTGGCGAGGTTTAGGGGTTACGCAAATTGATATCTTTGAAAGGGGAAAGGATGAAGTTTTTGCAACTTTAAAAGTCAAAGAAGGGTTAACAAAGATTAAATATAATGGTAAACCATTGCAACCAGGACAGTCTTATGCATGGCAAATTACAGCTGAAAAAGTCAGAGGACTCCCTATCAAAGACTCTGGTTCTAATTTTACAATGATGGGTAATAAAGAAAGAGCGAGTATCACAGATGACTTGACAAAGTTGGAAGCAACGCTCAAAAAGAAAGGAGCTACTGTAGAAAAAATTGCTCTGGAGAAAGCTGATTATTTCGCTAAGAAAGAAATGTGGACAGATGTATTAGAACAGCTTTACTCGGTGCAGAATCCATCACCACAATTAGTGGATACTATCAAGAATGTTGAAGGACATAACTTTTGTAATCCAAAGCAGGCTGCGGTTTCTACGTTGCCCTAGCTTCTGAATAAAATTTTTTACACAAGTCCCCCTGATATGTGAGATATGTATTAGGGGGTAGTTATTACGGCTTATGGGGTTGTAGTTTTACGTAGATGCGATTACATAAATTTGTCCTGATTATTTTTAGTGCTTTGTTGCTTTGTGTGTCGCAACCTTGGTGGTTTAGTTTTGCTCCTGTGTTTGGGAAGTTTGCGGTAGTAGCGCAGACGCTAGATGCACGGAAAGTGGAAGCAGAGCGATTGTTACAACAAGGTCTTCAACAGTTTCAAACCAGTCAATTTACAGTAGCACTAAAATCTTGGCAAGAAGCACTACAAATCTACCGTGAAATTAAAGACCGTAAAGGAGAGGCTAGTGTATTGGGAAATCTCGGTCTTGCTTACAATTCATTGGGAGACTACCCCACAGCGATTGACCATCATCAACAAAGCTTAAAAATTGCACGACAAATTAAAGACCGTCAAAGTGAGGGGAAATCACTGGGAAACATTGGTCGTGCTTACGATTCCTTGGGAGATTACCCCAAAGCAATTGACTACTATCAACAAAGCTTAAAAATTGCACAAGAAATTAAAGACCGCCAAGGTGAGGGTAAGGTACTAGGAAATCTCGGTATTGCCTACTATTACTTGGGTGACTACTCTAAAGCAATTGACTACTATCAACAAAGCCTAAAAATTGCACGACAAATTAAAGACCGCCAAAGTGAGAGTAATGCAATAGGCAATCTAGCTCTTGTCTACCGTTCCTTGGGAGACTACCCCAAAGCAATTGATTACCATCAACAAAGCTTAAAAATTGCACGACAAATTAAAGACCGTCAAAGTGAAGGTGCAGCACTGGGAAATCTTGGTATTGCTTACGATTCCTTGGGTGACTACTCTAAATCAATTGACTACCATCAACAAAGCTTAAAAATTGCACGACAAATTAAAGACCGTCAAAGTGAGGGTAAATCATTGGGAAATCTCGGCAATGCCTACTATTCCTTGAGAGATTACCCTAAAGCCATTGCTTATCAACAACAATGGTTGGCGATCGCACGCGAAATTAAAGACCGTAATGGTGAGGGTACATCATTGGGAAACCTTGGTATTGCCTACCGTTCTTTGGGCAACTACCCTAAAGCAATTGATTACCACCAGCAAAGCTTAAAAATTGCACGACAAATTAAAGACCGTGAAGGTGAGGGTAATGCACTAGGAAATCTTGGTAATGCCTACTATTCATTGAAAAACTACCCTAAAGCCATTGAGTATCATCTACAAGCGTTAGCTATTCAAAGAAAAATAAAAGACCGTTTAGGTGAGGCTCAATCACTAAACAATTTAGGGCTTGCTTACTATAAACAAGAAAATCTCACTCTAGCCGAGAGTACTCTAATTGAAGGCATGAAAGTTTATGAATCTCTCCGAGCTAGAGAATTAAAGGACGATGACAAAATTTCCATTTTTGAAACGCAAAGAAGCACCTATCGCACCTTACAAAAAGTTCTCGTTGCTCAAAATAAAACTGATGCTGCTTTAGAAATATCCGAACGGGGACGGGGACGGGCTTTTGTTGAATCACTTGCAGCACTTCCTTCTCTATTATCTGCTAACTCTAAACTGAACTTCCCTAACCCACCAAATATTGACGAAATTAAACAAATCGCCAAATCACAAAACGCTACCTTCGTTCAATATTCGATTATTGATGATGAATTTAAAGTTGCAGGTAAACAGCAAACCCAGAAATCACAAGTTTATATATGGGTTATTAAACCCACAGGTGAAATCAAATTTCAACCAGTTGACCTCAAACCTTTTTTAGAAAAAGAAAACACCACTCTGGAAGAACTTGTTGAAAATATTCGTGACTCTATAGGAGTAAGCGATCGCAATATTTTCACACGAACCAATTCCACCAGCCAAAACACCACAACCAAACGCGACCAATTTGCAATCAAAGTTTTCCCTTCTCCCGAAGATGACCCCAGCAAAGACTTACAAAAGCTCCACAGCATATTAATCGAACCCATAGCTGACCTTCTCCCCACCAACCCAGACGATCGCGTGATTTTTGTCCCACAAGATGAATTATTCCTGGTTCCCTTCCCCGCACTGTTAGACCAAAAGGGTAAATACCTGATTGAAAAACACACAATTTTAACGGCTCCATCAATACAGGTATTAGAGTTAACTCAACAGCAAAAGCAAAAAAATCAACTTTCCCCTGCATCTGATACTCTCATTGTCGGTAATCCCACCATGCCGAGTGTTAGTCCTAAAATTGGGGATGAACCGCAGAAGTTAGCAGACTTACCAGGAGCCAAACTTGAAGCAGATGCAATCGCTAAATTATTAGGTACAAAAGCACTCACTGGTGATGCTGCAAATAAAGCCGTAGTTTTATCGAAAATCCCCCAAGCTAAAATTATCCATCTCGCTACCCACGGTATTCTCAATAATTTCCAAGCTTTAAAAAGTGCGATCGCTTTAGCTCCTTCTGGGAAAGACGACGGTTTATTAACTGCTGAAGAAATTTTGAACTTTCAGCAAAAACTCAAAGCAGATTTAGTCGTCCTCAGTGCTTGCGATACAGGTAGGGGACGCATTACTGGTGATGGGGTAATTGGCTTATCGCGATCGCTATTTATTGCTGGAACTCCCAGCGTTATCGTTTCCCTTTGGGCTGTTCCCGATGCACCTACTGCTGAACTGATGACGGAGTTTTATAAGAATTTATACAAAAGCAAAAACAGACTTGACAAAGCGCAGTCATTACGTATGGCAATGCTGAAAATGAAAGACAAGTATTCTGATAGTCCGAGAAAGTGGGCTGCATTTACGCTGATTGGCGAGTCTGAGTAAATAGGAAGGTTTGGTTTGCAGTGAAATTTTTACATAAGTTCCTGACGCTGGAGATATATGTGTATAAAGTTTGGAGGTATAGAAGATGAAAATTAGATACTTATGTCTCAACGCTGCTGTCGTTGCTTTAAGTTTAGTAGGGACAATTTTTACTGCAAAATCGGATGCGATCGCTAACATTTCTATAGACAAAAATGTAGGCAATAATTTTTCAGTTAAGACTTTAGAAATCGCACCAAATCAAACATTACTTTTAGCACAATCAAATGCTGATGAGTTATTACAGCAGTGTTTTAAGCGATATCAATCAAAAGAGTATGAGCGAGCATTAAGTAGTTGTACTAAAGCAATAGAAGCGGATGGAGACAATGATAATGCTTACTTAATTAGAGGTACAAGTAAATTTATTTTAGGAGATGATAAGACGGGTATTCAAGATATTAATAGAGCATTAGCGATCAATCCCGATTCCGAACAAGGATACTATATACGCGCTATGGTTAGAGCAATGACTGGGGATGTGAAAGGAGCAACTGAAGATTCTAATCGCTTTTTAGTTCTCAATAACTATTCTGTTGATGGGTATTCTTTTCGAGCGATAGTGATGCTGCTTGTTGATGACTATAAGCAGGCAATAGAAAATGCTAGCCAAGCAATACGAAAAAATCCCGAAAATGCTAACGGATATATCATGCGAAGTTTCGCTTATCTTCTTTCAGGTAATGATAAGCAAGCGAGTGAAGATATCGAAAAAATCATCAAAATTGGTTCTGAACCTGGTGCTTACTATTTTAGAAGTATCATTCGGCTTCAAATGGACAACACAAAAGGAGCGATGGAAGATTTAAATCAAGCGATAAATCAAAAATTTGATGAAGCTTCTGTCTATGCACAACGAGCAAGTCTTCGTGTTCACACAGGAGATAATAAAGGAGCAATAGAAGATTTGAATAGAGCCATCGAAAAAGATAAAAATGTAGCATCTTACCGTAATAATCTAGGGTTAATTTATGGTAGATTAGGCGATATTAAAAGGGCATTAGAAAATTATGAGCAAGCTTTAAAAATTAGCGAAAAGTATAAGTTTTACAAGAGCTTACAATCACCTTTAACAAAAGTTATGGAAAAAACTGCTAGTAGAATATCGCCGTTTTTTTGGGAGGTGAGAGATTCACAAGATGCATTGGGATATTTAAATCGCGGTATGTCTCGCGCTCTAATTTTAGGGAATAAACAAGAAGGAATTGCTGATTTACAAGTCGCGGCTAATTTATTCCGAGAGCAGGGTAAACAAGATGAGGCGAAAAAAGCCAATGAGATGATTAAGAAAATTAATAGTTAATCAGATTTGAATGTGTTGGTGTTGGTGTGGTTGTTTTAATTTTTCCTATTTTGATTAATGGAGTGGTGATTATATGAAGATGGGGCTGCGGAGATTGATTGTAATTTTTGTTATTGCTTTATTACTTTGTATCTCGCAGCCTTTTTGGCTATATTTTCTCAATCAAAATAATTCTTGGCAGTTGTCATTTCTAAATAATAGGCTAAATAGTGTATTAGCCCAAACACCAGTAAATAGTGAAAATATACAACAAGAAATACAAAAAAAGCTTGAGTCACTTGAATCCTTTCAGTTGGGAATGAAAAACTTTGATGAGGGTAAATTTAAAGAAGCAATAGAGAGCTTTAAGAATGTGTTAGCTATTACAAAAAAAGAAGGATATAGAGATTTAGTAGAACAAAATTCTGTCCTCGTGATGAGGAAAATTAGTTTCCTCATGATTGGATACGCTTACGATCTATTAAAACAAGAAGATTTAGCTATTAATTACTATAAACAATATTTAGTCACATTTCAGGAAATAGAAAAAATAAATACATATCCCAAGAACAACGAAGAGGTAAAAACAGAATTAACAATTTGGTTTAAAGTAGGATTTTTCTCTTATCAAAAAAATAAGTATCAAGAAGCATTGGATTATTTATTACCTGCTTTAGGAATGCTAAAAAAATATCCGATAAAAAATATTATACAAACAGGAGTTCTCCGTTATATTGGAGATACTTATTCTGCTCTCGGAGAAGATGATAATGCACTATATTATTATCAACAAACTTTATTAAGTATTGAACAATTAGAAGGTGAGGATAAAAAACTTCTTAAAGGCATTATTATTGCTAGTATGGCATCAGTATATGCTAATAAAAAGCAATATGAGGAGTCATTAAGCCTTTATCAACAAGCTATAGATATTGCTGAAGAACAAAGGGATATTGAAAAACAAGCAAAAAGATTAGCATCTGTTGCATCAGTTTATGTTGAATTGGGAAGATATGCCGAGGCATTGAAAGAGGCTGAAAAGTCATTAGACATCATTTCTAAAGAAAATAGAGACAGCTTAAAAGCACCTATTTTTGAAACTTTAGGAGAGATTTATGGAAAATTAGCACAGTACGATAAATCATTTGATCTACATAAAAAAGCACTAGATATTTATACTAAAGAAGATGATATTGTTGGAAGAGTTAGTAATTTAAATTTTCTTGGAAGAATTTCAGAAGCTGCAAATGCATCTGAGAACGCATTAGATTTATATGAGATGGCGTTAAAAATATTGAATAATTCAGGTTCCGATATGCCTGGACTAAGAGGTAGAACCTTAAATAATATTGGCTCTGCTTATTGGAATCTTGGTAAATATGAAAAATCGATAGAATACTATGAACAAGCATTAACTATTCGTAGAAAATTTAATGATAAAAATGGGATAGCAAAAACTATTAATAATCTAGGATTAGTATATAGCGATCAAGGTAATAATGAAAAAGCTTTAGAGAAATATAAGGAGGCTAATAAACTAGCAATCGAAAATCAGGATAAAGAATCAGAAGCTATTAGCTTTATCAATATTGGAGAAGCTTACATGAATTTGAGTAATTATCCTGAAGCTGAAGAAAGTTTATATAAATCAATTAAAGCTTGGAATGCTTTAAGAGATAAGTTGAAAGATGATGAGAATATTTCAATTTTTGAAAGACAAACTGTTAGCTATCGTTTACTACAAAGAGTATTAATTAATCAAGAGAAAATTAGCAATGCATTAGAAGTTGCTGAAGGTGGTCGCGCCCGTGCATTTATCGAATTATTAAATTCTCAAACAAATAACAAAACTGATTATGAGAGTTTATCGCCTACAATCAATCAACTTAAAAAAATTGCTGACCAACAACGGGCAAACCTCATTTTATATTCATTTATTGATGAAAAATTTGACACAAGAGGTAACAAAAAGTGGCAAAATTCACAAATATACATCTGGGTAATTAAACCTACAGGTGAAGTCACATTCCGCCCAGTTAAGCTCAAATCTTTTTTAGAAAAAGAAAACACCACTCTGGAAGAACTTATTGACAATATCCGTGACTCTATAGGAGTGCGCGATCGCAGCATTTTCAAAAGAACAAATTCCACCCCCCCAAATACCGCAGCCAAACGCGACCAATTTGCCATCAAAGTTTTCCCATCCCCCGACGATGACCCCAGCAAAGACTTACAAAAACTCCATGAAATATTAATAGACCCCATCGCCGATCTTCTCCCCACTGACCCAAATGAGCGTGTAATTTTTATCCCCCAAAACGAACTATTTTTAGTTCCCTTTCCCGCACTCAAAGACCGACAAGGCAAATACTTAATTGAAAAACACACAATATTAACAGCACCCTCAATTCAGGTTCTAGGATTAACCCACGAACGAGCAAAAGAACTTGCATCTGTGCAAAATGCCTTAGTCGTCGGCAATCCCGACATGCCGAGTATAGCGCCAAAAATTGGAGAGGAAGCACAACCCTTATCCAAGTTACCGGGAGCAGAAAAAGAAGCGAAAGCCATTACACCTCTTTTCAAGGAAAATAAACTCAAAACCAAACTCCTTACCGATAAGCAAGCCACTAAAGCCGCAGTTTTAGAACTATTACCCCAAGCTAAAATTATACATCTTGCCACCCACGGCTTATTTGATAACATCCAAGGTTTGCAAAGCGCGATCGCCCTTGCACCATCAGGCAAAGACAACGGTTTACTGACAGCCGAAGAAATTCTCAACTTGAAACTCAATGCAGACTTAGTAGTTCTTAGTGCTTGCAACACAGGCAGAGGACGTATTACTGGCGACGGTGTAATCGGCTTATCGCGTTCCTTAATTAGTGCCGGAACCCCCAGCGTAATTGTCTCACTTTGGGCTGTCCCCGACGCACCCACAGCCGAATTAATGACCGAATTTTATAAAAATCTCCTCAACAAGCAAAAGCCACTGGATAAAGCCCAAGCATTACGCCAAGCAATGCTCAAATTTAAAGATAAACCACCGTCATATTGGGCAGCATTTACCTTAATTGGGGAATCCAATCAGGTGACAAATTAGTTTTTACCATCCCAAATCTCAAACCAACAATCAACAATATAAAACTGTCATGATGAAACGTCGTAACTTTTTACAATTAACAGGCTCAACCCTAGCAGCATTAGGAATGAGCCATCTTGATATTATTAATCAAGGAAACCGCTACGCTAAAGTTTTAGCAGAAAATACACCACGTAAACTAGCACTATTAGTAGGAATTACAGAATATCCGAAAATTAAACGTTTTGAAAAGCAGCAATTAGAAGGATGTGTAAACGATGTTCGTTTACAGAAGGAACTTCTAGTTCACCGTTTTGGATTTTGTCCTGATGATATTGTGACATTAACTACTAAAAAGGACACCCCATATGAATTTAAACCAACTCGTAAAAACATTTTAGAAAAATTTGAAGAACATTTGATTAAACAAGCAAGACCAGGAGATATAGTAGTATTTCATTTCTCCGGTCACGGTTCTCACTTGCGAGACCCTAGACCTATTAAGAATTGTGATGATAAAAAATTTCTGGAATTTAATAGTACTTTAGCAGTTATTGACGAAAGCCAAAATAATTTTGCACCAGACATTATGGGGCGTACTTTGTTTCTGCTGAGATTAGCCTTACAAAAAAAAGGTGTAACTAATGTAACAATGCTTTTAGATAGCTGCTTTTCTGGTGGTGGAACTCGTGGTAACTTTGTTGGGCGTTGGGCTTCTGGAGATGGTTATGATCCTCATCCTGATGAAATTGCATATCAGAAACGCTGGATAGATGATTTGAAGTTTAAAGGTGAAGATGCGTTCAAAGACTTACGTTGTTCTAGTGTAGGAAACGGAGTTGTAATTGCGTCATCAGAAAAGGATATACAATCATGGGATGGACCAATACGTGACTTTTCTGCTGGCGCTTTTACTTATTTTTTAACACAGTATCTATGGCAAGAAACAAATACACTTGGTAAAATTATCACTGAAATTAAAAGTCCAATACAATCTTTCGCTAGTAAACAAAATCCAGTGGTCGATGGTGATGACACTCAGCCGATATTTTTTATTGATACAAAATCAATTCCTCCCTCCGAGGGTGTAATTTCTAGCATTAAAGGGGAAGAAATAAATTTATGGTTAGGAGGAGTAGAATATCAAAGCTTACCAAATATGCAAAAAGATGCGAAGTTTGCTCTTTCAAATAATAGTGGAAAAGTCTTAGGAGAAATCATATTAACATCTCCTCGCGAATTTCTGGACGCAAAAGCAAAGTTAGTATCAAAATCAGCTAATTTAAATATTCAGCCAGGAATGTTAGTTCAAGAAATTAGTCGCGTTATACCAGCTAATTTAAAACTCAATATTGGTTTAGACCCATCCTTAACCAAAGATATAAGTGATGCAATTAAAATGCTTTCTCAAATTAATCGTATGGAAGCAATAACCGCACAAGCAAACACACGATATCCAAGGAAATTAGAATATATTCTCGGTCGGATGACTAAAGAAAATAGGAAAAAGCAGACAAATAGAGAAGATTTACCAGATATTGACACTATAGGTTTATTTAGCGAAGCATTAGAATTTATCCCAGGTTCTTTTGGAAAACAAGGAGAATCTATCACAGATGCAGTCTCTCGTTTAAAACCCAAGCTCACATCTTTCCTCGCAATGCGTCTCCTCAAGCAAACATTGAATGCTAACTCTTCAACATTGGATGTAGAAGCATCTATCAGTTTATTAGAACAACCCAATACAATTATTGCTCAAACTCAAACAGCAAAAAGTAATCAAATTCAAGCGAAAAAAACTTATTCTCGTGTTTTACCCCTGAATAAACTCTTCCAGTTTGAAATCAAAAACAATACGACTGAAAATCTCTATGTCATGGTTATATTAATTGATGTAACTGGTAAACCTTATGTAGTATTCCCCTATCAAAATATAATTAAGAACAGGACACTACAACTCAAGCCAAATGAACCTCCTTTAGTAATAGGTAAACCAGACCAAATAGAACTCAAAGCTGTAGAAAAAGGATCAGCCGAAGCATTGATAGTTACAAGTCGGTCGGAATTAAAAAATGCTGCCAAGATGTTACAGCAACTGGTACGTGAAACCAGAGGAGGAGGAAGAGGAGAAGCCAATAAGCCAATAGATATTAGCCGAGGAGAACCTGTTGCAGTGATTGATGATTTGCTAGATGATTTGAGTGGCAGCCGTAGCGGTAGCAGTCAACCGAGAGAAATAAAAGCTGATAATATTGCTACCTTATCAATGAGTTTTGAGGTAGGATGAATAAGTAGTATTTTATATTATAATTTTTGTTGCCCTATTCCGCAAGTAGAAGTAATTTAATCGGGGCGATCGCAAATTTTCTACATGAGCATCGCTTCAGGAAAAGTTTCCTGAAGCGTCGATAAACATCAAACTAACATAATTCTCTGCAAGCATAATAAATTATTGATGGCTTACGCCAAAAATGCGGGTGAAAGCAATGGAATCTACAATGAACACCATAATTGTCATATTCACTCACCCGTTTGCTAAAGCAGCCAAATATACATTTGGTGAACAAGTCGCAATTAAAACTCACATTCCGCACCCCATTGTGTGATCGCGCTGCATCGCAATAAAGAATCAGGTTTACGCACCTGATGCTAGTAGACAAGATTGCAAAAGTCAGGGATGGTGAAACTGATGGTTTATTCCAGGCGATCGCCACTTTACTTTCTTTAAACAATCGAAAATCGTGGGTTCGTATTTCATAAGCTAATTTTATGATGAAGTGGTAACGATCGCCTGTTACCAGTATTCATCGTACCTTAACAGTGACTTTTGCAATCTTGTTTAGTGTCAAAAAGGTCGTGATGCTAGTGTCAAAAAGGTGTGTAGGGTGCTTCATCGGGCGTTCTGACGGCGGAGGCTGAAACCAAATCGGTGAAGGTTGGTCACTTACATTACTATTAATCAGGTTAGTAACTTCGATTTGTCGCCTACTTGTTGCGGACTTAATTAATAAGCATTTTCGGCGAACAATTCATTTTTAATGAATCCAACAGCTATCGCTGCATTGAGTGGATCAATTAATGGAATTAGCGAAGCAATGATGATCCAAACACTTCCTACTTTCGCTGCAACAGGTTCTTTTCCATTTCAACTCACCCAGCAGCAGCAAAAAGCTTTAGATGCAATGTGGACATTTATACAGCCAACCGTGATGGCTGCTTTATTTCTGCTGGTTGGCTATGCGGGAACCGGCAAGTCAACTATTGTTTTCCAACTAGTTAAAGTTCTTGTTGCTGCGGGTAAGCGAGTTGTACTGACTGCACCCACTAATAAAGCTGTAGGTGTGCTGCAACGCATGGCGGCAGAAAATGGTGTAACCGGGGTAGAATTCTTCACCATTCACCAGTTGTTAGGACTGGGTATGGTAACTAGAGGTAAAGAGAAAGTACTTGACCAAACTGGGCCTTCTTACATCAATCTATTTGATGTTGTCTTTATTGATGAATGTTCCATGATTGGCAAACAACTCTGGCGCTGGATTGAGGATGTTGCTAACCAATCATCCACCTGGACAAAAATCAAAATTATTCTCATGGGCGACCCAGCACAGTTAAATCCAGTTAATGAAGGAAAATCTCCTAGTTTTCAAGTGCCAGATAAAGCAGTATTGACTCAAGTTGTGCGTCAAGGAACTGGTAGTCCTTTGTTAGAGTTTGTCACTGCTTCTCGCTATGCAGTTACCAAGAGCAAGTTTCCTTTTGAGCCTTATGCCAAATATCTGCCTGATAAAAGTAATGGGGCACTAATGGTTAAACGTCAAACTTTGCTGCATTATGCCTGCAAAAAGATGAAGAGAGAATTTGCTCAAAACCCAGATTGTTTCCGAATTTTGTCCTGGACTAATACTCAAGTTGACTTTTACAATCAGCAGATTCGCACACATTTATATGGTGAAAATATCAATCGGTTTATTCCTGGAGAGAGATTAATCACCAGAGATCCTGTGATGGCTCCTGATGGTAAAACTACGATTCTTGCTACATCTACAGAGTTTACTGTTTTAGATGTCTTTGGCGATCGTTACAACAACTATGATACTTGGAGGTTGAAGGTAGAGACAGATGAGGGGATTGTGCGTCAGTTCTATGTTTTGCAGGAAGATGAGCAAAAACAATTTGACCAAGAAACCAAACGCTTACTCAAAAGTGCCAAGCGTAATCCCTTTCTGTGGAAGCAGTACTACAAACATTTAGAGCAGTTTGCCAACATCAGAAACTGCTTTGCATTAACTGTTCACAATAGCCAAGGTAGCACTTTCTTAGAAGCGGGTATTGATGGTCAAGATTTGAGTAAGCGACTTTATCCAGAACGAGGAGATGACAGTAAGGCAGTCCTGGCAAAGATTAGAGAGTTTAATCGTTTGTACTATGTTTCTAGCTCACGGGCTAGACAACGGATATTAGTTATCCGGTGACAATGGTGTATAGGAATCTCGACCCTATCAAACGGAAATAGAGGCTGAAAAAGCTTACCTTATATAAGGTTTAGCTTTTTACTTCTCTTACCTATAACCCAATACTACTAAACAACTGAGATGAAATTATTGATATGTTATAAGTAATTATGCTTAAAATAATGATTGAAATAATTCTTTCAGATTTATCTCGAAAAAATATCGTATAATTACATAGTCACCTACTATGATATTTATTTTTTGCGACAAGTATTCATACTTATCGCGTAGATTTTTAATCTAATTGTAATAGTGTGACTGAACGATAGATACGTATCTTTTAGTTGTTGATAGCAAGTAAAAGATAATTATCAAGGGTCTGTCTCTAAATGTAATCAGTAATAACTGAACTTATATAAGAATACAAAATTCTAAGAAAGACACAATGCATAATACAAATATTACAATAAATTCTATTGATCCAGATACGATAAAATTAATATTAGAGGTGGCAGTTCCTATAGTTGAAGAATTGGTAAAACGAATTGCTGATAATCAATCTCTTATCAAGAATATTTTAGAAAAAGTTGATCAAATTCTATTGCGTGACATCAGTTCTGCTTTTGATGCTTTAAATGATGCAACTTTAACCAATAATGAAGCGGCAAAAGAACGCCGTCTAAATTATGCAGAAGAGCAGTTACTTCGTTGTACGGGGTTGAATGCCAATTCAAAAAATAATATTGGAAAATATTCACCTGCCTATTGGGTTGGTCTATCTCATTTTGGGTTGTTCACTGTTAGTAAGTTACGTGGAGATGAGATACTCGCAGTTCGTCATGTTTTAAAGACTTATGTTGCCGATCCGGAAACAGCACGAAAAAATCATTTTCCAGAAGTTTACAACAAAGTATTTTTACCTAAGTGCGGAGATATTAAAAAGTGGTATGATGAAAAGTTAGCTGAAATTGACAAAGACAATTATGGTTGGCGTGTATTAGGTGATAGAGCGTTGATAGCTGGAAAAGGTCTTGGTCTTGGCGCTCTTGCTCTTTTGGCGATGCAAAATCAGAATACGAAACATGCAGTCCTGCATAATATGAAACAAAGTTTCAACGAGTTAGGGGAAGAATGGGGGGAAGTTAGTCCAGAAAAACATCGAGACGAAATGAAAGAAAAATTGTTAATTGAATATCAAGAAAAGTTGGACAATAAGTGTAAAATAATAGCACATAGTATGTTGAGCTAGATTGAATACACGTTATGGGTATATTGGGGTTATTATGTTGCAATTAACATAATCGTCTAAATGCCAAGTTCTTTGAATATTTTTGCCTGCATATCGAAGCTAGGCATATCACCTTTTCCTCTATAAAGTATTTCTCCATAATCACTTATATTCATTTTCCCTTCTTTCACTTTTAGCTGGTATTCTTCATCAAGTTCAGGGTCAATTTTGACAATAAACCAATATTTATCCTTTTTATCAAGAGCTACAATGAGGCGAACTTCACCGCCATCTTCCCAAATAACTTCTGTCTCAAAATCTTCGGGTTGTCTGTCCTCATACATTCCAAACTTTTCGTGCATTTCGCGCATAATGTAAGTTGGAGGCTCACCTAGACCCCGATATAGTATCTCCCCATAATCTGTGGCATCGAAGCTCTTAGTGCCTTTCATCTTGATTAAATATTCGGTATGTTTGTTTTTATCAATCTTAAGAATCATGTATCCCCTAATGCCATTCCGATTAGTCCGAATATCATAGACTAGGGCATTATTTCGATTTACCAATTTTGTAAAATATGAACTTCCCGCAAAAGTTTTGGCTGATTTCAGTCTATGCGCTAAAGAGCTTTTTCCCTTAATTTGTTCTAGAGATACATTAATTAGATCGAATATATATGCAAAATTTTGACTAGCAGACGACTTAGTTTTATCTTGCTCGACACTCGCTGCATTCCATTCAGTCATCCTCAAAAGTGCATTATTGATGGAGTTGCGAATCTTAACATTTTCATGGTTTTTCATAGCTTCAAGGGCTTTGAAACCTTCTATGCTTGCGACACCAGCTAGAGCATATGCATAAGCATTCCTATAGGATTGTTTCTTCTCCACACCAAAATTAAGTTGATGCTTAATTGTGCTTACATTTCCCATAGCAATCAAAGCTAGGACACAACACGAGCGAAAATAATGACTATCTTTATTAGCTTCATCCTTTTCCAAAGAGTTTATTTTCTCTATAAATGAGGAAGCAACTTTATCTCCACCTGCAAATACCAAATACACTAGAGCTTCATCGCGTATGTTATTAAGCAAATCATCTTGAAGAACTTGCAAAAGCGGTTCTGCTATCTCAGACACAAAATATCCCAATCTTCCCATTGCAATAGCAACCCAACGTTTAGCTTGCATTGGCAAGTTTGAATTAATTAAAGCATTTAACACATCTATATCTTGCGGGCGGTAAAGAGTAGTTGGTATTGGCAATTCTTTATGGGGTTTAGTACCATCTGCAACTTCTGCCCACTCATAGAACCAATCTACTTGATCGAATACATTTTTCTCAGAGCCAGAAGCACTAAGGATAAGGGCAGACCACATTCGGGGATAGGCATCTCGTCTTTCATCAATTACAATTCTCTGTAAATATTTACGTTCTGTCTCGCTAAATGTATAAATTCTACAGGAGTGTTTGTCTTTTGCCGTAGTTAGCCATGCAAGTGCCCACATCGCTGAAGATAAAATTGCATCATTTAAATCATTGTTGATTGCTGCATTCTCAGTAGTTTTCAATAGCAGATTAATAGTGTTCTGCAAAATGTTGCTTGGTAAAAAATTGATTATTACACTAGAGTCTATCGCTTGAGGACGGAAAAATATTTCAACCAACCTGAGATTGATTTCAACACGTTCTTCAACTGAGCAAGAACTATTTAGTTTTGCTAAAAGTGGCTCTAGTATCTGGGCTGCATTTTCTGCATTTAGAATTTCGTCATTCGTCGTCATCAAAGAGTAGATAGAACCAATTTTATTTCGGCGAACATCACGAGATTGAATATAGCTTTGTAGTAATCTGTCTCGACACTGTTGTCCAAAACAAGAACGTGCAGCTGAATACCAAGCTTCATCCATAAGTGTGTTTGGCTTAGAATTTATGCCGTCAAGCTCACTTAAATTATCAATGGCTGAATCAATTACTGCATCAACCGTATCACTTCTCAAATTAGGCTCTTCTGCCAAAGTTTGTAGAGCAAATACTGCAAGAGCACGCGCCTCCCTTGTAGGGATACCATGACTAGGCAACAGCATTAACATGGCATCGTCGGAGGTAACTACATCTGATCTTTTTTCAGTATCTGATTTCCGATCTAAGTCACAAATGCAAAAACGTACAACTTCTTGCCAACTACCAGCTACAACAGGTTCTGTTTTCCCACCAGAACTAAGGGTTTCAACTTTGCGTTCTACAATATCTAATCCACGTACTTTCTGTCGTAGCTCGTCTAAAACATCTGTTTTCTCAAATATCCCACGACCATGCAGCAAAGCTTGTGCCGCAAAATATTCTTGAAAGGATTGATGGAAAAATTGAATTAGACGATGGTCAAAACCTCTCTCGTCGGGTTCACTTAATCCTGCTATATTTAACAATCCTGACTGATTGATGAGCAAATCGAGAAATTGAGCAGGCGTGCGTTGCCCTAAAATGGTCATGTCTGGTTCATGTTCTCGTAACTCTTGAATAGTTCGGAGTACCTTTGGTTCCGTCCAATGTTGTGAACCATCTAAACGCATACAATATGCAAGATATTCTAAATGCGGACAAACTTCATTGAGGGTTAAAGGTAATCGCCAATCACCGTTGCGGCGTTCAATCATTAACTCAACTGTACGCCGATATATATCTAATCGTCGGTTAGGTAAGTAGCTATCTCGAAGAAAAACTTGTGAAATTAGAGTTAGCAGAAATATATTCTCGCATAGTTTTGCAACTTTGCGACTGTGGCAGACCAAAGGTTCTAGACTATTTTCAATTAAGGTTGGATTTTGTCTAAATCGAATGCCTACACAGGTGGAGAAAGCATGAATAAATCGTTTTTTGTCTTCTATTTTTAGTGAACCTACATTAAGATGCTTGAAAGAGTCAAGATCATCTCGAATGTTTCTGAATCCAACTACTCTAGAAGTAATAATTATTGGCGTTTGAGAGTAGATTCTGGCTTGGTCAGCTATGAGTTCGGCAAACCTGGATCGCTTCTCTTCTGTTGGGATTTCATCTAAACCGTCAATCAGCAAGAGAACTTTACCTTCTTGCAGTTGTTCTTCTAGAAGGCTAGTCAGTAGTTGAATATCACTGCTACTGCTATGTAATTTTTGGAGTTGATACTGAATAAGCTCAATTAAGCTGCTATTCAAATCAGCATCTAGCAAATCTCGACAGGTTAATGTAACAGGCAACCAAGGTTCATCGGGTACTGCCTTATGACTTGGAGGAATTTCCAGTGTTGATACAAACTTGTCTTGGAACCTTGAAGGTAATTGGCGGCAAGCATAACTATAAGCATAACTATAAGCTAGGAAACGCAGTAAGGTTGTCTTACCACAACCAGGATCTCCAACTACTACCAACCTAGCACCCGTCTTTAATTGATCACTGATTCGACAAAAAGATGGCTCCTCAGTTTGAAAAAGCTTACTCCGTGCAGATCGATCAAAAATTAGAGCACTTGTGAAACCTTCGCGTATTTGCCAGTTTACTAGCTCTACATCTGTAGTCTCTACCTGAAATGGTTCAGAGAAGGGGCTATAGGTTAGCAGCAAGGGCAAGTCAATATAAAGAGTTTTAATTTCTAGTGTGATTGGGTTATCTTGACGGCTTAATAGTGGCAGCCGTACAAAATCACGACGCTCGATTTCCTGGTTTAGGTATCTCATTAATGCTTGCTGGGTACTTTCCTTTGTCCGTTCCCTTCCGGACGACTCCAGTCAAAAAGTCCCACCGATTATAGTATTTCCTTGAAAAACATTTTTAATTGACTCAGCTAACTTAGTATTATTTATAACAGTTGCTGGTTGAGAGTTGATATTAGTTTCTAACTGTTGAACCTTTGAAGCAACTTTTGGATCAGCTTTAGCTGCTGCTACCAATTCCTGCACAGCTTGATGAACTTCAGGATTCTCCCTTGCAGCAGCTTCAACCTCTACTACGGCTTTACCGTAATCAAGTGGTTGTTCAGGTACTTTCTCAAGTGCAGTAATAGTATGGGGAGAATGTTTTTTGAGTGTGACAAGAAACTGCCCAGTCTTATCCCACAGAGCTTCGCCTACCTTTTCACCAGTTTTTTCCAAAGCCTTAGTCGCAATCACAGTCCCAATGGCGAGCGCAGCAGTACTTAAAGGTTCCATAAATAAAAATATAAGTAAGAGATTATACGGGTGTATTATAGCAGTTTCGTTATTTTATTGGCTGGACTGGTGTTTACCCGGATAAAACCACTTACAAAAAAAACTAGAGCGTCGCATTCAATCCTTTCAAATACTGAGTCTGAGTAGCAACGGATACTCTTGGCGAATATACTATGTGTGCGTAATCAAAAAAGTTACAAATACCAAGACCTTGAATTTGTCAATGTCTGATTAAACGTTTGCTCACTTTAATAACTGCTTATTAACTATAGAAAACCTGCCTTTTTTTAACAATATTTCAGCTAATAATCTGCTCCTAGCTGCTTTATAGTCTCAATTTTCTTGAAATCACAATCAAATTTATCTATATTTAGTAAGTATTTAAATGATTTGGATGAATAGAATTATAGCCAAAATGAGTGGCAAAAAGGTAAAGCTTACGCTTTATTTTACTGAGGTTAAGAAACATTATTATTCCTAGTGAATGTGGTAAACTCAGTGATTACTAATTCAAGCCAAACCTTTCTGAAAGACGCTGTTGTTGAAAGATATAACTTCTCTAAGCTGAATAAAACTCGCATCCGTTTCAAGATTCAGTTAAAGAAGACAACCAAGAGTAATGCTCCCAAATGGACAGATGTTCTCAAATATTCTCAAGATGAACAAGAATCTGACTTAGTGAAGGTTACAACCTCAGAAGTTGGTTTAAAGGGCATCAAAGTTTTCAAAGCTTTAGACGAAGCAGCAAGCCAACTAAGGCAAGAAATTGCTTCAGTCCAAGAATGGATGAATTATGACAATGGTGATTGGATTTGTTCTATAGACTTAGCGCCCTTGGTCTGGAATCAACTAATCGGAATTCGAGATAATATTGCACCTGTTTTACGCACTCAACTGAAAGAAGAGTATGAAAAGGGGTACATCGACTATCAAGAACGTATTGACAAATTTCTCTCACTCAATGCTTGGCAGTTATCTGTAGAACAACAACAAGAAGTTAAGCAGAACTTAGCCAAAGCTTTTCCCTGTTTAGAGGAACTAGAGGACTATTTACAAGTAGTAATTGGTCGTCCTGTCATTATTCCCGCCATCAGTGAACAACTCTCAGAGAAACAAGCTGAATGCTTAGGGCAAATAACTCGGTTTATCGAACAGTATGACAGAAATTTAGAACAAACACTGAGGGAATCAGCGATCGCTGGAGGAGAACAACTAGCAGCCCAGTTGCTCGAAGATTTGAGCAATTGGGAACCAGGACGCAAGCCAGTCAACTTCAAGAAGAAGATGGAACGCCATTTCAAAAAAGTCCAAATGCTTTTGGCTAACGCCAGTTTTGAAGCAGGTAGCAGCCTTGGACAAATGATGACTCATCTAGAAAATGTTCTCGAAAACGCTTCTGTGGATGCTAAAAAGCTGGATTCACAAGGGCGTTCTCAGTTACAGGAAAAAATGGATGAAATTTGCTCCAAGCTTTTGGATGAACAACGCCATCTCCAACGATTAGCAAGTGATGAGGGTATGGGCTTAACCAGAGCTACAGCGATGTCTCTCAAACTTCGCTAGAAAAAACAATCAAGAACGTATCTGTATCGTCCTTGATCGAAAACTAGGTGTGGGTTGTAGAGGAAGACAATACGCCCACACTTCCCAAGCTTGCTAGGCAATTAAGGAGGTTAAGTGATACGTAGGGTTTTCCTTTGAGTTTATCACCACTGTTCGCATTAATTTACCAGTCCACAGTATTTAGAGGTAGGAAATGTCACATTTTTCAACTGTCACCACAAAACTAACTAACCGTGAATGTTTAGTACAAGCTCTACAAGATTTGCAGCTTACTGTCCAAGTTTATGAAAAACCACAATCGCTGAGAGGTTATTACGACGACTCCCAAGGACAAAGTGCTGAGATTGTTGTCCCTGATCGTAGTTTAAGTGTCCGTGCAGATATCGGGTTTAAGTGGGATCAGGAGGCAGGGGTGTATCAACTGATTCATGATGCCTATGAAACTGTACCCCGACTAGGAGAAGACTTCTTTTCGCACACCCTAATACAAGCCTACGGACAGAAGATGGTTCGCGCTAAAGCAGCCCAGTTACAAGAACATTTGGGAGAATGCACCATCACAGAAGAAACCAATGGTCAGGTACATACTCTGCGCCTTGCATTTTCAGCACACCAGCAAACTCAACAAGTACGGAGGTAATTTATGGAACGGGCAATATTGATACATTTTGACACTGCTACAGGTGAAGTGAAAATAGAAGCCGAGGGATTTGAGGGATTGTCGTGCCTAGAAGCAACCCAACCCTTTGAGGAAGCTTTAGGCATAGTGCAAGGCGATCGCATTTACAAACCAGAATCTCAGCAACAGCTTCGTAGCATCATTACTCATCAACAACGACTGCACCAATAAACATTCGATGGGGGACGAGGAAAATCCCCCTGCACAATTTTTCTATGAGCGAACTACCTGAAGATTATCCGATGCTCCATATTTACCCCTCAAAAGGAGCGCGGGAACCAGTAATTATCAAAGGAAATGCGGAGGGACTGTGCGCTTTAGTCAATGCCCTAATTTCCGCCATTGCTCATCCAAATTTTTCTGGAGTTGCTGAAGTGTTTAACGGCGATGCCGAAGTTTACGAAGTAGTCGTGCATCTTGTTACCACTCACGAAAAACTTTCTCCCGTACCCGATCAAAATTAGTAACAATGAAACTATCAAACCTGATAACCACCATTGATTCTCAAATACCCATCGTGGCAATAGATGTTCTGTCCCCCGAAGAAGCCACTATCATTCAGTGGTTAACTGCTGAAGTGATGGACAAACTTAACAGTCCTGTGTACTTCTGGAATTTGGGAATTTCTGGCTTGGAGCAATGTCTGATTGCTGACGACGGTGGACTGGTGTTCAAGTCAGTCGAGACGTATAAAAAGCCTCATAATATAGACACTTTAATATATGTGTTCGAGTACATCAACAATTTCGGCGGTAATGGGGTTTTTATCCTCGGAGATGTTCACCCTTTTGTGGGTAAAAACTCCCTGCAATTGAGTTGGGAAATCCTCACTAGAGTAAAAAACTTGTACCATCGCCTCAAACCGACTGAAAAGCGAATTGTGTTTTTAGGTCAAAACATTCAACTGCATGAATCCCTACTGAGACTAATTCCTTGCTGTGAAGTTCCTTTGCCCAGCATTGAGCAAATTCAAGACCACTTAGAATCATATTTACTGTACTTGCAAGAATCTGCCAGTGAGCAAGAGGTAACTTTTACCGTATCTCTCACTACTGAAGATAAAGAAACCTTGGCAAGAGCAGCATTAGGCTTGACGCTGGAGGAAATTAGCGACTTTCTCCGGCTCACTGTTAAGGAGCGATTAACTTGTAAAGGTATAGTAATTGATACTACGGTCATCCCTTTGGTTGTCGAATACAAAACCCGCCTACTGTCTCAGATGGGTATTGAATTAGGTAAACTGGCGACCATACCCTTTGGTGGACTAGACCTGTTGCGCGATTGGTTGCAACGCCGCCGTCGGTTATTTTCCCAGGAAGCGCGATCGCTAAATCTACCCCAGCCTAAAGGTGTGTTACTGGCAGGGCCACCAGGGACGGGTAAATCGATAGTAGCAAAGAACATTGCAACCATACTCAATCTTCCACTGCTGCAATTAGACATTGCCTCGATGCTTGGTAGCCTGGTGGGAGAATCTGAGGGCAATGTCCGCCGCGCACTCAAGACTGCTGAAGCGATCGCACCCTGTATCTTGTGGATTGATGAGGTCGAGAAAGCACTTTCAGCTAATGGCGATACCTCTGGAGTCTCACAAAGGATTTTGGGAAATATCCTCACTTTCATGTCTGAGTGTACGGCGGGGGTGTTTGTAGTGGCAACTTGTAATGACCCAACAGCGCTGCCTATTGAGTTTAAGCGGAAAGGGCGGTTTGATGAAAATTTCTTTGTTGACCTACCCACTGAGTTGGAACGTTGCCAGATTCTCAAAATTCACTTAGAACGGTTTGGTATAGAAGTTCCGCAGGAATATTTAGAGGCGATCGCTGCTAGCACCGACAAGTTTAGTGGTGCTGAGTTGGAAACCCTGGCATCAGAAGCAGCATTACTGGCTTTTGATGAGGGAAGACCTCAGCAGGTCACTCTGGCTGATTTAGAAAATTGCCAGCTAAACATCACCCCTTTAGCTGTTCAAGATGCTGCTGCTGTTGAGCGGATGCAGTCTTGGTCAAAGATTGCGCGACCAGCTTCCAGTCCTGTACAGGTGTCTAAGAATTAAACTCAACGAGATTGGGTTGAGTCGATGGGGATATTATTCCCCGCACCTCTCAGTTAAATCTGGGCGTGCGACTTTCACCGCACCCAGCTTCCGATGTTCTTAGCTTTTAGCTTTGCTCGTGTGGATATAATCGTGACAGCTTTCGTGAATAGCTAGAAGATTCTTGGGTTTCCAGTTGTTATGGTTTCCATCGACGTGATGTAAATTTACCTTCTCGTCACTGAGCATTTTGAGTCCACAATGTCCACATTTATGGTTTTGCCGTTTGAGGGCTTTAGAGGTATTATCGTCGTATAGCTTACTGTTGCGTTCGCTCCAGTAACTTAAATCTCCGTCATAGGGTGATTTTTCCCCTTTGACATTGATGTGTTTATTTTCGGAAATGCCTTTTCTATTAATTGTCTACAGGTATGGCGATTCTGTTTAGCTTCCTTGTTGAATACCTTGAATGCTCTGTGGTTGATGTGCCATAAGGAGAACCTTGACCCATCCATCTTACAAAAGCGGTGGTAATTCCTCCAACCTCTAACTACAGGGGCTAATTTCTCAGCCTTGGTGGTAGCTCCATAATTCGAGCAGTTGACGATGGCTTTTACTTTCTTGCGGAAAGATTTAAAGTTATCCACTGATGGGACACATCTAAACTTTCCGTTTTTCTGAACTTTAAAGTGCCAGCCGAGGAAATCAAAGCCATCTGTCGTGGCAGTCAGCTTGGTTTTCTTTTCACTAACTTTCATTCCCCGCTCTGCTAAAAACTGACTGATTTTGTCAAGTATCTTTTGGGCATCGTCTTGAGGACGTAGTATTATCACCATGTCGTCCGCGTAGCGAATTGATGGTTCTATTATTTTTCCCCCGATATCTTTGTATTTATGGATACTTTCAATACCGTTTAGGGCGATGTTGGCTAAAAGTGGACTCACTACCCCGCCTTGTGGTGTTCCTTGTTCGGGGAACTCTGGATTGACCCCTGATTTGAGGCAGCGGAAGATTCCCTGCTTTATACTCCTGGGAGCTATGAGCCTGTCCATTATGGTGGTGTGGTTTATCCTATCAAAGCATTTTTCGATATCGAGTTCTATAACTCGTTTTTCTATTCCTTTAGCGCCAGATTTAAGATTTAAAAACAGGATTTTCTGGGCATCATGTGCTGACCTGCCTGTTCTAAACCCGTAGCTCCTGGCGTGGAAAGTTGCTTCGTGTGCTGGTTCTAATGCGTATTTTGCTAAACATTGCCAAGCTCTATCCGCAATGGTCGGAATTTTAAGCATTCTGGTAGAACCGTCCTTTTTAGGAATTGGTATACTCCGGAGTTTCCCGTGTATCCAGTTATTACCAGAAGCTTTTAGCAGTTCTTCCAGTTCAAAGCGCTCTTTTGGAGATAGTAGCTTTTTACCGTCTACACCTGCTGTTTTCTTACCAGCATTTAGCTGAGTTACTTGGCGAATTGCCAGTAATCTAGCCGCTTGGGATTTCAGGATAAGTTTCTGAAGGGACATTGCTTTACGCTTATCTCCTGCTCGAACTGCTTTGTATATTCTCGTTTGTAGGCGGAATAAATTACGTCGAAATTTCTTCCAAGGTAAAGTCTTCCACGATTCACTATGTTGGTACATGTGCCTAATCATGCTCGTACTCCAAAGAATATAATCTGAATACCTTGCGGCAATTACGCCACATCCTACCCGCATTAAAGGGATTCCGTATCTCGTCTTACCTACCTGGAGTTCGACCGTCCCAAGACCTTTAATCCGTTTTTATTCGTTCCTTCGATAGATTGATTGTTCCGTTAGGTAGTGCCATTTTAACCATCAGAACCCCTAGATTCTTACCGATGTTAGTGTTAAAACTCGGCGGGATTTAACTCTGATGAAGTCGGGGATTTTGGGTTATGCCCCGCTTAAAACTAGGTTACTTTTTAAGGCATCGATTTTACCGTAGGAACTCCCTGTTAGCACCAGTGTCATCCCATAATAGTTGTCTGATTGCGGTCGGGTAAGGTTCAAGCGTCACCGCTCTCCCCTCCCCTAAGAACCGTGCATGAGACTTTCGCACTCACACGGCTCAAGCCCTACTTCAAGCTAGAAAACTTGGATTTTGAATGTTCTTGTTT
>JAHHIJ010000038.1 GCA_019358985.1 Tolypothrix brevis GSE-NOS-MK-07-07A | reverse complement strand
TAGTAATGATGGGTCAGAGCAGATGTCCAGCGCTCTAATAGCGCGTGAGGAGTCGGAACCATTCCGGGTAAACGAAACTCGCGTAGTGAGTTAGAACCCCCTGCATTTATGCATGGGGTATTTCAGTAACGGTAAGCACATCTAAATTTGAGCGTGAAAAGTGCCAATTAGTAGGCTAATAAGAAGAGCAAGCAACATCAGATAATTTTTGGGTGTTAACAATTCAGTCATCAATCAGGATAACTTCAATGACTCTTATTTCTAAAATTCCCAGAGCTAGTAGCCAACTCCGCAGAATCTGCTTTGCCATCACAGGTTTCGTTACCGTCCTGCTGCTGAGCGGATTCTTAATTCAAGGTGTCAACGCTCAGCAGCGTCTTTCGATTGATGTAGTTTACACACAAAGCAATATTCCAACTGAAAATGGAAACTCTGTTCTGGGCTTCCAACGCGATGCTTTTGGTACGCTAACACCATTACCCACTTCTCCTTTTCCCACTCAAGGCGCAGGAATTGCCAATGTTCCCGTTGTCGTGAGTCCTCTCGTCCCTACAACTTTTCTGTCCGACCAAGAAGTGATCGTCAACCCCGAACATACGCGGCTTTTTGCTGTCAATTCGGGATCGAGCACGATCGCTGTCTTTGACATCAAAAAAGATGGCAGTCTTTTTCCTGTAAAAGGCTCTCCATTCCCATCCGGCGGCGTCGAACCGGTTAGCCTAGGTCTGGCAGACGATTTTCTTTACGTGGTTAATCAGAACTTAGACCCCGAGAACCCTACTCAGGAAGCAAGCGGTTTTCTACCAAATTATACTGCCTTCCGCGTTACTAAGAAGGGCAGACTCATTCCCCTCAGTGATTCTACTATCTCAGTTCCCAAAGGTTCCGTACCAACGCAAGCACTTATCTCTCCAAACAAACGTCTGCTATTTGGTGCAGATGTTGGGAGCGGTTTACTCCGCTCATATCAAATTCTCCCGAACGGTCGCCTGCTTTCAAGCCCGAATTCACCACAACTGCTGCCTACATCAGAGTTACTTCCAGATGGCACACCATCTGTCCCAATTGGACTCCAATCTCATCCCCATAAACCAATCTTGTATGTTGGCTTTTTGAACAATAATAAATTGGGAGTCTACTCCTATGATAAAGTTACTGGAGAGCTAACTTTCTTAAAGACTGTACCGAATTCAGGTATTAAAATCTGCTGGATTATTACTAACCGAGCTGGAACCCGTCTCTACACAACTAACCCTGGTGACTTCAGTGTTAGTGTCTATGATATTGCACAAGACCCGACTACACCGATAGAGATTCAGAAGGTAACACTCAAAGGTACTGGTAGTGGTGCTCAGCTCGCTTTAGACTCGACAGAATCTTTTCTGCATGTGGTTTCTCAGCCGATAGCAGCCTATACAACTGAGGGCAATGGACTATACGTACTGAAGGTTAACCCAAAAGATGGCACTTTAAATCAGGTATCCTCCTCACCTGTCCCAGTCTTGTCGGCTGATAATAGCTTCCCACAAGGAATATTTGCTAATTAGAAAACAGAATAAAAAAGGATCGTGCGCTAATGAAAATCGGTGTCATTCCTGAGAATGTATTCGAGTGGCTCGCACTAGTACTAGGATATGTGCCAACACCTCTTATTGAGATTGGTGGCGGTATTATATTTGTTCGAGCGCTCATGGTAGCAACAAAACTTAATTTGTTTGAAGCTCTTGCTTCAGAATCACTCTCTACGCAAGAAGTTGCCGCTCGTTGTGCGACTGATCCTGAGGCAACACAAAAGCTTCTAAATGCCCTTGTCACTATGGGTTACCTTTACAAAAACGGAGAACTTTATGCTCTCACCCCATTTGCTCGAAAATGGTTGCTCAAAGAAGCTCCTTATTCACTCCATGACTTCGTAGTTTACGAATTTGTAGATTGGGAGTTAGTAACACATATGGAGGACTTTATCCGAACAGGAAAGCCTGTATTAATGCATGAGCAAATGTCTTCTGATGACTGGAAACTTTACCAATACGGAATGCGATCAATAGCAAATTTAGTTGCTCCTAAAGTTGCAAAACGTATACCCGTACCAAGAGGTGCGCGTAATATGCTTGATGTTGGGGGTTCTCATGGCTGCTATTCCGTTGAGATTTGCCGTCATTATCGAAACCTGAACGCTGTTATCTTAGATCTTCCTGAAGCAGTAGAATTTGCAGCACCTCTCCTTGTAAAAGAGGGAATGGGCGATCGTGTAATACATAAAGTCGGTAACGTACTCACAGACGATCTTGGAACTAGCGTTTACGATTTGATATTGATTTCAAATCTAGTTCATCATTTTGATGAAGCCACAAACCGTAAACTAGTTCAACGTACTGCACAAGCTCTCAAACCAGGTGGTTATCTTGTCATTCAAGAATATGTGATGACAAATCCTTATTCATTAAATAAAAGCGGACAAGCGCTTGTTGGACTCTGGAATTTATTTTATGCACTTACTAGTGACTCTAGCATTTGGAATTTTCAAGAAATAGCGAGCTGGCAACAGGAAGCTGGGTTAATTACTAAAAAACCTATTTCACTTTTACACAATTGTATGCAACAAAGTGCTATGAAGCCTTCCAAGTGACCAATGACGTGTAGATGCCGTTCACAAGGAAGGGGTCATTACCAGCTTTTATTTTTTCAATTATCGATTGTGCAAATGACGTGTAGATGCCGTTCGCAAGGAAGGAGCTTTCCCGGTGCTTTTTGTCATAAAGGAGGATAAACATTGAGTTGGAATTTACCTGGTGCCCCTTGGCTGGTTGGTCACAAATTTATGCTCTCTGTTAATAAACCTAAAAAGTTTACAATTGCTGGGCAGGATTATGTGCTGTGGAAGAACAAAAAAGGAGAAGTTTCCGCCTTAGAAAATATCTGTCCTCATCAAGGTGCAAAGCTTTCCGAAGGTTGGATTTGCCCTAAGACAAATACTCTGGCTTGTCCCTATCATGCGTTGGAGTTTGATTCAGAAGGAAGAGCAAGGTTGCCAAAAGAGAAAATATCCAAACCAATTGCTAAACCTTTAAAACTCTATTTTCAAGGTGATTGGATTTGGACTTATGTCAATAAAGAACCCAAAATACCGTTACCAGATGTTTTAAAGAAGCTGGAAGAAGAGTTTCGCTTTGCTGGTATTAGTGGAGACATAACAATTAATGCACCTTTCCTTGATGTGCTAGAAATTAATAACGATTACAATCACGCTAAAGGAGCTCATCGGAAACTCTTTAAAATCAAAGACATTGAAATAAAAGATATTTATGAGGTGGATAGATACACTACAAAAATTGATTTTCATCAAATCCGAGAAGACAACACGCTCCAGGACTACTTAAAAAATCCGATACTGCTGACTTATCCTAAAATAGTCAAAGCCTCTCTCGATCACTATTTTCCATGCCTAGCAATATTCTATGCTGATACTCCGTTAGGTAAAGTATGCGATGTGTTCGCAATATATCCAGAAACAGAGAATACAACTCATATATTTATTGCGGTTTTTGGGAATTATACGGGAATCTTTAACTTCATTACTGATAGACAATTGTTAAGTGCAATTAATAAACTGAATAAACAAGATGTTGAGATTCTAGAAAATCTCTATCCTCGATTTGAACCAAAGATTAAACTTACCAACGAAGAACCTTTAAATTGGGCACGTAATCTTTATCAAACTTGGTCTGCTTAAAGGCAATACAATTCAGTTAAGACTTTTAAACCTTTGACCCGGCGGCGACCCCCAAGGCATCGGCAAGGCTGTTTCATCACCTGAAAAATGTAAAATTACAAGCGTCGAGGGCATGAAACAGCCCTGCATGGGTTTGAGGCTTATTTTGCTCTCAAAAATGTTTAAGTCGCGTTATGACTGCCATGTAAGAGCAAAAGACCGTTTGCTCCTACATGCTGTTGTATTCCATCAAAATGCAAATTCCTAGACAATTTCGGTATAGCGAGAGTTTTAAGTGCCGCTATTTAGATAGAACTGGTAGAACAAGGATACACTTAAAATGTTGTTGAAAAAAACGTATGACGGAACTGAAATTAGCCCAACAAATGCCTCATTGCATGGGGTTACCGATCATTGGAGATACACTAGAGTTGATGGCAACTCAGGGCTGGACGTTAACAAAGCAATATGAGCGTTGCGGTTCTGTTTTTAAATTGCGGATCTTGGGCAAGAACTACGCAGTCCTTGTAGGACCCGAAGCCAATCGGTTGATTTTGCAGGATAAAGCTGACTATGTCTCGTCTTACCTAGGGTTGCAACCGTTCATGGAACACATTTTCGGTCGTCCTATGATGCTCCAAGATGGTGACACACATAGCCAAACTCGTCGCTTGATGGCTCCAGCCTTTCATGGCAAGGCGATCGCATCCTATTTTGAAATCATGCAACAGGTTATAGAGGATTCTCTAAAGCGCTGGGCAACCCAAGACGTGATTTTCTTAAAAGCCAGCTTCAATCAACTTGCGCTCCGAATTGGCATTCGGCTTTTACTAGGTGTACAACCTGAAGATCAAATTGAGCAAGTTGAAAATTGGTACAATACTCTCGTAAATGGAGTATCAGCCTTACTAAGAGTTAATTTACCTTTCACAAAATATGGGCGCTCTCAAACTGCGCGCCGTCAATTAAAAGCATTTTTACAAGGTATCATTGAAGAGCGTCAGCGTCAAGGCAAACTTAATACATCATATGATGTATTAAGCTTGTTTCTTGCCTCTGTTGATGAATTAGGCAATGCTTTATCGACATCTCAAGTTATTGATGAATTAATTCATCTAATCAATGCCGCTCATTTCACAACAGCAACTGCTTTGACATGGGCAATGGTTGAACTTGCCGCTCGTCCTGAATTGCGAATGAGATTACAGGAGGAACTTGTGGAAGTAACTCTTGATGAACCACTCAACGTCGGACATCTTAAATATCTCAATTACATGACCTATTTCTTGAAAGAGATTGAAAGGTTTTACAATCCTTCAGGTGTTGTGCTACTTCGTGGAGTAGTCAAAGAGATTAACTATGCTGGATATCGAATTCCTCCTGGTTGGACTATCATGGTTGCTCAAGGCTTAACGCACTTTTTACCAGAGATTTATAAAGATCCCCGTTGTTTTGATCCAGAGCGCTTTGCACCTCCTCGTGAGGAAGATAAGAAAGTCCCTTTCTCTCTCGTTGGTTTTGGGGGTGGTGAACACGCTTGTATTGGAATGGAATTCGCCAAGATGGAAATGAAGATTTTCTTGGCTACTTTACTACAGTGTTATGATTGGACGGTTACGCCAGACTATTCGATGCTTGCAGGAGTAGCAGTTCCTCCATCAGTTGAGCAGCAGTTGCAAACACGAATTACACGCCGACGCAGCGCAAAGCTAGATTGATTTACCACAGAAGCTTTGAAACTTGCTCAGTTGGGCGGTGCTTAACAGACATGCCATTCCCAACTAAACTTATCGTTGGGATCAACAATATAGAATAGAGAAACCTATCTCAGTATTTACAACAGGAGCATACAGATGGCTTGTATCTTGATAGCGACAGCACCAGTAGAGAGTCACTTTAACCCCGTAGCTTCAGTTGCCTGCGAGTTAGTTAATCGTGGACATACAGTCTGGTGGTACGCTGGCAAGGTATTCCAACCCAAAATTGAGCGATTTGGAGCCATTTATAAACCGATGCAGGCAGCCTATGATTTTAGCGGAATGAGTCGAGACGAAGCCTTTCCGCAACTTCATAGTTTGCAAGGGTTGTCGGCTTTGATCGCCACCCTGAAAACGCTCTTTATTGAGCAAGCTCCCAAACAAATGAAAGATATCTATGGACTGTTGGATGAGTTTCCTGCTGATCTACTTATTGCCGATGAGGTATGCTTTGGTGTGGGCTTTGTGCATGAAAAAACGAGCATTCCAATGGTAGCTGTTGCTGTTTCAATGTACTCTTTAAGCAGCAAAGATACCGCGCCTATCGGCCTAGCGTTACCACCAAATAGCTCGCCGCTTGGACGGCTACGCAATGCCATCTTGCATTTTTTGATAGATAAGATTGTTCTACGTGATGTGCGAGCCTACACAGATAAAATCCGTGCAAGCGTGGATCTACCGAAACTCAACAAGAGTGTACTGGAAAGAATTACCCAGCCACCGGATTTGTATCTGCTCGGAACTGTTCCCGATTTTGAGTATCCTCGTAGCGATCTGTATGAAAACACGCATTTTGTTGGTACCCTAATCAGTCCACCAGTGGAGCAGTTTAACCCGCCCGCGTGGTGGGACGATCTGCACGGCGAGCGACCAGTAATCCTGATTACTCAAGGCACTTTGGCGAACTCAGATCTGAGCAATCTTCTCATTCCGGCGATACGGGCACTAAGTCTTGAGGATGTACTCGTCGTTGCAACTACAGGCGGCATCCCTGTTGAAAATATCAAGCTTGACCCGCTGCCGCACAATGTGCATTTAGAGCAGTTTATCCCATACTACTACCTCATGCCGCACGTGGATGTAATGGTGACAAATGGAGGGTTTGGCAGCGTGCAGATGGCATTATCCAACGGGGTATCGCTCATCGTAGCAGGAGCAACGGAGGAGAAGCCGGAAATTGCAGCGCGTGTTGCGTGGGCTGGTGTGGGCATCAACCTAAAAACGGGAACCCCGTCAGAAGCACAGATCCGTAATGCCGTGAAAACCATCCTGCGCGATCCACGTTACAAGCACAACACACAGCGGTTGCAAGCAGAGTTCAAGCAATATAACGGACCGCAACGTGCTGCCGACCTAATCGAACAGCTTTTAAAAGTTTGAAATACTAAACAAGACTACCTCTTACAGCGCTTGATTTATTTGCGCCTCTAATTCCTCAAAATTGTTGATTTTATTGAGATGATATCTAATATCATTGGCTGTGGGAACGTTCTTTAATAATTTGGCTGTATTCTCGATACTATCTCCACTGCTGGCAGCATAAGGAACGAATCTCAAACAAATTTTGCTGGTCACATACCCCCTGATTTTCACTCTTAGAAATTTTCTACTAAACACTTAATAACCTTGTCAAGGGTTCTGACTTTTCCCGTTAAGTCTCTGTAGCAAGCTGCCAACCCTCACAGAGATCGTGCAATTTTAACCAGCCCCGCCACAGTACCTGGATACCAATAGGGGTTTTATGTCGATGTTCTAAGTAACCCCCTAAACGAGCGATCGCTTCCACAGCCCAACTAAGTGTTAATATCTTGGGTACTTTGGGTGATTTAGCTTTCAAAATGCGAACCTGAAGAGGATTGAGAATTTCAATAGCGTCGGCGTTTGGCTGGGTACGGTGTAGATAAGTCAACTGCAACAGTTCTACAGCAATCACACTCAGGAAGCCAATTAAGGTTTTCATCCCATCAGCAGCAAGTCTATATCTTTCCACCTGACATCCCGACTTGAAAATTTTGTGATATTCCTCTACCCGCCAACGGTAAGAATACCAACGTAAAATTGTAGCAGCCATCTGTTCATCTGCGACTATTTCCGTAGTCAGCAGCATCCACTCCAATGGTGTTTCACCTCTCGGTTCCATAATTTTTGCCACAACAGACCTATTGATTGACCTTTTTGAGGATCTATAGCTAAAGCACTATGCAATATTAAACCATTACCTCCCTTACCAATCGGACCATAACCTTCTCTTTTAGTCACAATACTGTCATAATCAAGAAAAGTTGTGTCTCCGACACACAGAACTACATTTTCCTCTGCAACTATTTCCGCCGTCATTTGACAGTGCGGTTCGATTAGTTTGGCAAATTCCACTTTTGGGTTGGCAAAAACTCGTAGGCTCTCTTGAGTACGGTTGCTCCATTGAAGATTTCTGAGAGCGCCTTGCCGAATCCAAGGCTTAGAGCATAGCCTATTGACATTGCACGCTCATTCAATCGGCGATCGCCTAACTCACAAGTCGCAAAATTTTTCTCCCACCAGTCCAACATAATTTGTCACCTTTAGCACCCAATTTCAATTACTGTACCCTATGTGTTGTGCTTTATCCAAAATCCTTTGTGAGCTAGCCTTTTGAGACTTAACGGGAAAAGTCAGGTCAAGGGTTTCTGAGTCCGTTAAAGCCAGTTCTTCTGTAGATACGCTTTGCGCGGCTTCTCATAGAGATGAAACAGTCAATTTTTTCAGCCAATATGCTACACACTACTTTCATCATTTCAGTTTTTGAATACTTTCAGAGTAGTATAAGCATTTTTTATGATTTGAGTAGTTTTTATTGTATTGCCATACATAAGTGCGATTAGCAATCGCTCTTTGGAAAAAACTTTTTGGTTTACTGACAAAGAGTGCACGTTGCTATTTCTAATTACTTTGGTTTTGGAGGTCACAATGTCACTTTAACTTTCAAAAAAATTGAAGACTAATGGAGTTTTTTTTGAGATAAATACTAGTTTAAATTTCTGTTAATGTGTTATTATTAAATTAAATATGGATAAAAAAAAGTAGCAAGTGTGTTGAGTCCACAACAAAATAGATGGTATGTTTTCAGGAGTCCTGAGTGCAACCCCATAAATAAATTTGGGGGATTGAAATAAAGGCACTTTTTTTAATATCGCCCTACAGGTGACGCTCCTTCGTTGCTAACGCAGTCACTCTTTGAGGGAGCCTCTCAAGACTGTGCTGCTCACTGGGCGTACCCTTAACAAATTCTCTGTTTACTTTATTTCATAAATAAAAAATTGTGCTACCAACCCATATAGTCGTGAGTCCTAACTCTCGGACTCACGACTATGACTGGTGATGAGTGCTACAGTGTTAACCATCTTTGCAAAATTTTCTGGAAATAGCTGATCTCGTTACATAGAATCCCGACCTTTTGGAAGTTTGAGGTTGAGAAAAAGTTCATGGGACAAAAAATATGATGAACACTAAGCAGAAATTTTCGACATTGGTAGATCTGCTGCGCTATCGAGGAACACATCAATCTAACCAAACAGCCTATACATTCCTCTATAATGGGGAAACCGAGACAGGAAGCTTGACGTACGGAGAATTGGAACAGCAGTCGCGGGTAATCGCAGCTCAGCTTCAGAAGCAGGGGTTGACTGACGGCGATCGGGCATTACTGCTCTACCCACCAGGTCTGGAATTCATTTCAGCTTTCTTTGGATGTTTGTATGCAGGGGTGGTGGCGGTTCCAACTAACATAAACTGGCACAATGAAAAACAATCTAGGTTACAGAGTATTCTATTAGATGCTGAAGCTAAGGTAGCACTTACCACAACATCTTTGCTACTCAACATGAAAGAGCGATTTGCTCAAATGTCGAAATTGGCAGCGCTGCAATGGATAGTTACGGATAACATTGTTGATAATTTGGAGACAAATTTCAGCAAGATACCACTAAGTGGCAAAACGTTAGCCTATCTTCAATACACGTCGGGTTCCACGAGTCAGCCTAAAGGGGTTATGGTAAGTCACAACAACCTATTGTGTAATTTGGAGGATCTCGACCTGGGATGGGAACATACATCAGATAGTGTAATAGTCACATGGCTTCCTACCTTTCATGATATGGGACTTATCTATGGGATATTTCAACCTTTATACAAGGGGTTTCCCTGTTATATGATGAGTCCAATGGCTTTTCTTCAACGTCCCTTGCGATGGTTGCAGGCAATTTCGCGGTACAAGGCTACTCATAGTGGTGCGCCTAATTTTGCTTACCAGCTTTGTATAGATAAGATTCCTCCGGAACTACGAACTACCCTAGACCTTAGTTGCTGGCGTGTGGCTTTAAATGGTGCAGAACTTGTGAGATACGATCTCATCAAACGGTTTTCTAAAGCTTTTGCTCCCTGTGGTTTTAACATAACTACTTTCTGTCCTGGCTATGGTCTTGCTGAAGCAACTCTCAAAGTGACTGCTGTGCAGGTAGGGGCTTCACCGAAATCTTTTAGAGCTCAAGCAGAAGCGCTGGAAAAGAATAGGGTTAAGGAGGCTACTCAAGACACTCAAATGGTACGAACTCTGGTTGGATGTGGATGGAGTAAGATCGATACGAAAATCATCATTGTTCATCCTGAATCATTAACCCAATGTCCACCTGAAGAAGTGGGTGAAATTTGGGTGTCAGGTTCTACTGTGGCTCAAGGCTACTGGATGCGAGTTGAGGAAACGGAGCAAGCCTTTCAAGCTTATTTGTCAGATACAGGTGAAGGTCCATTTCTACGTACTGGTGATCTGGGATTTGTCAAGGATAAAGAGTTGTTCGTTACCGGTCGCCTCAAGGATTTAATTATCATCCGAGGTCGCAATCATTATCCTCAAGATATTGAACTGACAGTGGAACAAAGCCATCTAGGATTACGTATAGGCTGTGGAGCAGCTTTTGGAGTTGAGGTAGATAATCAGGAGCAACTGGTTGTTGTTCACGAGGTGGAACGAACTTGGTTGCGGAAGCTGGATCTGGATGAGGTTATTGGAGATATTAGACAAGCGTTGATGATGGAACATGAGCTACGGACTGATGTTGTAGTATTAATTAAGCCAGGAAGCCTTCCCAAAACTTCAAGTGGCAAAATTATGCGTCATGCCTGTCGAACTAAGTTTTTAGAGGGAACTCTTGAAGTCTTAAATATAGGTGCTAGCAATCTAGAAAACTCACATAAGTAATAAGTCAGATGGAGAAAATAAATAATTATTTGTGAAAGTTAGGCATGAGGCGTAGGCAAACTTTTGTAAGCTGCTGCATTTTTAGCGACTAAAATACCTCTATTTAAACTACAATTATGCCGCTAGTTCCAAATTTAGGCAAAAGCAGCTTGCCCTTTATCCTTCAACCTTTTAAAAAATCTGAATTTATTAAAAATTGAAATTTAGGAATTATGATTTTTTATTTTTAATAGTATGATAAAATAAAGTATAAATCTAAAATTCTACGTTTGCCTACTCAGAAAAATATTGAAATCTATCTCCAATAAATACAACTTTGTTTGCGTCGTAAAAGGTTTCAAGTTTTATTTTGTGCTTGTTCTCAAGAAAGAGGAGGGAGGAGCGGGGAGTAGGTAAAGATAGAGATGTAAGTCATTCGTTGATTACAGGACTTATGCAACTGGCACAAGCGATCGCCTGAAAATTTCCTTCCTTGTGCTTAATCCACTTATTGGCTATTTTCTCAATGCGTAAGTCCTAGTTTCTTGTTTAGTTTTTGGCTACTCGGCAAGAGTTTCGTAGGCGATCGCTGTACCAGTTGCGTAAGTCCTGGATTAAAAAATAGAAAGGGTATGTATATGTTGACTCAAGACCAAATTAAGTTGACTGAAGGTCAAATAAAGCATTTTGCACAGAAAGGATGGGTTGGTCCTCTTGATGTATTTTTGCCTTCAGAGTTTGAAGCTCTTAAACAATGCTTAGAAACTCATAGTTCTGTTAAAGAAGTAGAAGGTCAACAGATGATGACCTTCTACAACAATATAATGAACCTCAACACATCTCGTGACCTTCATCTGTTCCACAAACCAATAGCTAACTTTTTTAAAAATCCCAAACTTGTTAGCCTGTTAAACCAACTGGGTGAACCTAATCTCCTGTTGTGGAATACAAATGTCTTTTGCAAAATGCCAGGAGAAGGTGAGATCAAGTGGCATCAAGTTTATAATTCTTACGATCCTAGTGCTTATGACCCTCAGAAGCCAGCACTGCTTTATCCCAAAGATGAAAATTTTTTAAATCTAACAGTCTGGGTGGCAATAGATGATGCTACTATCGAGAAAGGTTGCTTGAATTTTGCCAATGGCACCCATGAGAAAAAATTTAGGCGATTGCAAGTCTCTCCTGAAGAAGGAATGTTTGCAGGTGTGAAAAACCATAAAATGGTTTGGCAAGGGCGAAGACAATACTCAGCAGTATTTGACTTCAATGAAAATGAATGGACAGTGGAAGCAGCACCAGCTAAGGCGGGTCAGGTGATTATCTTCACTGAAAGGGTTATGCATTGTTCTCGTGGCAATAACTCCGCTCAACGCCGATTAGGTATTAACGCACGTTACGTTCGTCCCAGTGTGCAGATTTATCCGCATCGGATGCAAGATGATTTCATCGACGAAAACTTCCACAATATAAAAAGGCATTTTTCTTTTTTAGTGTCGGGATGTGATGATTATGGAATTAATATTGTCAGAGAATGGAATGATTTAGACGATACAGAAGTAGAATTTCATAACATGGCTAATTTAGTACGCTTTGGTCATGTTAAACTGCCCCAAGGCAAGCAACAAATAGAGATTGAGAGTCTCTACCAACAGGCGATGGAAGGGGATTGCCAACAAGAGGAGCCAGACCCAATTCTACAACCACGAAAGTATATTCAATGGCAAGCATGGCATCAACTGAAGGGAACGAGTCGCCCAGAAGCGATGAAACAGTACAGCCAACTAATAGCGGAACTGCCACCCATAGATCAACAAAAGAAACTACCTTTAGACGAAGAGATTAAAGCTTGGTTAGTCGCTTATGTAGCTAAACTGCTGAAAATGGAATCACACAAGGTAGATTGCACTCTTCTTTTTGAGCGCTACGCTTTAGGCTCAGCTGATTCAGCAATTCTGACTGGTGAACTGGGGGCTTGGCTGGAACGAGACCTTTCTCCTACTTTGCTTTACAATTACCCTAATATAGAGACTTTGGCTAAACATTTAGCCTCGTAATTGCCCTTGTTAAGGCAGGGCTGTTTCATTCCACAAAGGACAAAAGTTTGTCAACATCATTAGAGGTAAATCTTTGATGCTTGTAATTTTACACCTTTTAGGGAATGAAACAGCCCTGCTTGTTAAGGAGGATCTCGAACAGTCCGCGCCCTCACCGTTGCTTTGGGGAGGGCTTGGGTTGGGTAAAACTGACGCTAAAATTCGCTCCTTGTGAGCTATTTCCGACTTGCGTGTACACCATAGTACCTTGCACCCTCCCCAGGGCAAAGGGAGAGCGGGTGGAGTTTTGTACCTATTGAGCGTAATTACATTTGCAAAACTGTGAATAATATGATCGAACCACTAAAATATATAAATTCAAAGCAGAGCATCCCTGAAGGACTTGTTTGGAGCGAGAAAAACCATGACTTTAAGGATTTACCACCGGAGTTTTGGAACGTCCACCTTGAAAGTTATCAAATTTGTAAAAACTGGCTAAAAAATCACGAATGTATTCTCAATAGTGAGGAAGAGCAGTGTTACCAGCGTATTGTAACAGTTTTGAAAGAGATAGGTAAGCTAATTGAGGAAGTTAAAGAACCGATTCAACTCAATCGCTTAAAAAAACTAAAAATTTTGGCAAAATTACGAGTTATTGTTGCAGATAAATTAGGAATAGAAGCAAATAAAATCAACCCTCTATCAAACTTTGTGAATGACTTAGAAGCAGATTCTTTAGACATATTAGAATTATTTAACGCTCTAGAAGAAGCCTTCAACATTGAAATTCATACTAAAGTAGTAGATGAAGTACTTTTGACAGTACAACAAACCATTGATTTTATCAGTAAAAAGATTGAAAATCCTATTATGTTGTAAGCATCTATTTCTACCTTGCTGTTTTAGTGAAATCCGAAAAAGGGGGGAGATAAATTATTTTTTTTCCTACCTATGAAATATATGTAAATTAAAATTGTAGCAGCTTATTATGGAATCTATAGCAATTATTGGTATGGGGTGTCGTTTTCCCAGTGCTAAAGACCCAGAATCTTTTTGGCATTTGTTAAAAGAGGGCAAAGACTTGATAACTGAGGTGCCACCAGAACGATGGGACATTGACACGTTTTATAATTCACAACCAAGTAAGCCAACAAAAATGAGTACCCGTTGGGGTAGCTTTATAGAAAATGTAGACCAATTTGATGCGAACTTTTTTGGTATTTCTCCGCGAGAAGCACAACAAATGGATCCTCAGCAGAGACTAGTTTTGGAGGTGGCTTGGGAAGCTTTAGAAAATTCTGCAATCATGTCAGACAAGCTAGCTGGCAGTCAAACTGGGGTATTTGTTGGAGTTGGTAACTGCGACTACGATCGCCTGATGTGCCAAGATCTCGCTCATTTAAATGCTTACAGCGGTACTGGTACTAGTTACTCTATTGTCGCAAATCGTCTGTCTTATTTGCTAGATCTGCGCGGACCAAGTATAACAGTGGATACTGCTTGCTCCGCTTCACTAGTGGCGATACATCTTGCATGCCTTAGTTTGCACAATCAAGAGTCTCATCTCGCATTAGCAGGAGGAGTTAACCTCATTCTGTCTCCACACACAACCATTATTCTTTCTCAAGCAAACATGATGGCACCTGATGGCCGTTGCAAAACGTTTGATGCTGGTGCAAATGGGTATGTCCGAGGAGAAGGCTGTGGGATATTGGTTCTTAAACGCTTTTCGGATGCTCTTAAAGATGAAAACAATATTCTGGCGGTTATTAGAGGATCGGCAGTTAACCAAGATGGTCTAAGCAATGGGTTCACCGCTCCCAATGGACTTTCGCAACAAGCAGTTATCCGCCAAGCCTTGGAAAACGCTCTTGTGCAACCAGCACAAATTAGTTACCTTGAAGCTCATGGCACTGGTACTTCTTTGGGAGATCCGATTGAATTTGAATCCTTCAAAACAGTATTAATGCAAGGACGTTCTCCAGATCGACCTTGCTGGATTGGTTCTGTAAAAACTAATGTCGGACATTTGGAGTCAGCAGCTGGCGTTGCTAGTCTAATTAAGGTAATATTATCTCTGCAACATCGGGAAATACCACCCCATTTACACCTAAACCAGCTGAACCGATATATTTCTCTAGAAGGAACACCATTTTGCATCCCGACTAAGTGCCAGTCTTGGTCTACTGGTACAGAGCCGCGATTAGCTGGAGTTAGTGGATTTAGCGTTGGTGGAACCAATTGTCATATAGTTTTAGAAGAAGCGCCCACAGTAGATGTGGTAACTGGTGACATGGAACGCCCTCTGCACATTCTTACCCTATCAGCGAAAAGTGAGAAGGCACTACAGGAGTTGGCACAAAGTTACGACGCTTACTTTCAATCTCACCCAGAAACATTATTAGCCGATGTTTGCTTTACTGCAAATACTGGGCGTTCGCATTTTACTCATCGACTTGCCGTTATAGCTGAATCTAATGTGCAGTTACAAGGAGCACTTGGTACTTTTGCAACGGGGGAAAATGCTCCCAAACTAGTAAGTGGAATTGTGCAGAGTCGAAATTCACCTAAGATAGCCTTCCTCTTTACCGGTCAAGGTTCTCAGTACGTGAATATGGGACGCCAACTCTACGAAACTCAACCTACGTTCCGACGAACTATTGACCTTTGCGATCGCATTTTGAGTCCTGATCTCGAACAGTCGCTGCTCTCAGTTCTGTATCCTGAACTTGGGATGAGTTCGCCTCTACACGAGACAGTTTACACCCAACCAGCATTATTTGCCCTTGAGTATGCCTTAGCTGAACTATGGAAGTCTTGGGGTATAGTTCCGGATGTCGTTATGGGTCATAGTGTAGGTGAATATGTCGCTGCCTGTGTTAGCGGGGTATTCAGTTTAGAAGATGGCTTAAAGCTGATTGTTCAGCGAGCACAGCTCATGGAAGCCTTACCTAAAAATGGTATGATGGTAGCAGTGTTTGCCCCTGAGGCACAGGTAGTAGCCGCCATTCAACCATACTCTCAAGAAGTGGCGATCGCCGCCATTAACGGACCAGAGAACATTGTGATTTCCGGAAAGTGCGGGACAGTAGAGGTCTTTATTGCTGCCTTAAAAGCAGAAGGAATCAAAACCCGACAGTTAAATGTTTCCCATGCCTTCCACTCTCCTTTAATGGAGCCAATGTTGGCGGCTTTTGAAAAAGTGGCTTCAGAAATCACCTTCTCATCCCCAAAAATCAACGTAATCTCTAATGTTACTGGTGGCTTAGATAAAACGGAAATAGTCACTCCTGAATATTGGTGTCACCATGTACGGCAACCAGTTAGATTTGCCGCTGGGATGGAAACCCTTGCTCGGGAAGGCTATCAAGTATTTATAGAAATTGGACCAAAGCCAACATTGTTAGGTATGGGACGCAGCCTGTCAGATTCTGAAGTTGAACACTTTTGGTTGCCCAGTATGCGTCCGGGAAAAGATGATTGGCAACAGCTACTACAAAGTTTGGGGGAGTTGTATATTAGTGGCGTAAAAGTCGATTGGTCAAGCTTTGATCGAGATTATCACCGACGGCATCTTCCCCTACCAACATACACCTGGCAACGACAGCGTTATTGGATTGAAGCGACTGACACTGTTAGTCAAAAACCAGGATTCCTTACCAAAAATGATGGAAGATTTCACCCATTAGTTGGTCAACGGCTATATCAAGCAGGTTCTCAGCAAATTTGTTTCGAGTCACAAATCCGTCAAAAAGTCCCAGCTTTTTTGGGCGATAAACATGTTTATGAGAAAGCGACTTTTCCAGCTACTGGTTACTTAGAGATGGCCTATTCTGCTGGAGTTACCGTTTTACAATCTGACAATTTGGTGGTAGCGGAAGTTCTCATCCTTCACGCTTTAATTCTGCCAGAAAAAGAAGCCAAGACAATCCAATTAATTTTGACTTTTCAAGAAGCTTCAAAGTATTTCTTCCAAATTTTTAGTCTCAACCAATGGGATAAAAATGACTCAGAGCCATCTTGGACGCTTCATGCTACTGGTAAAGTCCTTGTGGAGGAAAAAGACCAACAAAAGTCTCATACTAACTTGGCTGCTTTGGAAGCAAGATGCTCTCAAAAAATCTTGGTTTCAGACTATTATCAACAGTGTCAAGAACGCTCAATTAACTATGGAGCTACCTTTCAAGCTCTGGAATGTCTATGGAAAATGCCTTTAGTAAAGAAAGAAATCCAGCTAACAGGAGAAGCCTTAGGCAAGATTCGGATACCAGAAGCATTATTTTTAGAGGCAGGAGAGTATAAGCTTCATCCAGTACTACTCGATGCTTGCTTTCAAGTTGTTATGGCGGCTTTTCCTGACTCGCTTAAATCAGAAACCTATTTGCTATCGGGTTTAGAGCGTCTGAGGATTTACTGCAGTTTTGGAATAAACTTGTGGAGTTATGTTCAGTTGCATCCAATCCAGGAATCAAATCAGCAAACTCTCACAGCCAATATATATATATATGATGAAACTGGAGCCATTGTAGCTCAAGTAGAGCAGCTTTCTTTAAAGAAAACCAGTCGTGAGTTGTTGGGGAATACTCAAAAAGATTTAGAAACCTGGCTGTATAGAATTACTTGGCAACCCAAGGTTTATGAAGAAAATCCACAACCTTTTTTCTTAGAAAAACCTGGTAGCTGGTTAATCTTTGCTGATGCTGGAGGCATCGGAGTTAAGCTAGCTCAACTTTTTAAAGAGCGTGGTGATCGTTGTCTATTAATCTTTCCCGGTCAAGCTTATGAAAATTTTTCTCTCGAACATTACTACCTCAACCCGTCGAATCTAAATGATTTCCAAGATTTATTCTCAGAAATGCTCAGGGATAATCAACCTCCTTGCCGGGGAATAGTCCATTTGTGGAGTTTGGAAAAGACATTAGATGAAGTATCTTCCCCTAGTGTTTTACAAAAAACGCAAGTTTTGGGCTGTGGCAGTGTACTGCATATAATTCAGGCATTAGTACAAGCTGGATGGTCTTCTTTGCCTCATCTATCTCTGATAACTAAAGGCTCTCAACCAGTGGGTACGTCAACACCCTTACAAGTGCAACAAGCTCCTTTATGGGGACTAGGTCGAGTCATTGATCTGGAACATTCCGACCTTCACTGTATGCGCCTGGACTTAGATCCATTGGGAGAGACGACAGATGAAGCTCAAGCAATATTCACACAAGTGTGGTCTCCTGATCAAGAAAATCAAATTGCCTATCGTCAGGGAACCCGTTATGTAGCTAGATTGCAACGTACGCACTATGACGATCAAGTTTCTGCAAATCAACCTTCCCAGCACTATATTACCAATACTAAGCACCTTGACAGAGAAGTTTTAACACAAAATACTTATATCACTGAAAAAGTTTTTATTCAAAAAGAAAGTAGTTACTTGATTACCGGAGGGTTAGGAGCACTAGGACTTCAGGTAGCACAGTGGTTAGTAGAGCAAGGAGCACGCCACCTAGTGCTAACCGGACGTCATGACGCCTCAAACATAGCACAAAAAGTTATTAGCCAATTCGAGAATGCTGGGATTAAAGTTTTAGTTGTCAAAACCGATGTCTCTCATTTTCAAGATGTAGCCAGTTTGTTGGAGACGGTGAAAGTATCAATGCCTCTTTTGCGAGGAGTCGTACATGCTGCGGGTATTCTAGATGATGGAATACTATTGCAACAAAACTGGGAACGTTTCCAGCGGGTAATGGCTCCGAAAGTGGAAGGAGTATGGAATCTGCATACATTAACACAGGACTTGCCACTGGACTTTTTCGTTTGTTTCTCATCAATTGCCTCATTATTCGGTTCATTAGGTCAAGGAAACTATGCAGCCGCCAATGCCTTCATGGACGCTCTCGTTCATCACCGTCGGGCCTTAGGTTTACCTGGACTCAGTATTAACTGGGGACCATGGGCAAAGCTAGGTATGGCAGCAGCACTGGGAGATAAAAACCAAGAGCAAATAGTGGATCGGGGTTTGGATTATATTCTCCCTATACAAGGACTACAAATACTGAGTGAATTACTTAGACATAATGCAACTCAAGTGGCAGTGCAGCCAATGAACTGGAGCAAGTGGTTGCAGACATCGTCAACTTTGTTTTTCGAGAGTTTTGTACAAGTATTTCAGCAACCGTCAAAGCTGCGATATGAGTTGCTAGAAAAATTAAAAGCTACTCCTGCTCATAAGCGTCGGGAACTATTAACGACTTATGTAAGCTCTCAAGTAGCCAAAGTTTTGGGTTTGACTTCACCAGAGCAAATCTTGCCACGTCAAAGATTATTTGATTTGGGCATAGACTCCCTCATGGCGGTTGACTTAAAAAATTGGCTGGATGTCAGTCTCGGGCAATCTTTACGCTCAACTTTAATATTTGATTATCCAACAGTAGAAGCATTGGTTAATTATCTGGCTTTAGAAGTGTTGCAGATGGAGTTTGACGATGAGTCAAGAGGAAAGTTACAAAACGCAGACGCCCGAACTGAGCTATCAGTTTTTCTGGACTCGCTATCCCAAGATGAAATCGCAGACTTGTTAGGCCAAGAAATAGCAAATACGGAAAAGGATAAAGCTCAATGAGTGATATAGCAAATACAAACCACCAGCTATTAATGAAGAAGGCATTGATTGAGATCAAGGTGATGAGGGCAAAACTGGCTCAGTTAGAAAGTGCCAACACAGAACCAATTGCGATCGTTGGTATAGGATGCCGATTTCCTGGAGGTGCTAATAATCCAGAAGCTTTTTGGCAGTTGCTCAAAAATAAAGTAGATGCGATTACAGAGGTGCCAAAATCTCGGTGGGACATTGAGGCATATTATGACCCAAACTTTGAAGCTCCAGGCAAAATGTATACTCGCTATGGTGGATTCTTAGGTCAAATATCTGACTTCGATTCTCAGTTTTTCGGCATCTCCCCTCGGGAAGTTATCAGTCTTGATCCACAACAACGCTTAGTACTGGAAGTAAGTTGGGAAGCACTAGAGAATGCTGCTAAAGTGCCCGAACAATTGTTTAATAGTAAAACAGGAGTATTTATTGGCATCTGTAGTAGTGACTACATGTATCGGTTGCTAACTAGAGATCCTCAGGAAATTGATGCTTACTTGGCTACAGGCAATTCTCATTGCGTCGCCTCAGGTCGCTTGTCGTATCTTATGGGTTTTACTGGACCCAGTTTATCAGTTGATACAGCTTGCTCTTCATCTTTGGTAACAGTGCATTTGGCTTGCCAAAGTCTACGCAATAGAGAGAGTCATTTAGCCTTGGCAGGGGGAGTCAACTTGTTACTCTCACCAGAGCTTAATATCAATTTATCAAAAGCAAAGATGCTGGCACCTGATGGTCGTTGTAAAACTTTTGATGCGGAAGCGAACGGTTATGTTCGAGCAGAAGGTTGTGGAATAGTTGTTCTCAAACGGTTGTCGGATGCCCTAGCAGACAAAGATAATATCCTAGCTATTATTCGAGGCTCTGCAGTTAATCAAGATGGTTCTAGTGGGGGTTTGACAGTGCCCAATGGTCCGTCTCAAGAAGAAGTCATTCGTCAAGCCTTGGCTAATGGGAATATTGAACCCGCCCAGGTAAGCTATGTTGAGGCTCATGGTACAGGGACATCTTTGGGAGATCCGATTGAACTTGGGGCACTAGTTAATGTATATAGCAAAGAACGTCCCCAAGACCAGCCTTTAGTGATTGGTTCAGTAAAAACCAACATCGGTCATTTGGAAGGAGCAGCAGGGATAGCAGGTTTGATTAAAGTTGTTTTAGCCATGCAACATGGTGAAATTCCGCCTCATCTACACTTTCAACAGCCAAATCCTCGTGTTCCTTGGAGTCAAATACCTGTAGTTATACCAACTACAGAAATTCCGTGGCGTAGAGAAGAAAAGCATCGTTTTGCAGGTATAAGTTCTTTTAGTTTTAGTGGTACAAACGCCCATGTGGTGTTAGAAGAAGCACCTTTATCACAGGCAGTACCAGTAGATAATAAACGTCCCTGGCATCTGTTGACGCTGTCAGCCAAGACACCAGAAGCGCTTCAGGATTTAGCGATTCAATATGAAAATTACGTAACTTCCCATCCTGACTTATTGCTCGGTGATATCTGCTACAGTGCCAGTACCGGGCGATCGCATTTCTCCCATCGGCTGTGTCTGTTGACAGAATCACTCGCCCAGACGACTGAACAACTCGCCGCATTTACTCGTGGACAAAAACCGACGGGAGTATTGACTGGAGACAATAACGCTCGACCCAAAATCGCTTTTTTATTCACAGGTCAAGGGTCGCAGTACGTGAAGATGGGGCAACAATTGTATCAAACACAACCTACCTTCCGCGCCATCCTCGAGCAGTGCGATGAAATTTTGCGGCCCCATCTGGAAAAACCCCTACTTTCAGTACTCTACCCACAGCTTGGAGATAGTTGCCCCCTAGATGACACAGCCTATACACAACCTGCCCTATTTGCCCTAGAATATGCCCTATTTCAGTTATGGAAATCCTGGGGTATAACTCCAGATGCGGTTATGGGTCATAGTGTGGGGGAATACGTCGCCGCTTGCGTGGCGGGAGTATTTAGCCTGGAAGATGGTTTGAAATTGATTGCACAACGCGGACGGTTGATGCAGGAAATGCCTGGTGATGGTGAAATGGTCGCTGTGTTTGCTGATGCTGAGTTGGTGAGAGATGCAATTCAATCCTACTCCGCGCAAGTGGCGATTGCGGCGATTAATGGTCCTGAAAATGTAGTGATTTCCGGTCATCCTCGAGCAGTCGCGGCGATTGTTGCCGCCTTAGAAGCCGAAAAAGTGCTGACGAAAAAGTTGTCAGTCTCTCATGCCTTCCACTCACCGTTGATGGCACCGATACTGGCAGATTTTGCTCGTGCGGCCCAACAAGTCACATACTCTTGTCCCCGCATTGAGATGATTTCTAACCTCACCGGAACTCCAGTCAATGCAGAAATTGCCACTGCTGAATATTGGGTCAAACATTTGCGACAACCTGTGCAATTTGCCGACAGCATCAAAACATTGCATCAGCAAGGGTATGAGGTCTTTGTCGAGTGCGGACCCAAACCAACTCTTTTAGCTATGGGTCGCAAATGCTTAGCCTCAAATGTGGGAGTTTGGCTTCCTAGTTTACATCCCGGACAAGAAGACTGGCAACAAATGCTTCTGAGTTTAGCTCAACTCTATGTCCGTGGCGTTTCTGTTGACTGGTTTGCTTTTGACCGGGACTATTCCCGTTGCCGTTTACAATTGCCAACATATCCATTTCAGCGGCAGCGTTATTTGATTGAGTCTACTACATTGGAGAAGCAGAAGTTGCTAGCCTCTTCCCAAAGTAAGTCCGAGGCGCTTCATCCTTTATTGGATAAAAAGTTGCAGTCTCCACTGCTTAAAGAAATTTTGTTTGAATCTCAGTTTAGTATTCATACCCAGTCTTTTCTTGAAGACCACCAAATTTACGAAAAAGTCGTCGTACCTGGAGCGTGTCATATATCTTTGCTTTTAGGTGCTAGTGAACTAACTTTCAAAGCTGAAGGATGTATACTAGAAGATCTGCTCTTTCCTCAGGCTCTCATTCTTTCAAAAGAAGAAGTAACTACCATCCAGTTGCTAATAACTCCAGAAAATCAGTTAGAAGCTTCTTTTAAACTTATCAGCCTAGAAACTGATAATAGTGATTGGAAAGTGCATGCAACTGGGAGAATCAAACCCGCGAAAAAAGAGGTTGTCTCTAACAAAGTGTTCTTACCAGTCTCTATTAAAGAGATACAAGCTCGATGCCCACAAGAAATCACCAGTGGAGAAATTTACAATAATTTATGGCAACGCCAAATTCAACTTGGTCCACGCTTTCAATGGATTAGCTCAGTTTACAAGGGAGACAAAGAAGCTTTGTGTCAGATGGAAGTTCCAGAAGGACTAGATGATATTGAGAGGTATCAACTTCATCCAGGTCTACTTGACTCCTGCTTCCAGCTTTTGTCAGTTCTTGTTAATACTGAGGGAGAAGAAACTTTTGTTCCATTTAGTATAGAAAAATTCTATTTTTATCGTCATCCCAGTAGTTCTCAGTTATGGTGTCATACCTATTTACAGCAAAAAGAAGAGTCTGGAGAAAACAAACTCACAGGGAATATACGACTCATCGACCAAACTGAAGAAGTTATTGCAGAAGTTATTGGCTTTGAAGGAAGAAAAATCAATAGTCAAACCCTCTTAGGCGCAACTCAGGAACATCTGCAGAATTGGCTTTATGAGGTAGAGTGGCGACAGCAAGTTATACAGGCTAAATCAGAGGTAGTGGTATCACAGCCGAGGAATTGGCTAATTTTAGCAGATAGCCAAAGGTTAGGGCAGCAGTTAGCAATAACTCTGCGCTCCCAAGGAGAAATTTGTACAATTATCTTTGCGGGTAATGAGTATAAACAATTAGCCGAGCAAGAGTTTGAGATTGACTCCAGCAATCTGAGTGACTATCAGCAATTGCTAGAAGTCGTGAAAACAATTCAACCGTCTTTGCATGGAGTCGTACATTTATGGAGCTTAGATACATCTCAAGCAAGTCCTGATTCTAAGAAGGCGTTTGAGCAAGGATGCGGCAGTCTTTTATACTTAGTACAAGCACTGGTAGAGTCGGCGGGATTGTTGCAACCGCCAAGGGTATGGATAGTTACCCGAGGTGGGGTGCCAGTAGTCATTCCAGAATGTCAATCTCCGGCTTGTCATGGAGATGTTCCTTTCCTGGCTCAATCTACCTTGTGGGGAATGGGAAGAGTGATTGCCAGAGAACACCCAGAACTTAATTGTGTGTGCGTGGATTTAGATCCAGAGGCTATGGCACATCAGGCACAAGTTCTATTTGCCGAAATTTGGTCACCGGCTGAGGAAAATCAAGTCGCTTTCCGAAATCAAAGTCGTTATGTGGCTAGATTAGTGCATAGTCGCCAAACCCAAAATAGTGAAGTACAAAAGCAGCTGGAAGTGGATGTTAACCAAAAACAGCATGCTGAATCTACTGGCGATCGCACAACTGTCTCCCAATCCTCAGTCATGGCATCTTTGCAGATTGAGCAACCAACTCTCTTCCGTGAGGATAGTACTTATCTCATCACTGGCGGTTTGGGAGGTTTAGGTTTACTAGTAGCAGATTGGATGGTAGAAAATGGGGCACGGCACTTAGTACTAGTAGGGCGGAGTGATGTGAGCGCAGCAGTCAGCAGTCAATTAAGCAAGCTAAAAGAGGGTGGTGCTAAAGTCGTTGTGACTAAAGCAGATATATCTGATAGTTTGCAACTGACGCAGGTGCTGGCAGAAATTGAGAAATCTCTGCCGCCATTACGAGGGATTATTCATTCAGTCGGTGTTTTGGATGATGGCATTCTACAACAGCAAAATTGGGAACGCTTTGAGAAAGTCATGGCTCCCAAAGTCACAGGCTCTTGGAATCTCCACTGTTTGACTCACAATCTACCGTTAGACTTTTTTGTGCTGTTTTCATCTGCTGCTGCTCTACTAGGTTCACCAGGGCAAGCTAATTACGCTGCTGCTAATGCATTTTTAGATGCCTTGGCATGTTACCGCCGTGCACAGGGGCTACCGGGATTAAGTATTAACTGGGGAGCGGTGGCGGAGGTTGGAGTTGCAGCCAAACTTCAAGTAGAGGAACGTATGAAGGCACGGGGAATTGGCACTATAGCTCCTCAGCAAGTCTTGCAAGTACTGGAGCAATTATTGTCGCGATCGCCACACTCATCTGCTCAAATTGGGGTATTGCCCATCGACTGGTTGCAGTTTAGAGAAAAATTTGCCGATTGGTCGTTTTTAGCTGATTTTCAGCAAATATCTGAGCAGCCTTCAGATCAACTATTGGAATCTGAATTCCTCCAACAATTACAGGCTGTTCCTGCTAGCGAGTATCGGGCGTTATTAGTAGCTCACGTTCGTTCTCAAGTCGCGAAAGTTTTAAATTTAAGTGTATCACAAACCATAGATGTGCAGCAGGGATTTTTCCAACTGGGGATGGATTCTTTAATGTCTGTCGAGTTAAGAAATCGTCTGCAAAAGAGTTTAGCCTGTTCATTGCCTCCAACCATAGCATTTGACAATCCAAATGTAGAAACACTTGTAGATTACCTCATCCAAGAAGTGCTTACTTTAGAATTTTATTCAGAATCTGATGTGCAACCACAACAACCACCAGAGGTAGACAACAAAGCTGAGCTATTCGCAGAACTATCCCAAGATGAACTCGCCACTTTACTTGCCGAAAAACTAGCAAACTTAGGTTGAGGTACTCCTTTTCCAGTACAGCAATCCCAGATAGGTTGTGATGCCAAGAGTTCATTAAATAAGTAATCTGGCGATATTTATTCATACCAACTTACCTATTTAAAAATATGAAGCAAGATTTAACCAGCAAAGACTATAGTTCTTTAATGCAAAATGCGCTGATTAAGTTGGAAGAAATGCAAACCCATCTCAGCGTTTTGGAGCGGGCTAGGACAGAACCGATCGCCATCATTGGCATAGGCTGTAGGTTTCCGGGTGGTGCCAACAACCCTAATTCTTTTTGGAAATTATTGCGTGACGGTTTAGATGCTGTTACAGAGGTTCCGAGAGAAAGATGGGATATTGATGCCTACTACGATGCTGATCAAGCTAATCCTGGGAAAATGTACACCCGCTATGGCAGTTTTTTGGAGCAGGTTGATAAATTCGACTCTCAATTTTTCGGTATTCCTCCGCGTGAAGCGGCTTTAATAGATCCCCAGCAAAGATTACTTTTAGAAGTCAGTTGGGAGGCTTTGGAACATGCTGGATTGCCACCAGAACGACAGCTGGGTAGCAAAACTGGGGTTTTTGTAGGTGTTATGAATCAGGATTATCTCCAGTTGGCAAGCAGTTCTCCCAAGGCAATCGATATCTATACTGGTACAGGGAACGCAGTCAGCTTTGCTGCTGGTAGATTATCTTACCTTCTGGGTTTGCAGGGACCAAGCTTAGTCGTAGATACAGCTTGCTCATCATCCTTGTTAGCTGTTCATCTTGCTTGTCAAAGTTTAAGAACAAAAGAGAGTCATCTAGCTCTAGCAGGCGGAGTAAATCTGATATTGTCGCCAATCTCCACGATTATTGAGTGTCGTGCCCAGATGCTGACACCCGATAACCATTGTAAGACCTTTGATGCAGCAGCTGATGGTTTTGTTAGAGGAGAGGGGTGTGGAGTCGTAGTCCTCAAACGGTTGTCAGATGCATGTCGCGATCGCGACAATATCTTAGCTTTAATTCGAGGCTCTGCGGTCAATCAAGATGGTCGCAGTAGTGGTTTAACAGTCCCTAAAGGAAAAGCTCAAGAGGAATTGATTTGTCAAGCCTTGAGTAATGCAAATGTCGAACCAGATCGCGTGAGTTATATCGAAGCTCACGGCACAGGTACATCATTGGGAGATCCTATAGAGGTAAAAGCCTTAGGAACTGTATTTGGTAAGAATCGTCCTCAAGACGAGCCTTTAGTCATTGGCTCAGTAAAGACCAACATCGGTCACTTGGAAGGAGCAGCAGGGATAGCAGGTTTGATTAAAGTCGTTTTGGCCATGCAACACGGTGAAATTCCACCCCATCTGCACTTTCAACAGCCAAATCCTTATATTGACTGGGAAAAACTGCCAGTTATAGTTCCCACAAAGCTAAGACCTTGGTTTTTAAAGGAAGGACGGCGAATTGCGGGAGTAAGTTCCTTTGGCTTTAGTGGTACAAACGCCCATGTGGTGTTAGAAGAAGCACCTTTATCACAGGCAGTACCAGTAGATAATAAACGTCCCTGGCATCTGTTGACGCTGTCAGCCAAGACACCAGAAGCGCTTCAGGATTTAGCGATTCAATATGAAAATTACGTAACTTCCCATCCTGACTTATTGCTCGGTGATATCTGCTACAGTGCCAGTACCGGGCGATCGCATTTCTCCCATCGGCTGTGTCTGTTGACAGAATCACTCGCCCAGACGACTGAACAACTCGCCGCATTTACTCGTGGACAAAAACCGACGGGAGTATTGACTGGAGACAATAACGCTCGACCCAAAATCGCTTTTTTATTCACAGGTCAAGGGTCGCAGTACGTGAAGATGGGGCAACAATTGTATCAAACACAACCTACCTTCCGCGCCATCCTCGAGCAGTGCGATGAAATTTTGCGGCCCCATCTGGAAAAACCCCTACTTTCAGTACTCTACCCACAGCTTGGAGATAGTTGCCCCCTAGATGACACAGCCTATACACAACCTGCCCTATTTGCCCTAGAATATGCCCTATTTCAGTTATGGAAATCCTGGGGTATAACTCCAGATGCGGTTATGGGTCATAGTGTGGGGGAATACGTCGCCGCTTGCGTGGCGGGAGTATTTAGCCTGGAAGATGGTTTGAAATTGATTGCACAACGCGGACGGTTGATGCAGGAAATGCCTGGTGATGGTGAAATGGTCGCTGTGTTTGCTGATGCTGAGTTGGTGAGAGATGCAATTCAATCCTACTCCGCGCAAGTGGCGATTGCGGCGATTAATGGTCCTGAAAATGTAGTGATTTCCGGTCATCCTCGAGCAGTCGCGGCGATTGTTGCCGCCTTAGAAGCCGAAAAAGTGCTGACGAAAAAGTTGTCAGTCTCTCATGCCTTCCACTCACCGTTGATGGCACCGATACTGGCAGATTTTGCTCGTGCGGCCCAACAAGTCACATACTCTTGTCCCCGCATTGAGATGATTTCTAACCTCACCGGAACTCCAGTCAATGCAGAAATTGCCACTGCTGAATATTGGGTCAAACATTTGCGACAACCTGTGCAATTTGCCGACAGCATCAAAACATTGCATCAGCAAGGGTATGAGGTCTTTGTCGAGTGCGGACCCAAACCAACTCTTTTAGCTATGGGTCGCAAATGCTTAGCCTCAAATGTGGGAGTTTGGCTTCCTAGTTTACATCCCGGACAAGAAGACTGGCAACAAATGCTTCTGAGTTTAGCTCAACTCTATGTCCGTGGCGTTTCTGTTGACTGGTTTGCTTTTGAAAAAGGCTTCTCACATCATAAGGTAAACTTGCCAACTTATCCCTGGCAGAAAAAGCGTTATTGGATAAGCACAAACGCCGAAAATGAACAGCAAAAGTCGCTGTCTTTACTTCAAGGAAATAACTTTACCCCAATCATCGACTTTCTTAACCAAGGGAATACAAAACAGTTAGCTGAGCAATTAGAAAAGGCAGGAGAACTTTTAGAAAATGAAATTAAAGTTTTGCCTAAACTGCTGGATTTATTAGTTAAGCAGCATCAAAAGCAACTCACAGCAGCAACCTTTAAAAATTTGCTCTACAAAATAGATTGGCAACTCAAGCCACGTCAGTCGAAGACGGTTTTAAAGGTGATTAACAATTCTGAAGCAGGAAATTGGCTCATTTTTGCGGATTCGGGTGATGTGGGACAAGCCCTAGCGAAACAATTACAGGAAGAAGGTCAAAGCTGCATCTTAATCTATGCTGGAAATAGCTATCAAAGTAAAGAAACTGGAATTTTCAGCCTCAACCCCTCGATTCCAGAAAATTTTGAGCGTTTGTTCCAAGAAGTTTTGCTCAAAAGCCAATTGCCTCTTAAGGGAATCATTCATTTATGGAGTTTAGATACAGCACCATCAAATGATTTGACTCTCTCTGATTTAGAACAAGCACAGAAATGGGGATGTGGCAGTGTCTTGCATTTGATACAGGAGTTAGTTAAGCACTATAATAAACAAATCTTACCTAAGTTGTGGTTAGTCACTCGAGGAGTTCAGCAACTGAAAGCTCATACGGCTTCTCTAGCAGTAGCTCAAGCTCCCTTGTGGGGACTGGGTAAAGTCATTGCTGTAGAACATCCCCAACTTTGGGGAGGAGCGATCGATTTAGCCCTTGAGGCGACCGAAGATGAAGTATCAATGCTAATGGCAGAGATAGGAGACTCTATTGGAGAAGACCATCTCGCCTTCCGAAAGGGAAATAGATTTGTGGCTCGGTTAGTACATGAAGACTCAGTACCATCCCAAGAAGTGGTGTTCCAAGCTGATGGCACTTACCTTATTACCGGGGGTTTGGGAGCTTTGGGTCTGAAAGTTGCTGCCTGGATGGTGGATCTGGGAGTCCGGTATCTAGTTCTAACAGGACGTCGCGGTGTCTTTTCTCCTGAGATTAAAGCAGCTATTACCCGCATGGAACACGCAGGAACTAAGATTCTAGTCGCTAAAGCTGATGTATCTAGCCAGCAAGATATGACTGGGGTGTTCGAGAAGATAAACTCCTCCATGCCACCTCTACGTGGGATTGTGCATGCAGCGGGTGTTTCTAAAAATCAAACTATAGAGGAAATCGACCTGAACAGCTTTGAATCGGTGCTGCGCCCTAAGGTAGTAGGGACATGGATTCTGCATCAACTGACACAAGGACTAGATCTGGATTTTTTCTTGAACTTCTCCTCAATTGCTTCAGTGTGGGGTTCCAAGGGGCAAGCACATTATGCGGCAGCAAACCATTTTTTGGATGTGTTCGCCAATTACCGTCAAGGGCTTAAGATGAAAACGTTAAGTGTGAATTGGGGTCTTTGGGCTGGTGATGGCATGGCTACGCCAGAAGAGCAGAACTTTTTAACCCGGATGGGGTTAAAAGTATTGCAACCAGAGCAAGCGGTTACTATACTAGGATACCTGCTTGGGTCATGTTGTAACCAAACAACAGTGGCTGACGTTGATTGGACGTTATTCAAAAAATTCTATGAGGCAAGGGGACAACGATCCCTGTTAGAACAAATTGTAGTACAGCCACCGAAAGCAGGAAAACAGCAGTCAGGACAACACTCAGAAATATTCAAACGACTGGAGGCAGCGAAGAAAAGCGATCGCACAAATATTTTAATTGTTTACATTCAACAAGAGGTTTCTCAAGCGCTGGGGCTAGAACCATCTCAAGTACCAGATCCGCAGCAAGGTTTTTTTGACATGGGTATAGATTCTTTGATAGTACATGAACTGATCAAACGGCTCGAAGCCAGCTTAGACTGTTCTCTTCCTTCCACTTTAATCTTTGAATTTCCAAACATTACAAAATTGTCCAAGTATTTGTCTGAGGAAGTGCTTGGCTGGGAGTCATCGAAGACTGTTGATGCAAAGTTGTCCAAACGTGAAGACGAACGACTTGAAGCTTTGTCAGAGATAGAACAACTTGCCGAAGATGAACTTGAAGTGTCAATTGCCCAGAGACTGGCAAAGTTAGAAACTTTGGTAAATGGTAACTAAGATGAAGGATATTTCCGAAAGAGTTAACCAACTATCTTCTTCAAAACGGCTGCTTCTTGCTTTAGATGAAGCTTTGGGTAAACTAGAGGCAGTTGAGCGTTCTCAGAACGAGCCGATCGCCATCATTGGAATGGGCTGCCGATTCCCTGGAGGTGCCGATGACCCAGAAGCCTTCTGGCAGCTATTACATGATGGAGTGGACGCCATCACGGAGATTCCTCTACAGCGCTGGGACATGGATCTTTATTATGATCCAGATCCTAAAAGTGCTGGGAAAATGTACATCCGTCATGCTGGATTGTTACAGCAAGTAGACCAATTCGATCCTCAGTTCTTCGGAATTTCTCCGCGAGAAGCATCGAGCATGGATCCTCAACAACGTTTACTATTAGAAGTGAGTTGGGAAGCTCTAGAAAATGCTGGAGTCGCACCACACGATCTATCTGACAGCCAAACTGGTGTTTTTTTGGGGATAGGTCAAAATGATTATTCACGATTGCAATTGCACTCCGGCGAGCATACACGTATTAATGCCTATGATGGCACGGGGAATGGCTTTTGCTTTGCTGCAGGTCGCTTGTCCTATGTTCTGGGTCTGCAAGGTCCAAGTATGGCAATAGATACAGCCTGCTCCTCTTCTTTAGTAGCAATACATTTAGCTTGTCAAAGCTTGCGTGCTGGCGAGTGCAATCTTGCCCTAGCGGCTGGGGTACAGCTGATCTTGTCACCAGAAGTTACCATTTTTCTATCCAGAGCACAGGCTCTTTCCTCTGATGGTCGTTGTAAGACATTTGATAGCGCTGCCAACGGTTATGGTCGAGGTGAGGGATGTGGAGTTGTGGTTCTCAAACGCCTTCATGATGCCATTGCTGACGGTGATAATATTCTAGCTCTCATTAAAAGTTCAGCGGTTAACCACGATGGACCAAGCAGTGGTTTTACAGTTCCCAATAAGATAGCTCAGCAAACACTCCTCCAGAAGGCATTAGCAAACGCTAAAGTCAAGCCCTCTCAAGTGAGTTATGTAGAAGCTCACGGTACAGGAACCTCCTTAGGAGATCCAGTTGAAGTTCAAGCTTTAGCAACCGTGTTTGGTGAGGAGCGATCGCCAGAGAATCCCTTAATCATTGGTTCAGTTAAAACTAATATCGGGCATTTAGAAACTGCTGCTGGTATTGCAGGTTTAATCAAAGTCGTGTTATCCCTCCAACATCAGCAGATCCCGCCTCATTTGCACTTTAAGCAACCCAATCCTCACATTAATTGGGATAAATTACCAGTGAAAGTACCGACTTCGCTAGTATCCTGGAATTCAGAAAAAAGGCAACGGCTGGCGGGAGTGAGTTCCTTTGGGATGAGTGGTACAAATGCCCATGTGATACTGGAAGAGGCACCCTTACCCCAGTCTGTACCATCTGCTGTTGCAGACCGTCCACAACATTTGCTGACTCTCTCGGCTAAAACAGAAGAGGCATTAAAGCAATTAGCCCGTCGGTATAAGAATTACCTAGCCACTCACCCTAAATCAGATATTGCAGATATTTGCTTCACATCTCATACAGGGCGATCGCACTTTAATCACAGGTTAAGTGTATTGGCATCTTCATCAACAGAATTGATGGAACAACTAGCTGCCTTTGCATCTGGGCAAAAAGCAACAGGAGTTTTACAAGGGCGGCTGCAAGAGCAAAACCCGTCGGGAATTGTCTTTCTTTTTACAGGTGAGGGGTCTCAGTACAAAGGTATGGGACGCCAACTTTATGAAACACAACCCACTTTTCGTTCCTGCCTTGATCGCTGCAATGAAATTTTACGTCCTTACCTGGAACAACCCCTACTCGAAGTTCTCTATCCAAAAGCCGACGAGAATGACTTGTTAAATGAAACAGTCTACACCCAACTCGTCTTGTTTGCCTTTGAATACGCCCTAGCCTACTTATGGCAGTCTTGGGGTATATCTCCAAACGCTGTGATGGGTCATGGCGTAGGTGAGTATGTTGCTGCTTGTGTCGCTGGGGTATTTAGTCTAGAAGATGGTCTGAAGCTGATTGCCGAACGGGGACGTTTGATACAGACTTTGACTCAAGAAGGTAGAATGGAATCAACCCTAGCAGTATTCAAAAATATTGCCAAGGAAGTCACTTACTCACCTCCACACCTAAATATCATCTCTAATGTCACTGGCACAACAGTTGGAGAAGAGATAACAACTCCTGAATATTGGTGTCTTCATATGCAGCAACCCGTGCAATTTGCTCCTGGGCTGCAAACGCTTGCTCACAAAGGTTATGAAATCTTTATAGAGATGGGTTCAAAGCTCTCTTTATTAGAAATGGATCGTGAAATCATTTGGCTTTCCAGTTTATGTCCAAAGCAGGAGGATTGGCAGCAAATCCTCCAAAGTTTGGGAGAATTATATGTACGTGGAGTGTCAATAGACTGGTATAGCTTTGACCAAGGCGACTCTCGCAGCCGTCTCCAACTGCCAACATATCCATTTCAGCGCCGACGATATTGGGTAGAAACAGATAGTAATGTTCATCCAACAAATAGTCGCCAAAACAGCAAGAATCCAGAAACTGAAGTATTATTACGACAGACAGCGGAATTACTGCCTAAGTTGCTGGAAGCATTAACCAAACAGCCGCAGGCAAATGGTTCATTTAATGGAGTAAAGCAAGTATCAGAGCATCAAGAGCCAAGGCTTTTACAACACTTGAAGGATATGCTTCATAGCGAACGCCCAGCTTTCTTGATTGCTCATCTTCAAAATGAAGTCGCCACTGTGTTGCGTCTCGATCCATCCCAGCTACCAGAAAAAAAGTTAAGCTTTTTTGACATGGGCATGGATTCTCTGCTTGCTGTTGAGTTGAAGAATCGGCTCGAAACAAGTTTGGGAAATTCTATCTCCCCAACATTAGCTTTCAACTATCCCAACATTGAAAGCCTTGCTAAGTATTTACTCAACGAAGTGACTGGGTTGGATTCAATTGAAGAATCTGACGCAGAGTTTCAAGAAGAGAACCATCATCTGACACAAATAGTGCTAGAAATAGAAAACTTATCGGAAGAGGAAGTTGAAAATTTACTAGCTCAGAAATTAGCAACTCTTTAGGAAAAAGCAAATGATAACTAATTAACCGGATATAATAGCTCCGAAATTATTTCTCCTTCTCCTCCCTCTGCGTTCTCTGCGAGGAGTGCTGTTTTTTAATTATTGAGATGTAACTGGATTTAATATGAGTAAAATTTCCGAGCGATTTGCACATATGTCGCCATTAAAACAAGCGCTTATAGCGATGGAGGAGATGCGCTATAAGCTCGATAAAATGGAGCGCCAGCAAACTGAGCCGATTGCCATTATTGGCACGGGTTGCCGATTTCCTGGCGGTGCTAATACCCCACAGATGTTTTGGCAGCGACTCCAAAATGGTTTTGATGCTATCCAAGAAGTGCCATTAGAAAGGTGGTACATAGATGCCTACTCCGACTCAAATTCGGAAACAGAGGACAAAATTTATACACGGCAAGGCGGTTTTTTAGATGTAGGAGTAGACGGTTTTGATGCTGAATTCTTTGGGATTGCGCCACGAGAAATAGTGAGTATGGATCCCCAGCAACGGTTATTATTGGAGGTAACTTGGGAGGCTCTAGAAAATGCAGGTCAAGCACCAGACAAACTAGCTGGTAGCCAAACTGGAGTCTTTGTAGGAATCAATACTTCGGACTACTTGCATCTCCATAAGGGTTTTCAAGATCCTAGTCATCTTAATGCCTATTTTTTCACTGGCAACACCTTTAGCATTGCCGCAGGTCGCTTATCATACATTTTAGGTCTGCAAGGTCCAAGCATAGCCTTGGATACTTCTTGCTCGTCTTCCTTAGTCAGTATTCATCTTGCCTGTGAAAGTCTGCGGACAGGAGGATGCAATCTGGCTTTAGCTGGTGGAGTGCATTTGATGCTATCATCGGGGGCATTTATAGTTCTATCTAAGATGCGAGCTTTGGCAACGGATGGTCGTTGCAAAACTTTTGATGCTGCAGCCGACGGTTATGGTAGAGGAGAAGGTTGCGGTATAGTAGTACTCAAACGGCTTTCAGATGCGATTGCCAACGGTGACAACATCCTGGCCATGATTCGAGGTTCAGCAATCAACCATGATGGTCGCAGTGGTGGACTGACAGTGCCTAATGGGTTGGCTCAGCAAGCAGTCATTCGAGCAGCTTTGACTAATGCTAAGCTAGAGCCAAAGCAGGTGAATTATGTAGAAGTCCATGGCACAGGGACTGCACTGGGAGATCCCATTGAGATTGAAGCGTTAGCAAGTGTACTATCCGAGGGACATTCAAAGCAGCAGCCCCTGATGGTAGGTTCAGTGAAAACGAACATTGGTCATTTGGAAGCAGCGGCTGGGGTAGCTGGTGTGATCAAAGTGATGCTAGCTATGCAACACGAGGAGATCCCGCCCCATTTACATCTAAAAAACCCAAATTCTTCTGTTTCTTGGGAAGATCTTCCCATCATGATTCCAACTCAGAGGACTTCTTGGTTAGGGCAAGCAAGAAGTCCTCGTGTAGCTGGAGTCAGTTCATTTGGGATGAGTGGAACAAATGCTCATGTGATATTGGAGGAGGCACCTGTCCGCGCCTCGATTCACTCAGAAGTAGAGAGACCACTTCATATTCTCACTTTGTCAGCTAAGAGTGAAACAGCGTTACAGAAACTTGCCGATCGCTTTGAGAACTACCTGGAGAACAATCCCTTAAGTTCTATCGGGGATGTGTGTTTTACAACCAACACTGGACGATCGCATTTTTCTCAGCGTTTGGCTATAGTGGCTAAAGAACCAGCACAGATACAAGAACGACTGGCTGCTTTTGCAAAGGGAGAAACACCAGATGGGCTGCAAGTCGGGCAAATCCCACCTGCAAGTCGCACAAAGGTAGCGTTTCTGTTCACAGGTCAAGGCTCTCAGTATATAGGTATGGGACGCGAACTCTACAAAACCCAACCGACATTTCGCAAAGCTTTAGAGCGTTGCGATGAATTGTTACTGCCTTATTTTAAACAATCATTATTATCATTACTATATGTCCAACCCGAGATAGATGCATTTATTAATGAGACAGCTTTCACTCAGCCTGCCTTATTTGCGATCGAGTATGCCCTAGCCCAGTTATGGCAGTCGTGGGGGGTAGAGCCAGCAATAGTGATGGGTCATAGCGTAGGAGAATATGTTGCTGCTTGCATTGCTGGAGTATTCAGCTTGGAAGATGGGCTGAAGCTGATTGCCCAACGAGGGCGATTAATGCAGGCTTTGCCACAGGAAGGAAAAATGGTGGCGATATTTGCTGAAGAAGCTAGGGTGATAGCGGCAATAGAACCATTCAAAGGACAAATGTCCATCGCTGCTATTAACGGTCCTAAGAACATCGTGATTTCGGGAAAATCTGAGGCGGTACAAGCAGTTACTCAAACACTAGAAGCAGAAGGAATTAGATCCTGTCCTTTGAAGGTTTCCCACGCCTTTCACTCTCCAATGATGGAGCCAATACTGGATGCTTTTAAGCAAATAGCAACTGAAGTCAAGTATTCATCTCCTCAGATTAAAATGATTTCTAACCTAACCGGAGAACTGGTCAAGGAAGAAGAGGTCACTCAAGCCGAGTATTGGTGCCGTCACTTGCGAGAAGCAGTGAAATTTAGTGCGAACATGCAGACGCTGCACAAGCAAAGCTGTGAACTGTTTGTAGAAATTGGCCCACATCCAGTACTGTTGGGGATGGGACGCCAGTGTTTACCAGGGGAAACAGGAGTCTGGCTACCTTCATTACACAAGGGAAAATCTGATTGGCAACAGTTGCTTCACAGTTTAGGGGAGGTTTATGTTCGTGGGGTAGAGGTAGACTGGTGCAAATTTGACCAAGACTACCCGCACCAACGTCTTGAATTACCAACTTATCCGTTCCAGCACTCGCGATATTGGTTAGAGCCTGCCTCCCCTACACAATCAGCAACGCCGGAATCTCCTATTTTCACAAATTGGCTTCACGAAGTTAAGTGGCAACCCAAATCTCGCACAACGACTATAAAGCCAGGAGCCGAAATTCTACCAGAACGGCAAGGTCGATGGTTGGTATTTGCCGATCAAAACAGCCAAATTAGTGCAAAACTAGCAGCTTTGTTAGAGGCCCGTGGAGAGACTTGTATCATGGTCTCTTCTGGAAAAACATACGAAGCCTCTAAGACGGGATGCTGTAAGATCGATTCTACAAAGCCTGAAGATTTTCAACGGCTGTTAAGGGAGGTACTGGAAACCGATGCACCTCCATGTCATGGAATAATATACTGCTGGAGTTTAGATATTACCTCAGTAGAACAGACGACTGCAAGTTCCTTAGATATAGATCAAGCACGAACCTGTGGCAGTGCGCTCTATTTGGTGCAGGCTCTTAGCTCAGTTAAAGTTTCTCAATTGCCGCGTTTGTGGTTAGTCACCCAAGGCGCTCAACTAGTAGGATACCAAGCAAATTCTCTAGCAGTAGCTCAAGCTCCTCTTTGGGGACTTGGTCGGGTAATAGCAACAGAACATCCTGAACTTTGGGGTGGGCTGTTAGATTTGGCCCCTGGCAATCCTGAAGAAGCAGCTGCCAACTGTTTAGAAGAACTTTGTCAGCCAGATCAAGAAACTGAAGTTGCCTTTCGCCAAGGACAGCGATATGTGCCTCGCCTAGTGCGTAGCGAAAGTGCTAAAGCTGTAGTAGAAACTTTAAGTTTACGGTCCGATGGCACATATCTCATCACTGGCGGTCTTGGCGGTTTGGGGTTGAAGATGGCTGAGTGGATGGTGAACAGAGGGGCACGGCATCTTGTACTGATCGGACGTAGTGGTGCCTCCCAATATGCCAGCGAGCAAATAAGGATGCTCAGAGAGGTAGGCGCAGAGATTATTGTCGCAAGAGCTAATATCTCTCAGGAAAACGAGGTGCAAGCAGTGCTGGCTGACATTGCTCAATCCCTTCCACCTCTCCTGGGGATAATGCATTTAGCTGGGGTTTTGGATGAAGGTGTATTGCTGCGGCAAGACTGGGAGCGCTTTGCCAAGGTTATGGCTCCGAAGGTGGCAGGAGCGTGGAACCTGCATTCTCTTACGCAGAATATGCCCTTGGAATTTTTTGTGATGTTTTCTTCTAGTGCCTCACTACTTGGTGTACCCGGTCAAGGAAGTTACTCAGCAGCTAATACTTTTTTAGATGTGCTAGCCCATTATCGACATTTGCAAAAACTGCCGGCTTTAAGTATCAATTGGACTCCTTGGGATGAAGTTGGTATTGCAGCTAGTTTGAACAGCAATATAAAGCAGCGATGGGCTGCAGCAGGGATCAGTGTCATTACTTTGCAACAAGGGTTGCAAACTCTCGAAAAGCTGTTCAGCCAGTCAAATGCACAAGTTGGTGTACTGGCAGTGAATTGGTCAAACTTTATGAAGCAATCTCCAGCCAATTTTAAACCTCCATTGCTCTCAAAAATCTTTGATGAACATTACTCTCAGCTAACCACCTTGCCATCAGACCAACTACAGCACGATCTTTTGGAGCGGTTAAAAGCGGCTGTGCCAAAACAACGTCGGGCTATTTTGGCTACTTATATTCAAAACTGTGTAGCTATGGTTTTAGGGCGTGATTCATTGCGATTGCCAGAGATCAAGATCGGTTTTTTTGAATTGGGTATGGATTCTCTGATGACCTTAGAATTGAAAAATCGTCTCCAATCGAGCTTGGGGTATTCCCTTCCCGCAACGCTAACCTATGAATATTCAACAATTCATGCTCTCACTGAGTATTTCCTGAGCGATGTGCTTTCTTTTGAAAGCCATGTTATTTATAATACGGAATCTCTTGAGGATGCTGAGAAGCAAACAATATTAACAGAAATAGAACAGCTTTCAATCAATGAATTAGAAGCCATAGTTGATGAAGAATTAAGTAAGTTGGTATAAATAAATCTAACTAAGTAAACAAATGCGGAACAGTGCGGAAACAACTTGATATAACTACCAACAGCCGTAACGCGAAGTTGTGTTTATTCACGCCGACTTACTTACCAGTTTTAATAAGAGATAATTTAAGATGAGTAGCACTCCTGAAAAACTTGACCAACTTTCTCCACTCCAACGTGCCGTCTACGCATTGAAAGAAACTCGCTCCCAACTTGACGCTATTCAAAGTCTACAAAATGAACCGATCGCCATTATAGGTATGGGTTGCCGATTTCCCGGTGGAGCTAACGATCCGGAGTCATTTTGGCAACTGCTTTCCCATGGAGGTGATGCGATTCGGGAAGTGCCACCAGAACGCTGGGATGTAGACAAATATTACGATCCAAATCCTGACACTTCCGGCACAATGTACACGCGTCAAGGCGGATTTTTGAATGTTGGTGTAGACGCATTCGACGCAGAATTTTTTGGACTTGCCCCACGTGAAGTTGTAAATATGGATCCCCAGCAACGTTTATTACTGGAGGTAAGCTGGGAAGCCCTAGAGCAAGCTGGTTATGCATCAGATAAACTTAATGGTAGCAAAACTGGAGTCTTTGTTGGGATAACAACCAACGACTATGCCCAACAAACCATATTTGCGGAAACAAACAATATTGATATTTACACAGCTACCGGAAGTGGTTTTAACGTTGCAGCTGGACGTTTATCGTACATTTTAGGCTTGCAAGGCCCGAGCATGGCAATTGATACAGCCTGTTCCTCGTCCTTGGTAGCAGTCCATCTTGCCTGTCAGAGTTTGCGTACAGGTGAGTGCCATATGGCTTTGGCTGGTGGGGTAAACCTGATTCTCTCGCCCCATATAACCATTGCCATGTCTAAATTGCGAGCCTTGTCTGCTGATGGGCGCTGCAAGACCTTTGATGCTGCTGCAGATGGCTACGGACGAGGAGAAGGATGTGGGATTGCGATCCTCAAGCGTCTCACATCCGCTATTACTGATGGCGATAATATACTAGCTGTGATTCGAGGTTCAGCTGTTAACCAAGACGGTCGTAGTAGCGGACTCACAGTTCCTAATGGATTGGCTCAGCAAGAAGTTTTGCGTACTGCTTTGAAGAACGCGAAGGTGGAACCATCTCAAATTAACTACGTAGAAGCACACGGTACAGGAACGCCATTAGGAGATCCAATAGAATTGAAGGCTTTGGGAACTGTTTTGGGACAGGGACGTTCAGACAAAAACTCTCTGATGGTTGGCTCGGTAAAAACGAACATCGGTCACCTAGAAGCAGCAGCTGGGATAGCCAGTTTAATTAAAGTGGTTCTGGCAATGCAGCATAATATAATCCCACCCCATTTGCATTTAAAAAAAATCAATCCTCACATTGCTGCCCAGAATCTTCCTGTAATCGTTCCTACTGAGCAAGTCTCTTGGCCGACGACAGATGGTGGAGAAGGAAACCCTGACTCTAGACACCTGGCTGGGGTCAGTTCGTTTGGATTTAGTGGCACTAACGCTCATGTAGTGTTGGAGGCAGCACCTGTGCGGAAATCAGCGCTTATAAATGTAGATCGACCCCTTCATATTCTCACACTCTCAGCTAAGAGTGATGCGGCATTAACCTCATTGGCAAAGCGCTTTCAACACCACGTAAAAGCATATCCATCAGCATCATTAGGGGATATCTGCTTCACAGCCAATACCGGGCGATCGCATTTCAATCGCCGCCTTAGTATCGTCGCGGAATCATTGGAACAGGTATGTCAACAGTTGGCAGACGTTGTTGCTGGAAAGAAGTTCTCTACAGAATTTAACCAACTTTTGCTAAGCACCAGTAAACCCAAATTAGCTTTTATTTTCACAGGACAAGGATTGCATTATATTGATATGGGGCGTCAACTTTACGACACTCAACTCACTTTTAAAAAAGCCTTGGATCGTTGTGATGAGTTACTACGTCCTTATCTTGGAGAGTCACTCTTATCAATACTCTATCCCCAGTCTAAAAACTTTTCGCTACTTAATGAGACTGCTTACGCTCAGCCAGCCCTGTTTGCACTAGAGTATGCTATTGCAGAGTTATGGCAATCCTGGGGTATAGAACCAACTGCCGTTATGGGTTATGGGATCGGCGAATATGTTGCAGCTTGCGTTGCCAACGTGTTTAGTTTAGAAGATGGACTCAAACTAATTACTAAGCGGGCAAAGCTTATGCAAAGCTTACCAGCAGACAGTAATGTTTCGCACTGTATAGAAGCAATTCCAGAAACATTCCAGAGCATTGCAGAGGAGATAGAATATTTTACTCCCCAATTGCCGTTAATTTCCAACTTAACTGGAAAACCCGTGACCGGACAAGAAATTGCATCAGCACAGTACTGGCAACATCATACTCAGGAACCACTAAAATTTTCTGAAGGTATACAAACGCTGTACAAACAAGGATATCAATTGTTCGTGGAAATTAGTCCACATCCTACATTAACTTACATGAAGCAAAGCTACTTGCCAGAAGGAATAGGTTTTTGGCTTCCTTCTTTGACAAGAGAACAAGGTGATTGGCAGCAGCTCCTCCAGAGTCTGGGAACATTATATGAGCAAGGTGTCGATGTAGACTGGGATGCATTTGACCGCGATTATCAGCGACATCGGCTTCCACTACCAACTTACCCTTTTGAATGCCAACGTTACTGGACGGATGTAATTAAAGATCGGCAACCAAAAGTCGAAAGCATTTCACGACAACTTTCTCACCCTTTGTTAGACCAACGATTGGATTCACCCCTAAAACAAATTCAGTTTGAATCCCAGTTTAGTCTCGACTCTCTACCGCTTGTCCGCGACCATCGGATTTATGATATACCATTTTTGAACTTTGTCATCTATCTAGAGATGGCATTAGCTGGAGCGATGGAAGCATTCGGAAAGAAAGCTTTGACAATAGAGGATGTATTAATTTCCCAGCCACTTATCTTATTTAAAGATAAGATGCAGCCCGTTCAGTTAATTCTGCAGCCTGAGCATTCTGGTAAAGCTACATTTCAAATTTTTAGTCTAACAAACAACGAGGTTGAGACAAAAGCTGCTTGGATCTTGCATGTTACCGGAAAACTTTGCTTTGAGAATGTAGAATTTGCCTCCTCCGCGAAAATGTCTATCTCTGTGGAAGAAATTCAGGCACGATATGAAAAAAAATTTACGAGCGCTGAGTTTTACCAAATGATAGGGGATAGAGGTGCTAGCCTAGGACCTACTTGCCAGTGGCTCAAACAAATTTGGCTGGGATATGGAGAAGCACTTGGCAGTATAAAATCACCTGCAACAGAAGATGAATTCTATGCTGCTTATCAGCTTCCTCTCGGCGTTGTTGATGCCTGTTTTCAAATCTTAGGAGTCTGCTTGCTCGATATAGCTGATGGCTACATTCTGGCTGGGGTCGAAAAGTTTCACTTCCATAATCGTTCTGAGCAACCATTATGGACAAATGCCGTACTAAAACTCAATGAGCACAGGGAGACTATTTCCGGAGATATTCGTGTATTCGATGAAACTGGACTACTTGTCATAGAAGTCTTGAATGCACAGTTAAGGCGAGTGAACCAGGAGGCACTCCATGTTGCTAAAGAAACGAAGTATACAAGCGTTTCATCGGGAGTCGCCCAACCTATTGCACATACTAGTCTGTTAAGAGAACAACTTCTTGCTATGAAATTAAGGGAGCGCCAATTGATATTGGAGAATTACTTACTTACAAAACTAGCAAAAGCCCTACAGCTTCCGGTATCCAAGCTACAATCCCAACAATCACTTGCATCACTAATTGACTCCCTAATTGTTATTGAGCTAAAGAATCAAATTGAGACCGAACTACAGATTACTGTACCAGGGACAAAATTTTTTGAGGAAATTAGTATCGCCCAGTTAGCAACTTTTGTATCAGAACAATTTCAGTAGACAGATGAGCGAGCGATCGCAGCAAGTAAAGCTAGCGAAGAGAGAAATCACTCTTTACCAGCACATTTGGTAGTTTGTCTACTAGACCTGTCCGAAATATTATCCGGGTGTCAAAAAAATGGTAGAACGGAATTTTGACCGTCTACCAAAATGAAAAATCCACTTCATTATATTCAACAATATCCGCACCGCGCAAAACAAATGCTGGGAATAACCAACGACCAGTTTCGAGACTTGTTAGCCCAAGCCGAGATGCATCATAAACGAATTCAAGCTGAGATAGAGCATAATAAGATGCGTATAAATCAGAAAGGAGGAGGGCGTAAACCGAAACTAGAGATAAAGGAAGAGGTATGTTTATGTTTATTTTACTTGAGACAAATGCCAACATTTGAGGTTTTAGGGTTACACTTTGGAGTATCAAAAACTGAGGCTAATGATACGTTTCATTACTGGCTAAGGATATTACGGGAGATATTGCCTGCTAGCCTGCTCGAACAAGTTGAAAAATCTGATAGTGACTACGCGATCGCTTTAGAACTATTGAAGGAATTTAAATTAATCGTGGACAGCATGGAACAGCCACGGGAACGCCCTTCCGACAATCAGGAACAGAAAGAATATTTTTCAGGTAAGAAGAAACAGCACACATTTAAAAACCAAATTATTACGTTACCAGAAGGAAAAGATATTGTCGATGTAGAGGTTGCAAAAAAGGGACCAACCAGTGACATTAGCTTGTTTCGTGAGCAACAACAAAAGTTTGAAGCCGACCAAATGTTTGAAGGGGATAAGGCGTATCAAGGAGGAGAGAATATTACGACCCCCCATAAGAAGCCACGAAAAGGAGAATTAACTACAAAGGAAAAAGCAGAAAACAAAGAGTTTTCTAGCAAACGTATCTTTGTTGAACACGTAATTAGACTCGTCAAAATTTTCCAGATTTCACGGCAAAGATTTCCACTTAATTCTCGGACTTACGAGCAGGTAATTCTTACCATTTCTTGCTCTCTAATTATTTAATTCAGCAACTAAAATGTCCAGATATTAATATGTGTTTGGTCTAATTTAAATTGCCGTGCGGCGGGGGCGAAGCCCCCCACCCGCACTTTGTGCCAATTGCGTAAGTCCTAAGAAGGAGAAACGTTCTTCGGTATTTAGATAACTTTGATAGTTTTGAGAGATGTTTAATGCGTAAGTTTTATATATGAACGGTCAAGTTTCCGAAAAAAAGATGCACTCAGTCAGGTGGTTGCTTGCAGTTGGCTGGCTAACATTAATATTCTCTTTATTCTACGATCCAATTTCACCTTGGTTGACAAATCCTAGTCATCTCATCAGTCCAATTCATCTTCATCCGGAGGAATACCTTGACCCCTCAAATTGTGTCAAAGTGCAGGGAATATGTCTACCACAACAACCTTATGCTCTGGCAGCACGCATCTTTTGGGCAATGATTGTGCCCATTAGTATTATGATTTTGTTGGTGTTTGGTCATGAACTTTGGCGGCGGATCTGTCCATTGTATTTTTTCTCCCAAATTCCGCTAGCATTGGGAATCCAACGCCATCTCAAAATTGTGAACCCAAACACAGGTCAAGTTCGTCACGATTTGGCAAGTGTTGAGAAAAAGTCTTGGCTGGGACGCAATTATCTATACCTGCAATTCGGGTTGTTCTACTTGGGCTTAAATATCCGAATCTTATTTGTGAATAGCGATCGTCTAGCGTTGGGGATTTTCTTGTTATTGACAATCACGTCCGCTATAACTGTGGGTTTTCTGTTTAAGGGCAGAAGCTGGTGTCAGTATTTTTGCCCAATGGCATCTGTACAAATATTTTACACAGGTCCGCGAGGCTTACTCGGAAGCGACGCTCACCTGAAATCACCACATAGCATCACCCAGTCTACTTGTAGGACAGTTAATAGTTTTGGCAAAGAAAAGAGTGCTTGCGTCAGTTGTCAATCTCCTTGTATCGACATTGACGCAGAGCGCTCTTACTGGGAGGGAATAACCAGAGCGGACCAAAAGCTAGTTTTCTACGGTTACTTTGGTCTGATGCTAGGATTCTATTTCTACTACTACTTGTACTCTGGCAACTGGGAATACTATTTCTCTGGCGCATGGACTCATGAATCCGGACAGTTACACACACTCTTCAACCCTGGATTTTACATCTTTGCTCGCGCAATTCCCATCCCCAAGTTAGTTGCAGCGCCTGTGACTCTCGCTGTTTTTACTGCCGCTAGCTATTTTGCTTTTGAGCTACTAGAAAAAGCTTATAAAGCGTATGTGCAACGCCAAAACAAATACATCAACTCAGAACAGGTTCTGCACGTCTTATTTGTCTCATGTACCTTTATATCTTTTAACGTCTTTTTTTTGTTTGGGGGTCGCCCCAATCTCAACTTACTGCCAAACTGGGTGATCCTAATCTTCAATGCGTTGGTGGCAATCTTCAGTGGCATGTGGTTGTATTGCAGCCTAGGGCGCAGCAAAGAGCGTTATTTCCGAGAAAGTTTGGTAAGTGGTTTGCGTCGGCAGTTGAACAAGCTAGCACTAGACTGGCCAAAGTTGTTGGAAGGACGCTCACTGCAAGACTTGCTACCAGATGAAGTGTATGTTTTGGGAAAGGTACTGCCTAATTTTCACCGTACAGATAGAGTGCGAGTTTATAAAGGGGTTTTACAGGAAGCTTTAGAAAAGGGAAATATCCGTTCTGTGGAGAGTTTATTGATTCTTAGAGATATGCGTCAGCAATTAAAAGTCACCGATGAAGAGCATGATTCTGTCTTCAGGGAACTTGGAGTGGAAGATAAGTTGTTCCACATCTAAATTGCATAAATGCTAAATTAGATATATCGGTGTATGAGCGTAGTATTATGCCTGCTAAAGGTTTTCTGACTCAATCCCAAAAAGACAATTTACAAAAAGCTTTAAAAGAAAGCGAACGCTCTCAAATTATACAGAGAATATTGATGTTACTCCTGATGAATGATGGGAAAACTTACCAGGAGATAAGTGAATTTTTGGGTTGTTCATATAGAAGCATAGCATATTGGTGCGTTCACGGCGACCCAGATAACTTAGAAAGTCTTAAAGATGGCAGAGAAAAAGGAAACTATCATAAAGCCACCAATGAATATATTGAGTTATTAATGGGAATTATTGAAAAAGAACCAAGCGAATTAGGTTATGAATTTGGACGGTGGACAACAGCAAGATTAGCTATATACTTAGAAGAAAAAACAGGTATAAAGCTAAGTAGCGAACAAGTCAGGAGGATACTAAAACAAAAAAAGTATGCTTACCTGTGGGCAAAATACAGTCTAGAGGACAAACAAAACCCGACAAAAAGGGAAACCTTTAAAGAACAGTTACAAGGATATTTAGAAGTCTCAAAACGTTGTCCAGAGAAACTGCAAGTCTGGTTTTGGGATGAGAGTGGTTTCAGTCTTCGGGTAATTAGACGTAAAAATTGGAGTAAAAAAGGTTCGAGCAAGAAAGTAACAGGAAAACGCAGTCGTGGGCGTGTAAATGTCATGGGAGGGGTGAGATTTCATGACCGTAAAAGAATGTGTTATTTCATTGATAAAGGTAATGGTGAAAGTTTTTATGAACAACTAGTAAAATTAAACGATTTTGTGAAAAAGGAATGGATTTCAGTAGGAAATATGGAATTTAATTTTTCGGATAATGGCCCCTTAATTTTAATTATCTTAGACAATGCTAGTTACCATAAAAAGAAAATAATTATAGAGGCTATCGAAAAGCAATTACCAAATATCCAACTCTATTTTCTTCCAGCTTATAGCCCAGATATGAATTTAGTAGAATTAGTCTGGCATTCTGTTAAAGAATATATAGCTCACAAATTATTGAAATCGGTAGAGGAACTGAGAAATTTATTAGCTCGATTGTTGAATCAAGAAGAATTAATTATTAAATGGCAGCGAAAAATCAAAAATAAGGGTAACGCTGCTATTGCAAGTTAAATGTGGAAAACCTTACTACCAAAATGTTTTGTTTCAGCCTGAGAAAGGTCAAGCAAAGGTTGACGACATCTACGCCGGAGTACCATCCTCCCAGACTTTGAAAGCTGATACCAAAACTTGGTAAAGTTGTTAAAATTCTCCAACAGAATAAGTCTACATTGAGTAGAAATGCCTATTTACAGAGAGCGTTACGCAGATGATTGGAACGATATAGCTACTGCCATTAAAGCGGCAGCACATTGGCGCTGTCGTCACTGCAATCAACAATGTTTGCGCCCAGGTGAAAAGTCAAAGGAACTGACACGCTCTGAGTGGACAATGCTGACGCTCTCAGTACACCATGCCAATTTTACACCCGAAGATAATCGACCAGAGAACTTAATTCCGCTTTGTACACCATGCCACATTGCGCTTCACAGTCGAGCGCGAGGAAGGACGAATACCTCACCGGGGCAGTTGGAGTTACCACTTTGGACGAATTGAGGGTGTGCGGGTGCGATCGCAAGTTGTCTTTGAAATGTTGTAACTACGTTATTGTTGCTAATATTTTACTTCTGCATCAAGTTAAGAATTCCAGTCTTTAAGAAATGCTTCGGCTTTACACCTATTATTTTTAACCCACTCTCCTAATTTCGTAAGCAGCCGGGACTGCGATCGCTCTACAAACAACCCGTTAAACTACTGTTGGGGGTTGCTTAATTATAAGTAATTATCTTTTTGTTTTCCCATTCCTAAATAATATATCTTCTAAAGCATTTACATCGGGATTAAGACCTTGATTTAATTGCTCGCGAACACGATTAATTAGTGAAATTTGCTTATCTATATGTCCAATCAAGAGGCTACCATTCCAAGCATGTACTCGGAAAAATGCATCTACAATGTCACCAGGACCAGGAAATAATCCTACTAAAATATCTGCAAAAGTAAGAATTATAATTAATAGTTTTTCCGGGAAATCAGTTCGTATTCTGTAGGATTGTAATAATAGCCAGACACTTGCTATTCCCGTGTATAGCCCATCTACTATGGGAACAAGCCCAATGGCAGCATCAAGCCCCAACTTCCCAAATAGCAGACCCTCTGATAGCTTGATGAATTTCTGGATTTCATTTCTCGCCTGGAGTAAATTTTCTTCATGAGCTTCAACTTTGAGAGGCAAAGATTGCTGAAAAGATCGATTAATATCCATTAGTGATTGCTATTGTTGATTACTAAAAGAAACATATTGATTTGTGTACTTAGTGATCGGACTAAACGCAGTTTAGTCCAAGCACGATCAAGCTATGGTTAATTACCCTTCGTTTTCTGCCAGTCCCCCAAAGCTCCAATGACAAAACTAGCTGCTGGATGGTTAAGCAATTGCTCAAAAGCTGAAACACCACCCACTTTTAAGGCACTCAATACACGTTCTGACAACGACTTATCGCCTTCAATTTGTGCCAGTGCTTCTGTTGCGATCGCCATTTTGCCAGTAGTGGTATTGGCAGGGTAAGTTTTCTCCAATTGTTCGAGTAGCGTTTGAATCTCGGCTGCTGCATCGGCAAGGCTTTGCTTATGGTCTTGATTATATGTATTAGACGAATCTCTGACCTGATTAGAAATACTTCCTTTAACACGACCTGTTACTATGGGAGAATTTGTGTTTGTTCCAATTTTTACTGAGTTGTCTTCCATGTTTTACTTCCTTGGCTTCTTGATTGAATTGTGGTCTAGTCAGATTAATGACCCTTAAACCTCATTTACAACATCACCCCCAACGTGACCTGATACTACAGGAGAACCAATATTTGTTCCTATTTGTACAGAACGATCGGTAGACATATCCAATGTTTCAAAATTAAAATTAATTGCCTTGAATTCCTCACTATTCATCACACTATATAAAACCAAAATTACTCGTTTAATAAAGTCTTCACTTCTACTTCTAAAAATTGTTCTAGTCCCTCCATTGGTATAAATGGTCATCCCATATTTTCCCGTTTTCTTGGTTTTATTTTTATTATGTTTATAAATTAAGTAAACTCCAATAAAGATGATTACAACTCCTAATATTTTTGCTAATTCTGAAGGGATAAAGCAAAGTAATATACCCACAAAAGGCAAAAAGACAAACAGTTTTGGCATTGGTGTTACAGTAGTCTTTGTCATGTCAACTAACCCAATACTTGCAATATTATGAATTTGATAAATAACATTTCCATATATCAGAGTTTTACCTCTAATCTTGAGAATCGTTGTGTTTATTTCATCAGTTGGATAACTGGTTTCATCTGGTAAAAACTGATTCAGCGTCATAACTTTTTGTTCTAAAAAGATAGTTTTATTGAGTTGAAACTAATATATAAAAAACGACCCAGTGATTGCAGCAAAACTAGAGAAATATAAAAAGCGCTGTTCCTGCTTAGACAGTTACTGTGTCTTCTCAGCTTTTACTTATCTTGTATTAACAACCGGGAGAAACGAACCTTGTTGATGGATATAATCTCCCTCTATACGCTCTTTGTAATTTTCATTACCTATTTGAATTGCGCGATCGCCAGTCATCGAGTTAATTCTCCCATAAACCATAAATATTTCGGTATTGTATATAATAAACATTTATATTCAGTATATACATACATTTTCTTAATTATTCCTGGGAAATAAAAATAACAAAATACGTATGTATTTACCATCGATTAATTGTGGGATACGTGACACCCAACTGTGCTGCAAACTGTTCTTGTGTTAACTGTAGGGGACCGCAATACTAATCGTTCCAGACCGCAATCAAGACAATTTTGAGACCACATTAATTGCAACCAAGGCGACGCTTGGGACCACATTAACTACAACTGAGACCACATTAACTGCAACCAGACCGCAATCATCCAACTGGAACCACATTAATTGCAACTATGCCATCGCTGCTCAAATTGGCAGTCCCGCAGCCAGCATTTGCTCCTGTAGTTCGCGGGCACGCGCTGGTTCAAGCTGCCCGCGAAATAGTAATTTGATTTCAGCAGGTTTGGCATCGAACTGTTCAGCCAAACCTCTAGCATCATAACCGTACCTTGTCAGAGTGGGTTCCAAATCGTCAATTTGCTTTGATAAAACCGACTCAACAATCGCTGTTGTCACAGGTTTTTCTCCAAGTTGGTATGCAGCTTCAAAGGCTAGCGTCAAATGTTGTTCAATTTGTAGTGGCGTCCTGAGCCGCATGGCGAGTAAGTCAATAGCTTCTGCTTCTAATATGTCACCGATTTGAGTTGACTCCGTAGTACATTTAGATACCAGCCATTCAATATATTCTCGCTGACTGCCGATGATACCATCTAAGGAAAAGACTGTTGAGCGATACCCAATTTCTTCCATAGAGCATCAGCAGGGGATTCCCTCTGCCTGGTTCTACCCACAAGGGGTGTTTTACGTGTTTTAAATCAGATTGGCTGAGGTCGAAATGCCAACATTGATTGCTATAGTCAGCCTGAAAGCGCACCGCAGGTGGTTGCCGGGTCATGGTGAGGTGGTCATACCCCCAAGTTTTCAGGTAACGGTTGACAGTTGTTTTGTTTAGCAAGCCCTTCGCTGGTTGGATGAAGCCATATGGTGTGTTCATCCCAGAACCTTCCAAAAGCTCAATCGCTCGTGAGGTGGAGACATGCCGTCCTTTTTTGTTGCAGGTGCGGATTTTCATCGCGGCGATGACTTCACAGTAAAGTTCCATCTCTTTTGAAGAGAGCTTTCTTGGCGACCCACTATCCGAACGGTTGATGGTCTTGGGTCGCGAAAAAGTACGCAAGGCACGATAAAGTGTGTCAGTAGACACCCCGTATAAGGTTGCCATCTCTTCAACTAAAAGGCTACGCTCCCGGCAACGACTTGGTAATATGTCAAGTCTCTGACGCAGATTGATTAAAGCTTCTGCTGGGATCTGCTTGCGTACCACGTCAAGTGCTCGCCTCCGCCTCTAGAGAATTAGCTTCTGTTGCCGCACTACCCAATGCTTGCGAACCCATGTCGAAGAGTGTAAATCGAAGCCGCCGGTGGTGATATAAACGAATTTGTTGGCATGGAAGTTGAAGTGCGTACTATGAACGGCAAACGAAAATTCGGCGGCGTCTTAATTAAATTCGACGAAAAAAACTACTTTGTAAAAGTTGCGACAGAAGAAGGGGAACGGATTACTGATTTGCGCGAGACTTGGGTGTTTTAGGGCTAGAGTACAAGCCAGGGGATGAAGGCTCATTTCTTAGAGGAAAGGGCGATCCAACGGGCGATCGCGGTTTGGGGGTGCGATCGCTCAAGCAATGAATTAGAGGAAAAACAGATGTACAGTGATGAACTTTTAGACGAGATGACCAAGCTAGTTTTTATGGTTAAAGATCGACTTGATTGCTCATTTGATGAGGCTTGTGCAACAACCAGAATTATCCTCCAGAGGGTGAAAAGGAAGGAGATTGTGGTAGATAGTTCATTGAAATCTTCATTACCTACTTTCTTAGAACAAGTAAGAAGTAGTAATTTTTCCGCTTAGGAAAAGACGATCGCGGTTTAGGGGTGCGATCCCTGCTGCTCTCAACTAACAATTTTCACTTCTAGGAAAAAGCGATCGCACTCTTAGTGAAATCGTGGGTACGCCATCGCACACTGGATCGCTTTTATGTTGAAGTCAAGCGATGGCGCATCACTGCGCTTACCCGCATGGGGGGTTAGGGCATATTGCCACTAACATAAGCACTTCTTATTACCTACATCCACTATTATTTGTCAAGCTGTATTGACTGTTTGTAATAATATTGTTATATTTATTTACATAAAGTAACAAGCACCAAAAAAACTTATGTATACAACAGTTAACGAAGACGGCGTTTTAAATAACTACGCAAATGAACCCCAGATGTACTATGCAGAGTACCCAGCAATTTGGGAACAACGCAAATATGTTGTACAGAGTGTTTTTGCCGCTTTGATTGTTGCCACCCTAGTTTTGGTTGGCTTGAGCGTTAGTTAAGACTTATTGATTTTGGTATCGGTATCTCATTGACATATGGACTTCTCCCAATCACCTCGGTATTTAACGCCGGGGTTTTTTGTTGTTGATGGGTGCGATCGCATATACTAAAAATCGGCGATAACTTGCTGCTAACGCAGTCGCATTCCCTATACTTAATGCTTTAGGGCTTTTAACGAGAGAATTATTAGGAGACTTGAAACCCAATACCATGAGACTGACCCCGATGTACAATAGACGCTTTGCGTTCATAGCGTACTACTTAACGTATTTAATACTCAAATTCGATTTGCATATCTATATATTAGTCAAATAATCTGTATCTTTGACTACAAAATTAAATGCGCTTACCCTGAGCCATCGAGTACCATGCCTTCTTTGGCGATATGGACGTTGATTCCTCGACGCACGCAGCACTCCAACATTTCTAATACTTGTAGGGTGGAGCGTGCCATTCGACTGACTTCTGAAAAAATTATGACATCTTCTGCGATCGCAGTTTCTGTTAGTAGCAGTCCTATGCCCCGCGACTCCCATTTCTCGCGCCCAGAAACAGTATCTTCTACTAAAATTTGACAATCAAACATAATCATTATCCATACTATGTATGCTGGTTAAAGGAGCAAGTGCTAAAAAGTATCGTAGGCTACCAAGTATTTAGCGATGCCTGGGTTGGGCGTAGCCATCGCTTTTTGGAGAAAAACTTTTTGGTTTACTGATAATTCGTTCAAGCTCGCTTAATTAAAAATGCTACAGTTGTAGAAATTACTTCTGCAATATCTGCTGGATCAAGTAAATAAATCTGTGCTAAAACTTCTCTTTTAATCTGTTCAGAAGTCAAGATTTTATGTTGTTTTATACCCTCCACTTGTTGTTTCTCCAAACCTTGGCAGTATTTCGATAAGGAAATTTCGCCATCTAAGTAAAGTTGTAATGATGCACTATCGCCACCAGTTACCTTAGCTAACCGCAGAAAGTTCTTAGAATCAGCTTCGGGAATATTTTTACCCTTCAACCACCGATAAACAGTTGTGAAATCTACACTGATCGCTTCAGATAAGGTCGTTTGAGTCCAGCCATCTTGTAACAGCTGCTCAATCAACTGAGCTAATCGTTTTTGGCGTTCCTGCATTGTAGAAGACCCGGAATTAAAAGTGGCAAATGATACTGAGAGTTTCATGCTTACGTAATTTATTTTAGTATTTATACCACTGGATACTAACCACTAAAGGATACTAGGGCAGCCGTTGTGGAGCTAGATTATTAATCTAAATATAACTAATTTAAGACTAAAATTCTAGCATTTACAAGGGTTTCAGCTACCCCTAGTAATTGTAAATAAATAAACAACCAAAAATTTATGTCCCGACTCTCCATATTCGTAAGGGATGCTTTCACTTGAACACCATCAAGTCTGGATTTGATTAGCACGGTGATTAATTTATCTCAGTTTGAAGAATTTTTGAGAATACTTATTTTTTTTCTTACTTGGTTTTGATGCAGGCATTTTGGGCTATACAGACCAGCTTTCGCAAATAAGCACACGCGCAACATCATCATTCAATCGTCTTTGATGTTAAATCCGGTACTTCCATACTCTTGAACCATTAGTCGCATCAAGTACGTACAGCAGAACGGAGTGAACTACACTGGGGGAGTTCCCGCAAGAAGAGTTAAAGAAGTCGCAAGTCGCTAGGACGCTCTCATCGATCATCACAATATATGTTTTATTCATAATAGGTTTTCATATTCTGTATTTTATGATACTAATTTTTAGTATTAAGAAAATTTAAGCAGTTATGTAATTATTATTGCATTGTGCAATGCTTACTATTGCATGATGCAAACTTGCTAATGTGTATACAAAAACATCTGTTAATAACAACGTAGTTAAGTATACCTTCAATTTACACAAAGACTTTAAACCTTGTCAGAGGAAAAAACATACCAATGTCATCCTCTAACTCTACCGTTGATTTGAATACACTTAATCTTCTTACTCCCACCCATGATTGTGAGCCAGTGGAGTTAAACCAAGACAATAAGCAAAACAAGGCTAATGGTCAAAGTGTATCAGACATAGAAATTATTAGCGAGGCTGAGGCGCAAGAACTAAGGAGGTTAGAAACTACAGTTGAACGTGGATTAAGAGCATTTTGGGAAATAGGACAAGCCTTACGCCAGATTCAAGATCAACGTTTATATCGGCAAGACTACAAAAATTTTGAGGAATATTGCATTACTCGTTGGGAGATGTCTCGGAGATCAGCTTATCAGCTGATTGAGGCAGCCTCAGTTTATGAAAATGTGCGCCATGGCGCACAAATTCTTCCCGCGAATGAGCGCCAAACCCGTCCTCTAACAATACTACCTCCCGAAAAACAACGGGAAGCTTGGAATAAAGCAGTTTCTACGGCTCCAAGTGGCAAAGTTACATCTGTCCACGTTGCCCAAGTTGCTAAAGAATATCAGCAAGGTAGTGTAGTAACCAAATCTAGGAAAAAGAAAACTCCTAACCAACAACAATTAAGTAACAACTCTACAAAATCAGTTGGGCGCAGCTGCTGGAACTGCGCTCATTGCAGCCGAGAGTTTGTTGATGACCCCCAAAGCTTCTATTGCTATCAACTGGGAAAATTGAGCTTTATCGAAAAGGACGGTAATCAACGGGCAGCTGAATGCGAATTCTGGACTCATCGATGGGCAGAGTCAGATGAAATCAACAAGTCTCGACCACCATTACAAGAAACCTTTAACTTAACTTTACAACTGCCTGCATACTTACAGCCATTAATACAAGATGCTGCCAAAGAATCTGGTTTAGTTGTAGTTGACTGGGTTGCAAAGGTTTTGAAAGCGGCGGTTCTCAAAAAAGAGACATCCCCAAATTCGCAGATTCATCAGAATATTATCGATGTTCAGGTGTCAGAAATTACTTGAAAAAGGCAAGGCGAACTCAAGCACGTCTGTGTTCGATGTAATGCAAAACAGAAATTGTTGCCCTAGAGCCTTAAACAGCCAAAAGGGGCGCTCTTCAGCCTGACCAACTGATTCTAGCGGAGATAGTTACACAAACTTGGTCATTACTGTCATGTGGCAGTACAAACTTTGCTGTTTGCTTTTTCTTTAGCAAATTATATGATTTTGGTTTCGTTTATGGGCAAACAAGCAGGCATTCCTAAATACAACTCAAATAATTTACAACTGTTGGCATTGAGAGCCGTATGGCTTAATGCATTAGATAACACCTTGAAAATTATCCTGACATTTACCCCTCACCCCAATTCTGAATCGCATATCTTGCGTGGCTGGGGAGGGCAACCCTAATGTCGGTTAAAGAGGATAAAATAGAGTATGCTGACCCTCAATCATCAAACTATCAACTAAGCATTTCTGGGTTAGAAGTACCACCAACAGCAAAAACAAATAAGCGTCTTAGAAAACCAAAAAACCTTCCTTTTACAAAACCACCGCTGTTTACAAGCAAAAACTACGAGATGACCGCAACAGGCGCACCAATTGTTAGTGCCACTCAAGCATACCTTAAGCACCCAGACTGGAGTGAGTACAGTAATGGCAGCCTTTACTTCCAAAAACCATTTGGGAAGGGTCGTTATATTGAGTTTTACATTCTTCATAAACAAGAGCATCAACCGCAATACATCTTAGACCGCGCCGAACATCAAATTCTTGAGCAATATGGTGTAATGGCAGCAAGGCTCCATGCTGTGTTCGCCACATATGCAGCTGGACAAGCAGAACCTTGGAAGCAAGCATTTGTTTTGCGAGGTTCAGAACTTATCAAAACACTGAAGATATATAAAAGTAAAAAACTGACAAAATCTCAAAGATTAAAAGCATTAGCAGACTTAGCCTTGGTAGTAGGGACTTTGGGTGCAGTTATCCACTGGTACGAAGGAGAGTTAAACCTTTGCATCAAAGAGCGTTGCCTGCTTTGGATGGTGAGCGTACAGGAATATAGTCAGCCAAATTTATTCGACAAAGAAGATGATCTTTGCGAAGTTATAATCCGTGTGCAACCAGGTCTTTGGACTTATAATTTCCTTAATTATCAAGGTGAGCAGTCAAAAACCGCTCTGTACCAGTATGGATTTATCCCCAAGCAAATCTTCGATCTAGATCCACATCAGCAGAGGCTAGCTACAAGTTTAGCATTGTATATTATTCAGAATAGTCGCGCTCACAAGAATGGCGTTTACACAGTTCATAGCTTAGTGAGTAGCGTTTTGCCGTCTTCTCAAATAGAACAAGCACTTAATGATTTTCGTTACGGCTGGAGACTCAAAGAAAATCTGGAAGAGGCATTGCTAGTTTTAAAAGATAAAATTGGTATCAAAATAGAGTTTGATGATGAAACTTACCCATTATGGCTCAGACCTTTATGGGCAATGCCGGATCAACTGAGTAGTTTGTCTGCGAAAGAACGAAATCAGGCGCTTCTTGGAACTAAAAGGTTGCCAGATAACTATATTCAAAATGTTTTGTTGCCTGCAAAATTGATTTTGAAGGTGTCAGTTCAAATCCAAAGGCATTTGAGTAAATTTGAGATTCAAAAACAGCAAACTGCTAAAGAAATTTATCGACATGAGACAAAAAATCACAATGCACGCACCATAGTTAGCAGATCTAAGGTAGTAAAAACACATTCCCAGGCAGAGGCTACGCCAGTAATTTTTGAATTAACTCCAACAAACGAACTTACTGGGGCTATTGTACGGCAGATTAGAACAGCCAAGCATATAAGTCAAAGGGAGATTGCTCGTGCGGTAGGGATGAGTCAGAGTTGGGTGCGGGATATTGAAAATGAGGGTAGTGATAAGGTGGTTGCAGAGAAGTATGCTGTAAAGCTCAAAGAAGTTTTAGGTCTGGTTGGGTAGCTAAAAGGTAGCATATTTATTAATATTTAACGTCAGTTCGGGTTAATGTTCGGGCGCTTAACCCCCAGAGTTTGGGGTTTAAGCGCCCGAATTTCACAAATCGAACCGGAGCGCTATCGTTCCTATTTAGATGGTTATGCTTTATTAGGACTTACGCACTGTACAAAAGAATAATCTTGTGTATCAACGTAAAGTCTGCTGGGGGAAGCTTCCCCCAGCGAGCTTTACGTAAATACGTCGTTTCAGGCTTTTATCAATCATCCTTTGATCAATAGTGACCGCCTAAAAAGAGTCGAAAAATCAAGGTTTAATGCCTGAAATATACACTACACATTTGGTATTTCCTGTCAATGCGTAAGTCCTATTTATGAGCAACAACGTAGTAAATTAATTCCTCATGCCATACGCCTTGCTCAGTTTCTAGAACACCGATTCAGTAATCGGAATCATGACGAAAAAACCAGGTTTCGTTGGCTTGCAACAAGGAATGTTTGGTTGTAAAAGACGTTAAAACAGGGTTTATCAGTCTTGTGTTTTATTAATGAATCGGTGTTCTAGTGCAGCGATCTCATCGTCATAACTCGCTTTAATCTGGCGAATTTTTTCCGGTTTTAATTCCCTCAGCGGATTATCGTTATGTAGCCAGAATTGCCCATCCCATCTGCTCTGGGCTTTTTTTAAGCTTAGATAAGTTCCCAATTGTCGGGGATGAATTTCGATTTGATTAAATTTGGCTTGAGTTAATACATGTTGAATTCGATATCATAATTCGTCCTAGCGTTGTAGAAATCGATAACTTCCTGTTTATACATCATAAATAACATGAGTTTAGGATAAGAAAGGGGCAAATCCAATAGGCATTGCTTGGTCAACATTGTGTGCGGATTGATTGCTTTAGGACTTACGCACTTGTTACGAGAAAACAAGACTTTGAGATTGCTTCCTTGCGTCGCAATGACGGAAATACGTAGTCTGTGCGTAAGTTTTGTGCTTATTACTACTAATTAAAGAACCCCTCGATTGCCCTTGACCACAATTTACTGCCCTCACCTTAAACCGAACTCACGTTTAGAAAATAATAACTAGCCCCCAAACTGCTAAGAGACTCAGTTTCAGCATCGCGATCGCATATTTCCCGATGAATCTTTAGTACGAGTACTCAATCGTTCCTACTCACCTCAAATTATCCCCCTCATGTGATATTTGGCTTCTGACATGAGGACTATTTTGTCTTAAACCTTTACACAGCAAGGCTTTTCACTGAGTACTCAACCACGCTAAAATTAACGCCCCCTCGCGTGATAATAACGCCCCCTTGTGTGATAGTTGCTTTTTTGAAACGCCTATATAACAAGGCTTTTGGCGAAAAGTACTCATCTGATCATATTGATCTATATATATAGTGAAGTACTAAATTAGCAAAAAAAGGCAAAATGCTATTTTACAGACGCACATAAATCTCATGCATGGGAGATTCAAACTCCCGCTTAAGTAAGTTGCGTCTATGAAACGTCAGTACACTAGCAAACGCAATCCCTGCCCCATCTGCGACAACCATCACGGCTGCGCTATCCATACCAATGGCTTAATTGAGTGCTTGCGGAGTTTTAGCCAACAGGAGGCACCATCTGGCTATCGCTTCATCAAACTGCTGCGTAACGACATGGGCGGTTTGTTTGTCAAGGACGATCGCACTGACTACTCACAAGAAAAGAAACTAGAATTTCGACAGCAACGCCACTCAGGCAAGGTCAAGCAGTGGTTGAGTGTAGAGAAACGCAATAAACTATTCGGGCTGCTGTTGCAAACAACCGTGACAACTTTGAGTACTCAACATGCCTTACACCTACAACAGAATAGGCAATTGAGTACTGACGAAATTAACTGGCTAGAAACGTTAGGTTGGCTAAAAAGTTGGGAACCAGGTCTTTATGCTCCCCTTGGCATAACAGCTGACCTCCCTGGCATTTCCCCCTTTGGTAAACTTTTAGGCAGGGAAGGCATAGCGATCGCAGCCATCGACCCTGATTTTCAAATTACTGGCTTTCAAATTGCCACTTTGCGTACTAACCCCAAATACATCTGGCTAAGTGGTATGAGTCAGGGAGGAACGGGGCCACAACTACCAAATGGGGAATTACCACTATTTTGCTGGAAACACCCCAGCACTAAAAGAGCGAGAGTAGTGATTCTCTGTGAGGGGGCGCTTAAGTCTCTACTCACAGCAATTTTCTTATGGCGTTCTGGACAAACTGATATTGCCGTCATCGGTACAGCCGGTGCTGCTCATTACGGTGAAAAAACCCTAAAGGATTACCTCAAACGCTTGCGTCCTAAAGAAATTCGCCTCATGCCTGATGCTGGGGCAGTACTCAATCCTCATATCGCTAAAGCTAATGAAGAAACATTACAACGATGCTGTTCGTGGAGATATAATCTGGCGGTGGGCGATTGGGGGCAATTAGAAACTAAAGCGCATTTGGACATTGACGAATTGCTTGCAGCAGGTCGCCAAAACGAAATTAAACTGATTACCACTGCTGCTTACCTCAACCGATGCCATATTCATCACCAAATCAGAAAACTACTCAAAATCGGTTCATTCCATCGAGTAGAGGACAAGCTGATTGAGTTGCGTCCAGCCCTAGACTCGACAGAAAATTTAGATTTAATCCGCCAGTATGCCAGAGGTGTTGAGTACTGCCGCAAAGGCGGATATCAAGTAGCCGTAACTTGGAACAACGTCACCATCACACCAGAAGATTTCTTTGCCCTATGCCCAGAAGCAATCCAGAAAGCCCTTGCTGCTGTAGATAGAGAATGGGGAATGCTCTACAAACTCAAGCTGTGGTTTCGGCGAATGGTGGAGCGTTATCGACCCAAAAACGGTTTTGGTAAACAAAATCCTGTACACAAAAGCATAAATCATACTGAAGACGAAAAAATCACTCCGGCGACAATTGAGTACAAACCAGGGAAATTACCCAGATGGGGTGACTTTGAGCATCCACCCAATATAATCTTCAAGAAAGATCAACGGTTACAAGTTTACAAGGAAGCCATTGCCGCCGGGTGGAAACATATTTTAGACAAAAGTCCCACGGGAACATCCAAAAGCTATGATGCAGGGGTTGTTCAACCTGAAACTTTAGGGGTAGAAAAACTTTGGTACTTTACTACTCATGCCAGAAATGTAACCACAGAAACTATCGAACGTAATTACAAGTATCTGGATGTTCGCAATTCAGGAATGGTATGGGACTTAACGCCCAACGGCAAACAATATCTGAGATGGCCTAAAAATGGGGAACTCGCTGACACACCTGGTAACTGCCATCGCAGTTCCATCTTTGCAGCCTTACGGAACAAAAATGTTTCGATTCCAGAAGGTACAGAAAATCCAGTTTGCAGTACTTGCCATTTACTCGAAGCTTGTCGTTCTCTTGCTGGTGCTGGGTTTGGACATCGCTTTTTGCGAAGAGAAGCTTTAAAGTGCGATCGCATTCGCGCCCATCCTGATAGCGCCCCCGATACTGATAACTTCGACTGGTCAAATAGCGGTGTCTTCTGGGATGAAGCAATGCGGACAGTACAACCAATTACTGCGATCGCTGCTAGTCTCAAAGACTTAAATCAAGTAATTGCAGAAATAACTGTTTACTACCCCCAAATCAATACTCAATTGCAGCCTGTGTGGATGTTATTGCGTCAATGCTTAACAGGAGAAATCAAGCAACCTTATTACGGGTGGAATGATATATCTGTGCGAGAAATGCTTGGAAAACCACCAGATAATTTAGATGAAATCATTGCTGTCGCTACAGAAATTTTACATCCCAAGTTGAAACCTCTATTCAATACAACTGGGGAATATGGAGTCAATCTCAATGATTTACCTAGAACATTGCGAAAACGTTTTGGTGAAAAAAGCTTTGAAATAACACAAAAAATTCAGCAAGATATTCTTCTCAATTGGTTTATACCATTTTTACAAATTTGGGGCAAACAAATCTCAGGTGCTTTACGCATATACCAAGGTCAGTTGCTAATTTCAACTCATAATGAAAGACATACATTGATAGCGCAGGCTGCTGCTTGGAATATTTATTTAGATGCGACTGCTTCTCCTGAATATTTATCTTGGTGGATGGATATTAATAGTCAAGAAATCCTAACAATAGAGCAGGAGGTATCGGTTAGCAGAAATTTAAAAATTATTCAAGTCACAGGATTGGGACAAGTTTCTAAAAATCGTACTGAATATTGCCAAAATAGAGTTAATGCACTCCGGGAAGAATTATCAGTAAAGCACCCTGATATAAAATTCATTGACTTTGTAAAATTCTCCCAAGAAGGTGATGGTGGTTGGTTTAGAGATAGTCGAGGGTCGAATGATTTTAAAGATGTGTCAGCCTTAGCTAGTTTTGGCATTCCCTACCAGAATATTGGCTCACTAGAAGCACTTTATTTAACTCTGTCTAATAGAGATTTTAGTTCAAAGTCTACTATTGAACGTCAAGAATTTAATAGCTTTATAGATTGGTCAACACAAGCTGAAATTAGACAGTGTATAGGACGTTTACGAGCGGATAATCGAACTAAAGAACAGCTTTACTTATACTTCTGTGCTGACTATGACCTTAGCTTTATCAACCAGGAAATAGAAATTATTAATGCTGCTTCAATCACGATTGAAGCAGGTTCTAAAGATGAAAAATCTTGGTGGAAAATAAAGCAGTCAGTTAAAGAACTTTGGGAGAAGGGACAAAAAATTACTCAATCCACAGTTGAAGCCGTTTCTGGTATTAGCCAAGGATATATTTCTAAATTAGCAAGTGAGTTTGGTCGTTGTTGGAAAAAGTGGCTAAAAATATTCCTATCCTTATTAGATACTTGTAATAGCAATAGGAATAATTCTGAACATGAATCGCATAGTTTAGAAGAAGACACTAATTCGATTGAGATTTACGTAGCCTCGTTATTTATTGATTACCAATCGAATGATGATTTTTTGTCGGAATTCTATTCTGATTCTCAAAAATTAGAGCAGGAGCATTGTCAGTTGATTTTGAAAGCAACTACTTTGAAAATGCAAGCGAGAATTATTACTGTTTTACTTTCAATACTGCCTAAACCTTGGCATCAAGACTTTTTACTAGACGTGATGGGTAAAGCCCCAGAGGTTTATTTCAAAAATTAGATTCGGATCACTCAAATAACTCCTGGCGCTGATAAGCAAATCGAGAAACATCTTGACTAGCTACAGGTTTAGCATAAATAGCTTGATTGCGAATTGCCTGTATCTGTTCTGACTCTCGCTCCATAGCTGGTGTAAATTCTTTATTCTCGATGCAGCTTCCACATCCTCCCCATGAACACAGTGGTATTCCTGGTAACATACGCCACTACGGTCATCGACAATGCTGTACAGCATCAGTAGTGGATTGCCCTTACCCGGTTCCACCCATGATGGGTGCTTTACCAGGGTCAGCGCACCTTAACAATCATTGACAAAAACATGAATTTGTGAGTTGCTTGCACCGTAGGCATTTACCGCTAAATTAACCAGAGTTTACCTCTTGGATTGTTAAGATGCGATCAGATAATTGTTACGCTAAATTTACAATTATCGTGTCTTGCAATAGCCTAAAAGAACGGAAATATGTAGAATACACAAAACATTAGTTATGTCAATAGTATTTGAGATGCGCTTGCCCTGCTTATAGTGACCCGCTACTAACAGAATTAATTGGTTATTTTTGGTCAGGAAAACATCACCGCGTAGTCAAAGGTATCCAATTAATAACCTTGTATTACACAGACTTGTCAGGTAAATCTGTACCTGTCAATTATCGGCTCTATAACAAACAGGAGGGGAAGACAAAAAACGATTATTTGCGAGAAATGATTGCCGAAGTTTTGGGTTGGGGATTGAAACCAAAGATAGTGACTACAGATGCTTGGTATTCTAGTCGCCAAAACCTAAAGTTCTTTAAAGACAAGGAATTAGGCTTTTTTACAGGCATAGCGAAAAATAGAAAAGTGTCAATCAATGGTCGAGATTATACCCAAGTCCAAAATCTGGAAATACCCGAATCTGGCTTAATATTACATCTAAAGAGTTTTGGAAAAGTGAAATTATTTCGGAAAACCTTTAAAAACCAAGGTACACGATACTACATCCTTTTCTTGCCTGATGAAGATGCACTAATTGCGATTAATCAAATGGAATTTAAGGCATTACATTCAATCCATTGGGGGATTGAGTGCTATCACAGAGCCATTAAACAAGTTTGTGGAATTGAACGATTTATGGTGAGAACATCTGAGGCTATTCACACTCACTTTTTTAGTGCCATACGTGCATTCTTGCACTTAGAGTTAATGCGAGCCGAAGAGTTAATTGAAAACTGGTATGAAATCCAAAGAAATTTATCTCAACAAGAGTGCTCGTGACTTCATTTTAGAACACCTTAAACAGCAGGTGGGATGGACTACACATATTAAAACTTCTGTCAATGAGTAAATTATACAAAATAGGATGTATGGTTTTCTGCGCTTCGATATTGATTTTTATGTTCCCCATCTAGCGATCGCAACCAACATTCATGTGGTTTATAAAAGCCTGAAACGACGTATTTACGTTGATACACAAGATGATTCGTTTGTACAGTGCGTAAGTCCTAAACATTACAAAAGACGGCGCTGGATAAGTTATTAATTGTAGAGCCTGATAAAAAACTGACTGATTTAATTTGGCTACGTCAACCACCAGGTCAGGCTAATCCAAGAAACTTTTTAAAAGTGGTGGAACGACTGGAGTTTATTCGCCATCTCAATCTCGACTCTGGATGCTTGAAACGAGTACACCAAAATCGTCTGCTGCAATTTACTAGAACTGGCGCGAAGTCTACACCTGCTCACCTATCTAGGTTAGATGAATTGAGACGCTATGCTATTTTAGTTGCTTTTCTCATTGAATGGAGTGCTTCATTGGTCGATTATGCCATTGGAATGCACGATAAAATGATGGGTAAATTGTTTAACAAGAGTGAGCATCAGCACGGCGATAAGTTTCAACGCGATGGCAAAGCGATTAATGAAAAAGTCCGATTGTATGCTCAAGTGGGTAAGGCGTTAATTGCAGCTAGAGATGAGTCCAATGATGCCTATCAAGCGATTGAATCTGTGTTGGATTGGGAGAAATTTGTCAGTACTGTTGCTGAAGCTGAAAAACTAGCCAGACCCGCAGATTTTGATTATCTTGAACTGCTTGATAACCGTTATTCACAGTTACGACGGTATACGCCTAAATTGTTGGAAACCTTTGAATTTAAAGCTACATCTGCCAGTTTACCAGTGATAAAAGCTTTGGAGGTCATTAAAGAATTAAATATATCAGGAGGTCGAAAAGTGCCGGAATCTGCGGATACTAGTTTCGTTAAACCTCGCTGGTTAAAACACGTAATTAAGGGCGATACTATTGACCGTCACTACTATGAGATGTGTGCTTTAGCTGAGTTACGCAGTGGTTTGCGTTCTGGGGATATTTGGGTAGCAGGCTCGAAGCAGTTCCAAGATTTTGAGGATTATCTGTTACCGGATAGCTCATGGCAGTCAATGCGTTCTTCTAACACAATACCTGTAGCAGTGACGACGGATTTTACTAACTATATTGAACAACGCTCACTCGAATTGTCTGAACAATTAGCGCTTGTTTCTTCCGTGATTTTTTACACGCATATTTCCGACCAGTATGCCCCATTTCACGTTAAGGTAATTAACGCCACAATTAGGGATGCAACTCACGTTTTGGATGGTTTGTTGTATCACGAGAGTGATTTACAGATTCAGGAGCATTATACAGATACAAGCGGTTATACCGAGCATGTGTTTGCGATGTGCCATTTGCTGGGATTTAGATTTGCTCCCCGAATGCGAGATTTACCTGATAAAAAATTGTATACTTTTGAACCTAGTTCTCCTGATTCGGTATTAGCACCCCTGCTAGGTGACAAGATTAATGTGAAATTGATTCAGGAATCTTGGGATGAGATTCTACGCCTTGCTAGTTCAATTCGGACGGGGACGGTGACAGCTTCTTTGATGTTGAGGAAATTAGCTTCTTATCCTCGGCAGAATCGTTTAGCTTTGGCTTTGCGGGAGCTGGGGAGGATTGAGCGGACTTTATTTACCCTGGAATGGTTGCAGAGTCCAGAACTACGGCGACGGGCGACGGCTGGTCTAAACAAGGGTGAGGCGAAACATACCCTGAAAAGGGCGGTGTTTTTTAATCGGCTGGGTGAGATTCGCGATCGCTCTTATGAAGACCAGTTTTATCGGGCCAGTGGGTTGAATTTGGTGATTGCGGCTATTGTTCTGTGGAATACAGTGTACTTAGAAAAAGCCGTGGACTATTTGAAACAAGAAGGAATGGATATTCCTGAAGAATATTTGCAACATTTGTCACCATTGGGATGGGAGCATATCAATCTTACTGGCGATTATGTCTGGAATTTGAAACAGGCGACCAGTTTTGACCAGTTGCGTCCTTTGCGGGTTAAAGAAAATAAGTATCGCTGAAATGCTTAGGTGATAAGTGTTTCAGCCTTAGCGTACAATTTTCCTGTTTTGGGTGCGACACGAAGACGCACGAATGGCTGGAAGCCCCTACATATAAAGCTTCCAACAGATGAGTAAGGAGCCGTCTCCTTCAACTTAGTGTCCAAAGCTGTTCCTAATTTCCCCATGCATTGTTGGTAACGACAATGTGTGAAGCGGGAAGTAAAGCCCAAGGAAGCATTTAGCCTAAAAATGTAACCGGGCAAAGGAAAGATTGGATGGGTGAATATAAATGAACCCTTGATGAGGCGTCGTTAGAAATGGTCACTGAAAAGGCTGATACAGTGATGATGAATAAATGTACTGAATGCCCCAATATCATTCAGGCAAGGTTCAACTTCCTAAATTGGCTGAACTGGGACACCAAATACTCCGGCGTAGAGAGGGCACTCCATCCAATTAAATCTCATCCGTGCGTAACGTGATAACCCCTATGGAGTCTGGGAACCAAAAATTTCCAGTAAGTGACCCGCAAGGGAAGCCTAATTCTTCAGAGGGTAGAGGATGCTTCCAAAAGCTAATGCCACCAGTCCGAAAGGCAAGGGAAATCCATAACCCGGTGGATAAGGTTTATACCTAACCCGAAAGGGTGCTGACGGGAAGCAGGTGGGTCTCTCAAAGACCGTTGTAATAATTCTAAACCGAGGTGTATGTTGGATGCAGGAAACTGTAAACGGAACCAAAGGACAAACTGACTGGAACAGCGTTAATTGGCGCAAAGCTAATCGGATTGTTCGGAATTTAAGACAACGAATCTTCAGAGCCAAAGCTGAGAGCAACCTTAAAAAGGTTCGTTCGCTCCAGAAGCTGATGCTGCGTAGCTATTCTAACTGCTTAATAAGTGTTAGAAAGGTAACGCAACATAATCGAGGGAAATATACGCCGGGTATCGATAAAGTAGTAGTAAAAACTGCTAAAACCAGAGGAAAATTAGTCGATAAAATCGCTAGTTTCACTCCTTGGAAATCATTACCTGCGCGAAGAGTATACATCCCAAAAGCTAATGGTAAGAAACGTCCTCTGGGAATTCAAGTAATACATGACCGTGCCATACAGGCAATGGTTAAAAATGCCTTAGAACCCGAATGGGAATCTGCTTTTGAAAGGTCAAGTTACGGGTTTCGCCCAGGACGTAGCACCCAGGATGCTATCTCCAGTATCTACAATTTGGCTCGACCGAATAAACGGAAGAAATGGATTGTAGATGCGGATATTCAGGGGTGTTTTGACAATATTTCCCATGACTTTCTGTTAGAGCTTTTAACGGATTTTCCGGCACTTGAATTAATCAAGCAATGGCTCAAAGCAGGATATATGGAAGAGGAAATATGGCATCCAACAAATGCAGGTACTCCTCAAGGTTCTATTGTCAGTCCAATATTAGCTAATATAGCTTTGCACGGCATGGAATCAGCCCTTGGAATTAAGTATAATAAAGAGGGTGAACTTCGCTCATCAAGAGGACTGGTAAGATATGCGGATGACGTGCGCCATTTAACCAGGTGCTAGACTCCTCTCACAGAGAGGAGAGGTTAGGAAAATAAGACCTCTGGGTCAACAACTTACCTAATGGCGAAAAGCCAGAGGGGACAGTAGCATGTTGATAAAGCGGAAAAAGTTAGAAGACGCTTATAATTTTGTTCTGCAAGACCCGTGTGATATGGTGAGAGCCAAACTGCCCAAACCTCAGTTTCCAGTGATGGAAGCGTACATCCCCCGACTCACAGCGTCTCATGGCGGGGTCACTGTAATAGGATGGTTATGTCGTCACCATCTGAACTTTCCTTACAGTGAACGGTAAGGAACGACCTTACTCAAGGAAACGGAAAAGGCACTTAAGTCACGCTCGATACATCTAGCATTTAGGGAAAGTGGGATTACCCGCCGTATCGAGAGGTACAGGGTAACGGAGTCACCATAATACTCAGAGGACGGGAAAGCCGTCTAAAAGGGGAAGGGTGACAGGTGTTGCAAAACTCGACTTGTGAGGTACGCGAGATGCGAAATGCCGAAACTGTGTTGGGAATTATACATGAACGTGGTAAAAGGGGATTGCCACTGGAAGATGTTTATCGACAATTATTTAACCCCGATTTATTTCTACTCGCTTACGGCAAAATCTATCGCAATGCAGGTGCAATGACACCAGGTGCAACGGACGAAACCGTAGACGGAATGTCAAGAACGAAAATCGATAAAATTATTCACGATTTACGTGATGAAAAATATCGATGGATGCCTGTACGTCGTGTTTACATTGAGAAGAAAAACTCTTCAAAAAAACGACCCCTTGGTATTCCTCGTTGGTCAGATAAATTGTTGCAAGAAGTTGTTCGCCTAATATTAGAGGCATACTACGAGCCACAATTTAGCACAAGTTCTCATGGCTTCCGTCCTCAACGTGGGTGTCACACTGCCCTCAGTGAAATATACCATAAGTGGATAGGAACAAAGTGGTTTATAGAAGGCGATATCGCGCAATGTTTTGATTCATTAGACCATTCAATTCTCCTCAGTATATTGAGAGAGAAAATTCATGACAATCGCTTTTTAAGGTTAATTGAAAACTTGCTCAAAACCGGATATTTATTAGAATGGCGATATAATGCGACCCTTAGCGGAAGTCCACAAGGAGCAGTTTTAAGCCCAATTCTTGCAAATATTTATTTAGACAAGTTGGATAAATTTGTCGAGAAAGAACTAATTCCAAAATATAATCGTGGCAAGAGACGAAAAGTCAATCCAGAATGGCAAAGATTACAACAGCAAGCGAAACGTTTGAAAAAGATTGGTCAAATAGATGAGGCACGCACTGCTCGTAGATTAATGCAGCAAGTTCCCTCTTTAGACCCACAAGACCCAAACTATCGTAGGCTACGTTATATTCGCTACGCCGATGATTGGCTAATCGGTTTCAGTGGACTAAGTAGGTGGTTACAATTAAATATAAGATAGAGAAGGTCTAAAAAACAGGTACTACGAGATGTCTGCTCCATTGCGAGTTAGATTAACAGATTTAGAAGATTTGACGCTTTTGGAGTTGCGGTCAGCGACAACAGTTCCTCAACGAACAAGAGATCGCGCCCACATAATTCGATTAAATGCCCAAGGATGGAATGTACCAGCCATCGCTAAAATTTTTGAGTGTCACGAACATACGGTACGAGCAACACTGAGGCGTTGGGAAAATAAGGGTTTGGGAGGATTGTGGGAAACTTCTGGGCGTGGAGCAAAGTCCAAATGGCTTGAGGCAGACTTAGCATATTTAGAGGATTGCTTAGAGTTAGAACCCCGTACTTATAACAGTTTGCAGTTATCAGAAAAATTGGCTCAAGACCGAAATGTGCAACTGAGTCCGTCTCGTCTGCGACGTTTGCTCAAAAAAAAGTGGAAATGGAAGCGCACCCGCCATACTCATAAGAGAAAACAAGACCCAGAAAAACGACTACTTAAGCAAGCAGACCTAGATACCCTAAAACAAGCGGCAGTAGAGGGTTATGTTGAGCTTAAATATCTTGATGAGTCTGGGTGTTGTCGTTGGAGTCCCGTTAGTTACACTTACAGTCGCATCGGTAGCCAAAAACAAATGGCACAAGTTGGTAGCCGTGGTGGTCGCATTAGTATTTTGGGTTTATGGCAACCCCAAGTCAGTTTTGAGTATGCCTTGGTTCAGCGCTTAAGGATTTACACAAGAAAGGAAGAACCCCACCACCCTACTGGGTCGAAATTATGGCAACACGACAACGCAAAACTTTAGTAGTGTGTCGTCAATGCCACATGTCCATCCATGCAGGATGCGTAAAACAAAGAAATACTACCGACATGTAAACACTGGAGAGCCGTGATGCTCCGAAAGGCGCAAGTCCGGTTCGGGGAGGGGCGAACAGAAAAGTGCTTTTAGTAACTCGCTGGTCGCCTACTCTACTTTGTTGTCTTCTGTGAGTCCAAAGAAGATGCAGAAAATGCAGTCAAAATCCTCTCTGATAGGGTAAGCCCCCTGGGCTTACCCTATCAGATGAAAAGACAAAAATAATCCATCTAAATGAAGGATTTGACTTTCTCGGATTCAATATTAGACAATACCAAGTCTCTACCAGTAAAACCGGATTAAAACTGCTAATCAAACCCAGTAAAAAATCCGTGCAAAACATTCGGAGTAAACTGCGTTCTGAATGGCACAACTACAAAGGTAGTGCGATTCGTTGTTAGTAGAATCACGGTAGCCAGTCCGTACATATACTAACCAACCAATGTAGACGACTACTGAGGTTGAACTCTCAGATTGATGTAGGTGAAAGCCCTACCCGCTAGATTCAAGCGTGACTCCTTACCTGCCCACACTGAGTAAGCTCAATTCTTACAGGGTGAAGCTGGGAACAGGGGTGCGACCCGAAAAGGTTGTTTAGAAAGGGAAGCCGACTTCCCTAGCGGATTCATACCCGCTACTCTCACGGAAAAGACTCAGCGATGAGCCTAGTCACGTCCAA